>NZ_GG774705.1:579324-652511 GCF_000162515.1 Bacteroides sp. 1_1_14 | reverse complement strand
CATTACTTTACCGAGCAACAGAGCTATCATCCGGCTTGTGGAATAGAACATGCAGGTATGGGGGCTTATCATATTGAGTATGATTATCCTGGAAATCCTGATTATCCCACAGTGCGTGCAGCTATTGCTGCACAGAATCCTCCTATTAATAACTAAAAGAAAGGGTTAAACAATGAAGAGAATATCTTTACTTAAAATAATGGCATTTGGGGTACTGGCACTGGTCCATACTGCATGTGAAAATGCTAAGTATGATGTTATAGATAATTTAGTCTATATAAATGAAGCGTCTACATCCAAAACTAAAGAATTGACATTGACAGAGGGTACGACGCGTACTTCGTTAACTGTACGTTTGGTGAATATTATTAATCAAACAATAAAAGCTAATTTATTTATTGACGAATCTGTATTAGATGCTTATAATAAGAAGAATGAAACTAATTATAAAATGCCTCCTAAAGAATATATATCATTTCCTGAATCAGTGACAATTGAAGCAGGTTCTGTAAGTGCAGATCCTGTGAATGTTGATATTAAAAGTTTTGAAGCTGAAGGCGGTGCTCAATATGCAATTCCCATCAGTATTAAGAATGTGGAAGGAGGTATTGAGAAGTCGGAATCCTCTTCCAGTTTTTTATTGGTTCTTGTGAAGCCTTTGAAACAAGCTGTTCCTAAATTAACATGGTATAATGGTATGCATGCAGCCCCGGAAGGAGCTTGGGGGTTAGCTTTGCCAAATTATACATTGGAATGGTGGAGTAAAGTCACCTCTAAATCAGGGAACGGTGGATATACTAAGAATAATCAGGCTATAATAAACTCAGGAGGTTCAGGGACAGAACTATATATACGGTTTGGTGACTTAATCTATTCCGAGAATGGTAGCTATAAAAATAATTTCCTACAAGTAAAAACGATGGGGTCTCAATTTGATACAGGTGATCCAACTAAGGGAAAAGGTTTAGAAGCACAAAAATGGTATCATTTTGCAGTGAGTTATGATGCAGCATCCGGTACTACTTTATTGTACCAAAATGGTACTGTAGTTGCCTCATTATCTTCTTCAATAGGACAACCGATGAATATTGATCAATTTCAGATGATTTCTTCAGGAGAAGAATATTTTCCGGATTTCTGTGAAATGTGTCAGGTTCGTTTTTGGAAAGTTACACGCACAGTTAATCAGATAAAGAAATCTATGTATACCGAAGTTGACTATACAGACAAGAATTTGTTGTTGTATCTGCCAATGAATGAAGGTGAAGGAGCTACAATACTACACGATGTAACCGGTAATGATCATGATGTGGAAATTGGCAATTCTAACCTAGGTAACGAAAACCGTCAAAAGGTGACATGGGAAACATATTCATTTGCTCAATAATTTAAAACAGTATGATATGAAAGCATTATTTAAATATATATTATACAGTACATTTTTTGCTATGTCATTGCCATTAGTCACAGCATGTGACGATGACGAAGCAACAGATCCGTATGATATCAATTATGTCTATATTTATAAACCAAGTGAAACAAATGCTACTTTAGAGTATAAAGGAGACGGAACTTTTTTGAGAGAAATCGCCACCGAACATATTTTGTCTCCTGTCAGGTGTACTAAACCTGCACCACAAGATTTGACCATCCAATTAGCTATTGACAGGTCATTGGTAGATGCATACAACAGTGAATATGGAACGAGCTATGTAGCTTTACAAAATGCAGAACTGGAAAATGCAACTTTGTATATAAAACAAGGGGAATATATCTCTGCAGATACTTTAAAAGTGCATTATACTAATATGGAAGAATTTAAGAACGGATCGGAAAATTATATTCTCCCGATTGCTATAACTTCTATTAATGGAACAGGAGTATCAGCGAGTGAAAGTAATAGTAAGATATTCTTGACATTTGAATCGACTTACAAACCAAATCATGTCACACTGACTTCAAGTAAAGAATATCTGTTAGAGTATCAGTATAGTCAAGGATTTACAAATTTAAGCAGTGAATGGAAGCTTGACGGTATCTTAAAATCGGCATGGGCCGCAGATGGTGACACCAAAGTTACTCTTGCTATTAATCCGGCATTAGTTGGAACGTATAATGCATTGCATGGCACAGATTATTCTTTACTGACTAGTGCAAGTTTGAAGCAATCGACAATAATGATTAAACAAGGAAAAACAACTCCGGAAGAGAGTGTTGCCTTGAGTTTTTCGGATGATATGGCTTCTGTGCAGCTGGGTACTAACTATGTTATTCCAGTGACAATCACGAATGTTGATGGAGTAGGAGCAGATATAGGCGAGAATAAAGTTATATATTGTTTATAAAACAGCACTTGTCGGATTTTTATCTTGTGTAGACAAACCGGTAGGTTCTGTAATAAATGACCATTCGGGTTGGAGTTTTACTTTGAATGGACAATCTAGCGACTTGTATGATTATGTTCCGGATGGCAGCATACTTGATATCGATTTGGGAAAACAAGAGAATATAAAAACTATTGCTTTACATTTCTATGAATGGTTTTATTCTTCGGAAAGTGCAAGTATAGCGATAAGTAATGATGGAGAGAAATATGAGGATCTTGGTGTAGCTTCAGGATTTGCAAATAAGACAAGTTACATTCTTCTTCTTGTGGCTAAACAAGCGCAATATATAAGAGTAACTTTCCATGGAGCTCTTTATTATTCTCCTTATATTAATACTGTAGGTATTTATACTGAAACTGAATAAAAAATGGCCCAAGTTTATTACTGAATGAGCTTGGGCTATTTGCTGTTTATATCATGTTGTGATCAGTTCTAAGTTTTCTTTGTTAATAAAACTTAGAACTGTTTTTTTTCTTGAGTATCTTATATTTTTGGATTGTATTATCTAAAAACTAATTAAAGGAAATGCTATGAGAATCATTCGCCGTATTATTTTTCAGCTGCTTTGTTTGTTGGGAGCATGTTGTTATATTCCTGCAACAGCACAAGTCGTTTTAGTTGATAATGGAAAAACTAAATCCAGGATTATTCTATCAGAAAATGACCAGATTAATCAAATATCAGCAAATTTATTTCAATTGTTCCTTCAGAGAATTTCAGGTTGTACATTTCCCATTGTAAAAGGGCAGAATGCAAAAAAAGGAGATATTATAATCAGTAGCAAAACCCCAGCTGGAGTGACAGAAGACGGTTTCAGCCTATCTACGAAAGATGGAATCTTACGTATTTCAGGCAGTGGGAATGGGACAGTCTACGGAGTTGTAACTTTACTCGAACAATATCTTGGAGTGGATTACTGGGGAGAAAACGAATACTCTTTTAACCCTGCGAAGACAATCGAACTGCCGCTTATCGATAAAATAGATAATCCGGCTTTCCGTTACCGCCAGACACAATGTTATGCTATTCGTACAGACTCCATATATAAATGGTGGAACAGGCTGGAAGAGCCAAACGAAGTGTTTGCTGCCGGTTATTGGGTGCATACTTTTGATAAGTTGCTTCCTGCTTCCGTATATGGAAAAGACCATCCGGAATATTATTCTTATTTTAAAGGCAAACGCCATCCCGGGAAAGCAAGCCAATGGTGTCTGAGTAACCCGGAAGTTTTTGAAATCGTGGCTCAGCGGATTGATTCTATTTTTAAGGCAAATCCGGATAAGCATATTATGTCTGTGAGTCAGAATGATGGTAATTATACCAATTGTACATGTGATGCCTGCAAAGCGATAGATGATTATGAAGGAGCACTCTCAGGAAGTATCATTACTTTTTTGAATAAGCTGGCTGCCCGTTTTCCCGATAAGGAATTTTCCACGCTTGCCTATCTGTATACGATGAATCCTCCGAAACATGTGAAGCCATTGCCGAATGTGAATATCATGCTTTGTGATATAGATTGTGACCGTGAAGTGACTTTGACGGAAAATGCCTCAGGTAAAGAGTTTGTGAAAGCAATGGAAAGCTGGGCTGCCATCACTAATAATATTTTCGTGTGGGATTATGGTATTAATTTTGATAATTATCTGGCTCCGTTCCCTAATTTTCATATCTTGCAGGATGATATTCGTCTGTTCAAAAAGAATCATGCCACTATGCATTTCTCACAGATTGCAGGAAGCAGGGGGAGGAGACTTCGCTGAGTTACGTGCCTATCTGGTATCTAAGTTAATGTGGAACCCCGAAGCGAATGTTGATTCTTTGATGCAGCATTTCCTGCATGGATACTATGGAGAGGCTGCGCCATACCTTTATCAGTATATCAAGGTGATGGAGGGAGCGTTGATAGGCAGCGGACAAAGATTGTGGATTTATGATTCTCCTGTTTCCCATAAATACGGAATGCTGAAACCACAACTGATGCGACGTTATAATCAACTGTTTGATGATGCAGAGAAAGCGGTGGCTGAAGATAATAAATTCCTGAAGCGTGTGCAGCGTGCCCGCTTGCCCATTCAGTATTCGGAATTGGAAATTGCCCGTACTGAGACTGGTACGGATATGAATGAGATCAGTCCGAAATTGGCACTTTTTGAAGAACGGGTGAAAGAATTTAATGTACCGACATTGAATGAACGTTCCAATTCTCCTGTGGAATATTGCCAGTTGTATCGGGAGAGATATATGCCCCGTGCAGAAAAAAGCGTTGCGATAGGAGCGAAGGTTACTTATCTTATTCCTCCTACCGGTAAATATGCAGAAATCGGAAAAACGGCATTAGTGGACGGACTATTCGGAGGATCTACTTTCGTTGAAAGCTGGATTGGCTGGGAAGGAACAGACGGTGCTTTTGTTATAGATTTGGGTAAAGAGAAAGAAATACATAGTATAGATACGGATTTCCTGCATCAGATCGGAGCTTGGATTCTTTTCCCTCTGAAGGTGGTTTATTCCTATTCTGAAGATGGAGAGAATTATACACATTGGGGAACACATGATATGCCGGAAAACCGTTCGGGGAAAGTGGAGTTCCGCGGAGTGAAGACTGAATCGGAAATGCCAGTGCATGCCCGTTATGTGAAAGTTGAGGTCACCGGTACGAAAGAATGTCCCGAATGGCATTATGGTGTAGGGCATCCTTCGTGGTTCTTTATCGACGAAGTAACAATAAAATAAAAAAAGTAGGGGCAAGCGTTAGTAGTTTGCCCTTCTTAGTTGTATTATATATAGATGGGTCAGAAAAATGACCCTTTCATCTATATACTATTGAACTATGCAACAGAATAAAACTGCTTCTCAAGGAAAAACTATCAACCCGATTTATTGGGTACCTACCGCTTATTTTGCAATGGGACTTCCCTTTATTGCCATCAATTTGGTTTCCGTATTCATGTTTAAGGATTTGGGTATTTCTGATACTCAGATAACGTTTTGGACTTCTCTTATCATGATGCCCTGGACACTCAAATTCTTATGGAGCCCTTTTCTTGAAATGTATCGGACCAAAAAGTTTTTTGTACTGGTAACCGAACTGTTGAGTGGTATATTGTTTGGAGTAGTAGCTTTTTCGTTATTCTTTGATTATTTCTTTGCTATCAGTATTTCCACTATGGCGGTGATTGCGTTCAGTGGAGCCACACATGATATCGCTTGCGATGGTGTATATATGGCAGAACTGAATAAAGAGGATCAGGCTAAATATATTGGAGTGCAGGGGGCTTTCTATAATGTGGCAAAATTGGTTGCCAATGGTGGATTAGTTGCTTTGGCAGGTATGCTGGCCGAACATTTCGGGGCAATAGAAGGAGCTTCGATAGATGCCAATAAGGGTGCATATTCATCTGCATGGATGATTATTTTTGCCGTAATTGCTGCAGTAATGGTATTGCTCGGTCTTTATCATATAAAGATGTTGCCTTCTACACAAGTTCCTGCTACCGGAAAAAAAACTACTTCAGAAATCATGCAGGATTTGGTAAATGTGATTGGAAACTTTTTTACTAAAAAACATATAGTATATTATATCTTCTTCATTATTCTCTACCGATTGGCGGAAGGATTTATAATGAAGGTTGCTCCTTTGTTTCTGCGTGCCTCCAGAGAGGTCGGAGGTCTGGGGCTGTCATTGACAGAAATCGGAACATTGAATGGCGTCTTTGGTTCTGCCGCCTTTGTTATCGGTTCATTGCTGGGTGGAATATTTGTTGCCAGATATGGATTGAAGAAAACTTTATTCATGCTTTGTTGCGTGTTCAACCTTCCTTTCCTTGCTTATACTTTCCTTGCTGTAGTCCAGCCGACCAGTCTTTATCTGATCGGAACATGTATCACAATGGAGTATTTCGGCTATGGTTTCGGATTTGTCGGACTGACCTTGTTCATGATGCAGCAGATTGCTCCTGGCAAACATCAGATGTCACATTATGCATTTGCTTCGGGAATCATGAATCTGGGAGTTATGCTTCCGGGAATGATCAGCGGCTATTTTAGTGATTTACTGGGATACCGTAGTTTCTTTATCTATGTACTGATCGCAACAATTCCTGCTTTTTTGATGACCTATTTTATACCTTTTACGTATGATGATTCAAAAAAGAAAAATAAATTGCTATTTTTGAGTGATAATAGATAACTAATTACTAAATAAATAATTATTATGAATAAGATTCAAATTCCCTGGGAAGAACGTCCTGTCGGATGTACAGATGTAATGTGGCGTTACTCGCAAAATCCGGTCATCGGACGCTATCATATTCCTTCATCCAATAGTATTTTCAATAGTGCTGTCGTACCTTTCAAAGATGGGTTCGCCGGCGTATTCCGTTGTGACAACAAAGCTGTACAGATGAATATCTTCACAGGGTTCAGTAAAGATGGTATTCATTGGGATATTAGTCATGAACCGATTCAATTTAAAGCCGGTAACACGGAAATGATCGAATCCGAATATAAATATGACCCGCGTGTTACATGGATTGAAGACCGATATTGGATTACTTGGTGTAACGGCTATCATGGACCTACTATCGGTATTGCCTATACATTTGATTTTATAGATTTCTTCCAATGCGAGAATGCCTTCCTGCCTTTCAATCGTAATGGAGTACTTTTCCCGCAAAAGATAGATAGCAAATATGCTATGTTAAGTCGCCCCAGCGACAATGGACATACACCGTTCGGTGATATTTATATCAGCTACAGTCCGGATATGAAATACTGGGGTGAACACCGTTGTGTTATGAAAGTGACTCCTTTCCCTGAAAGTGCCTGGCAGTGTACCAAGATTGGTGCAGGTTCGGTACCTTTCCTTACTGATGAAGGCTGGTTGCTTTTCTATCATGGTGTTATCACTACTTGCAACGGTTTCCGTTATGCAATGGGTTCGGCGATACTCGATAAGGATCATCCTGAAAAGGTACTTTATCGTACCCGTGAATATCTGATAGGTCCGGCTGCACCTTATGAACTTCAAGGTGATGTGCCCAATGTGGTATTCCCATGTGCGGCATTGCAGGATGGTGAGCGTGTAGCTGTTTATTATGGAGCTGCAGATACTGTTGTAGGAATGGCTTTCGGCTATATCCAGGAAATAATTGATTTTACAAAACGGACGAGCATTATCTAAGAAGGATATGAGACGTATATTATTAACTTGCACAATGGCTTTCACCCTTCTCCCCGTATTTGGGGGAGAGGGTAAGGCCCCCCCTATGAATAAGGAAAAGAGTCTGTTGATAGACTATGTAGATCCTTTTATTGGAACGACAAATTTCGGTACCACTAATCCCGGAGCTGTTTGTCCGAATGGAATGATGTCCGTAGTACCTTTTAATGTGATGGGTTCTGCTGATAATACTTACGATAAAGATGCACGTTGGTGGTCTACGCCTTATGAATATACCAATTGTTTCTTTACAGGATATTCTCATGTAAATCTGAGTGGTGTCGGTTGTCCTGAACTGGGTTCTTTATTGCTGATGCCTACTACCGGAGAACTGAATGTAGACTATAAGGAATATGGGAGCAAATATAAGGATGAACAGGCTTCTCCCGGCTATTATTCCAATTATCTGACGAAGTATAATATAAAGACAGAAGTCTCTGCTACTCCGCGTACAGGTATTGCCCGTTTCACTTTTCCTAAAGGAAAGAGTCATATACTTCTGAATTTGGGCGAAGGCCTGACCAATGAGAGTGGAGCCATGCTTCGTCGTGTAAGTGACAGCGAAATAGAGGGAATGAAACTATTGGGTACTTTCTGTTATAATCCCCAAGCTGTATTTCCCATCTATTTTGTGATGAGAGTGAACAAAGTTCCCACCACAACCGGATATTGGAAAAAGCAACGTCCGATGACAGGTGTGGAAGCAGAATGGGATCGAGACCAAGGCAAATATAAATTGTATACCCGCTATGGAAAAGAAATAGCAGGTGACGATGTGGGCGCTTACTTCACTTTTGAAACAGAGGAAGGAGAACAGGTCGAAGTACAGATGGGAGTTTCCTTTGTAAGCATAGAGAATGCCCGTTTGAATTTGGATAAAGAACAGTCGGGAAAAAACTTTGAACAGGTGCTTTCCGATGCCCGTGCACAGTGGAACGATGACTTGTCACGTATCACTGTAGAAGGAGGAACGGATGCACAGAAAACAGTTTTTTATACGGCACTTTATCATTTGTTGATTCATCCGAACGTTCTGCAGGATGTAAATGGTGAATATCCGGCTATGGAGAGCGATCAGATTTTGACAACGAAAGGTACCCGATATACTGTATTCTCTTTGTGGGATACATATCGTAACGTACATCAGCTTTTGACTTTGGTTTATCCCGAACGTCAGATGGAAATGGTACGTACCATGCTCGATATGTATCGTGAACATGGTTGGTTTCCTAAATGGGAATTGTATGGAAGAGAGACTCTTACGATGGAAGGTGATCCAAGTATCCCAGTGATTGTGGATACATGGATGAAAGGATTGCGTGACTTTGACGTAGATCTGGCTTATGAAGCTATGTACAAGTCGGCTACATTACCCGGGGCGGAAAATCTGATGCGTCCGGACAATGATGACTATATGTCAAAAGGATACGTGCCGCTTCGTGAACAATATGATAACTCCGTATCTCATGCACTGGAATATTATATCGCAGACTTTGCCCTTTCCCGTTTTGCGGATGCTTTAGGAAAGAAGAAAGATGCGGAAATGTTCTATAAACGCTCTTTGGGATATAAGCATTATTATAGTAAGGAGTTCGGTACATTCCGACCTATTCTTCCGGACGGAACTTTCTACAGTCCGTTCAATCCGAGGCAGGGAGAGAACTTTGAACCGAATCCCGGTTTCCACGAAGGTAATTCTTGGAATTATACTTTCTATGTACCACATGATGTATATGGATTGGCTAAACTGATGGGTGGAAAGAAACCTTTTGTCAATAAGCTGCAAATGGTGTTTGATGAAGGACTATATGATCCGGCTAACGAACCGGATATTGCTTACGCTCATCTGTTCTCTTACTTTAAAGGTGAAGAATGGCGTACACAGAAAGAGACACAGCGACTGCTGGATAAGTACTTTACGACCAAACCGGACGGTATCCCTGGAAATGATGACACAGGTACGATGTCTGCATGGGCTATTTTCAATATGATAGGTTTTTATCCCGACTGTCCGGGATTGCCGGAATATACATTGACTACTCCGGTATTTAATAAAGTAACGATCCGCTTGGATCCTAAATGGTATAAGGAAAATGAGCTGGTAATTGAGAGTAATCGTACCGGATCGGAAACTCTTTATATAAATAAGGTGTTATTGGATGGTAAGAAGTTCAATAAATACCGCATTACCCACGATGAACTTGTTCATGGTAAACGCTTGATATTTGATTTGAAATAACACACAGTGTTTCATAGGTATCGTTTTTGGGTTGACAAGGCTGTCGGACTTTTCAGGGTTCGGCAGCCTATTTTTTTTACATCTTACCTGAATAATCCTTTCAAAAAGATAGTGTCACTATATGTCTGCGATAGTGACACTATATCAGTGGTATAGTGACACCATTTACCTGGGATAGTGTCATTATCTTATTTTTATAAATATCCCCTTTTCCGTTTTAGTATTAAATATTTGGAATGTAGCCGATTACAAAGTTTCCTTTCATCCGTCTTTTATACGATCAGCGTATAATTAAGATGATGAATAGAAAGAAATTATTTCAACATATCCTTTGGATATTAATCGTAGCAGAATGTTTTCCAATGCTGGCTGTTGCTGCATCGAAACAAAAAGAACAACGTTACAAGATCGCCGTATGTGACTGGATGATATTGAAACGTCAGAAGATTGGTTCGTTCCAATTGGTGCATGAGTTGAAAGGAGATGGAGTCGAGTTGGATATGGGTAGTCTCGGTAAAAGAGAAATGTTCGATAACAAATTGCGTGAGCCCCATTTCCAGCAGCTATTTCGTGAAACAGCTCAGAACTATAATTTAGAGGTTCCTTCTATTGCTATGTCCGGTTTTTATGGACAGTCTTTTTTAGATCGTGCTAATTATAAAGAATTAGTCCGGGATTGTCTGGATGCAATGAAAGTAATGGGTGCCAAGGTCGCTTTTCTCCCTTTGGGTGGAGTGGAAGCAGGCTGGCAGGAAACTCCGGAACTTCGGACAGCTTTAATAAAACGGCTGAAGGAAGTAGGGGATATGGCTGCTTCGGAAAGAGTTGTAATTGGCATTGAAACTCAATTGGATGCAAGAGAAGAAGTGAAACTATTGAAAGAGATTAATTCTCCCGGTATCAAGATCTATTTTAAATTTCAGAATGCATTAGAGAATGGAAGAGATCTATGTAAGGAACTCAAGATTCTTGGAAAAAATAGAATTTGCCAGATTCACTGTACAGATACGGATGGAGTGACTCTTCCTTTCAATGAGCGGCTGGATATGAATAAGGTAAAAAAGACGCTTGACAAAATGGGCTGGAGTGGCTGGCTGGTTGTAGAACGCTCACGAGACAAGGATGATGTGAGGAACGTGAAGAAGAATTATGGAACGAATATTGAATATCTGAAAAAGGTATTTCAAGAGTAATATAATAATTGAGATAATAGGTAGGAGGGACTTCAAACATTATATGTCCTCTTACTATATTAAAAGTCCGAACTTAAAAAAGTTCGGACTTTTTTTTTCACTATGCGAATCAAATCCTAATCCTATAGAGATATTGATGCTTTCTCATCCTTTATTTCGGATGCTTGTAACCATTTTGTTTTTTATTTAATTCACTGTTTCCGTTATGGTATCAATCAGCAGAATTTTGGTGGATTACAATGATCTTATCCATTCGTCCTTTATATGAATCGGTTAAAGTGGAAGTTAAAACGATGTGAAGATGTGGAGAAGAACGATGATTGGAATATAAAATATTTAAAAGAAAATTTTCAACAATGATAGGGAGGGGAATTATGATATAGTTTAATAAAACTAAGAGAAAAAACTTCAGATTCTATTTTTTATTCTTTTTAAGAGATTACGATTCTTTTAGTTGTATCTTTTTATTTATGTGAATAGATGTCTGATGATGTAATATATCATTTTATATAAATTAAAATTTAATCTATGAAGAGTAAACATTTATTCTTGCGAGTAAAAAGGGATAGTTTGGCATTTGCGGCAGCTATACTTCTTTTTAGTTCTTGTGTCGATGGATACAAGGATGATTGGACCTTCTCATCGGAAGTTCAGGGGGTAACCTTGGAATCACCGTCGACTGAAGGTTGGACTTTTACCAGAAACGTAGATATTACGTCTCTGGAAATTAAATGGCCGGTAGTGCTAGGAGCCGGTGGGTACCAAGTGACATTTTATAATATTGATGATCCTGACAATCCAGTTGTTATAGGCGAAGAGAATGAAGTCGTAGATAAATGTACGATTACGCGTGATATTACTGAAGATACAAAGTATAAGGTTGCAGTCAGAGCATTAGGAAATCAGAAGTATAATAACGCTGATGCTGTTGCAGCTACGGAAATGACTTATAATACATTGGTTCGAGTACGTGAAACAATACCAACAGGAACTAATCTGACCGAATATTTTACGGCAAATCCGATTGAGCCTCTTGCAGAAGGAGAAGAAGAAATAGCTTATGAATTAGTGGCAGGTGGTGTATATGAAATGGATGGTAATATTGATTTAGGAACGACTACATTGACTATTCGTGGCGACAAAGTAAATCATGCCAAACTGACAATGAAAAGAAATGCTTCTTTTATAAATCGCGGAGCTGGTCTAAAAATTAAGTTTATAGATTTTGATTTTGATGCTGATACTTACAGTGCTTCTAATAGTAGAGGTGTCGTTATGTTCAATAGCACAGAAGCCGGTATAGTGCAGCAGCCTTATGTTTTCCAATCTTGTACTATAAAAGATCTTCCCGTACCATTATATTACTGTAATAATGGTTATGCTTTGTCGTCATTGTCTATTACTGATTGCTTGGTTAGCATTAATACAGCAAGTACTATATTTATAGCATTCAACGGTCAAGGTTGGATCAAAGATTTGAGCTTTTCAAACAGTACTATTTATTATACGGTTCCCGGATCTGCCTATTTTGTTCAGATGAGAGGACGTACTCCGTCAAACTTTAGCGGATCTGGCTGGAGTACATCGCTTCGGAAAATGAGTAATTGTACGTTCTATCAAATTGGCACTAACAATCGTTTCTTTAATAATGTAATAAACAGTAATAGTGCTGTGTTCTTTTTGGAAATGCAGAATACTATTTTTGCAGACTGTGTCGTAAGTTCGGCCACAGAAACTGAAGGTGTTTTCAGACGGATCTGTAATGCGGGAAATTATGGTAATGTAAATTATACACTTGGATATAATACTTATTATTATAGTGCTGTTCCGGGAGGATTCCTTGATTATGATACTAGTGATGAGAATGGACGAGACCATTCGGGAACAGCTATTAAGGTAGAGCCAAAGTTTGTGAATGCTGCTAACGGTGATTTTACTTTGAGTAGCTCGGAGCATATTGCGAATCGTTGTGGAGATCCACGTTGGCTTCCGACAACAGAATGAATACAATGTATAAACAATAACAGAATACTATGAGTAAAAGATATTTCATTTTAGGCTTATGTATGCTTTTTATACAAGCCTTTGCGCAAATCGTCTATGCCCAAAATGCACGTACGGTGACCGGGGTTGTTGTGGACGAATTTGGTGACCCAATTATTGGGGCTGCAATTAAGATTGTAGATTCTACGGTAGGCACGATAAGTGATATTGATGGTAAATTTAGCCTTCCCGTCCCGGAAGGGGGAAGATTGGCTGTTTCATTTGTAGGATACGTTTCTCAAACAATAACGAATTTGAATAATCCAAAGATTGTATTGAAAGAAGATGTAGCTAATCTGGATGAGGTGGTTATTGTAGGTTATGGTACACAAAAAATGAAAAACATAACGGGGGCGATTGAAACCATTACTCCGGATGAGATTAAAGATCTTTCGGTGGGTAACTTAGGTGATGCATTGAGCGGAATGATGAGTGGTTTGCATGTAAATTCGGGTGGTGGTCGTCCGGGTAGTACCCCAAGTCTACAAATACGCCAAAGTAATATCAATACCAGCATTACTCCCAATTCAACGCGTGGAGGTGATGCAGATCCTAGCCCATTATATGTAATTGACGATTTTATTTCTACAGAGGATGCATTTAATAATTTGGATGTGAGTGAAGTAGAAAGTATTACGGTTTTGAAAGATGCTTCGGCAGCTGTATATGGGGCACGTGCGGCTTACGGTGTCATATTGGTGAAAACCAAGCGCGGTAAGGTAGGTACACCTTCCATATCTTATACAGGGCAATTCGGTTTTACTGATGCTTTGAAAAAACCTAAGATGCTAAGTGCTTATGATTATGGACGTATTTATAATGCCGCACGTGGAGCTGGAACTTCTACCGGTGAATCGGAATCGGATAATAGAAGAACGCAATATTTCCAGGCTGACGAATTGGAAGCAATGAGAGGACTGAACTACGATTTGCTGGATGATGAGTGGAGTGCGGCTTGGACGCAACGCCACAGTTTCAGTATTAATGGCGGTACAGAGAAGGCTACTTATTTTGCGGGTGCATCTTACTATAATCAAGAAGGTAATATGGGACGTTTAGATTATGATCGTTGGAACTTCCGTGCGGGTGTTAATGCTAATATCGGTAAGTGGATTAAAGCCTCCTTACAGTTCTCAGGTGACATGGGTGAACAGAATAACTCACGTAATGGTATAACCAGTGGTGGGACAGATGCTGATTTTAATTCTCTAATGACACATTTGCCTTTTGTGCCCGGATATGTAGGTGGACGTCCTGTTGTATATACAGGTATGGAAAATGTGTCTTCGGGCTTAAGTGCTGTACGACTATTCCATTTTGGAGCAGTTCAGGATTCTCCTGACAATACTCAAAATCAGACAAATAATATGTCCATAAACGGTTCATTGGAATATGATTTTGGTTGGAGCAAATGGTTGAAGGGGCTAAAAGTGAAAGGTTCTTATTCGAGGAGCATTATCAATAATAAGAGTAATAATATCGGTACTAAAATGAATGTCTACAGGCTGCTGGAACGTGGTGGCAGTGGAAATCACCTTTATACTGGCGATGATATAAATATAGATGATAGCAATTTTGGTACTTTTACTTTGGATAATGGTAATTTATTGAGCCGTGCGATGAATAAAACGGATAACTACCAGATGAACTTGACAGTCAGCTACGCACGTCAGTTTGGTTTGCATAATGTGAATGGATTGTTTTCTATTGAAAAGGCAGAATCGGAATATGAATATCTGACCGGTACTGTAACTGATCCTTTCAGCTTTACCGATGGACAATCTAATTCGACAGCTACCGGTGCGGATCAAACGACTACGTTCGGTCGTACGGAATCGGGTATGCTCTCTTATATCGGTCGTCTGAACTACTCGTATGCAGACAAGTATTTGTTTGAGTTCCTGCTTCGTTCGGATGCATCTACCAAATTTGCTCCTAGTAACTACTGGGGAATGTTCCCTTCATGGTCAGCAGGTTGGGTTATCTCGGAAGAAAGCTGGTTTAATAAAGAAAAACTAGGTATTGATTTCTTGAAAATTCGTGGTTCATTCGGTATTTTGGGAAGAGATAATATACAACCTTGGTTGTGGACACAACTTTATAGCCGAAATGCAGATGGAGGTCCTATATTTGGTACAGCCACCAATACCTATAGTGGTGCAACATTCCAAATGCCGCAAAGAGGGGTCAACGCAGATGTACATTGGGATAAAACCTACAAGACCAATTTAGGTATCGATGTCAGGATGCTGGATAGTAGACTGGGTATTACATTAGATGCTTACTATGATATGGGACGTGAGTTGTTCACAACTTTCACGGGTACTTCTTTCTATCCGACTACTGTAGGTACGCAGGCTACTCCTGAGAACTTTGGAGAAGTTGATACGTATGGTTTAGAACTTACTTTGAATTGGAAAGATAAAATCGGTAAAGATTTTTCTTATTGGGTAAAAATGACTACCGGTTACAGTGATAACAAGATTAAAGAAGCCGGATTCCAGGCTACTCCCGGTTTTGATGACATTGTTCGGGGTGAACGTTCCGACCGTGGTGTGTGGGGATACGAATGTATTGGCATGTTCCGCACCTATCAGGATATCGAAGAGTATTTCGCAGTGAATAAGATCACTTCTTATCTTGGGAATACGAAAGATAACATTCATCCGGGTATGTTGATCTATCGTGATGTACGTGGTCAGCGTAATGCCGATGGTACTTATGGTGAAGCAGATGGCGTGATTGATCAGAATGACTATGTGAAGATTTCCAATCGTGCCAATAATCCTTATGGATTGACTTTTAATTTTGGTGCTTCGTATAAGAACTTCTCATTCAGTGCTCAATTTGGTGCAAGCTGGGGTACTTATGCTCTTGTACAGACAGACTTACGTCAGGAAAAATACGATGATCTGGAATATAAAAATGTATCTGCCATGTGGAAAGATATGTATGTGTATGAAGATGTATTGGATGCCGGTGGTAATGTAGTGGCGCCAATGAACCGGAGTGCTAAATATCCAAACTTAAGATATAGTGCCATAAACGGTCAGGCTTCTACATTTTGGAAAGTTAGCGCAGCCAGCGTTCGATTACGTAATTTGACAGTTGCTTATAGCCTTCCGAAGGAATGGACAAATCGGATCGGCATCAGCAGTTGCCGTCTGAATTTGACTGCTCAGAACCTTTTAAACTTTTACAATCCTTATCCTGATGGTGTTTGGAGTACATGGGGAGGCACTTATGGAAGATATCCTAATTTGCGTAAAGTAACTTTAGGTGTTAATGTCTCATTCTAATATCAAAGAAGATTATGAAAGAAAAGATAAATAAAATATGTTTGACAGCATCGATGGTGACAGGACTAATCTGTTTTACTGGATGCAGCGATGATTTTCTGAAAGACAAGAAAGTATATGGAAGCTATGACGCTTCGGTTGTGTACGAAAATTATGAAACAGCCAAAAGTCGTGTGGACTTTTTATATCAGTCTTTATTGCCTAGTTCTACCGGAGGTTCCAATGCTTTGACCGATATAACCAGTGCGGGTATTGATGACGATTTTTCCAAATGTACGGAGGAATATGGAGACTACTCTATTTTCAATGATCCTACGGCATCTCTTACTATTCAGACTGTTCCCGATTATTTTTATGTAATCAACAGTGAAAGAAGTCCTTGGGGACGTATCCGCGAATGTAATAATGTGATTGAAGGTGTGACGGGAAGTGCGACTCTTTCGCAGACAGAGAAAGAACAATTACTCGGACAAGCTTACTTTTTTCGTGCATGGCGTTATTATCTGTTGGTGAAAATGTATGGTGGTGTTCCCATTGTAGACCACGTCCAGAATCCGGTGATAGGTGATGGTAATGGTGAGAATCTGGTCATTCCTCGTTCCTCGACTAAGGCTTGTATAGACTTTATATGCGATGACTTGGAACTGGCAGCCAGCTATCTTCCTGCACGTTGGCAGAATGAAGGGCAGGATTACGGACGCATAACCGCCGGTGCAGCACTTGCTCTAAAAGGTCGTACATTGTTGCTTTATGCTAGTCCACTTTTTAACCGTGCCGATGACGCATCTCGTTGGAAAGATGCTTACGACGCCAATTTTGCTGCCATCACTAAACTGAATGAAGGTAACTTCGGACTTGCTTATGAAGGCAATGGCGGAGAAGACAATGCCAAGAATTGGGCCAGAATGTTCGCCACTTATACAGGTGGAAGCGAAGCCGTATTTGTTACTTTATATAATAATGTGTCTCCTATTGCTTCACAAAACATCAACCGATACAACTTGTGGGAGCAGGGAATCCGACCAGGAAATATAAACGGAGGCGGAGGAAAGACTCCTACAGCGGAAATAATAGACATCTTCCCGATGATTGACGGTAAGAAACCGATGGAATCAGGAGTTCATTATGACCCTAAAAAGTTCTTTCTAAATCGTGACCCGCGTTTCTACCGTACATTTGCATTTCCGGGGGTAGAGTGGAAATTCAATAGTGGCAATGTCGATTTTTCAGGAGCAACGATGTCTGGTTTATGCCCAACCCGTTATACCAGTGGTGCGAACTATGAACTTTGGAATTATTGTTGGTATACTACGGCTGATGAGCGTAATAATCCGAGTAGAAGCGGTTTTGCAGCCGATATGCTGGGCACTAAGAATAGAGGAGTCTATGTTCGTAAACGTTCGGATGATTTTGATTTGGGCACTAGTCTTTATGTGTTTACTGATAACAGCAGTGGTGATCAGCAGGGATTCAGACGATCGGCAGCTCCTTACATGGAGATACGGTATGCGGAAGTATTGCTGAATCTGGCAGAATCAGCTTGTGGTGCGGGCGGCACTTATCATGCGGAAGGGGTCAAGGCGCTGAAAGCCGTACGTGGCAGAGTAGGCTATACGAGTGCAAATAATTATGGCCTGGATGCGGCGATTGAAACTGACCGTGCTAAATTGTTTGAAGCTATATTGTATGAACGTCAGGTAGAGTTGGCTTTTGAAGGTAAACGTGCGTATGATATGCGTCGTTGGATGCTATTTGACGGAGGTGTAGGACAAGGTGCTTTGAATGCAAGTTGGGCATTGAGTGGCTTTGGAGGTAATACTTGTACTTATTTGGGTGTGACTCCGATGAATGAACGTGGTAAGAGATATCGCATAGAAATCAATGTTGAAGGTACCGGGTCTGCAAATAATGACAGTGATCCGATTAAAAACGTAGAGCGACCAGCAGCACTGACATTGAATGAGAAGATTGCTACGGAAGCAGACGGAGAAACGATTCTTGATCCGGCTGTGTCAAGTATATGTACATTCTATGATACCTATTTCTCACGTAAAGATATCAGTCTTGATGGTAATGTGCTGGACATTAATCCTTATTTCCAACCCAGATATTATTTCTTTGGATTGCGTCAAAGTGCACAGCAAACTAATGCGACATTGTATCAGACCATTGGTTGGGAAGATTATGCTCACGGTGGTATGGGTACTTTCGACCCATTGGCAGAATAAAAGATTTTTCTGATTCCCGGAAAAAAGTAATTTAATATAAAAAGGTGGCCTCAAGGCACTTTCCTTTTAATAGGAAAAGTGTCTTGAGGCCTTTTTTTGCATATAATTTCCAATTAACTTCATTTTTGTTCTTTTTATGTGATTACATATCTTTAAATCATACGTCCTTTTTATGTATGAAGAAAAAGAAGAGTGGTATATGTATTTTATGATTATTTAAGTAGTTTACTAACATGTCTTCATTCAAGAGTTCATGGGAAGCTTCTTATAATTTTTATTGAGATGGAAAGCAATTCACAAGATTAACTGACTGTCAAAGTAGGGAACTGAATAATAGGAATCAAACCGAACAAAGAAATAAATCGAAGACTGTAGAAAGAAGCCATTAGTTTTGCAGCCATTACTGCATAAATGTGAATGAAATGTTTAACGGACTATTGTATATAATATTCAACTTAAATATTGATAACATAAGAACGTATTGTTTAATTTAAATTTAATGTATGAAAAGTAATCGTTTATTTTTACGAAGAAGAACACGTGGACTGTTATTCGCTACGTTATTATTTCTTTTAAGTAGCTGTACCATAGGGTATCACGAAGACGAATCTTTTGAGTCGGATGTGAAAAATGCTACACTGGAATCTCCCCAATTGGAGAATGTAAAAGTGGAACTTGATGCCACAGGAGAAAATGCAACTATTGAATGGCCTGTAGTGCATGGAGCAGAAGGTTATGAGTTTTCTTGGTATGTAGTTGATGATCCTGAAAATCCGATAGCTGTAGTTGAAGGAGAGTTTATCGATGGTTGTAGCGTTGAATTGGAAGTAGAAGAAGATACAAAATATAAATTCTTAATTAAAACCATTGGAAATAAACAGTTTAATAACAAAGATGCAGAAAAAGCCTGTGAAATAAGTTTTTCAACTTTACTTGAAACATATGCATCCATTCCTAGTGGAGTAGATTTGACTCAATGGTTTATTGATAATCCGCTTCCAGAGACTGATATGGAACCTAATGAAGATGGCACTTTAAAAGAGTTGGCATATGAATTAGAGGCTAACGGTGAATATACTATATCAGGTCCAATAGATTTTGGAGCACGTAAAGTTACAATTCGTGGAAATAAAATTAATCATTCGAAAATTACATTTGGTCAAAGTGGTAGAATATTAACACAGAATGGTTTGAAGATAAAGTTTATGGATTTCTATTGTAATGCAATGGAGAAAGGTTCTTCTGATGCTTCATTAATTGGATTAAGTAAGACTCCAAATGAACAATTAAAAGTATCTTCTGGAGAATACGTTATTAAAGATCCCATCGTTATTCAGTCTTGTAATGTATATGACCTTAATAGGCATTTATTATATGATTCAGGGAAAAAATATTGTGTAGAAAACTTTACAGTAAAAGCTTCTTTTATTAGATGTAATCAGTCTAATACGATTGTGTATTTTAATAAAGGTAGTTTTATTAATATAACATTTAAAGAGAGTACTCTTTGTAGTACTGTACAGAATGGAAGTTATTTTGCACAGGTAAATGGTAACAGACCTAACAAGATTACTGGATATTCAAATGGAACTTTTAATTTTTATAATTGTACAGTATACAATCTTGCTTATAGCAAAGACTTTACTAATTGGAATAGCTATAGAGGACAAGCATGCTTAACACTAAATTTCTCCAGAACTATTTTTGTAGATTGTGGTAAAGGAGATATGACGAATAAAATAATGGGTAATGCAAATATGTCTAGAAATTTTGAATATAATACTTATTGGTATAATGGTAGTCAAAGTAATGACAAATATGATACAAATACTCTTGATACAGATCCTGGCTTCATTAATGCTGTAAATGGTGATTTTACTGTAACTGGAGCAAGCCAGCTTGAAAAGAGAACCGGTGATCCACGATGGCTTCCACTTGTTGAAGAGTAAGTAAAGTAGTATGATAATAAAAATTAAATACAATGAATAAGAAAAATATTATTCTCAGTTTATTCATCGGTACACTGTTGACTTTTGTTATGCCATTGTGTGCCCAGAATCAGACAGTAACTGGACTTGTTGTAGATGTAAGTGGTGAACCGATAATAGGTGCTACTGTCATGGTGGTAAATGGGACAGTAGGTACAGTGACAGATATTGATGGGAAATTTAATATTAAGGTTGCTCCAAAAAGCAAATTGAAAGTTTCCTTTGTTGGATATACTTCACAAATTATATCTGATTTAAAAAATCCTAGGATTGTACTTTTAGAAGATCAACTGAAATTAGATGAAGTTGTAGTACTTGGTGATTATGGTTCTCAGAAATTACGTAATGCAACAGGTGCCATTGAAACGATTTCCACAGAAGAATTGAAAGATTTGTCAGTGGGTAGTTTGGGTGACGCGTTAGCTGGTAAAATAAATGGTTTACATGTATCACTTAGTGGTGGGCGTCCAGGTAGTACACCAAGCTTACAGATTCGTCAAAGTTCAGTGAATACTACCATTACTCCAAGTTCTGATTTAGGAGGTAATGCAAGCCCTACTCCACTATATGTTATTGATGGCTTTATTGCAGATGAAGGTGCTTTCAATAATTTAGATATAAATGAAGTAGAAAATGTGACTGTTTTAAAGGATGCTGCAGCGGCTGTATATGGAGCACGTGCTGCGTATGGTGTTGTGCTGGTTAAGACTAAACAAGGAAAAGTAGGTGCTCCCAAAATTTCTTATTCAGGACAGTTTGGTTATACAGATGCATTGATGTTACCGAAGATGCTAAATGCCTATGATTACGGTCGTATATACAATGCTGCTCGTGCTGCTAATACTGCTACTAAGGATCAAGAATCCGATGACTTGAGGGTACAACTTTTTCAATCTGATGAGTTGGAGGCAATGAAGGGTATGAATTATAATTTATTAGATAAAGAATGGAGTGCGGCTTTGACGCAGCGTCATAGTGTCAACATTAGCGGGGGAACAGAAAAAGCAACTTATTTCGGTGGTGTTTCGTATTATCAGCAAGAAGGTAATATAGGGCGCTTGGACTATAATCGTTGGAACTATCGTGCTGGTGTAAATGCTAATATTTCAAAATGGATGAAAGCTTCTTTGCAGGTATCTGGTAATTATGGAGAGACAAATAAACCTAAAAATGTAAAAGGTGGTGGCTCTGATGGTGATTTTGAATCTTTAATGTTACATGTACCTTATGTGCCTGATCAAGTAAATGGATATTATATTTTTCATTCAGGTATGGAAAATATAACTAATCCAAGTGATCAGCAGAAGTATAATTTTGCAGCAGTACAGAATGCGTCAGATAATGTTGAGAATCAGAATCAGAATTTTTCTCTTAACGGTTCATTAGAGTATGATTTTGGTTGGAGTAAATACTTACGTGGTTTAAAGGTAAAAGCTTCTTATTCAAAAAATATAAGTACAGGAAAAACAAATACTATCGGTACAAAAATCGATGTATATCGCCTTATATCCCGTGGTGGCAGCGGTGGTCACCTTTATGTTGGTGACGAGATTGAATACAATGCTAATACATTGGGATTGTATGAGTTGAATAATGGCAACTCTTTGGGGCGTAGTATGAATCGCTCAGATAGTTATCAAATGAACTTAACAGTAAGCTATGCACGTCAGTTTGGTAAGCATTATGTCAGTGGTTTGTTCTCTATTGAAAAAGCAGAATCAGAATGGGAAGATTTGAATGGTAGTCTTACAGATCCATTACCTTTTACAGATGGCCAATCTAGTTCTGTGGATTCCAATGCAGAAGGTTTTGCTCAAACTGTAACGTTTAACCGCAGTGAGTCTGGTATGCTTTCTTATGTTGGTCGTGTGAATTATTCATATGATGATAAATATTTGTTTGAGTTTATGCTCCGTTCTGATGCCTCTGCCAAATTTGCTCCTCAGAATTATTGGGGAATGTTCCCTTCATGGTCTGCCGGCTGGGTTATTTCAGATGAAAAATGGTTTGATAAAGACAAGACAAAAATCGACTTTTTGAAGATACGTGGTTCGTTTGGTATTCTTGGTAAAGATAATGTGAATGCTTGGCTTTGGACTCAGCTTTACACCCGTAATCCAGACAAAGGACCGATCTTTGGAACTAATTCTAGTACAAATACAAGTGCTACGATTCGTATGCCGAAACAAGGAGTAAATCCTGATGTACATTGGGATAAGACTTATAAAACTAATTTTGGTATTGATATGGCCTTTTTGAAGAATCGAATGAGCGCTAATTTGGACTTCTATTATGATATGGGCCGTGAAATGTTTGCTTCACATCAAGGAACTTCTTATTATCCGAATACGGTAGGAATACAGCCTGCTCCAGAAAACTTTGGTGAGGTAGATACATATGGTGTTGAATTGTCATTAGGATGGAAGGATAAAATTGGAAAAGACATGTCATATTGGGTAAAGCTTACAACAGGATACAATGATAATAAAATCAGAGAGACAGGTTGGAAGGCTGCATATGATTTTGATAAATTAGTGAGAAATGAACGTTCTGATAGAGGACTATGGGGTTATGAATGTATAGGTATGTTCCGTAGTTATCAGGAAATTAATGAGTACTTTGATAAATATAGTATTACTAAATATTTAGGAAATACAAAAGAAAATGTACATCCTGGTATGCTGATTTATAAGGATGTACGTGGACAATATGATGAATCAACTGGAACTTTTGGTCCGGCAGATGGTATTGTTGATGAACAAGATTATATAAAAATTTCTCACCGTGCTAGTAATCCTTACGGTGGAACTTTAAATTTCGGTTTCTCTTATAAAGATTTTTCTATTAGTGCGCAGTTTGGTGCAAGTTGGGGAGCATATTCCTTAGTTCCTACAACTATGCGTAAAGAAAGTTACTCTGAATATAGTAATGTGTCGGCAATGTGGAAAGATATGTTTGTATATGAGGATATTTATGACGCTAATAATATAGTAACTGTAGCACAAAACAGAAATGCAAAATACCCGAATATTCGCTATAGTAGCGTAAATGGTGCACCCTCTACTTTTTGGAAAGTAAGTGCAGCAACAGTGCAACTTCGTAATATGACAGTAGCTTATGCATTGCCTAAAGAATGGCTAAAAATAATTGGCATTAGTAGTTGCCGTTTCAATCTTACTTGCCAAAATGTATTTAACTTCCTAAACCCTTATCCAGAAGGAGCATGGGCTTCTTGGGCGGGAAGCTATGGATATTATCCGAACTTACGTAAATTCACGTTAGGTGTTAATGTTTCATTTTAATAATTTGAATACAATGATGAAGAAAATAAATAAGTATGGTTCAATTGCATTACTGACCATAACAGTTGCCGTCTTTACAGGTTGTAGTGATCAATTTTTGGAAGACAAAAAATTATATGGAAGTTTTAACGGTACGACTATTTATGAAAATTATGAGTCAGCTGATAACCGTATAGCTTACTTGTATTATATCATGCTGCCGAGTGCGACGGGTGGATCTGATCTGACTGGTTCTATGGGTGATATGCCAAGCACGGGAACAAGTGATCAATATTCGAAATGTACAGAAGAATATGGAGGGATATCAGGTTTGATGAATCCTAATTCTCCTCTAGATTATGAAACTGTTACTGATTATTTTAATCTAGATAACAATTATTCTCCTTGGGTGCGTATTCGTGAGTGTAATGATATGATCGAAGGAGTGATTGGCAGTGAAAGTTTAACTGAACACCAAAAGCAGTTATTGTTGGGACAAGCATTTTTCTTCCGTGCATGGCGTTATTATTTAATGGTAATGATGTATGGTGGTGTACCTATTATTGATAATGTACAAAATCCTATAATTGGAGATAGTGAAGGTATTCATTTGGTAGTTCCACGCTCGTCTACAAAAGAATGTATTGATTTTATTTGCAAAGATTTGCAAACTGCTGCTGATTATCTGCCAGCACGTTGGGAGTCTGAAAATAAGAATTTTGGACGCATAACATCGGGGGCAGCATTGGCTTTAAAAGGTCGTGTGGAATTGTTATATGCCAGTCCGCTTTTTAATAGGGCGGATGATGTTACACGATGGGAAACTGCATATCAAACAAACTTAGCTGCTGTAAAAAAACTGGAAGAAGGTAATTTTGGATTGGCTTATGAAAACAATTCAGGAAAGAATGCAGCAGGTTGGGGAAAGATATTCTCCGATTATATTGGCTCAGAAGGTGGTGGAGGAACTGTTTCTGAGGCAGTATTAGTAACTTTATATAATAATGTATCACCAGCCGAGCACTTACAGCTTGAAAAATGGAATGGATGGGAACATTCTCTTCGCCCAGCTAATGCTGGAGGTGGGGGTGGTATGACTCCCACTGCAGAAATGGTTGATCTTTTTCCAATGGCGGATGGGAAGAAACCAAATGACATGAATGGATCTTATGATTATAATCAAGAACTTTTCTTTTTAAACCGCGATCCAAGATTTTATCGCACTTTTGCGTTCCCTGGTGTAGAATGGAAGTTTGATAGTGATGACTTGAAATCTTTTGGTGAAAAAGGTCAATTACCTTATGGCATTAATGGGTATACTACAGGGAATAATTACAAGTTGTGGAATTATTGTTGGTATGATAATGTAGATGATCGTAATAGTAACTCTAAGTCAGGCTATGCAGCTGATTGTCTAGGTACCAAAAATACGGGGATTTATTTGCGTAAGCGTACAGATGATTTAGCACTCAATTCTAATCCTTTATATATCTTTGAAAAGACTTCAGGTAATGGATTCAGACAGTCTGCTGCTCCATATATGGAAATACGTTTTGCCGAAGTATTATTGAATTATGCGGAGGCTGCTTGTGGGGCAAATCATTTTGACGAGGCAGTGAATGCTCTTAAACGAATTCGTAAGCGTGTAGGATATACAGATAATTGTGGATTAGATCCAGCTATTTTTAATGATCGTGCTAAACTATTTGAGGCTATACTTTATGAACGTCAAATAGAACTTGCTTATGAAGGTAAACGTTTCCACGATGTGCGACGTTGGATGTTATTTGATGGTGGAGTGGGCCAAGAAGCACTGAAATCGACTTGGAAACTTACAGGTTTTAATGGCAATACATGTAACTATTTAGGAGTTGAACCATTGAATGGTCAGAGAAGACATCGGATTGAGGTTTATGCAAAAAATTTTATTGCTGCTAAAAGTAATAATGTCTACAATGAAGATAAAACAATAAAAGAAACCTATGATGAATTATGGAATAAACGTCCGACAGCATTAAGTTTGACTGAAGATATAACTTGTACAGAATCAGCCGATGATGAAATAACATATGCAGATGCAAAGGTAAAGGCATTGGCTCAGTTTTATCAAGAACATTTTAAACGTAAAAATCTTAGTACTGACGGTAATGATGAAACTATTCTTCCAACATTTAAACCTTATTATTATATCTTAGGTTTTAAGAAGAATGCGATGCAAAACAATGTGTCATTAGAACAAAATATAGGATGGGGCGACTATTGGAGAGGTGGAGCTGATGGTACCTTTGATCCTTTGGCAGAGTAAATTCGTTTATCAAAATAATTACTTGATCTGAAGAATGTTCATTCTGAAATAAACCTAAGGACCATTTATCACTTTGATCTTTTGAAAAGAATATTAAGGAATAAGTGGTCCTTTTGTATTTAAAGTTAGAATAGAAAATATATTATATTTTCTGATTACATATTTCCTTGTTTTACGTCTTATTATTGTATTTTAGAATGATCAATCTCACAAAACCCAATAAAAATGAAGAAGAAACATGTACTTTTAGTAGCTTTTGCAGCTGCAATGTTGACTCCGACCGTTGTATGGGCACAATACCCGCAGATAACTGACGAAGCCAAAGCGAATTATACAAAGATGATGACCGAGGAACGGAAACGTTCTGATGAAGCATGGGAGAAAGCGTTACCTATAGTACTGAAAGAAGCAAAAGAAGGACGTCCTTATATCTCATGGGCTGGTCGTCCCTATGATTTGCCACAAGCTAGAATTCCCTCGTTTCCGGGTGCTGAAGGAGGTGGAATGTATAGTTTTGGTGGTCGTGGAGGTAAAGTAATTACGGTTACTAATCTGAATGATCGTGGTCCGGGTTCATTCCGCGAAGCTTGTGAGACAGGTGGTGCACGTATTATTGTATTCAATGTGGCTGGTATCATTCGTCTGGAATCTCCGATTATTGTTCGAGCACCTTACGTTACTATTGCCGGACAGACAGCACCGGGTGATGGTGTCTGCATTGCCGGAGAATCATTTTGGGTGGATACACACGACGTAGTTGTACGTCATATGAGATTCCGTCGTGGAGAAACAAAAGTATGGCATCGTGACGACTCTTTCGGTGGTAATCCGATTGGTAATATCATGATAGACCACTGTTCATGTACATGGGGACTGGACGAAAATATTTCTTTCTATCGTCATATGTACGATCCGAGTGAAGGCCAATATGAAAGCAAGGACTTGAAACTTCCGACAGTCAATGTGACTATTCAGAATACAATTTCTGCAAAAGCTCTGGATACCTATAATCATGCATTCGGTAGCACACTGGGAGGTGAGAACTGTGCATTTATGCGTAACCTTTGGGCCAGCAACTCTGGTCGCAATCCGTCTGTAGGCTGGAATGGAGTATTCAACTTCGTTAATAATGTAGTATTTAATTGGGTGCATCGTTCTTCTGATGGTGGCGATTATACTGCCATGTTCAATATGATCAATAACTATTATAAACCCGGTCCTGCTACTCCAAAGAATAATACGGTAGGCTGCCGTATTCTGAAACCGGAAGCCGGACGCAGTAAACTGAATTATAAGGTATACGGTCGCGTGTATGCTGATGGTAACGTTATGGAAGGCTATCCGGAAATCACGAAAGATAACTGGAATGGTGGTATCCAAATCGAGAGTCAGCCAAATACAGAGGGATATACTGAGAATATGCGGAGCTATGAGCCGTTTGCAATGCCTTATATCAAAATTACATCAGCTAATGATGCTTATGATTATGTGACAAAACATGTCGGTGCCAATATACCCTGCCGTGATATCGTGGACGAACGCATCATAGAAGAAGTAAAAACAGGTATTCCTTATTATGACAAGAAACTTGCGAAGGATGCTAATGGTGATCTTACAGGCTTGTCTCCTAAGTCAATGGGAGAAGACGGTCAGTTTAAATATCGTCGTTTACCTAAAGATTCTTATAAGATAGGTATCATTACTGATATTCGTCAGATGGGTGGTTTCCCCGAATACAAAGGAACTCCGTATGTGGATACGGATGGTGACGGTATGCCGGATGAATGGGAAATTGCTAATGGATTGAATCCGAATGATCCAAGTGATGCTAATAAAGATTGTACAGGTGATGGATATACGAATATTGAAAAGTATATCAATGGAATCAGTACAAAACACAAAGTAGACTGGAGAGATTTAAAAAATAACTACGATACATTGGCTGAGAAAGGAAAATTAATGTAATCTGCAACCGGTATCGGTATAAGATGCCGGGACTGGGTTTCCTTTTGGCATATGGTATAAAAAATAAGATGAAATGAAAAAGATAGTTTTAATGTCTCTGTTGTTTCTTTGCGGTTGGATATCTGCTGGAGCAGTCGATTTGAACAAAGAGAATCGTGATCCGAAATATGTAGAGTCTATAGTCAATCGTTCGCAGAAAATTGTAGATAAACTAGGACTTACGGATGTGAAAGTAGCCGAAGACGTTTGTAATATTATTGCTAATCGCTATTTCGAACTGAATGATATTTATGAAATACGTGATGCAAAAGTAAAAAACGTTAAGGAATCAGGTTTGACCGGTGATGCGAAAAATGCAGCATTAAAGGCTGCTGAAAACGAAAAAGATGCGGCTTTGTACCGTTCTCATTTTGCCTTTCCTGCCAGCTTGTCTCTCTTCTTGAATGAAGAACAGATAGAAGCGGTGAAAGATGGAATGACTTATGGTGTGGTGAAAGTGACTTATGAAGCTACGCTTGATATGATTCCTTCTTTGAAAGAAGAAGAAAAGGTACAAATCTATGCCTGGTTGGTGGAAGCGCGTGAGTTTGCCATGGATGCGGAAAATTCAAATAAGAAACATGCGGCTTTCGGCAAGTACAAAGGACGTATCAACAATTATCTGGCCAAGAGGGGATATAATTTGACGAAAGAGCGTGAAGAGTGGGCCAAACGTGTAAAAGCACGGGGAGGAACGCTGTAAAAGTATAGAATCCGGTAAAAAAGGATTGGTAACCAATGAGATACTATAAAAAGAAGTGGAATTCTTTCCCATTATTAAATGGTTAGTTTGTTTGATGGAGGAAAGGGTGGCTCGGAGAGTCGCCCTTTTTATCGTCTCTAAATTTTGATTCTGACGAATCTTCCAATCTATTTGAGTACAAATCCGGCTTTTCATCGTCTCTGTATAAAGGATATTAGTATAGTGTAAAAGAATCAATCATAGAAATGGGAAAGTTAAGAAATACATTAGCTGCAATAAGCATCCTGCTTTTAGCTTCTTGTGGAGGGAATAAAGATTATTATATGTTCACTTCATTTCATGAACCGGCTGATGAAGGTTTGAGATATCTGTATAGTGAAGACGGAATGCACTGGGACAGTATTCCCGGTGTCTGGCTGAAGCCGGAATTGGGACAACATCGCCTGATGCGTGACCCTTCCATGGTGCGTACACCGGATGGTACTTATCATTTGGTATGGACCACCAGCTGGAAAGGGGATTTAGGCTTTGGTTATGCAAATTCCAAAGACTTGATTCACTGGTCGGAGCAACAAATGATTCCTGTAATGGCAGACGAACCGACCACTGTCAATGTATGGGCTCCGGAGATTTTTTATGATGACGAGAGCGAACAGTTTATGGTAGTATGGGCTTCATGTGTACCAGGTCGTTTTGAAAAGGGAATCGAAGAAGAAGAGAATAATCATCGTTTATACTACATCACTACAAAGGATTTTAAGACAATATCCAAGACGAAAGTATTATATGATCCTGGTTTCAGCTCAATCGACGCTGTCATTGTGAAGCGTGCAAAAAATGATTATGTAATGGTACTCAAAGATAATACACGTCCCGAACGTAATCTGAAAATTGCTTTTTCAGACTCTCTGACAGGACCTTATTCGCCGTCATCACAACCATTTACCGAATCGTTTGTAGAGGGACCGTCTGTCGAGAAATTAGGTGATGATTATCTGATCTATTTTGATGTTTATAAAAAGAAAATATACGGTGCCATGTGTACCCGTGATTTTAAGAACTTCACGGATATCACAGAAAGTGTGAGTGTGCCTGTCGGGCATAAACACGGAACCATCTTTAAAGCTTCAGAATCAGATGTTAAAACATTGCTGGAAGAAAGCAAGAAGAAATAAACTTAAACCGGATAAGTTGAATCCGGAATAAACTAAAACCTGAAATAAATCATGAACAACTCAACGAAGATTCTTCTTGTATTGGCTGTCGGATGGATGGCGACTACCATTCAGGCGCAGACTCCGCAGGACAGAATCCATTACACAGGAAAAGAATTATCGAATCCCACTTATCACGACGGACAATTATCTCCGGTAGTGGGAGTGCATAATATTCAACTGGTGCGTGCCAATCGCGAGCATCCGGAAGCGTCGAACGGCAATGGATGGACTTACAATCATCAGCCTATGCTGGCTTACTGGAACGGTCAGTTTTATTATCAGTATCTGGCAGATCCGTCAGATGAACATGTACCACCTTCCCAAACGTTCCTTATGACCTCGAAAGACGGTTATCAATGGACAAATCCGGAAATAGTGTTTCCTCCTTACAAAGTGCCGGACGGATATACCAAAGAATCCCGTCCGGGTATGCAGGCAAAAGACTTGATTGCTATCATGCACCAGCGTGTAGGCTTTTATGTATCTAAGTCGGGCAGATTGATTACGATGGGAAATTATGGAGTAGCTTTGGATAAGAAAGATGATCCGAACGACGGAAACGGTATCGGTCGGGTAGTACGTGAGATAAAGAAGGACGGTTCGTTCGGACCGATTTATTTCATTTATTACAATCATGGATTCAACGAAAAGAATACCGATTATCCCTATTTTAAAAAGAGCAAAGACTGGGAATTCGTAAAGGCTTGCCAGGAAATACTGGATAATCCGCTTTATATGATGCAATGGGTAGAAGAAGCTGACCGTGAAGATCCGATCATTCCACTGAAAAAAGGATATAAAGCATTCAATTGCTATACATTGCCCGATGGACGCATTGCGAGTCTTTGGAAACACGCTTTGACTTCGATCAGTGAAGATGGGGGACATACCTGGGCAGAACCTGTGCTTCGTGCAAAAGGATTTGTCAACAGTAATGCGAAAATCTGGGGACAACGTCTGAGCGATGGAACCTATGCTACGGTTTATAATCCGTCGGAATTCCGCTGGCCGTTGGCTATCTCATTGAGTAAGGACGGATTGGAGTATACTACATTAAACTTGGTACATGGTGAAATTACTCCGATGCGCTATGGAGGAAATTACAAATCATATGGTCCTCAATATCCCCGTGGCATTCAGGAAGGAAACGGAGTGCCTGCAGATGGTGATTTATGGGTTTCATATAGCGTAAATAAAGAAGATATGTGGATTTCCCGCATTCCTGTTCCGGTAGAGATTAATGCTTCTGCACACGCAGATGATGATTTTACGAAGTTTGGATCGATAGCTGAGTTGACCAACTGGAATATTTATTCTCCGGTTTGGGCACCGGTTTCTTTAGAAGGAGCTTGGTTGAAGCTACAGGATAAAGATCCCTTCGACTATGCGAAGGTAGAACGTAAGATTCCGGCTTCGAAAGAATTGAAAGTCTCATTTGATTTGTTGGCAGGACAGAATGATAAAGGTATACTTCAGATTGATTTCCTGGATGAGAACAGCATTGCCTGTTCGCGATTGGAACTCACTCCGGACGGCATTTTCCGTATGAAAGGTGGTTCACGTTTTGCGAATATGATGAAATATGAAGCGGGAAAGACTTATCATGTAAAAGCAGTTCTTTCGACTACCGATCGTAATATTCAAGTGTATGTGGATGGTAAGAGGGTAGGGCTGCGTATGTTTTATGCTCCGGTAGCAACGATTGAACGGATTGCTTTCCGTACCGGAGAAATGCGTACATTCCCGACTGTGGATACTCCTGCCGACCAAACGTATGATTTGCCCGATGCAGGCGGACAGGAACCATTGGCAGAATATCGTATAGCCAATGTAAAGACTTCGTCCACTGATAAGGACGCTTCTTCCGCTTTTTTGAAATATGCAGACTTTAGTCATTATGCCGAATCTTTCAATGGCATGGAAGATGAAAATATTGTTCAGGCAATTCCCAATGCCAAAGCTTCGGAATGGATGGAAGAAAATATCCCTTTGTTTGAATGCCCGCAGCGTAATTTTGAAGAAATGTATTATTATCGTTGGTGGTCATTGCGCAAGCATATCAAGGAGACTCCCGTCGGATATGGTATGACCGAGTTTTTGGTTCAGCGTTCTTATTCGGATAAGTATAACCTGATTGCCTGTGCTATCGGACATCATATTTATGAAAGTCGTTGGCTGCGTGATCCGAAATATCTGGATCAGATTATCCATACATGGTATCGTGGCAATGATGGAGGACCGATGAAGAAGATGGATAAGTTTAGTTCATGGAATGCAGATGCTGTACTGGCACGCTATATGGTGGATGGCGATAAGGATTTCATGCTGGATATGACGAAGGATCTGGAAACGGAATATCAGCGTTGGGAACGTACCAACCGTTTGAAGAACGGACTGTATTGGCAGGGTGATGTACAGGATGGCATGGAGGAATCCATCAGTGGCGGTCGAAAAAAAGAATATGCCCGTCCGACGATTAACAGCTATATGTATGGTAATGCAAAAGCCCTTTCGATAATGGGAATCCTTTCCGGTGATGAAGGAATGGCTATGAGGTATGGTATGAGAGCGGATACATTAAAGAGTCTCGTAGAAAACGATTTATGGAGTACACGCCATCAGTTCTTTGAAACGATGCGTACTGACTCTTCCGCCAATGTGCGCGAGGCAATCGGGTATATCCCGTGGTATTTCAATTTACCGGACACAACAAAGAAATATGAAGTTGCCTGGAAAGAAATTATGGATGAGAAAGGATTTTCTGCTCCTTATGGATTGACTACGGCAGAACGCCGTCATCCTGAGTTCCGCACGCGCGGAGTCGGTAAATGTGAATGGGACGGGGCTATCTGGCCGTTTGCTTCTGCACAGACGTTAACTGCCATGGCTAATTTCATGAATAATTATCCTCAGACAGTTTTGTCTGACAGCGTATATTTCCGTCAGATGGAATTGTATGTAGAGTCGCAGTATCATCGTGGACGTCCATATATTGGCGAGTATCTGGACGAAGTAACCGGATATTGGCTGAAAGGCGATCAGGAACGGAGCCGTTACTATAACCATTCTACTTTCAATGATTTGATGATTACCGGACTGGTCGGACTTCGTCCGCGTCTGGATGATACGATAGAGGTGAATCCGCTGATTCCGACAGATAAATGGGATTGGTTCTGTCTGGATAATGTTTTATATCATGGTTATAATCTAACGATTCTTTGGGATAAAAATGGTGATCGCTATCATTGTGGAAAAGGATTGCGTATTTTTGTGAATGGAAAAGAAGCAGGACATGCAGATACGTTGACAAGACTTGTTTGCGAGAATGCATTAAAGTGATATATTTATAACAGATAAGAGACAGAGCAATAATGACTTTTAAGAAATATCTTCTTCTTTTACTTTGTCTGCCATGCTTCGTACAGGCAAAGAATATAACGATTAGCCGCCTTACCTGCGAAATGCAGGAAGGGCTGGTGGTCGTTGAAAGTTGTCCCCGTTTGGGATGGACAATGGAATCACCGGAGAATGGCACGAGACAGACTGCTTATGAAATAGAGATTAGAGAGGCTTTTACCGGACGTTCCGTCTGGAATAGTGGAAAGGTAACTTCTTCACAGAGTCAGCTGGTTCCGACTGAAGGAGCGGATATATGTTTGAATAATCCATTTAATTATAGTTGGCGTGTGCGTGTCTGGGATGAGACGGATACTCCTTCCGAATGGAGTCAGGAAGCAAAATTCCGTTTGGCATCCGATGGCTTTTCTTCAGGGAAATGGATCGGAGCCATCACTCGTAAGGATTCGCACCTTCCCGAAGGGCGAAAGTTTCATGGCGGTGAATTGAAGAAACCGGAGGTGAAAGCTGCTTGGGAAGCGGTAGATACTTTGGCAAAGAAAAGTATTTGCTTGCGAAGAACGTTTCAGACAGGAGAGTTAAAAGGGAAGAATGCGAATCAGAAATCCGGAAAGAAAATCGTGGAAGCTACTGCGTACGTTTGTGGCCTGGGATTTTATGAGTTTTCTCTGAATGGCAAAAAAAATAGGAGATAGTGAATTTGCTCCGCTTTGGAGCGATTATGATAAGAGTGTTTATTATAATACATACGATGTAACGGAGCAGTTACGGGATGGTGAGAATGTTGTAGGAATCTTATTGGGGAATGGATTCTATAATGTACAGGGAGGGCGCTATCGTAAATTGCAGATTAGTTTTGGTCCTCCCACACTTTTATTTGAATTAGTAATCAATTATGAGGATGGGACACGCGAGACGATCCGTTCGGATCAGGAGTGGAAATATGATCTGACTCCGATAACCTTTAATTGTATTTATGGAGGGGAAGATTATGACGCCCGTCGCGAACAGAAAGGATGGAATCAAGTTGGTTTCAATGATAGCCATTGGCGTCCGGTAGTGGTTCAGGAAGCGCCGAAAGGAGTGCTCCGTCCGCAGATGGCACCTCCGGTGAAGATTATGGAACGGTATGATATTCAGAAAGTAACCAAGTTGAATTCAGAACAGGTGATGGCTGCTTCCAAATCTACCAAACGAACAGTGGACCCTTCTGCTGTTGTGTTGGATATGGGACAGAATCTGGCCGGTTTTCCGGAGATAACCGTACGTGGTAAACGAGGACAGAAAGTCACCTTGATAGTAGCGGAAGCATTGACGGATGAAGGAGCTTGTAATCAGCGTCAGACAGGGCGTCAGCATTATTATGAATATACACTGAAAGGTGAAGGTGATGAAATCTGGCATCCTCGTTTTTCATATTATGGTTTTCGGTACATTCAGGTAGAAGGTGCTGTCTTGAAAGGACAGAAAAATCCTCAGAAACTGCCTGTCCTTAAAAACATTCAATCCTGTTTTGTCTATAATTCGGCAAAGAAAGTCTCTACATTCGAATCTTCCAACCGAATATTCAATGCAGCTCATCGATTGATTGAGAAGGCGGTTCGCAGTAATATGCAATCCGTATTTACCGATTGTCCGCATCGGGAGAAACTCGGATGGCTGGAACAGGTGCACCTCAATGGACCAGGACTACTCTATAATTATGATCTGACGGCCTATGCTCCACAGATTATGCAGAATATGGCAGACGCCCAGCATCCGAATGGAGCAATGCCCACAACGGCTCCGGAGTATGTAGTCTTTGAAGGCCCCGGAATGGATGCTTTTGCCGAATCCCCGGAGTGGGGAGGTTCACTGGTTATTTTCCCGTTTATGTACTATGAAACTTACGGAGATGATTCTTTGATAAAGAAATATTATCAGCATATGCGTCGTTACACTGACTATCTTAAGACTCGGGCAGATAACGGTATTCTTTCTTTCGGATTGGGTGACTGGTATGATTATGGAGATTTCCGCGCCGGATTCTCCCGTAATACACCTGTTCCGTTGGTGGCTACGGCACATTATTATATGACTGTCATGTATCTGATAAAGGCTGCCCGAATGGTAGGCAATGAATTTGACGTTCGTTATTACAGTTCATTAGCACATGATATAATGCTAGCGTTTAACAAACGGTTTCTGGATAGTAATACAGCACAATATGGTACAGGGAGTCAAGCTAGTAATGCGCTTCCCATCTTCCTTCAGATGACTCAAAGTACAGGAGATAAAGGAGATTACACACCGGATGCAAGTCTGACTGCCAAAGTGTTGACGAATCTGATTAAAGATGTGGAATCACACGGCAATCGTTTGACTACCGGAGATGTGGGAAACCGCTATCTGATTCAGACATTGGCACGTAATGGACAGCATGAGCTTATTTATAAGATGTTCAATCATGAAGAAGCTCCCGGATACGGCTTCCAGCTGAAGTTTGGTGCAACTACATTGACGGAGCAGTGGGACCCGCGTCAGGGTTCTTCATGGAATCATTTTATGATGGGACAGATTGATGAATGGTTCTTTAATTCATTGATTGGTATTCGTCCGTCTACAACATTATCAGCTTCTGTAAATGAAAAGGATGAGCCAATGCAAGGTTATCAGAAATTTGTCATTGCTCCGAAGCCGGTAGGAGACTTGAAATACGTTAAATCAACTTATGAGACTCTTTACGGTACGATTCTGGTAGACTGGACTCGTCAGAGCGGTACTTTTACTCTGAATGTATCTGTACCGGTGAATACCACTGCTATCGTATATCTTCCGGGTGAAAAAGAACCGAAAGAAGTACAAAGCGGGACATATAAGTTTGTTGCTGCCGAATAAGATATAAAAAAGAAGAACTATTTAATAATATAGAATATGAATTTACGAATCACTCTTTTGGCTTTTCTTTGCCTTTGCGCAACAGCGATCCTTCGTGCCGAACGCGTTGATATGTTGAAAGCGGGTGCAAAAGCAAATGGGAAAGCTCTCAATACAAAGCTGATAAATTCAACGATTGACCGTTTGAATCGTGGAGGCGGAGGTACGCTCTTTTTTCCTGCCGGAACGTATCTGACGGGAAGTATCCATCTGAAAAGTAACATTACACTGGAACTGGAAGCCGGAGCTACCCTGCTTTTTTCAGACAACTTTGATGATTATCTTCCTTTTGTAGAAGTACGTCACGAAGGAGTCATGATGAAAAGTTTCCAGCCGTTAATCTATGCGGTTGATGCGGAAAATATTACTATTAAGGGAGAAGGTACACTGGATGGTCAAGGTAAGAAGTGGTGGATGGAGTTCTTTCGTGTAATGATTGACCTAAAAGATAATGGTATGCGTGATGTTAATAAATATCAGCCGATGTGGGATGCTCAGAATGATACGACTGCCATCTATGCAGAGACGAATAAAGATTATGTCAGCACTTTGCAGCGTCGTTTTTTCCGCCCTCCGTTCATTCAGCCTGTTCGTTGCAAGAAGGTGAAGATTGAAGGAGTGAAAATTGTCAATTCTCCTTTCTGGACTGTTAATCCGGAGTTTTGTGATAATGTGACCATCAAAGGGATCACAATAAATAATGTCCCTTCTCCCAACACGGATGGAATCAATCCTGAATCCTGCCGGAATGTACATATCAGTGATTGCCATATTTCTGTAGGCGATGACTGCATTACGATTAAATCCGGAAGAGACGCACAAGCCCGCCGCTTGGGAGTGCCGTGTGAGAATATTACTATTACCAATTGTACGATGCTTGCCGGTCATGGTGGTGTAGTGATCGGCAGTGAAATGAGTGGCAGTGTACGTAAGGTCACGATCTCTAACTGTGTATTTGACGGAACCGACCGTGGTATCCGCATCAAGTCAACCCGTGGAAGGGGAGGAGTCGTAGAGGATATCCGTGTCAGCAATATCGTAATGAGTAACATCAAGCAGGAGGCTGTCGTCTTGAATCTGAAATACAGCCAAATGCCTGCAGAAGCAAAGAGTGAGCGTACTCCGATATTTCGTAATGTTCATATCAGCGGTATGACTGTGACGGATGCAAAGACTCCGATTAAAATAGTAGGACTGGAAGAAGCTCCGATTTCTGACATTGTATTGCGTGACATCCATATTCAGGGAGCCAGACAGAAGTGTATCTTTGAAGATTGTGAACGTATCACTATGGATAACGTAATCATTAACGGTGAAGAAATAAAACTGAAATAAACCTCTTGGGAGGTTACATATTTATAAATATAAGAAAATGAAACGAATCCTTTTCTCATTGCTTCTCGCTGCATCTCTTTCGGCAGAAGCACAGACGCAGACATACGAGACGGAATTTGCCCGTCCCTTGAATGAAGTATTGGCAGATATTCAAAATCGTTTCGGAATCCGTCTGAAATATGATATCGATACGGTAGGAAAGATTTTACCTTATGCTGATTTCCGTATCCGCCCTTATTCTGTAGAAGAATCTTTGACGAATGTGTTGTCACCATTCGATTACAAATTTGTCAGACAGAGCGGTAATCTATATAAGTTGAAGGCTTATGAATATCCTCGTCGTACAGATGCTGACGGAGAAAAAATGCTGGCTTATCTCAATACGCTTTATGCGGATAAGCAGGCTTTTGAACTTCGTGCCGATTCACTGAGAAAAGAGGTCCGTCAACGTTTGGGGATCGATACTTTATTGGCCCAATGTGTAAACTCAACCCCCATTCTATCGAAAATACGGAAGTTTGATGGCTATACTGTGCAGAATTTCGCACTTGAAACTCTACCGGGACTGTATGTTTGCGGGGCTGTTTATACGCCTCAATCGAAAGGGAAACACGCTCTGATTATTTGTCCGAACGGACATTTTGGTGGCGGTCGTTATCGGGAAGATCAGCAGCAGCGTATGGGCACATTAGCTCGTATGGGAGCTGTTTGTGTCGATTATGATTTGTTTGGCTGGGGAGAATCAATTCTCCAGGTGGGAAGTGCGGCGCATCGTAGTAGTGCGGCACATACTATTCAGGCAATGAATGGATTGTTGATTCTCGATTATATGCTTGCTTCCCGTAAAGATATCGATACCAAGCGTATTGGTGCCAACGGTGGTTCCGGTGGTGGAACGCATACTGTACTACTGACAACGTTGGATGACCGTTTTACTGCTTCTGCCCCGGTGGTTAGTCTGGCTTCTCATTTCGATGGTGGTTGTCCTTGTGAAAGCGGTATGCCTATTCAGCTATCGGCAGGAGGTACTTGTAATGCCGAACTGGCTGCAACATTCGCTCCCCGTCCGCAATTAGTGGTTTCTGATGGCGGGGACTGGACAGCAAGTGTTCCTGCACTTGAATTTCCGTATTTGCAGCGTATCTATGGATTCTATGATGCGAAAGACAACGTGACGAACGTTCATCTTCCCAAAGAAAAACATGATTTCGGTCCGAATAAAAGAAATGCAGTCTATGATTTCTTTGCCGAAGTCTTCGATTTAGATAAAAAGATGTTGGATGAGAGTAAAGTAACTATCGAACCGGAGTCTGCCATGTACAGTTTTGGAGAGAAAGGGGAGTTACTACCGGAAAATGCAATTCGTTCGTTCGACAAGGTGGCTGCTTATTTTGATAAGAAGGCTTTTGCCAAATTGAAATCGGATGCTTCTCTTGAAAAGAAAGCAATGGAATGGGTAGCTTCACTCAATCTGGATGATGAAAAGAAATCAGGTTTTGCGGTGACGACTATTTATAATCATCTTCGCCAGGTTCGAGACTGGCATAATGATCATCCATATACGACAATACCTGCGGGTATCAATCCTACAACGGGCAAACCGTTAACTCAGCTCGAACGTGAGATAATAGCAGACTCAGCTATGCCCAAGGAGGTTCATGAAAGACTGATGAAAGGGTTGTGCAGAGTACTGACGGAAGAACAAGTTGAGCAGATTTTAGATAAATATACAGTTGGCAAGGTAGCATTTACCATGAAAGGGTATCAGGAGATTGTTCCTGATATGACGGAGGAAGAAACAGCCTTTATACTTGAACAGCTGAAACTGGCTCGCGAACAAGCTGTTGATTACAAAAGCATGAAACAGATATCTGCTATCTTTAAAGCTTATAAAACGAAGATCGAACTGTATTTCTATGAGCATGGCCGTAACTGGCGCCAAATGTATAAAGACTATGCAGAAAAGCGAAAGGCGGAAAAAGCAAAGGAAGGGAAATAGAGCCTCAAAGATACTTTTTTATTAATGCATACTATAAGCAGCAATATCTCTGACATAGAGAGGATTGCTGCTTTTTGCTTCATTTGCTTCTAGAATAATAGAGCTGGTCGGACATCTTTTATTGCGGAAAATGTGTTATATTGTGGACAGCTAATAAAAACGTATATTATATGGATAAGCAAAAAGTAGCATTAGTCCTTTCTATGGGTGGCGCACGTGGTATTGCGCATATTGGAGTCATTGAAGAATTGTTACGTCATAATTTCGAGATAACTTCTATTGCCGGAAGCTCGATGGGAGCGATGGTAGGCGCAATGTATGCTTCGGGAAAGCTGGAGGAATGTAAAGAATGGCTCTATAGCTGGGATAAACGTAAGATGTGGGAACTGGCGGATCTGACATTAAGTCGGGACGGCTTGGTGAAGGGGGATCGTTTTATCAAAGAACTGAAGCAGATTATTCCCGTTATGAATATTGAAGAATTGCCTATACCGTACGTAGCAATGGCTACTGATATTGTTTGCGATCAGGAAGTGAGGTTCGATAGTGGTAATTTGTATGATGCTATCCGTGCTACTATTTCTATACCGATGCTCTTCCGGCCTTTACGGAAAGATGGTATGGTTCTGATTGACGGAGGAATACTGAATCCCCTTCCGCTGAATCAGGTGCATCGTACGGAAGAGGATATTCTGATAGCAGTCGATGTCAATGCTCCGATTGATTGCGGTAAGAAAAAGAAAATGAGTCCTTATAACTTGTTGACAGAATCTTCAAGAATGATGATGCAGCAAATTACCCGTTATCAAATAGAACGTTGTCAGCCGGATATCTTAATTCAGATGTCCGGCAATGCTTATGATATGCTGGAGTTCCATCATGCAGCTTCTATTGTGGAGACGGGAATAGAGATTACACGGGATGCGTTGAATACAGAACTTTATTCTGTATAAATCATCTTTTTCGTCATACCTCCGTCAATGGTTATATTCTCACCATTGATAAAATCATTCTCATCCCGGCAGAGAAATAAACACATACGGGCAATATCTTCCGGTTTGCCCACTCGTTGGGAAGGGTGCTGAGAATGGTCTTCTGGTTGGAGTTGATCATAATTTTGTGTTTGTATCCACCCCGGAGCAATGGAGTTTACTGTGATATTCCATTCGGATAATGATAAAGCTAATGCATGAGTCAGAGAATAGATACCACCTTTGGAAGCTGCATAACCTTCACTTCCCGGTTCACTCATCAAATAACGTGTTGAGCAGATATTAATGATTCTTCCATAAGGATTAGAATCAGACTGTCCCTTACGATGAATGGCAAATAACCGTGAAGTAATAAATACAGGACGAAGATTGACAGAAAGAATCTTGTCGAAATCTTCGACACTTGTTTCTGTAATGGAAGAAAATTTGCTGATACCGACATTATTGATGAGGATGTCAATGTCCTTCCATTCATCCAATATCTGTTGCATACAGCTTTCGAGTGCTTCTTTATCACTAACGTCAACAGAATGAAATATGGCTCCGGTATCTCTTGCTGTTTGTTGACCGGACACAGCATTAATGTCACAGAAGGCTACTTGATGTCCGTCTTTACAGAATGCTTCTACTATTGCTCTCCCTATGCCTTCCGCTCCGCCTGTCACGAATACTCTTTTTTTCAGGCTGTCCGGTTTTGAAACAATTTCACCTGCTACCTCCGTTTTGACTTGACTGCTGGTAGCCGTTTTCTTTTTCCCATATTTCTGTGCCTGTTTCCAAGCTGCTTTTCTGGCCTCGTATTGCTCTTGTTGTCTTTCTATATAATTATCTGCCATGATTGTTTTACATTTAAATCTGAGGAACAAAAATAATATATTTATGTGGTCTATGCAATTTATACAGCAATAAGGAGTATTGATAAACCTGTAAACAATAAAATACCGCACTGATACGATAATTGTCAGTGCGGTATAATGATAACAGAGAATCTGTTTTTCTTTTATTCAGCTACTACTTAAGCTTTGAGAGATCTATCTCTGTATACTTGATTCGTTGGCGACGCCAGGTATAGATTGCATGTAACTTTCCATCTTTCCCTTGGATAATGCTTGGATAAGAATATTGGCTGATAGGGCTGTCCTCTAATGTCAGAATCGGTTTCCAGTTGATTCCATCTTCTGATATGGCTACGCAGAGAGGAGTACGGGGACCTTTCGGTGTACCTGGCAATGTGGAGAAATGATTGTAAATGAGAATGTGACGTCTGTCACTCATTGTCACGGCATCTGTTCCGGAATTGTTGTTCGGAACATTGCTTAATGTCACTTTACTCCAAGTTTCACCATTGTCGCTGCTCCAGGATGTTGCAATCTTTGCATTGCGTGTACGGCAAAGTACCTGCAGTCTTCCATCCTTATGCTTTAGGATACTAGGTTGGATGGCAAGAATCGGTTGTGCCCCTTCTCCCTGAATAGCTTCTCCCGCTTCCTGATCATCTACGTTAATACCATCTTTCTTACGGTTCTGAGTCGGGACAGACAGTTTGGCAGGTACCGACTCTGTCGTTTTCCAGGTTTTGCCTTTATCATCCGAATATTCAAAATGAATGCGCCATCCCCCTTTGCCCTCTCTGCTTGACGGGCAGATGATGCGACCGTTGATGTATTCCGGTTTGTTCTTGATAGGACCTAGAAATCCTTCCGGCAAGGCTTCACGTTTGCTCCAAGTTTTCCCACCGTCTTTTGAACGAACCAGCCAGCCGGTCCAGTCGCCTACATTTAGTCCTATTTTGTAGAACAGAATTAAATCTCCTCCCGGTATCTGAAAAAGTACAGGATTCCAGCAAGCTTTCCGGCGGGCAGTCAGTTTTCCTTTGGCATCCACTACAGGAGTGCAGGTCGAATCTATGCCGGCTAAAGCAGCCTGCGAATCTTTGAGTGAAAAAACTCCGTCGGCAGCCAGCTTGGGAGCCGTCCATTCTTTGGCACCTTTGGGCTTGCGGCAAACCCAGATGCAGCAATCCGGATTACGTTCTTTGGTTCCACCGAAGAAAGAAGCAACGAGGTCACCGTTTTTCAGTTCTACAATGGTTGCCCCGTGGCATTCCGGGAAAGAAGCTTTCTCATATAGAAATTCATCGCTGATGATGGCAGCATTCCGTGTCGGTATATCTACGCTGAAATGATATTTTCCGGAACCTATTTTTTCTTTTCGTCCATCCGGCAGATGCACTTCTCCTGTAGTATTGGCAGGAAGTTCGATATCCCATTCCAGATGCATAGGAGTCTTTTTCCATCGACTGGTAATCTTTCCGTAGATACTCATATAAGAAGCATCCACGTTACTCAATTCCTGAATTTCGAAAGCAGGTTGGAAAACAATATGTTTGTAACCGGATTTCCAACGGTCGGCACGGATACCTGCCAGATTGTTGAAACACCAGGGAAGTAAGTCTCCTAATAACATAACATGGTTTCCGCTGTTCATTCCGGGATTTGCCGTGTCACCGTTCCAAAGTTCCCAAATAGTGGTGGCACCTTGTGCCGCCATATACCCCCACGAAGGATATGTATCATTGGTAGCCAACAGATAAGCTATATCTGCATGGCCCCGACGACTCAATTCACGCATCAGCCATTGCGTACCGATTACTCCGGTACTGATATGCCCTTTGTTCGTTGTAATAATGGTGGTTACTGCATTTTTTGCTACTTCTTTGATATGTGCTTTGGGCACGAGACCGAAGGCAAGTGGCAGAATATTAGCTGTTACAGTATTATTCCCGTAGAAAACACTATCCGGATATAAAGTATGACCGGGTACAAGTGAAGTACCTTCCTTTATATGCAAGAAATGTGCATTGAATGCATCCTTCATTATATGTTCCAGGTCTTCCCAATCTTTTGCATCTGCAGTCAATCCCTGAAGACTGGCGAAGCGATGCATCAGTTGCAACACTTTCAGGTAATAGGCGGTAGCGATCAAGGCACCATCTGTTTTGCGGGCAGGATCTTGACTGTGAATCATTTCCAACGATTCGGGTGGAACGCACCAGTCTCCATATTTATCTTTGGTGATGATGTAGTCCTTTGTCATATAATACTCACGGATGTGCGATACCCATTTCTTGATAGCCGGATAATTATCTTCTATCGGACGCATGTCTCCATAATTGGTGAAGAGCATATCACAGATTAGGGGCAGGGTAGCAGGCCATGTGACATTATCCGAATAATAGTTCCAGTAAGCCGGAGCTACATCAGGAATACAGCCGTCTTCGCGCTGTGCTTCGCGGATATCACGTGCCCATTTGTTGTACATGGCATGATTGTCGAAAAACATACTTTCCCCCAACAGCCCATTGCATGATCTCCCAGCCAGGGCTGACGTTCGTTACGTTGGGGACAGTCTACCGGCATACCTTTATAGTTACTCCGAATCCCCCAGAATGCATTACGTATAACTTGGTTCAATGTTTCGTCCGAACAGGAAAAAGAGCCTGTATGATCCATCTCATCTTCTACGACTTCCACTACGAAATCCTCGGTCTTGGCATCCGGATATCCGCTGATTTCCACATAACGGAAACCATGATATACAAAACGGGGAGCCCAGGTGGCACCTTGCGGTTCACGTCCGCTAACTACATATATATCCGTGCAATGTGCGTCGCGCAGGTTTTTCGTGAAGATTTCTCCATCTGATTCCAGACGTTCTGCAAAATGAAGACGAATGCTGTCGCCTGCCTGACCTTTGATACGGAAACGTACCCATCCTGCCAGATTCTGACCGGTATCCATAATGTATTTGTCACCCATTTTTTGGATAGAAACAGGTTTCAGTGTTTCCGTTACTTTCATCCCCGGCATCATTTGGGCACGAAGTGTACCCGAAGGAATACTGACGCGTTCTGCCGGCATCCATTTTGTATCGTCATAACCTGTCTGCGTCCAGTTTCCCAGTTCTTTGCGGGCGTCATATTCTTCGCCGTCATATTCGTTATTGCTGCGGACAGGACCTTCGGTTGTCAGTTTCCATGAAGTATTCGTCGCGATTGTCTCCTTACTGCCATCAGCATATTCAACGATCAGATTCAGGCGTAGTTTGGGATATCCGAAGGTCGGAATCTTGTATGGTTTGTAATTCTGACGCATGGTATAAAAACGACCATTGCCTAAAGTAACACCGATGGCGTTCTCTTGCTGAAGTTGGGAAGTGACATCGTATGTGTTATACAAGATTGTCTTCCGGTAATCGGTAGGAGCGGGGGCCAGTACCTGATCACCTATGCGTTGTCCGTTGATGAACAGTTCGTACAATCCCATTCCGGCGATGTGCACTGTGGCACGCTTTATTTCTTTCTTCAAGGCAAATTCCTTGCGAAGATAACGGGCTGCCAGGCGACTCCATTGAGTTTCACTGTCCCCCGGAGCTGCACGGTCCAGACCGATCCACTGACCTTGCCAGTCTGCTTCATTGAATAGTCCCATGCTCCAGAAAGCCGGACTACTCCAATCACTTTCACCTTTATTGGTGTAAACCTTCACCTTCCAGAAGTAGGGAGCATTGCGTTTCAAATTTTCTCCCTGGTAGGTTATCCATTGGGAAGCATCTGTTTCTACTTTTCCGGAATCCCACATATCTCCTTTCCCTTGTGCCAATAGATCGGGGGAAGATGCAACAAGAATGTGATACGCGGTTTGCATCACATTCTGTTCGTTCGACTCGATACGCCAACTCAGACGGGGTTGGTGCGTATCGATACCCGACGGATTCTTTAGCTGCTCTGTCCGCAGATTGGTTACACCTATGGCTGCACGTATCGGACCTGCTGCAAGAAACAGAACAGATAAGAATGATAATATAAGTATCTTTTTATTCATGAGTGTCAATTTGATAGAGTGAATGGAAACTAGGCTCCGGCACCTTGCTGGTCCGGCAGTTCTGTCCAGTCTTTCTTCACATAGTCCTTACTACTGTCTACTACAATCAGGATATGATCGTTTCCGCTGCTGTAGCCGCTATCGTGCTGGAACTTGTGCACACCGTTGTCAAATTCACCGATATATTCCAGTTTACCATCCTTGGTTGTGTACCACCATGCGTTCTTCTTGGCACCGCTGATTTTGCTGAAATCAACTTCCATCGGACGTCCGGTATAGTTATATACCATCAGATAGTCATTGCCGCGTGTTGCGATGGCACGGTCATAACGTTCGCCATTCTGTCCGGTGATGACAGACTGATCCGGTACTCGTTCGAAGAATGGGAAAGTCAGCATCAGATTCTTCAGATATTTCATTTGATTGTATCCGGGATCATTCAGAGCATCATACCAGGGCTTTTTAGCACCATAAGCACCGCCTACGCCCGGTTTGATAAATTGCATGATGGAGTTATGACCATACGTATGTCCGAAAGAACCGGCAAATACAGACCAGTAAGCGTACCGGCGTACATCATAATCTTTCCAAAGTAATTCGTTCTCATCGTGCAGACCGTGCGGTATTTCTTCGTAGATGGGTTCACCGTCTATAACGGGCTTCATCGGTTTCATAGCCATACTGCGTTCTACAAAACGCCAGTTGTCTTCTTCCGTATTTTCTTCGATGGGATAATCTCCGTCACCGAAACGTTGTCCATAACGGCGGTGTCCGCTCTGGAACATATTGAAATCCAGCCATGGTGCATTGTTGAACCAAGTGGCAGAAGTCGTTCTGCCACGCGGGTGGAATGTCATCAGATGGTTCTTGTCGATTGCTTGATGGAGGTTGCCAATGCTTCCCATTCGGCAGTCTTCACATCACCACGGATATCCCCACCGATAAACCAGATAATGTTAGGTTCGTCTTTATAGCGTTCTGCCAGGAACTTGCCGTATGCTTTTGCCTGATCTACATTCATTTCGCCATGACTTACCGGACTTCCCCAGATGCAGACCATGCCGATATAAAGACCTTTCTTTGCTGCGGTACGGATAATGTAATTCATATGATCCCAATAACCATATACACCTTTCTGATTGATATTCTTGAAGTTGTAGCCGTCAGTCATTGAATACTGTCCGTAGATATTCATAGACGGGACATTATTCAATGTCTGAACCTGAATCACGTTATATCCGCGGCGTTTGCATTGTTCCAGATAATATTCGGCTTCGTCACGATTCAGACGTTCAGGCAGCAGCCAGCCGGTTTCTCCCAGCCAGAAGAAAGGAGTGCCGTTTTCGTGTTTCAGATAACGTCCTTCTTCAGAAACGACGAGTTTGCCGTTGCTCCATGGGATATACGTCTTTTGTGTTTTCTTTTGTGCTGCGGCAGAGGTTGCCAATGTCAACAGCAGCAATAAGAGAGGAAGAATCTTAAATTTTCTCATTGTACTTTATCGTTTTTGGAGTTCATATCTTTACATTTATTTGTCTGTCATTTTCTCATATTCGATGGCTGCCAGAATAAACGATCCTACTGATTTCGGGTCATTCTCTATAACCGGTTCGCTGATATAATATTCGAATGAACCGTCACGGTATCTTTTGGAGTCTCCGCCCAGTCCGGCTACCGCACAACAATTCGTAATGGTATAGCTGCCGTCTTCTTCAAGATGGGTAAATGTCTTGACCATTCCATCAAAAGCTTTGCGGGTAGGTTGGATGTAGTCCTTGCCGATATATCCCTTATTGACAGCTTTGGCAAGTGTATAGATAAATAAGGCGGTTGCCGAAGATTCCAGGTAATTTCCTTCACGCGCTCCCTGATCAGTTACCTGATACCAGGTGCCGGACTGAGGATCCTGATATTTCACTAAAGTCTTTGCCAATCCCTGAAGAATCTGCATTACGCTGTCTCGTCCGGTCGTTTCCTGGGGGAGATAATCCAGTACGTCTACCAAGGCTGCTCCATACCATCCGATACTGCGGCTCCAGAAATTAGGAGAACAACCGGTTTCGGGATTTGCCCATTTCTGTTCGCGGCTTTCATCCCACCCGTGATAGTAAAGTCCTGTGGTGGGGTCGTAAGTTTTGCGTGCTATCAGAAGAATCTGTTTCACAGCTTCATCGTATAGTGCCGGTTCCTGGAAAGTACTGCCATACTGTACCAAGTAAGGAGAAGCCATGAAGATGCCATCCAGCCACATCTGATGAGGATATCTTAGCTTATGCCAGAATCCTCCTTCACTTGTGCGGGGTTGTTCTGCCATCTGTTTACGTAGGGTATCCATAGCTATTTTATAGCGTTCATCTCCTGATTGTGCATAAAGATCAAAAAGAATCTTGCCGCCATTGACGTTATCAATGTTGAATGAAAGATATTTCATCGTTTTAATATGGCCGTCCGTATCGATCAGACTGTCTGCATAGATTTTGGCATATTCATAGTAAGTGCTGTCTCCGGTATGTTTCCATTCTTCCAGCATAGACTTTACAACAAGTCCGTGGGTATATCCCCAACGGGGTACTTTTGCTTTTTCAATCATCCAGGGTTCGGGAAAACGTTTCATCTCAGAGCGTGCCATACGTTCGCTCCATTTTTCTGTTTCTGCTTTCTGAGGTGCTGTGCAGGCGATGAAGCAGACAGCTCCGCAAGCAACAATCAGTTTTAACAAGTTTCTGTTCATATAGGTAGAGTTATTATTTTCCAATCAATATATATTCTTGCCCTGCTTTGGTAGGCAGGTCATACAAGTAAGTCCTTGCAATTTCCACTTTATTCAGGCTGGCTTTTTCATTCACCAATGGCTGGGGAATCGTGGGGACTGCATAGAGAGGGTTCGGGTTCTCTCCTTTGGCACGTTTCAAGCCCTTTCCGGTCAGCGGGTTGAGTGAACGTAGACGGCAGTTACCACCTTTATGAGATTTCACGACCAGGCGATTTACTTTTCCATTCTTCCAGCTTAAATCAAGTTCGAAACCTCCACGGGCAATGATACCTGTGACAGAACCGTCCTTCCAGAGAGTCGGAAGTGCCGGAAGCAGGTAAATAAAGCCATCGTAACTTTGCATCAGCATTTCGGCTATACCTGCAGCACAACCGAAGTTTCCGTCGATTTGGAAAGGTGGGTGAGCATCGAATAGGTTAGGGTAGGTGCCTCCTTTTTTCTTTTCGTTACGTACCAAAGTCAATTGGTCGGTTATCAGTTTGTAGGCATGGTCACCATCAAGGAGGCGTGCCCACAGGCAAACCTTCCATCCCATGCTCCATCCGGTGGACGGATCTCCACGGTGAATCAGAGAAGTGCGTGCAGCGTCAAATAGTTCCGGAGTACGGTAAGGAGAAATCTGGTTGCTGGGGAATAATCCATATAGATGGGATACATGGCGGTGTACATCGTTCGGATCATCCCAGTCGAACATCCATTCCTGCAATTGTCCCCAATGTCCTACCTGCATAGGAGCCATTTCCTTGAGGCGTTGTTCCAGATGAGCGGCAAATTCTTTGTCCGTATCCAAAATTCGGGAGGCTGAAATAATAGCTGTCCAAAGGTCGAATATCAATTGATTGTCCATCGTGCATCCGGCGGCTGTAGTTGCCTTGCCGTCGCTGCCGGAATGTACATTTTCGGGGGAGTTGCTCGGGCAGACTACCAGCCAGTTGTGTACAGGTTCTTTCACCATAATCTCGTCAAAGAACAGTCCGGATTCTTTTAATATAGGATAAACGGAACGGAGGAACTCTGTGTCTCCGGTGTACAGATATCGTTCCCATAGATGACGGCATAACCATGCACCGCCGCTCGGCCACATACCCGAAGGGGCTTTGTCCAGTGCTCCTGTGATACGCCATATATCCGTGTTATGATGCAATACCCATCCGTTGGCTCCATACATGATTTTTGCCGTTTCCTTTCCGCTTTCGCTCACCTCTTTTATCAGCCGGAAAAGTGGCTCGTTCAGGTCACTTAAATTAGTCACTTCCGATGGCCAGTAATTCATTTCCAGATTGATATTACAGGTATATTTGCTATCCCAGGAAGGGAAAAGTTTATCATTCCAGATACCCTGTAAGTTAGCGGGTTGTCCACCCGGTTGTGACGAGCAGATTAACAGATAACGGCCGAACTGGAAGTAAGTGGCAACCAGATGCGCGTCATGTGTGTCCTTAAAATTCTCTACACGTTTGTCGGTTGTCACATTTTTATATTGGTCTTCCCCTAAATCCAGAGATACTCTGGTCAGATATCGACGATAAAATTCTACATGATTCTTTTTGGCTTCTGCGAATGGACGAACCAGCGCTTCGGACAAATAGCTCTTTGCACGTTCTGTCTGATTGCCTGTGATGTCCAGGTAATTATTGAAGTTGGTGGCTATAGACACATAGATTGTGGCTTCGTCAGCTCCTTCTACAGAGAGGACGCCATCGGTACAAGCTATTTTTCCTCCTTGGTTGCGGGCGGTCAGTCTTCCCTGAAATTCTACTTTTCCCTTCAGTCCTTCATGCAAGGAAGACACCCCTGAAAGGGTCACACAGTTCCCTTCTTCAGAGTTAATCATTACATCCTGATGAGGGGAGGTGAGTTGCGCGTTGAAGGTAATTTGTCCCGGACGGTTGGCGGTCAGTCGTACCATGACTACCTGATCGGTAAATGAGGTGATCGTTTCACGTTGATATTGCACTCCGTCTACTTCATAACGGACGATGGCACGTGCCGAGTCCAGGCTCAGTTCCCGATAATAATCGGAATAGCGGGTATGTCCGGGGAAAGCAATTCGCAGGTCGCCGAAACTCTGATAAGGCATTCCCGAATTTGTTTTTGCCATCACTTTCTCCGTAGCGAGCGTTTGTGCTTCCAGATATTTTCCGGCAAAAACAAGTTCACGTACCTTCGGAATATACTCCAGTGCGTTCGGGTTTGCGTTGTTGTTGGGGCGTCCTGCCCAAATGGTTTCTTCGTTTAGTTGTATTTGTTCTGTTCCCGGCGTTCCATATACCATTGCCCCCAGACGCCCGTTTCCCAAGGGTAAAGCCTCGGTCCATACCTGTGCGGGACGGTCATACCATAGTTTATATTCCTGCACAGATACTTTTTTTTCCTGTGCATGAATACATCCTGCAGAGACCATTACAAACAGATATCCGATTAATCTCTTTTTATTCATTTTCATCTAATCGCTTTTATACTTTTATAGGAGGACGATTAAAAAGGAATTTTGTACCCAATATACAGGCAATAAGAAGCAGGGATAATCAAAAGTTATCGGGTATAAAAAAACGAACTTCAATATCTGCTCAAAAAGGTCTTACTTTGCATACGTAAAAGCACTAGGAAGAAGTTATTTCCTGAGTGTGGATTTATATCTTTAATCTAAAAAACAGATAATTGAAAATGTATAATTTAATTATTAGACCGCTATTATTTCTCATTGATCCTGAAAAAGTACATCGGATGCTCTTGAACTGGTTAAAAATCTATCGCTATCTGCTTCCGGTTCGTGCCTGCGTAAGAGGACACTATCAAGTGGACGAACCTTTTTCATACGGAAGCCTGCGATTCAAAAACCGGATAGGTTTGTCTGCCGGATTCGATAAAAATGCGGAAACATTTGATGAGTTGGCAGATTTTGGTTTCGGATTTCTGGAAGTGGGGACTGTAACTCCTGATTATCAACCGGGAAATCCTTCTCCCCGTATCTTCAGGCTGGTAGAAGACGAATCACTGATCTCACGTACTGGTTTCAATAATTGCGGTGTCGATATAGCTCTGGAGCATATCAGAAGATACAGAAAACATTCTTACATACTCGGAGTAAATATCAATAAGAATCCGCTTTCTGCCGGTGAGCAGATCATCAAAGATTTTGAGCTGGTTTTCACTCGTTTATATGAAAGTGTAGATTATTTTACGTTGAACTGGGGTAGTATAGATAAAGAATCATTTGCTAAAGTTTTAGAAAACTTCACAACATTTCGTCAGGCAGTGAACAAACGGTGCAGTATTTTCATTAAACTCCCGGCGGATATTGATGAGAAGGAATTGGATCTGGTCATTTCCCTTGCATATAAATATTCTATAGAAGGCTTTATAGCCACAGGTCCGACGATGGACCGCTCAGAATTGCATCAGACAAAAACAAAACAGTTGGAAAAGATCGGTAACGGTGGCGTCAGTGGTCGGGGTATCGGAAAGAAATCGCAGAAGGTAGTGCGTTATCTGTCCGGGCACACCGACCGCCACTTTCTGATTATCGGGGCAGGAGGAATAATGACAGCAGAGGATGCAGCCAATATGATTTCCCAAGGGGCCGATATGATACAGATTTATTCGGCATTTATCTATTCCGGTCCTTCTGTTGTTCATAAAATAGGGAAGAAACTTAAATATTAATCGATATGAAGAAATTAATTTGTATTAGCTTGTATGAGGACTTATCCATGGCGACCTATGATTTGGCGGAAGTGGACAATGCCGAACTGATTGGAATCGTAGAAAATGCTTCCGAAGGAACTTTATTTGTTTTTACTTGTGACAGGCCCAATGGAAGCAGTGTTATTATGTGTCCCGGAGGTGGATTTCTGAAGACTAATCTGGAGAATGAAGGTATTGATTTTGCCGAATGGTTTACGAAGCTGGGAATTACATATATCGTCTTTAAATATAGAATGCCTCATGGTAATCCTGATGTTCCCGAACAAGATATCCGGTTGGCATTGAAGGTTGTGCGAGAAAAAATTCCGGAGTTTTGTGATAAACTGGGAGTGATGGGGGCTTCTATCGGAGGATATCTGGCAACTTTTTCAGCTACGCTTTTGCCTGATGATGAGAAGCCGGATTTTCAGATATTGATGTATCCGGTAGTCAGTGTCGATGATCGTTTGACACATTTTCCTTGCCGTGAACGAATGTTTGGTCATTCCTATTCACCGGATAAGATGGAGCAGTATTCACCGATTGAGCATATTACTTCCGGCACACCTGCCGCTTTCATTGTAGCAGCTGCAGATGATGCTGTGGTAAGCCCTCTGAATGGTATTATGTATGCTGCCAGACTACAGAAAGCAGATATCCCCATTTCTCTGCACATCTATCCTGCGGGAGGACATGGATTCGGTTATAATGATAGTTTTGTGTATAAGCAGGAGTGGCTTCAGGAACTTGGAGAATGGTTGGCAAAATTGTAATTCTTTTCTTGTAATTCGAAATATACTTCCTATATTTGTCATTAAAATATTTAATGAAAAGAAATTATGAGAAATTCAAAGGTTACATCTATGTTGGTAGTGCTGATGTTTCTGTTGGTCACAGGAATACAGGCGCAGACCGTTACTCCCAGTAAGAAATATATCACAAAAGAACTGAATAACGTAAGCAACTTCAGCTCAATCAGCGTATTAGGCAGTCCTGATGTCGAGTATCGTCAGAGTAATGGTTCTAAAACGACAGTTTCTATATACGGTTCGGATAATTTGGTAGACTTGCTGGAAGTTTCTACAGTAAATGGAGTATTGCAGGTGAATATCAAAAAGGGTGTCAAGATTCTTAGTGGAGAGCGTCGTTTGAAAGTGATAGCTTCTTCCCCTTCATTGAATCAGGTAGATATTAAAGGTTCGGCAGATGTATATCTGAAAGGTACAATCAAAGGGAATGACCTGAATTTGAATATAGCCGGTTCCGGAGATATCGAAGCGGAGAATCTGCAATATACTAATATATTTGCTTTGGTGAAAGGAAGCGGGGACATTGATTTGAAAAATGTGAAAGCGACTACTGTGGTGTCAGAAGTTAATGGTTCCGGTGATATCAATATGAAAGGTTCTGCACAGAAGGCGACACTGACAGTAAATGGTTCCGGAGATATTAGTGCTGAAAAACTGGCTGCAACTAATGTCGTTGCTACAGTTGCAGGTTCGGGTGATATAGTATGCTACGCTTCCGGACAGTTGGATGCGAGAGTTAGTGGTAGTGGTGATATTGAATATAAAGGAAGCCCTTCAGTTGTAAATAAGCAGGGGAAGAAAAATTCGATTACCGGTAAGTAAGATACGAATCTTATTTTTTATAGAAAGCGGGCAAATATGTTATTTATCACATATTTGCCCGCTTTTATTTAGACATTCATAGATCTCTTATCGAAGTATATATAATGACCATATGTTAAAAATATAGTTAGCCAAGATACAATTAACTTGCAGATCTGTTTTATTTATATGGGCTTATCTGTATTTTCTGATATTGCACATTATGAAATATTATTCAATTAAGTCAAGTAGTATATGAATTTAGATGAAGTTTTAAATTATCGTCGCTCTGTACGGGTATATGATAAAGAAAAGGAAATAGATACAGAGAAAGTAAAGCATTGCCTGGAATTGGCAACTTTGGCTCCCAATAGTTCTGATATGCAACTATGGGAGTTTTATCACATCACACAGCCTGAATTGATGGCAAAGGTATCAAGAGCTTGTCTTGATCAAAAAGCAACTTCCACGGCTTCGCAGATTGTTGTTTTCGTCACACGTCGTGACTTGTATCGGAAGCGGGCGAAATTCGTTCTTGATTTTGAGACAGGAAATATACGGCGGAATAGTCCTATAGACAGGCAGGAGAAACGTATTAAAGACAGAAAACTGTACTATGGGATATTGATGCCGTTTGTTTATGCCCGTTTCTGCGGTATCTTAGGACTTTTCAGAGTACTACTTGCTAATATTATCAGCATTTTCCGCCCTATGATGCTCGAAGTATCTGAAGGTGATGTGCGTGTGGTGGTACATAAATCCTGTGCACTTGCTGCTCAGACATTTATGATTGCTATGGCGAACGAAGGATATGATACCTGCCCCTTGGAAGGCTTGGATAGCCGACGACTCAAAAGGTTGCTTAAGTTGCCTCATGGTGCTGAAATAAATATGGTAGTTTCTTGTGGAATCCGGAATGGAAATAAAGGAATTTGGGGAGAACGGTGCAGGGTACCGTTTGAGGAAGTTTATCGTAAGATTTGATGGCACGGACGCAGTAGTAAAAACGCCTAAATATATATACTGAATGGGACTGCCGAGCAGGCTTTGCAGCAGATTGATGAAAAAGGCTATCTGATTCCTTATCAGACAGACGTGAAGTCGTGAAAGTAGGAGTGGAGTTCAGTGCGGAGAAAAGGAATATTGGACGATGGTTGCTTTAACCAGATAACAATTAATATTAAAGTGAATCCTATTAGATGATCAGATGTGCGGAGATATGCCAAGCATATCTCCGTTTTAATTGACATAATCCGCCGGAGTAAAGGGATGAATGATGCTTACCGACGTGATTTAATCGTTTTTTAATAAATGAAATTTATTTTTTCCTGATTATACAAATAGTACAAAAGAATCTTCTTGTTTGGTCTTGTTTTTTATATTCCGCAACATTTCATCCTTTGTGTCATAGTATTAGTCACCTTCGAAACATTTATTGTTTGTATCCGACATGGATGGAGTTTGGCTAGTCCCCAAATATACGGATATTTGTGAAGTGAGATTTCACTATCAAAAGTATTGGTCCTTTCGGACCGGCCGCCTGTGAAGGTAGCTCTATTGTTTGTTTTGTTTGTGTTTGGTGCATCTTTTTTCAAGCGAGAAAGAAGATGCACTATTTATATCTATCTACCCTGACTAGCGGATATTGAATGAAAATTTGCCTATGAAACAGATAAAGCATACATTTGAAGAAAAAAAGAAGATGGGCGGGAAAGCATCAATGTGGAACTTATGGCACGGCTGTCACAAATGGAGTGAAGGCTGCCGCCACTGCTATGTATATCGTACGGATGGCAAATATGGAAAAGACAGTTCGGTGGTGACAAAGACGGAAAAGTTCGGTTTGCCTTTGCAGAAGAAAAAGAATGGAGAATATAAGATACCCTCGGGAAACCTGGTATATACCTGTTTTACCTCTGATTTTCTGATTGAAGATGCGGATGAATGGCGTGCCGAAGCATGGGAAATGATGCGGATACGGCAGGACCTTCATTTTATGTTTATTACGAAGCGGATAGACAGACTGCAACAGTGCCTGCCACCGGATTGGGGAGATGGATACGACAATGTGACGATTTGTTGTACAATGGAGAATCAGGACAGAGTCGATTATCGCTTACCTATTTATAAAGAAAGTCCTATTAAACATAAAATTATTATCTGTGAACCCCTTCTTAGTCAGATTGATTTCAGGGGAGAACTGGAAGGATGGGTAGAGCAGGTAGTGGCAGGAGGAGAGTCCGGTAAGGAAGCCCGCGTTTGCAATTATGACTGGGTGTTGGACATCCGCCGTCAATGTGTGGAAGCTCATGTCGGTTTCTGGTTCAAGCAGACAGGAAGTTATCTGTTGAAAGATGGGCATGAGTATAAAGTCGCCCGACAGTTCCAGCACTCACAGGCAAGGAAAGCGGAACTGAATTATACTCCCGAAAAATAACGAAAGAACAAATAGGAATAAAGGAATGCGAAGGCTGTCGGACAGCTTTCACATCCCTTTATTGAGTACAAAATATGGATAATCACGTCTCTCCTTAAAGAGATAGTGTGTAAATTTTAAAATTATCCATATTAAATGAAACAGATAAAGCTGTTATTTCTTTTAGCTTCCGCCTCCGTCACGGGAGCATTTGCGCAAAGCAATGGGCTGACGGATATGAGTCAGAGCCGTTATGCAAAAATGGCAAATACCGGAATAGATGCCGTACACTGGACGAATGGATTCTGGGGAGAGCGTTTTAATGTATTTAGCGGAACTTCCTTGCAGAGTATGTGGAATACATGGAACACGCCGGAAGTTTCTCATGGTTTCCGTAATTTTGAGATTGCTGCCGGTATATGCAAGGGAGAACATTGGGGACCTCCGTTCCACGATGGAGATATGTACAAGTGGATGGAAGGAGTCGCTTCTGTGTATGCTGTCAATAAAGATCCGGAATTGGACAAGTTAATGGACAACTTTATTGCTTGTGTCGTAAAAGCCCAACGTGCAGATGGTTATATACATACACCGGTTATTATAGAAGAGCTGAATAAAGGAATAGACAGCCATACGCAGGCTGACTCCCAACAACAGACAGTGATTGGTACGAAAGTAGGCTCTGAGGACGAAAAAGGTGCATTTGCCAATCGGTTGAATTTTGAAACGTATAACTTGGGACACCTGATGATGGCAGGTATCGTTCACCACCGTGCTACCGGAAAAACAACTCTTTTTGATGCTGCCGTGAAAGCTACGGATTTCCTTTGTCACTTCTATGAGACGGCTTCCGCCGAGTTGGCACGCAATGCAATTTGCCCTTCACACTATATGGGAGTGGTGGAGATGTATCGTGCTACAGGAAATCCCCGTTATCTGGAACTTTCAAAAAACCTGATTGACATTCGCGGTATGGTAGAAAGCGGCACGGACGATAATCAGGACCGTATCCCTTTCCGTGACCAATATCGTGCAATGGGACATGCCGTACGTGCCAATTACCTGTATGCAGGCGTGGCAGATGTGTATGCGGAGACAGGGGAACAACAACTGATGAAGAACCTGACTAGTATCTGGAACGATATTGTCACCCGAAAGATGTACGTGACCGGAGCTTGCGGTGCTTTGTATGACGGCACCTCACCGGATGGAACGTGCTATGAACCGGATAGCATTCAGAAAGTGCATCAGAGCTACGGTCGTCCGTATCAGTTGCCGAACAGTACGGCACATAACGAAACTTGTGCCAACATTGGTAATATGCTGTTCAACTGGCGCATGCTGGAAGTGACGGGAGATGCCAAGTATGCGGATCTTGTGGAAACTTGTCTTTATAATAGTGTATTGAGTGGCATAAGCCTGGATGGAAAGAAGTATTTCTATACGAATCCTCTTCGTATCAGTGCCGATCTGCCTTATACACTCCGTTGGCCGAAAGAACGGACGGAATATATCAGTTGTTTCTGTTGTCCGCCCAATACATTGCGTACGCTTTGTCAGGCGCAGAATTATGCTTATACATTGAGTCCGGAAGGGATTTATTGCAACCTGTACGGTGCAAATACATTGACTACAAACTGGAAGGACAAGGGGGAACTTGCTTTGGTGCAGGAAACGGACTATCCTTGGGAAGGTAATGTACGTGTAACGTTGAACAAAGTGCCCCGTAAAGCAGGTGCTTTCTCCCTCTTCTTCCGTATTCCGGAATGGTGCGGGAAAGCTGCGTTGACAGTGAACGGTCAACCGGTATCCATGAATGCCAAGGCAAATACCTATGCGGAAGTGAACCGTACATGGAAGAAAGGAGATGTGGTAGAACTGGTCATGGATATGCCTGTTTGTCTGCTCGAAGCTCATCCGTTGGCAGAAGAAATCCGTAATCAGGTGGTAGTGAAACGTGGCCCGTTGGTTTACTGCCTGGAGAGTATGGACATTGCAAATGGAGAAAAGATCGATAACATCTTGATTCCTGCCGACATAAAGCTGACTCCGAAGAAAACGACGATTGAAGGTAGTTCGATAGTAGCTCTAGAAGGGAAAGCGCGTCTGGCATCGTCTGAGTCTTGGGAAGGCGTGCTTTATCGTCCGGTTGTCCAAGCAGAGAAAACAGTGGATATTCGTCTGATTCCTTATTATGCATGGGGAAACAGAGGTAAAGGAGAGATGACAGTCTGGATGCCGCTTGCAAGATAACCCATTGTACAAAAGAAAAATGAAAAAGTTATTGGTAACAACTATATGCCTGCTGGGTGCACATCTGCTGTCAGCAGGCGAAATTTGGATTTCGCCGCAGGGGAATGATCTCAATGACGGCACACGTCCATCTCCGAAAGCGACGTTGACTTCTGCTTTGCGTCAGGCACGCGAATGGCGCCGGACAGATGATGAACGGGGGCGGGGAGGAATTACGATCTGCATGGAAGGCGGTACATATGCACTCTATGAACCGGTGTTTATTCGTCCGGAAGACAGCGGGACGGAGGATTCTCCCACGGTGATCCGTCCGGTAGCTGATGAAAAAGTGGTATTGAGTGGCGGCATCCGGATCGGTGGATGGAAGAAGCAGGGAAAACTTTGGGTAGCGGATGTGCCCATGTTCAACGGGCGGCCATTGGATTTCCGTCAGTTATGGGTGAATGGGAAGAAAGCTGTCCGTGCCCGTGATGTAGAGGATTTTGAGAAGATGAACCGCATTTGCAGTGTGGACGAAAAGAATGAGATTCTTTATGTTCCTGCGGTTGCCATACGCAGGCTGGTAGACGGAAAAGGGGCTTTGAAGGCTAAATATGCAGAGATGGTATTGCATCAAATGTGGTGTGTGACCAATCTTCGTATTCGTTCTGTCGAACTGGCTGGAGACAGTGCCGCAATACGTTTTCATCAGCCGGAGAGTCGGATTCAGTTTGAGCATCCCTGGCCGCGTCCGATGGTAACGACAGATGGGCATAATTCTGCTTTTTATCTGACGAATGCCCGTGAACTATTGGATGTAGCGGGAGAATGGTATCACGACATAGATGCCCGTAAGGTCTATTATTATCCTCGGGAAGGAGAGAAGATGCAGGATGCCGGCACGGAAGTGATAGTGCCGGCCATAGAGACATTGATACAAGTAAAGGGACGTTCGACCGTCCTGTTTCACATATCCGTTTTGAGAAAATTACGTTCTCTTATACAACTTGGATGCGTCCGTCTGAGAAAGGCCATGTTCCTCTTCAGGCAGGAATGTATCTGACAGACGGTTATCGTATTGACCCGAAAATGGAACGGGACTATCTGAATCATGCTTTGGATAATCAAGGATGGCTGGGGCGTCCTGCCACGGCTGTAAGCGTGGCTGCTGCCAATCAGATCGACTTTGAGCGCTGCCGGTTCGAGCATTTAGGCTCAACCGGACTGGATTATGAAGAAGCCGTGCAGGGCGGTGTCGTTCGTGGCTGTCTTTTCCGTGATATTGCAGGGAACGGACTGGTGGTCGGCAGTTTCTCTCCGACTGCCCATGAAACACATTTGCCTTATGACCCTGCTGACCTTCGGGAAGTATGCGCGCATCAACAAATCAGTAATTGCTACTTTACCGAAGTGGGTAATGAAGATTGGGGATGTCTTGCCATTACTGCGGGGTATGTGAAAGATATTAATATAGAACACAATGAAATCTGCGAAGTTCCTTATAGCGGCATCAGCCTTGGCTGGGGCTGGACGCAGACAGTGAACTGTATGCGTAACAACAGAGTGCACGCGAATCTGATTCATCACTATGCAAAGCATATGTACGACGTAGCCGGAATTTATACACTGGGCTCGCAGCCGAAAAGTTATGTAACTGAGAATTGCGTACATAGTATTTATAAGCCAGGTTATGTACACGATCCCAATCATTGGTTTTATCTCTATACGGATGAAGGTTCTTCTTTTATCACTGTACGCGATAATTGGACGGAAGGGGAGAAGTATCTGCAAAATGCGAACGGTCCCGGAAATGTATGGGAGAACAATGGTCCGCAGGTAGATACAGTCATTCGTGAACGTGCAGGGTTGGAAGCCGAATATAGGGACTTGAAGAAATAAGAAAAAATGAAAAAGAAATGCATGATACTTCTGGGTGCCTTGTCATTGGCAAGCAGCACCTTTGCCCAAACTTGGATATGGTATCCGGGGGACTATGAAATCTGGCTGGGCAACCAGATGAACAACCGACGTACGGAACGTGGTGCTTTTTTTCCTCCTTTTTGGAAAACGGACAGTCATTATGTAGTCGTAGAGTTCAGCAAAGTATTGAATCTTTCCGAACCGGAAGAAGTGTTTATTGCTGCCGAGGGAACATATAATGTGAAGCTGGACGGGAAACTTCAGTTCGGAATGCCTGAAACCTTGCTGCTTCCGGCAGGAAAACATAGTCTGAATATTAAAGTATGGAATCAGGCAACGCCTCCCACTATCTATGTGAAAGGAAAGACGGTAAACTCTGATTCGTCCTGGCGGGTAACTTATGAAGATAAGGAATGGATCGATGAAAGCGGTAAGGCTAGTGACACATCTGCCACCATCTATATGGATGCCGGATGCTGGAACTTTGACGGTGCCACTCAACGTCCTTCCCAATTCAGCCTGATGCGTGAACCTCAGCAACCTGTCGCTAAAACAGAACAATCGGAAGGAGGCATACTGTATGATTTTGGAAAAGAAACGTTCGGATTTATCACATTAAAGAATCTTTCGGGCAAGGGAAAGATTGACCTCTATTATGGTGAAAGTCCGGAAGAAGCGAAAGACAAAGCATATTGCGAAACATTGGATAAACTCCTGCTGGAGCCGGGACAGATCACTGATCTCGCTATCCGCAGCACATCTCCTTTGCATCATTCTGATAATGAATATACGCTGGAGAACAGCAAAGCATTCCGCTATGTATACATCACTCACGAACCGGAAGTACAAATTGGTGAAGTATCCATGCAATATGAATATCTTCCCGAAGAATATCGTGGTAACTTCCGTTGTAACGACGAAGAACTGAATCGTATCTGGGAAGTGGGAGCATACACGATGCATCTTACTACACGTGAGTTTTTTATAGACGGTATCAAGCGCGACCGTTGGGTATGGAGTGGCGATGCCATCCAGAGTTATCTGATGAATTACTATCTGTTCTTTGACAGTGAGTCCGTGAAGCGTACCATCTGGCTACTTCGTGGAAAAGATCCGGTGACCAGCCATAGCAACACCATTATGGATTACACTTTCTACTGGTTCTTAAGCGTATATGACTATTATATGTATAGCGGTGACCGGCATTTCGTCAACCAGCTATATCCACGTATGCAAACAATGATGGATTATGTATTGGGACGTACGAATAAGAATGGTATGGTGGAAGGAATGTCCGGCGACTGGGTATTTGTGGACTGGGCGGATGGCTATTTAGACAAAAAGGGAGAACTTTCTTTCGAACAGGTTTTGTTTTGCCGGAGTCTGGAGACGATGGCACTTTGCGCAGATTTAGTCGGAGATAAGGACGGACAACAAAAATATGAGAAGTTAGCTTCTGCATTGAAAGCAAAATTAGAGCCGGCTTTCTGGAATAATCAGAAACAGGCATTTGTGCACAACTGTGTGGATGGACGTCAGAGTGATGCCGTAACCCGATACGCTAATATGTTCTCTATTTTCTTTGATTATCTGAATGCGGATAAGCAGCAGGCCATTAAACAGTCCGTTCTCCTGAATGATGAGATTCTGAAAATAACGACGCCTTATATGCGTTTTTACGAACTGGAGGCCCTTTGTGCTCTTGGTGAGCAGGAGACTGTAATGAAAGAAATGAAAGCTTACTGGGGTGGAATGCTGAAAGAAGGAGCAACCTCTTTTTGGGAGAAATATAATCCGGAGGAAAGCGGAACACAGCATCTTGCCATGTATGGTCGCCCATACGGGAAGAGCTTGTGCCACGCTTGGGGAGCAAGCCCTATTTATCTGCTGGGTAAATACTATCTGGGAGTCAAACCAACGAAAGAGGGCTATAAAGAGTTTGCTGTCAGTCCGGTATTGGGAGGCTTGAAATGGATGGAAGGCACCGTACCTACCCCGAACGGAGACATTCATGTCTACATGGATAATAAAACCATTAAAGTGAAAGCCACGGAAGGAAAAGGTTATCTGACCATCCAGAGTCGCTGTCAGCCAAAAGCCAATATGGGAACAGTGGAGAAGGTTTCGGAAGGTATATGGCGCCTTTGGATTGATTCTCCGGAAGAAAGGATTGTTACCTATCGTATGTAGTCAGAGATTCAGATTGAAATAGGGCCTCCGGTTGTATTGCTATAGCGGCAATAGGCCGGAGGTCTTTCTATCTGTGCATTATCGCACTCTTTTTGTGCGTATATGCACAAAAAGAATATATGCTGATAAATATAAATTGCTAATATATAACGCTTTGTGTTTTGGCACAGGATTTGAAGTATTCTTCTGCAAACAACAGAATATAATGAAAACACTAAAGTATGCATGGCGTTTCCTTGTGCGCTCCAAATCATATACAGTCATTAATATTGTCGGCTTGTCATTAAGTCTGGCGTGTACAATCATACTGGTACGTTATATTCATCAGGAGACACGAGTAAATACTCATTGCATAGATGCTGAAAATGTATATATACCGCTTCGGGATATTGATGGGAATGTATATGCAGGTAGTGTATCAGATGGATATAGTGGAGCAGATACAGTTTTCTATTCTCCGGAAGCTGTGAAGGAAAAGGCCCGTTTTGTAACTTTCAGCAATGATAATGTTGCCATAAATGGAAAGCCGTATACCGTACAATTATTAGCGGCAGATACCGCTTTCTTTCATTTCTTCACGTATCCCCTCAGTGGTACACCAATGAAAGCTCCCAATGATGTACTTGTTACCCGCCAGTTTGCCGAGCGTGTATTTGGAAAGGAAAATCCAATTGGAGAAAAACTAAGTTATTCCGGTGGTCATCTTCTCACTGTCTGTGGTGTATTGGATGAACCGGCATGTAAATCCTCGTTAACATTTGACATCGTTTTAAACCTCGAACTCAAGAATGGAGAAAGAGGATGGGGAAAGATGCTGGTTGAACTTATCCGTTTTATGCCGGGAGTGGATGTAGATGCCATTAACGCTATTAGTAATATCTACCGTCAAGCTGATGGCGGTTACCGTATACGTTATGATTTTATTCCTGTCAGTGAGCTTTATTGGAATAAGATATTAGCAGCAAAAGCCGATGCATCGGAAATGTGGCATTACAGCAGTCGATTTCATTTATGGGTACTGTCCTGTGTATGCCTGTTGCTTCTTTTGGCCGGCATTCTCAATTTCGTCAATATCTATTTGGTTTTATGCTAAAGCGTTCCAAGGAGTATGGCATCAGGAAAGTATTTGGCATGAGAGGTCGTACACTTTTTCTTCAGTTATGGACAGAGAATGTCTTGATGGTACTCATCGCTTTATTTTTCGCATGGTTCTTTATAGAGATGTTTTCAGGATATGCCAATCGTTTGCTGGAAAGCAACGTTATGTATACAGCTTTCGATTGGCAGCTCTCTTTGGCAATATTTATATTGTTGCCACTGCTGACAACGATTTATCCTTATCTTAAATATAATTATTTGCCTCCGGTCGTGTCTATAAGTACGATTGGTACTTCACGTCAATCAGTGAAAACACGCACCCTTTTCTTATTTGTGCAATATAGTATCACTCTTTTACTGATCATCTTATCGTTGTATTTTAGTAATCATCTTCATTTCCTGCTGAATACGCCTCCGGGTTTCAGAACCGAAGGAATCTTATATGCTGATCTGATGCCAAAGCTTCCTAACCAATGGTGGGAGGATAGTCAGGAAATACAAAATAAGCGGTGGCATGACAGAGAAGTTATGGAACAGAAGCTGAATGAATGCCCATATATTGAACACTGGTTTGCCGGAGATACTGGTCGCGAAGGCATTTTATCGGCTGGTAGCATGTCAAGTATGATAAATGATAAGGGAGGAAAGTTAAATATGGCAATGATGTGGGTAACAGTGGATTTCTTTAAGTTATATGGATTACATATAGTTGATGGTTCATTGCCCGATGAAGTAAATGGACATGCCGATTATCTGGTAGCTATGAACAAAGCGGCATTAAAAGCTTTTGGTTATACCCGTCGGGAAGATGCATTCGTCAAAGGTGAAAGTTCACTTTGGAGTTCTATATCTAATGGTAAAATAGTAGAAGGTGGATTGTCATTGATGCCTGTACAGGCTATTATTGAAGATTATTACTCTGGACATTTGACTGCTGGTAAAAAGCCGATTATATATATGATATCCAGCGCAGGAATCAATGCCCAGTGTCAAATATCCTGTGTGCCGGGAAAAGAAAAACAATTAGTTGATTATCTTAAGAAATGCAGGGAAGACATATATAACTCTAATGAATTCGATTATCGTTGGCTAAAAGATGATATTAGGGCACTGTATCAGGACGACCGCCGTATTGCAACCGTCTTCACCCTTTTTGCCACTATCTCTATATTTGTTTCCGCTTTGGGATTATTTGGTCTTTCGTTATTTGATATCCGTCAGCGGTATCGGGAAGTAGCCATCCGGAAAGTGAATGGTGCCCAGCTCAGGAATCTTTATTCCATCCTGTTCCGCAAATATATATGGATTATAGGTGGTGCAACATTACTCACGATGCCATTATCATACTATCTGATATACATATATACATCAGATTTTGTGGTCAAAACTCCGGTAAGCATTTCTATCTTTGTGATAGCTTTGTTGGTTGTCGTAGCTATTTCCGCAGGTACATTGTTCTGGCAAGTGAATAAGGCGGCACGAATTAATCCTGCGGAGATTATAAAGACGGAATAAATCTGAATGGATGTATGAAAGAAGCATGGAGGACTTGACAAACCGCTTTTAATGTTGTATCTTTGTAAGTGAAAACCGGAAGTAAATTCGATAACATTGATAATATAGACGAAAAATGAGCAATAATAAGTATAATATAATAACAGTTTGCAGGCATTCCCACTCCGGGTAATGCTTGTTGGATAGTCTGACACAAGCTAAGGGCTGCGATTCTTTATGGGAATTGCAGCCCTTTTTGTTGCTTAAAATTGATATTCCTTGCGGGAATAACGAAATCCTAGTTTATAATAAACTTGGGGGACGTTTATAATAAACGATGAAAGAGTTTATTAATAAATGACTGGAAGTTACTGTATCATTAGTCAATGTATTTCGTATAGATGTTGGTGCTGATTTTGAAAAGTTCTGTATCTTCTAAGTGAATCGATAAATTATCGCTACAATATATCCTTTCTCTTTTTATGTCATTGAACTGAATACCTTACGATGAATGCTTTCTTAAATCTATGTGATACAACACGTGACTATGTAACGGATGCTCAGCAGGAACAAGCGGATGACCAAATACTCTAACCTGTTCCATCCCTATTTTCTGCATCACTCGTTCCGAGCGTTGGTTGGGAAAAGAAGTAAACGAGAATAATTCTTTGATATCTAAACTCTTACGAGCATACTCCAAACAAGCGGTTGCTGCTTCCGGAGCATAACCACGTCCCCAATATTCGTGCGCCAATCGCCAGCCGATTTCTATACCCGGAGCAAAATCAACGTCAAATGTGATCTGATGCAGTCCGGTATATCCCATAAAAGCATGATCTTCTTTACGTTCTACAGCATACAAGCCAAAGCCACAGGTCTGAAACTCATTTTGGATACGGTGATAAAAAGCAAGTGATTCTTCCGGAGTCAGCGGATGGAGAAAAAACTCCATAACATGAGGATCGGCATTCATGCGGGCAAAAGCCGGAATATCTTCTTCTTTCCAATCGCGGAGAATTAAACGGGATGTTTCTATGTAAGTCTGCATAATAATAATGATAAATGAGGTACAAAGATATATTTTTTAGTTCGAAAAGTTGAGATATTGTATTGCAGAACCGGAACTTTTTGCAATCGCCATCTGTTTTATAAATATGGCTGACATAAATAAATGAACACTTTAATACGTATCATTATGACTAAAAAAGAAAATTTCCCAATCGAGGAGGGTAGTAGAGAAGCACCCGAACAATTTTACATCAAAATTACAGCTGACGGTCCATATTTTGTGTATGGCAATCCGCCCATTGACCAAGAGATTATATTACCGAATGCAGAAGGTTCTTCTTGGGTGTATCAGAAAGGGAAACATTTTGAAACTTCAGAGAATCCGGTTCATCTGTGTAGATGTGGGCATTCCAAACATAAACCATTCTGCGACGGATCGCATAAGCACGCTGACTGGGACCCGAGAGAAACAGCTCCTCATCGTCCTTTGTTGCAAGATGCTGAGGAAATAGATGGTCCTACCATGATGCTGGCCGATAATGAGAGATATTGCGCTTTCGCACGTTTCTGCGATGCTCGTGGACGGATATGGAATCTGGTGGAGAAAGCAGAGAGCGAAGAAGAACGGGAACTGGTTCGTCGGGAAGCGGGACATTGTCCATCGGGAAGATTAGTTGTGTGGGATAAAGATACGGAGAAAGTCTTCGAACCGCCATTTAAGCCATCTATCGGAATTATAGAAGATCCCGGCATCAAAGTCAGCGGACCTATCTGGGTAAAAGGCGGCATTCGGATTGAAGGAGCAGATGGCAAAAGCTATGAAGTGAGAAACAGGGTGACATTGTGCCGTTGCGGACAGTCATCGAATAAACCTTTCTGTGACGGAACTCATGCCAGTATGCATTTTTGTGATGGCATTCCATTGGAAAAAAGGAAAAGGAGAATGGTAAAAGAACGAAGCCAGTTATAGAAATATAGCTGGCTTCGTTCTTTTATGACGGTTTTAAGAAGTGGAAACATGGGCAAATTGAGTACAAACAGGGAGTTATTTCGTCTTCTTTTTATAAAAGAATGAAACTATACATTTTATAATATACATCAGAAGAATGAAAAATACCAAATTGTTCATGTTTGCGGCATGCACCCTTTTCTTAGCTGCGTGTGGTAAGCAAACCGTGAAAATAATGACTCCGCCGGATGCGTCAAACCGCGTTCTGTTCAGTGCGGAACAGTTACAGACTACCTTGGATAAAGCCGGTTATCAGGTAATGATGCAACAAGGGGATACCACATTCTCCGATCCTGAAATAAAGACGATTCTGCTGACGGAAGTGAATGATACGACACTTAAGAAAGAAGGCTTTCATATTACGACTACCGGCAATCTGACAAGAGTAAGCGGCAGAGACGGAAGCGGAGTTATCTACGGAAGTCGCGAACTGATAGACCGTGTGAACGACTCAGAGGGCAAACTAAACTTTCCGGAAGAGTTGAAAGACGGTCCGGAAATGGTGCTCCGCGGCGCTTGTGTCGGTTTGCAGAAGATGACTTACCTGCCGGGACACGGTGTGTATGAGTATCCGTATACTCCGGAAAGTTTCCCTTGGTTTTATGATAAGGAACAATGGATTAAATACCTTGATATGCTGGTAGCCAACCGTATGAATTCCCTGTATCTGTGGAATGGTCATCCGTTTGCATCGTTAGTCAAACTGGAAGATTATCCGTTTGCGTTGGAAGTAGATGAAGAGACGTTCAAGAAGAATGAAGAGATGTTTTCTTTCCTTACGGAAGAAGCGGACAAACGTGGTATCTTCGTGATACAGATGTTCTACAATATCATCCTTTCCAAACCATTTGCAGAGCATTATGGACTGAAAACGCAGGACCGTAACCGTCCCATTACTCCTCTGATTGCAGACTATACCCGTAAAAGCATTGCCGCATTTATAGAGAAATATCCGAATGTGGGACTGCTGGTTTGCCTGGGAGAAGCCATGTGTACGGTAGAAGATGATGTGGAATGGTTCACAAAGACCATCATTCCGGGTGTAAAAGACGGATTACAGGCATTGGGACGTACCGACGAACCGCCTCTTTTGCTGCGCGCACACGACACGGACTGCAAACTGGTAATGGATGCGGCATTGCCGATATATAAGAATCTTTATACGATGCATAAGTATAATGGTGAATCACTGACAACTTACGAGCCTCGTGGTCCCTGGTCGAAGATTCATACGGATTTGAGCTCTTTAGGATCTATTCATATCAGTAATGTACATATCCTGGCAAATCTGGAACCATTCCGTTGGGGCTCTCCAGACTTCGTACAGAAAGCGGTACAAGCGATGCACAACGTGCACGGTGCCAATGCACTGCACCTTTATCCGCAGGCTTCGTACTGGGATTGGCCGTATACAGCCGACAAACTGCCAAATGGCGAACGGGAATTTCAACTGGACCGCGACTGGATCTGGTATCAGACCTGGGGACGTTATGCATGGAACAGCCATCGGGATCGTGCCGATGAGATCGGTTACTGGAATCATCAACTGGGACAGTTCTACGGAACATCCGACGAGAATGCAGGCAATATTCGCATTGCTTATGAAGAAAGTGGAGAAATTGCTCCGAAGTTATTACGCCGTTTTGGTATCACGGAAGGAAACCGTCAGACGTTATTGTTGGGGATGTTTATGAGCCAGCTTGTCAATCCGTACAAATATACCATCTATCCGGGATTCTATGAAAGCTGCGGACCGGAAGGCGAGAAACTGATCGAATTTGTAGAGAAAGAATGGAAGAATCAGCCTCATGTAGGTGAGATGCCGCTGGATATTGTCGCTCAGGTGATTGAACACGGTGATAAGGCAATAGCAGCGATTGACAAGGCAGCCGGTTCCATCTCCTCCAACAAAGAAGAATTCGCACGTTTGCAGAATGATATGCATTGTTACCGTGAGTTTGCCTATGCGTTTAATCTGAAAGTGAAAGCTGCGAAACTGGTATTGGACTATCAGTGGGGAAAAGACATGAAGAATCTGGAAGAAGCCATCCCTCTGATGGAACAAAGTCTGGAACATTACCGCAAACTGGTGGAACTGACAGACGAGCATTATTTATATGCCAACAGTATGCAGACTGCCCAACGCCGTATTCCTATCGGCGGAGACGATGGTCATAATAAGACATGGAAAGAACTGCTGGTACACTACGAAAAAGAATTGGAGAACTTCAAGGCGAACCTTGCCATGCTGAAAGAAAAGCAAAATGGCAATGCCGTGACTGAAACGGTAGAGATCGCTGCCTGGGCTCCTGCGGATGTGAACTTAATATCGAATTATCCGACAGTAAAACTGAATGAAGGAACTTCCTTGTTCACAGATCTTCCGGGCAAAATAGAAGCAATAGCTCCTGAACTGAAGGGAATGAAGGCATTCCGCTTTAATGGAAATGAACAACGGGAAAAAGGAACAAGCATTACTTTTGAAACAAATGCTCCGGTCAAACTATTAGTAGCCTACTTTAAAGACGACCAGAAGAAGTATGCCAAAGCTCCGAAACTGGAGATTGATGCATCTGCCAACGATTACGGTCAGGCGGAACCTGTACTGACCAATGCAATCCATATCAATGGAATGCCATTAGCAAATGTACACGCATATAGCTTTCCGGCAGGAAAACATACGTTGATGTTGCCCAAAGGCTACCTTCAGGTTCTTGGATTTACGGCTGCGGATATGAAAACTCGTAATGCCGGACTTGCCGGAGACGAAGAAACGATGGACTGGTTGTTTTACTAATGAACGATTGCTGTAAGCCGCTATTTAGTTTCAAGGCTTGAAACTATTGGTTTCTCTCTTTGAAACTATTAGTTTCATGCCTTGAAACCATTTGTTCCAAAGCTTGAAACAAATAGCGGCAACTCAACAAAAAGATGATAGACAGAAGTATAATGAAGAAGTTATTACTGACATTTTTAAGTATAGCTGCCGTATGCTGCTCACTGTATGCCCAACGTGAAGTCACGCAGGAACGGATGGAGCAGATTTATGAAGAGGTAAAGACGCCTTATAAGTACGGACTTGCTGTTGCCCCGACCGACAATTATCATAAGATTGATTGTCCTACTGTCTTTCGTCAGGGAGACAAGTGGCTGATGACTTATGTCGTTTATAATGGTAAAACCGGAACGGATGGTCGTGGATACGAAACCTGGATTGCAGAAAGTGATAATCTGCTTGATTGGCGTACCTTAGGACGTGTACTTTCTTATCGGGACGGTAAATGGGATTGTAATCAGCGTGGAGGATTCCCCGCGCTGCCGGATATGGAGTGGGGGGGAAGCTACGAACTTCAGACCTACAAAGGCCGCCACTGGATGACTTATATCGGTGGAGAAGGTACAGGTTATGAAGCTGTAAAAGCACCACTCTTTGTCGGGCTGGCATCTACCAAAGGAGATATTTCCACCGCTCATGAATGGGAATCTCTGGACAAGCCAATTCTGAGCATCCATGATAAAGATGCGCAGTGGTGGGAAAAATTGACTCAATATAAAAGTACCGTTTATTGGGATAAAGACAAAACACTGGGTGCCCCGTTTGTGATGTTTTACAATGCGGGAGGACGTCATCCGGAAACTGATTTAAAGGGTGAACGGGTAGGAATCGCACTTTCCAAGGATATGAAAACCTGGAAACGTTATCCCGGTAATCCGGTCTTTGCACACGAAGCGGACGGAACAATCACCGGTGATGCTCATATTCAAAAGATGGGTGACGTGTACGTGATGTTTTATTTCTCAGCTTTTGAACCGTCACGCAAGTATAAAGCCTTTAATACGTTTGCTGCTAGTTATGATCTCGTCAACTGGACAGACTGGCATGGAACTGATTTGATTATTCCTTCTAAGAATTACGATGAATTATTTGCACATAAAAGCTATGTGATCAAACACGACGGAGTGGTTTATCATTTCTATTGTGCGGTGAACAATGCCGAACAGCGTGGTATCGCTGTTGCTACAAGTAAGCCGATGGGACGCTCTGCCGTTCGCTTCCCGAAGCCGGAAACGAAGAATCGCCGGATGATTACCGAACTGAATGAAGGCTGGAAAACTTGGTTAATTGACAATTCACAATTGACAATTGACAATTCAAAAAGCAATCATCAATCCCCGATTATTAATTGTCAAATACCTCATAATTGGGATGACTATTACGGTTATCGCCAACTGACTCATGGCAACCTGCACGGAACAGCCATGTATGTGAAAGACTTCTCCCTCGATAATTGTCCATTGTCAACTGTCAATTCTCAATTAAAAAACGTTATTTCCTCCGTTTTGAGGGGGTAGGTACGTATGCTACTATTAAAGTGAACGGACATGATTTCGGACGTTATCCGGTAGGACGTACCACGTTGACACTGGATGTGACCGATGCATTGAAACAAGGAGCGAACCGTCTGGAAGTAAAAGCGGAGCATCCGGAAATGATAGCCGATATGCCGTGGGTATGTGGTGGCTGTTCGTCGGAGTGGGGATTCAGTGAGGGATCTCAGCCGTTAGGTATATTCCGTCCGGTGGTGCTGGAGGCCACAGATGAGATCCGTATTGAACCTTTCGGAGTACACATCTGGAATGACGAAAAGGCGGCTAATGTCTTTGTCGAAACAGAAGTAAAGAACTATGGCAAGACCACGGAGACAATAGAAGTAGTCAATAAGTTGAGTAATGCGGATGGTAAACAAGTGTTCCGTCTCGTAGAAAAGGTAACATTGGCTCCGGGAGAAAGGAAGGTGATTCGCCAACAGTCTCCTGTAGAGAATCCTGTTTTATGGGATACGGAGAATCCCTATCTTTATAAATTGGCAAGTATGATTAAGCGTGATACCAAAACAACGGATGAGATCTCTACGCCTTTCGGTATCCGTACAATCAGTTGGCCGGTAAAGAGAAATGATGGAGATGGTCGTTTCTATCTGAATGGAAAGCCTGTCTTTATCAATGGTGTATGCGAGTATGAACATCAGTTCGGGCAAAGTCATGCCTTCAGTCGGGAACAGGTAGCTGCGAGAGTGAAACAAATACGTGCGGCAGGCTTCAACGCCTTCCGTGATGCTCATCAGCCCCATCATCTCGATTATCAGAAATATTGGGATGAAGAAGGCGTCTTGTTTTGGACACAACTTTCTGCTCACGTATGGTACGATACACCGGAGTTTCGTGAGAACTTTAAAAAGCTCCTTCGTCAGTGGGTGAAGGAACGCCGTAATTCTCCGTCAGTAGTGATATGGGGATTGCAGAATGAAAGTACATTGCCTCGTGAATTTGCACAGGAATGCAGTGAAATCATTCGCGAAATGGACCCGACTGCACGTACGATGCGTATCATCACCACCTGTAACGGCGGTGAAGGAACCGACTGGAATGTAATTCAGAATTGGAGCGGCACGTATGGAGGAGACGTTACGAAATACGGAAAGGAACTTTCGCAAAAGAACCAGTTGCTGAATGGAGAATACGGTGCATGGAGAAGTATTGATCTGCATACGGAACCCGGCGAATTTGAAGTGAATGGAGTATGGAGCGAAAGTCGTATGTGCCAGTTGATGGAAACAAAGATTCGTTTGGCGGAACAGGCCAAAGACAGTGTTTGCGGACAGTTCCAATGGATTTTCAGCAGCCACGACAATCCCGGACGCCGCCAGCCGGATGAAGCATTCCGGAAAATAGATAAAGTAGGTCCGTTCAATTATAAAGGACTGGTGACTCCGTGGGAAGAACCTTTGGATGTATATTATATGTATCGTGCCAACTATGTGCCGGCAGCAAAGGACCCGATGGTATACCTGGTATCACATACCTGGGCTGACCGTTTCGAGAAAGGACGTCGTCGGGCTACTATCGAGGCTTACAGCAATTGTGATTCCGTGTTGCTTTATAACGACATGGTCAATGACAAAGTGGCTTATCTGGGACGCAAAAAGAATAATGGAACAGGCACCCACTTCATGTGGGAGAATCGGGATATTCGTTATAATGTACTTCGTGCTGTAGGATATTATAAAGGGAAACCGGTCGCCGAGGACATAATTGTACTCAACGGACTGGAGCAAGCTCCCCACTTTGACGTACTATATCAGAATACGAAACCTGT
>NZ_GG774705.1:567461-579121 GCF_000162515.1 Bacteroides sp. 1_1_14 | reverse complement strand
CCGTATTAACTGTGGAGGAGACGACTATACAGATAGTTTCGGTCAGTTATGGATGCAGGATAATACCCATTATTCCCGTTCATGGGCAGCGAACTTTAAAGAATTGAATCCATACCTTGCCAGTCAGCGTACGACGAATGATCCGATTCGGGGAAGCCGTGACTGGAAGTTGTTCCAGCATTTCCGTTTTGGACGTCATCAATTGGAGTACAATTTCCCGGTAGCTGACGGAACATATCGGATTGAACTCTATTTCACAGAGCCTTGGCATGGGACGGGAGGCAGTGCTTCCACCGACTGCGAGGGGTTGCGCATCTTCGATGTGGCAGTGAATGATTCGGTAGTATTGGATGATCTTGATATTTGGGCGGAGAGTGGACACGACGGAGTATGCAAGAAAGTGGTGTACGCTACTGTAAAAGGTGGAATACTGAAAATTCACTTTCCGGAAGTAAAGGCAGGACAGGGGCTGATTTCAGGTATTGCCATTGCTTCTGTTGAAGCAAATCTGCAACCGACTTTATTCCCCGCATCCAACTGGAATTGGGAGAAGGCCGGCAAAGAAGTCATGGAAAAAACTCCGAAAGAGTTGCTTCCCGAAGACAAGAATGCCCGTATCAGTGTAGCGTATGAAGCTGAAGCGGCAACCCTGAAAGGCAAATTCCGTAAAAAAGAACATCGTAAGCAAACGGGAGTATTCTTTGAGAAAGGAAAAGGTAACAGTATTGAATGGAATGTCTCTACCGGACTGGCACAGGTTTATGCCCTTCGCTTTAAATATATGAATACTACTGGAAAACCAATGCCTGTTTTAATGAAGTTCATCGATTCAAAGGGAGTAGTGCTCAAAGAAGACATTCTGACCTTCCCGGAGACACCGGACAAATGGAAAATGATGAGTACCACCACCGGAACTTTTATCAACGCCGGATATTATAAAGTATTACTCTCAGCAGAAAATATGGAAGGTCTGGCTTTTGATGCCTTGGATATTCAATAATTCTGTTAGCAGACTGAACTTTTGCAATAGTAGTAAAAAAGCGGGACGCAAAGAAGCTTGTATAGCTTTCTGCATCCCGTTTCTTATTTTGAAACCTTTTTCCTATAAATAGAATATATATGTTATTTTTTTATGATTCGATAGTCGGATTTTAATTATTTCGAGCGTAGATTTTAAATAATCTCTATATTTGAAATAAAAACAAAATAACGATGGAAAGCGATATACCGAGGTACGATTTAACAGTTGATTATATAGTGGGAGAAGGATTTGGGATAAATTTACTGAATGGGTATAAGAATTTTCATTGTAAAATAGAGGCAGGATTCTTCATACTTTGTGTGAAAGGGGCAATACAGGCAACAATTAATGGAGAACGATATAATATTGTCGAAAATGATTTAATCACTCTGCCACCTAATTATTTCATGGAAATTCATGAGTTTTCATCTGATATTCATATTTATTATGCAGGCTTTTCATCTCAGTTCATAGAAAATATAAATCTGATGAAGTCCACCCAGCATCTGCTTCCGATAATAGTAGAAAATCCGGTTATCAATTTGTCTCCATTGCAAGCCTGTAGCTATAAGATGTTTTATGAGTCATTGATTCTTGCGTATGCTTCTGCCAAGACATTGGCCAATAAAGAGATCGTAAAGGCTGTACTCACTATGTTTATTCAGGGAGCAACAGAGATTTATAAGCTACAGAGCAATCGGTATTTATCTACTCAATCAAGAAAATATGAGATATACCAGGAGTTCCTGCAACTGGTCATGAAGAATTATACAGTTCATCATGGTGCCTCCTTTTATGCTGATCATTTGGGACTTAGTCTGCCTCATTTTTGTTCAACAATTAAAAAGGCAGCGGGGAATACCCCGCTGGAAGTCATTGCTTCCGTCATTCTGATGGATGCTAAGTCTCGTTTAAAGTCAAGTAATGAACCAGTGAAGAATATCGCTTTGTCTTTGGGATTCTACAATATCTCTTTCTTCAATAAATTTTTTAAGCAGCATACCGGTGTCACTCCGCAGGAATACAGAGGGCATTAATCTTCTGTCTGCCTTTCGAATGGAAGAGTAACGATAAACCGGCTGCCTTTTCCCATTTCAGACTCTACGGAGATGTCTCCTTGCAAATGTTCCACAATCGTTTTGCAGATAGAAAGTCCCAGGCCGGTTCCTTGTTTAAAAGTATCTACTTTATAAAAGCGGTCGAATATTTCTTTTTGGCATTCTTGAGGAATCCCTGACCCGGTATCTTCCACAAAGATATTCACAGAGTCTGCATTGACTGGATCAACTGCATAACCAAAATGAATATACCCTTTTTCGGTAAATTTACGGGCATTGTTAATAAAGTTACATACGACTTGTTTCAGACGTGTAGCATCTGTGTTAATATAGACATCTTCATTGGGAAATGATGCTCTGATCTCTATTTCGGATATAGGTTTCATAGCTTGTTCTTTCTCTATATCCATCATGAGAGATTGAAGAGAACAGTCAGTAAAAGTAAATTTAATGGTATTTGATTCAATCTTGGATAAATCAAGTACATCATCAATCAGTCTTACTAAATGTTCGCTGTTGATACTGATTAATCTCACAAAATCGGCACGTTCTTCCTCGCTTAATTCATCATAAGTGGAACCGATTACATCAGAGAAGCCGACTATTGCATTTAGTGGTGTGCGAATCTCGTGGCTCATATTTGCCAGAAAAGCCATTTTGAGACGGTCACTTTCTTCAGCTTTCTTACGTGCTTCGATTAAGGTATTCTCTATGTCTTTATATTCTTGAATACTCATGCAGATACCGACCAACCGATAGGGATGCCCTGAGATATTGGCAATATAAGTAGACTGGCCTTCAAACCATTCCCAAGTTCCGTCTCCACGATGCAAGCGGAAGGGGACAGATTTATCGAACGTTTCCATGCCGCTAAGTTGCACAATAAAGGCGTCGGCCATAGCTTGCCGGTCGTCAGGATGAATCATATTTACGTATTCTTCCATAGTCAGAGTGTTGTTTTCTCCGGCCGAAATACCTAAATGTTCGAAATAACGGTTGTCGAGGGTAAACTCACTTCGGTTTATATCATAATACCACGGATATATCCTGGTTCTTTGTAAGGCTGTGTTCAGAATATACTCCTGTGTCAGTTCTACAGTGATATTACGAAAAAAGAATAAGATCTTTTTCAGATTGCCATCTTCCTTGATCGTTGCAAAATCACCTCTGATCGGGAATTGTGTATAATCCACCTGTTCTTGCATGAAAGTATGTTCAGGAAGTGAATAAGTTTGTTCACCCTGACGAATCTTCTCTAAGATGACAGAAAGAATATCTTCTTTATTATTTAATAACTTGAATAGGTCATTGGTTGAAAGAGGCATCATCTCATTGGCTGATGAATGGACATGAAGTTCGGTTTGAGCCTGGCGATTAAGCTGGATAACCTCTCCATTTATATTAAATATAATAACTCCGTCAGGCAGGATATCTAGTAACTCATCATTGTAAAGTGTTTGTTTATTCTCTTCCATTTCTTTTGTTTTTTAATGCAGAACATGAGATAAATGACATGAATGTATAACAAAGAAAAACATTTCCCGGAAGATAATGCGATATTCATATATGTTTTTACTCCTGTCTGAAGGAGTATTTTAATTCGCAAGACCTTAATCGTTAAAACGATGTTTGCATTTTAATAATTGATATTCTTATTTTAATTACAGTTTTAGTTCCGAATCTTCAATCGTATGCTCATACTGTGCGTGTGAAGCAAGACAACCCTTCATAGAGTGTTTCTCCTTTTATTATTCTTCAATATTAATGTAAAAGAAAGGGGTACAAAATGCCCCTTCGTCCGTCTTCTTGGTATGAAGAAAAAAGAACGAATGAAAATATATACATTACTGCTTGGCGCATTGGTCGCTTGCCCGATGCAGGCACAAACAATGCATGACTGGGAGAATCATCATGTTCTCCAGATTAATCGTGAACCGGCACGGGCTGCTTTTACTCCTTTCTCCGTACAGAAAGGAGACTGTTCGATGTCTTTGGACGGAACATGGAAGTTCCGATGGACTCCTGTTCCGGGCGAAAGAATCATAGATTTCTATCAGACTGATTTTAATGATAAAGACTGGAAGGACTTTCCTGTTCCTGCCAATTGGGAAGTCAATGGATATGGCACGCCTATTTATGTATCTGCAGGTTATCCGTTTAAGATAGATCCTCCGCGAGTAATGGGAGAGCCGAAAGCTGACTATACGACCTATAAAGAACGAAACCCGGTCGGACAGTATCGGTGCACATTCGTTTTGCCTGTAGGATGGGAAGCGGACGGACAGACTTTTTTGCGCTTTGAAGGAGTGATGAGTGCTTTCTATGTCTGGATAAATGGCGAACGGGTAGGGTATAGCCAAGGTAGTATGGAGCCAAGTGAATTTAACATCACCGACTATCTGAAGACTGGTGAGAATCAGATAGCATTGGAAGTGTACCGTTATAGTGACGGGTCTTATCTCGAAGATCAGGACTTCTGGCGTTTTGGCGGCATTCATCGTAGTATTCATCTGATACATACACCTGATGTTCGTATGCGTGATTATACAATACGCACTCTTCCTGCATCTGCCGGCAATTATAAGGACTTTATTTTGCAGATCGATCCGCAATTTAGTGTATACAGAGGTATGACCGGAAAAGGATATACCCTGCAAGCTGTGTTGAAAGACGCAAGTGGAAAGGAGATAATAAAGTTACAGGGAGAGGTGGAAGAAATACTGGATCTGGAGCATAAAGCAAGCCGGATGAATGAGTGGTATCCGCAGCGTGGACCACGTAAGACAGGACGTCTGTCAGCCATGATAAAATCACCGGAAAGATGGACAGCGGAGACACCCTATCTTTATAAATTACACCTTACTTTGCAGAATGCGGAAGGAAAAGTGATAGAACAGGCGGAGCAGTCGGTCGGTTTCCGTACTGTAGAAATCAATAAAGGACAATTACTGATTAACGGTAATCCGGTTCGCTTCAGAGGTGTGAATCGTCATGAACACGATCCACGGACGGCACGCGTAATGAGTGAAGAAAGAATGCTTCAGGATATACTGCTGATGAAACAGGCAAATATCAATGCCGTTCGTACCAGCCATTATCCCAATGTGAGCCGTTGGTATGAACTCTGTGATAGTTTAGGGCTTTATGTGATGGATGAAGCGGATATCGAAGAGCATGGTCTGCGCGGGACACTGGCAAGTACTCCCGATTGGTATGCTGCATTCATGGACCGTGCAGTCCGCATGGCAGAACGTGATAAGAACTATCCAAGTATCGTGATGTGGAGTATGGGGAATGAAAGCGGCTACGGACCGAACTTTGCAGCTATTTCTGCATGGTTACACGATTTTGATCCTACACGCCCCGTTCATTATGAAGGTGCGCAGGGAGTAGATGGCAATCCTGATCCGAAGACGGTCGATGTGATCAGCCGTTTTTATACCCGTGTGAAACAAGAATATCTGAATCCGGGCATTGCAGAAGGAGAAGACAAAGAACGTGCGGAAAATGCACGTTGGGAACGACTGTTGGAAATAGCGGAACGTACCAATGATGACCGTCCGGTAATGACAAGCGAATATGCCCATTCGATGGGAAATGCGTTGGGCAACTTTAAAGAATATTGGGATGAAATATATAGCAATCCCCGTATGCTGGGCGGTTTCATATGGGACTGGGTAGATCAGGGAATTTATAAAGAATTGCCTGATGGCCGCATTATGGTGGCGTATGGCGGAGACTTCGGTGATAAGCCGAATCTGAAAGCTTTCTGCTTTAATGGTCTATTGATGAGTGATCGTGAGACGACTCCGAAGTATTGGGAAGTAAAGAAAGTATATGCACCGGTTCAGTTGGCCGTCAACAATGGACAATTGATCGTTACAAACAGGAATCATCATATAGACTTATCTCAGTATCGCTGCTTATGGACATTGACAATAGATGGTAAACAGAAAGAACAGGGAGAAATCTCATTACCGAAAGTCGCTCCAGGTGAGAGTGAAACAATTACTTTACCAGCTTTCCGTTCCTTATCGGACAAGAAGGCTTTAAACAGAAAAGGCAACAACAGCAACTCAACGAATACGCTTTCTGATTGTCTGCTAAAAGTAAGCATCGTATTGAAATCTGATGCCCTTTGGGCGAAAGCCGGTCATGAAGTTACTTGGGAACAATTCTGCTTACAGAAAGGAGATTTGTTGTCTGCCGATCTGATCAATAAAGGAGCGCTGCAAGTAAAAGAGGATGATAAATCTTTATCGGTTAGCGGACGCGGCTTCTCGGTTCAGTGGGAAAAGAAAGGAACCGGAAGTATGACTTCCCTTACGTACAATAGCAAGGAAATATTGGCTTATCCGGATGATTTTCCGGTTCAGCCCGTCACACAAGCATTCCGTGCACCGACAGATAATGACAAGAGTTTCGGAAACTGGCTGGCAAAAGACTGGAAACTGCATGCCATGGACCATCCTCTGATTAGTCTGGAGTCTTTTGATCATGAAGTACGTGCAGATGGGGCAGTCATAGTACGTATCCGGACAACTAATTTATATAAAGAAGGCAAAGTGACAACGACATCCGTCTATACCATTTCTTCCGATGGAGTCATTGATCTGAAAACAACTTTCTTACCGCAAGGAGTACTTCCGGAATTGCCTCGTTTGGGGCTTGCATTCTGTCTGGCTCCTGCCTATAATACCTTTACATGGTATGGCAGAGGACCGCAGGATAATTATCCCGATCGCAAGACATCTGCTGCAACAGGACTCTGGAAAGGAACGGTAGCAGAACAGTATATACATTATCCTCGTCCGCAGGATAGTGGAAATAAGGAAGAAGTACAATTTTTTACGCTGACAGACAAACAGAATAAAGGTATCCGTGTAGATGCGGTAGAGGATGTATTTTCTGCCTCTGCTTTGCATTATACTGCACAGGATTTATATAAAGAAACTCATGACTGCAATCTGAAGCCACGTCCCGAAATTATTCTCAGTATGGACGCGGCCGTGCTCGGATTAGGGAATAGCAGCTGCGGACCGGGCGTACTGAAGAAGTATGCTATTGAGAAAAAAGAACATACGCTGCATATACGCATCAGCAAGCAGTAAAATAAGAATTGATACAAATAAATAGTAACTAACACAATAATAAAAGTAACAATGAGAAAAGTAACCACTTTATTATCAACCTTGGCGTTGGCAACTACTCTGGCTGCTCAAACCCTTCCGCAAACGGAACGGCAATACCTTTCCGGTCACGGATGTGATGATATGGTAGAATGGGACTTCTTCTGTACTGACGGACGCAATTCCGGCAAATGGACGAAGATCGGTGTACCGTCATGCTGGGAGTTGCAGGGCTTTGGCACCTATCAGTATGGAATCACCTTTTATGGCAAAGCATTCCCCGAAGGTATAGCCGATGAAAAAGGAATGTATAAGTACGAGTTTGAGGTCCCCGAGAAGTTCCGCGGGCAGCAGGTAAATCTGGTATTCGAAGCTTCGATGACAGATACCGAAGTTAAAGTAAACGGGCGTAAAGTCGGCTCGAAACATCAGGGAGCTTTCTATCGTTTTTCATACAATGTCACAGATTTCCTTAAGTATGGAAAAAAGAATCTGCTGGAAGTAACCGTTTCAAAGGAAAGCGAAAATGCCAGTGTGAATCTTGCCGAGCGACGTGCCGATTATTGGAACTTCGGAGGTATTTTCCGTCCGGTATTTCTGGAAGTAAAACCTGCGATTAATTTACGTCATATCGCCATCGATGCGCAAATGGATGGTTCCTTCCGTGCCAATTGCTATACCAATCTGTCTAATGACGGAATGAGTATCCGGGCACAGATTTTGGACAATAAAGGCAAAAACTAACTGAAACGACCGTCCCTGTAAAAGCGGGAGGAGACTGGACTTCTTTACAGCTCAAGGTCTCTGATCCGGCTCTGTGGACAGCCGAAACGCCGAATCTTTATAAAGCTCAGTTTTCTTTGCTGGACAAAGACGGAAAAGTGCTGCACAACGAGACAGAAACATTCGGTTTTCGTACCATCGAAGTACGCGAAAGTGACGGATTATACGTAAACGGTGTACGCATTATGGTACGTGGTGTCAATCGCCATAGCTTCCGTCCGGAAAGTGGCCGTACATTAAGTAAAGCGAAAAATATCGAAGATGTTCTTCTGATGAAAGACATGAATATGAACTCCGTCCGTCTGAGTCACTATCCGGCTGATCCGGAGTTTCTGGAAGCTTGTGATTCTTTGGGACTTTATGTGATGGATGAATTAGGAGGCTGGCATGGTAAATACGATACTCCGACCGGAGTACGCCTGATCGAAGGAATGATAGAACGTGACGTTAACCACCCGTCTATTATCTGGTGGAGTAATGGTAATGAAAAAGGATGGAATACCGAACTCGATGGAGAATTTCACAAGTACGATCCGCAGAAACGTCCGGTGATTCATCCGCAAGGCAATTTCTCTGGTTTTGAAACCATGCATTACCGTTCTTACGGAGAAAGTCAGAACTATATGCGCTTGCCGGAAATCTTTATGCCGACAGAATTTCTCCACGGTTTGTATGATGGCGGTCATGGTGCCGGATTATACGACTATTGGGAAATGATGCGTAAACACCCCCGCTGTATCGGTGGTTTCCTTTGGGTACTGGCAGACGAAGGAGTGAAGCGTGTCGATATGGATGGATTCATTGATAATCAAGGAAATTTCGGCGCTGACGGTATTGTAGGTCCACATCATGAAAAGGAAGGCAGTTTCTATACAATCAAGCAGTTATGGAGTCCGGTACAAATCATGAATACTTCTGTCGACAAACAGTTTGACGGTAAGTTCTCCGTAGAAAACCGTTATGATTATCTGAATCTGAATACTTGCCGTTTCCTTTGGAAACAGGTGAAGTTCCCTACCGCAACAGATGCTTCTAATACAACTGCTCAAGTTCTGAAACAAGGGGAAGTACAAGGAAGTGATGTTGCAGCCCATTTGGCAGGTGTGCTGGATATTAAAACAACGATCCTTCCGGATGCCGATGCCCTCTTCCTCACAGCCATCGACCGATACGGTCATGAACTTTGGCGCTGGACTTTCCCTGTGAACAAACTGAATCAGGCTAATGAAGTGCTCTCTCCCTTATCTAATAAGGTAACCTCTACAGAAACAGAAAATGAACTTACCGTGAAAGCGAAGAATCATACTTTCATTTTCTCAAAGAAAGACGGTCAGCTGAAAGGTGTATCCGTAAACAATCGCAAGATCAGCTTTGCCAACGGCCCTCGTTTCATCGGTGCCCGTCGTGCCGACCGCTCATTGGATCAGTTTTATAATCACGATGACGAAAAAGCGAAAGAAAAGGATCGTACCTACAGCGAATTCCCTGATGCTGCTGTATTCACGAAACTGGATGTAAAAGAAGACGGAGGCAATCTGATTGTTACTGCCAATTATAAACTGGGTAATCTGGATAAAGCGCAATGGACAATCAATCCAAATGGAGAAGCGGTGCTGGATTATACCTACAATTTTTCCGGCGTGGTAGATTTAATGGGAATCTGCTTCGACTATCCCGAAGATCAGGTGATCAGTAAACGCTGGCTGGGAGCGGGGCCCTATCGTGTATGGCAGAACCGTATTCATGGCACGCAATATGATGTCTGGGAAAACGACTATAACGATCCTATTCCGGGTGAAACTTTCACATATCCCGAATTCAAAGGATATTTTGGCAGTGTTTCCTGGATGAACATCCGCACGAAAGAGGGTACTATCAGCCTGACCAATGAAACTCCGGATGCTTATATCGGAGTATATCAGCCGCGTGACGGTCGTGACCGTTTACTTTATACGCTTCCTGAAAGTGGAATTTCTGTCTTGAATGTGATTCCTCCTGTACGTAATAAAGTAAATTCTACAGATCTATGTGGCCCGTCATCGCAGCCTAAATGGGTGAATGGTCCGCAGAGCGGACGAATCATTTTCCGGTTTATGGAATAAATAAATGAAATAAAAAGGTACTCACATTGCGTTGGGTACCTTTTTTTAATGTAAATATAGCAAATATAAAATGGTTTAAAAGAGTCATAAGTGAGGAATAATCATTATTTTTGTTTCGTTTTATAGATTCAGATTAACGAGTTCTTTCCTATGTACACAATACTAATTATAGAAGACGAACCCAGGGTGGCAAGTTTGCTGATGAACGGGCTGGAAGAAAATGGTTATCAGACCATGGTAGCTTATGACGGATTAATGGGGCTGCGGCTTTTTCAGGCACATACGTTCGATCTGGTTATATCTGATATTGTTCTGCCTAAGATGGACGGATTCGAGCTGACGAAAGAAATCCGTAAGTCCAATCCCCGTATTCCTATATTAATGTTGACGGCATTAGGATCAACGAACGATAAGCTGGACGGTTTCGATGCCGGTGCAGACGACTATATGGTGAAGCCCTTTGATTTCAGAGAGCTGAATGCCAGAATCAAAGTTCTATTAAAACGTGTCTCAGGAAATGTACCGGAGTTACCGCAGGAACTTGTTTATGCAGATCTGCGCATTGATCTTCAGCGGAAAGACGTAGAACGAAATAACGTTCCCATTAAACTTTCTCCGAAAGAATATAACCTGTTGCTATATATGGTCGAAAATGCCGAAAGAGTATTGAGCCGGGTAGAGATAGCGGAGAAAGTCTGGAACACACATTTTGATACGGGAACCAACTTTATTGATGTATATATCAACTACCTTCGCAAAAAGATAGACCGTAACTTTGAACCGAAACTTATTCATACCAAAGCAGGGATGGGTTTCATACTGACTGACAAATTATGAAAATCCGGACAACGCTGACTCTGCAATATGCGGGCATTACAGCTGCGGTATTCTTCGCATTTGTTGTAGCTGTCTATTACGTAAGCGAGCATTCGCGCAGCAATACCTTCTTTCGCAACCTGCAAAGTGAAGCTATAACCAAAGCTCACTTATTTCTTAATAATCAAGTAGATGCAAAAACGATGCAGTCTATTTACCTGAACAATCAGAAGTTTATTAATGAAGTAGAGGTAGCCGTCTATACCACAGATTTTAAAATACTGTATCATGATGCCCTTCAAAACGACATAGTCAAGGAAACACCCGAGATGGTAAAACGTATTCTGAAACGAAAGAATATCAGTTTCTATGTGGACGAATATCAGGCAATAGGACTTGTGTATCCGTTTGAAGGGCAAGACTACATTGTCACTGCCGCTGCCTATGATGGCTATGGATACGCTAGCCGGGATGCACTGAGAAATATGCTCATTCTGTTATTTATCGGAGGATTGACCGTGTTGGCGGTTGTCGGATATATCCTCTCCCGAAGCACCTTAAAGCCTATACGCAATATCGTGAGAGAAGCGGAGAAAATCACCGCCTCACATATCGACAAAAGACTGCCAGTGAAAAATGAACAGGACGAACTGGGAGAACTGAGTATTACATTCAATGCACTGCTGGAACGTCTGGAGAAGTCCTTCAACTCGCAAAAGATGTTTGTCAGCAATGTATCTCACGAACTACG
>NZ_GG774705.1:524446-566614 GCF_000162515.1 Bacteroides sp. 1_1_14 | reverse complement strand
TTGAAAGAACGAACCTCCGGACAATATCAGGTAGCCATCAGCAATGCACTGCAAGATTCCCGACGGATCATAAACCTGATCGACGGATTGCTGAATCTTGCAAAAGCCGACTATCAGTCGGAACAGATTACAATGGAAGAGGTCCGGTTGGATGAACTGTTGCTGGATGCCAGAGAACTAGTCCTAAAAGCCCATCCGGATTATCATATCGAATTAGTATTTGAGCAGGAAGCCGAGGAAGATAACGTGCTGACCGTAATCGGAAACAGCTATCTGTTGACTACTGCCTTTGTGAATCTGGTAGAGAACAACTGCAAGTACTCTTCCAACCGGACTTCATCCGTCCTGATAGCTTATTGGGAACAATGGGCTATTATCCGCTTGTCTGATAATGGCGTAGGAATGTCCGATGCAGACAAAGAAAACCTGTTTAAACTGTTTTATCGGGGAGAAAACAAGAATATAGCTCCCGGAAATGGTATAGGTATGGTTTTGACACAGAAAATCATCCACCTTCATAAAGGCGAACTTACCGTAGCTTCTCATAAGGACGAGGGAACTACCTTTGTGGTAAAACTTCCGCATATCTAAAAAATTCTAATAGTTTTCTAATACCACTCTAATCATTCTCTAACGGTTTCCTCCCGAAGTCCTCTTTACTTTTGCATCGAATTAATAAATGCAGTTAGTAACTTAAAAAAATTAGAGAGTATGGTATGGAAGAAAAAACTGCGTTCATCACAGTACACATTCAATTCAGAGAGAGTATTTTTGGTTGCCACGCAACCCGGTAAGTCAATTTATTCCTGTTTGCAGACTACAAAGCTTGGACTAACGCTGAGAGAAGTACAGGAGCGACAATCCATTTATGGAAAAAACGAAGTCATCCACGAACAGAAAAAGAATCCGTTTATACTGTTTGTCAGAACGTTTATCAATCCTTTCATAGGCGTTCTGACAGGACTTGCCATTATATCCTTGTTTCTGGATGTATTGATGGCTGAACCCGGAGAGCAAGAATGGGCAGGGGTAATCATTATTTCGTCCATGGTATTATTCAGTGCTATCCTTCGTTTCTGGCAGGAATGGAGAGCAAGTGAAGCTACAGATTCTTTAATGAAGATGGTAAAAAACACTTGTCTGGCAAAACGTGCCGGAGAACAGGAAGAAGAGATCGATATAACAGAACTCGTTCCGGGAGATATTGTGTACCTGGCAGCCGGTGATATGGTTCCTGCCGATATACGTATCATCGATTCAAAAGACTTGTTTATCAGTCAGGCTTCACTGACGGGTGAGTCCGAACCGATAGAAAAGTTTCCGGAAGTACAGGGACAACAGTTTCGTAAAGGAAGTGTCATAGAGTTGGACAATATCTGCTATATGGGTTCCAATGTGATTAGCGGTGCGGCAAAAGGAATTGTTTTTGAGACGGGAAATAAAACCTATCTAGGTACAATAGCCAAAAGTCTGGTCGGACATCGTGCCACTACAGCCTTTGATAAAGGTATCAGCAAAGTCAGCTTTTTATTGATTCGTTTTATGCTGGTTATGGTTCCATTCGTGTTTTTCGTGAATGGTTTTACGAAAGGTGACTGGTTCGAAGCCTTCATTTTTGCCGTATCTGTGGCGGTCGGTCTTACTCCCGAAATGTTACCTATGATTGTGACGGCTAACCTGTCTAAAGGAGCAATCGCCATGTCCAAAAAGAAAACAATCGTAAAGAACCTCAATGCCATTCAGAATTTTGGAGCAATGGATATACTTTGTACTGATAAAACCGGTACATTGACTTGCGATAAAATTGTGTTGGAGAAGTATATCAATGCAGATGGCAGTGATGACAACAGTAAACGTATTCTTCGTCACGCGTACTTCAACAGTTATTTTCAGACCGGCTTGAGAAACCTGATGGATAAGGCAATCCTCTCTCATGTAAGAGAGTTGAATCTGGAACATTTGAAGAATGCCTATACCAAAGTCGATGAAATTCCTTTCGATTTTACACGCAGAAGGATGTCTGTCGTTATAGAAGACAGGCAAGGGAAGCGGCAAATTATTACCAAAGGAGCGGTAGAAGAGATTCTTGATGTCTGTTCGTATGCCGAGTTCGACGGAGAGATACATCCTTTGACTGACTCCTTGAAAATAAAAGCGCAAAAGATCAGTGAGGAAATGAACCGGCAAGGTATGAGAGTATTGGCGGTTTCCCAGAAAAGTTTCATCGAAAAGGACTGTAATTTTGCCATCGAAGATGAAAAGGAAATGGTGTTGATCGGATATCTTGCTTTTCTTGATCCTCCCAAACCTTCTGCCGCCGAAGCCATCGAACAATTATATATGCATGGAGTAGCGGTCAAAATATTGTCGGGAGACAATGATACCGTAGTGAAAGCTATTGCCCGTCAGGTGGGGATTGATACCGGGCACTCCCTTACCGGAATAGAAATGGAGGAAATGGATGAAACAACATTGAAAGAAGCAGTAAAAGACACTACGTTATTCTCCAAACTCACTCCCTTGCAAAAGACCCAAATCATCTCTCTATTGCAGGAGCAAGGTAATACAGTTGGTTTTCTGGGAGATGGCATCAATGATGCAGGCGCCTTGCGTCAGTCAGATATTGGCATATCTGTCGATTCGGCGGTAGATATAGCAAAAGAAAGTGCGGATATCATCTTGCTGGAGAAGGATTTGATGGTATTGGAAGACGGCGTACTTGAAGGTAGAAAGACATTTGGTAATATCAATAAGTATATAAAGATGACTGCCAGTTCCAATTTTGGCAATATGTTCAGCGTGATGTTTGCAAGCGCCTTTCTGCCATTCCTGCCCATGATGCCGATACATTTGCTGATTCAGAACCTATTATATGATATATCACAGACAACCATACCATTCGACCGTATGGACCCGGAATTTCTGAAGAAACCGCGCAAATGGGATGCATCTGACCTGAGTCGCTTTATGATTTATATAGGACCTATCAGTTCTATCTTTGATATTGCTACCTATCTGGTCATGTGGTATGTGTTCAGTTGTAACAGTCCCGAACATCAGACTTTGTTTCAGACCGGATGGTTTGTAGAAGGTTTGTTATCCCAGACATTGATTGTCCACATGATACGTACCCGTAAAATACCATTTATACAAAGCCGGGCCACGTGGCCTGTTATGGGACTGACGTTCTTAATTATGGCAGTAGGCATTCTTATTCCTTTCACAGCTTTCGGACGTTCCATCGGCCTGACAGCTCTTCCTTTGGGTTATTTCCCCTGGCTGATTGGCATTTTGCTTTCCTATTGTATCCTGACGCAATTGGTAAAGAACTGGTATATCAGGAAGTTTGTACGTTGGCTATAGCATTCGGCCTGTTTTATCCCATAAATTAATTATATATAATGTGAAATATCTAAAATTGAGACAGATAACCTGTCAAAAGTTCTTGCCTCTAAAAATAATTTCATACATTTAGAGGCAAGAACTCTTAAATGTTAGATTTACGAACATACTAATATTCAAACACAATGAAACACAGTTTATCCTTTCTGATAATAATTACCTTGTTGTTTGCCGGATGCCGTCAAAAAGCCCAGAGTAATTTCCAGTCTGAATCTTCTGTACAAACAGAGGAGAGTAATCCCTCATTGGAAGAGTATGCTGAAGAAGCAGTCATCACAGGCAAAGTTCTAAACCGGGATTTCTATCCTCAGGAAAAGGAACTGACTCTCATTATCCCATTTTTCAGAGATATGGGAAATCAGTATCGTTCGCCCATACAAAAAGATGGTTCATTCTCTTTCCGCTTTCCGGTTTATGCCAAATTAAGGGAGGTTTCTATCCGCAACTATGCAGAACATCTTTATATCCACCCGGGAGACAGCATACATATAGAAATAGACTTCAAAGATCTTTTTCATCCTAAAGTGACAGGTGATGCCGAAAAGCTTAATCAAGAGATATTAGCGTTCACTGAAAGTGCATATTACTATATACAGAATTACAATATGAAACCGGAATCAGACGTTAAGGATTTTGAGGCTGAATTAAAAAAGGATTATAATTTTCGTTTGGAACGTAGGAATGAGTATCTAGTAAAGTACAAGCCAATGGAAGATGTAGTACTATTTACTGAAGAATTGCTGAAGCAGGATTATTATTATGCGCTGTTATTCAATGGTATGTCATACTTGTTTAAAACGAGAAAAGAGATGGACCGTTATCATACACTTTTACCTGAAATCAATAAACTATATACTAAAGGCATACTCTCGGCACGCTTATACGATGTTGCTGATGAAGCAGAAAGATATATTGCTTATGGGATCGCTTTCAGAGATAAAAAGAATCCTTCGATAGAAGAGATCATGGCTGCAATGGGGGAGAGTGAGATGAATCAGTATTTATATACTAAGTTGATAGCCGGTTCTTTGTGTACTAACGACACACTTGCTTTTCACGAAAAACGTACACAGTTTGACTCAATCGTTATAATGTCGCATCTACGTGCACAGGTGATGCAGATCTATAATCAGACCAAATCATATCTAAAAAATCCACAGCCTGTTTCCGACAATTTATTATATGGCGAATTCCATGAGAACTCAAAGCATACAACACGTATGCCATACATGAAACCTGTCTATGATGTGCTCGAAAAGAATCGTGGAAAAGTGATTTATTTCGATTTTTGGGCCAGATGGTGTCCTCCTTGTCTGGCAGAAATGGAACCTTTAAAACAATTGCGCAGCAAATTCTCTACGGATGATTTGATTATATATTCCATTTGTGTGAGTGAACCCAAAGAACAATGGGAGGAATGTCTGAATGAGTATTCATTGAGAAACCGGGGAATTGAATGTGTTCATGTGACTGATTATTTGGGAATAGATAACTATCAGAAAATTCGTAAGCAATGGAAAATAGACAGGATGCCTTACTATATATTAATAAATAGACAGGGGCAGATTATTGATTTCGGAACTGCGGCACGTCCCAGTAATCCGCAGTTAGTATCCCGAATAGAAGAAGCGGTGAAAAGGAGAGAGTAATGTGGATGATACGATATTCATAAGGTAATGGTAACCTAACTGCAATCATATAATTTGTAAATAAATAGCACATCCATCGAACCGCTTCGAATCATGAATTTTGTTTTGTTTGTTAAAAAAAATATCCGCAAATGATAGGGATGGGAATCTGCTTTTACAAGAAGTTGAAATTCAATCAGTTACAAATGCCTATTTTTGGTTTAAAACCAAAGCGTCATTCCTTTAAAACCAACGCCCTGTTTCTTTAAAACCAAGAGGGTATTTCTCGGTGAAAAACGGAAACATTAGTTAAAACCAAGGTGTAAACTAGGGTGAATATTTGCATTTTTCAAAAAAACAAAAAACTCATTCAATAATTACATGTAAGGAAATGAGACTTATTCATTAGCAATTAGATTTGCGCGTATATACGTAGAAAGCGATGTCAATGCATTGCACGAATATTCCAAACTAAAAAAATGAACAGATGAAAACAATCAAACTAGGTTATGAGGGTGATGAAACCGCCCTCCTGCACCAGCCTTTTCAACTGCTATATAATTGAGGTGATTTGCAGGAATTGGGGACGGTTATAGTTACAATAGGTAGCAATGGGAAGGTTGGTACATTCTGGTGCGGTATCTATACCTGCCAGTTTAAGTTTACGAGCAATCTCTAATCCTTATTATAGCTGTACAGTAATACATTTCGTAGTTACAAATCATGTAACAGATCATTGTGCGATTGACTGTAAGGGATGCTTTTTTATAGGATAGAGGAAAAAACTAACAGATTCCTTTGTGGGTGATTAGACAAAACCGTATTTTTAGAGGCATAATACTAATATTGATGAATTATCAGAATGTATGTGATAAAAATCAGAATAGAGGATAGAAGGAAATAGCGTAAATTTGCCCAATGTTGTCATTAAGTAGATAAGAAAATGAATTTGTAATCGCCATCTAACATAAGACATTATGCCTGACGAAATAAAGAATATAAAAACATACCGGAAAAAAGAACGAATGATTCTCTCCCGCTCCATACGGAGAAGGAGAAGGTATATTGAGGTAGCTTTCGGAAATAACGATGCTGCAAGGCTATTGTTGTCAATGGAGAAGGGGGTGCTGTTTGAAAGCAACAAGGCATACCTGCCAGCAGAAGACTTTGTTTTGGCAGAGTTCTTCGACCGTTATGTGAATCTTGCATTTATTGACTATTCCAAAGTAACAGACACTACAAATAAACCGGAGAAAGAAAAGACCATCCGCCCGGAACTGCCTGCGGGCTTTTTGGAAAAGCTGAAACAGATGCGTTACAGCGATCATACAATACGGGTATATACTACCTATATCGGAGATTTTCAACAGTATTTTGCCGGAAGCAACCTGAAAAGGATTTCGCCTGACGAAATAAATGCCTACCTGCTTTATCTGATAGACAAGAAAAATATCTCTTCCTGCCAACAGAACCAACGTATCAACGCGATCAATATGATTTGCAAAAGACCTAAGATGTATTTTGAAAATCCAACCATAAACAATATGTTTCGTTTTTTGGATGGCTATTATATGTCTGAAGTCATTCACACTCCAGAAGAAGAAAGAATGAAGTGCGAAAAACGAGAGGAATTGTTTTGGAATAGTTTCTACAAATTTCTTGCCAATAAATATAATAAAGAAATAGTAAATAAAAATATATCCTCATATTACATCATCGAAGACATGTTAAAAGAAATCTCAGCAAATAAAGAGGATAATTTTGAGTTATTTGTAGATAACTTCAATGAATTTTATCGCAAGAACATCAATCTAAGAGAAATATAATGCTAACACCCACTTGCGCCGCCTAATAGCGGCAAACTGCAACCCATTAGTTATTAAGGAAATGATTGAAATTTATAACATAGAGAATCTTGATGAACTGTCTGTTCATTTAAGTAAACAGGAACAGGGAAAAGCCAGAAATTGGCTTTTTAGTCAGTTTGATAAGTTATACCACTACGCAAACATTAAAGAATGGAATGAACTTGTGAGAGTATGTGAGGCTTTAAAAATTATTGGCTGGGGAGATAGAGAACCTTTGGAAGCGAAAGTTCAACGCTGGATAAATGGTAGTTTCTATACTTCATTGATGAACCAATATTTTGAAATTAAGGATGAGCAAGGATGGAGTAAATTAAAAGATTCCTATGTTTTGGAAAATGGTAGTGATAAAACCTATTATACTGGTTATAAATTTCAGTCGCAACGAAATTTATTGCCCAAATCACCTATTCGGTGGCAGAAGTCAGGAAACTATCAAAAATCAGTTCAACCGTTCTATGAAAGTCTTGATAGACTAAAAAATTTGGTCGTGCATGAACTTCGACCGGAAGAATATGGCGATAGCTTTTCTTATCTTGGCATTTCAATGTTTTTCAGTCATCACGATGACGAAAATGAATCTGTCAGGTATGAATACTTTCATTCTCAAAATGAAGTGCCAGAAGGATTTAATGGTAAATATTATATTCGTCCTAAGTATAAATGGGGGCGTTTGGTAAATCAAAACGGAGTGTATCATATAAAGGTCGAATGTCATTTTAGCCGTAAATTCGGTGAATTACCGCTGTTGGAGCAGAAGAAAATAATCATAAGCGATTTCTTGTATTATATACAATATGTTTCTGATAAATTGCAGAAAAAGAAAATCGAATATGATTGCAACCTCTTAAAAAGCGATTTGGAACTAATTTTAATGAAATGGGAAGATAGCTAACAAATGAATAAACAGCTTAAAAAGACAGTTATTCACAACACCATTAGCAATCACTAAACAAATTATGAATGAAAGTAAAACAACAGATAATAAACTTCTATCAGATACTTAAAGAGTTACCTGATAATGAAGAATATAATGTAGAAGGTATTAGAAATAGAATTTCGATGAAAGCTGATAATCTATTATTTGCTTTGGATAACAAGGATAATCAAGGTATAGATATAGATGCAGAAATATTCTCTTTCTTATCTTTTGTAAAAGGCTATGATATGCCAAGATTTGAGGACAATTATTACCTATTCACAAAAGAAGATTTGGACAGGGAATATAAAGCATTAGGAGATATAGAATTATTAAACGGAAATGAATTAGATTGCTAACAAACAGATAAAGTACCTTAATAGTCGATTATCTGCCGGACATTACCAGCTATCAGAAATAAGTTAAGAACATGAACGTGATTGAACTAATAAGAATGATAAAAGACAGACCTGCAATGCATATAGGAAGACATAGCATATTCTGTTTGAAAGCCTTTATAGATGGTTGGCACTCTCGCAATATGGATGAAGATGTTCAAATGCAAATATTGAACGACTTTAGTCTATGGATAGATACTTCGTTCTTTAATAGTAGTGAACGTACTTGTAGTTGGTGTGAATTTCTATATTGGATGTCTGCCAACGATGAAAGCAAGGCTTTAGATAAGTTCTTTATCTTATTTGAGCAATTCTTAACTGAAAAAGCTGATAACAACCACCTAAACTGCTAAATGTAGTTAGTTGCAAACCCATTATCGGTCAAAGAATAAAAACAAGAAATTATGAAACTAAGAGAAGAAATAAAACCTAAGATTGTTCAAGCAGAAGAAATATATCCGCAAGTGTTGAATCTGATACATGAGTATGATGATGCTTGTGATAATGAAGATGATGATAAGTGCGAGGAAATTGCCCGGCAATTATCTGAATTGACTGGCAAAGAAATTACAGAAGATGATTTGTTTGAGCATTGGGAGGTAGATGGTGACGACCAGATAGCCTTTGGTTTCTCACTTGCAGAACCAGCAATTCTCTCCATCCCTTTATCGAAAGATGAGTTGTTTGAGATTATTCAGAGAATAAAAAATCCCAAACATGATGATTTGAAAGATATAGATGAAAATGCTCCATTTCCAAAAGAATTGATATGGTGGAGACTGAACGATTACTATTTAGATTTATTGGAGTTGAATTTAAAACTACCTAAGAAGTTTTCTATTGCAAGCCTATTCAATAGGCAAAAGGTAAATGGGAAATATATAGAATTTACATCAGAGGAAATACTTGAAAAGATATTAGGTGCAATTTAATAGACCGATAACAAGCGAATTAGCTGCCTTAAAATTCAGCTATTCGCGCAACATTAGCAACTGAGTAAAACAAGTCAAATATGGAAATAAATTTTATAGCAAATGACGTAGTATATGAAGTAACAGTCGACAATTCTTATTTAATTGGTTTCGCAGATAATAAGAATGAACCCAATGAATATGTAATTATCGAAAGAGCATTAGAGTTTGATGAACAGGATATTAAATTGGGAATGGATTCATACTATTTTGAATATTCAGACCAATCTAATTCTGGTTATGGCTTATGCAGCAAAGTCGTCTTACGTCAAAATGAAATTGTCTTTTCGATAAAACATAAACGAATGGATGATATTACTTCAATAATTGTATCATATAAGGAACATATAATTGAAGACATAAAAGAGTATAGAAAAATACTTTCAAATATCTTCGGAGATATTTTGGTTATTGAATAAGTTGCTAACAAACAGCACTATCGCTTAAAGCGGAACGCTGCCGAACATTATTCGCAATAACAAATGGAGAAAGAAGAAAACTACATATCAAATCTTGATTGCTCGCTTTGGCGAGTTGATGATTTGGGGCTATATGCCGCCAAATCCCCTATCCATATCAATTCTTTGGGCGGTAACTTCGATGCGTGGTTTGATATGGATGGCGAGAGTTTTCCTACCGACAAACAGCTTACTGCATGGACGGAATTTTGCAATGTAAATTCAATGGATATGAAAGAAATGATAATGAATGGTCTTATAAAATTGGCAGATAAAATGGATGCTCTGCCCAATGATGTAGAACTGGAGTATGGTCCAATATATAAGCCAATAGTAATTTCAAGAAATGTCAAACGCTCTGTTGAAGTCATTAAGCATAGTGAAAGACCATTAGGAAAAATGGCAAAATCCACCTTAAAATGCAGTTCGGTTGTTGTGCCGTTACAAGATAAAGCACCAGTTAGATTCATTGTAATGAACTTTGAAATTGGTCATCGTCCTTATGAAATGGAAGCTGTTTTTTGTAATGAAAAGATGCTTATGGTTGGTGAAAACTCTGGCGTTTGGACTCGCCTTGAATGGATAAATGAGTTTAATATTCCAAAGTTTAATATTGAAACGGCATTACATCCATATTGGCGACCTGAATAATATGCGAATAACAAGCACCTGTTCCGCCTACGGCGGCAAGCTGCAAACCATTATCAACAGAGTAAAAAAATGAAAGTATTTAGAATAGCAATAAATATGATTAAGCAAACCAAGATTTTAAAATTTATAATCCTTATTGTAGTATTCATTCTATTGTATGCTGTCTCAACAATTAGAAACAACAATGTAAAAAAGGATGGCATATATTCTATCGTAACTCTTATTAAATACGGTTCTGCTTATAGAGGGCAAAGTGCAAAATATGAGTTTGTATATAATAAGACTTTATATGAAGGAAGTTTTTTTATATCATTTGCCGAGAGTAAAAACACTCCAATCGGAACCCGTTACTTTGTAACATTCTTAGCCAAAGCCCCCGACCGACATCTTATATTAGACAGCGTACCATCTTGGTTTACTCTAAAAGCGCCAGATAAAGGGTGGAAAACATTACCTACACAAAAACAACTACGAATAATGATGAAAGATAGCTTGAATTAAAATGCTGCCACCGGACATTAACTTGATAAATAAACGGAAAATGAAACAGAAATACTATATAATCAAACTATTATTGAAAATATGGTTTGGAATATTATGTATTAGCCTATTGTGTACTACGGGTATTCTTTGGCTAAGGACTCAAAATATAAAACCTGTACCAGACTTCTTATAGAGGTATGGCATTGGCTTGGTCAATTTTGGGAATTTTGGCATTATCTACCGGAGCAATCACTTTGTTCTTGAACTGCTTTGCAAGAGTTAGAAATAGCATACTGTATAGTTCCCTATCATTTTTTCTTATTCCTATTTTGATGATTTTATTTTCTGGAGAAATGTGCTTGTATGATACTACAATACCATTTTTACTTTGTTTATTGGTGTCATACATATTGTTTAGAAATAAAAGAATAATGATAAAATGAGAGATAAGGATTCCGGGAAAAAGACATTCTGGATTTACCCTACAAATAAGTTTGTTTGGGCAGGAGTTGTCATATGTAGTATATTCTGTGCATTTATGATCTACTTTTTATGTGTAGCCAATTTAGGTGAGAATAAAGTCCTCCTTATTTTCCTGTTGCCCATATCTTTGTCTATCCTGTTAATCTGTTGGGCACTACCCAGTAAAATTTTGCTTGGTGAGGATAGAATAGAAGCACGAAGCCTGTTCGGGAAAAGAAGCATCCGGGTGGATGAGATTAATTCGTGGGGAGTTGTGCAAATGTATAAACCTTACCGTTGTAAAGAGGGTATTTATTCTTACATACCTGCCAAGTCATTCAAACCTTCCCGTAAAATAGTGGAGAACATGATTTTCTCGTATAGCCTGTTTTTATCCAATATTCCGCACTATGACGGGAAAAAGAAAAGTTCGTCCCAAACAGATAAAACTATTTTTGTCAGTTATCGGAAAGAAGTGTATATTGCATTGGAAAAGCATCTGAAAAAATAAAAGACAATGAATAAAAGAATCATTTCATTTATATATGCAGGATTGGTCGCAATAAGTTGCGTATCCTCACTCTGTTTCTATGATTATTTTGCCAACGATGGCACTACCAGCAATCTCATCTATTGGATTTTCGACTTTTTCCAGTTATCCATACTGCTGGGACAAGCCGGAATAGGCGTTTATGCTATCAATGCGCTTCTACGGCAGAGGAAAGAAGCCGTTTCTTCTCTGGGATATTTTGCGGCTCACGTATTTCTGCAAAATATAACTCCTTTGCTCCAAGCATGGTCTGCGGCTGTCATAACGGAATATCCGCAATGGTTGCTGATGAGTCAGGTCGGTTTTAGCATTGCTCTTTTTATTACTTTGTTAATCATCCAGCCTGCCTCTTTATTCAGGAAGTCTGAATATATCCCCCGGCTGTTGATGGCTGCATTTTATATCAACTGCATATATACGGCGCTTACCGTCATCGGATTAATTATTACCTTGTAACGATTGCATATAAACAGAATCCAACACAGCACCTTCCCAATGAATAGCAGGCGGGTATTGTTTCCAACCTTTTTCCGGTGGGGACAGTACCCATGTGGGGACAAACTCGTCCCCGAAAGCCTTATTGTATTCAGGGTTGTTGACGGCATACCTCACTATGATGCGCAAAGGATTGCTAACACCCAAGAATTTGGGGTATGTCGTCGTAGTATTATATTTCACCCCATCCACATAAAAACCGAACTGGCGTACCTTGTGCCCCCCTTTAATGACACCCGACACTTTTTCATAAGTGGCTAAAGTGTATCGGTTGCCTTCCGCCAACGCACGGGCTTTGTGTATGCTATCATACCATGTCCAGCCGGAACCTGCCATTGCAATCAGGCATAAAAGATAAGTGAATAGCGAAGTCTTTTTCCCCTCCGTAGCCCATTGCATTTTCAATAGCGAGCCTACTATCATGGCAAAGGCTCCCGCACCCAACAGGGAGACACAGACCAAAGCCGGAATGTTCATGTACTCTATCATACTGCCTTAGGATATTCTTTTCTTCAAATAATATACCCAGAAATCAACAGCTTTGCCGATAGCGACACCAAAAACACTGAGTGCCAACGCTATGTAAGCAGCGACGATGAACGGTTGTTCGTCTATCCACCTATTGACAAGTGCAGACATCCGGGCAAAGACGCCCCCCGCAACAGTCATGACGATGGTCAGGACAATATGTATCTCCAGCAGCTTGTCCTGCCTGTCTGAATCCATCCTGTCATCTTTTAAATATCTGACAAGCCACAGGCACGGAACAAACAGAAATAACATGAAAAATGCCATAACAGCCACTTCGTCTCCGGGAATGTCGTGCAATCCCCTGCCGAAAAAGCGAAAACCGGATATTCTTATCAAATAGGGAGTTATCATTTATATCGTTCTCTTTTAATTCTTATTTTTAATCGCCCATTCTTTCTCGATAGCCCGGCGGATCGTTTCCCGGTTATCCCAATTCCTGCCACCGGAAGCGTGCCAACGGCGAGTGGGATTACACCGGCTATTGTAAGCCATATCCGGATTTCCGTAAATGACGGTTACACGCACACGCCAGCGCATACAAATGTCATCGGCTACGAATTGCTGTTTGTTGCACAGTATTATTTCCCACTGATTTTCCTTAGCCAGCCGTATCAGGACTTTTTGCTGCTCTTGGGGGGGGAGTGCCGTACTGATGTAATGCAGTTTGAGCGTGTTCTTCTTGTTCAGATAGGTAATGTAACCCACCGTAGCGGAAATAACCGGAAACAATACGACAGTCCATACAAATTCCGGTTCTATCAGTTCACTCTTAATCTTTGCCATCACAAGACAAAACAGTAAGGCGGCAGAAGTAAACAGAAGCATGAAAAGAGGTTCTTTAGGATAGTAATCCTTTTTCTCCTGCTCCGTCAGTTCTATGCTGCGGTTCTTTAGCGTGCGCTTTAATAATTCCTGATTCATATCGGATTCTTTGATTTACAAAGTTACGGATATGACGGGGAAAGGGCAAATTTCAATCGGGAAAAGATAATGGACGGAGCTTGTTTTTACCCTTAACGTGTTAAACTGACGTTAATAAACAAGACGGGAACTGGTTTTCCGCATAATTGATAACAATAAACAGGCGGATATGCGGCATTGATAGCAATAGCAAACAGCATAAAGCAGAACAGAATGAAATAAAGTCCATATTACTTTTTCCATTTAAAACCGAATATATGAAAAAGACTTTGAATCAGATTTTAATGGATGAAGCCCGACAAACAGAGTTGCACGAGTGGATGAAAACGGTACAGGTCGCCGTGCGGCAGACGGATATAAAGAATCCGGCTACGTGGACGGCACTGGAAAAATTGTCTTGGGACGAGGATAATATGCCCTGTCTGGTGAATCTGTTGAAGGAATATTGCCCTTGCCCTTCGTTAAAAACACCGGAAGAAGCGGCTTACCTGATATAGACAGGCTTATCAATTCAAGTCTGCCTGACAAATTAAATTGCTTAATTTAATTTGAGCAAGGAGAATACAGTGAGTACAAAACAGGCCGTTTTTCGTCTTATCTATAAGTAAAAATATAGATTAGAATGAAAAGCCGACTGAAACAACAAATATTTGCAATCTCATTATTGGCGTGTACTGCTATATCTCCTGCCAATGCTCTGCAAACACATTCACTTCGCGAACAATTCCAAAATCCGTCTAACGAAGCAAAGCCTTGGACTTTTTGGTACTGGATGTTTGGAGCCGTATCCAAAGAAGGGATTACGGCTGATTTGGAAGCAATGAAACGTGCTGGGCTGGGAGGCACTTATCTGATGCCTATCAAAGGTATCAAAGAAGGACCACAATACAATGGAAAGGCGCAACAACTAACACCCGAATGGTGGGAAATGGTTCGTTTCAGCATGGAAGAAGCCGACCGCTTGGGATTAAAGTTAGGAATGCATATTTGTGATGGTTTTGCATTGGCTGGTGGTCCGTGGATGACTCCGAAAGAATCGATGCAAAAGGTAGTCTGGAGTGATACAATCGTTGATGGTGGCAAAATCAAAGGACTACACTTGCCGCAACCGGAGGCATACGAAGGTTTTTATGAAGATATTTCTTTATTTGCCCTGCCTGTAAAAGAGGAAGCGGCAGACGTTATGCCGGCCCAAATAACCTGTGCCAATATAGCCACAGGAAATCATATTGACATCAAGAAGACTGTGAACATGGATGATGCCGGAGTAATCCGTTCATCATATCCCTGCTATATCCAATATGAATACGAACAGCCTTTCACCTGCCGCAATATTGAAATCATTCTGAGTGGCAATAATTATCAGGCGCACCGCTTGAAAGTGATGGCAAGTGATGATGGGGTTAACTACCGTTTGGTGAAACAGCTCGTCCCTGCACGTCAGGGATGGCAGAATACAGATGAAAATTCCACTCATGCAATTCCTGCTACAACTGCCCGTTATTTCCGCTTCTACTGGACACCCGAAGGCAGTGAACCGGGAAGTGAAGACATGGATGCCGCAAAATGGAAACCAAATCTGAAAATCAAGGAACTGCGTCTGCACCGGGAAGCCCGACTGGATCAGTGGGAAGGCAAAGCCGGACTGGTATGGCGTGTAGCTTCCTCCACGAAGAAGGAGGAAATAGGGGAGCAAGATTGCTATGCCCTTTCACAGATTATCAACCTGACAGATCCCTTTAAAAATAGTTCGAGCGACAATTTTAAAGAGAGAACACTGACAGCTACTCTCCCCAAAGGAAAGTGGAAACTACTCCGCATGGGACATACCGCCACCGGACATACGAACGCAACTGCCGGAGGAGGAAAAGGACTGGAATGTGATAAATTTAATCCAAAAGCTGTTCGCAAGCAGTTCGACAACTGGTTTGCGCAAGCATTTGTAAAGACAAATCCAGACGTTGCCCGCCGCGTATTAAAATACATGCACGTGGATAGTTGGGAATGCGGAAGCCAGAACTGGAGCGATACTTTTGCCGCAGAATTCCGGAAACGCCGTGGATACGACCTGATGCCTTATTTACCATTGTTGGCAGGTATTCCGATGGAGAGTGCCGAACGAAGCGAAAAGATTCTGCGTGATGTCCGCACAACGATAGGTGAACTGGTCGTCGATGTTTTCTATCAAGTCTTGGCCGACTGTGCGAAAGAATATGATTGCCAGTTCTCAGCCGAATGCGTAGCGCCTACCATGGTAAGTGACGGATTACTGCATTATCAGAAAGTAGACCTTCCCATGGGAGAATTCTGGCTGAACAGCCCAACCCACGACAAACCGAATGATATGCTGGATGCTATCAGCGGAGCGCATATCTACGGCAAGAATATCATCCAGGCAGAAGGTTTCACAGAAGTACGCGGAACATGGGACGAACATCCGGGAATGTTGAAAGCCTTACTGGACCGCAACTATGCTTTAGGCATCAACCGCCTTTTCTTCCATGTATATGTCCATAATCCTTGGCTGGACCGCAAACCGGGAATGACTCTGGATGGTATCGGCCTTTTCTTCCAGCGTGACCAGACGTGGTGGAATAAAGGTGCAAAGGCTTTCTGTGAATACATCACCCGTTGCCAGTCATTGCTGCAATACGGGCATCCAGTGGTAGATATTGCAGTTTTTACAGGAGAAGAGATGCCAAGACGTTCGATATTGCCGGAACGTTTAGTTCCTTCTTTACCGGGCATCTTCGGTACAGAGCGGGTGGAAAGCGAACGAATCCGCTTGGCAAACGAAGGACAACCCTTACGTGTGCGTCCTGTAGGCGTAACACATTCTGCCAATATGGCCGATCCTGAAAAGTGGGTAAATCCACTTCGAGGATATGCCTATGACAGCTTTAACAAAGACGCGTTACTCCGTTTGGCGAAAGCTGAAAATGGTAGGATGACATTACCGGGTGGAGCCAGTTACAAAGTATTAGTATTGCCACTTCCACGTCCGATGAATCCAGACCCCACAGAACTATCTCCGGAAGTAAAACAAAAGATAAATGAACTGAAAGAAGCAGGCATACTAATTCCTTCTCTTCCATATAATGAAGATGATTTCTCCTCATACGGTCTGGAACGTGATCTGATCGTACCGGAAGACATTGCATGGACACATCGGCAAGGAGAACAGGGGGACATTTATTTTATCGCCAACCAACAGGAGGAAACACGTACATTTACCGCCAGTATGCGCATCGACGGCAGAAAGCCGGAATGCTGGAATCCGGTGACGGGTGAGATTAACGCTGACATTCCTTACGAACAAAAAAGCCATCGTACGGAAATCACTTTAACGTTGGCTCCGAATGAGTCTGTCTTCATCGTATACTCTGCAGAAGAAGATGATAAGGAAACTTCGGAAAAAGAGCGCAAGGAAAAGAAGGATTCGGTAAAAGAACCTTCGGAGACAGGCTTGGAAGCAACAGAATATACCGTGACTTTTACAGCAAACGGTAAGACTATCCAAAGACAGGAACTCTTTGACTGGAGCAAAGAAGAAGATGAGCAAATACGCTATTACTCCGGAACAGCAGTGTATAAAACAACATTCCGCTGGAAAAGTAAAGTGAAAGAAGGCCAACAAGTATATCTGAATCTGGGAAAAGTATGTGATCTGGCTACTGTCCGTGTGAACGGCATAGATTGCGGAACGATATGGACAGCACCTCATCGGGCTGATATTACGGCAGCCTTAAAGAAAGGTGTGAATGAACTGGAAATCGAAGTGACCAATACTTGGGCGAATGCACTCAAAGGAGCCGATGAAGGAAAAGCTCCTTTCGATGGAATATGGACGAATGCCAAATACCGGAAAGCAGAAAACACCCTGCTTCCTGCAGGATTGCTCGGACCTTTGAATTTTGAAGTAGCGAATAAAAACAAATAAGAATGAAAAGTTCAAGAATTAAAACAAGCACAGTATTAGCAAGCTTTCTGCTCGCTGCCTGCCTGTCAATGCGTGCGGAAGTGAAACTTCCCGCTATTTTCTCTGACGGCATGGTGATGCAGCAACAAACCAATGCCAACCTTTGGGGAACGGCAACTCCGAATAAGAAAGTAACAGTCACTACCGGCTGGAACGGAAAACAATATGCAGTAACAGCAGACAAGAACGGCTCATGGAAACTTTCAGTCTCCACTCCGGAAGCCGGCGGACCGTATACTGTCACTTTCGACGATGGAACCCAAAAGACACTGAATAATATTCTGATAGGCGAATTATGGCTGTGCTCCGGTCAAAGCAACATGGAAATGCCGATGAAAGGATTCAAGAACCAACCTGTAGAGAATGCCAATATGGATATTCTTCGCAGCAAAAATCCTCATATCCGCCTGTTTACGGTAAAACGAACTTCTACCATTACCCCTCAGAACGACGTAGTCGGTTCATGGAAAGAAGCGGCTCCGGTCAGTGTCCGTGATTTCAGTGCGACGGCCTATTATTTCGGAAGACTGGTCAATGAAATATTAGAAGTTCCGGTAGGACTCGTAGTAGCAGCATGGGGCGGTTCTGCTTGTGAGGCATGGATGACTGCCGATTGGCTGAAAGCATTTCCGGATGCAAAGATACCTCAATCGGAAGCTGATATCAAATCGAAAAACCGTACCCCGACCGTACTCTATAATGGTATGTTGCATCCATTGATCGGCATGACCATGAAAGGAGTGATCTGGTATCAGGGAGAAGATAACTGGAATCGTGCCCATACCTATGCGGATATGTTTACCACATTGATTAACGGTTGGCGTGCCGAATGGAAACAAGGTGATTTTCCTTTCTACTATTGTCAGATAGCTCCTTATGACTATGGTATTATCACTGAAAAAGGTAAAGAGGTGATTAATTCTGCTTATCTACGGGAAGCACAGGCAAAGGTTGAACATCGTGTGTCTAACAGCGGCATGGCTGTACTGCTGGATGCTGGAATGGAAAAGGGAATTCATCCCGCAAAGAAACAGGCTGCCGGAGAACGTCTGGCACTCCTTGCACTGACAAAGACGTACGGAGTAGAGGGGGTGAACGGAGAAAGTCCTTATTACAAAAGTATTGAAATCAAGAATGATACTGTCGTCGTCAGCTTTGAACGTGCGAATATGTGGATCAGCGGTAAAAACTGTTTTGAATCGAAAAACTTTCAGGTGGCAGGTGAAGACAAGGTGTTTTATCCGGCGAAAGCATGGATCGAACGCAGCAAAATGCTAGTAAAAAGTGATAAAGTTCCGCATCCGGTAGCTGTCCGCTATGGATTTGAGAATTATGTGGAAGGAGATGTATATTGTGATGGGCTACCGTTGGGGTCTTTCCGTTCGGACGATTGGTAATTTGAAAATATGAAGAGATTTTATCTGGCTATAGCAATGATATTCGTTGGCGTGTCGGTTCTTTGGAGCCAGCATGCCAATGTCGTTTGGGATACTCCCAGCCGGAATTCCTCCGAATCGATGCCATGCGGCGGGGGAGATATCGGCATGAACATATGGGTAGAAGAGGGGGATATACTATTTTATCTGAGCAGAAGCGGTACGTTCGATGAAAACAACTGTCAGTTGAAACAGGGACGTTTTCGTCTCCGGTTATCTCCCAATCCTTTTGGAGACGCAAAGGATTTCCGGCAGGAATTAAAGTTGAACGACGGCTATGTTGAAATCTCCGCCGGAGGGACACAAGTACAACTCTGGGCGGATGTTTTTCATCCGGTTGTACACATTGAAGTGGTTAATGACCGGCCTTTGCAGGCGGAAATATTTTATGAAAACTGGAGATACCAGGATCGGCTGATCAGAAAAGGAGAGGGGCAGCAATGTTCCTATAAGTGGGCTCCTCCGAAAGGTACGGTAACATATGCCGACTTCATTTCATTAGAGAATTTATCCGAAAAGGACAGCAAACGCCTTTTGTTTTATCATCGTAATGCGGAAGAGACAGTATTTGACATAGCAGTTGCCCAACAAGGGATGAATGAAGTGAAGTCGCAGATGATGAATCCTCTTAAAAATCTGACTTTCGGAGGGTATCTGTCAGGAGAGAATCTGGAATATACAGGCACTTCAGACAGTGTATATGCCGGGACCGATTACCGCACTTGGGGATTTCGTTCTTTGAAAGCTTCTAAAAAGCATCATTTCTCAGTTGTGTTACACACAGAACAGACGGAAACCGTCACCCAATGGGAGCAAGGTCTGAAAACAGCCTGGCAACGAATTGCCCCACAAGGAAAGATATCGTCTAAAGTGGTATCACAGGATAAAAAACAAACCCGCCTGTGGTGGAATGCTTTCTGGCAACGGAGTTTTATCGAAACGATCGGTGAAACCGAAAACAAGGAGAACAGCAAAGTAGAAAAAGAAGCCGGAAATAAAGAAAAGAGCGATGCGAAAGATGCATTGAAAGAAATCACCCGAAACTACACTCTTTTCCGTTATATGCTGGGCTGCAATGCTTACGGCAGTGTCCCCACCAAGTTCAACGGTGGTTTGTTCACCTTCGATCCCTGCCACATAGACGAGAAGCAGGCATTCACTCCTGACTACCGAAAGTGGGGAGGAGGAACGATGACTGCACAGAATCAGCGTCTTGTCTACTGGCCGATGCTGAAAAGCGGTGACTTCGACATGATGCCTTCCCAATTCAATTTCTATAACCGGATGTTGAAGAATGCGGAACTCCGCAGCCGTGTATATTGGCAACACGAGGGAGCCTGTTTCTCCGAACAGATAGAAAACTTCGGCTTACCCAATCCCGCAGAATATGGTTTCAAACGTCCGGATTGGTTTGACAAAGGACTGGAATACAATGCGTGGCTGGAATATGAATGGGACACTATTCTTGAATTTTGCCAGATGATTTTGGAAACGAAGAATTATGCCGATGCCGACATAACCCCGTATTTGCCTTTGATTGAAAGCTCGCTGACCTTTTTCGACGAACATTATCGGCTACTCGCTTCCCGTCGGGGACGTAAAGCACTGGATGGCGACGGACACCTGATACTGTTCCCCGGCTCTGCCTGCGAAACCTACAAGATGACCAACAACGCCAGCAGCACCATCGCCGCACTGCGAACTGTATTGGAGACTTACATCAAAATTTGCAACAATGAAAAGTGGCAAAAGATGCTGGAAACAATTCCTCCGGTTCCATTACGCTATATCGAAGTCAAGGATTCTCTTAATCGTCAGACTTCTACCATGATTCCAGTATGGAAACAAACGATTTCTCCCGCCAAAAGCTGGGAACGAATCAACAATATAGAGACACCACAACTCTACCCGGTATTTCCCTGGCGCATCTACGGAGTAGGCAAGGAAAATCTGGAAATAGCTCGTGATACCTATTTCTATGATCCTGACGCACTCAAATTCCGCTCCCACACCGGATGGAAGCAAGACAACATCTGGGCGGCCTGTCTGGGACTGACCGAAGAAGCCAAAAGCCTTTCTCTGGCAAAGCTATCGGATGGTCCCCACCGTTTTCCTGCCTTCTGGGGACCGGGATATGACTGGACACCCGACCACAACTGGGGAGGTAGCGGCATGATAGGACTTCAGGAGATGCTCTTACAAACGAATGGAGCACAAATACTTCTGTTCCCCGCCTGGCCCAAAGAATGGAACGTCCATTTCAAGCTCCACGCTCCGGGTAATACGACGGTAGAAGCAACTTTAAAAGACGGGAAAGTGACAGACCTAAAGGTATCACCGGAAAACAGAAAGAAAGACATTATTATAATGATAGAAAAATAGAAAAAATAAGCACAAATTACATAAATGAAAAAACTATGAATAAAAGACCGTTTTTAATTTTGTTCCTATTTCTGCTGCTATTCTCCTTCGGTGGGCAGGCAGCAGATACTTACCGTCCCGAAACATCGGTTGCCGGATTTATTCCGCTTCCCGATTGCGGGCGACAAGTATATAACTTCAATCCGGGATGGCGATTCTGCAAAGGCGATATCCGGGGGGCGGAAGCTGTAAATTTTGACGATCGTTCCTGGGAGGTCGTTTCTACTCCTCACACAGTAGAGTTGATGCCTGCCGAAGGTAGTGGTTGCCGCAATTATCAGGGCCCTGCGTGGTATCGCAAGTATTTCGTAGTTCCCACCGCAACGAAAGGACAGCGTGTACTCCTTCATTTTGAAGCGGCAATGGGAAAGCAAGTACTTTACCTGAACGGCAAACGTGTTCAGGAACATCTCGGAGGTTATCTGCCTTTCACGCTGGACTTGACGGCAAACGGCGTACAAGCCGGAGACTCCTGCCTCCTTGCCGTCTATACCGACAACAGCAACGATAAATCATACCCTCCCGGAAAGCCACAATACACATTGGATTTTGCTTATCATGGAGGTATCTATCGTGATGTATGGATGATTGCCAAGTCTCCGGTCGCCATTACCGATGCCATCGACTCCTGGACAGTTGGCGGTGGCGGCGTATTTGTTCACTTCGACAAGATCAGCGAAAAGAGCGCACAAGTATACGTAGAAACAGAGATTCAGAACAATAATACTCGTTCGGAATCCGTCACAGTAGAAACGACCCTTACAGATGCCGAAGGCAAGGTTATCAAACGTACGTCTAGCAAACTCTCTTTGAACTCCGGAGAAAAGAAATCAATCCGCCAGCAGATGGATGTGAGGAATCCGAAACTTTGGTCACCGGATGCACCATATCTATACAGAGTACAATCCCGTATAAAGAAAGGAAACCGTTCCATCGACGGAGGAACTACCCGTATCGGTATCCGCCTGGCGGAATTTCGTGGCAAAGAGGGCTTTTGGCTGAATGGAAAACCTTTCGGACAATTAGTTGGAGCCAATCGTCATCAGGATTTCGCATACGTAGGCAATGCTCTTCCCAATTCACAGCAATGGCGTGACGCAAAACGCCTGCGTGATGCAGGATGTACCATCATCCGTGTAGCGCATTATCCACAGGACCCATCCTTTATGGATGCCTGTGACGAACTCGGCATGTTTGTCATCGTCGCTACTCCGGGCTGGCAATACTGGAACAAAGACCCGAAATTCGGAGAACTGGTTCATCAGAATACCCGTGAAATGATTCGTCGTGATCGCAATCATCCTTCCGTGCTGATGTGGGAGCCTATTCTGAATGAGACCCGTTATCCACTCGACTTTGCACTGAAGGCACTTGAAATAACGAAGGAAGAATATCCATATCCGGGACGTCCGATAGCCGCTGCCGATGTGCATTCTGCCGGTGTAAAGGAACATTACGATGTAGTCTACGGCTGGCCGGGTGATGACGAAAAGGAGGACAAACCGGAACAATGCATCTTCACCCGTGAATTCGGAGAAAACGTGGATGACTGGTATGCCCACAACAACAATAACCGTGCAAGCCGCAGTTGGGGTGAACGTCCGTTGCTGATACAGGCACTTTCTTTAGCTAAAAGTTATGATGAGATGTACCGCACTACCGGTCAGTTTATCGGTGGCACACAGTGGCATCCATTCGATCACCAGCGCGGTTATCACCCCGATCCATACTGGGGAGGTATTTATGACGCTTTTCGTCAGAAAAAGTATGCGTATGAAATGTTCCGCAGCCAATCTTCGGCAAGCCTCCAACATCCGTTGGCAGAATGCGGACCGATGATATTCCTTGCCCATGAAATGTCACAGTTCTCCGATAAGGATGTCGTGATATTCAGCAACTGTGACTCCATCCGCCTTTCTATCTATGATGGGACAAAAACATGGACCAAACCTGTGGTACATGCCAAAGGTCACCTGCCGAACGCACCTGTTGTCTTTGAAAATGTATGGGATTTTTGGGAAGCACGCGGATACAGTTATACTCAAAAGAACTGGCAGAAGGTAAATATGGTTGCCGAAGGTATTATCGATGGGAAAGTAGTATGTACACAAAAGAAAATGCCTTCCCGGCGGTCTACCAAACTTCGCTTGTATGCAGATACTCAAAAAGTAAATCTGGTAGCGGATGGGTCGGATTTCATAGTGGTAGTTGCCGAAGTAACGGATGATAGCGGAAATGTACGTCGTCTAGCAAAGGAAAATATCGTATTCACGGTAGAAGGTGAAGGAGAAATCATTGGCGATGCAAGGATTGGCGCCAATCCCCGTGCCGTAGAATTCGGATCGGCTCCTCTGCTGATCCGTTCCACACGAAAAGCCGGGAAGATTAGAGTGAAAGCCCACGTGCAATTTGAAGGAACTCAGGCTCCGACTGCAACTGAAATGGAATTTGAAAGTGTTCCTGCGGAACTTCCTTTCTGTTATGACGAGAAGTACTGTATTGGTCAGAAAACATCCACATTAACTGTAAAAGCCGGTTCGTCCGAGAGTGCAACTGAAGGCAAAGTGCAACTGACGGAAGAAGAACGGCAACGGGTGTTGGATGAAGTGGAACGGCAACAGACTGAATTTGGAATAGAAAAGTAAATTTGAAAAACTTGACCGCAGATTTGTGCATGGCAAAACAAGGTTATCAATCTGGATTTATTATCTGCTAATTTGAATTTTACCCGAAAAATAGTATCTTTGATGCAAGATTCATTTCCACTAATATAATATACAATGAAGAAACACTTCTTTTTGATATTTATGTTTCTCTTGATGACGAGAATCTGTGCTTTTGCCTACCCTAACATGATCGTTGAACATTATACGGCTGAACGAGGCTTACCCAATAACATTGTCAATTGTACACTGAAAGGGCAGGACGGATTTGTATGGTTCGGCACCTGGTACGGACTATGCAGTTTCGACGGTACCAAATTCCGTTCCTATGATAATCATGACGGATTTTACTCAGCAGATATTCCTCCCCGTAAGATTCAGCGTATTGTAGAAGACCGGAACGGATACCTTTGGATCAAGACTATCGACCGCAAACTCTATCTGTTTGATAAGAAACATGAAAGTTTCCACGCAGTGTATGACGATGTAAAAGAGTACTCTGAAAATATTCAGATTATCAAGATACAGACGACAGATGACGGAGACGTACTGCTGCTGACCAAAGATAAAAGCCTGCTGCGTGCAAATACAGACCAGAACGGTAAAATCACCATGAAGCAGTTGCACGATTCGCGTCCCAATGTCAACGTCTACGACTTACGCCTCAAGCATAATGTGTTTGCGAAACTGCCGAGTTTATCAATTGGATCGGTATGGACTATCAGATTCTTTCATTAAGAAAAGGAGAGGCTTTGAAAGATAAACCTGTCGATTTCATTCAAAAGAAGGTTTCTGCCGATCCGGACCAGTTCACTTGTGCTTCCTACAGTTCCAAATTTTTATGGCTGGGAGATAAGAACGGACATATTTATAGCGTCGATCCGCAAAATGGAGTAGTCAACCGTTACGAAATACCGGAAATTGATCAACCGATTTCCAATATACTGGTCACTGAATCAGGATTAATGTATATCACCACCGTTGATGGTGCGTATGAATATAACATCGGCTACAAACAACTGACCAAACTACCGTTCTCCATCGCAGGGAAAAAAGTAGGAATGATATTCAATGACAAGTATGACAAAATTTGGTTTCAGGAAGGTAATGAGGCATTGACGTACTATGATCCTCTGAACAAAAGCAATCATCGCTTTCCTTTCCCCAAACAAAATGCCATCGGTAACTTTGAAAAGCAGGATGCCGGTGAACAGGGTATGTTTTTCCTCACCCCCGGTGGAGAAATTCTGCTCTTCGACAGGGAGAAACTGGAAATGACCCGTATCAATCAACTGAAACCTTTTTCCGACGACCTTCCCGATCAGCTCTTCTTTCATCTGCTGCTGGATAAAGACGGTATTCTTTGGCTGGCATCTACAGGCAGCGGAGTATACAAAGTCAACTTTCCAAAGAAGCAATTTCAACTGCTGACAGAAGTTTCTCCTGTCCCTGTAGACACAGAAAGAGCGACCTCTTGGAATCAGGGGATACGTGCACTGTATCAGGCTAAGAATGGAGACATCTGGGTCGGTACCCGTTGGCAGGCACTTTATCGTCTGGATAGCAACGGACAGATAAAGCAGGTTTTTACGGATCAGAATTATCTGATAGGCGCCGTATATCATATCATGGAAGATAAAGAAGGAAACTTATGGTTTTCCACTAAGGGAAACGGACTTGTCAAAGCCGAACCGGATATGAACTCACCGCACGGTCTGCGCTTTACCCGTTATAAAAATGATCCTAAGAATCCGAATACTATCAGTAACAATGATGTATATTTCACATATCAGGATAGTCAGGAGCGTATCTGGGTCGGTCTGTTGGGCGGCGGGCTGAACTTGATTTCCGAAGAAAATGGAACGCTTGTATTCAAGCATAAGTACAACGGACTGAAACAGTATCCCGCTTATGGTCTGTATATGGAAGTCCGCACAATGACGGAAGATGAAGACGGGCGTATCTGGGTAGGTACGATGGATGGTCTGATGTCTTTTGACGGACATTTTACGACTCCCGAACAGATTCAGTTTGAGACGTACCGACAGATCAGCGATCGTTCCAATGTGGCAGACAATGACATTTATGTACTATATAAAGACAGTGATTCGCAAATTTGGGTGAGTGTATTCGGCGGAGGTCTGAATAAGCTGGTCCGCTATGACAAAGAAAAACGTGAACCGATATTCAAGTCATATGGCATACGTGAAGGAATGAATAACGATGTGGTCAAGTCCATCGTGGAAGATAAAAACGGAAATTTGTGGTTTACTACCGAGATTGGTCTGTCCTGCTTTAATAAGGCGACAGAGCAGTTCCGTAACTACGACAAATACGATGGTTTCCTGAATGTTGAACTGGAAGAAGGCAGTGCGTTGCGTGCATTGAACGGAGATTTATGGCTTGGTTCGCGACAGGGGATTCTGACATTCTCTCCTGATAAACTGGAGACACAACATACCAACTATGACACCCGTATCGTAGACTTTAAAGTATCCAATCGTAATCTGCGAAGTTTGAACGACTGTCCGATTCAAAAGTCTATCACATACACCGATGCACTTCAATTGAAGTATAATCAGTCTATGTTCACAATCGAATTTGCCGCATTAAATTTCTACAATCAGAATCGCGTATCTTATCGTTACATACTCGAAGGGTATGAGAAGGAATGGCACTATAACGGCAAAAACCGTATTGCTTCTTATACCAATGTTCCTCCCGGAGACTACGTATTCCGTGTAGAAACGATGGATGAAGCTAATCCGGAACTTGTATCCACACGTACATTAGCTGTCACCATTCTCCCGCCATGGTGGCTGAGCTGGTGGGCTACTCTTATCTATGTAATCCTTGGCATTGCGGCCCTCTATTTCGGTCTGCGCCTGGCCTTCTTCATGATTAAGATGAAGAACGATATTTATATCGAACAGAAAGTCTCGGAAATGAAAATCAAGTTCTTCACCAATATTTCCCATGAGCTTCGTACTCCTCTGACACTGATAAAAGGGCCGATACAAGAACTGAAGGAAAGGGAAGAGCTGTCTCCGAAAGGATTGCAATATGTGGACCTGATGGAAAAAAATACAAATCAAATGTTACAACTGGTCAATCAGATTCTTGATTTCCGAAAGATTCAGAATGGCAAGATGCGCCTGCATGTATCATTGATCGATTTCAATGAAATGATAGCCTCCTTCCAAAAAGAATTCCGTGTACTTTCGGAGGAAAATGAAATCAGTTTCACCTTCCAGCTACCGGACGAACCGATTATGGTATGGGCAGATAAGGATAAATTGAGCATTGTTATCCGCAACGTCATATCGAATGCGTTCAAATTTACCCCTTCCGGTGGAAGTATTTATGTAACTACCGGATTGACGGATGACGGAAAATCCTGCTATGTACGAGTAGAAGACAACGGTGTCGGCATTCCGCAAAATAAGCTGAGTGAGATTTTCGAGCGTTTCTCACAAGGAGAGAATGCGAATAATCCACATTATCAGGGTACAGGCATCGGGTTGGCACTTTCCAAAGAAATAGTAAATCTGCATCATGGTATCATCCGTGCCGAAAGTCCGGAAGGGCAGGGGGCCGTGTTTATTGTAGAGCTATTATTGGGCAAGGATCATTATCGTCCGTCGGAAGTAGATTTCTATGTCAGCGATACGGAAACTGCTCCTGCCGCTACAGACAAGGAGATGGTTATCGATTCCGAAAAGGAACCGGAGGAGGAACTGGAAATTGACGCTTCATTACCGACTCTTCTGCTGGTAGAGGATAATAAAGACCTTTGCCAGTTAATAAAACTGCAATTGGAAGATAAATTCAACATCCATATAGCCAATAACGGCGTAGAAGGTCTGAAGAAAGTGCATCTGTATCACCCGGACATCGTAGTGACCGATCAGATGATGCCGGAAATGGATGGACTGGAAATGCTGCAATCTATCCGGAAGGATTTTCAGATCAGCCATATCCCTGTCATTATTCTGACAGCCAAGAACGACGAAGGTGCCAAGACCAAAGCGATCACTCTGGGGGCGAATGCATATATAACCAAGCCATTCAGCAAAGAGTATCTGTTGGCACGAATCGATCAGTTGCTTGGCGAACGGAAACTGTTCCGCGAACGTATCCGCCAGCAGATGGAGAACCAGACGACAACGGAAGAAGACAGCTACGAACAATATCTGGTAAAGAAAGATGTGCAGTTTCTTGAAAAGATACATCAGGTGATCGAGGAAAACATGGACGACAGTGATTTCAATATTGATACGATCGCATCCGGCATCGGACTGAGCCGTTCGGCATTCTTCAAAAAGCTGAAAAGCCTTACCGGACTGGCACCTGTCGATCTGGTAAAGGAGATTCGCCTGAATAAATCGATCGAACTGATTAAAAATACGGATTTGAGTGTTTCGGAAGTGGCGTTTGCTGTCGGATTCAAAGATTCAGGCTACTATAGCAAGTGTTTCCGCAAGAAATATAATCAGACTCCCCGTGAATATATGAATGAATGGCGGAAAGGATAGAAAGACCGATTACAAAATACTTTCTTAATCGTCTTTTTTAAAAACCTATTAAGATTCGGAAGAATGAACAAGATTAAGAAAGTATTATCAGTATGGATGTTGGTTGCCTGTGTACTACCTGTGGCAGCCCAATATCCGGTGATCCCCGACTCGGTAAAAGAAAGAGGAGCAAAACAAGAAGCAGAGTTCGAACAGAAATCCAATGCGGCATGGGAAAAAGCCTTGCCAACAGTTTTGGAAGAAGCAAAGTTAGGAAGACCTTACAAACCTTGGGCTTCCAAACCGGAGGATTTGATCAAAAGTAATATTCCGGCCTTCCCCGGTGCGGAAGGCGGTGGTATGTACACTCCCGGTGGTCGTGGAGGCAAAGTGATTGTGGTTACTTCCCTGGAAGATTCCGGTCCCGGCACATTCCGCGAAGCCTGTGAAACCGGTGGCGCACGTGTTATTGTATTTAATGTGTCAGGTATTATTCGCCTGAAAAGCCCGATCAGTGTACGTGCCCCTTATGTAACGATTGCCGGACAGACAGCACCGGGAGACGGTATCTGCGTGACCGGGCATTCTTTTCTGATCGATACTCATGATGTAGTGATTCGTCATATGCGTTTCCGTCGGGGGGCACAGGATGTTGCTTTCCGGGATGATGCAGTGGGAGGAAATGCAGTCGGCAATATTATAATAGACCACTGTTCGGCAAGCTGGGGACTGGATGAAAATATGTCTATCTATCGCCACGTCTACAACAGGGATGAAACCGGGCACGGACTGAAGTTGCCTACTGTGAACATTACCATTCAGAATTCGATATTCTCGGAAGCATTGGATACTTATAATCATGCATTTGGCGCCACTATCGGAGGACATAATAGTATGTTCTGCCGTAATCTTTTCGCTTCCAATATCAGTCGTAACAGTTCGGTGGGTATGGACGGAGACTTTAACTTCGTAAACAATGTTGTTTTCAACTGGTGGAACCGTTCTATCGATGGAGGAGACAATAAGAGTTTTTATAATATAATCAATAACTATTTTAAGCCCGGTCCTATCACCCCGCTGGATAAACCTATTTCCTATCGTATATTGAAACCGGAAGCCGGACGCGATAAAAGCAAACCGATGTCCTTCGGAAAGGCTTATGTAAACGGTAACATCGTTCACGGAAATGCTAAAGTGACAAAAGATAACTGGAATGGCGGAGTTCAGCTTGCCAGTGAAGTGGATGAGGGAAAGTTCTTACCGCAAATCAGAGTGGACAAAGCATTCAAAATGTCGCCTGTAACGATTATGGATACCCAAAAAGCTTATAACTTTGTATTGGATAATGTAGGTGCTACTCTCCCGAAACGGGATGCGGTAGACGCTCGCGTCATCAAGACTGTACAAACAGGAAAAGCGATTTATGCGAAAGATGCTCCGGAATTTATCTCTCCTTACGTGAAAAGACGCTTGCCGGCAGACTCCTACAAACAAGGTATCATCACCGATATCCGTCAGGTGGGCGGACTTCCTGAATACAAAGGAGAAGCATATCTTGATTCGGATGGTGACGGTATGCCGGACGCATGGGAAATTGCCAACGGACTGAATCCGAACGATCCGACTGATGCAAAGGAGGACTGTAATGGAGACGGCTATACCAATATCGAGAAATATATCAATGGGTTGGATACAAAGAAGAAAGTAGACTGGACAGATCTGAAGAACAACTACGATACCTTGTCCAAACGGAAAAGTCTGTTTTAATCGTATGATTTGCTTATGGTCAAATGATCTTTCAGGATTGAATAATTAGAAACAACGTTTATTGTAATGAATATACAATTAAGAACTATCCTTTTAGGATTATTGAGCATAGGGTTTGCGCAGGGATATGCGCAAACCTTTGCTTTACAGGTTAAGGATGACCGGATCACTTACTTGAATGACGAACAGGGAAACCGGATTCTTGATTTCTCGTACTGTGGCTACAAGGGCTCCGAACAGGATATTCCTTCTGTCCGCAATGCCGTGTTTGTACCTTGGACAGCAGGAGATAATACATCACGTATTCAACGCGCCATTGACTATGTCGCCTCATTAGTACCTGATGCTTCCGGTTTCAGGGGAGCCGTGTTATTGGATCAGGGAGAATTTTCTTTATCCGGAAGCCTTCGTATAAATGCCTCCGGCATCGTACTGCGCGGAGTGGATAAAGAGAAAACGATACTTCTAAAAAAAGGAGTAGACAGAGGTGCCCTTATCTACATGGAAGGGACAGACGATCTGAAGATACAGGATACATTGCAGGTACTCTCGAAATATGTTCCGGTAAATGCGAGGACATTGGAAGTTGCTTCAGGTACTTCGTTGAGAAAGGGAGATCGGATACTGGTGAACCGTCCGTCCGGCAAAGAATGGATTGCTTCGTTAGGATGTGATATCTTTGGAGGAGGAATCAGTGCACTGGGCTGGAAAGAAGGAGATATGGATCTTACCTGGGATAGAACCGTGACAGAAGTAAACGGTAATCAGATAACGTTGGACGCTCCGCTGACAGTGGCGCTGGATGCCAAATACGGTACTTCTTCCGTGATTACTTATCAGTGGAACGGGCGCATCCGGGAGTGCGGAGTAGAAAATATGACTCTGATTTCCGACTATGACAAACGGTACCCTAAAGATGAAGATCATTGCTGGACAGGTATTTCTATCGAAGATGCGGAAGATTGCTGGGTACGCAGGGTGAGCTTTAAACACTTTGCAGGAAGTGCAATCCTTGTTCAGCGTACCGGTTCCCAAATCACGGTTGAGGACTGTATCTCACGGGAACCTGTTTCTGAAATCGGAGGAATGCGCCGCTGTACTTTCTATACCTTAGGACAACAGACACTTTTCCAGCGCTGCTATTCGGAACAGGGTATTCATGACTTTGCAGCCGGATATTGTGCTGCCGGACCGAATGCTTTCGTACAATGTGATTCGTATGAATCTTTAGGTTTCAGCGGATCTATTGATGCATGGGCATGTGGCCTATTGTTTGACGTGGTTAATATAGACGGGCATAATCTGAGTTTCAAGAATCTGGGACAGGACAAGAACGGAGCGGGATGGAATACGGCAAATAGTCTGTTCTGGCAATGTACCGCTGCCGAAATAGACTGTTATGCTCCGGCAAAGGATGCCATGAACCGTGCGTACGGATGCTGGGCACAATTCTCCGGTGACGGCGAATGGGCACAATCAAACAATCATGTGCAGCCCCGAAGCATTTTCTATGCTCAATTAGAAGATCGTTTGCAGAAGAAATGTGCAGAACGTGCCCGTATCCTGCCAAGGAATACAAGTGCCACCAGCAGTCCGACCGTTGAAGTTGCTATGGAACTGGCCAAAGAGGCTTACAATCCCCGCCTGACATTGGAACACTGGATTGAACGAGGAGCCTTTGCGCCTTCAATAGCTATGTCCGGAGTAAAATCAATCGATGATATTAAAGAAAAGAAGATAACTCCGAACAAGACATCGGCACAACCGGAAGTAACTATTGCAAACGGACGTATCCAGATGAACAGTACTTTGTTGGTAGGAAGTAGCCATACCACCCCTTGGTGGAATGGAAAACTTAAAACCAACTTTCTGAAAAAAGCAAGCCCTGCCATCACCCGCTTTGTTCCCGGACGTGAAGGATTAGGACTGACAGATCGCATCGATTCCGTAATCGGCTATATGAAACAAAAGAACATATTGGTATTTGACCAAAACTACGGACTTTGGTATGATCGCCGCCGGGATGATCATGAACGAGTGCGCCGTCGTGACGGAGATGTATGGGGGCCTTTCTACGAACAACCTTTCGGACGTAGCGGTCAGGGTACTGCCTGGGAAGGACTGAGCAAATATGATCTGAATCGCCCTAATGCATGGTATTGGTCGCGATTGAAAGAGTTTGCCGAAAAAGGAAATAAAGACGGACTATTGCTATTCCATGAGAACTATTTCCAGCACAATATCCTGGAAGCAGGTGCGCACTGGGTAGATTGTCCGTGGAGAAGCACCAACAATATCAACCAGACCGGATTTCCGGAACCTGCTCCGTTTGCAGGAGACAAACGAATCTTTGTTGCAGATATGTTTTATGACATCACTCATCCGGTTCGCCGTGAGTTACACAGACAATACATCCGCCAGTGTCTGAACAACTTTGCAGATAACCCGAATGTCATTCAGCTGACAAGTGCCGAATTTACAGGTCCACTACATTTTGTACAGTTTTGGCTGGACGTGATCGCCGAATGGGAAACTGAAACCGGAAAGAAGGCCAAAGTAGCATTAAGTACCACAAAAGATGTACAGGACGCCATCCTTGCCGATCCGAAGCGTGCAGCTGTGGTGGATATTATTGATATCCGCTACTGGCACTATAAAACAGATGGAATCTTTGCACCGGAAGGAGGGAAGAATATGGCTCCCCGCCAACACATGCGTAAGATGAAAGTCGGAAAGGTTACTTTCACCGAAGCCTACAAGGCTGTCCACGAATATCGTCAGAAGTTCCCGGAGAAAGCCGTAACCTTCTACGCACAGAATTATCCGGCTATGGGATGGGCTGTATTCATGGCCGGCGGTTCATGTCCTGTAATTCCGTGCACAGATAAAGCATTCCTGAAGGATGCAGCGGCTATGGAAGTGGAAGAAACCGATACCGACAACTATAAGAAAATGGTAAAATCTGATATCGGCAGTATCATTTATTCCAAGTCCGGAACAGAAATTCCTGTTCAATTATCGTCCGGAAAGTATATCTTAAAGTACATACATCCCGGTTCAGGGAAGATGAGTGTTATAGATAAATCATTGAAAATTAATGGGGTATACAAATTAAAGGTACCGGATAAAAAAGAAGGTATTTATTGGTTCCATAAACTCTGAAACAAAAAATCCCGCTGATGACTGATCAGCGGGATTTTTCCATTTTATAGGTAATTTCTAACAAAAGAGTGTTATAAAACATGATACTTATTTTTTCAACCTACAAACCAGATTTTACCGGTGGTTGAGGTCAGTTCTGCTTAGCTTTGCAACATCAAATCAATCGAATTAATGCTATGATGGAACAGACTAATAATTCAACCGACACTTTACTCGCTTCTTTTCAAGCGGGAAATATGGCAGCTTTTTCGCAGCTATATGATTTGCACATCAACATTCTTTTTAATTACGGATTGAAGTTGACCATTGATAAAGAGTTACTGAAAGATTGCATCCACGATATTTTCGTTAAGCTCTACACTAAAAAGGATGAATTAGGAACTATTGATAATTTGAAGTCTTATTTGTTCATCTCATTAAAGAACAAACTCTGCGATGAACTCCGCAAACGTATGTATATGTCTGATACAGCCATAGAAGATGTAAATGCAGTAGCTCCCACAGATATAGAAGATGACTATATGGAAGAAGAGCAACGCAAAAATGAGTTCTCGCTGGTGAAGCGTCTACTGGACCAGCTTTCTCCCCGGCAGCGTGAAGCACTAACATTATATTATATAGAAGAAAAGAAGTACGAGGATATTTGTGAGATTATGAACATGAACTATCAGTCTGTACGCAACCTGATGCACCGTGGATTGACAAAATTGCGTAGTCTGGCAAGTTAATTTTAGTAAAAAGGATATTTAGTTGAGTACATACACAGAGTAACAGCGTCCTATCTATGTAAACGCTTAAAAAGGATGCGATATGTGCTCTAAGGTAAAGGATTTTTTGACGGATGATGATTTCATCAATTATGCACTGGGTGTAACTCCGGAAGCAGCTTCCCAATGGGAAACTTATTTCAGAGAGCACCCGGAACAGATAGCAGATGCAGAAGAAGCTAAGGCCGTATTATTGGCTCCGGCAGATGTTGCCTGCGACTTTTCACTGGTTGAGAACCAAGATTTAAAGGATAGAATTATTAGTAGTATAAAAGATTTTTCGAACATTTTGTAGTTAGATTAGATAGAAGTTAGGTTAGTTAAGGTTAGTAAAAAGATTGATGCAGTCTTTCACAGACACTTGAATGATCAAGTACTGTGAGAGACTGCGTTTTGTATATCTACAATTTGTTTTCTTCCTGAATATCGAATGCTTTGCAGAAACTGACGATAAGTACGATACAACCTCCCAATATACCTGTAATCATGTAAGCAATACGAATATCAAATGCCTGTGTAATAGCGCCTATTAGCAAAGGAGCGATCAGCGAACCAATAAAACTGATACTCGACAGGATAGTGAGCGCAATGCTGACGGGCGTCTTTGACTTGGCCCCTACAAAGCTATATAAAGTAGGTACGATACATGAGATACCTAGTCCGACCAGCATAAAGCCTAAGGAATTGATGATCACTTTCATTCCCAGTGAGTCAAACGCATTGCCCAACAATGCGGAAATGAAGAAGCCGATACAAATAAGGCTGCCTGCCAGTTGCAGTACTTTTTCTTTCCCCAAAGCTGGTATGCATAATTCGTCAGGAATCGTCCCGTAGCCATCATGACCATAAATACAAGGAAGCCGATTTGCAATGATTTAGGCACATGGACAATCGATTCAAAATAAACAGCACTCCAGTCGAACATAGCACTCTCTACGATGAGCGCGAATAATCCGACTAAACCTAATTGTAAAAGGAGTATTTCCGGCTTTTGAAATAACAGACGGAATCCATTCGGAGCTTTATCAGCCGCTTTGTCTGTTGTCTCAAGGCTTGGCTTCGGATGTTCGCCTATAGGAAGCGTTGTTTCTTGCAGATATTTTCGTCCTGCCAATACTATGATAAGGATAATAGCGGCTATTAGCATATAATGCCAAACAGGAAAGGTGCCCGTCAGAATCATCACGAAGCCGATAAGTGCTCCGGTACAGGCTCCCAAGCTCCATCCTCCATGAAAAGTTGCCATGATTGTCTTACCATACAAACGCTCCACTTCGATCCCTTGCGTATTGAACGATATATCGCACAAGTTCCAGAACACTCCGAAACAAAAAAGCAGGAATCCCAGCAAATAGACTTCATGAGCCAATCCGACACAAAGTAAGGACATGGCATATCCCAAAATGCTGACCTGTACCATTGTGCGACTCCCTAATTTAGATACAAGATAACCCGCCAAAGGAATTGCTACAAACTTGCCGACTGGTATCATAAATAAAATCAGACCCCAATAAAATGCATAATTGGCAGCAAATACATCTTTGAAATCCGGGATACGGCTTGCCCAGCTTGCCATACAGAGTCCTTGGGCAAAGAAGAAAGTCAGGATGGCAAAACGTATTTTCTCTTTCGGATATGTAAATTGGTTGTTCATGAGTCATTCTTTTTATGCAGGCAAAGGTATTTATTTTTTGTGTTTTACCTTTCCTGCTATTACTCTTTTTTGTACTTTTGCAGCCGATTTAAAAATATCACATACATGAAGACAAGCGAATCTTTATTATCTATAGGTAAATTCATAGCCGAATATTCAGCCCATCTAATGGGAGCGGGGGTACATACCTCCCGTGTTGTACGCAATTCCAAACGTATCGGAGAAGCTTTTGGCTTAGATGTCAAACTGGGCGTATTTCATAAAAATATCATTCTTACTATCATCGATAAGGAGACAAACGAAGCCTGCAACGAGGTTATAGATATTCCTGCACATCCCATCAGCTTTGAGCATAACTCCGAACTAAGCGCTTTGAGTTGGGAAGCAGTAGACAAACAGTTATCGTTGGAAGAACTGAAAGAGAAATACAAAAAGATAGTCTCTGCTCCGATGATACATCCTCTGTTCGTTTTGATATTGGTAGGCTTTGCCAATGCGTCATTCTGCAAACTGTTTGGCGGTGACTTAATCTCAATGGGAATCGTTTTCTCCGCCACTATTACAGGATTATACCTGAAACAGCAGATGCAAAAGAAGAAAATGAATCATTATATTATATTCATTGTTTCGGCCTTCGTCGCGTCGCTCTGTGCTTCTACCGCCTTGATTTTCGACACAACTTCCGAAATCGCACTGGCAACCAGCGTTCTATATCTTGTACCCGGTGTTCCTTTGATTAATGGAGTGATTGATGTTGTCGAAGGATACGTTTTGACAGGATTTGCCCGTTTGACAGAAGCCTCTTTGCTGATTGTCAGCATTGCCATCGGCCTTTCCTTTACATTATTAATGGTAAAAAACAGTTTAATTTGATATGGTAGCACTTGATATTCTTTCTGATGGTTTCTTTGCAGCGATAGCGGGTATCGGATTTGGAGCAATTTCCGATCCTCCGTTGCGTGCATTTAAAATGATTGCAATATTGGCGGCATTGGGACATGCGTGCCGTTTCTGTCTGATGACTTACTTGGGTGTAGATATTGCTACGGCTTCTTTATTCGGTGGATTAGTAATCGGATTCGGCAGTTTATGGCTCGGAAAACGGGTATATTGCCCGATGACAGTGCTGTATATTCCTGCGTTGCTCCCGATGATTCCGGGAAAGTTTGCGTACAACATGGTATTCTCTCTTATTATGTGCTTGCAGACAGCGAATAAACCGGAACTGCATGATAAGTATATAAAGATGCAGGAGATGTTCTTCTCCAACACTTTGGTGGCAAGTACAGTAATTTTCATGCTTGCGGTCGGAGCTACATTCCCGATGTTCCTGTTCCCGCACAGAGCCTTTTCTTTAACAAGACATTAATTAAACTACTTTTATGGAGATTTTTTGGAGAACAATTGCGTATTATAATTCAGCCACCTGGCTTTTGCAGATTATTGTCATTCTGATCGGTATTGTGCTGACCGCATTGCTGATCAGCAAACCACGTCCGTGGGTGAAGATGGGAATGAAGATTTATATGATAGGTCTTTATTCGTGGATTTCCATTGTCTATTACTTTATCTACTGCGAAGAACGCAGCTATAACGGGGTGATGGCGATGTTCTGGGGAGTGATGGCTATTATCTGGATATGGGATGCGATCACCGGATATACGACTTTCGAACGTACACACAAATATGATCTGCTATCTTATGTGTTGCTGGCCATGCCTTTCATTTATCCTATGGTGTCGTTGGCACGCGGGCTATCTTTCCCGGAAATGACTTCTCCAGTGATGCCTTGTTCTGTAGTGGTATTTACCATCGGACTGCTGTTGCTGTTTGCACACAAGGTAAATATGTTTCTGGTATTGTTCCTTTGCCACTGGTCATTGATCGGATTATCCAAGACTTACTTCTTTCAGATTCCGGAAGACTTCCTTTTGGCAAGTGCGACTATTCCGGGACTTTATCTCTTCTTCAGAGAATACTTCCTGAATAATCTGCACGCAGATACCAAGCCCAAAGCTAAATATATCAACTGGTTATTGATAACAGTCTGCATCGGGCTGGCTATATTATTGACGACTACTATGTTTTTGGAATTAGTTCCGAAGAACTGATTGCCGTACTATTACACGCTATTAGTTTCACGCCTTGAAACGATTAGTTTCATTGCTTGAAACAAAAAGTTTCAACCGTTGAAACCAACAGTTTCAAGGCATGAAACTTTTTTTTATCTGATAGCATAAAATATTCGGAGAGCATATTGCATCATACTATCCGGTAGCCAGCTCTTGCTTTTAGCAAACAGAACTTGCACCAACGGACCTACTTTAGTCCGGAAAGGAGGATTTTTACGCGCTACTATTTTACAGATTGCAGCACCCAGCTTGCGGGGATCGCATCCGTTACGCTCTTCTTTTTCAATAATCTTTAATGATCTCAGAAAACTGTCAGCATAATCTTCATTCTGTCCGGTCAGTTCAGAGATATTCCGGTTGTCGGTAAATCCGGTATTAAAATCCCCTGGCTGCACCAGACAGACTTTGATATGAAACGGATGAACTTCCAGCGCCAAGGCCTCGCTATATCCTTCTACTGCAAACTTGGATGCAGAATAAAATCCCTGATAGGGGATACCCATCACTCCACCAATAGAGCTGATATTGATAATCTTTCCCCGACGTGCCTTGCGCATATAAGGGAGCACTGCTTTGCACATATTGACCACGCCAAAGAAATTTGTATTCATCTGCATGCTCACTTCTTCTTCGGTAGCCAGCTCCAATGCTCCGCCAATTCCCATACCGGCATTATTAATCAATACATCCATCCGTCCCTGCTCGGATATTATTTGTTCTACAGCCTGACGAACAGAAATACTATTCGTTACATCAACGACAAGCATTCGGACCTTACCTATATTCTCTGAAGGTTTCCGGCTCGTACCGTAAACGATATGACCTTGTTCTGATAACATTTGCGCAGTGATCTTTCCAAATCCGGAAGAAGCTCCGGTAATGAGTATGATTTGTGGTTGCATATTCTTTTATTTGCAGCAAAGATAAAGAGAATATCCGAAAATTCTGTTTTTGCCGAATAGTATTCTGATTAGACGGTTTCAGAAGCTTCCTCCTGCAAAACTTGGTTTTCTGCAAAAGATATCCTATCTTCGGGAAAAATAACGATATGAAAAGAATACTTATATTCAGCATAGTATGTCTGACTTCAATTATAGTGTCGCTGGGACAGTCAGTGGAAAGCACCATTCTTCCTCCTACGGGCTACACTCGTGAAGTATGCGATGAACATTCATTTGCCGCCTATCTGCGTCAACTCCCATTATTGCCCAAAGGGAGTAAGGTTTTACTTTACAACGGACAGGAGAAAAGGAATCAGGCAGCCGCATTCGCCGTAGTAGATATGGAAATAGGCAATCGCGATTTACAGCAATGTGCGGATGCAGTCATGCGCTTGCGGGCAGAATACCTATGGGCACAGAAAAGATACGGAGAAATCAAATTTAACTTTACCAATGGCTTTCCGGCAGAATATAAAAAATGGGCGGAAGGAAACCGTATCAAAGTAACCGGAAATAAGGTAGAATGGTATGCTGCAGGAGGCAAAGACTATTCATATAAGACTTTTCGTAAATACTTGAATATGGTATTTATGTATGCCGGCACTGCTTCTCTTTCAAAAGAGCTTCGTACGGTTCCTTATACTTCACTGCAAGCAGGAGATGTGTTTATCAAAGGAGGTTCACCGGGCCATGCCGTGATAGTAGTAGATGTGGCAATTCACCCGAAAACAAAAAAGAAAGTTTTTTTATTGGCGCAAAGTTATATGCCCGCCCAGCAAATACATATCCTCGTCAATCCTGCCAACCGAAATCTGTCACCTTGGTATGAACTGACAGATACAGACAGTGGCAGATTGTATACACCGGAGTGGACATTTGAAAAGAAAGAGCTGAAAAGGTTTTAGAAATTGCTTACCTGGCACTTTTCCTTCCGGGGTCCCCTCCTGTAGGTGGGAGGAGCATAAAGATACCTCTTCTCAACTATTTAGTATAACGGTCAACTCTTGCCGCCAATCAGCACCGTTTTCCGGTTGGAAGGTTTCGAAACCAAGTTCTTTGCCTATGTGGATATTCGAACTTCCATCGTCAACGAAGAGCGTTTCGGAAGGTATGACATGACTGTCTTTTATCATAAAGTCGAATATTTCGGGAGCCGGTTTGGTATGTCCCAACTGGTAAGATAAATATAGTTTGTCGCAATAATCGTTCAGCGGTTTCCCTTCGGATGAAAACTCCGGACTGCATGCCCATGACATAACAAAAGGATTGGTATTACTCAAGAGATACACATGATATGATTTACGAAGTCCCAATATATAATCGAGCTTTCGCAAGTCCACTTCATTGAAAAAGCCTAACCACGCCTGTTTGGTTTCTTCCATCGTCAGTTCGCGACCGCACAGATCTCCTAATTGCTTCCGAAATTCATCGGCACTCAACTTTCCTTCTTCCAGTTCTTGGAAGATTCCGGTCTGATGGTATTTGTCCAAACGAGTATCGGCATCCGCCAATCCCAGTTTGATAAACGCCTGAACAGCTTTATCGCGATCAATGTCTACAATCACTCCGCCAAAATCAAATACAATGTTCTTAATCATGATATATACAATTTTTATTTGTTACAAAGATACGGCTAATCTTCTTAATAAACAGCCCGTCATCGCTTGATCTTTGTCAAAAAAAAACATGAGGGCAATCTGCGATATGCATAATAATAGGAGCATAAATAATATAGTGACACTATCCTGCCGTGATGGTGTAACTATGATCACAGTATAGTGTCACTATGAGAGGAGGATAGTGACACCATTTTTTGTATGGTTTATAGAGGTGTATGTATCATATTATTTTTTATATTTGCAAATCCAATCGTTTGTATACAAAGATAAAAGCAGAGTTATGAATAATCTTCGAATCTTATTATACGTGGTTGTCCTTTCACTGGCTGCATGCCATCCGGAAGGGACTAATGTAAAACAGGGATTAGACAAAGCCGCACAGCTAATGGGGCAGGACCCGGATACAGCATCTATTATTCTCGAAAATATCCAGATCAACCAGATGAACGAAGCACAGCTGGCAGAATATAATCTGTTGTGTACCCAGCTGAATGAAGATAAAAATATCGCCCATACGTCTGATAAGCAAATCCGTCAGGCAGTTTCATACTTTGACCAACACGGCAATGAACTTCAGAAATCAAAGGCTTATTTTTATCTGGCATGCGTAGAGAGTGATCTTGACCAGAAAAAGGAAGCGGAGACCCACTTCAAGGAAGCAATAAAGCTTGCTGCTCTTACAGAGAAGTACGATTATGTAGCCAAGGTGTGCAGACGTTGCAGCCTTTATTATCAGAAATATGGTCATTTCGACGAAGCATTGGAAATGGAAAGAAAAGCCTATGCCAGCCAGCTAATGCTGAACGATCAGACAGGCGATACGAAGATTATTCTTTCTTCTGCATTGGGAGTCTTTGGTGTGATGTCCTTATTACTCGGGCTGCTCTGGAAGAAGAATAAGTTTGTATATTCTCAACTGACTACTTTTAAAGATGAAATGTTGCGAAAAGAGGCAGAGTCGGATAAACTGATGTTGCAATGTAACTATCTGGAAGAAAAATATCAGTCGCTTCAACAGCATATTTATGAAAGTTCTTCGGTAGTATCGAAAGTCCGGCAAATAAAAGAACGGTCTGTTTCCCCTTCCAAGGTTGTTTCTTTTTCAGAGAAAGACTGGAGTGAATTATTAAGACTACAGGAAGGAGTATATGGACTTGTTTCCAAATTGAAAGAGATAAGTCCTAAACTTACAGAAGAAGATTTGAAAGTATGTGCTTTCCTGCGCGAAGGTATCCAGCCTGCTTGCTTTGCAGATCTAATGAAACTGACTGTAGAAACTCTTACCCGAAGAATATCCAGAATAAAAACGGAGAAACTTATGCTTGTAAGTTCCAAAGAATCACTGGAAGACTACATCAAATCATTGTAGTCCGCATTTG
>NZ_GG774705.1:517314-524209 GCF_000162515.1 Bacteroides sp. 1_1_14 | reverse complement strand
ACTTATTATTTAAAAGATGGAATGATTTCAGTGGTTGGCTTGTCTTCCTGATAGCAGCTTTCGTATACGGAATGACAATCGAACCTACTGCCAGTTTTTGGGATTGTCCTGAGTTTATTTCATGCGCCGAAAAGTTACAGGTCGGACATCCGCCTGGTGCACCTTTTTATATGCTGGTAGGTAATCTGTTTACACAGTTTGCCTCCGATCCCTCCCAGGTCTCACGTACAGTCAACTTTCTGAATGCACTGCTGAGTGCAGGATGCATCCTCTTTCTTTTTTGGAGTATCACTCGTCTGGTCAGATATCTTCTGAAGGAAGAAAAAGAGAATCTGTCAGTAACCGACGTGATTATCATCCTCGGCTCCGGGTTGGTAGGAGCTTTGGCATATACTTTTAGTGATACTTTCTGGTTCAGCGCAGTAGAGGGAGAAGTATATGCTTTCTCTTCTTTTCTTACTGCCTTGGTTTTCTGGATGATTCTGCGCTGGCAGGATGAGTCGGACACCGTTTATGGTGACCGATGGATTATTCTGATTGCCTATATAATCGGACTCTCCATCGGAGTACATCTGCTCAATCTGCTTTGTATTCCGGCGATTGTACTGGTTTTCTATTATCAGAAATATCAAACGATTTCGCTTAAAGGAGCTATTGCGGCGATTGCTTTATCCGGTCTGCTTATTGTATTGATACTTTTTGTCTACATTCCCGGAATGGCGGATATTGGAGGATGGTTCGAACTACTCTTTGTCAACGCCTTGGGATTCCCTTTCCAAACAGGACTGATTGTCTTTCTGGCTATCACACTTTTCCTGCTCATAGCCGGTATCTATCGTTTCAAAAAACGATTGATCAATACAGCTTTATGGTGCATACTTATGCTTACCGTAGGTTATACCACCTATGCAGTGATATTGATTCGTGCCAATGCCAATACACCACTCAATGAAAATGCTCCGGATAATATTTTCGCACTCAAAAGCTATTTGAACCGGGAGCAATACGAAAGCGCCCCTTTACTTTACGGCAAAACGTATGCCTCCGAACCGGAGTATGTGCCCGAAGGAGATTATTACAAAGTAAAAATGAAAACGGGTGGTGCTGTCTACAGACCGAATAGGGAAGAAGGGAAATATAAAGTGATTCGAAATAAAGAGGAAGTATGCTATACTCAAAATATGCTGTTTTCACGAATGTGGAATGATCGCATGGCTTCCTCCTACAAAAGCTGGTCGGAAGGAACGGACGGAGCTCCCACTCAAAAAGAGAATCTTACCTATTTCTTCACTTATCAGCTCAACTATATGTATTGGCGCTATTTTCTCTGGAATTTTGTCGGGCGTCAAAATGATATCCAGGGACATGGCGAACCGGAGCATGGAAACTGGATCACGGGGATTCCTCTGTTAGATAATCTAAGACTTGGTGACCAGCAACTTTTGCCCGAATCTTTGCGTCAGAATAAGGGGCATAACGTATTTTACGCTTTGCCGCTATTATTGGGATTAGTCGGGATTTACTGGCAGTGGATGCGGGGAAAGAAGGGAATGCAGCAGTTTAGCGTCGTGTTTTTCCTTTTCTTCATGACAGGTCTGGCTATTGTGCTATATTTGAACCAGACTCCCGGTCAGCCCCGTGAACGGGATTATGCATACGCAGGTTCATTCTATGCTTTTGCTATTTGGATAGGAATGGGAGCTGCCGGATTGTGTGACGCACTTCGAAAAAAGAAGTCATCAGTACTTCATGTCGGCCTGTTAATGTTTCTCTGCCTGCTGATTCCGGTTCAGATGGCTAGTCAGACGTGGGATGATCATGACCGGAGTAACCGTTTCACCTGCCGTGATTTTGGAGCCAATTATCTGATGACACTCCCCGACAAAGGAAATCCTATCATTTTCAGTAACGGAGATAATGATACTTTTCCCTTGTGGTATAATCAAGACACGGAAGGAGTACGCAGGGATGCCCGCATCTGCAATTTGAGTTACGCGCAAACAGATTGGTATATTTATCAGCAGCAATGCCCGTTGTATGATGCACCCGGATTACCCATTACCTGGAGTAAAGACCAATATCAGGAAGGAAAAAACGAATATGTAGCCATCCGACCGGAACTGAAAAAACAGATAGAAGAGCTTTATCAGAAACATCCGGAAGAAGCCCGTGATAGTTTCGGCAATGATCCGTTTGAGGTAAAAAACATCTTGAAGTACTGGGCATTATCGGAGAAACAGGACTTCCACGTAATCCCTACCGATACGATCAGTATCAGCATTGATAAAGATGCAGTACTCCGATCAGGCATTATGCTTCCCGACTCCATCCGTCATCTGAAAGGTGAAGATCTGAAAAATGCGATACCGGATAAGATCTATATTTCTCTGAAAGATATGCGTATTCTAACCAAGGTAGATATGCTGATGCTGGAAATGCTTGCCAACTGCAATTGGGAACGCCCATTGTACATGGCAATATCCGTCGGTGAGGTCAGCAAGCTGAAGTTTGATCATTATTTCGTTCAGGAAGGATTAGCTTTCCGTTTCACGCCTTTTGATTATAAAAAATGGGGAAATGTCAAAGGAGATAATAACTATGCGATAGATGTAGAGAGATTGTATGAAAATGTAATGAACAGATATAAGTATGGCGGACTGGACACTCCCGGACTCTATCTGGATGAAACCACCCTGCGAACCTGCTATTATCACCGGAGACTTTTCGCCCAACTGGCAAAGGAACTGATCAGGCAGGGCGACAATACCCGAGCCAGAAAGGTACTTGCCTATGCAAAACAAGCTGTTCCGGTGTACAATGTCCCCGAGATCTATGAAAGCGGGTCATTCGACATAGCCAAAGCCTATGCTACCCTAGGAGAAAAGACGAAAGCAATGCCTCTGTTAAAGTACCTGACAGCCGAATCGGAAAATTACATCAACTGGGCATTCTCATTAGGAGACAACAGGATCAGTATGGTCCAGAGAGATTGCCTGTATAAGTTCTGGCAATGGAATCAGTACAATGAACTTGTAAAAGAGATTGATAAAGAGGAATACAGGCTAAGTAATCAGCGCTTTGAGGAGAAATATGCTTTATTCTCTCAAATCGTGGGACTTAGAAACTAAAATCCGGAAATATAAACTTGAAAACAATAAAACTATCAGAAGTATGAGAAATGCATTGAGTAAAATAAATTATATTATTCTATCGATTGGTTCGATATTGATTATCACAGGATATGTATTAATGAGCGGCGAGGGGAGTACCCCTGCCGCCTATAACCCTGATATCTTCAGCAAACTTCGTATATGTATTGCACCCATTATTTGTTTACTCGGTTATTTGCTGAATGTAGTTGGCATTATTTATATTACAAAAAAGAATAATTAGCAGGGATACATCTTAAATATTTTCAAAAGAATGCGTTTTTAAGCCAAATAATTACTTCTTTTGTCCTCACTAATAAAAATGAAAGTCGGACAACATGAGTAATAACATTGACATAAAAACGCTTGAAGCCTTCCAGGATGGAAATCACAAGGCTTTTGAAACAGTTTTTATAGCCTATTACAATAAAACAAAGACTTTCATCGACGGATATATAAAATCGGAATCGGATGCCGAAGAATTGACAGAAGACCTTTTTGTCAATCTTTGGATCAATCATGATTCGATTGATGCATCCAAGTCTTTTAGTTCTTATCTGCATACGATTGCCCGAAATTCAGCCATAAACTTTTTAAAGCATAAGTATGTACACGATACTTATCTGAACAATAATCAGGAGACAGAATATAGTTCTACTTCCGAAGAAGACCTTATAGCCAAAGAATTAGGCTTATTGATAGAGGACGTTGTCGGGAAAATGCCGGAACAGCGGAAAATGATCTATACATTGAGCCGTCAGGAAGGGTTGAGCAATGCCGAGATAGCAATACAGCTCAATACCACTAAAAGAAACGTCGAAAGTCAGTTAAGCCTCGCATTAAAGGAGATACGGAAAGCTATCTCGTGCTTTTTATTGTCTTTTTTATAAAAACATCCACTTTTTCATTGAGCTTTTTGCCATCAAACTGTATATATAGTAAATACAGCAAAAATGGAAAAGAGTAATATTATCACCAGAATCATCAAGAAGTTCCTTTCCGGACGTTTTTCTGCTGAAACGGAGGAAAAGGTACAGCGATGGATTATGAAGGAAGAAAACGCGGAGGAGAAAGAAAAAGCCTCATTAGAGTATTGGAACGAACTGGATACGGAAGCCGATTCAAAAACATACAGTGCTTTAGAGCGGGTCAATTTAAGAACCGGATACAACAAAGAACATCTTGAAAATATTGTTTTATATCGTAAGTTTGTCCGCATTGTAGCCGTCGTTATTCCCATATGCTTATTGGCAGGAGGATTGCTTTATTATATCCCTTCCGAAAACGAGCAGATAGAAATATCCACAGCCTATGGCGAACAAAAGCGCTTGGTTCTGCCGGATAGTTCCGAAGTATGGCTGAACGCTGGAAGTACAATTACCTATCCGAAAACTTTTACCAAAGAGAATCGTGTCGTAACCCTTGATGGTGAAGCCTATTTCTCAGTCAGAAAAGATGATGCAAAACCTTTCATAGTAGAAACATCGCAACTATCCGTCAAGGTACTTGGAACGAAGTTCAATGTAAAGGCATATGCTAATGATGCGAATATTACCACAACGTTGACTAGTGGAAAAGTGGAAGTGAGTACGCAATCCCGTCCTCCTCAAACTCTCAAGCCCAACGAACAACTCACCTATGATAAATCGACATCAGATATTGAGATATCGACAGTAGACACTGTTGACACGAACAGTTGGGTAAAAGGGAAAATAATCTTCACCAATGCTACTGCCGAAGAAATATTCAGAACGCTGGAACGACGTTATGATACTGTTATCGATCATTCTACCGATTTTTCTGCCTCTAGACGGTACACTGTCAAATTCCTGAAAGATGAGAATTTGGATGAAATGCTGAATATATTAGGAGATATAATCGGCTTTAGCTATCGGCAGAGTGGAAACAAAATAATAATAACCAAATAAAAAAAATAGCCTATGAACAAAAAGAACCGGGAAGCAGCTTGAGACCCTCTTCCCAGTTCTGAAATGTCTATCCTCATTTAAACCGCGAAGTAAAAACGAAGTATCAACGTACAAATATAAAATAATGAATCGAATTAATGCGAATAAAAAGCCAGATAAGATGATCATTCTTTTGTTTTTTTCTATTCTGTCATTGACGGCAATTTCCCAAAATGCAGAAAAGAAAATTACAATTCAAAATAAAAATATCTCTTTAAAAGAAGCCTTTGAGCAAATAGAACTACAAACAGACTATAGCATAGCTTACGAACAGTCAAATCTGAACCTGAAAAAGAGGCAAGCATTGTCGCTAAAGTCCGCAAGCATTGAGAAGGCACTAACACAAATATTGAAAGGTACCGGATACATATACAAAATAAAGGGATATCATATTATTATCTCTCTGCCGACACCAAAAACAGAAACAATCGGCGAAAAGACACAAAAACTAACGCAAACCATAAGAGGAATTGTAGTCGATTCCAAAACTAATGCTCCAATAGAGTATGCCTCTGTCTATGTCTTAGAGGAACCTTCCTTGAATAGCTCCACAGATAGTTTGGGAAACTTCAGAATCAGCAATGTTCCTATTGGACGCTACAATATTCAAGCGTCTTTTACGGGATATCATATAAGCATAATCAGTGAGGTATCCGTAACTTCATCCAAAGAAGTATATGTAGAAATTCCGATGGACGAGAATATCCAATATCTGGCAGAAGTCCTCGTGAAGCCGGAAATAAAGAAAAACCGGACGATCAATCCTATGGCTATCACAGGCGGCCGTATGATCAGCATGGAAGAAGCCGGCAGATTTGCCAACGGCTTCGATGACCCTGCACGATTAAGTGCCGCTTTCGCAGGAGTAGCGGGAGACATCGGCACCAATGCCGTAGCCATTCGCGGAAACTCCCCGCAATTCACACAATGGAGGCTGGAAGGAATCGAAATACCTAATCCGACCCATTTTGCCGATTTGTCGGGATTAGGCGGAGGTTTCCTGTCAGCTCTGAGTACACAGGTGATCGGGAATTCGGATTTTTATAACGGAGCTTTTCCCGCAGAATATAACAATGTATTATCGGGTGTTTTCGATATGCACCTGCGCAATGGAAATAATCAAAAGTACGAACACGCTTTTCAAGTCGGACTAATGGGTATCGATCTGTCATCAGAGGGACCAATCAGTAAAAAACGAGGAAGTTCTTATCTCGTTAATTATCGTTTTTCTACTACATCACTGGCTTCCGGCAATGATCTGAACCTCAAATATCAGGATTTATCATTCAAGCTAAACTTTCCGACCTCCAAAGCCGGCACCTTTTCTATCTGGGGATTAGGTCTGATTGACAGGAACAAAGCTCCAATAGAGGAGCGTTCCAAATGGGAAACTCTGGGAGACCGGCAATCGGGAGAAAACAGGCTCGAAAAAATGGCAGGAGGGCTGGCACACAAGTATGTGATAAATGAAAACACGTATGTCCGTTCTTCTCTGTCTGCCACTTATTCCAAAGATCATACAGTGGTAGATCAACTAGCAGATGACAAACTAATCAGAGTAGGAGATATCCGGAACAGTAGGTGGGACTTCGTTTTTAATTCTTATCTGAATACGAAGTTCAGTCCGAGACATACTAACAGAACGGGAGTTACGATTACAAACCTTCACTATGATCTTGATTATCAGGTCAGCCGTTATTTCGGATTAAACAGACCTATGGAACAGATTTCAAAAGGTAATGGCGAAAGCACAGTCTTTTCGGCCTATAGCAGTTCGGT
>NZ_GG774705.1:501942-516014 GCF_000162515.1 Bacteroides sp. 1_1_14 | reverse complement strand
CAAAAGCATGGAACGTCAACGAAATATCTGTTGNGGTTCGATTGTACGGCAACTGTCCACAACAACTGCTACAAGCGAAATAAACGAAAATGTTGAAAGTATGAGCCGATTTCTAACAACAAATAGAAATATTGAGTTGCTTGAGCCGTATGAGGGGAAACTCTCATGTACGGTTCTTAGGGGAGAAGGGGGCAGCAATGCCCTTGACTTACCCGATGTCACCAGCTTAGGAGTAACAGCCCAATATTTTACTTTGAACAATAACTTATCCATCGAACCGCGGGTTGCCCTAAAATGGAAAATAAATCCGAAACATTCTTTGGCGTTAGCCTATGGGTTGCATAGTCGCAGGGAAAAGCTGGATTATTATTTTGTAGAAAAGGTTGTCAACGGCAAGAACCAGTCAAACCGATATCTGGATTTTTCCCGGGCGCATCATGTCGGGATGACATACGACTGGAATATCAATCAAAACCTGCATTTAAAGATAGAGCCTTATTTCCAATATTTATTTCGCATACCGGTTGAAAAGAACTCCTCCTTCTCGGTCATTAACCATGAGGAATTTTATTTGGACAGAATCTTGACCAACGCCGGTCAAGGCAGAAATTATGGGATAGACATCACGCTGGAACAATATATGAAAAATGGCTTTTACTATATGATTACAGGTTCTTTGTTTAAATCGAAATATAGGGGAGGAGATAACGTTTGGCGTAATACAAGACTGGATAAGAACTATCTGCTGAACTTGCTTGCCGGAAAAGAGTGGATGGTCGGCAAACTTAAACAAAACGTACTGAGTCTCAACGGACGTTTATTCTTTCAGGGAGGGGAACGTTACACACCCGTAAACGAAGAAAGAAGTCAGGCAGAGCATGACATCGTTTTTGATGAAACGAAAGCATACAGCAAAAGATTCAGTCCTTCCATAAACGGTGATGTTTCTGTCAGCTTCCGGATAAATAAGAAAAGAGTATCTCATGAGTTCTCATTGAAGATTCTGAATGTAGGTATGCGCACCGGAATGCACTTTTACCAATACAATGAAAGGACCCTTGAAATTGAAGAGAAAGAAGGAACAGGGTTAATTCCCAATATAAGTTATAAGATTTATTTCTAGACATACTAAAATCTCCAATGTCTTAAAGTAATCATTTTGCTCTGTCATTCAGACCTCCCGTTACCAAGGGAAATGTTCTGAATGACAGAAACTCTTATGTACAATGACTTTCGGTAATTATGATATAACAATCCAGAATTAAAAAAAATCCTAATCAGTAATATTGGTATAACTTTCTGTAATTTATATACTGCAAAAATCAATCACTCTGCTTAAATTTGCATCGGTTAAAAAGCATAAGATTCGATTCTGATGAAATTGAAAATAATTAAGATATAACTACTATAAATTGAAAATCTAATAAATTTATGTTGCGTACTATCAGACTTACAGCCGCAATCGTGTGTTTCACACTTATTACCCTGCTGTTCCTTGATTTCACAGGGACATTGCACACATGGTTCGGATGGCTGGCGAAAATTCAGTTCCTACCGGCAGTATTAGCCTTGAACATAGGTGTCGTGCTATTCCTTATTGTGCTCACATTACTATTCGGGCGTATTTATTGTTCGGTCATTTGCCCGTTAGGGGTATTTCAGGATGCTGTTTCATGGTTCTCCGGCAAACAGAAAAAGAATCGCTTCCGTTATTCTCCGGCTTTAAAATGGCTGAGATATGGTGTATTGGCTGTATTCATCCTTGCCTTGGTTGCCGGGCTGAATACTTTTGTCGTTCTACTGGCACCTTACAGTGCATACGGCCGGATGGTTTCCAGTCTGCTGGCCCCGGTATGGCAATGGGGAAATAATCTCTTGGCATATTTTGCCGAACGGGCAGAAAGCTATGCTTTCTATGAAGTGGATGTCTGGATGAAAAGTCTTTCAACACTGATCATTGCTGTGATTACCCTTATTGTGCTTTTTGTTTTGGCATGGCGTAACGGACGTACTTATTGCAATACCATTTGTCCTGTTGGCACCGTATTGGGATTCATATCACGATACTCCATCTTCAAGCCTGTGATCGATACTTCCAAATGTAATAGCTGCGGATTGTGCGCACGTAATTGTAAAGCATCCTGTATTAATGCCAAAGCCCATGAAATTGATTATAGCCGTTGTGTCGCTTGTATGGATTGCCTGGAAAAATGTAAGCAAGGAGCTATTAAATATACCAGACGTATTCAAAAGAAAGAAGGGGGTAATACGGAAACGGTTAAAATAAAATCCGTGACCTCGGAACAGATTGACAATGCCCGTCGTAGTTTTCTTTCGGCATCGACTATTTTCGCTACTTCTACCATACTGAAAGCACAGGAGAAAAAGGTAGACGGAGGATTGGCAGCCATTGAAGACAAGAAGATTCCCAACCGGGAGAATCCGATTTATCCTCCCGGATCATTAAATGCACGCAACTTTGCCCAACATTGTACTGCCTGTCAGCTATGTGTCTCTGTTTGTCCTACTCAGGTATTACGTCCATCCGGTAATCTGGCAACTCTCATGCAACCGGAAATGTCCTACGAGCGTGGTTATTGCCGTCCGGAGTGTGCCAAATGTGCGGAAGTATGCCCTACAGATGCCATTCATCTGACCAGCCTGGCAGAGAAATCCGCCATCCAAATCGGGCATGCTGTATGGATCAAGGAGAACTGCGTACCGCTGACTGATGGAATGGAATGCGGCAACTGTGCCCGCCATTGTCCGGCAGCCGCTATTCAGATGGTAGCTTCCGATCCCGAAATAGCGGACTCACCGAAGATTCCGGCAATCAATGTCGAACGGTGTATTGGTTGTGGTGCTTGCGAGAATCTTTGTCCATCCCGTCCTTTCAGTGCCATTTACGTGACCGGACATCAGATGCACAGAATTGTATGATTTAAATCAGAACAAGATTATGGAAGAAAAAAATAAGAAAGACATAAACAGAAGAGATTTTATCAAAATCGTAGGTATCAGTGCGGCTACATCGACAGCGATACTATACGGATGCTCGTCAAAAGGCACTTCTTCATCAAGCAGTGCATCGGCAGAAGGGGAAATTCCTACCGACAAAATGACTTACCGCACGTCTCCAACAACAGGCGACCGGGTGTCGCTTTTAGGATACGGCTGTATGCGCTGGCCTCTCAAACCGTCTCCCGACGGTAAGGGTGAAGTGATCGATCAGGATGCAGTGAACGGATTAATCGATTACGCCATCGCTCATGGAGTAAACTATTTCGATACATCTCCGGCCTACGTACAAGGTTTTTCTGAGAAATCCACAGGAATTGCGCTAAGCCGTTATCCACGTGATAAATACTTCATTGCTACCAAACTATCCAACTTCTCTCCGGATACATGGTCACGCGAAGCTTCCCTCAAAATGTATCATAAATCTTTTGCAGACCTTCAAGTGGACTATATCGATTATATGCTGCTTCATGGCATCGGTATGGGGGGAATGGATGCCCTTAAAGGACGATATCTGGATAATGGAATGCTTGACTTTTTGATAAAAGAACGTGAAGCAGGTCGCATCCGCAATCTCGGATTCTCCTATCATGGCGACATCGAAGTATATGATTATCTGCTTTCCCGACACGATGAGATAAAGTGGGATTTCGTACAAATACAGCTTAACTATGTGGACTGGAAGCACGCGAAAGAGACAAATACCCGGAATACCGATGCCGAATATCTGTATGGTGAGCTACATAAAAGGGGGATTCCATCCATTATCATGGAACCGCTTTTGGGAGGTCGTTTGTCTAAACTGAATGACAATCTGGTGGCACGTCTCAAACAACGCCGTCCGGAAAGCAGCGTAGCTTCATGGGCTTTCCGCTTTGCCGGAACATTCCCCGATATATTGACTGTATTAAGCGGTATGACGTATATGGAACATTTGCAGGATAACCTGCGCACTTATTCTCCATTGGAACCGCTGACTGACGAAGAGATGGATTTTCTGGAAGACACGGCACAGTTAATGCTGAAGTATCCTACCATCCCTTGCAATGACTGCAAATATTGTATGCCATGTCCGTATGGCCTGGATATTCCGGCTGTCTTATTACATTATAACCGTTGTGTCAATGAAGGCAATGTTCCTAAAAACGGACAGGATGAGAATTATGTCAAAGCCCGCCGGGCATTTCTTGTAGGATATGACCGCAGTGTACCTAAACTCCGTCAGGCTAGTCATTGCATCGGATGTAATCAATGCGTACCTCACTGTCCTCAAAACATAGATATACCCAAAGAACTGCACCGGATAGACCAATTTGTAGAACAACTGAAACAAGGAACCTTATAATGGAAGAATTAATCAACTTATTACACTCGGGAGGATATTCCTGTGTGATTGCCAATGGAGACAACATACGTACCTTTACCCAACGTGGCGTAGCAGATTTATATGATTTGCTGACACAGGAACCGGATTTTCTGAAAGGAGCTTCGATAGCCGACAAAGTAGTAGGGAAGGGGGCTGCCGCCCTCATGATTTTGGGAGGTATCCGGGAACTTCATACAGACATCATCAGTTCGAAAGCGTTGGATTTATTACGAAGCTCGGATATAAAAGTCCATTTCGTACAAGAAGTACCTTTTATATGGAATCGTGATCACACAGGCTGGTGTCCGGTAGAAACGATGTGTAGCGAAGAAGAATCAGCAGAAGCCATATTGCCGCTGATTCGTGATTTCCTCGAAAAAATAAGAAGTGGTAAAAAGTTGCAAGAGAAATAAAAGCGCGAAACAGAATATGAAAACAAATACAGTTTGTTTGTTTTTGTTCGGCAGCCTGCTTTCCATTTCAGGAATGGCACAACCCGGAAAAGACAGCACACAAGTCAAAAGAAACTATACTATTGACGAAGTCGTAGTTACCGGAACACGGAACGAGACGGATATTCGTCACCTTCCCATGACTATTTCAGTAGTAGGAAGGCAACAAATAGAGAAAAGATATGAACCTTCACTTTTGCCGCTATTGACGGAACAGGTTCCCGGATTCTTTACTACCAGCCGTGGTATCATGGGATATGGTGTATCCACAGGTGCGGCAGGTGGCATGAGTCTGCGTGGTATCGGAGGCAGCCCGACAGCAGGTTTATTGGTTTTGATCGATGGACATCCGCAATATATGGGATTGATGGGACATCCGATTGCGGATGCATATCAGTCTATGTTGACAGAGAAAGTGGAAGTCTTGCGCGGCCCTGCCTCTGTACTCTATGGCTCGAATGCAATGGGCGGAGTAATCAATATAGTCACCCGCAAACAGCAAGATGAGGGAGTAAGAACGAATATGCAGGTAGGGTATGGCTCATACAACACTTTGCAGACGGAATTTTCCAACCGTGTAAAGAAAGGACGTTTCAGCAGTATCGTTACCGGTTCTTACAATCGTACGGACGGACACCGCCCCGATATGGAGTTTGAACAATATGGAGGATACGCAAAATTAGGATATGATTTCAGCTCTTCCTGGAAATTCTGGGGAGATGTAAATGTAACCCATTTCAATGCTTCCAATCCGGGAACGATACAAGTTCCACTTATCGACAATGATTCGCGTATTACACGTGGTATGACCTCGCTTGCCTTGGAAAACCATTATGAGAAGACATCAGGAGCTTTGAGCTTTTTCTATAATTGGGGACGGCATAAAATCAATGACGGATATAAAACAGGAGAACAGCCGCAAACATCACACTTTAATTCTAAAGACAAGATGTTCGGCATTTCCTGGTATCAGAGCGCTACGTTCTTCACAGGCAATCATTTGACGATAGGATTTGACTATCAGCACTTCGGAGGCAAATCATGGAACAAAATCTTGGCTACCGGAGAGCGGAAACTGGGAGTAGACAAGCAAATGGATGAATTTGCAGGATATGTCGATTTCCGCCAAGATATAAATAGCTGGTTGTCATTGGATGCGGGTGTTCGTGTAGATCATCACTCTCATGTAGGTACTGAATGGATTCCACAGGGAGGACTGGCTTTTCATCTTCCCAAAAACGCAGAACTCAAAGCGATGATGAGCAAAGGATATCGCAACCCTACCATTCGGGAGATGTATATGTTTGCTCCTGCCAATCCGGAACTGAACCCGGAGAAACTGGTCAGTTATGAACTTTCCTATTCTCAACGATTATTGGAAGGAGCCTTATATTACGGACTGAACCTGTATTATATTAACGGTGACAATATTATTATGAGCAATGGCTTGATACCTCCGCTGAACGTCAATTCCGGAGAAATAGAAAACTGGGGAATTGAAGCGAATATCGGTTATCGGTTTAATTCTCATTGGAATGTGAATGCCAACTATAGTTGGTTGCACATGGAAAACCCGGTTCTCGCCGCTCCTGAACACAAATTGTATGTCGGAGCAGACTATACCGCAGGTCGCTGGACTGTATCGACAGGAATGCAATATATTAAAGGACTTTACACTTCTGTAATCGTTAATAATAAAGGCACCGAGCAACAGGATAGTTTTGTTTTATGGAATCTGCGAGGAAGTTATCGTATTTGTAATTTTGCCAACATCTTTGTGAAAAGGTGAAAAACCTGTTGGCACAACGTTACGAAATAAATACAGGGTATCCCATGCCCAAGGCAACATTTATGGGTGGTATTAATTTGAATTTCTAAAAGAATAAAGATATGGAAACAACAGTAAAACTCTATTCACTGAATTACAGTAATGTGAAGACCTATTTAGCAACCTCGTTATTCATCGTTGGCAATATCCTTTTTCCCAGACTCTTTCATCTCATTCCACTAGGTGGATTAACCTGGCTGCCTATTTATTTCTTCACTCTGATCGGTGCTTACAAATATGGCTGGAAGGTCGGTTTGCTAACTGCTATCTTGTCTCCAGTCATAAATTCTTTGCTCTTTGGTATGCCAGTGCCCGCAGTATTGCCTGCCATTCTATTGAAATCCGTATTATTAGCAATCGCCGCCGGATGGGCTGCGCAACGCTTCGGACGCATTTCTATCCCTGTATTAGCAGGAGTAGTCTTGTTTTATCAGATCATCGGCACATTGGGAGAGTGGATGTATATAGGAAATTTCTACAAAACTGTTCAGGATTTCCGCATCGGTATTCCCGGAATGTGCCTGCAAGTATTAGGAGGTTATTTGTTTATTAAATACTTGATATGCAAATAATATTCCTATTTATTGAATAGATAAGAGGTAGCTTCTTCTACAAGGGAAAAGCTACCTCTTATCTATACTTATTTTATTTATCCGAATCGTCCTGAGAGGTATCATCTTCAATAATAGCGGAAGAAGTACCATATTCCTTAGCATACTGGCTTGGACTCATTTTATATTCTTTCTTGAATACTTGTCGGAAATATTTGGACTCTGAAAATCCACATAGTTCTGAAACTTCAGTAATATTATGCTTGCCTTCTTTTAGCAACTGTACAGCACGTTTCAAACGGACTGATTTTATAAGCTCTTGGGGAGAGAGATCTGTCAGTGCTTTCAGTTTACAATAAAAGCTGGTGCGACTCATACCATGCAAATCATTGAGCACTTCAACGGAAAAAGCGGCATTATCAATATTATCCTCAATACTCTTCTTCACATCCGATATAAATTTCCAATCAAGGCTATTCATTCCATTCGCCAATGGTGTCATGACTTTGGTATCTTCTATTTCCAGATTGGCATATCTGCTACGCAACAGTGCACGGTTTGCCAATAAATTAACAACACTTGCTTTCAGAATTCTTACGCTGAATGGTTTTATAATATATTCATCAGCGCCAATATGAAGCCCATCCAATATATTCTGCTCTTCTCCTAAAGCAGTGAGTAACAATACCGGAATATGAGATGTTTCTATATCATTTTTAATGGCAATACACAGTTCATCACCCCGCATTTCCGGCATCATAATGTCGGAAAGAATAAGCTCTGGCCAAAATTCTTTTGCAATGATCAATGCTTCCTTACCATTACCGCAAGCCTGCACATTATACATTGGTGATAATGAATTGACCAGATAAGCGCGTAGTTCATCATTATCCTCAACAATAAGAATACGTTGCAGATTCTCATCGCTTGTCTTTACAGCCGCTTCGGATATAATTGGAGCATCCAATACTACTTCCTGTCTGCCGGGTTTCTCCGGATCTATCAGATTCGAATGACGGAAATGCTTATTACCCTTCGGGAAAACAATAGTGATAGTGGTACCTTGTTGTTCAATGCTCTCTATATTTATCTTACCACTATGAAGACTCACTAATTTTCCAACTAGTTTTAGTCCGATTCCACTACCGGTTATCTTTGCGTTAATAGCATTCGTACCCCGAAAGTGCATCTTAAGTAATTTGTTCTGTTCGTTTGCCGGAATGCCTATTCCCGTATCTTTGACTTCCAGCCTCCAGGATTCTTTAGTCTCAGAAACAAATATGCTGACCATTCCATTTTCAGGTGTATATTTCAACGCGTTGGATACCAGATTCTTTAAGATAGAATCCATCTTATCTTTATCGAACCATACATTCAGATAATTAAAGTCACTTTTGTATGTAAAGTCAATATGCTTGATGTTAGCATACGAACAAAAACTATTATAGATTTCATTCATATACGTATTCAGTTCATATTCGGAAATATGCAATTCAGAAGAATAAACATCAGCCCGCTCGAAATTAATTAAGTTAGTACTCAGCCGTAAAAGGGCATTTACATTTCTCAATGCCGTGTTTATACGCTGCGAACCGATCTCTGTCAATGTTTCCTCTTCAACAAATTCTTCTAAAGGAGCCTTTATCAAAGTAAGAGGAGTACGGATATCATGAGCAGTGTTTATAAAGAAATGTGTCTTTTCATCTGATATCTTTTTCTGCTTTTTCAGAATCATAATCCGGAAAGCAATACCGAATAGAAACGCAATCACAAGTATATAAATGAATATAGCCCATCCGCTAAACCATACAGGCTGCGCTATTATTATTTCGACCTGCCGTTCTTCGAAAACAATACTAGGCTCTTCTTTGGATATAGCACGCACATAAAGTTTATAGTTGCCAGGGCTTAAATTGGTGAAACGAATCAGACTATTACTGTTCAATTGCACCCATTCATTATATGAAGAACCTTCCAGTCTCCAATAATATACAGAATGGGAAGGAAAATCATAATTGATAGAAGAAACCCGGAATGAAAAGGTATTCTGACCGTATTTCAGCTTCAATACATCTGTTTTGTCAATATCTTTCTCCAGAGGAGAGTCCTTATCCCCCGGATAAATAGGCTGATAAGAAATATGAAAATCGCTGAATATCATTTTTGAGTATTCATAATCCGGTAACTTGATGCCTGCGGGAAATTCAACAGCACCATCAACGCTTCCGAAAACAAAACTTTTATTTTTGCGTAAAACGCCGGAAGTAGCGTTGAAACAGGCCGACATCATTCCTTGCTCTCGACTCCAGTTGTGGAATGATCTTTTCTCCGTAGAAAAGCTGGTGATTCCGCTTTCCGTACTCATCATTATCTGTCCATCCATTTCCGGAAGAATAGTATAGATATTATTGGAAACAAGTGCCGAATTATCGGCATAATAGTGTTCGAAACTCCTATTTTTAGGATTATATATAAGTACTCCCGAACCATTTGTACCGATGTACAGTGATCCATCATTTGCCTGATAAAGCGTATTGATGTAAGTCGACTCCACAGGCATTAAAATATACTGATACTCACCAGAGTTTCGATCAAGCAGAAATAGTCCTGTGGCAGTTCCCACCCACATAGAATTGATATCCTTTTCCTCAATAGCTGTAACAGTATTTACTCCAGGATACAGACGGACAGTATTCTTTCTCGGATCAATACACTTTAGATTGTAATATCCTCCCGACCATATATACCCTTTTGAATCTTTAATCATATCCCGTATATATTTATCTGGTCGTATGTTGACAGAACTAAGCAGGAAAGGCGAGAAATACTCTACAGCCAATGTCTTCTTATTAATCTTATAAATGCCCGACGTATATCCTCCTGCCCAGATAATGCCCGGCGAAACTTCACACAAAGTGATGAAAATATGATTTTTGTCTTTCAGTTGCTTATCAAAAGAACTTAAGAAAGAATGCCATTGACCTGTTTTGGAATCATGGAAACTGATCCCATTGCTTGTTCCAAACCATAAGTCACCTTCACTATCTTCAATGACCGCATGAACCTGATCATTGACAATAGACTGTTTATTACCGATAGAATGTTTTATCCAATGATAATTCTTATAACGGGGATCGACTACCGTAATCCCTGCCGGATAATTGGCAAGCCAGATTCGTTTTTCTTTATCAATATAAATATCCGTAATGTTATTTCCATTCATTTCATTATAACTTTCATAGTTTGCTACAATGTATGGAGAAGTTTTACAGGTATTTACATCTATTTTGTGTACTCCCATTCCCTCTGTGGCAAACTAAAAGTTCCTTTTCATTCAGCGGTCTGATATGAGTGATACTTACATCACCCAAAGCAGTATCTGGCTTGATAATTTGTTGAGTTGACATATCATAAGCAAAAGTACCATCACTGAAAGTACCAATAAAGAGCCTTTGAAGTTGTCGGTGATAATAAAGCCCGTTTATTTGCGTATAGACATTATCAAGCGTTTCAAAAGGAATAATATGCAAAGCTCCTTTATTTAACTGAGTATACCGGACCCCCATTTCTGTTGCCACAAAGAAATGAGTATCATCCGCCTGCTCTACTACTGTGATATTCTCATCCAATACATTAGGAAACTGTAAAGTCTGTGCTGTTTCCGTATTATACAACAAGATAGAATCATTGCTGCACAACCAAATATTACTGTTACGATCCAAATAACCGTAGCTGATAACATCAGTGGCTTCCGGCAATTTGTAAATCATCTTAAAACGGTCATATTTCTCTTCATACTGAAAGATACGTCCTTTTCTTCCAATCACCCATATTCCCCCTTTTTTATCTGCATACAGCCATCCGAGATCTATGTCCGAATTTAGCTCCCTGTTTGCTTCAATTAATTTATAGTGTTTTATATCCTGACCGTTGTATCGGTCCATACCTTCGTTGGTGAGAAACCACATATATCCCTGACGATCTTTCTGAATATTGTATATTCTCCGGTTACTTAAACCATCCTCTACTCCAATATATTTGTATGTTTGTCCATATGCCATCAACGGCAACAAAAATAAAAATAGTATAATATTCCTCATATAGATGTTTACATTTAAAGTAGTACTATAGCCTATCTCCAAATAATAGTTAACAAAATAAATAAAAAAGGACGAGATAATCAAGTAAAATGTTCAACAAAAAACATTTTATTTCCATAGTTAATTATTCGTTGGCTGAAATATTATAGTTTTGAGTAATTATTGTTTAAAATCTGCAACTAAAAGTATATCTATCAACTGAGTTTTCGTTTATAAACCCATATACTTAATGCAAAATAAACAATCACCTGAATCCATAAAGTAATGTATTCAAGTTGGATATCAGCCATACTTGCCCCCATTGAGTTCAACTTCACAAAGGCAAGTGTAGCAGGTGCTGCCGGAAAAATATAATGAGCAGCTTTCCAATACCAAGGCATTAGCTCCATCGGATAGGAAACACCGGAAAGAAAAATCAGTCCTACCGAGAAAAATGCAATCATAAGCAATGGTGCTTCCGAATCAGTGAAATATCGGGAGGCTGCCAGCCCCAGAAAAGAAGTCGCCAGCAAGTAGGGGATCATCATCAATACAATATACAATCCGTTTCCAATATTGGGAATACTAAAGAAATGAGGAAGCAACCCTAATAGAAAGAATGAAAAAACAGCATACAAACTACAGTAGACAAACGTTTTCCCTGCTACAATACGTATAGCGACTGCCCAGCTTTTTCCGAAAGGAGTATAGGCAAGGATACCTTTTGTCATATGTTCTTCTCCGGTCAGCATACCTATGACCATCAGTAATGTCTGAAAAATAATAATGACCATAACGGCCGGAATCAGATAAGACCCATATCCTTCCGTATAGTTATAGAGTGCGGTTCCCGCTACATTTACAGGCTTTGCCATAGCTACCGCCAATAATCCCTGAGGAGGCAGAAAGACTGCTCCGTCCGGACGATATTTGTCATTGATAGCCAGCATCACACGTGAAGAAGCTCCTTGTAAGGCTTCAAAATAGAGAAAAGCATCGGTAGTGGCATACAGAGAAAACACAGCTTCATCTCCACGAAATACCCGTTCCTCAAAATCATGAGGGAGATATAAAATACCTTGTACTTTTCCAGCTTTCATCCATTCCTTAGCTTCGTGATAATCCATAGCCTGATCATAAATTTCCGCTTGAGGCGTAGCATCCAGCCAGCGGATGAAATTACGGCTCAACTCGCTATGTGAGTTATCGACTACGGCAACCGGGACATCCGTTACAATATTGGGGGCATACATATAATTATAGAGTAATCCGTACACGAAGATTCCACCCATCAGTACCAGTAATACAGCATAGCTGGTACTGATAGCCCAATATTCACGTCGGATGATGAACGATAACTGTTGTAACTTATTTAATTTTTTCATATTTATGACTTTCTATGGCACGTTTCAGATGAGGAAGCAACACAAAAGCCAGCAACGGAAAGATACATAGTATCACAACCGATGGCCAAAGGTAGATAAAACCACTCCCTCCGTAGAGCATATTTTGCATCATTTCTGTAAAATGCCGGACAGGAAAAAGATAGGAGGCATCTCGTACCAAAGGATACATATTGGTCACCGGAAAAGTGACACCGGATAAAGTAGCTCCCAAAGAGCCGACCATGGAAACAATACTTATGATCAGAGAGATAGCCGGAAATAGTGAAAACAGGAATAATCCCAATGCCTGTGTTGCCACGACAAAAAGCGCTGTCAGCATATTCATCAATAACCAGCTTCCTTGAAAAGGAATATGCAGAATGCCGAACATCACATAATTTGCCAGCCATCCTATCAGAATAAAGATAATGGTGTAGGGGAGTAGTTTTCCTAAAACAGCCGTTACCATATTTCCTTTGGCAACAAACAGCCATTCATCGGCAGTGCGAAATTTAATCTCAATTCCGACTGCATATACAGTAATGAGTAAAATCAATACCTGAAACAAGACGAAGAAAAACGGTTGGCTCAGATAAACCGAATAATCCAGACTCGGATTGTATATAGGGTGATTGCTGGCTTGTACGGGCAACAGGAATGTAGTGATCTTGTCTTGTTCCACTCCGAGAGCGACAGCTTGCATCACAATGGGAGAGAGCGACACAGGAGCCAGCGACGTTTCGAAAGCAGCCATCAATTCGCCACCTACCGAAAGCAACGCATAATGATAATAATAGGAGAGAGTCGCATTCTTTCCCGAAATAGCATCTTGCTCAAATTTGGGAGGAATGGAGAGATAGCCATAAATTTCCTTCTTCTGTACGGCCTTTCGGGCAGCTTCCTCATTCACAAAATGCCTTGTCACTTTAAATGTTGGCACAGCAGATATATTTCGGGCGATTGCCCGTGAAGAGGCAGTATTGTCCTGATCGACAATACCGATGGGAATGTTTTCCATCTGCCCGTTGCCGAAGATTGTTGCCATGAAGAAAAGGGTAAATAGCGGCAGGATGATACACACACCCAGATAAAGGCGTCGTGAAGTCATCCGTCGCCACTCCCTGAGCAGCACGGAACGAAAAGGAGAATATGTTTGTGACGAACTCATTCTATCATTCATTTAATGTCAGTAATACGGACATACCGGGGCGCAGGTCATCCACTTTCTGAGTGGGACGGGCATGAATCTCGAAGGTTCGTAAGTCATAACTTCCCGTCTGTTTCGTTGATTTCCAAGTAGCAAAACTTCCTAACGGACTGATATAATAGATTTTAAACTCAATACCTTTTTTATCGATGGCAGGTACATCCGCAACAAAGGTGCCCTCCATCT
>NZ_GG774705.1:496927-501780 GCF_000162515.1 Bacteroides sp. 1_1_14 | reverse complement strand
ACAACCAGGTTCATAATAGGGGTTCCCGGCGCAACTAATTCCCCACGTTTAGGAAAGATGGTAGCTATCTGACCGTTTTCGGGTGCTGTCAGCCGGGCATCGACCAATAGTGCCGAAACTTCTTCCACCGTACTTCTGGCAGCATTCACCATACTGGCGGCAGATTCTTTATCTTCTTTCTGTGCACCGTCTACCGCCATCTGATATTGTTCATAGGCTGCCCGTTCGGCTGCAACAGCAGCTTTATACATAGCTTCCACTTCATCTTTCCGCTGGGAAGTGACAACACTGTCTTTATATAAGGTAAGAATACGGTTATAAGTTGTTTTGGCCAGTGTAAGATCACTTTTTGTTTTGTTCCATAGTTGCAGCGCGGTAGCAACAATCTGCCGGCGGGTACCGGCATCTATTTTCTTGTTCTGCTGTACGGCTACTTGCTCCAATGCATTCACCTGCTGATACTTGGCATGTATTTCGGGGCTGTTGATCACAACGAGAGTATCTCCTTGACGTACCCAGTCACCTTCCTGAACCAAAAAGGTATCGATACGTCCGGGAAGTTTCCCGCTAATACGGATTTCTGTCGCTTCTGCCTGCCCTTGCAGGACGAGCGGTTGTTTGTGCATCAAGATTATTCCCAGAGCAGTAAAAATACCGACTGCCAGCATAATAATGACGAATGCCCATGAAAGGGTTCTACTAGTTGGTTTCATTGTTTGTTACGGTTTAGGTTGATAGTTTACAAATTGTTCCGGTGTGCCGCAGAGTGAAAGAAGATTCATCAATGCCACATCATATTCATAATATGCTGCCAGACGAGCCACTTTTACGTTGGCAAGCATGGTTTCAGCATCAATCACTTCGGTAGAAGTTGCCATCCCTTCAGTAAAGGATTTCTTTCGGATACGTACCAGTTCTTCACTTAGTTCGATGGTCGCATTCAGTGCTTTTACGTTATCCTGAGCTTTCTCCAATTGTGTATAGAGTTTATCCACTCCGACAGCAAGATCATCGCGTGCTTTCATTTTCCCTAAAGCCAGCGTTTGCTGGGTTAGTTTTGATTGCCGGATCTTCTTTTCCCGATCCAATCCGTCAAAGAGATTCCATGTAAAGCCAATTCCCACCATGGTACGCGGCAGTAAATTGCTTTGAATGCCATGCGAATAGAGGGTCTGTTTTCCAAAAAGGGCTATATTCGGCAAGTATCCGCTTTGGGCAATCCGTACTTCCTGTTTAGCGATATGTTCTTGCAGCTGCAGTTGATTAAGCATATAGTTTCCGCTGTTGACCGACATATCAAAAAGCATTTTGGGTGGTAACGAATCATTCATGAAAAGGGGAGAAGTAGGAACGATATTCTCATCCGTATCTTTTTTATTCAACAAAACTTTCAAGGCACTCTGCACCACTGTTTCTTCCTTTCGTGCAGCTTCCAATGCCCGTTTTGCTTCATCCATATTCACTTGTGCAAACAGTCGTCCTGCTTTGTCTATCATTCCGGCAGCTTCCAGTTTCAAAGCATTTTCATAATGCTTCTGCAAACCTTTATATGTTTCTTCACGTACCGCTATGACCTGTTGTGCCAACCGCAGACCATAATAACTTTCTGCCAACAGGTTTTGCTGGCTTGCAGCAGTCTGTGCACGATTCTCTCGCGCCAGATCCACCATTGTCCGACCAATATTTGTTGCACGAAATCTTTTTCCTCCGGAAAAGAGCACCCATTCTGCCGACAGATCAACAGTCGTCAAGTTTCTCGGAGTTAGTGGAAAGACAAGAGTATTGGCTCCTATTTTATCCAGAACAGCTGAGATTATCTGGTCATCCGGAATAATTGAATGTACAAAGTCTTTTGCCGGATCAGTAAACTGAGACAATGGCTGCTTCACTTCTATCTTCTCGGACATATGCACAAATGCACCTGTAGACTGCAAGGTAGGATACCAAAAAGCATTGAGCTTATCACGTTCTGCCTTGGCAATCTCTATCCCCTTATCAGCTATCTTCAAGCTCTGATTTCCCTGATTAAGCAGGTGCAACGATTCTTCGAAACTTAGCGGTGTCTGTGCATTTGTCTGAATGACGAAAAAACACAAAGCCCATAGTACAAAAAGTATCTTATTTTTTTTCATGCTGGTTAGGTTAAATCTAAAATTGAGACTTTCTAACAGATGAGAGGACGGGTTTGTTCACTTTGGCAAACAGAGAAAGAATCTTAAAAAAATGTTCTATATTTAAGATTACACAAAGAATAGCCCCATACATATTTCATCAAACAGCAGAAATTATGCATAAAAACGCGTAATAATATACAGAATTTCAATATGTTTTTGCATATATATTATCGGATTATACAGAAAAAGAACGTTATTTGAGCTATTTCCTTTTTAAAGGAACGATTACTTGGTTTTAAACCAACAGGACGTTGGTCGGTGAAGAACGTTCTGCTCCTTTAAAAGGAACGAATAAAACACAAGTAAAACAGGTCATTTGTTTTGGATACGACTAATATCTCAATCATTTTAATCTTTCAGATTGAATCAGTTAGTAGCCATTCTATTAACTTATTGTTAGTATAGGCAGATAAAATCACGCATATTGATAAGAATTAAATCCAATAATATTAAGTTTTGAAAATATCTGATTAGAAATCCAGAGGATTTTATCGAATCATTTTATTTCTATCTGTATATTTTAAATTGTACAGCAATCGAATATACGATTTTTCATATCCGATTCTTTTTTTCATCTGGAATAGAAATTATATTATAGATTTTCCTCTGCTAAAATTTGAAGAAATTTATTTGAGATATAAAAATTATGTTTACCTTTGCATCAACATTTCATAAGGCTTTTATGAAAGATACAAGTTGCGGTAGTAGCTCAGTTGGTAGAGCATTAGCTTCCCAAGCTAAGGGTCACGAGTTCGAGTCTCGCTTACCGCTCCATTATAAAACAGGTAGTCAGACAATGACTATCTGTTTTTATATTTTTACAAGAGTTCTTTTAACTCATTTTCTTGATATTTTATGTATCAGATAAATACGATAAAGTCCTAGAAAAGTGACTATAATAGTAACTATAAATAGGTAAATCAGTCACATAAGGCGGTATAAAGAAAATAATGCAAGAAGAATAGGGCAGTTCGTTCCTTTTTCGTATTTTTGCACCCTGTTTTAACATCCAAGAAAACTTAAATAGAAAAATATAATGGCAAAAGAACTGAAAGACCTTACCAAACGTAGCGAAAACTACTCACAGTGGTATAACGATTTGGTGGTAAAAGCTGATTTGGCAGAACAGTCTGCCGTACGCGGATGTATGGTGATTAAGCCTTACGGATACGCAATTTGGGAAAAGATGCAACGTCAACTGGACGATATGTTCAAGGAAACAGGGCACGTGAATGCTTATTTCCCGTTATTAATTCCAAAATCATTCCTGAGCCGCGAAGCAGAACACGTAGAAGGTTTCGCTAAAGAATGTGCCGTAGTGACTCATTACCGTTTGAAAAATGCAGAAGACGGCTCTGGCGTAGTAGTAGACCCTGCTGCCAAATTGGAAGAGGAACTGATTATTCGCCCTACATCAGAAACAATCATCTGGAATACATATAAAAACTGGATTCAGTCTTATCGTGACCTGCCTATTCTTTGTAATCAGTGGGCAAACGTTTTCCGTTGGGAAATGCGTACCCGTCTTTTCCTGCGTACTGCCGAATTCCTGTGGCAGGAAGGACATACCGCTCATGCTACACGCGAAGAGGCAGAGGAAGAAGCGATCAGAATGCTGAATGTATACAGCGAATTTGCTGAGAAATACATGGCTGTTCCGGTAGTGAAAGGTGTAAAATCCGCTAACGAACGTTTTGCCGGTGCACTTGATACTTATACCATCGAAGCTATGATGCAGGATGGAAAAGCATTGCAAAGCGGTACATCTCATTTCCTCGGACAGAACTTTGCCAAGGCATTTGATGTTCAGTTTGTAAATAAGGAAAATAAGATGGAATATGTATGGGCAACTTCATGGGGTGTTTCTACCCGTTTGATGGGTGCTCTGATTATGACTCACTCCGATGATAACGGTCTGGTATTACCTCCACATTTGGCTCCGATTCAGGTAGTAATCGTTCCTATCTATAAGAACGACGAGCAACTGAAACAAATCGACGCGAAAGTGGAAGGCATTGTTGCCAAACTGAAAGCACTGGGCATTTCTGTGAAATATGACAATGCGGACAACAAACGTCCGGGCTTCAAATTCGCAGATTATGAATTGAAAGGTGTCCCTGTTCGTCTGGTGATGGGAGGACGTGACCTCGAAAACAATACAATGGAAGTAATGCGCCGTGATACACTGGAAAAAGAAACTGTGACTTGCGATGGCATCGAAACATACGTTCAAAAACTGCTCGAAGAAATTCAGGCAAATATCTACAAAAAAGCATTGGATTACCGCAATTCTAAAATCACGACAGTAGATACTTACGAAGAATTTAAAGAGAAAATCGAAGAAGGCGGCTTTATCCTGGCTCATTGGGACGGAACAACCGAGACTGAAGAAAAGATTAAAGAGGATACAAAAGCAACGATTCGTTGTATCCCATTCGATTCGTACGTTGAAGGTGATAAAGAACCGGGAAAATGTATGGTAACGGGCAAACCTTCTGCTTGCCGTGTCGTTTTTGCACGTTCTTATTAAAAACACATATCTATTTCAATAGTAAAAGAGTCAGATTTTCAAAATTGAGAATCTGACTCTTTTTTTATCCATTTCAGTTTTATTTCAGAAATATCCCTTTTCTTTGTAGACAGTAATAAAGAAAGGAGAAGATTTTATGAAGATATTAA
>NZ_GG774705.1:455722-496778 GCF_000162515.1 Bacteroides sp. 1_1_14 | reverse complement strand
AACGTTATGTCGTAGAAACGGCTGGAGACTTCAACAGTGCATTATACAAAATAGAAGATTACGACTATGATTGTGTCTTACTGGATATTATGCTGCCGGACGGGAGCGGTCTTGACCTTCTCGAACGTTTGAAAGCTCTCCACAAACGGGAAAATGTGATTATTATCTCTGCCAAAGATTCGCTGGAAGACAAAGTACTGGGACTGGAATTAGGAGCTGACGATTATTTGCCGAAACCATTTCATCTGGCAGAATTAAATGCACGGATCAAAAGTGTGATCCGTCGGAATCAACATGATGGAGAAATCTATATCCGTCAGGGAAATGTAAGGATAGAACCCGACAAATACCGGGTGTTTGTCAACGAACAGGAGCTGGAACTGAACAGAAAAGAATATGATATCCTGCTTTATTTCATAAATCGTCCCGGCCGTCTGGTCAATAAAAACACACTGGCAGAATCGGTATGGGGAGACCACATCGATCAAGTGGATAACTTTGACTTCATTTATGCACAAATCAAAAATCTTCGCAAAAAATTGAAGGATGCAGAAGCAAATATTGAAATCAAAGCCGTTTACGGATTCGGCTATAAACTGATTGTAGAATAATAGAAACCAGAAAGGACCATCCATGAAACTTATATATTATATCATTCTTCGCATCACCATCGCCCTAACTCTTATCCTGACTGTCTGGGCAGTCTTTTTCTATGTTACGATGATTGACGAAGTCAACGATGAAGTGGATGATTCACTGGAAGATTATTCGGAAACAATCATTATCCGCGCATTGGCAGGAGAGGAGCTTCCTTCCCAAAATAATGGTTCCAATAATCAATATTACCTGAAAGAAATAACCAAAGAATATGCAAAGAGCCAGGAAGATATCCAATATAAAGACTCCATGGTATACATTGTAGAAAAAGAGGAAACAGAACCGGCACGTATCCTGACCACTATCTTTAAAGATGACGAAGACCGTTATTACGAATTGACCGTATCCACTCCCAGCATCGAAAAAGATGATTTGAAAAGTGCGATTCAAGTCTGGATTATTTTCCTGTATGTAGCTCTGTTACTTTGTATCATCATCATATCCGTATGGGTATTTTATCGTAATATGCGACCGCTGTATATACTACTTCATTGGTTGGACAGCTATCAGACCGGAAAGAAAAACAAACCTCTGAAAAACGATACACGGATCACGGAATTCCGCAAACTGAATGATGCGGCCACCCGTTACGTAGAGCGGACAGAACAAATGTTCGAACAGCAGAAGCAGTTCATTGGAAACGCCTCACATGAAATTCAGACACCGCTTGCCATCTGCCGCAATCGGTTGGAAATGCTGATGGAAGACGATTCTTTGTCCGAGAAACAGCTTGAAGAGTTGATGAAAACCCATCAGACACTAGAATATATCACCAAACTAAACAAATCCCTATTGCTACTATCAAAAATAGATAACGGTCAGTTCACTGACACCAAAGAGGTAGACTTAAACGTACTCCTCAGGCAATATCTGGAAGACTATAAAGAAGTCTACAGCTACAAGAACATAGAAGTAAGTATAACAGAACAGGCTAATTTCCATATAACCATGAACGAATCTCTGGCTATTGCTTTACTAACAAACCTGTTAAAGAACGCGTTTGTACATAACGTAGACGAAGGACATATCCGGATTATCATAACCAAACATAGCATCACCTTCCGAAATTCCGGAGAGAAGCAACCATTGGATGAGACTCACATCTTTGAACGTTTCTATCAAGGGCACAAGAAAGAAGGATCTACCGGATTAGGATTGGCAATAACCGATTCCATCTGTCGTCTGCAACAGCTGAACTTGCGATATTACTTCGAACAAGGAGAACATTGTTTCGAAATCTCCAGTAAGAACCAGAGATAAAACAATTAATAAAACATCTGCCATCCAGAGCAAGACAATGTGCTGGATGGCAGAATTAATAGGGTACTACCTAAGATTACACCTTATGACAGTACCTGATTTGGATTCCGCATATATGATTATCGGGATCGGATTTCCCTTCTCATAAACATAATATACGAGATTGCAAAGCAGATAACAGTCGCTGCAATCAGCCCCGTGAGCTGTGGCCAAACAACAAGCAGACTCTGTCCCAACGGCAGCGGACTCGGAATAGCCCCTTGTACCTGTTCCATCGTAAGCGGTCCGATACTTCTGACAGAAGGCATCAGCAGCGTTGTAGTAGCTTCATTAAACAATTCACTGGGTGCCAGACGCATTAATCCAAGAATAAATTTCTGATAACTGATAATCTGATAAGGAGACGCCATCTGCGACGGACTTAATCCTTTTGCCACCAAATTGACAATCATCGTATAGAATACGCTGAAAAACAGCCAAACGGCTACGGAAGCCAGCGCAGAAGTAGCAGCCTGACGGAAACGGAGTGAGAATAAGATGGCCAGGTTCAACCAAAAGGCTACATAAAAGATACTCGTTATAAGAAAGAAAACGATTCTCCAGAATTCTTCAGCCGTAGGAGGAATGCCAATGGCAATCAATCCGAATCCCATCACCAAAAAGCCCAGTACAAACAGCATAATACCTATCACGATCAAAGCAGCCACAAACTTCGCATTAATGATACAATCACGATGAATGGGCTGAGACAGCATACGGCTCAATGTCCCCTTATTCTGCTCCGAATTGACAGCATCGAATCCCAAAGCAATTCCTAATAAAGGACCTAAAAAGTTAATAAACAGTACAAAGGAGGGGAGAGTCCCATCCGAAGCTGTGAATAACTTCAAGAAGAGGAACGAACTGTCCGGATCATCCGGTTTGATAGCCGCACCGATATTAGTAAGCGCCGTGTATAGCGATCCCATACAAGTAAGCGCTATGATACCGATCAGAATAAGAAAACGCCAGCTTTTGACATGATCGGATATTTCCTTATGTACGATAACCCAAAAAGGATGATTGACTTTACTCATGTCTTTCGCCTCCTTCCTCAAAATAATGGTTATAAATATCAGACAATTCCTGTTTCTTTTCTTTCAGTTCTGCCATATCAATCAGAGCAAGTATTTTGCCGTTACTGAACAATCCCACTCTGTCGCATACTTTCTGTGCCTGGTCCAGATGGTGGGAAGAAAACAAAACCGTCAGCCCTTCCTCCTTGCTCAGCCAGCGAATCAGTTCGATAAATTCCTGAACACCCGCAGGGTCAATTCCCGAAGTCGGCTCATCCAGAATAATGATTTCGGGATTTTTAATAAGCACATCGGCCAGCCCAAGACGTTGTCTCATACCGCGGGAATACTTTCCGGTTTTCTTTTTCAGCTGATCTTCAAGCCCTACGCGCTTCATCAGCTCCAGTGCTTTTACTTTCGCCTCCTTGTCAGGGATACCATTCAGCCGTGCCGTATACATCAGATTTTCCGGACCTGTCATGTCATCATAGAATCCCACATCTTCGGGCAGATAGCCGATTTTCCTTTTCACTTCAATAGGATGAGTGGTAGAATTAATTCCACAAATCTCGACAATTCCCGATGTGGGCTCCGTTAATCCCAGCATCATCAAAATAGTAGTTGACTTTCCGGCACCGTTCGGACCCAGCAAACCGAAGATTTCTCCTTTCCGGATACTCAGGCGAATATGATCTACAGCAGTAAATTTACCGTATTGTTTGGTTAATTCGGTAAGTACGATCACTTGTTCGCCCATAATTTACCTCCTTCCATATTTACGGAACAGATAGTAGACAACACCGATAGTAGCCAGAATAATCAGAACACCTACCCATCCCCAAATCATCGGAGTCTTTACGGCAATTCTGAATTGAGCGTCCGCATTCACTTCCGGAGTTTTGGCCATCATCGTAGTTACATAATCACCCGGAAGCGCTTTCTTAGATGCTTTCAAGATGGCTACAGCAGTAGCCGTTTCTCCGGCTTTCAGCATTTCTATCTTTGACGGTTCGAAAGCTACATCCCAGTCGACCGGCTTGTTGGCAGACAGTTGGATATCTTTCAATAAGGAAGAACCTGTATTTTTAATTTCCAGTTCGATCCGTTTGGTATCACCGGCAGTCACGTCAGAACTTAATAATCCTCTCGGGGTGGTCAGTTCCATCTGATAAGAACCGGTGACAACTACTTCCAGTTCCAGTTCAGCCGAAGTATTGCCCGTAGCGGCACGTACGGGAATTTTATAACTGCCAGCTTCCACATTGGCAGGAGGAGTGATGTCTATACTTACATTCTGACTGCTGTTGGCTTCTACTTGCGCGGAAGTTGCCTGCTTATAATTAGGTTTGAAAAATAACATTCCAGCCTCTGGGTGCTTTAGCCATCAACGCATACAGCTGCTGATCGGCAGTCTGATTCTTTAGTGTGGCATTAAAGGTGAAAGTTGATTTGGAATTTCCCTGCATATTGGGCTGGTCGGTGGTAAACTCCGTCTGATAAGTACCTTGTTGTGCCACAACGACATTCAAAGGGAGTTGCGTTTCTCCGGCAGACACTACAAAATGGTAGCTGCCTCTGCTTACTTTTAAAGGAACATCTACTTTTAAATTAAAAGTCTTCTTTTCTTTAGGGAGTACGGCCAACTGACTGAGATTCCAACCACCGGATTTCATTTCATGTTTCCAGCTGCTTGATAGGCCACTGACGGAAAGATTGGCATTCACCAACTTGTCTGTGTTGTTAATCAGGTCGATGCTGTAGTCAATAGACGCCCCCGGTGAAACGGAGATTTTAGTGTAAGGTGTGTACAAAATCACGCTTTTAGGTATAGAGTCGTTAGCGTGTGTGTTACTCATGGGGAGTATTCCCAGCAAAACAGTTAATAATAAAAAACAATTTGTTCTCATAGTCATACGAAAGTTCTTATGGTTGATTTTAATATGAATATTGTCAAATTTGTGCCTGCAAAAATAAGCGATGAATTTATTAGTTGCTGTTAAAAGAAACAAAAGAATACAATAAGAAAGATTTCCTTTGTTTTTTCGGATTTTGCCCAAAATTCCCAAATCTTTTCAGATTCTCCTCTCATCTTTGCATTATAAATTAAATGATAACAGTAAAACCAATTAAAAAAACAATGATTATGAAAAAGTTAGTATTCTTATTAGTATGCTTGTTCACTTTACAGACAGTAGCACGTGCAGATGACGATAAACCTATCCAGGTGACTCAAATGCCACAATTAGCACAACAGTTTATCAAACAGCATTTCTCTGACAGCAAAGTGGCACTGGCAAAAATGGAAAGTGACTTCCTTTACAAAAGCTATGAAGTGATTTTTACGAATGGTAACAAAGTGGAATTTGACAAGAAGGGAAACTGGGAGGAAGTAGATTACAAGCACACCTCCGTACCTGTTGCCATTATTCCTGCCGCCATCCAGAAATATGTAACAACTAATTATCCGGATGCAAAAGTGCTGAAGATAGAACGTGATAAAAAAGATTACGAAGTAAAACTATCCAACCGTACAGAACTGAAATTTGACCTGAAGTTTAATCTGATTGATATTGATAATTAACTTTCTTAAAATCTATGACAACAATGAAACTCAAAATTTATACACTACTGATAGCATTCTGTGCAGCATGGAGCCTGCACAGCTGCGATAACGATGACGATGAATCAATCGCTGTTCCTACCGCATTGCAAGAAGCATTCTCGACCAAGTATCCTAACGTCAAGAACGTAAAGTGGGAAACAAAGGCAGGATATTATGTAGCGGACTTCTATGATGGATATGAGGCATCCGCATGGTTCACAACGGATGGCAACTGGCATATGACTGAAACGGATATCCCGTACACCGCATTGCCCGATCCGGTAAAGAGTGCATTCGAAGCAAGTGACTATAAGACATGGAGAAGAGACGATGTGGATAAACTTGAGCGGCAAGGCATCGAAACAGTCTACGTTATTGAGGTGGAAAACCAGAATCAGGAAGTCGATCTGTATTATTCTGTTGATGGAGTGCTGATTAAAAGCATTGCAGACACAGACGCTCATGAAAACGAGCACCTTCCGACCACTCAACTGCCCGCTGCCATGAAGACTTTCATTGATGGGAAATATGCAGGAGCAAGAATCGTGGAAGTAGACGTGGAAGATGACAAAAACGACTGGGATTTTGGATTTACGGAAGTAGATATCATCCATTTCGACAGTGGCCTGAACCGCAACGTTTCCAAAGAAGTCCTGTTTGATAAAGGCGGAGAGTGGTATTCTACCTCATGGGAGGTACGGAGAAACGAACTGCCTGCCGCAGTGACCAATACCATCAGCGTTGAGTATGCAGGGTATCAGATGGATGATGCCGAATACTTTGAGATGGCAACGGGAACATCCTATTATCAAATTGAAATGGAAGGAAATAATTCTCTGGATATAAAAATTAAAGTAACCACAGACGGTACGATTCTCAAATAAAATAAAATAGTGACACTATACCATAACCGATAGTGTCACTATTTTTTTTATTCCTGCGTCCGCTTTCTCTTTAGTTCCGACTTAGCTTTATCATCGGCAATGCTGTCTGTTTGCTGCTGTTGCACCTTTTCGGCTTCTTCACGTTTCCGCTTGCTGCGCAGTTTCCATTTATTCCAGAAGAAAAGGTCACTCCATTTATTGAAATCCTTCTTATACATGATACCGACTCCCTGCGTAGTAAGGTTTGTCTTTGTGTAGTAACGGTCATTTGTTTCATTATAAGCCTTCAGACGAATATCTCCCGAACGGTTGATCAGCCATTCAGCTTCGAAGTCGCCTATAAAGTTGGTATTCGCCATCGGATTGTCCCGATAGCCGAAATTACCATTAACCAACAGGCGGTTGTTCAGCAACTGACCGGACAGGATACCTTCTACTTCCATATCCGTCCATCCCTTATCACCCGTGCTCAGATTGGTACCGATATTCCAGTTATTAGTCTCAAAAACCTGAGACAAGGCATTATTCAACTGACCGGATAGGGTAGAAGAGAGTACTGATGACATCACGTTCGAGTTCTGATTGTTCCGTGCAGCATCTTCCGTATAGAACTTACCGATACCCAGCAGATAAAGAATCTGCATATTCATCTGCTCTTCCGTACTGATATAATTGCGCACCAACGTCTGAATTTCATCTCTTTCATTCGGAAGCTCGATACCCAGCTTAATGGTCGGCCGCAGTAAAATCCCGCTCAGATTCATGATACAGTTTACCCGTACATTAGTCTGTTGGGCAATGGAGGAAACATCCGGATTCAAGTCGTTCAATGAAGCGGAATTTACCGTGTATGAAGCCTGAATATCCATATTCGCATCCAAAGGAGCACCGTTGAAAGTAATCGTACTTCCATCTTTGATGATAAAATCTTTGCGAATCACTTCCTGCAAACTGAACTTATATATTCCCTGACTGATCCGGTAATTACCGAACATCTTCACATCCCCTTTATTATAAAACTCCGTGCGTATGTTTCCTGTTCCCTTCGCACTGATGTAGTCTCCGGCTATAGGGTCCATAATAATTTTCATGGTGGCATCGGGTGTAGCATCTACTAGAATATTCAAACGAATATCTGTCTGATGCTCTTCTTCGTCCGCCTGACGCTTCTGTTGCATCTGCTCAAAATAGGAATTTACCCGAATGGAATCCTGAATGTTTCGACGGGGCGTTTTATCTACAAACTTTATAAACTGGGTGCTGGCAGCCGACGCCACATTTCCGTTGATATAGGTGAATACCGTATTCCGGTTGGTCGTCATGGCGAGATTTACGTCCAGTCCCTGTATCGCATTCCCTGCAAGCAACGCATTTCCCGTAGCATATACCGTTCCAAAGAATGGCATATCCGTCGATTCCTTCGTATTCATCAAGAGCATATTATTAGCCTGTATCTCAAAACGGTAATTTATATTCTTGAAATGCTGGAAACGCAGATACCCGTTCAAGGTTCCCGAATGCCCTTCCATATCGGCAATATGCATATTATTGAATTTCAATCCGGTAGGAGCCAAATGAATCGTATCTCTAACGGCAAAGTGGGTATTCAGAATATCAAACTTCATGGAAGCATCCGTCATAACAGCCCCATCCAGATTCAATCCCTTGAACTTTCCGTAAAAATGTACTTTTCCTGTTCCCCGTCCTTTTATATCCTGTGCTATTGATTTCATATAAAATTCGAGGAACTTCAAGTTCAGTTCATGGGCATCGATATTCAGATCGAGTCCGCTTTCCGGTTTCAACGGGTAGATCATACCGATGACTCGCGATGGTGACGGTGATATATCCTGAATGGAAGCATCCAGATAGATTCCTCTTTTCTCATTATCCCAGGCGCCATATACGTTCAAATCACCTAAACGGCCCTGATTGAGCGAGAAGTTCTTGACGAAGAGGCGGGTATTCATCACAGGTTTCTTGAACACGCTGCTGGCATATGCTGTTCCCGTAGCATCTCCTTCAAAGTTTACGTCATCGGATATGTTTGCGATATCAAATACGTATCCCATATTGATGTCTTTCAGGTCCACTTTTACGGTATCTGCCGGATTGTCGGAAAGCCGCCCATTGATACGCACATAACGGTCATGATGGCTGAAATAGAAATTATTCACATCCACCTTGCCCGAGTCCACCACTACCTGCGAAGGATGTATCTGCCAAAGTGTATCATTCAAGATAACGTCTGTCTGTTTCACATCCACCATCGCTTTCAGCAAAGGCTTTTCACCTGCTGTACGCAGGAATTGTGCAACAGCCGCCAACTTTCCGCTATAAGTTGCTATGGCATTATTTCCCCAGTTCAGAGTCGTGCTGACTTTATCTTCTTTGGCCTGTGCTTCCAGAGAAAGATTCACGGCTCCATTCTTTTTCAGACTGGTCAGCCGCACCTTCGCACTGATATGGTCCGAAGGATTCTCGCACAGGATCATACCCGACTCGATAAAGTTGTTCTTGTATTGCAGACGGGGGAAGTATCCTTCCACACGTAGCCGCTGCAAGGCATCATTAAAATACCCTTTCAACGTAGAATGTGTATATACAGTCAACGGAACATCAAATATCGTAGATAAAATGTCCGTATTATATATATGTACATCAAACGCAAAATTATTGTTCGTCTCTATCGGTTTCTTCGGAGGCAATATCAAAGACGGCACATACCGACGCATGATATTGAAAATACTTGCCGGTAAAGTATGGTACTGGAATTTTCCCGCTATGTTTGCCGTCAGAAATTCAGAAGTCAGTTTAAGCTGATTTTCATTATCCTGCCGGGTAGCCCGTACATTCATGTTCTTCATGAAATATTCCTTGTCCGGTGCCCTGAACTCCAGACTGTCCACATTGATTTCTCCAATCATCTCGTCAATGGAACCTCCGGTAAAATTAGCTTTTACCTTCAGAGAGAACTCCGCATCCTGGTAGTCAGGTGTAAGATTTAAATCATTAGGACGGAACTTGTCGACAACGGCAAGGAAATTGAAAGTAGGAACCTTGGATGTCACATTTACATCTCCGTTCAGATAAATAGACCCATTCGGATCATCCAGCGCTATCTTTCCGTTAAATCCGCCTTGCTTGTATTCGCCGTCCAGCGTAATATTCTCATATTTATATCTGCTATATTCCACAGATGCGATCAATCCCTTCAACTCTACAGCAGGAAGCTGTTTTTCGATATGCCGTCCATGTACATCAAGATTAAAGGTGATTTCCCCAAATTTCTCATTATTCAATAACTTGCCCAGTTCAAACTCTTCTGTTTTGACAGCACCGGAATAAGCAAACAGCCCCTTAGCCTTATCGGAACTTAACTTTAAGTCGGTTTTTACATTACCAAGCCCGGTACGAAGCTGTCCGTAAGTAACCAGATCGGTGAAGTATCCGGAAATCTCTCCACGGAAATCAATATCCCCCAAACGTTCCAGAAGGGGAGGTACACCATTGTAATTGCTGCTCAGATTACGCACCAAAAAACCGACACCACGATTGTTGGCGGAAAGTTCGGAAAGCTTCCCGTACACATACGCATCCTGCGGACTCGATAGTTCCTGAAGCGATACATCCCCCGATAGCCGGAACTGGCGGTCGTCGGCCGTAATCTCCAGATGAGAGCAGGTAAGCTGGTCGACCGTTCCTTTTACCTGCATATCCAGCGTTATCGGTTCCTTGAAATGCGCCAATACAGGTACAAAAGGGGAAATATCTTTCAGAGTAATCTGCGAGGGTAACGTACGGAAAGAAAAGTGGACCTTCTCCGAGAACTGATCAAAAGCCTTCAGACTGTCATACACCAAATGAATAGTATCCATCTTCAGTGAAGTTTCGGGCAACTCAATGGCAAAATTCTCTATATTAGTCCGTTTATCATTGGCAACCAATTTCAGACTCATCTTCTTTAAAGAGAATCCGGAAGCCTTTTCATCGAAGCTCAGACGCTTGATACCAAGATTCAAAGAATCCCTGCTCATCGCCTTCAATGAAATATTGGCTATAATATTCTGAAGCTGGACATGCTTGGCATTAAACTTTCCGGGAGTCTTTTCCTCTGACAATACATGATAAGCCATCCTTCCCCGACGAATCAAAACGGAATTGATACGCAAATCCAGCGAACTTTCCTTTTTTACAGTGTCCTTGGAAGCAAAAGCATCCAATACGAACTTAAAATTCGGAGGAGAGTCGGGAGTCTCTTTATTCAGATTGATGGTAAAGCCGAATAACTGGACACTGCTAATGGAAATCTTTCCCTTAAAGAAAGGAAGGATATCAAACTTAGCCGATAAGCGGGTTACTTTGAGCATTTCCTTGCCGCTCTGGTCGTCAAGCAGCACATCATCAATGATAATACGGTTTAATAGACCGATATTAATTTTGCCGATAGTCAGGCGTGTATTCAGCACCTCGGACAATTCCTTGGCGATAAACACACTCATTGCTCGCTGAACATTTGGAATATTCAGCAAAACAATAGTTCCGATATATACTCCCAGTACAATACCAACTACCCAGCGTACAGTCTTTTTCAGCGTTCTGATAAGCGATAACTTTTATTTAGCGAACAAAAATATAAAATAGTTCGTTATGAATCGTAGTTTTATCATTACTTTTGCACCGTTTAATAGTTTAAAAACATATGAGTGCAATAATATTAGGAATTGAATCCTCCTGTGATGATACGTCGGCAGCCGTAATCAAGGATGGTTATCTGCTGTCAAATGTGGTATCAAGTCAAGCCGTACATGAAGCATACGGCGGAGTAGTACCCGAATTAGCTTCACGGGCACATCAACAAAATATCGTTCCTGTGGTACACGAAGCACTGAAACGGGCAGGGGTTACCAAAGAAGAACTGAGCGCGGTAGCTTTCACACGTGGACCGGGATTGATGGGATCTTTACTTGTAGGCGTCTCTTTCGCCAAAGGATTCGCACGTTCACTCGGTATTCCTTTGATAGATGTTAATCATCTGACAGGGCATGTCTTAGCTCATTTTATTAAAGCAGAAGGAGAAGATAATATCCAACCGAAATTCCCGTTCCTTTGCCTGTTGGTATCCGGAGGAAACTCACAGATTATATTGGTAAAAGCCTATAATGATATGGAAATTCTCGGTCAGACGATTGATGACGCTGCCGGAGAAGCAATCGATAAATGTTCTAAAGTGATGGGTCTCGGATATCCGGGCGGACCGATCATTGACAAACTGGCACGTCAAGGCAATCCGAAAGCGTTTACTTTCAGCAAACCGCATATTCCGGGGCTGGACTACAGCTTCAGCGGACTGAAAACTTCTTTCCTATATTCCTTGCGTGACTGGATGAAAGACGATCCCGATTTCATCGAGCATCATAAAGTGGATTTGGCCGCCTCTCTGGAAGCAACTGTTGTAGACATTCTGATGGACAAACTGCGGAAAGCTGCCAAAGAATATAAAATAAAAGAAGTAGCCGTAGCCGGAGGAGTCTCTGCCAATAACGGATTGCGTAACTCTTTCCGAGAACACGCTGAAAAGTATGGCTGGAATATCTTTATTCCAAAATTCAGCTACACGACCGACAATGCAGCCATGATTGCCATTACCGGATACTTCAAGTATCTGGATAAAGACTTCTGCTCCATCGATCTTCCGGCTTATTCCCGTGTTACATTATAAAACAGTTTTTTACCGCCATCGTTACTTTATTTAATAACTAATTGAAGTATAACAAATTAAACAGTGACATTTAAAGTGACGGCAACAACAATAGTGACGGCAAACGCCGAAAAAATGTCACCGCCCCAATAGGCGGCGACATAAAGAAGCCTTGCTGAAAACAAAATGCACCTATATATAATAGGGAGACAAAGGAGGATTAATGATATAAGAAGCCTTCATTAAGAATCTTTGTTTATAGCACTCCTTCGTTCCACGTGCGTGAACCGTCCGGTTCACATACATGATCCATTCAGCTCACGCACATGAACCGAATGGATCACGTATGTGGAACGAAAAAATGAAGTAAACCAATGACTTAACATAGTGTATATACCTTATTAATATAGGTAGCATATTCTATTAACTAATGCAGGAAAAAAATGTTTGCTGAGATTATTACCATTGGCGACGAACTGCTGATAGGGCAGGTAGTCGATACAAATTCTGCCTGGATGGGGCAGGAATTAAATAAGATAGGTATCGAAGTTCTACGCATTGTTTCGATCCGTGATCGGGAAGAAGAGATCATGGAAGCAGTAGATAACGCGATGAAAAGGGTGAATATTGTTCTGGTAACCGGAGGACTCGGCCCCACAAAAGACGATATCACCAAACAAACTCTCTGCAAATACTTCCATACCGAACTGATATTCAGCGAAGAAGTATTTGAGAACGTGAAGCGGGTGCTTGCCGGAAAAATACCGATGAATGCGCTGAATAAGAGTCAGGCAATGGTTCCCAAAGATTGCACAGTCATCAACAATCCGGTAGGAAGCGCTTCTGTCAGCTGGTTTGAGAAAGACAATAAAGTGCTCGTATCCATGCCGGGCGTTCCACAGGAAATGACTGCCGTCATGGCTGAGTCCGTACTGCCCAAGCTACGTGAAAAGTTTCAGACGGATGTAATCATGCACCGGACCTTTCTGGTACAACATTACCCCGAATCCATACTTGCTGAAAAGCTGGAACCGTGGGAGACAGCCTTGCCGGAAAGCATCAAATTGGCATATCTGCCCAAACTTGGAATCATCCACCTGCGGCTGACCGGACGGGGACAGAACAAGATAGAAGTAGAAAGCGCACTAAACGGCGAGCAGGCTAAGCTGGAAGCGATACTGGGCGATGATATTTTCAGCGAAGAAGATATCCCACTGGAGGTAATCGTAGGCGAACTGCTGAAAAAGAAGAATTTAACCGTTTCCACCGCAGAAAGTTGCACCGGAGGAAGCATTGCGGCACGTCTGACGTCCATTGCCGGAAGTTCGGAATACTTTAACGGAGGAATAGTGGCATATTCTAACGAAGTAAAGATGAATCTGCTCCATGTTTCGCTGGAAACATTGGAAGCGTATGGCGCTGTCAGTGAACAGACTGTGATCGAGATGGTAAAAGGAGCGATGAAAGCGCTGAAAACCGACTGCGCTGTCGCAACTTCGGGAATTGCCGGTCCCGGGGGCGGAACACCGGAGAAGCCGGTAGGCACTGTCTGGATCGCTGCTGGTTATAAAAATGAAATTCGCACTTACAGGCAGGAAACGAACCGCGGAAGAGCCATGAATATTGAAAGAGCGGGCAATAATGCGCTATTAATTCTTCGTGATTTGCTCAAATAAGGAAAAATTGGTGCCTGGAAGTGAATTATTTTAAGATATTCTTGTTTTTTACGGATAAAAGTGCTTACTTTGCGTCCTGTTTGAAATAAGTATAGATATAAAACTATAAAAATAAGATAGAAATGTCGAAGATTTGTCAAATTACCGGAAAGAAAGCCATGATTGGCAACAATGTTTCACACTCAAAGAGAAGAACAAAAAGAAACTTTGATTTGAACTTGTTTAACAAAAAGTTCTATTATGTAGAACAAGACTGTTGGATCAGCCTTAGCCTTTGTGCTAACGGTCTGCGTATCATCAACAAAAAAGGACTGGACGCTGCACTGAACGATGCAGTAGCTAAAGGTTTCTGTGATTGGAAAAGCATTAAAGTAATCGGCTAAACGTAGAGGAGAAAACTTACAATGGCAAAGAAAGCAAAAGGTAACAGAGTACAGGTGATTCTGGAATGTACAGAACACAAAGAGAGTGGAATGCCGGGAACATCTCGCTATATCACAACTAAGAACAGAAAGAATACAACTGAAAGACTTGAGTTGAAGAAATACAACCCGATTCTGAAGAGAGTAACAGTACATAAGGAAATTAAATAATAATAGTATAACCCATGGCAAAGAAAACAGTAGCAAGTTTGCACGAAGGTTCTAAAGAAGGTCGTGCTTATACCAAGGTTATCAAAATGGTGAAATCTCCGAAAACTGGAGCTTACGTTTTTGATGAACAAATGGTTGCAAACGAAAAAGTACAAGACTTTTTCAAAAAATAATCAGAATAGCATAAAACGCTATAAACACAAAATCCCCTCATTGGCAAACAGTGAGGGGATTTTTTATTGCTTCTTTTTTTACTTTTCCAATCCTTTGTTATATCTTTGTAGCATAATGTATTATACAAATAACTGTTGATATGGGATTTTTTAGTTTTTTTTCAAAGGAAAAGAAGGAAACTTTAGATAAAGGATTATCTAAAACCAAAGAGAGCGTATTCAGTAAAATCGCTCGTGCCGTGGCTGGTAAGTCGAAAGTAGACGACGAAGTATTGGATAATCTGGAAGAAGTTTTGATCACATCTGACGTGGGGGTAGAGACAACTTTGAATATTATCAAACGCATCGAAAAACGTGCAGCTGCAGACAAATATGTGAATACTCAGGAGTTGAATCACATACTGCGTGATGAAATTGCAGCCCTTTTGACCGAGAATAATTCGGATGACGTAGCAGACTTTGATGTACCTATCGAGAAAAAGCCTTATGTAATGATGGTAGTGGGAGTAAACGGGGTAGGTAAAACAACAACAATCGGGAAATTAGCTTATCAATTCAAGAAAGCGGGCAAATCTGTTTATCTGGGTGCCGCCGATACATTCCGCGCAGCTGCCGTAGAGCAGTTGATGATCTGGGGTGAACGCGTAGGTGTACCTGTTGTCAAACAAAAAATGGGTACGGACCCTGCATCTGTCGCTTTCGATACACTGAGTTCTGCTGTTGCCAACAATGCGGATGTAGTGATTATCGATACGGCCGGCCGCTTGCACAATAAAGTAGGCTTGATGAATGAGCTTACCAAGATAAAGAACGTCATGAAGAAGGTAGTACCCAATGCACCGGATGAAGTGCTGCTGGTATTGGATGGTTCTACCGGACAGAATGCTTTCGAACAGGCCAAGCAGTTTACATTGGCTACGGAAGTGACCGCAATGGCTATCACCAAGTTGGACGGAACCGCCAAAGGCGGAGTAGTGATCGGCATCTCCGATCAGTTCAAGATTCCTGTAAAATACATTGGATTGGGTGAAGGCATGGAAGATTTGCAAGTCTTCCGCAAAAACGAATTTGTTGATTCCCTGTTTGGAGAGAATGCATGAAAAGAAAGAGAATAGATATTATAACTTTAGGTTGTTCTAAAAATTTAGTAGACTCGGAGCAGTTGATGCGTCAGCTGGAAGAAGCAGGATACAGCGTAACTCATGATACAGAAAACCCGGAAGGGGAGATAGCGGTAATCAATACCTGCGGTTTCATCGGTGACGCGAAAGAAGAGTCTATCAATATGATTCTGGAATTTGCAGAAAGAAAAGAAGAAGGAGACCTGAAGAAACTGTTTGTAATGGGCTGTCTTTCTGAGCGTTATTTGCAAGAACTGGCCATTGAAATACCACAGGTAGACAAGTTCTACGGTAAATTCAACTGGAAAGAACTCTTGCAGGACTTGGGAAAAACGTACCATGAGGAATTGTATATTGAGCGTACTTTGACCACTCCCAAGCATTATGCTTATCTGAAGATTTCAGAAGGATGTGACCGCAAGTGCTCTTATTGTGCTATTCCCATTATTACAGGACGCCATATATCCAAGCCGATGGAAGAAATAGTGGATGAAGTCCGGTATCTGGTATCGCAAGGGGTAAAAGAGTTCCAGGTGATTGCTCAGGAATTGACGTATTACGGAGTCGATCTGTATAAAAAGCAAATGCTGCCTGAATTGATCGAACGTATCTCGGAAATTCCGGGTGTAGAGTGGATTCGTCTGCATTATGCGTATCCGGCACATTTTCCAACGGATTTATTTCGTGTGATGCGGGAACGCGATAATGTCTGCAAATATATGGATATTGCCTTGCAGCATATCAGTGACAATATGTTGAAACTGATGCGTCGGCAGGTAAGCAAAGAAGATACGTACAAGCTGATCGAACAGTTCCGTAAAGAAGTACCGGGCATCCATCTGCGCACTACGCTGATGGTAGGACATCCTGGAGAAACGGAAGAAGACTTTGAAGAATTGAAAGAATTTGTACGCAAGGCGCGTTTCGACAGGATGGGAGCTTTCGCTTATTCTGAAGAAGAGGGAACTTATGCTGCCCAACAATATGAAGACTCTATACCACAGGAGATTAAACAAGCCCGACTGGACGAACTAATGGACATCCAGCAAGGCATTTCAGCAGAATTGAGCGCTGCAAAAATTGGTCAGCAGATGAAAGTCATCATCGACCGGATCGAGGGAGATTATTATATCGGACGTACGGAATTTGATTCACCGGAGGTAGACCCGGAAGTATTGATCAGTGTTTCCGGAGAAGAACTTGAAATCGGACAATTCTATCAGGTAGAAGTAACCGATGCGGACGATTTTGATTTATATGCAAAGATATTAAACAAGTATGAATAATAAGGAATTTACATCGGAACTGGCAGACAGACTGGGATATACTATCAAAGACACTTCTGAACTGATAAGTTCTTTATTGTCTGACATGACACAGGAACTGGAAGACGGGAATGCGATTGCAATACAGGGCTTCGGTTCTTTTGAAGTGAAGAAAAAAGCGGAGCGCATTTCGATCAATCCGTCCACGAAGCAGCGTATGCTGGTTCCTCCTAAATTGGTATTGACGTACAGACCCAGCAATACACTGAAAGACAAGTTTAAATAATATATATTTCCCATTATGAATGAAAGACTGACAATTCAAGACCTTATCGACTTATTGGCGGCTAAACATAGCATGACCAAGAAGGATGCCGAAGCATTCGTCAAAGAGTTTTTTCTCTTGATAGAACAAGCCCTGGAGAATGAGAAGACTGTGAAAATCAAAGGATTGGGGACTTTCAAACTTGTGGATGTGGATAGCCGGGAAAGCGTTAATGTCAACACAGGGGAACGTTTTCAGATAAAAGGCCATACCAAAGTATCGTTTACTCCGGACACCAATCTGAGAGATACGATAAATAAGCCTTTTGCACATTTTGAAACGGTAGTATTAAATGAAGGTACGGTATTGGAAGATACCCCGATGGAAGAATCCGATGAGGAGGAAGGTGCGGTTTCTGATACTGAGACCGAAATGATCGACTCCGAAATAGCAGGAAATGAAAATGTCGATGGAGATATTCAGAAAGAAATACAACCGGAAGAACCTGTAATCGAAGAGCAGCCGACTGCTGAAGAAGTAGCTGTGGCTGAAGTTCCTGAGACTGACGCGAATGAAACCAGTCAAACTGAAACGGAAACGGAACCAGTTGCAACAGAAGAACCTGAAGCCGAAGAATTGCCGGAAGTGGAAACTGAACCGGAAGCTGTATCTGAGGAAGCCCCGGAAGAAGAGTCTGTAGAGGAATCTTCGGAAGCTGTTTTGGAACCTGACTTCAGTCCGGCGACAGAAGAACCTGCTGAGGAGCAATCGGAAGAAACAATTATAGAAGAGCAGAAACCGGAGACTGAAACAACGGAGGCAGAAGAAGAGAAAACGGTTATTGCAGAAAAAGCGGAAGTTACCGCAGAGCAAATTATAGCCCAAGAGCTTCATAAAGCAAATATGGAGCCTGTAACTCCCAAAATGCAACCGGAAATAGAACAACCGAAAGCTACCTATACTGATAAAGACAGTAATAAAAAGGAAAAATCAGCTATTCCTTATTTAATAGCAACTATTATTATAGTCTTACTACTGTGCGGAGGAGCTATCCTGTTTATTTATTATCCGGATTTGTTCTCATCTTCGTCTGATAAGAATGTGGTTGATATGCCGGAGGTTACTCAACCTATGCAGCCGGAAACGCAACTTTCAGATACAATTGCACACAAGGATACTGTGGTGGAAGCAGTCCAACCGCAACCTGTTGTCAAGAAGGAACCGACAGCGGAACCTGTCAAAGCAGAAAGTAAACCTGCCCAACAACAACCAGCTGCTTCGGCATATTCGGATTCCGCATCCTACAAGATAACCGGTACCAAAACAAAATACACAATTAAAGAAGGAGAGACTTTAACGAAAGTTTCATTACGCTTTTACGGTACAAAAGCCATGTGGCCATACATCGTAAAACATAACCCGAAAGTAATCAAGAACCCCGATAACGTACCATACGGTACGACAATCGAGATACCGGAACTTACAAAAGAATAAAAACAAAAACACCCATTCACCCGGCTCATACAGCAATGTATAGCCGGGTGAAATGTTACGTAAGTACAAAAGCGTATGAAAGTACCTTAATCTAAAGATTTCGCATTGTTTTTTAATAAAAATTAGTTGCAATCGTTAATTATATGGCGTACTTTTGGGAGCGAATTTAGAAGCCTTACACACTGGTAAGTCTTACACCTTATTAATGAGAATTAAATAATAAAATATTAAGTATTTATGGCTGAATCAATTGATATCCGCGAACTGAATGAGCGGATTGAAAGACAAAGTGCTTTCGTTACCAATCTTACGACAGGTATGGACCAAATCATTGTTGGTCAGAAACATTTGGTTGAATCACTGCTTATCGGATTGCTTTCCGACGGACATGTTCTTTTAGAAGGTGTACCCGGTCTGGCAAAAACTTTGGCTATCAAAACACTCGCTTCCCTGATCGATGCGAAATATAGCCGTATTCAGTTCACTCCCGACTTATTGCCTGCCGATGTTATTGGTACCATGGTTTACAGTCAGAAAGATGAATCTTTCAAAGTACAAAGAGGACCTATCTTTGCCAACTTCGTATTGGCGGATGAAATAAACCGTGCTCCGGCCAAAGTACAGAGTGCCTTGCTGGAAGCCATGCAGGAACGTCAGGTTACTATCGGTAAGGAAACATTCATGTTGCCGGAACCTTTCTTAGTATTGGCCACTCAGAACCCGATTGAACAAGAAGGTACTTACCCGCTTCCTGAAGCACAGGTAGACCGTTTCATGCTGAAAGTAGTGATTGACTATCCGAAGCTGGAAGAAGAAAAACTGATTATCCGTCAGAATATCAACGGCGAGAAGTTCAATGTGAAACCTATCCTGAAAGCGGAAGAAATTATCGAAGCCCGCAAGGTGGTTCGCCAGGTTTATCTGGATGAGAAAATAGAACGTTATATTGTAGATATTGTATTTGCTACTCGTTTCCCCGAGAAATACGATCTCAAAGAACTGAAAGACATGATCGGATTTGGTGGTTCACCTCGTGCTTCTATCAATCTGGCACTGGCTGCCCGCACATACGCTTTCATCAAACGCCGCGGCTATGTAATCCCGGAAGATGTACGTGCTGTTGCGCATGATGTTCTTCGTCACCGTATCGGACTGACATACGAGGCGGAAGCCAACAACATGACTTCGGACGAAATCATCAGCAAGATTCTGAACAAGGTTGAAGTGCCCTAATCTGCCGTAATATTACAATGCGGTAAAAGGTAGTCAAGTGTATTTTACTTAACTACCTGACTACTTACTACTTTAACTACTGTATAAATGGAAACAAGTGAAATATTAAAAAAAGTTCGTCAGATTGAAATCAAGACACGAGGACTGTCTAACAATATCTTTGCAGGCCAATACCATTCGGCTTTCAAAGGTAGAGGTATGTCGTTCTCTGAAGTCCGTGAGTATCAGTTCGGCGACGATATACGCGACATTGACTGGAATGTGACGGCACGATTCAACAAACCTTATGTGAAGGTGTTTGAAGAAGAGCGCGAACTGACAGTGATGTTGATGGTCGATGTTTCCGGAAGTTTGGAATTTGGTACGGTTAAACAACTGAAGAAGGATATGGTAACGGAAATTGCAGCTACTCTTGCATTTTCCGCTATACAAAACAACGATAAAATTGGTGTGATCTTCTTTTCAGACCGGATAGAAAAGTTTATTCCTCCTAAAAAGGGACGTAAACACATTCTATATATTATCCGCGAACTGATTGACTTCCAACCGGAAAGCCGTCGTACCAATATTCGTCTCGCATTGGAGTATCTGACCAATGTAATGAAAAGACGTTGTACAGCGTTTATTCTATCTGACTTCATCGATCAGGATAACTTTAAGAACGCTCTGACTATTGCCAACCGAAAGCATGACGTAGTGGCATTGCAGGTTTACGATAGGAGAGTGAGTGATCTTCCTCCGGTGGGACTGATGCGAATAAAAGATGCGGAAACCGGCCATGAACAATGGATCGATACTTCTTCCAAAGCTGTACGCCGGGCACACCGTGACTGGTGGATAAACAAACAGACCGAACTGAACGACACATTTACCAAAAGTAATGTTGACTCCGTATCTGTGAGAACCGACCAGGATTACGTAAAGGCATTGCTGAATTTATTTGCCAAACGAAATTAATGGAATCAAAGATGAATAGAAATATTATTCTGATAGCATTGTTATGTCTGCTTTCTATGGGTAGAGCTGTGGCACAGTCTGTTACGGTGGAAGCCAAGATAGATTCGTTGCAGATATTAATTGGCGAACAGGCGAAAGTACAATTACAAGTAGCGATGGACGCCAAACAACGTGCTGTCTTTCCTGCTTATACCGATACGCTGGTGCGCGGGGTGGAAATTATAGAAACCGTCAAACCGGATACACAATTTCTGAATGATCGCCAACGAATGCTGATTACTCAGGAATACATCGTTACCTCGTTTGACTCAGCTCTCTATTATCTTCCGCCAATGCCCGTCACAGTGGATGGCAAAGAATATAGATCGAAAGCTCTGGCATTGAAAGTATATTCGATGCCAGTTGACACATTGCATCCGGACCAGTTCTTCGGACAGAAAACGGTGATGAAAGCACCTTTCGCATGGGAAGACTGGTATGGGCTGATCGGTTGCTCATTCCTTGCATTGCCTTTACTCGGCTTATTGATCTATCTGATCATTCGTATACGTGATAACAAACCGATTATCCGCAAGATAAAAGTAGAACCTAAGTTGCCGCCACATCAGGCTGCAATGAAGGAGATCGAACGTATCAAGAATGAGAAAGTATGGCAGAAAGGACAGCCGAAGGCATATTATACGGAATTGACAGATACTCTTCGTACTTATATTAAAGATCGTTTCGGATTCAATGCACTAGAGATGACTTCTTCTGAAATCATCGATAAGTTATTGGAAATGAATGATAAAGAGGCTATATCAGATTTAAAGGAACTCTTCCAGACAGCTGATTTAGTAAAATTTGCCAAGCATGATCCGCAAATGAATGAAAATGATGCGAATTTGATTAATGCAATCGACTTTATCAATGAAACAAAGCAACCGGAAGAGGAGAATCAGAAACCGCAACCAACGGAAATCACAATTATCGAGAAACGTTCTCTGCGTACCAAAATATTATTAATCTGCGGTATTGTATTCTTGTCAGCAGCATTAATAGGTACTTTTGTATATATAGGTATGCAGCTTTATGATCTCTTTGCATAATGTGGTGTGAATACTAAATAGTAAACTGTTAAATCGAAAATAAAATGGTTTTTGCCAATATTGAATATCTGTTTTTGCTATTATTGCTTATACCTTATATTGTATGGTATATCTTGAAGCGAAAGAAAACTGAAGCTACCCTTCAGATTTCGGATGCACGGGTATACGCACATACTCCTAAAAGTTATAAGAATTATTTGCTACATGCTCCATTTATACTGCGCGTCATTGCATTGGCTTTGATTATTGTGGTATTAGCGCGTCCGCAAAGCACTAATAAGTGGCAAAACAGCGAAATAGAGGGAATTGATATTATGCTGGCTATCGACGTGTCTACCAGTATGCTGGCGGAAGACTTGAAGCCAAACAGACTGGAAGCAGCCAAAGATGTAGCTGCCGAATTTATTAACGGACGCCCGAATGATAATATTGGTATCACTCTGTTTGCCGGAGAAACATTCACTCAATGCCCGCTGACTGTGGACCATGCCGTATTGCTGGATATGATTCATAATATCAAATGTGGTCTTATTGAAGATGGTACAGCTGTTGGTATGGGAGTTGCAAATGCTGTAACCCGCCTGAAAGACAGTAAAGCGAAATCAAAAGTTATCATCTTATTGACGGATGGTACCAATAATAAAGGAGATATTTCGCCATTGACAGCCGCTGAGATTGCCAAAAGTTTCGGTATCCGTGTGTATACCATCGGAGTGGGTACGAATGGAATGGCTCCATATCCTTATCCGGTCGGTAATACAGTACAGTATATCAATATGCCGGTGGAAATCGATGAGAAAACACTGACTCAGATTGCCGGTACTACCGACGGTAACTATTTCAGAGCTACGAGTAACTCGAAACTGAAAGAGGTATATGAAGAAATTGACAAGTTGGAGAAAACAAAATTGAATGTAAAAGAGTATAGCAAACGGGAAGAAGACTATCGCTGGTTTGCACTGGCTGCTTTCCTTTGTGTACTACTGGAAGTTTTATTGCGTAATTCAATACTCAAGAAAATTCCGTAGGAATGTTTCGTCAATCGTGATTTGTAACGTAAAATAGGAAGAAGATGTTTCGATTTGAAGAACCTGCATATTTATATTTATTGCTGCTATTACCGTTTTTAGCAGCTTTCTACTTGTATTCCAATTACAGGAGACGGAGAAATATCCGACGTTTTGGAGATCCGGAATTGTTAGCGCAATTAATGCCGGATGTATCTAAATATCGACCGGATGTGAAATTTTGGCTCATCTTTGCCGCTATCGGCTTATTCTCAGTATTGCTGGCTCGTCCGCAATTTGGTTCCAAGCAGGAAACGGTGAAACGTAAAGGGGTGGAAGTGATTATAGCTCTGGATATATCTAATTCTATGCTGGCGCAGGATGTGCAGCCCAGCCGTTTGGAAAAAGCCAAGAGATTAATATCCAGATTGGTAGATGAATTAGATAACGACAAAGTCGGTATGATCGTATTTGCCGGAGATGCTTTTACCCAGCTACCGATCACGAGCGATTATATTTCTGCCAAAATGTTTTTGGAATCTATCAGCCCATCGCTGATTTCCAAGCAGGGTACAGCAATCGGAGAAGCAATCAACCTGGCAACCCGCAGTTTTACTCCGCAAGAAGGAGTGGGACGTGCTATCATTGTCATCACGGATGGTGAGAATCATGAAGGTGGCGCTGTAGAAGCTGCTAAAGCTGCTGCCGAAAAAGGGATTCAGGTAAGTGTGCTGGGAGTAGGTATGCCCGAAGGTGCTCCTATTCCTGTAGAAGGTACCAATGATTATCGCCGTGACCGCGAAGGTAATGTAATTGTAACCCGTCTGAATGAGGGCATGTGTCAAGAAATAGCCAAAGACGGAAAGGGTATCTATGTACGGGTAGATAATTCTAATTCTGCTCAAAAGGCTATCAGTCAGGAAATAAGTAAGATGGCTAAGTCTGATGTGGAATCGAAAATATATACAGATTTCAACGAACAGTTTCAGGCTATTGCATGGATCATTTTACTATTGTTACTAGCTGAGATGTTAATTTTGGATCGTAAGAATCCATTATTCAAAAACGTTCATCTGTTCTCTAATAAGAAGTAAGCTATGCGTATGTTAAAAATGAAATATATCCTGTTTGCTGCTTTTCTGTTATCGGCTGCCGGTGTTTCGGCACAGAAAGCAGAGCGTGACTATATCCGCAAAGGAAATCGTCTGTTCAATGATAGTGTATTCGTAGATGCAGAGGTTAATTACCGCAAGGCTTTGGAAGTTAATCCTAAATCTGCTGTATCCATGTACAATTTGGGAAATACGCTCTCACAGCAACAAAAGTTTCAGGAAGCCATGGAGCAATATGATTCTGCCAGCAAAATAGAAAAGGATAAAATGAAATTGGCACACATTTACCATAATATGGGAGTGCTTTTTCAAGCTGGTAAAGATTATGCAAAAGCAGTGGATGCCTACAAAATGTCGCTGCGCAACAATCCTGCAGATCATGAAACACGGTATAACCTGGCACTCGCTCAAAAGATGTTGAAAGACCAACAAAATCAGCAGGATCAAGATCAAAATCAAGACCAGAATAAAGATCAGCAGCAGAAACAAGACCAGAAACAGGATCAAAACAAAGATAAACAGAACGATCAGAAGAAAGACGACCAAAAGGATCAGCAACAACCGCCGAAGCCTGAAAAACAAGATAATCAGATGTCAAAGGAAAATGCTGAGCAGTTACTTAATTCTGTGATGCAGGATGAGAAAGACGTACAGGACAAAGTGAAGAAACAACAGAAAGTTATTCAGGGCGGTCGTCTGGAAAAAGATTGGTAATAATAAAAAGTTGATGATATAAATTTCATAAGCAATGAAAAAACTGATTGTTATATTGATGGCATTGATAGCATATAGCACCCAGGCGTTTGCCGACAAGGTGTCATTCACTGCTTCCGCTCCTGATGTAGTGGTAGTAGGGGATCAATTCAGGCTATCTTATACAGTAACTACAAAAAAAGTAAAAGACTTTCAGACACCGTCTATCAAAGGATTCGATGTTCTGATGGGACCAAGTCGTTCAGAACAAAGCAGTACACAGATAATGAATGGTAATGTCACCTCTACAAGTAGTATTACATTCACTTATATATTGATGGCAAATACTGCTGGTGAATATACAATCCCCGGAGCTTCTATTGTAGCTGATGGCAACCAGATGGTTTCAAACTCCGTAAAGGTGAAGGTTTTGCCACAAGACCAGGCTAGTAATGGAGGACAAAATGACGGTAGCTCATCTGCACGCTCTTCATCCGGTACAAGTGTATCTAATCAGGATTTGTTTATCACAGCAACTGCCAGTAAAACGAATGTATACGAGCAGGAAGCATTTGTCCTGACCTATAAAATATACACCAGAGAACATGACTTGCAATTGAATAATGCCAAACTGCCTGACTTTAAAGGATTTCATTCTCAAGAAATTGAAATGAATGCAAATGCAAGATGGACACAGGAACATTATAAAGGACGTAACTATAATACGACAATCTATCGCCAATTCGTATTATTTCCCCAGCAACCGGGTAAGTTATTTATAGAACCGGCACAGTTCCAGATGACGGTAGGTAAAGCTGTACAATCTGACGATCCTTTTGATGCATTTTTCAATGGTGGAAGCAATGTAGTTAAAGTACCGAAATCTATCGTTACTCCTAAAATAGCAATTAATGTCAATCCGCTTCCTGCTGGTAAACCTGCAAACTTTTCAGGTGGAGTGGGAGAGTTCAACATTTCTTCTTCCATCAATAGCAAGGAGCTGAAAACTAATGATGCTATCACTATCAAGTTAGTCATCTCCGGAACCGGAAACCTAAAGCTGATTTCTAATCCGGAAATTAAGTTCCCGGATGACTTTGAAGTATATGATCCGAAAGTGGACAACCAAGTCAGATTAACTCAGGAAGGTCTTACAGGAAACAAAGTCATTGAATATCTGGCTATTCCAAGACATGCAGGCAATTATAAAATCCCGGGAGTATCTTTCAGCTACTTCGATATCCGTTCAAAATCTTACAAAACGTTGAAAACGGAAGACTACGTAATCAATGTTGAGAAAGGTGCAGGAAATGCTGATCAGGTGATTGCCAATTTCACCAATAAAGAAGACTTGAAAGTATTGGGTGAAGATATCCGTTACATTAAGCAAAATGAAGTTACTCTCCAACCTAAGGGTAGTTTCTTCTATGGCTCAATGACCTATTGGCTGTTCTATATCATTCCTGCTCTAGCCTTCATCATCTTCTTTATCATCTACCGCAAGCAAGCCGCTGCAAATGCCAATGTTGCCAAGATGAAGACTAAGAAAGCTAATAAAGTAGCAACCAAACGCATGAAACTAGCCGGTAAGCTACTCTCTGAAAACAAGAAAGATGCCTTCTATGATGAAGTACTGAAAGCATTATGGGGATATATCAGTGACAAACTTAGTATTCCGGTTTCCCGTTTGTCGAAAGACAATATTGAAGAGAAGCTGAGAAACCATGGAGTAAGTGAAGAACTAATTAAAGAATTCCTGAATGCATTGAATGATTGTGAATTTGCCCGTTTCGCTCCGGGTGATGAAAATCAGGCAATGGATAAAGTCTACTCTTCTTCAATAGAAGTGATAAGCAGAATGGAAAATTCAATAAAACATTAACCCAGAAGAGATTGTGTCATGAAAAAAATATTGTTTTTTATATTATTATCAATGTCAGTTACTTGCTTCGGACAGGGAACTCAGAGCATTGATTCTATACAAACAACTGAAGCTGATTCTATCCATGCGGGTTCACATACATTTTCTGATACGAAATTGGAAGATGTAACAAAAGCCGAAGGAGATTCCGCATATATAAAAGATGATTATGCAACTGCTATCCAAATATATGAATCCTTATTAAAAAAATGGGGAATCTGCGGATGTGTACTATAATTTAGGAAACAGTTACTACAAAGCTGGAGAAATTGCAAAAGCCGTACTCAACTACGAACGTGCTTTGCTTATGAAACCAGGAAACAGCGACATCCGTGCCAATCTGGAAGTGGCACGCGCTAAAACAATAGATAAAGTAGAACCTGTTCCGGAAGTTTTCTTTGTATCATGGACCAAAGCCTTGATAAACAGTATGAGTGTAGACGCATGGGCTACATGGGGAATTGTCTCCTTTATTCTATTTATCATCGCTCTTTACTTCTTTATTTTCTCCAAGCAGATTATACTGAAAAAAACAGGATTTATATCAGGTATCGTTTTCTTAATCGTTGTGATATGCTCTAATCTTTTTGCTTCAGAGCAAAAAGAACGTTTAGTAAATAGAAGCGAAGCGATCGTCATGAATCCTAGTGTAACAGTTCGCAGCACTCCGAGTGAAAGTGGAACAAGTTTGTTCATCCTTCATGAGGGACGTAAGGTCAGTATCAAAGATAACTCAATGAAAGAATGGAAAGAAATTCGCTTGGAAGACGGCAAAGTAGGATGGGTACCGGCTTCCGCTATTGAAGTGATATAAAATTCGTAAACAGAATTTAGGAATTTAGGAAAAAAGATAAGCAAATAATTTGTTTTATCTTTTTTTTGCTTAAGTTTATAGCGTGATAAAAAATTAAATACAATATAGTATTAACCATTAAATTTATGAGACATGAGAACAATAACATTTAATGAACTTCGCAAGATTAAAGATTCATTGCCTAGCGGTAGCATGCATAGAATAGCAGACGAACTTGGTTTGCACGTAGATACAGTGCGCAACTTCTTCGGAGGCCACAATTTCAAGGAAGGAAAAAGTGTCGGAATACATCTTGAGCCCGGTCCGGATGGCGGGCTTGTAATGCTAGATGACACAACTGTTCTCGACCGGGCTCTAAAAATTTTAGATGAAATAAACATGAGTATGCAAAAAGAACAAGCTACCGAACCTATGCAAATTTAAAATATAAAACAAGAATCCCAATTGCCCAAACAATTGGGATTTCTTATTTGTTTACCTTCAAAAACAGATTATTATGGAAGATAAATTAGTAACCTTAGCTATTCTGACTTATACAAAAGCTCAGATTCTAAAGAATGTCCTCGAAAATGAAGGAATAGAAACATACATTCATAACGTAAATCAAATACAACCTGTTGTATCTTCAGGAGTACGTCTGCGAATTAAAGAAAGTGATCTACCACGTGCATTAAAAATAACGGAAAGTTCTACCTGGTTATCTGAAAGTATAGTGGGAGAGAAGACACCTAAGGTAGATAATAAATCGAACAAAATTTTAATACCTGTCGACTTCTCCAGTTATTCGATGAAAGCGTGTGAATTTGGCTTTAATTTGGCTAAAACTGAGAATTCTGAAGTGATTCTATTACATGTTTACTTTACACCGATATACGCTTCGTCATTACCATATGGCGATGTATTCAATTATCAGATCGGAGATGAAGAATCTGTTAAAACAATCATCCAACAGGTCCATTCAGATCTCAACGCACTATCTGATAAGATAAAGGAAAAAGTTGCATCTGGAGAATTTCCGGATATCAAATATAGTTGCATTTTGCGAGAAGGAATTCCAGAAGAAGAAATTTTAAGATATGCCAAGGAGCAGCGTCCTAAGGTTATCATTATGGGAACGCGTGGAAAAAGCCAGAAAGACATTGACTTAATTGGCAGTGTAACAGCTGAAATTATTGATCGAAGCCGCACAGCAGTATTAGCAATTCCGGAAAATACTCCATTCAAAGAATTCAATGAAGTAAAACGTATTGCTTTCTTAACCAATTTTGATCAGAGAGACTTGATTGCTTTTGAAGCATTTTTCAACACTTGGAAATCTTTCCATTTTTCAGTCTCATTAATACATCTGGCTGAATCCAAAGATACTTGGAATGAAATTAAACTTGCAGGTATCAAAGACTATTTCCAAAAACAATATCCCGGGCTTGAAATTCATTATGATGTGGTAATGAATGATAATCTATTAAAAGGACTTGATCAATATATCAAAGATAATCAAATTGATATAATAACATTAACTTCCTATAAGAGAAATATATTTGCACGATTATTTAACCCAAGTATCGCTCGTAAGATGATTTTCCATTCCGATACGCCATTGCTTGTTATTAACGGATGATGGAGAAAGAACGAAAATAAACTGTTTACGTTCAGGGAATAATTATCATTATGTTTAATAGAAAAATAGATAATACTTATAACTAATTTCTCTCTCTTCTCTCTCTAAAACCAAAAGAGGCATTCCAAATGAATTGGTTATAGCCTCTTTTTCATTTTCTCACAAAAAGAAATTCATCATTATATATTTTGATAAAAAAAATCAGAATCATCATTCAAGCTTCTTTATTTGTAAAAACAAAAAAGACTATCCTAATTTAAATTTTGGGATAGTCTTTTTATAAAAACTGAATATAATTATTTCATCATCTTATCGATTTCTTCAAATTCAGGACCCATGTTCAGATTATAGTAAACACGGTAAAGACCCTGTAACCACAAATCTTTCTGATCAGGTTTCAAAGCTCTGGCTTTTTCGTAGAATGGCTTAGCTTCTTCATAGAATTTCTTCACTGTAGCTTGTGCCTCTGCATATTTCGGATCATTGATATCTGTTGTAGCTTTATCAGCATAATCCTGAGCCTTCATCAAATACACTAATCCTACATTAGAATATGCCTCTGCATATTCAGGATCTGCAGCAATAGCTTTCTTGTAGAACTCAATAGCTTTATCATATTCTTTCATATTATGATAAAGATACGCTTTCACATAAAGATACAACTTGTTATTAGCATCAGTAGACAACATTCTATCAGCAAATTCCATTGCTTTAGAAGCTTGGTTAGAGCTAGTATAGTAATCTACCAAATTCGCAAAGAAATAATCATTTCCAGGGAATTTTAAAATACCTTCTTCCAATGATTTAACCCATGCTGCAGTATCACCTTTAGCTTTATATGCATCTGCCATCAATTGCATTGCAAACTTACCGCCATCTTTGTCATCCAAAGCAGCAGGAGCATATTTAATAATTGCATCTTTATCTCCTACTCTGTCAGCAGCCAATGTTGCGTAATATGCTATTTGTGCCAAAAGAGTATCTGTTTTAGCCAAATTTTGCTCTGCCAACATAGGATAAGAAGCTGATTCTACGTATGTTGCAAAGAATTGCAAAGCTTCCTTATTCTTATCAAGGTTAAAGAATTGAATACCACCGTTAATTAAGTTAGGACGTTCAACCAATATAGTTGAAGCATTTGCTTTTCTATATTTGTTTTTAATTTTACCTTTTTCATTAGGTACTTGAGCTAGATCATCACATTTAGTATAATACTCAAACATTTTTAAAATGCTGTTGTATGCCTTCAATGTGTCAAACGGCTGTTTCAGAACACCTTTCTTATCACGTTCTTCTTCAATAAAACGTTTCTGAATAAATCCAGCAACGTCCCATGTGTCAGGAAGATCCTTGGTCTCAGGGTTCTTAATGGCTTCATTAATCAGCTTTTCAGCTTGATTAAAATTCGGTTTTACATCACTGGCAATGCTTTTGGCTTCTTTTACATTCTTCATTTGAGCGAATGATAAGCTTACGGCCATCAATAAAACCATTGAAAATAATACTCTTTTCATGATTGTTGTTTGATTAATTATTAATATTATGTCTATTCCTCAATTTCGTTGTTATTTTCATTAACATCTGTAGCAGTATCTGCATTGTCAACATCCTGATCAGTAGTCAGATCACTGACAATAGTACCTTCTGCTTCTTCTGTGGGAACTTCATCCTCAAGACTTTCTGTCATTACTTTACATACAGAACCAATCTGATCGTTACGTTTTTCAAGATTAATCAGACGAACACCTTGAGTAGCACGTCCCATAATACGGACATCAGCAACTTTCAGACGGATAGTTATTCCGGATTTATTGATAATCATTAAGTCGTTCTCATCAGTCACTGACTTAATTGTTACCAACTTACCTGTTTTTTCAGTAATATTCATGGTCTTTACACCCTTACCACCGCGATTAGTCTTACGATAATCTTCAATTTCAGAGCGTTTACCATATCCCTGTTCAGAAACAACCATTACGGATTCTGTTTCCAAATCTTTTATACATATCATTCCTATTACTTCATCCTGACCATCATTATCCAATGTAATACCACGTACACCTGTAGCCGTACGTCCCATTACACGAACTGCAGCTTCATGGAAACGAATAGCCCGACCATTACGATTAGCAATAATGATTTCATTATTACCATTCGTCATTCGAACTTCAATTACACTGTCATCCTCACGAATTGTAATAGCATTTACACCATTCTGACGCGGGCGTGAATATTGTTCAAGCAATGTCTTCTTGATAACACCTTTCTTCGTACAGAATAATACGTAATGACTATTGATATATTCAGTGTCATCCAGGCTCTTAACACGCAAATATGCAGTAACACTGTCATCAGAGTCAATATTTAACAGGTTTTGTATAGCACGTCCTTTGGAATTCTTCGTTCCTTCCGGTATCTCATAAACTTTCAGCCAATAACATTTACCTTTTTGTGTAAAGAACATCATGGTATTGTGCATAGTAGCCGGATATATATGCTCTACAAAGTCCGCATCACGAGTTTCTGTTCCCTTAGAGCCTACCCCACCACGATTCTGCGCACGGAATTCTGTTAATGGCGTACGTTTGATATATCCCATATGAGATATTGTGATAATCATCTGATCATCAGCATAGAAGTCCTCCGGATTAAACTCTTCGGAAGAATAAACGATTTCAGAACGACGTTCGTCACCATATTTCGCTTTAACTTCCAATAATTCATCTTTCATCACCTTACGACATACCTCATCATCAGCCAAAATGCTTTCCAAATAAGCAATCTGTTTCATGATTTCTTCGTATTCAGCATGAAGCTGATCCTGCATCAGACCAGTCAACTGACGCAAACGCATCTCTACAATTGCACGTGACTGTATTTCTGTCAGATTAAAACGTTCTATCAAACCTGCAATAGCATCATTTGGAGTCTTAGCTGCACGAATAATACGAATAACTTCATCAATATTATCAGAAGCAATGATTAAACCTTCAAGGATATGTGCACGTTCCTTTGCTTTACGCAGATCGAACTGAGTACGGCGGATAACTACTTCGTGCCTGTGCTCTACGAAGTATTTAATCATATCTCTCAGATTCAATGTCTTAGGACGTCCGTGAACCAATGCAACATTATTCACACCGAAGGAAGTCTGCAAGGCTGTCATCTTATACAGCTTATTCAGCACTACGCTTGCATTAGCATCACGTTTTACATCAATAACGATACGCATACCGTCACGATCAGACTCGTCGTTTGCATTCGAGATACCTTCTATTCTCTTATCATTAACAAGATCAGCAATATATTTGATCAGTTCAGCCTTATTAACATTATAAGGGATCTCAGTCACTACGATTTTATCATGTGTCTGTCCGGTTTCAATTTCCGCTTTTGCACGCATTACTACACGTCCACGACCTGTCAGATATCCTTCACGTACTCCGCTGATACCATATATATAACCACCTGTAGGGAAATCCGGAGCTTTGACATAAGTCATCAGTTCCTCTACTGTGATTTCCTGATTATCAATATATGCTTCACAAGCATCAATTACTTCCGAAAGATTATGAGGAGGCATATTAGTTGCCATACCTACCGCAATACCAGAAGCACCATTAACCAAAAGATTAGGAATACGGGTCGGCATCACCTTCGGCTCTGTCAACGTATTATCAAAGTTAGGTTCGAAGTCTACAGTTTCCTTATACAGGTCATCCATCATCGCTTCACCCAACTTGTTTAGACGAGCCTCCGTATAACGCATGGCAGCGGGGCTATCACCATCTACAGAACCAAAGTTACCTTGGCCATCTACTAAAGGATAACGCATTGCCCATTCCTGAGCCATACGCACCATAGCATAATATACTGAAGAGTCTCCATGCGGATGGTACTTACCCAGTACTTCACCCACAATTCTTGCAGATTTTTTATAAGGTTTGTCTGAAGTATTACCCAATTCCATCATTCCGTATAAAATTCTACGGTGAACGGGCTTAAATCCATCTCTAACATCCGGAAGGGCACGTGAAACAATGACCGACATGGAGTAGTCAATGTACGATGACTTCATTTCCTCCTCGATGTTAATCTTTATAATTCTGTCTTGTTCAAGCATTTAAAATGATTATTAATTATACATTGTATGGTCTGTGAAAAACCACGCTAAAGTACTACTTTTCCACGATATACGAAAGTTTTTCCGAAGAAAGTTTTTTTCTGCTTGAAGGACAGTCTGTTTGTCTATATTTAGTTATTAAAATTAAAAATTTCAAGGAACGGATTGACTTCTAACCATTAATATTAGAAAAAGAAATGAGAAAAAGAATAAATACTACCATTAAGGAGACTATATCTGTGAAAAACAGGGAGTGGTATTTGTTATACCTTATATATATAATACAAAGCATTGTTTTTATGGCACGCCATTTGTAGATATAAGAAATAAAGCAAATATGCAATACAAACTTGATTAAATGCGTATATTTGCCAGTAAATAACCCCTTAGAAGAAAAGGAAAAAGTATGAATAATCAATTCTCACAAAGAGTTTCCGACATTATCGTCTATAGCAAGGAAGAAGCTAACCGGTTGAGGAGTAGGCATATCGGACCTGAGCACCTACTTCTGGGATTGCTTCGTGACGGTGAAGGAAAAGCTATCGAGATATTGTCAAAACTCAACACCAATTTAGCTGCAGTAAAGCAGCAGATTGAAGCTCGGCTGAAGACAGAAGCTGATGATATGCTATTGCCTGATGCAGAGATACCGTTGTCTAATGACGCGGCAAAAAATATTAAAAATGTGTATTTTAGAAGCACGTGGAATGAGAAGTAATATAGCTGATACAGAGCATGTTTTGTTAGCGATCCTAAGAGAAAGAAACAATATGGCTGCTTCCGTGCTCGAAGCTAATGACGTTAATTACGTGAAAGTGTTGGAACAAGCCACATTGCAACCGGATGTAAATTCCGGCATGGGATTCCCGGAAGACGATGATGATGAAGAAATGTCTTCTCCCCGATCTGGTGGAAGCGGTTCTGAAGAACGCCAGCAACAGGCGCAAACAGCTTCAAAAAAACCGGCTAATGACACGCCTGTACTTGACAATTTCGGTACAGATATGACAAAAGCGGCAGAAGAAGGACGTTTGGACCCTGTAGTAGGCAGAGAAAAGGAAATTGAACGCTTGGCTCAAATCCTGAGTCGCCGTAAAAAGAACAATCCGATTCTGATCGGTGAACCTGGTGTAGGAAAATCAGCAATCGTTGAAGGACTTGCTTTGAGAATTATTCAAAAGAAAGTCTCACGCATCTTGTTTGATAAGCGAGTAGTAGCTCTTGACATGACCGCAGTTGTGGCAGGAACAAAATATCGTGGTCAGTTTGAAGAGCGTATTCGTTCCATTCTCAACGAGTTACAAAGGAATCCGAATGTAATCCTGTTCATTGATGAGATCCATACAATTGTAGGTGCAGGTTCTGCAGCCGGTTCAATGGATGCAGCCAATATGCTGAAACCTGCATTGGCACGCGGCGAAATACAATGTATTGGTGCTACTACCCTTGATGAATACCGTAAGAATATAGAAAAAGACGGCGCTTTGGAACGTCGTTTCCAAAAAGTTATGGTGGAACCCACTACTGCTGCCGAAACTCTTCAGATTCTGCGTAACATCAAGGATAAATATGAAGATCATCATAACGTGAACTATACAGATGAAGCATTGGAAGCTTGTGTCAAGTTGACAGACCGTTATATTACGGACCGTAACTTCCCCGATAAAGCTATTGACGCTTTGGATGAAGCAGGATCACGTGTACATCTGACCAACGTCAATGTACCCAAGGAAATCGAAGAGCAGGAAAAACTCATCGAAGAAGCTAAAAGCAAGAAAAATGAAGCTGTGAAATCGCAGAATTTGAACTCGCTGCCAGTTTCCGAGATAAGGAAAAAGAGCTCACGCTTCAGTTGGACGAAATGAAACGAGAATGGGAAAACAGTCTGAAAGAGAATAGACAGACTGTTGATGCAGAGGAAATTGCCAATGTTATTTCTATGATGTCCGGCATTCCGGTACAGCGTATGGCACAAGCCGAAGGAATCAAGCTGGCTGGCATGAAGGAGGATCTGCAATCGAAAGTAATCGCACAGGATCCGGCGATAGAGAAACTGGTCAAGGCTATTTTAAGAAGCCGTGTGGGATTGAAGGACCCCAATAAGCCCATTGGAACCTTTATGTTCTTAGGTCCGACTGGTGTAGGTAAAACCCATTTAGCCAAAGAATTGGCAAAATATATGTTCGGGTCTTCCGATGCACTGATTCGTATAGACATGAGCGAATTTATGGAAAAATTCACAGTCTCACGTCTGGTCGGAGCTCCTCCGGGATATGTAGGATATGAAGAAGGCGGACAATTAACTGAAAAAGTACGTCGCAAACCTTATTCTATCGTCTTGCTTGATGAGATCGAAAAAGCACATCCGGATGTATTCAATCTCCTTCTTCAAGTGATGGACGAAGGCCGTCTGACTGACAGTTATGGCAGAATGGTTGATTTTAAAAATACAGTTGTTATCATGACTTCCAATATTGGTACCCGCCAGTTAAAGGAGTTTGGACGTGGTGTAGGCTTTGCTACACAAAGCCGTCTGGATGATAAAGAGTTCTCGCGAAGTGTTATACAAAAAGCATTAAATAAATCATTCGCGCCCGAATTTATCAACCGTGTCGATGAAATCATAACATTTGACCAACTCTCTTTGGAAGCTATCACGAAAATCATTGATATTGAGCTAAAAGGACTATATGATCGTATTGAATCTATTGGATATAAGCTAGTTATTGATGATGAAGCTAAAAGATTCGTGGCCGAAAAAGGATACGATGTGCAATTCGGAGCCCGCCCTTTAAAACGAGCTATTCAAACCCATTTGGAGGATGGACTGTCAGAACTCATTATAACTTCTTCTCTGAAAGAAAAAGATGTCATTCAAGTCTCTCTGAATAAAGAGAAAGGTGAATTGGAGATGAAAGTTATTGCATCTTGAAAGAAGATTACTTAAATAAGATAAGTCATAAAATATGCCAGAATGTCAGACCTTAGGGTCTGGCATTTTTTTTGTCTCTATCTGAACAAATATCAATTAAAAACATTCTAATAAATAAACCAAAAAATATACGTTATTATGCAAAAAGGTAATATTGGGGTTACAACAGAGAACATTTTCCCTATCATCAAAAAGTTCTTGTACAGTGACCATGAAATTTTTCTTCGCGAATTAGTGTCTAATGCAGTAGATGCCACTCAGAAACTAAATACCCTTGCTTCCATTGGGGAGTTTAAAGGTGAACTGGGCGATCTGACAATTCACGTTGAATTAGGTAAAGACACTATTACTATCTCCGACCGTGGTATTGGCCTGACTGCAGAAGAAATAGAAAAGTACATCAATCAGATTGCATTTTCAGGAGCGAATGATTTTCTGGAAAAATACAAAGATGATGCAAATGCAATCATCGGACATTTCGGTTTAGGCTTCTATTCTGCCTTTATGGTTGCAAAAAAGGTTGAAATTATCACCAAATCCTACAGAGACGAAGCACAAGCTATAAAATGGACTTGCGATGGTAGCCCTGAATTCACTATTGAAGAAGTAGATAAGGCAGATCGTGGTTCAGATATCATCTTATATATCGATGACGATTGCAAAGAATTCCTCGAAGAAGCACGTGTTTCTGAGCTTCTGAAGAAATATTGCAGCTTCCTTCCTGTCCCCATTGCATTCGGGAAGAAGAAAGAATGGAAAGATGGAAAACAGGTAGAAACCACTGAAGACAATATTATTAACGACACCACTCCTTTGTGGACTCGTAAGCCGAGCGAACTGTCGGACGAGGATTATAAGTCGTTCTATACCAAGTTGTACCCGATGTCAGACGAGCCATTATTTTGGATTCATCTGAATGTGGATTATCCGTTCCATCTGACTGGTATCCTCTACTTCCCGAAAGTAAAGAGCAATATTGAGCTGAATAAAAATAAGATTCAGTTATATTGCAACCAAGTATATGTAACGGATTCCGTAGAAGGAATTGTACCGGACTTCCTGACTTTATTACATGGAGTTATTGATTCCCCGGATATTCCATTGAATGTATCCCGTTCTTATTTGCAAAGCGACTCGAATGTGAAGAAGATTTCTACCTATATCACGAAGAAAGTTTCCGACCGCCTGCAATCGATTTTCAAGAACGACCGTAAACAGTTTGAAGAGAAGTGGAATGATTTGAAAATATTTATCAATTACGGCATGCTTACTCAAGAGGATTTCTATGAGAAAGCGCAAAAATTCGCCCTTTTCACCGATACAGATAACAAACATTATACATTTGAAGAGTATCAGACCCTTATTAAAGATAATCAGACAGACAAAGATGGAAATCTGATCTATTTGTATGCTAATAATAAGGATGAACAATTCAGTTATATCGAGGCTGCCACCAACAAGGGATACAATGTTCTGCTTATGGATGGTCAATTAGATGTAGCTATGGTAAGTATGCTGGAACAGAAGTTTGAGAAATCTCGCTTCACCCGTGTAGACAGCGATGTGATCGACAACCTTATCATCAAAGAAGACAAGAAAAACGAGACACTGGAAGGAGAAAAGCAAGAAGCTATCACAACTGCTTTCAAGAGCCAGTTACCCAAAATGGATAAAGTTGAGTTCAATGTAATGACACAGGCATTGGGAGACAATTCAGCTCCGGTGATGATTACTCAAAGCGAGTATATGCGTCGTATGAAGGAAATGGCAAATATTCAGGCCGGAATGAGCTTCTATGGGGAGATGCCGGATATGTTCAATCTGGTTCTGAACTCCGACCATAAGCTTATCAAGCAAGTGCTTGACGAAGAAGAAGCAGCTTGTCACCCTGAAATAGCTCCTATACAAACAGAGATGAATAGTGTCAGCAAGCGTCGCAACGAACTAAAAGACAGCCAAAAGGACAAGAAGGAAGAAGATATTCCTACTGCGGAGAAAGATGAACTGAATGAGCTGGATAAAAAATGGGATGAACTGAAAAATAAAAAAGAAGGCATCTTTGCAGGATATGCCAGCAACAACAAGGTAATCCGTCAACTCATCGACCTGGCTTTATTGCAGAACAATATGCTAAAAGGTGAAGCTCTGAACAACTTCGTGAAGCGCAGTATTGAGCTGATTTAATACCGCCCCTTTATTTATAACATAAATCAATGAAAGAGCATTCAACACTAAAACGTGTTGCAATGCTCTTTTTTCATCATAAAACGAACGCTAAAATATCGATAAATTGGAAAGTATTGCATATATTTGAACACTAAATGATAAATACTTCAATTGTTTGATTTGGGTTATGAGAAAAATACTTTTAGTGTTAATTGCTATATGGTTATTCATGCCGACTGTCTGCGCCCAAAAAGTAGGTCTTGTCTTAAGTGGTGGCGGTGCCAAAGGATTGACACACATCGGCATCATTCGCGCCTTAGAAGAAAATAACATTCCTATCGATTATATTACAGGAACTTCCATGGGGGCCATTATCGGCTCTCTTTATGCGATGGGGTATTCTCCTGATGATATGGAAGAATTATTGAAGTCAGAGGACTTTAAAAGATGGTATTCAGGACAAATAGAAGAGAAATACGTATACCACTTCAAGAAAAATGTCCCGACACCGGAGTTTTTTAATATCCGTTTCTCATTCAAAGACTCATTAAAAAACTTCAAACCACAATTTCTGCCCACAAGCGTAGTAAATCCCATACAGATGAATCTGGTTTTTGTAGATTTGTATGCACGCGCTACAGCTTCGTGTAAAGGCGATTTCGACAAATTATTCGTTCCTTTCCGTTGCATAGCTTCTGATGTATACAATAAAAAGCAACTCGTAATGAGAAACGGAGATTTGGGAGATGCCGTCCGAGCTTCCATGAGCTTTCCCTTTATGTTTAAGCCTATAGAGATTGACAATGTGCTGGCATATGACGGAGGAATCTACAATAATTTCCCAACAGACGTTATGAGAGACGATTTTCATCCGGATATTATAATTGGTAGTGTGGTATCTACAAACCCCACCAAACCCAAGGAAAATGACCTCATGAGCCAGATAGAAAACATGGTCATGACAAAAAACCGATTATTCTATTCCGGATTCAATGGGTATTCTGATGACATTCAAATATGACAATGTCAGCTTGATGGATTTCCAGCGAATAGATGAATTGCATGATATCGGATATAACCGAACCATAAGCATGATAGATTCTATAAAAAGCCGTATACAAAGGAGGGTTAATTTGGATAATATACGTTTGAGAAGAATGGTATACCGAAGCAACTATCCGGAATTACGCTTTAAAAACATCATTATTGATGGAGCCAATCCCCAACAACAGGCATATATTAAAAAAGAATTTCATAGCTCTGACAATAAGGAATTCACTTACGAAAACTTGAAAGAAGGCTATTTCCGGCTGCTTTCAGACAACATGATTTCCGAGATCATCCCGCATGCCGTATACAATCCGGAGGATGAAACATATGACCTGCATTTAAAAGTCAAACTGGAGAATAATTTTGCCGTACGATTAGGTGGGAATATTTCCACATCCAACTCGAACCAAATTTATCTCGGTCTCAGCTATCAGGATTTAAATTACTATGCGAAAGAATTTCTTTTTGACGGTCAACTCGGGAAAGTCTATAATAATGCGCAATTCATGGCTAAGATCGACTTTTCTACTGCGATCCCGACCTCTTACCGCTTTATCGCATCTATTACTACTTTCGACTATTTTAAGAAAGACAAGTTATTTTCCAGGAATGACAAGCCAGCATTTAATCAGAAAGACGAACGCTTCCTTAAACTTCAGGTCGGACTACCTTTTCTTTTAAGCAAACGAGCTGAGTTTGGAATAGGGATCGCCAGAATAGAAGACAAATATTTCCAGAGAAATATCATCGATTTTGAGAAAGACAGATTCGACAGAAGCCGTTATGATTTATTCGGCGGCTCTATCAGCTTCAATGGAAGTACGCTTAATTCACGGCAATACCCGACACAAGGCTACAAAGAAGCTCTTGTTGCACAGATATTCATGGGACGGGAAAGATTCTATCCCGGTGAAGAGACCAAAGGAGTTCAAATAAATAAAGAACACCATTCCCTGGCTGCAATTATCATATATGAAAGAAAAATACCATACAATGAGCGAACACTGGGTTTTGGGATGGTATTTAAAAGCTTTGTACGCTTCCAAGAACTTTTCCGAGAATTATACGGCGACTATGATGCAAGCAGGTGAGTTTTCACCTACTCTACATAGCAAACTCACCTATAATGAAGCTTTCCGCGCCAATCAATTTGTGGGAGCCGGCATTCGTCCCATCTATCGCCTCAATCAAATGTTCCATCTGCGAGGTGAATTTTATGGTTTTATGCCTATATATCCGATTGAAAGAAACTCATTAAATAAGGCATATTATGGAAAAGCCTTCTCTAAATTCGAATATTTAGGAGAAATTTCTGTTGTGTGTCAATTACCGTTCGGAGACATCTCTGCTTATGTAAATCATTATAGCTCACCGAGAAGGGAGTGGGATGTCGGGTTAAGTATCGGTTTCCAACTGTTTAATTACCGTTTCATCGAATAATTTTCTACAAAAAAAGTCGCCGAATGCTTGCTAATTCGGGAAAAGTACGTATCTTTGCACCCGTTAAAACGAAACAATGGTCGCGTAGCTCAACTGAATAGAGTAGCTGACTACGGATCAGCCGGTTACAGGTTTGAATCCTGTCGCGATCACTTT
>NZ_GG774705.1:393442-455299 GCF_000162515.1 Bacteroides sp. 1_1_14 | reverse complement strand
ATAGAGTAGCTGACTACGGATCAGCCGGTTACAGGTTTGAATCCTGTCGCGGTCACTTCTACCAACATTTAACAAGGTCGCGTAGCTCAACTGAATAGAGTAGCTGACTACGGATCAGCCGGTTACAGGTTTGAATCCTGTCGCGATCACCAAAATCCTCTGCATTTTTTGTGGAGGATTTTGTTTTTTACCCCATTCCATCGAAGAAATCCGGCATCACGAGAAAGAAAATTAAACGGTCGTTTTACCACAAATGACTGCAACTTTTGCATAAATCAAGCGGTTGTGTTATCTAAATCGAGCGGTCATTTCGGCCCAGTCCGATATTTTAAATCAAACGACCGTATAATTATGTACAATCAATAGGATGTTTTATAAAAACACTTTAATAGTTATTTTCAAACATCAAGAAGTTTATTTTCAAACATTGGGAAGTTTAAAGAGTGCATGGCAACATATGTTGAAACATGCACTTTCATCTTCACCTTTTGCTCGAAAGCACTATAAACAAGTGGATACAGGATGAAGGAAAAGCGTTTCACTTTTATACTACATTAGGTTATCAAATATGCTATTAGGTTATCGGATTTTGCTATTAGCTAATCAAATTATGCTAATAGCAAAAAAATAGAAAGAACTAAAAAAATCCCCCTTCACCTTGTATCTGCCTGTTCATGGGAGACATGACAAAAAGGTGAAGGAGGAATACCTATTTATAAAATGTATGGAGAATCGATACTTCTCAGTATATCAGATCAGCATTTAATATTCAGTTCGTTCAAGACTTTACGTATTGCCTCAAATGTCGTAATTCGAGTCGGAACCAACGGCAATCGAAGTTTATTTTCAATCATCCCCATTGCATTCAGCATAGATTTTACTCCTGCCGGATTTCCATCCACAAACAAAAGATCAAATAGCTCAGTAAATCGATGATGAATAGTGAGTGCATTAGCAAAATCACCTTGAAGCGCCAAACGTGTCATACGACTGAATTCACGCGGGAAAGCATTGCCGATTACAGAGATCACTCCAACAGCTCCCAAGGTTATTAATGGAAAAGTAATACCGTCATCACCGGAAATAACATTGAAATTATCCGGTTTATTCTTGATAATGTCATCCATTTGAGTAATATTACCGGAAGCTTCTTTAATAGCGATTACATTACTAAAATTACGGGCAATGCGCAAGGTTGTCTCAGCAGTCATATTTACTCCTGTACGCCCCGGCACATTATATAGCACGATAGGAAGTTCCGTAGCTTCCGATATGGCTTTATAATGCTGATAAATTCCCTCTTGCGATGGCTTATTATAATATGGCACTACAGACAATATAGCGTCAACTCCTGTAAAATCGTCATTTTTCAATGTTTCTACTATTGCGCGTGTATTGTTACCGCCTACACCCAGCAAAATAGGAATTCTTCCGTTAACGCGGTCAATCACCATCTTTTTGATGGTTTTCTTCTCTTCCTCGGTAAGAGTCGGTGTTTCGGCTGTAGTCCCCAGCACACACAAGAAATCCGCATTATTCTGCAATAGATAGTCTACCAAACGCATCAACGCATCATAATCAACGCTTTCATCCTCTTTGAAAGGAGTAATCAGTGCTACCCCCATTCCTTTCAATTTAGTCTGTATCATGAGTTTTAATTATAATCTCTAATTTTATTAGGCGCAAAAGTACGAATATTTTTCATATCTTACGATATAAGTTTCAGAAATTCGTCCTCGCTTAGTATGGTTACTCCAAGTTTTTTTGCTTTTTCCAGTTTGGCTGGCCCCATATTGTCACCGGCAAGGATAAAACTGGTCTTAGCAGAGATACTTCCCACATTCTTACCGCCATTTTTCTCAATAAGGTCTTTATATTCGTCCCGTGAATGATGCGTAAATACGCCGCTGATCACAATAGACTGACCGGCTAATTTATCCGTATATCCACTCATATCTTCTTCTGTACGATAGAGCTGTAACCCAGCCTCTTTTAACCTGCCAACTAACTCTCGGTTAGACTCATTTGAGAAATACAGAAGAATGCTTCGCGCTATTTTTTCCCCGATTTCATCGATACTTATCAGCTTTTCAAGGTCAGCCTGTTGCAGCTCGTCAATGTCTCCGAACGACTTGGCTATTTTCTTTGCTACCGTCTCGCCAACAAACCGAATTCCCAAAGCAAAGATGACGCGTTCAAAAGGAACTGTCTTACTCTGCTCAATCCCCGTAATAATATTCTCAGCAGATTTTTCTCCCATACGATCCAACCCTTTGATATCATCGGCTTTCAATTCATACAAATCCGCCGTATTATGAATCAATCCTAAACGATAGAACATATCCACCGTTTCAGGACCCAACCCATCAATATTCATGGCTTTCCGACTAATAAAATGCTCTATTCTACCTTTAATCTGAGGGGGACATGCAGTTTCATTAGGACAATAATGGGCAGCTTCGCCTTCATATCTAATTAATTTGCTGCCACATTCGGGGCAATTGGTAATAAACCTGACCTTCTCACCAAGCATAAAGCTACGGGCATCTTTATCCACTCCTGTAATTTTAGGAATGATCTCGCCACCTTTTTCTACATAAACCATATCTCCGATATGCAAATCAAGCCCTTCAATAATATCCGCATTATGCAATGAAGCACGTTTGACAATCGTTCCGGATAGCTGAACAGCATCTAAGTTGGCAACAGGAGTTACAGCACCTGTTCTGCCTACCTGATAAGTTACCATATTCAATCGTGTCAATGCACGTTCTGCCTGAAATTTATAGGCAATTGCCCATCTGGGTGATTTCGCCGTAAAACCAAGATTCTTTTGTTGTCTCAGACTATTTACCTTCAAGACGATTCCATCAGTAGCTACAGGCAGATTCTTTCGTTCTACATCCCAATGATTGATAAATTCAAAAACCTCTTCCAACGTCTGGCATTTACGCGTCAAATCAGAGATTTTAAATCCCCATTTTGCGGCTTCCTGAAGATTTTCATAATGTCCGTCACAAGGCAGATTATCTCCCAAAAGATAATATAAATACGCATCCAGCTTGCGAGAAGCTACAATAGAAGAATTCTGAAGCTTCAATGTTCCTGAGGCTGCATTTCTCGGATTAGCGAAAAGCGGCTCCTCACGTGCTTCTTTTTCGCGGTTCAACTCCTCAAATACTTCCCAGGGCATAAGAATTTCCCCACGAATCTCAAAAGAAGAAGGATAATTGTCACCATGGAGCACAAGTGGAATAGAACGGATTGTCTTTACATTATCTGTCACATCATCGCCCTTTTCTCCATCTCCGCGTGTAACGGCACGAACCAGTTTTCCATCTTCGTAGGTCAGAGAAATGGAAGTACCATCATATTTCATCTCACAGCAAATCTCAAAATCCTCATTCAACGCTTTTCGTACACGCTCATAAAAATCTGTAACTTCGCTTTCAGAGTATGTATTTGCCAAAGACAACATAGGGTATTTATGCGCAACCTGCGTGAAATTCTTGCTAATGTCACTGCCGACACGCATAGTGGGCGAATTTTCATCTTTATATTCCGGATGTGCCAGCTCCAGATCCTGGAGTTCACGCATCTTATCATCAAACTCCTTATCTGAAATTTCGGGAGCATTCAAAACGTAATAATTATAGTTATGCCGATGAAGTTCAGCACGCAATTCCTCTATTTTTTCCTTTATATCCATATTTCTTCGATTGTTTAAGGCAAAAATACAGGTTTATCTTTGAATATTTGTACTTTTGCGAAAAATTATAAAGATTATGCGTATTGACATTATAACAGTTTTACCCGAGATGATTGAAGGCTTCTTCAATTGTTCCATCATGAAACGAGCTCAGGATAAGGGACTTGCAGAAATACATATCCACAATCTGCGCGATTATACCGAAGACAAATATCGTCGTGTCGATGATTATCCTTTTGGCGGATTCGCCGGCATGGTCATGAAGATAGAGCCTATCGAACGCTGCATTAACGCTCTGAAGGCTGAACGCGACTATGATGAAGTGATTTTTACGACCCCCGACGGAGAACAGTTCAATCAGCCAATGGCCAACAGCCTTTCTTTGGCCCAAAACCTGATTATCCTTTGCGGACATTTCAAAGGTATTGATTATCGTATCCGTGAACACCTGATCACCAAAGAAATCAGTATCGGAGATTATGTGCTGACAGGAGGCGAACTGGCAGCAGCAGTCATGGCGGACGCAATTGTCCGTATCATCCCCGGAGTGATTTCAGATGAACAGTCGGCACTTTCTGATTCTTTTCAGGATAATCTGTTGGCGGCACCTGTATATACTCGTCCTGCCGACTATAAAGGCTGGAAAGTACCCGATATTTTGTTATCCGGGCATGAAGCAAAAATAAAAGAATGGGAGCTACAGCAATCTTTAGAACGAACCAAAAAACTTCGCCCTGACTTACTGGAAGACTAAAAATATATGTAAATAAAAACGACGGTGAAAATATAGAGAATTTCTACCGTCGTTTTTATTTATGTTCTATAAGAAAGACAAATCTGTTATTTTACTCTTCGCACTGGGAATCTCTTTTCATCTATCATTCCGGTACTGATTTTATTCAATATACTTAAAAAGTAAAATAGCATTTTTCTTTCGTATTATATGCGAAGGGTTATTGTATGTTTTCAATTATACCTCAAGCGCACCAATAATTTCTTTTACTGACTTACATCCGTGTCTTTCCAAGTAATTATTTATACCATCTTCAACTTTAATTGTAACAGCCGGATCTATAAAATTTGCCGTACCAATCTGGATCGCAGAAGCACCGGCAAGCATGAACTCAACAGCATCTTTCCAGTTCATAATACCTCCCAAGCCTATGACAGGAATATTTACCACCTTTGCAACTTGCCAAACCATACGCAAGGCAATCGGTTTCACAGCAGCACCGGACATTCCTCCTGTCACAGTTGACAGAATAGGACGTTTACGTTCCGCATCAATAGCCATTCCCAGCAATGTATTGATTAATGATACACTATCCGCACCACTTTCTTCTGCTGCACGGGCAATTTCTGTGATATCAGTAACGTTCGGAGAGAGTTTAACTATAAGTGTCTTTTGTAAGCTGCACGTACCGCTTTTACTACTTCAGAAGCACCTTTTGCTGACACACCAAAAGCCATACCTCCTTGCTTTACATTAGGGCACGAGATATTTAGTTCTATAGCAGGAATTTTGTCAAGTTCATTAATGATCTCTGCAGTTTTCACATAATCCTCAATAGCAGACCCCGACACGTTTACAATCATATTCGTTTGAATGTCTCTTATACGAGGATATATCTGTTCCACAAAGTAGTCAACTCCCTTATTTTGCAGTCCTACAGCGTTTAACATACCGGAAGGAGTCTCTGCCATACGAGGATATGGATTACCTTCACGTTTGTGAAGAGTAGTTCCTTTTACAATAATACCGCCTATTCGCGCTATATCAATGAAATCCGAGAACTCTTCACCATATCCAAATGTACCAGATGCAGTCATCACCGGGTTCTTCATCTGCAATTCACCAATGTTTACACTTAAATCTGCCATAGTAGTTTATTTATATTAAAAACAGGACCTTCTTTACATACACACAAATGTCCTTCTGTCGTATTTTCCACACAACAGAGACATGCTCCAATTCCACAAGCCATTGTATTTTCCAAAGAAACTTCACATTCTATCTGATTACTTTTGGCATATTTTGCCACAGCCATCATCATCGGTTTAGGACCACAAGTATAAATCTGCTCAAAATGTACCTGATTTAATATAGAATGCTGGGTGACGTATCCTTTTTCTCCGTGACTTCCGTCTTCTGTAGTAGTATATACCTCTCCATATTTAACAAATTCTTCCAGCTGCAACAAGTCTTTATTGCTACGAGCCCCTAAAAGGAAGGTAGGTTTATGACCATTTTTCGCCAATTGTTCACCTAAATATAACATAGGGGCTGTTCCGACACCTCCGCCCACAAGCAAAAGCTTATCAGAAGGCTTTTGAGGCATTGTATAGCCATTCCCCAAAGGAAGTACTACGTTGATCACATCGCCCGAATTTACTTCTGCTAAACGTCTTGTTCCGTCTCCAATCAACTGAATAAGGAACCACACTTCGTTTTGTCGCTTGTCTACAAAATTAATAGAAATAGGACGGCGTAAAAATGTAGTAGATGAACCGTCCACCCGAAGTTCGGCAAACTGCCCCGGCAACATCTCGGGCAGCAATGACTGAGAAGTCAATTTCAGCAATACATAGTTTGCATTCAATCTGATATTCTCAGTAACTGTCAGATCTAAAATAAATTTCTTCATGTATGGATATAAAAGTATAAATTCGTATTCCGGTGCAAAGATACAGGAATTTGCTCAAACCACCGATTTTACCTCTCATTTTTCAGGTCGAAAGGTTTCATAAGTATTATCATCAAAGAATATTCTTATTTCAGTGATTTTTCTGGCAGGCTTTTCTATGTACCTAATCTCCTGTTTTACAATCTCTTTAGGTGCATTTTCGGCTGTTCTTAATGCCATTTCCTTGCGATTTTCCGGATTAATCGTCTCTTTGGACGGATTTACAGGATTCTCATCAAACAAAGAAGGCTGATAATCTCCACTGGAAGAAACTGCAGAAGCATCTTCTGCAGATGCTATCATTTCGCCTTTACCATAAAGCAACCATTCAAGATTTACATAATTATAGGTCTGATGTACCTTCATTACAACCTCCAAGCTTGGTTTATTCCGATCATTCAAAATATGCGAGAGAGTAGATTGCTGGACTCCAATTGTCTCAGCAAAAACTCTTGGAGGAACTTTTTCTCTCTCCATTATCATTCTAATTCTGTCTTTTATCTCCATACAGCTTCTTTCTTGTTACAATTGTATGTATTAAACGTTGGTTTCACAAAAATACTAATAACCACTACGGATATACAAAGGTAAATATTACAAATCACAAATGCAAATTATAAGTATAAAAATAACAATATTACAAATGTGTGATCATTATCACAATTAGACTAATATGTTTGTAAAACACAAAATAAAACATAAATTACAATGATATTTTAGATTTAACAAAACAATATATTATATTGATTTATAACATTATATATACAGATAAGAAATAAGTAAATACAATATTCACAAAAATATGCTTCACTCAAACAGTAATTTTAGAGTTATAATTCAATATTAGAGTATATTTATATGGTATACAATGATATAACATATAAAAACAAATTGTTAACCACTCTCCTATTACATTTATAAACTGTATATTACTACTGTAAAACAATCAGTATACTTTTGTGATTCAGTTAGACTGATCACATTTGTAATCTATTCACAGATATAAACTTCACAAACAAACAGGCATGATTACACAAACGTAAATATCAATAGTTGCAAAAACAATAAATCAAGGAATAAAATGCATTATTTACTTATGTATATTGAGAACTCTTCAAATCTTCTTTTACATTTTCTTCTGAAGTACCTCGCAAATCGTAAATCCTTGCCATATTTCCGCACATTCAGTCGATCAATTGTTTTTTTTCAATTCTAGAAGCTCTAAAATTGAATTAAACGCCTGTATTATAATAAATTACACCTATTTTATCAATACCCAAATTAAGATCAACTAGAAAAATAACAGCAAAATATCCCAATTATCCCACAAATTATCAAAATGACATTTTATCAATTCAGGAAAAGAAAGATGATCCTTCCAATTTATGCAAAACCATTTATGCTAATACGATTTGCCATTCTATATTTATAGTCTGAATTAAATCAGATTTTTTCAATTTTGAAAATGAATATAACATAACCTCAAAAACTAGAAAAGAGAGAAATTACCAAAATCGAACTTAAAGAAGAGAAGCAAAAGATCTTCAAATTCCTTTCCATTCATAAAAGTCAGGAAAAAGAGAACAACAGATCCATTGTAAAATATTCGTCTATAAAAGAAGATTTGGTTATGAGTCTGACACAACTAATTTGCAGTATATAAAGAAGGCATATACTTAATCTGTTTTACAGTAAAAGTATATGCCTTTTTTTATTTAGAGTATTCAGTTTTCCTAATGCAAAATTTTAAACACTAATTCACGAAGAATATCTCCGTCAGACATTGAACTATTTTTCACTCCTTTTGATTTTGCATCGGCATATCGTATTTCACCAACAATCTGCATTGTCTTTACTCCACTATATTTGCGCATCGCAATTGAGTAATCCCGAGCTTGCCAAGTAGTTCTTAGCCCTAGCATATTAGCAATACCCTGCTCCGATTTATCAGGCGCATAATATGCTAACATCAAGTTTGAATAAAAGCTGAACAATAAAGACAATGTCATTTGAATTGGATTCGTTTTGGGATTTTCCTCAAAGTATTTTATTATTTTATTTGCTTTCAGAATATCTTTTTCAACCAGAGCACTCCGCAATTCAAAGTTATTATAATCTTTGCTTATGCCTATGTTCTTCTCAATTTGTTCGGGAGTTACACGTTTCTGTCCCGTAGGCAAAGTGATAATCAGCTTTTCTAATTCACCTGTCAAACGACTTAAATCCGAGCCGACAAAATCAGCCAGCATAGCTGTTGCCTTAGGTTCCATATCTATTCCTTTTCTCTTCATGTAGGAAGCAATAAAGGCCGGAAGCTGGGCATCTTTTATCTTCTTAGACTCGAACAAAACACCAGTCTTTTCTACTTCAGCTGCCAACTTTTTCCTACGATCCAATGTTCCATGCTTATGGCATATCACCAAAATAGTGGAATGAAGCGGCTTCTGAAGATAGTACGATAATTCTTCGATGTTCCGGACCGCTTGCGCTTCTTTGACTACCACCACTTGGTGTTCGGACATCATAGGATAGCGTTTGGCAGCATTTATGATTGTCGCTACATCCACATCAGCACCGTACACTACAGTCAGGTTGAACTCTTTTTCCGTTTCGTTCAAGACATTATCAGTAATGTGATCGGCAATCAAATCGATATAATACGATTCTTCTCCCATCAAATAGTAGATGGGACGATACTGCTTTGCCCTCAGTTCTTTGAGGATGTCATCACAGGTCAGCTCTTGTTTTGCCATATATATTTTTTAGAAAGACCGGCAGTTACCAGTCGAATTTCAAGTGTTTTACAGTTTTCTTTGCATCAATAATCATACGCAGAGAAGCGATACCAATCTCAACATGCTCTTCTACATAGTTCTTGGTAACCAGATTATCGCTTTTATCAGTTTTCACTCCATCCGGAGTCATAGGCTGGTCAGATACCAATAACAATGCTCCTGTCGGAATATGATTGGCAAAGCCACAGCTGAACAAAGTGGCCGTTTCCATATCAACCGCCATCGCACGTGTCTTTTTCAGATACTCCTTGAATGCTTCGTCATGCTCCCAAATACGGCGATTGGTGGTATAGACAGTACCCGTCCAATAATCACGGCCATAGTCACGAATGGACGAAGAAACAGCACGCTGCAACATAAATGCAGGCAAAGCGGGAACTTCAGGTGGAAAATAATCATTGGATGTTCCTTCACCACGAATAGCGGCAATAGGAAGGATTAAATCGCCAATTTGATTTTTCTTGTCGATACCACCACATTTACCTAAAAATAAGCAGGCTTTCGGATGAATAGCTCCTAATAAATCCATGATAATAGCGGCATTAGGGCTTCCCATACCGAAATTGATCATTGTAATGCCTTCGGCTGTAGCGGAAATCATATTGGCATCTCTACCCAAAATAGGAACATCAAACTGATTTGCGAAAATCTCTACGTACTTGTTGAAGTTAGTCAACAGAATATACTCTCCAAAATCTTCCAGGTTACGTTTTGTGTAACGGGGCAGCCAATTAGCTACGATTTCTTCTTTCGTTTTCATAATTATCTATTAAATTTGTGGTTCCAATAATGGAAACCGTTATTTAACTTACAAAAATAATAAATGTTATCGTTAAACCTACCAGTATTCGACACTAAAATAAACGTACGAAACGGAAAAAATGTAATTTTCGACGTGATTCGCAAACGATATGTCGCACTTACCCCGGAAGAATGGGTACGGCAACACTTTGTTCACTTTCTTATTGCGCACAAAGGATATCCGAACGCACTCCTTGCTAACGAAGTAATGGTTAAGCTGAACGGCACAACTAAAAGATGTGATACAGTACTTTACCGGAGAGACCTTTCAGCACGAATGATCGTAGAATACAAAGCTCCGCACATCGAGATCACACAAGCGGTATTCGATCAGATAACCCGCTATAATATGGTATTGAAAGTTGACTATCTGATAGTAAGTAATGGAATGCAGCATTATTGTTGCCGGATGGATTACGCCCATCAGAGCTATACCTTTCTTCAGGATATTCCCGATTATAACGCGCTATAAAGATAGTGTCACTATAAGGTCAGGATACTTACACTATACCACACACATAGTGTAAGTATCCCAAGCACATAGTGACACCATCTTTTTCTTGTCTCCGAAAGCTTTTCAATCGATATTCTATTTTTACATATCCGTATTTTCTTTCACATCATCATTTTTCTTCCTGCTAAACTTCTCTTGCAGTTTCTGCATCAATTCATAGAAATTAGGAATATAGACTGTCGCTAATAAAGTATTCATCGCCATACCGAAAACAACCGCAGTACCCAACGCTATACGGCTCTGCGCACCAGCCCCAGTAGCAAACAGCAAAGGCATTACTCCCAATACAAAAGCAAAAGAAGTCATCAAGATCGGACGTAAGCGGACATGTCCTGCTTCGTATGCAGCCTCACGAATTGAGTTTCCTTCAGCACGGAAATCACGGGCAAACTCTACAATCAGAATACCATTCTTTGCCGAAAGTGCAACAAGCAGGATAATACCAATTTGTGTATATACGCTGACCGGAGTTCCCATTATCATACATCCTATCATTGCTCCCAACAAGGCCACCGGCAAACCTATCACGGCAGCCACCGGACTGGTCCAGCTTTCATATTGCGCAGCCAAAACAAGGAATGCTACAATCAAGGCCATGACCAGAACAATGGTGGTCGTATTTCCCGCCTGTGTTTCCTGATAGGCAACTGACGTCCATTCATAGCCAAATTCATCTCCCAGCTGTTCTTTAAACAAAGTTTCCATTTCTTGAATAGCCTGTCCGGAACTGCTTCCGGGCGCTACATTACAAGTCAAGGCAGCTGTTGAATACATATTGTAACGATTGATCTGATCCTGTCCCAACTGCTCTTCCACTTTGGTGAAAGAAGAAAGGGGGACCATCTCTCCTGCCGAATTAGCCACACTGAGTTTTAAGACATCATCAATGACGCGTTGTGCCTGATCACGCGCTTCGATCTTCACCTGATAAATATGACCGAATTCAACGAAATCATTAACGTATGCCGCCCCCATATAATAGCTTAATGTAGAAAATACATCATTCAGAGCAATGCCCATAAATTGCACCTTATCACGATCGATATTCAGAAAATATTGAGGGACATTTGCCTGATACTGACTGGATACAGAAGCTAAGGCCGGTTTGGAATGAGAAGAAGCAAGCAATGCGTCAATAGCCTGCTGCATTTCTGTCGGTCCCAGATTCCTCCGGTCTTCCAATTGAAGTTGCAAGCCACCGGAAGCACCCAATCCTGGAATAGCCGGAGGAACCATAGCAAATGCTTGTCCTGCCTGTATCTCCATATACGCTTCGCCATTAAAACGGTCGACAACGGCAGCAGCCGTATGCTCCTTCCCTTTCCTTTCGTCCCAGTTTTTCAGGACAACAAAATAGGTTGCGGAGTTACTTTGCTCACCTCCGCCCATCACGGAGAAACCAGTGATTCCAATGTAATTCTCCACTTCCGGATAAGAATCCAAAATAGCATTGATTTTATCCCCGACAGCTTGTGTACGTTCCAAGCTGGCTGCCGGAGGAAGCTGAACAACTGCAATAAAATAACCATCATCTTCATCCGGAATAAATGTCGACGGCCAACGCATAAAGAGTATTACGGCAATCACTGTCAGAATAGCAAAAGATACAAAAGAGATAAGCGGACGTTGAAGCAACCATTTCACCGTACTATCGTAGACTCCCTGTGTCTTATCATACGCTTTATTAAATCCTTTGTATATAAAGAAGTTAGACGGTTTGCTCTTTTCGAGGAATAGAGCACAAAGAGCAGGCGTCAGTGTCAGTGAGTTAAAACCGCTTAATACGGTAGAAGCAGCAATTGTCAGTGCAAACTGCTTATACAACTGCCCCGAAATACCACTGATCATCATCGTCGGAATAAACACGGCAAGCAAAACAAGCACCACTCCGACAATCGGCCCCGTAATTTCCCCCATAGCTTTTGTGACTGCTTCACGAGTTGAATATTGTCCGGTCTCCAGCAATCTTGAAGCATTCTCAACCACCACAATAGCATCATCCACTACAATGGCAACTGCCAGAATCAATCCGAACAGAGTCAGCGTATTGATCGAAAAACCAAATGCCGCCATAACTGCCAATGTACCGATCAGCGATACAGGAATTGTGATACAAGGAATAATAACCGCTCTCCAGTTCTGCAAAAACAGGAAAATAACCAGTACTACCAGCAGCGTTGTCTCAAAAAATGTCACCATTACTTCATCAATAGAAGCATGAATTACATCCGTTGTATCCAAAGTTACGTTATAGGCTACTCCTGTAGGGAAACTGGTCGCCAGTTCCTCCATCTTAGCCTTCACCCCTTTTGAAACGTCCAGCGAATTGGAGCCCGGTTGCTGATAGATAGCAATCGCTGCGGTAGGCATCCCCTTCAATCGTGATACTACACTATAAGAAGCAGACCCCAAATCTATTCGCGCAATATCCTTCAGGCGAAGCATTGCCCCATCCTGTTCCCGACGAATGATAATATTCCCGAATTGCTCCGGAGAAGTAAGTCGCCCCTGCACATTAAGTGTATATTGAAAGGCATTTTTATTGTCCTGGCCGATCGGTTGACCGATATAGCCGGCAGACACTTCCATATTCTGAGACTGAATGGACTGATATACTTGCGCCGGAGAAATATTCCGGATGCGCATGGCTTCAGGATCCAGCCAGATACGCATGGAATAATCACCTGCTCCCATAACATTAACAGCTCCTACGCCAGGCACACGTGATAACTGATCGACCAAATTCAATTTGGCATAGTTAGTCAGATAGAGACTGTTGTAGACAGAGTCTTTCGAAGTCATTGTCAGGAACATGACAATGTTCGAAGACTGTTTCTGCACAGTCACCCCCTGCACCACTACCGGTTCCGGCAAGGATGATTGCGCAACACTTACCCTGTTCTGTACTTGTACGGTAGCCATATCGATATCTGTACCGACGGCAAATGTAATTGTCAGCGAATATGCTCCCGAAGAGGAAGAATTTGAAGACATATAGAGCATACCGTCCACCCCATTTACCTGCTGTTCAATGGGGAGTCCTACCGTTTGGGCTACAGTTTCGGCATTCGCACCGGGATAGACAGCCGATACTTGAACCGTCGGAGGTGTAATCTCCGGAAATTGCGCCACGGGCAATATATTGAGTGCGACCAAACCGGCTACCACAATGAGCAGGGCAAGTACGGTAGCAAAGATTGGTCGGTTAATGAAAAACTTAGAAAACATAATATATAAGTTTACGATTAATATTTATATAAGGACAAACAGTTACCTGCATCGTCTGAAGATAACCAACAAGCCGACCGCATCAGGGTATCGGCTTTATCTTCATTCCATCTCTGACCTTCATCAGAGCTTCTGTAACATATCGTTCCTGTGGTGAGAGTCCTCCCAACACCTGCCGTAAGGTATCATTAATCAGTTGTCCTATTTCAATATGCCGATAGTGTACTATGTCCGAATCATTGACGGCATACAGGAATTTACCGAGCTGATCGGTTCCGATGGAAGCCTCTTTCACAAGAATTGCATGATCGGCCTCTCCATAAGGTAAGGTAATGCTGACGTACAATCCACTCTTCAGTACTCCCTGCGGATTATCAAAATTGGCACGTACCATCAGAGTTCCTGTATTCAGGTCTACGTTCGGTGACAGATAATCCAGTGTTGCCGGATAGGATTCGGTACCTTCTTTCCCCAGCTGAACCATGATCTTTTTCGGAAGATCCTTCGTTGGCTGCTGATTGTTCATCGACATCTCCAGCCATTGATTATCAGCAACATTAAAATACGCATACATCTGATCGTCCTTATAAATAGTAGCCAGCGTAACCGGCTGCAAAGAACCGCCGACATAACTGCCGATATCCACTGTCGACTTGCTGATTGTCCCGTCAAAAGGGGCACGAACATAACAATATCCTAAATTTGTACGCGCTGTACTCAAAGCAGCTTCCGCATTGCTGACAGCTGCTACTCCTTCTGTCACAGACGATTCCGACTGCAACACCTGTATCTGACTCACAGCATCACTTTTCACAGCCTCCTTCATACGGCTATAATTATTACGGGCATATTCCAATTGTGCCTGAGCAGTTTTCAGTTCAGCTTCCGCTTGTGCCACCTTATCATTATATAAGGTAGGTTCTATTACAAACAGCAACTGCCCTTTTTTTACCCGTCCGCCCGGTGCGTAAGAGACAGACTGTAATGTTCCGTTCACTCTGGCCACAAGATTTACAGTTTTCTCCGTTGTCAGATAGCCCGGATAATCTTTCGTCAGAGTGATGTCCTTCACTATAGGTTTCGCTACGCTAATTGCCAGAGTCGGCATTCCCTTCATTGCTCCGGCGTCTTTTTTCTCCTTGCAACCAGTCAATACCGACAACACAAGAAAAATATACATTAGTTTTTTCATATCCGTTAGGTTATATTTTATTTATAGATTCTTTTATTCTCTCCAACCGCCTCCCAGCGCTTTATAAAGACTTATCAGTTGCAGCAACGAGCTACCCTGCGCCTGTACCAGTTGATTCTCATAAGATAACAAAGACCGTTGTGCATCAAGCACATTCTGAAAAGGAGAAAGCCCTTGTTTATAAAGTTCCAGTGAAAGTTTCAGAGTTTCGACACCTTGATTACGCACTTCCCTCAAAGCTACAATCTGCTTGATCGAGTTCCGGTAGGAGTTCATGGCGTTATCCGTTTCCTGTACCGCAGTCAGAACTGTCTGATTAAATTGATTGATAGATTCATCCAACTGTGCCTTAGCCAGTCTTGTTGCATTCACTAATTGTCCTCCACTAAAAATAGTCCAACTCAATGACGGAGCAATCTCATAGGTCATACTTTTACTTTTCACCAGATCATTCAAATCACGGGCTGCATAGCCAAACGAACCTTTCAGAAAGATCTTCGGCAGCCAATCGGACTTGGAAGCGCCGAGTAATGCAGCTTGGGCATTCACACTTCTCTCCGCACTTCGCACATCCGGTCTTCTCAGTAATAAATCAACCGGCATACCTACTCCGATCGGTTCCATATAATCAGGTAATGTTCCGGTAGTTTCCAATACAGGACGTATTTCTTGCGGATACATACCCAGCAAAACAGCCAGTGTCGTAATATATTGATTGATACCTGCCTCTAATTGTGGTATGGAGGCTTTAGTACTGTATAAAACGGATTTGGCCTGTGCCACATCCAGCTTGGCAACAAGTCCGGTATTATACCGTACTTCCGTGATTTTCAAGACTTCTTCCTGAGAAGCTACATTCTTATTTACCACTTCAAGTTCCTGCTGCAATTCCCGCAAATTAATATAAGCTGAGGCTACCTCTGATGCCAGAGAAACCATAACCGCCGCATATTCTTCTTTGCTGGCAGCAAAGTTTTCTTTCTGCGCCTTTACCCGTTTGCGAATACTGCCGAAGACATCGATTTCCCAACTCATACTGAGTGCAGCATCATAATAATGATCTGTAGACTGAGGTAAGGTACTGGTATTTCCACTGGTTTCCTGTCGGGTCCATCCGGCATTCAGTCCGATAGATGGAAAGAAATTTCCACGTTCTGCCCAAAGATTGGCACGTGCAGCAGCTATACGATTAATTGCCATCGCTACGGAATAATTGCGATCTACTGCCAAAGCAATCAAAGAGTCCAGTTTGGTGTCCTGAAAAGACTTCCACCAGTGGTCGTCCACCGGAAGAGTCTGTTGAAACACTTCTCCACTCTCTTCCCATTCTTTAGGAAGAGGGGTATTCAAATAGCGGTTCACTGTCTGTCCAACCGCAGTTACAGTTGAAAGAAACAAAAGGAGCGATACGCTCCACGCTCGTACATTCATATTCGGTTCAGGTTTTTATGAAATGAAAAGATAACAATTCAAGGTTAGGTTTGTTTAAAGGGGTAGTAAAGTTAGAAGAAATAAAAAAAGCCCCGCAATAATGCGAGGCTTTCGAATACATATTCAAATATGGTACCTTATTCAGCAGTTTTTCTTCTGATTGCTCTTTTGGTAGTAGTAGCCGGAGCTTCCTCTACTTTATGCTCAATTTGTACACCAGCCAATTCCGGGTCGATCATAATACGTCCGCAATATTCGCAAACGATCACTTTCTTACGGGAACGGATGTCCAACTGTCTCTGAGGCGGAATCTTGTTAAAGCAACCACCGCACGCGTCACGTTGTACATATACAACGCCCAATCCATTGCGGGAGTTCTTACGGATACGTTTGAATGACTGCAACAAACGCGGTTCAATCTTAGTTTCCAGATCTTTGGCTTTATCTCTTAGCTTCTCTTCTTCCTGTTTAGTTTCAGAGATAATTTCATCCAGTTCGCCCTTCTTCTGTTCGAGGTCTTTTTGTCTTTCGCTGAGTATTTGTTCATTCTTTACTACTTCAGCTTCTTTTTCTTCTCTGTCCGCACTGAATTCTTTGATTCTTTTTTCGCAAAGTTCGATTTCCAGGCTCTGGAATTCAATTTCCTTCGTCAAGAAATCATATTCACGGTTGTTGCGGACGTTGTCTTGTTGTGACTTATATTTTTCTACTGAAGCTTTTGCCGTTTCAATTTCTACTCTCTTACCTGCAATAGCAGATTTCAGTTCATCCACTTCAGCTTTGATCTTGTCGATACGGGTACTCAAACCAGCGATTTCATCTTCAAGGTCCTGCACTTCCAATGGAAGTTCACCTCTCAATGTCTTGATTTCATCAATCTTAGACAACATAGTTTGCAGCTGGAACAGTGTTTTCAACTTCTGTTCCACCGTCAACTCATTCGGATCTTTTTTTGCTTCTCTAGCCATTTTACTTACAAATATTTTATGGGATTCGTATTTATTTTACTCAATTGGAGCGCAAAATTAGGAAATAAATCCCGGATTATGGAATAAAAAATTTCTTTTGTATATTGTTCGCTTTCGTAATGACCGATTTCTGCCATCAGGATATCTCCTTCGTGACCAAAATAATCATGATACTTAATCTCACCTGTAATAAAAACATCGGCTCCCGACCGGATTGCCTGTGGAAGCAAAAATGCTCCGGCACCTCCGCACAATGCCACTGTCTGTATTTCTCTCCCTGTCAGTTTGTTATGACGCAGACACTCTACTTCAAACGTTTTCTTTATACGTTTCAAGAATTCCATCTCCGTTTCCGGCTCTTCCAGTTCGCCAACGATTCCCGATCCTGCCTGTGCCCACTCATTTTGTAGCGGATACAAGTCGAATGCAGGTTCCTCATAAGGATGAACAGACAATAGTGCCCTGACTACTTCCGACTTTTTGAATGCAGGAAGAATTGTTTCAATTCTCACCTCTCCTTCCCGATGGAGTTCTCCAATCACTCCACAGAAAGGATGTGTTCCTTCTTTGGCACGGAATGTCCCTTCCCCTTCCAGATTGTAACTACATGAATCATAGTTACCAATATTACCGCAACCGGCAGCAAAAAGTGCGTTCCTTACAATATCCGCCTGAGCAATGGGGACAAAAGTCACTAGCTTCATCAGGCTATTTTCTTTGGTTCAAGCACTTTCAGATGTTTCAATCCGATTTTTTCGGCTATCTTATAATTTACCCCTCCCTGTGCATTATCAAGATTAGTGTGTGCTGAATAGATCACAATATCATTTTTTATTGCTTTCAGCATACAGCGTTCCACATAATCTTTGCCAGTAATGGATTTATAACCTTTAAATATCAAAGGATGATGCGATATGACGAGGTTATACCCCAGCGCGATAGCTTCATCTAAGATAGCTTCAGTAACGTCAAGACACAACAAAGCCCCTGTTGCTTCCGCATCTGTCAATCCGATTTGCAGGCCGGCATTATCAAAACCGTCTTGCAATGGCAGAGGCGCGAATCGTTCAAGGGCGCTTACTATTTCCTTAATTTTCATTATTTAGAGAAAATTTGGTTGCAAATATAGCAAATAAAATAGGAATAAGCTCCCATCTTATCGTTTTTTTAGTAAATTTGTCGCATATCCTTAAAATTAGAACACGATGAAAACAATTCTATCCTGCTGTTTAGTAATTATTCTGGCTGTTTCCTGCCAAATGAAACAGAATCAGAATTCCGATGAGTCAATCGATGAAAACATGAGCGTTGATAATACAGAAACTTGTATGGTAGATACCGTAAAAGCTACAGCTATCTTTTGGATAGATAAAGCAGAAGCCAAACATTGCAAAGATTCGGGGCTCCGTACGATTAAAGCGAAAGTATTTATTCACGAAAATGGAAAGGTTGACTTCCTGTCTTTCACCAAAAAGCAATCATCAGGTGTGGAAAAGTACATACTCCATCATCTTGATAAATTCCAAATTTCAAAACGAATGTTGGAAGGCGGGTATATACAAACAGGAGAACAATTCGTTCAGCTTCGCTGTATGAGGGAGAAACTGCAAGCTATGCAATAACTCACCGGATCTCTTTCCTGAATGGAAGAAATATTTATTTGTGAAACTTCATCTGCACCTTATTCTTTAGTGCATACCGTTCATCTACCACTTTGTCTGTAGGAAAGAAAGTGAAAAAAAGACGCCACCCTCCTTCTGTATAGACAAATTTGCGTCCGTTTGCGCCATGAAGAATAGCTTGATATTTTTCCAAAACGAAAGATTCGATATGTTCCGGCATTTCATTTCCCATTACCGAGAACTCTACAGTAATGAAAAAATTCGGAACAGACAGTTCCGCCACATTTTGGAATATCCGGTCGGTAACAGTCATTTCTTCGTTTCTTTCGTTACTTCCAATAACTTCCCGTATGCATCAAATGATCTTCGGGAAGCCAGTGAAATAGTAATCATCAGTGACAGCATGGAAGCCGTGAAGGTAATAACCATAATCATCATCTGATATTTGATTGCCACATTCGGACTGCTTCCTCCCAAAATTTGTCCGATCATCGTACCCGGCAGAGCCACCAATCCCATCACTGCAATATTCGCAATCAAAGGACTGAATGACTTGATGATGGCCTGTTTTATAAATGGTGCCTGAGCTTCCTGGCGTGTAGCTCCATTTCCTAATAAATAACGGTATAATTGTTGTTCCCGCTTCAGTCCGCTATAATAAGTATTCAATGCAATCACATTACTTGAAAGCATATTCCCCATTAAAATGCCGAATATTGGAATAAAATACTGAGCACTGAAAATGTTATCTAACTGAAGGACAACACCGATAAAGTACAATCCAACCACTACTACACTGCACAAAAAACCTATAGAAATCGGTATCAGCAAGATGCTCCGTTTCAGTTGAGTACGTACCAACGCTGTTTGTCCGGCAACAAATATCATGATAATCACCCAAAGGAAATTAATCCAGGGATTATTCCACAAGAAAAGATACTTCAGATATATACCGATAAAAAATAGCTGGATAATCATTCGAAGCGTACCTATCACGGCAGGTTTCAGCAACCCTGTCTTGAACTTCCAAAGATAAAAGAACGGAATGGCAAGCAATAGCAAGCCAATAAATAAATTATAATATGAAATATCGATGGTTCCCAAAATAAATTCCCTTTATGCTAGTATTAAATATCGTTTATAGTTCTATTAAATAATGACAGCCCGAAGCAAAGTCTTTATCATGTGATACAGCTAACACAGCCGCCCCTTTCTCTGCCTGCCGCCTGAAGAAAGCCAGCACTTTGTCTGTTGACCCGGCATCCAACGCTGATGTCGGTTCATCAATAATGATCAAAGGTTTGTTGAGCATCGCAGCCACTGCCAGCATGATACGCTGACGTTGTCCGCCTGAGACTTCATTCACCCTTTTAGTATACAAATCATGTTCCAGCCCCAGATCATCAAAATATTCATAGAGCCTTTCTTCCGAAAAAGGAACGGAACGATTTACTTTCAGATCAAACGGAAGAGCCACCATTTCCTTTACCCATTCAAAAGGCAAGGCCAGTTCTTGTGGAATCCATGCAATTTGCCGCCGGATTATATCTATAGTTGATTTATCCAACAAGGTATCTCCTACTTTTATGGTCCCCTCCTTTAACGGCACAAAGCCCATCACCGCATTTAGCAATGAGGTCTTTCCACAGCCGGACTGCCCTACAATACAGGCGGTTTTCCCCCTCTCCAGATTCAGATTTAATCCGGAAAAAAGTACTTCTGTCCCAAAAGCGATACAAGCATTGTTGATATGTAGCATGGCGTTTTCAATTCTTTCTTTCCGGCAAAGGTAGTATTTTCTTGAAAAACGTTATCTTTGCCTCACTAATTAATTCGAGAAAAGTTATGATACTGAACGAAAGAGATGCCCGTCATGAGCATATATTACAGGTAGCACGCCAAATGATGACCGCCGCACGCACTGCTCCGAAAGGAAAAGGGATTGATATCATTGAAGTGGCCTTGATTACCGATGAAGATATTAAACTGTTGTCGGACAAAATGATAGCTATGGTAGAAGAACACGGAATGAAGTTTTTCCTTCGGGATGCCGACAACATCTTGAGTGCCGAATGTGTTGTATTGATAGGAACACGCGAACAGGCACAAGGTTTGAATTGCGGACATTGCGGATTTGCGACATGTGCCGGACGCACGGAAGACGTCCCCTGTGCATTGAACAGTATTGACGTTGGCATCGCCATCGGCTCCGCTTGTGCCACAGCAGCCGATATGCGTGTAGATACCCGTGTCATGTTCTCTGCCGGATTGGCAGCACAACGCCTCAATTGGCTGAAAGACTGCAAAATGGTTATGGCTATTCCGGTGAGCGCCTCTTCAAAGAATCCATTCTTTGACCGGAAGCCGAAACAGGAAACCAAAGCATAAGGTATGTGTCAAAAGACTGGTACCTGCTCATTTTATAAACTGATTTTATAACTAAATATAATATAATCTGATGGGAATCATGGTTGGACTTCCCAGCCCCAGTGGCTCGGAAAAAGATTTGCAATTGAACTTTGGAAAGAATATGACTGTACAGGTAGAAATGAGAGCTCCTCACCTGCCTGCCGAATGGCATCTGCAAAGCGGCATACAGTTGACATGGCCGCATGCCGGTACAGATTGGGCATATATGCTGAAAGAAGTACAAGAATGTTTTGTCAATATAGCCAGAGAAATAGCCAAACGTGAGTTATTATTAATCGTGACTCCCGAGCCCGAAGAAGTAAAGAAACAGATAGTGGCTACCGTAAACATGGACAATGTCCGCTTTCTGAGATGTGAGACAAACGATACATGGGCACGCGACCACGGAGCTATCACCATGATAGATACCGGCAACCCTTCCCTGCTCGACTTCACATTCAACGGCTGGGGATTGAAGTTCGCCTCCGAACTGGATAATCTGATTACCGGACAGGCTGTAAAAGCCGGAGCGCTGAAAGGCCAGTATATAGACTGTCTTGACTTCGTTCTCGAAGGAGGTTCCATCGAAAGCGACGGTATGGGGACACTGCTTACCACCACCGAATGCCTGCTCTCCCCCCACCGGAACGGGAAACTGAATCAAGTAGAAATAGAAGAATATCTCAAATCAACTTTCCACCTGCAGAAAGTCCTCTGGCTGGATCACGGTTATCTGGCCGGCGATGATACCGACAGTCATATCGACACCTTGGCACGCTTCTGTTCCACCGACACCATTGCCTACGTGAAATGCGACAATACCGAAGACGAACATTATGAAGCACTGCATGCCATGGAGGAACAATTAAAAACATTCCGCACATTGACAGGAGAGCCCTATCGCCTGCTGGCTTTGCCAATGGCAGACAAGGTAGAAGAAGACGGTGAACGACTGCCTGCTACCTATGCCAATTTTCTGATTATGAATGATGCAATTCTTTACCCCACCTATCAACAGCCGGATAATGACCGGAAAGCGGGAGAAGTATTGCAACAAGCATTTCCTAAACATCAGGTCATCGGTATTGATTGCCGGGCATTAATCAAGCAACACGGTTCTCTGCATTGCGTCACCATGCAGTATCCGTCAGGTGTTATCCAATAACGGACATTTCAGTAGCATATTAAATAATTATTCATCATGAAAAAGATAAAAGTAGGATTAATCCAACAATCCAATACCGCAGATATTCGGGTCAACCTGATGAACCTCGCTAAAAGCATTGAAGCCTGTGCTGCTCACGGAGCACAACTGATCGTGCTGCAGGAGTTGCACAATTCACTTTATTTCTGCCAGACAGAAAATACGAATCTGTTTGACCTTGCCGAGCCTATCCCAGGACCATCTACAGGTTTCTACTCCGAACTGGCAGCGGCTAATAAGGTAGTGCTTGTTGCTTCACTCTTTGAAAAACGCGCACCGGGCCTATATCATAACACAGCTGTCGTTTTCGACCGCGACGGAAGTATTGCCGGAAAATATCGGAAAATGCACATTCCCGATGATCCTGCCTATTACGAAAAGTTTTATTTCACCCCCGGAGATATCGGTTTCGAACCGATCCAGACATCCTTAGGCAAACTGGGAGTACTGGTATGCTGGGATCAATGGTACCCGGAAGCTGCCCGTCTGATGGCTCTGAAAGGGGCTGAACTTCTAATTTATCCTACCGCCATCGGCTGGGAAAGCAGCGATACGGACGATGAAAAAGCCCGTCAGCTCAATGCGTGGATAATCTCCCAACGTGCTCATGCAGTGGCAAACGGTCTTCCGGTTATCTCTGTCAACCGTGTAGGGCACGAGCCCGACCCTTCCGGTCAAACGAATGGCATACAGTTTTGGGGAAACAGCTTCGTAGCCGGACCGCAAGGAGAGTTTCTGGCACAGGCAAGCAACGATCATCCTGAAAACATGGTAGTTGAAATAGACATGGAACGTTCGGAGAACGTCCGCCGCTGGTGGCCCTTCCTCCGTGACCGTCGAATTGATGAATATGACGGACTCACCAAACGTTTTTTGGATTAGCGAGCAGAATCACAATTAATCACCGATAGAAATAATACAAGAGGTCCACAAGAGTTGCTATTCAGGCTTTTCTCTTGTGGACCTCCGTATTATATCCTTTTTTATTGGAAAGTAATCTTCTTATTAGCAATAAAGTTGGCAGCTCCGTAAATAAACAATCCAAGGAACTGGGCCAGATATTCATTAACATCCAGACCTTCTACCAACAAAATAAGGAATAAAAACTGCGCAGTGTAAGCAACCCCGAAAGCAGAACAGAAGAATAGTATCTGTTTCCAGACATTGTTCTTTCTTTTTTCTACGGGGAATATCCAATACTTGCACCAGATAAAGTTATGAATCTGGGCTATAATATACGCAGTTACATTAGCCACCATATAGTCACCTTCGAATGACATTTCTCTCATCATCAGCCACACAACAAGGGCCATGATCAAAGCATTCATCGTTCCGATTACTATAAAGCGAAATATGCGCACTGATTCTTTCATTTCACAACAAGTTCGTCGTTATTCATTCGTATCATGTACTGCTGAATGATTGCTTTCAGTTCATCTTCCATCGACTGTTGCACATCAATCTGACCCAGAAGATTATGTTCCAGCAACTTATCCGTTTTAAACGCATACATGGCTACGGCGTTCCGGCCATCAAACTGCAATAAATAGTCACCTTTAAAGAATTGATATATTCCATTGATATAATTTACGGCATACGTATCCTCAGCAGGCGTATTCAATAAATCACACCCAAAGGAAACAAATGGTTTGTCATACCCTAAATACCCCAATACAGTAGGCATAATATCAATTTGTTGTGCTATCACATCTTTACGGAAACCTTTCAAATTACTTTCCGGCTGATAAAACACTACAGGAACAGAGAACAACCCGCTTTCCGTCTCATACTCCGGACGTTCCGGCGAGTTGGTATGATCTGCTGTAAATACGAACAGCGTATTTTTATACCACGGTTCTTTCGAAACCTTTTCAAAGAACAACTTCAAAGCATGATCCGTGTATCCGATGCACTGACGAATAGCTTTATTCCCTTTCGGAAAAACGCCTTCGTATTCTGCTGGAACTGCAAACGGATGGTGGGAAGAAAGGCTGAACAACGCAGCTGCAAAAGGCTGCTGAAAACCGGATAAAGTATTACCAAAGAACTGGAAGAATTTCTCATCCCAAATTCCCCAATGCCCATCAAAATCCTTGTTACCCGGATTAGCCTCATTATATTCCGTACGACCAAAGTAATTGGTGTACCCTGCCGTACGTGCAAAAGCTTCAAATCCCATAGAGCCATTGTCCGCCCCGTGGAAGAAAGCGGTGTAATATCCTTTTTTGCCCAACTCCCCGCCTATACTGGATACCGTGTTCAAAGAAGATGGTGTCAGAAAGAACGGTTCTATAAACATCGGGATACCCGACAATACGGAAGGCATTCCGTCGATACTCTTCATACCATTAGAGAATGAATATTTAAAAGTCAGACCTTCAGCCATCAACGAATCAAGGAAAGGCATATATCCCTTATAGGTTCCATTGTCCAATTCTTCATTCAGAAAGCCGCTATTCTCTTTACTAAAGCTCTCCAGAATAAAAACAACCACATTCAACGGCCTGAATTGCACACTATCCGCAGGCATATGCACCGGCGTGTACAAAGCTTCCATCTTCTCTTTATCGAAATACTGAGGTATGGCAAATGAGGTCTTTCCAAACGTGCGGAAGATAGAAAAAGGGGTATTCAGTACGATCCCCGTCTCCATCGGCCGGTCTACATACTTATTGGCGTTGCTGATTGTGATTGGACGCACCATGCCGGTAAATCCGCCACGCATTCCGCCGATACACAAGTACACTCCAAGCCCCAAAGTAAGCAAATGAACCGTATAATAAACTGGCATACGCTCTACCTTTACCGGCTTCGGCTTACGATACAACTTAAATAAAGCATAACCAAAAGCAATGGCAAACAACGTCAGATACCAGTGATTCAATAATTCTGTCCCTATAATACCTCCCAGATTCCCTTCATTCTTAAATTCACTGAATACGGACGCAGTCGTTCTTCGATGGGTATATTGGAAATAAACCGTATCCATCAGGTTCATAATAATGACAATCAGGTTGGTTGTCACAAAAATCCCCTTTGTAATCTTCTGATATATTACATTTTCCTTATAATGAAGCGGAATCAGCATTAGGAAAATATACAGAAGATTCGTATAAAGAATGGCAGAAGTATCAAAAAGGAATCCTCCCTCGAACATTCTCCAGATTCGTCCGGCTGAAAGATCGGAAAAAGCCTTCAAATTTTCTATCAGAAAGATGACACGACAGAGAATAAAGCACCCCATCACTAATAATAAATTAATTATGAGTGACAGGGTGGTATTATAAAGAGAACGATATTTGTTCATCGTTTACTTATTTTCTTTGATATCAACGATCAGGTTGAGTTCATCAAGTTGAGTCTGATCAATTTCAGACGGTGCATCCAACATTACATCGCGCCCTGAGTTATTTTTGGGGAATGCGATACAGTCACGGATAGAATCCAGACCGGCGAAAAGAGACACCCAACGGTCAAGACCGTATGCCAAACCACCGTGAGGAGGTGCACCATACTTGAAGGCATTCATCAGGAAGCCAAACTGAGCCTGTGCCTTCTCCGGTGTGAAACCTAGGATTTCGAACATTCTGGCTTGCAACTGGGCATCGTGAATACGGATAGATCCTCCACCGACTTCCACGCCGTTGACAACCATATCATAAGCATCGGCACGCACAGCAGCCGGGTCAGTATCCAGCAATGGAATATCTTCTTCTTTCGGATGCGTAAACGGATGATGCATAGCCATCAGACGGCCTTCTTCCTCACTCCATTCGAACATTGGGAAGTCAATCACCCAAAGGCAAACAAACTTATTCTTATCACGCAATCCCAATTGGGAACCCATTTCCAAACGGAGTTCACAAAGTTGCTTACGTGTTTTCATCACGTCGTCGCCGGAAAGAATCAGAATCAAATCACCCGGTTTAGCGCCAAATGCTTCCTTCATCTGTTGCAGCACTTCCTGTGTATAGAATTTGTCTACACTTGATTTCACCGTACCGTCTGCTTCTACACGAGCATACACCATACCTTTCGCACCAATCTGCGGTTTCTTGACGAATTCAGTCAAGGCATCGAGTTGTTTACGGGTATAAGTTGCAGCCCCTTCCGCACAGATACCGCCAACGTATGCGGCATTATCGAATACAGAGAAACCATAACCTTTCATGATATCCATCAGTTCAACGAACTTCATGCCGAAACGCAAATCCGGTTTGTCGCTGCCATAATATTTCATGGCATCAGCCCAAGGCATACGCTGGAACGGTTCGGTCAATTCAACACCCCGAAGAGTCTTGAACAGATGTTTGGCCATTCCTTCGAAAGTAGAAATGATGTCTTCCTGTTCTACGAAACTCATTTCACAGTCAATCTGTGTAAATTCCGGTTGACGGTCGGCACGCAAGTCTTCGTCACGGAAACATTTTGCAATCTGGAAATAACGGTCGAAACCGGAAACCATCAGTAACTGTTTCAGTGTCTGCGGAGATTGCGGAAGTGCATAGAATTGTCCCGGATTCATGCGTGAAGGTACCACGAAGTCACGTGCACCTTCCGGAGTAGAACCGATCAGTACAGGAGTTTCTACCTCTATAAAGCCCAAGCTATCAAGATACTTGCGTACTTCGATTGTCATCTTATGACGTAATTCCAAATTAGAGCGTACGGCATTACGACGCAAATCCAGATAACGGTATTTCATACGGATATCATCACCACCGTCCGTATTATCCTCAATTGTAAACGGAGGAGTCATGGCGGTGTTCAGAACGTTCAGTTCGGAAACGATAATTTCAATATCTCCGGTAGGGATGTTTGCATTCTTGCTGAAACGCTCATTCACTGTTCCTGTGATCTGAATCACGAATTCACGACCCAGTTTATTGGCACGGTCGCAAAGTTCAGCATTAATTTCTTCATTAAAAACCAACTGGGTAATACCGTAACGGTCGCGAAGGTCAATGAAAGTCATACCTCCCATTTTACGGCTGCGCTGTACCCATCCAGACAGCGTGATTTGTTTATTAACATCGGAGATTCTCAGTTCTCCACATGTGTGCGTTCTGAACATATTTTCTAATATTTATGATATTTTTCGTTAAGTAGCTTGCAAAAGTACACAATAAATCAGAAATCGGCATTTATTTCAGACTTTCTTTGTCAGCTTTTTCAATATTTTCTTGTTTTTATCTGTTATATTGTCCACAATCGCCTCATTAATCAGTTTTATTCCGTTCACATATTCCTGTGCTCTTTGAAGAACGTTGGCCGCATCTTTTTCTTCTGTCTTCGGCACAACTACGCGTAATCCGCTTTTAATAAGTTCGATATTTACATCCGCCTCCGTCTCCATCGGGTCACCATCAAAATGCACGACTCCCGGCACAGCCCGTCGAATACACAACTTCTTACAACGGAATGTCTTGATCCGGCTGTTCTGATCAATAGTTTTATTAAATAACTGGAAAGCAAGAGAGGGTACATCCAAAACGGTAAAAGGCTCGAGGATGGTCACATCCAGCAAACCATCCGTCAATGTGGCTTGTGGAGCTATATATGCATTGTTTCCATATTGTGACGCATTTCCGCAGGCAATAAGGAAAGCTTTATACTTGCTGACTCCGTTTTCCGTTTCCAGTTCATATGTTTCGGGCTGATATTTAAGACTTTCCTGCAACGTCTTTTCGAGATAAGTCAATAGTCCGCGCTTTCCGGCATGAGCAAATTTCAAACTGACAAATGCATCAAACCCTACTCCACAGGTACAGAAAAAGTCCGTACCATTAATCTTACCATAATCTATGGTATCCAGGCATCCCTCATTGAGCACTTCCAGTGCCTTTTTAGGTTCCATAGGTATGTGCAGATGCCGCGCCAGTCCATTCCCCGATCCGCAGGGAATAATTCCCAATGCGGTATCAGTATGTACCAACGAACGAGCTATTTCATTAATTGTTCCGTCCCCCCCGATAGCCACAACGACGTCAGCTTTCTCTTCCGCAGCTTTGGCAGCTATCTCTACTGCATGACCGGCTCTTTCCGTATACACTACTTCCCAAGTGTATCTCGCCTTATCAATTTTTTCATCCAGCAAGTTAAGAATCAATTCTTTACTTTGTGTTCCCGAAATAGGATTGACGACGAATATTATTCTTTTCATTCTTTCGTTCATGCTAATCTTTGTCAATTGTAGACGACAAAAGTAATACAAATATATTAAATTTTGATCTATTAGAGGTTTCTAATCTCATGGGAGCAACTTTTTTCTTTTAAAAAGAACAGATAAAAGCAAATTTTGTTATCTTTGCCCCCTGTTTTAAACACTTGTTAAGATAAAAGGAAATTAGATCATCAGCGAATGATCTGAGTATGAGTATAATAAATTATAATTCATGGGATTATTACAAGAGAAGTTAGCTAAGTACGACCTGCCACAGAAATTTATGGCACAGGGCGTTTACCCATATTTCCGTGAGATTGAGGGAAAGCAGGGTACAGAAGTAGAAATGGGCGGACAACATGTGTTAATGTTCGGGTCCAATGCATACACTGGCCTTACGGGAGATGAAAGAGTGATTGAAGCAGGTATCAAAGCCATGCGTAAATACGGTTCCGGTTGTGCCGGTTCACGTTTTCTGAATGGTACGCTCGATCTTCATGTTCAACTTGAAAAAGAACTGGCAGCCTTTGTTGGCAAGGATGAAGCACTTTGCTTCTCTACCGGTTTTACGGTTAATTCCGGAGTTATCTCATGCCTGACCGACCGAAATGATTATATAATATGTGATGACCGTGACCATGCCTCTATCGTAGATGGCCGTCGTCTCTCCTTCTCACAGCAATTAAAATATAAGCACAACGATATGGCGGATCTGGAAAAGCAACTTCAGAAGTGCAATCCGGATTCAGTGAAACTGATCATAGTAGACGGTGTATTCTCTATGGAAGGTGACTTGGCAAACCTACCCGAAATCGTTCGCCTGAAACATAAATACAATGCTACTATCATGGTAGACGAAGCTCACGGTCTGGGTGTATTCGGAAAACAGGGACGTGGTGTATGCGACCATTTCGGTCTGACACACGAAGTAGACCTGATCATGGGTACTTTCAGTAAGTCACTGGCCTCTATCGGCGGTTTTATCGCTGCTGATTCTTCCATCATCAACTGGCTGCGACACAATGCACGTACTTATATTTTCAGTGCATCCAACACTCCGGCTGCAACAGCAGCTGCTCTGGAAGCGCTTCATATCATCCAGAATGAACCGGAAAGACTGAACGCTCTGTGGGAAGCAACCAACTATGCTCTGAGACGTTTCCGTGAAGCAGGCTTCGAGATCGGTGCTACTGAGTCTCCTATCATTCCTCTTTATGTACGCGATACGGAGAAGACTTTCATGGTTACTAAGTTAGCTTTCGACGAAGGTGTATTCATCAATCCGGTTATTCCGCCGGCATGTGCTCCGCAAGACACATTGGTACGCGTGGCATTGATGGCTACTCACACCAAAGAACAAATAGACAGTGCTGTAGAAAAGTTAGTGAAAGCTTTCAAAGCTTTAGACCTTTTGTAAGCAGCATCTCTGAAAAGCTATAAAAAAGCTACTTTCCGAAAGACAAATCATCAGGAAAGTAGCTTTTTTAATTCTACAGCAAACAAATTACTTCTGCTTTGCGTAACGAATTTCCATTCCTTGGTTATCCAGAACCAAAGAATCAGCCGTCAGTCTCTTGATATCCATCGTATCCACAAATTCAATCGTCTGGCCATTACCGATACTTTTTCCTGTCAGAATCAGTTTAGTTCCTTCCTGTTTCCAGCTTTCATAAACCAAAGTAGCCATATTGACAGAAGAAGCAACGCCTCCTTCTTCCATCTTAATACCTTGTACTTGTCCTTCCAGTCCCGGCACAGGTTCTACCCACGAGCCAACAATTGAGGCAGAGTTACCTCCACATGCAGCCAATAAACCCATCAACAGAGTTGCTGCCAACATTTTCTTTTTCATTCTGTAGTTCTGATTAGATTATTAATTAGTCATTAGTCCGATCCGCCTTCTTCCCTACTACAATCACTTTCTTTGCAGTTGGTATCGTATTCGATCCCGGCTCTTCCTCTTCTTCTATGTAATTCACCTGTACGGTGTCTCCCAGTTCGAAGCCACCGACTTCACTCGGCTCCTGATCCATCGTACTGACGAACACTGTATCTCCTTTCGAAGTAACCAACATAAAATTATTCATCGAAGCATCTTCTACTACCCCGAAGATTGTTTTCTCATCTTCTGTAGGAGCAACAGCCAGACTATCATCCATAGTATCCTGCTCTTGTCCCGCAGTCTGTCCGCTCTTTGATTGACAAGCACTTATCACACCAACCAAAACAGCAAACAATAAAAAAACTCTCATTTTGTTCATATGCTTTTTATTTGAGATAAAACTTAGAATATTGCAAAGGTAATTTTTAAAATTGTTTTTCCCATGAACCTGCTTAAAATTAATTGAAATAAGGCATTAAAAGTTTTTCTATACCGGCACACGCTCATTACAAAATAATGATACATATATAATTATACAAAACGTAAAATAAGGATAAGACAGACAAAACAGGAATATGTTAAATACTATTTTAGCTCATTCCGATCAAACATACAATATATTAATAATCAGATAAATAATAGATAAATTAAGGATATATTCAGATAAGTTCATGGAGAACTTGGTAGCAGATTTTAGAAAAATAAGCTTTCATCTTTTGAAAATTTAAGGTTTATAAATATTGAATGATTTTCTTTGCTTTGTTGGCGACAAAAATAGTTATATTTTTCAGAAGTACGCTATAAATTGATGCTTTTTTTAAAAGTTATTTCTTCGTTTACCCTATCTTTTCCTTTTATAATTCTGATAAAGTAATATTTCAGGAGGTATTTGAAATTAATATGTACTCATAATACTCATCCCACCAAGTTCTCCATGAACTTATACCGCCTTAGAGTTTACTTAATTCTATATTTCACAACCTAATTTTTAATCAAAAATCAACACACAATCAATGCCTATGGAAATATTACAGTATTATGATTTACAATCCCTATCGTTTACAAACAAAACCGGTAAACTAGTTATTATTTTAAAATCAAAATTATGAAAAACATTTTATTTACTTCAAACAAAGTGCACACAACCGCGCGAATCGGTGTTCTGTTCTTTTCTTTATGTTTTTCTCCACTCATAAATGCCGGCAATGCGGAAAAGCCGATGAATGGCATAGAGAGTTCAGAAACAACGCAACAAAATAAGATTAAAATAACAGGTGTAGTAACAGACAGCAAAGGAGAATCTATCATCGGAGCCAATGTTGTAGTAAAAGGACAATCAAACGTCGGAGCAATAACCGATGTAGAAGGACGTTATCAGATTATGGTTCCTTCCGACAATGCAATTTTGCAAGTATCATATCTTGGATACGTAACCGAAGAAATAAAAGTAAAAGGGCGCCGCAACATCAATGTGATGCTGAACGAAGACTCCAAAGCGCTGGACGAAGTTGTAGTAGTCGGCTACGGACAGCAGAAAAAGGAAAGCGTAGTCGTTTCTATGAGTTCCATCAAACCAAAGGATATCGTTGTCCCTTCGCGAAGCCTGAATAACAGTCTTGCCGGACAAGTCGCCGGTTTGATTGCAGTACAACGTTCGGGTGAACCCGGATATGATAACGCAGAGTTTTGGATTCGAGGCGTAAGTACCTTTGCGGGTGGTACATCTCCGCTGGTACTTGTGGACGGTGTACCCAGAAGCATGAGTGATATTGAACCCGACGAAATCGAAACGTTTTCGGTTTTGAAGGATGCCGCTGCAACAGCCATTTATGGTGCCGAGGGAGCCAATGGTGTAGTACTTGTCACTACCAAACGCGGACGTGTAGAGAAGGCAAAGATTTCATTCAAGACAGAACACACCATTTCTTCCCCCACCCGTCTTCCCGAGTTCGTTGGTTCGGCCGACTATCTGGACCTGTTCAACGAAGCACTCCATAATGATGGGGAATTACCGCAGTTTTCGGATGACTTAATTGCACATTACCGGAACAATGACGATCCGGACCTATATCCAAATACCAACTGGATCGACAAAATGTTACGTAAAAACACATTCACACACAGATATACCTTGAATGTACGTGGAGGTACAGAAAAAGCAAAATACTTTGTTTCGGCAGCATATTACAACGAAAGTGGTATTTTCAAAGGAAGTCCTACCAAACAATATAATACAAACATCGGCATCGACCGTATCAATCTTCGTTCAAATATTGATATGAACGTATCAAGCACTACAACTGTAGGAGTTGACCTCGCACTTCAGTATCTGGTTAATAATTATCCGGGAACAGGAACTGCCAATATATTCCGTTCCATGCTGATTACTCCTCCTTATACATTTCCGGCTGTGTACAGTGATGGTACTGTTTCAACCTACTCACAGGAACGTGACGCTAACATGCGCAACCCGTACAACTTATTGATGAACTCCGGATACGCCAAAGAATACCGTACTGCCATTCAATCCAAAGTTTATGTAGACCAGAAACTGGATTTTATCACCAAAGGTTTGTCTGTACGCCTGAACGCAAGTTATGACTATGATAGTGAAATGATCGTTCGCCGTGAATATAATCCGACAAGATATCATGCTACGGGACGCGACGAAAACGGCAATCTATTATTTGCTACAGTCGTATCCGGAAACCCTGAATTGCAGGACCCTAAAAATAGTGCGACAAGCGCAACCAAAAAGATTTATATAGATGCTGCCATCAACTATAAACGTACATTCGACCAGCACGAAGTAGGTGCCATGCTATTGTACATGCAGAAAGAAACCCAAAATCACAATGTTGCGCTTCCCTACCGCAAGCAAGGTCTGATAGGACGTTTAACTTACGGTTACGGCGGACGCTATTTCATTGAAGGCAACTTCGGATACACCGGTTCAGAAGCATTTGCTTCGGGCAACCGTTTCGGTTTCTTCCCGGCAGTAGGTCTCGCCTACTACATTTCCAATGAGTCTTTCTACCCGGAAGTGATCAAAAAGTATGTCCCCAAACTCAAATTAAGAGCCTCTGTCGGACGTGCCGGTAACGACAATACAGGAGGAACCCGTTTCTTGTACCGTCCGACCTACAAAATGGATGCTGGAGGTTTTACGCAAGGTTACAATGATACCGGAGGCGGTCTGAACGGTATCGGCAACGGTATCATAGAAGGACGTTTTGCAGCTCCTTACTTGGGATGGGAAGTAGAAGACAAACAAAACTACGGTTTCGATATCGGCTTGTTTGACAACCGTCTTGAAGTTATCTTTGATTACTTCGATTCTACCAGAAGCCAGATTCTGCTGCAACGTCAGACTGTTCCCCAGCTTGGCGGTCTGAGAGACGATCCGTGGCAAAACTTCGGTAAGGTTCGCAACAGAGGTGTTGACATGTCTGTGAACGCTCATCAAAATATAGGCAAGGTAAAACTTAGCGCAAGAGGTACATTCACATTCACCCGCAATAAAATTCTGGAATATGATGAACTTCCTCCAAAGTATGATTACCAGGCTATTACGGGCAAACGTGTCAGTGATAAAGATAACCTCTATTACATCGCAGAACGACTTTATACCGAAGACGACTTTACCGTAAGCACTAACGCTAACGGTCTGAAGACTTATAAACTCCGTTCGGAAATTCCACAACCAACCTTAGGCGGACTCCTTGGTCCCGGTGACATCAAATATACCGACGTCAATGGAGACGGAATCATCGACTCTTATGACCGTGTAAGAGGAATCGGTCATCCAGAAACTCCGGAAATTATCTACGGATTCGGTTTAAATGCCGAATATAAAGGAATCTACGCCAGCATCTTCTTTCAGGGAGCAGGAAACACTTCTGTATTATTGGGTGGAAAGACTTCCGAAGGATGGTATCCGTTCTCATGGGGTGTCGACCAGTCCAACTATCGTACCTTTGCATTAAACCGCTGGACAGAGAACAATCCGAGCCAGGATGTAATTATTCCCCGTCTGCACAAGAGCAATGCGAACAATGCTAATAACCGCGTTGCCAGTACATGGTGGCTGCGCGATGGCTCTTTCCTCCGATTGAAGAATATAGAAATCGGCTATCAGATACCTAAGAAATTTTTAAGCAAGATCGGCTTCGAAGCTGCCCGTATCTATCTGATGGGATATAACCTGGCAGTATGGGATCATATCAAATATTTCGATCCGGAAGCCGGAAATGCGAATGCCGGACTTAACTATCCGCTGCCGCGAACCTATACAATCGGTCTTGATTTCACATTCTAAAAACCATAAAAGATAAAAATATGAAAAGTAAAAGTCACATATATATGTTGCTGATGGGATTATTCTTCTCCGTCAGTTCATGTGATTATCTGGCTGTTTCGGACCAGATGTCAGGAGGCTTGCAAAATACAGATCAAATATTTGAAAACGTAGCCTATACCAAACGATGGTATGCCAATGTCTTTGCAGGAATCCCCGATTATTCGGGAATAAACAGCCTGAATGTAGGAGCCTTTAAAAATCCGTGGGCTGCAATCTGCGATGAACTAGTAGTAGGTTATGGAAATGCTGCCAAGGCCAACAACTCGGACAAGAATGCGGCGACCGCTGGTTTTCACCGCTATGGCGACTGCTATAAATACATCCGGCAGGCTAACATTTTCCTAGAGAAAGCTCATGTGATTACAACCAGCGGTACGCAAGGCGACAGACTGGAAGAAGACGAACTGAATGAGATGCGTGCCAACGTACGCTTCATGCGTGCATTTTACAATTATCTGCTATTGGAACAATACGGTCCTATTATCCTCGTAAAAGATAAGGTATACGAGGCGACAGAGACTCAGGATGTTCCCAGAAATACGGTAGATGAAGTTATCACGTATATTGATCAGGAACTACGTGAAGTAGCTAATGAACTGCCACAGGAACCGATGCACGAAAATGAATCTTACCGCGCATGGCCAACCAAAGGTGTCGCTTTGGCCGTACGTGCCAAATTGTGGCTATATGCAGCCAGCCCCCTTCTCAACGGGGGATACAGAGAAGCGCTGTCTCTGACCAACCCAGACGGTACAAGACTCTTCCCGGATCGTGATGACAACAAATGGAATACTGCATTAAACGCCTGCAAAGATTTCATCGATTACGCAGAAACCGGAAACCGCTACGAGTTATACAAAGAATATACAACAAGCAGCACCGGTGAACAGATTCTAGACGTAGATGCCTCCGTTTACAACCTCTTTCAGAAATACAATAAAGAAATCATCTGGGGCACCGCCAACAACGACTGGGGAGGACTTGACGGTGACGCATTCGACCGAAGAATCGTTCCTCGCTGCGAAAAGAACGGTTTGGGTTCGACCGGAGTAACGCAAGAACTCGTAGACGCCTTCTATATGAACGACGGACTTCCTATCAAGGAAACCGACTATCTGCCGAAATCAACACTTTATAAAGAAGATGGTTACGGAACTTACAAGGACAAGAATGACGGAAAATACTCTAAGAACTACACCAACGTAACAGTCAGTAACCGCTATCTGAATCGTGAAGCACGTTTCTACAACACTGTCTTCTTCAACGGACGCCAATGGCCTGTCACCTGCAAACAAGTCCAGTTCTACAATGGAGGTAATGCAGGCGTTCAGGAAGGACAAGCCACTACAACCGGATATATGCTTTTCAAGCGCTTCAACCGATCAATCAGCAAAACCAGTCCGGGTGTAGCTAGTCAGAACCGTCCTTCCATAATCTTCCGTCTGGCGGATTTCTATCTGATATATGCAGAAGTTGCCAACGAAGTAAATCCGAGCGACTCACGCGTACTGACTTATCTGAACCTCGTACGCGAACGGGCAGGCTTGCCGAAAGTAGAAATACTGAATCCCGGTATCGTAGGTAATAAAGAATTGCAAAGAGCAGCCATTCAGCGCGAACGCCAGATTGAACTGGCAACGGAAGGTCAACGTTATTTCGATGTACGCCGCTGGATGATTGCCGACAAAGACGGTGAAGGACGCCAAAACGGATATGCACACGGTATGAATGTTCGGGGAACTATCAATGATACCGAAGAGTTCAACCACGTAGTGGAAACTGAAAAAATTGTATTCAACAGAAAGATGTACTTACAGCCAATACCGGATCACGAAATGAGAAAGACACAAAACCTCGTCCAGAATCCGGGATGGTAATTGTATAAGCACAATAAATCAATGAGCATTATGAGAAAAATAAGTTATATACTAATATCAGGTTGCATCACTCTCTCTATTATCGGTTGTGATGAAACCTTTGATACGAGCAATACATCCGAAGGGATTTTGTCATTGTCTGAAAACGGACTGACTATTCTGCAATCGTATAATGTAGGAGAAAAATACAATGCTGACTTATGGATACAACACGGAGGACTGGAACTGAATAACAGTACCGTCACCTTCACCGTAGACAAAAGCCTGCTCGACTCACTCAATACTGCCGACGGAACCAGTTACCAGATACTTCCGGAAGATTGTTATCAAATGACTAACACAACGGTTAACGTATCTGCCGGTGACAGACTGGCAAAAGGCACTATCGTATACGACCCGACAAAGATTCATGCGTTGTGCGGCTATGACAATGTTCAATACATTCTCCCACTCAAAGCAAGCACTACAGGAGAGAAGTTGAACCCCGACCGTTCCACCCTCCTACTGGGATTTAAAGTTTCCGAACCCATTGTAACTATCATAAACGATGGTATACAGGAAATCAATGTCGACAATGTAAAAGAGTTGCCGATTACCATTGGAGTACCTTTTAGCAATAAATGGAACATCAACTGTACTTTAGTCAACAACCAGTCGGTAGTAGATACATACAACAGTGCCAATCAGACTTATTTCAGTCTTCTGCCGGCAGAGTGCTATACCAAACCCGAATCCCCGTCATTGTCTCAGGGAGTTGATCAGACCACAGTCAGTTACAAGCTGAAAGATAACATTCTTCCGGGAAATTATATGCTTCCTGTGCAAATAGGCGAAGTTACTTCCGATGCCACTATCCGTGCGGATAAAGACACCTACACAGGATTCTGCATCATAAAAGAAGGAACGAAAATATCAAAGAGCGGCTGGGAAGTTCTGTCCTTTACGACACAGGAAACTTCGGGAGAAGGAGCCGGCAATGGATTAGCCAAATGTCTGATAGACGGAGACACTGAAACATTCTGGCATGCCAAATGGCAAGGTGGAAGCGACCCGCTACCGTATGATATTGTGATAGATATGAAGCAAAACATACAAATAGCACAGGTGGAATTGCTTCCGCGCGGCAGAGGTTCAAACAATCCTATCAAAGTGGTCGAGTTTGCAGCTAGTGAAGATAACGTGAACTGGACTCCTATCGGCAGATTCGGATTCACGAATCAGGATGCCGCCCTGGAAATATTTATGTAAAATCGATCAAAGCACGTTACATCAGACTCACGATTCCCGATGACGGAGGAAACAGTACTGTCGCTGCTATCAGAGAACTAGATGTCAAGGGCACTATTATTAACTGACACATGAGCATTCGATAGGTATTTTATAGCAAGTGCACTCTATAGTGCATCTTGAAGTTAAGCTACTCTCTTCCCCCCCAAAGAGAGTAGCTTTTTATTTTGTCCGATGCCACCTTTCCTGTTTTTCCAACGGTTGATTAAGCTTCAAAGTCGACGGCAAAGGAAGAACGTTTTATCTTCTTAGAAACTGGATACTGAAGAACTACATATTCATAGTGATCATTCCGTTTTAATAGTCTCAGCCGGATTACTTAATGCCGTATGATATCCGTTAAGGACAACTGTGACAAAAGTTACAAGCATTAATAAAACGACAGGTACTATAAATACTTCTATTCCCCAATTCGCAGGATACACAAACTGTTCCCTCCACCGTTTCATCAAGACATATACGATAGGGACAGCGATCACGTCGGCTATCAGAATATAATAGAAGAACGGACGGTTCAACAACAATAGAATTTGGCGGGAAGAGGCACCGTGTACTTTACGAATCGCAATTTCTCTTTTTCGTTGTTCTACCGCATACCATGTAATTCCAAAGATACCAAAAAGGGTCAGGAACAAACTGATTATAGCATAAGCCAGTAATAATCGGGAGAAATTCACCATATCTGTATTGTTGGATATATATTGCTGATAGGCGTCTATGTAAACAAAAGAATGTCCCGGCTCGTGTTTCTCCCACAGCAACCGGAGATTTTTTACTATCTCATTGCGTCTGCTCTCATCTATACGACAAGACAGGTAGGTTGCCTGATCAACCGGAATCTCTTGAAGAATGATCTGCATCGGAGTAATGGCAGAGTTGAAAGAAGTCAGTCTGAAATCTTTGCATACACCAATAATAGTTCCTTCACCGGCGTTGTCCTGCGCATATTTGCTTAAGGCCTGCCCCACCGGGTCTTCTCCTGCCGGCACAAAAAACTGCACAAAGGCTTCATTAACAACTACCGGATGGGCTACCTTGGAAAATAAATCCTTCGTTCGTTCCGGTTCGAGAAGTTCTATGTTGAATAAGTCCAGCAGTTCATAGTTCTCGGTCAATAAAACTTTATTTACCATTACTTCCTGCCCGTTCCTGTTTAGTGGAATGATGATATTAAAAGGACTCGTTATCCGCCCTTTGGATAACAGGGCAGTTTGGATACCGGGCAGGTTTTTAATGTCATTATACAAAGGGACGGTCAGGGCAGTCCCCTCATTACCTAAGATTAAAATTCCTTTAAAGCGTTCACCCTGCTCTTCTATGGTTGAAAGTTGCGTACGTATCATCATAAAGGCAGTCATCAATCCGATGGAGATAACCATTTGCACGCCTACAAGGGTCGCTACCAGTCTTCTTCTTTTTCTCCCTTGAAAAAAATTGCCGATATCCGCTGATAGAAATGCGGTTCAGTTTCTTCGTCATATAGGTGGCCGGTATAATGGCCAAAAGAGAAACAAACAGAAGAATAAATGGAAAGACTTTCCATGAAAGAATGAAACCGAAAGTCAGACGGGCATCAAAGAAATAATTGAAAAGAGAAAGTATGTCCCCCATTACAAGAATGGAAAGGATGAAAGCAATAAATACGGTAAGGAATGTATCAATAAAAAGTTGCCGGCAAATATATGAATGGGAAGCTCCCATCAATGTCTCTACATGAATCATGTTTACTTGTTTCAGCAGGCGCGAAAAGCTTAGGTTTACGTAATTGAAGCAAGCGATGAATAAGACAAGAAAAGCTGATAATAAACCGATACTCAACAAAGCGATCTGCCGATGACTGAATGTTTTCACGGAATCAGCCAGTTTTGTGTCAAAGTAGGATTCTTGTAATGTCTGGAGTTTATAATAACCGGGACCTGTCACTGTAGGCAGTTCTGTTGACTCAAAACGCTCGCAAAAGGCTGACACGTCAGTCTTTTCTTTGAGAAGAATCATACAGGAAGTTCCTTCTTCCTGCAGGTTCTGAGAATTACCAAGCAAATCAATACGGAGTGCTGACTGCGCATAAAACTTATATATGGCAGATACCTTTTTCATTTCAACTTTATCTCCATATACCACAGAAAGTTCTCGCCCGATACAATCGAACTTCCCGAAGTATTGCATGGCCTTTTCTTCACTCAAAGCAATACAGTCCGGCTTGGTCAAGGCTTCTTTCATATTGCCGGACAATATCTGGTACGGGAAAAAACGGCAGAAAGAACTGTCGGCCTCAACAATGACCTGTTGAGGAAAGCGCTGGTTCTCAATTTCAATATGAGTTGCCTCCTTCTCGGTCAGCCGGAGATAAGATTCAATCTCCGGAAACGGAGCTATCATTCCGGCAACCGACCCTCCGTAGACAAATGATACTTGTCCGGTGCTCTGCATGGATGGTAGTCGCTGAGTCAGGCGCAGGATACGGTCCTTCTTTGGATTTTCCCCTTCTATCGTATATTCATGGATGACAAACGAGATCAGAAGATTGGTACAGGAAATACCGACCACAAGACTGACCAAAGAGATGACCGCAAAAAGTTTATTGCGCCACCAGTTTCTGAATATAAGTTTTAATAGTACGAGGTTTTCCATAGCAGTTCGTTCCATTCGTTGTAATCTTAGTCGTTTTTAATCTTATTCGTTCTTCATGATCAATGCCGGATTGATGCGGACAGCTTTGCGTACCTGCCAGAGTAATGTACCCAGTGAGATAAGCAAGGTAAGGATGAAGCCTGTCACAAAAATCCCTGCTCCTATCGGAGCTTTCACCGCAAAGTCTTTGGTATAGTCATTAATAATATAATAGACCAAAGGAATAGCGACAGCAAAGGCGGCTCCCAAAATATAAAGATACTTCCTGACCAATAACAAAGCGATCTGTTTGCCGGTAGCTCCGTTCACTTTACGCAATGCAATCTCCCTGTAGCGCTGGCGAATGTCATACAATGACAGCCCGAACAATCCGAGGCAGGAAACGCAGATAGCCAGTCCGGCAAAGGTGACGTAGATGTGGGTTGTTCTCTTGTCATCATCGTACAGTTTTTCAACTTCATCTTCGACGAAGGAGTAATTGAACTCCCCCTCACCCATTACTTCGTTGTGTAGTTCCTTCAAGAATTGAATGGCTTCCTTGCGTTTACCTTCGGCTATTTTAGCCATTAAAGGTTCGGTAGGGTTTTCTCCTTCATCATACAGAATAGCCAGTGGTGCATCCCCCATAGATAAGTGTCCGGTCCGGAAGTCTTCTATCACACCTACTACCTGATAAGCAGGATTTTTACTCTCATCTGTCCCCACACTCCACCATAGACGGGATTCGGTTTGCAGTGAAGCTTCATTAATATCTTTTATCCGGAAGAGCTTTCTGGCTGTTTCATTTATCATCATTTTATATTGGGCAAACTGGTCTTTATCATTCCACGTTCTTCCTTCTTTCAGCTTCAGGCCAAACATATTCATGTAATTATTATTAACATATATGATAGCCATTTTATGTTTCTCTCCGTTACTCTCCACATTGACGTATGGTTCCAGATTGATAGGTGCTTCCCCATATCCCCATGAAATGAATAAAGGGCATGCGTCCATCTTCTGTTTAATAACCTGTACCTTATGCCGCTCCAAGTCACGTTCTTTCTGCCATTCTTCATCATTTGCATATCTTCTGTTTTGTGTCTCGAATGACAGGAACTGGCATGAAATGATATTCTTTGCCTGATATCCTAAATCCGCATTCAGCATTGTGTACAACTGGCGAACAAAAAACAATGCGACTACTATCAGACTGAACGTAATGACATATTGAATAAACAAGAATATTGCACGGGAAACAATTGAATTTCCTCCGGCATTTACAGAACGCAAAGAAGTGATCGGAGAAGAATAGTTGTAACGTAAGAAAGGAAAGACAGACGTCACCAACGGCAATACGAATAATAAAATGAGAGACAGCGACAGATCAAAAATGATATCCGGTTTTACAGGAATTGCATATACCGAGGCGAATATCCCGGCTGAAGTTTCGATCAGCATCCAGATGATAAGCAAGGCGGCTGCCACCATATATATATTCTCTACATAAATCTGGATAAATATCTGAAAGCCGCTCGCACCATATACTTTTTTTACACCAAACTCACGTGCCCGCTTTAGAACGATAACCGTGTAGATATTGATAAAATTGAAGACTCCCACCAACAGCAGCATACAAGCCACTACAGTCAGAATCGTCACATGATTGATATTCCCCCGCAAAAAAGAAGCTGCCGAAGGTTCGACAATCTTATTGAAATACAATCCTTTCAAGGGAGTAAGCCCGTACTGTATGGGAGAATGACTGTAACATATTAATGACTGCGGCTTGGAAATCTTTTCATTATACTTTTTCAGGTCTGTTCCGTTTGTCAACCGGACCATGCAGAATCCCATCCGACTCCAGTCTGTATATTTCCCCTGATTCACCGGAGCTATCAGGTCGAATTGTAAAGAAGCCTTGGTACTCGGTTCATCCACAATGCCACGAATGGTAAGTACAGAACCTGACGATGAAGTTAATTGTTTCCCTATCGGGTCTTCGTCACCAAAAATATGCCGTGCATATTTCCGGGTAATAATTGCATCATCCGGTTTCTGAATAGTTTTAATTCCCGAAACTATCGGATAGTCCATCAACTGCAAAAGCAAGCTATCAGTTACCAAAACATTGGCCCGGTAACGGTGATTATCGACTACAATATAATCATCGTCAAAAGAAACACTATAAGAATATGCTTCTACTTCCGGATTCTTTAAAGGGTCTATAAAATTAGGATCATTATTCCTGTCTGTATTATCTGTGATCGAAATGCTGCCATTACTCCTTTGAATAGTCAGCAAGTACAATCGGTCCAGGTCCTTACAGAAATGGTCAACTGTTATCTCCTGATGGATATAGCGTACAATTATCAACGTTGCAGCCACACTGACTGCAAGCCCGATAATATTGATCATCGTGTATATTCTGAAACGGGATAAAGTCCTGATAGCAGATAATTGGTTCTTCATATTGCTTTTATACTAAGGATGTTATTCACTTTTGATTACTTCCGCCGGATTCTGTCGGGCAGCTTTCCATACTCTGCCTATAATACTGAAGAATATAATAAGCCCTACAATGATAAAAATAGCTCCATACATCCAGGCACTTATCTCTGTCCGTTCTACATAGCTTTCCAACCAATGTTTCATAGCTATATAACCTATTGGGAAAGCTATGAGGGACGCTACGATCAATAATATCAGGTATTCTTTCAGGAACAGAATCAGAATATCCCGAATTATAGCTCCATTCACTTTACGAATAGCAATTTCTTTGGATCGCTGTTCGCAAGTCAGTGTCACCAAAGAGTAAATACCCAAAATAGAGATAATCACGCAGACTATACTTACAAAGCCTAATAATTTAAGAAGAATGTATTCTGATTTTAAATATTCATTATAATGTTCCTCTATATTGGTCAATACATATTCAACTCCCGGATATTCTTTGGCAAATAAATCCTCGGTTTTCTGCTTTAGCTCTTGCCATTGCCCTTCATGATATTTGACTATAATCTGCTTTCTGTCAGAGAGTTCGTTATTCTGACCTATAAAAGCTACCGGTTTTACAGGAATTGTAGGTGGGCTGGTATGAAAGTCTTTAATGACTCCGACAATGGTATACTCATGCTTGTCTTTTCCCTGGTATATTTTTTTTCCTATTGGATCATGCATATCCAAAGATTTAACGGCAGTCTCATTGATTACAATCTTATCAACATCATCTTTTTTCAGCATTTCTCCTTTCAGTAGCTTTAAATGATAGAATCGCATTATTTCTTCATTTTCTGCCAGACATTCCAAATTTGTCTGATCTGTGCTACTTTGCTTTCCATCCCAGTCTGTTATCCGCCATGAAATTCTTACTCCCTGAAGCAATAAGCCATAATTTCCTTTCAGTACCTCCCTGGTACATGGCATTTGTTCTACTTTATCCGCTATGGCACTAAAAGAATCATTCGGATACAGATATTGAAAAACTGCTATATTCTTTCTCTCCCAACCTAAATCAACATTATTCAGGAAAAAAAGCTGTCTCATAATGACGCTTACTGAGAATATAAAAAGAATACTAATTATCAGTTGAAGCACGACACTGATTTTACGGTACAAAGCTTTTCCGACTGTCTTTTGGGAATGATAATTCTTCTTTACAATAAACGATAGAAATAAAATTAAGGAAGTAATGGCAACTCCTCCCAGATAGAAGAAAGATTCTACGTAAATATTTCCACTGATATTTGACACTTCCTTGAATACTGATAGAAAAAGTTCAATAAAAGTCATTCCCAGTAATCCTGACAATAACAATATCAACAAGTATTCAACGGAAAGTAATATAAATAGTCCCATATGAGAAGAGCCACACACTTTTCTCAGTTCCAACTCTCTGACACGCATACGCATACGGGCAAAGAATAAAGAAAAATAGTTGAAAAGAGAGCACAATATAACTAATCCGCCTACTACCGCAAAAAGAATCAGGTAATAAAACTCGACTGTCCTTTCTGTATTTAGAGCTGAATAATAATAACCTGTGATTGGCATCAATCGATATTTCCCAATAAATATATTTTCCTTCTCTTTTTCCTGAGCATATTCGTTAAGCTTCTTCTGAAAAAGTTGAAGATCCACTTTCTTATGGAATCTGAGAATTGTCATGAAGCCTGAATTCTGCCAGTCTTCGGTCCAACTACTAAAATAAGCACCTTCTGTCCAAAAGCCGAATGACAGATTGCTATGATCTTCCAAACCATCAAGAATTGCACATACAGTCTGAGAGCTACCTCTTAAGTTCACTTTCTGTCCTAAAATATCCGTTGAACCGAACAGACGCATCGCCATATCCTTTGTTAAGGCTATTTTCTCATCCGAGTGCATAAAATCCGTATTCCCCGATACAACAGAAATATCAAACATATTCATAAAACAAGAATCTGCTCCTATCTCAATACCTTCCAAAGGTGACTGTCCTTCCACTGAGATTTCTACATTTTGCCATCTCGTCAAAGCACACGCTGCTTCTATTTCCGGAAAGTCTCGTTTCAAATAAGTAGATAAAGGGTATGGAGACGAAGTATCGAAACCGGAATTCTCTAATACTGATTCTTTATATAATATGTAAGTTCTCTCCGATCCTTTTAGAAAGGCATCATAAGTCATCTCATAATGTATCCAAAACGTAGAAAGAGCAAAACAGGTAAATCCGACAGATAATCCTATAATACTTATTATAGTTTGCGTTTTGTATTTTATCAAATTGCGAAAGGCTATTTTTAAGTAGTGTCGTATCATCGTATATTATTTATTATTTTATTCACTCTTAATTACCTCTGCCGGATTCTGTCGGGCAGCTCTCCAAACTCTCCAGATAATACTTATAAAAATAATAAGAAGCATTGCTACAAATATTCCTGCATATATCCAGATGTTTATCGAAGTCTGTTTTACATATCCTTCAAGCCAGTGCTTCATAATGGCATATCCTAATGGAAAAGCGATGAATGACGCAACGATAAGCAGAAGCAAATACTCTTTAAAGAATAAGTTCAAAATAACTTTAACACTTGCACCGTTTACCTTCCGAATGGCAATCTCCTTTCGACGCTGTTCGCATGATAAAGTCACTAAGGAGAATATGCCAAATACGGCAATCACGATGCAGATAAGAGAAACAACACTCAGTAACTTGCTTAATGTATCTTCTGACTTCATATAATCATTGTAAGCCTCTTCCATATTAATCAAATCTAATATCGCATCAGGATTGACTTTATGTACTTCTTCTTGCAGGTTCTGTGATACCTTATTCCATGTACCTTCCTTTACTTTGAAAATTAGATGCCCCCTATCATTATTCTTTTGTAAAGAGAACATTGCCGGAGACACTGGATGTATGGGAGCATTATAATATATATCTTTGATAACACCCTTTACCCTATATTCTCCGTTTATCTCTTTTCCTATCGGTGCATTCCACCCGAAAGCTTTGACAGCAGCCTCATTAATGACAACAGCTCCTTTTTCATCTTTATCATCCAGCATACTACCCTCTAAAACTTCAATATGGAAGAAGTCGGCAAAATTCTGATTAATAGTTTCATCTTCCATATTAAAAGTTTGTTGTTCATCTGACTTTCCTTCCCAATCGCTCACTCTAAAAGTAGAATACAAAAACTTTGGAATAGGGGTATAAAACTCTTCCATATGTTCCACTATATCAGGGGTCTGTTTTACTATTTGTGCTAAAGTAGCTTTCTCACAACCCGAAGCATAAACTATCACTCCCACATTATGACGTTCCAATCCGAGTTCCCTTGAATTTAGTAGAAAGTTTAGTTGCTTCATCATGACTAAAGTACAGAAGATAAAGCTTAGACTAACAAATAATTGAAACAAAATACTGCCCTTATAAAACCAACCGGAAAGATGAAGATTAGACTTATGCCTGATATTTTCAAGCAAAGCCTGTTTGTTGATATAGTATATAAGTATAGTAGCGACACCTACTGTTAGTATGATCAAAGACAATATGTAAACAAGTACTTCGTTATAAAAAAATGAAGTATTCTCACTTATTTGCGATAGCGATATAAAAATGGGCAGAATTAATTCCATTAACATAATCCCTATTCCAGATGATATCAGAAGTAACAAAATCAATTCTGAAAGAAGTAATAATAGCAAACTAGTATTAGAAGATCCATTCACTTTTCGTAAAGCCAATTCACGCTTGCGCATCCGAATGCGAGTTACTAGCATCGTTAAGTAGTTACACAGTCCACAAATAATAACCAAAGCGCCAATACAAGCAAAAAGACGAACATGATTCAATTTGACATTAACATCTTCTCTTGGATGAGTACTCCGCAATGTTGACAATAGAGCAATAGGAGTCGTTATTAATTGTTTATGTGAGTCTTGTTGGATTTCATACTCAGTTAGCCTCTTCTCCAATGCTTTCACATCACTATTCGGATACATACGGAAAAGAGTATTGCACTGCTGTCTACCCCAATTCGGATCTTCATCTTTGTAGGGCAATAAGATGTCAAAAGGATACAAAGAGTGTCCTTCCCATGATTTCACCACTGCAACTATCATCATTTCTGTATTTCCTCTATTAGGAAATAGTAAGCTTTTGCCAATGGGGGATTCTTTTCCGAATATCTGTTTAGCTATTTTATCTGTAATAGCGATCTGTTTATCGCCCAGTTGCAAACGATTGTCCCCGTCTATCACTGTGATATTAAATACCGAAATAAAGTTGGAATCAACTTCCAACTGCCATGTATGATATATATTCTTCTCGTATTCAATAGGTTTTATACCCTCTTTAGATAAATGACAAGCTTTTTCCACCTCTGGACAATTCTTCATCATATAGTCAGCCAATAAACCTGATGAATAGTAGGAAAAGCCGTCCCCCTGCAATTCAAACTTGTTACCTGCCAAGTAGATGCGCTCCGCCCCTTCATGAAACGTATCGTATGTCATTTCATAACGTATCCATAGGGCAGACAATGCAAAACAGGTGAAACCAATTGCCAAGCCGACTATACTTACAATACTCTGCGTCTTGTACTTGATCAGATTGCGAAAAGCTATTTTTAAATAATGATATATCATGACATTGTGTTTATGTTATTCACTCTTGATAATTTCTGCCGGATTCTGCCGGGCAGCTTTCCATACTCTCCAAATGATGCTAAGCAAAAGAATAATAGCTATCACAACAAAGATACTTATATATACCCAGCCATCTATCGATGTTTGTCTCACGTAGCTGTCGATCCATCTCCTCATTACAACATATTCTGTGGGGAATGCAATAACGGCAGCTATGATCAATAACAATAAATATTCCTGGAAGAACATCTGCAGGATATGATGGATTTGCGCTCCGTTCACCTTACGTATAGCAATCTCTTTCTGACGCTGTTCACAAGACAGCGTTACCAATGAGAAAACTCCGAATACAGAAATAATGACGCAAACCAATGATACAAAACTCAATAATTTCATCAGTGCATCTTCGGAGCGGAGGTACTTGTTATATTCCTCTTCTTCATTAAACAATCGCATATACGCATTCGGAAATTCCTCTCTGTACAGTTTCTCTATGGTCGCACGGCATTCATTCCACGTGCCCTCTCTAAATTTAAACAGAATGCTGGCACGATTCAACAGATAATCTTGCGCTTTAGGATGCTGAAAAGCAATCAGTCCCGGTTCACTCGTAGGAGAACGATAGCTAAAGTTCCTGACTACTCCGACAACCTTATATAGGCTACGCTGACCATTATATTCATGATAGAAACTTTTGCCCAAAGCCCGTTTCCATCCAAATTTACGGCATGTATTTTCATCTATCACGACTTCATTTTCTTGATTCTTGTCCGATATAAACTCGCCTTCCAATAAATTCAATTTATAAAATTCAAAGAATTCTTCTTTAGCAGGCATCATACCAACAGTTAAAGGTTCTTCCACTGCTTTCGGCAAATCATCCCAGTTGTTTATTTCGACATACATCATCGGTCCTGTAGGAATAATCGGGAAATACGAAGGGGGCAAAGCCTCTGTCACCATGGGCAAAGCAGCTATCTTCGCCGACCATTGCTTAATATCACCATTCCATAAGGCTACATTACCGACATTATGGCGTTCCATTCCTAAGTCCGTATTTTTCAGAAAATAGAGTTGCTTCATCATAACAGCCGCACAGAAGATAAAAGCAAGACTGACAACTAACTGCATGATAATTCCTATCTTACGAAACAGATAAGGTCTGGTAGTTACCACATTCCCTTTTATCGCTTCCTGCAATGTCCGACGGCGAAAATAAGATAAAGGTATCTGTGCAAACAGGAAAGACAGAATAATTACAATCAAAAGATATGCAATGATCTCTCCATAATATACACTGGCCTCTATCTGTGTGAAGTTCAGGAAGCTGGACATACTCACCTCTATCATCAACAGTCCGCATAACAGGGCGATACATAGAATCAACGACAGTTCAATGGCAAACTGCACCGATAAAGATGTATTACTTGCACCATTTACTTTACGAAGCGCCATTTCACTACTACGCATGCAAAGCCGACTGATATAAAGCGTCAGGTAATTGAATAAGGAACAAATAATGACCAATCCGCCTGCTAAAGAGAAATAGAAAATATAACTGAAGGAGATAACTACCTCTACTTTAGAAACATAATCCGAATAACGCAAAGCCGAAATGGGCGTGATCAGAAGCTTCACAAGTTCGCTCTCTTTGGGAATATCCAAGATATCAATGTCTTCCATCTTCTTTTGAAAAGTATCCCTATCCACTCCTGCGCGAACACGGATAAACAGTTGTTCTCCCTTACTACTCCAGCGTGGATAGCGCCTTGCCGAACTCAATACACTATACGGTATATTGGAATGACGGGACCATCCGCTCACAATGGCGCCTATCTTACGGGGACGTCCGCTCAGTTCTACTTCTTTCCCCAAAGCATCCTCTTCACTGCCAAAAAGCTTTCGGGCAAACTCTTCCGTAATGGCGATTTCCGGATCATTTTCTTTCAGGAAGTTGACTGTTCCTTTCAGCAGCCGTATATTGAAAAAGTTCATGAAAACAGAATCTGCTGTAGCCATTACTACCTCCTGTTCATTATCTCCCATACGGAATTTCATATCCCGATATATGGAAGTGGAAGCAGTAGCTTCTATCTCCGGCATTTTCTCCTGTAAATAGTTTGCCAAAGGGTAAGGAGTAACATTGGATGTACTACCAGGGGAATCAGTATAATGCGCACGTACCATATAGATACGGTCGGCTCCGTTATGGAAAGTATCGTAAGTCATTTCATAACGAATCCATAAGACAGACAGCGCAAAACAAGTGAAACCAACAGCTAATCCAATGATACTGACAAGGCTCTGTGTCTTGTACTTTACCAAATTGCGAAAGGCTACTTTCAAATAGTGTTTAATCATGGTACTTTATGAATATATTACATACTGACTTCCGTTACTACCTGTCCGTCAAACAAATTAATGATACGGTCGGCATAACCGGCATCGTGCTGTGAATGTGTTACCATCACAATAGTGGTTCCTTCCTTATTTAGTTCACTCAATAGCCCCATCACTTCTTTACCGTTCTTTGAGTCCAGATTACCGGTAGGCTCATCGGCCAGGATCAACTTAGGATTGGCAACTACTGCACGGGCAATAGCAACACGCTGCTGCTGACCTCCGGAAAGTTGTTGCGGGAAGTGTTTGCTGCGATGTGTGATAGCCATTCGTTCCATAGCAGTCTCCACTCTCTTTTTACGTTCGGAAGCTGAGATACCCATGTAAAGCAAAGGCAATTCAATATTTTCATAAACATTCAATTCATCTATCAGATTGAAGCTTTGAAAGACAAAACCGATCACTCCTTTACGAAGGCTGGTACGCTGTGACTCTGTGTACTTGGAAACTTCTGTTCCATTGAGGTAATATTCCCCTCCTGTCGGATTGTCCAATAACCCAAGAATATTGAGCAATGTTGACTTTCCACAACCGGAAGGTCCCATAATGGCAACGAACTCTCCTTGTTTCACTTCGATACTTACGTTATTCAACGCCCAGGTTTCTACTTCTTCGGTCTTGAAAATCTTCTGTAAATTAATTGTCTTGATCATAATTGTATTATTTTTAAAATTATATAATAGTACTTGATGTTTTCATCTTTCATTGTCCTTTCAAAATAGTAGCCGGATTAATAGCAATAGCCTTTCTTACCTGATAAATCAAGGTTACTAATGAAATTAGTAAGACGATGATGGCTGCCAAAGCAAATAGCCACCAACTAATGTCGGTCCGGTAGGCATAGTTTTCCAGATAAACATTAATTCCCCAATAAGCTAAAGGGATAGCTATTACAAACGAAGCACCCAATATCAAAATGTACTGTCTTAAAAGTAAAGGCAGAATATCTTTCATCATAGCTCCATTCACTTTTCTAAGGGCAACTTCCCGATAACGTTGTTGGATATCGAACAATGAAAGTCCGAACAATCCCAATGAAGAAATCAAAATTCCCAGAAGTGCGAAAGAAGAATATATAATCGTAATTTGCCGGTCTTCCCGATACAAATTACTGATCTCATCTTGCACAAAAGCATACTCAAATGTTCCATCCATAGTTTCGTGATGAAGTTTATCCAAAAAGGCGATAGCTTCCTGTTGCTTGCCAGGAACGATGGCTGCCACGATAGGCACTTGATCGGAATAGGTTTTGCAATACATATACGCTATTGGTCCGATAGGTTTCGACAGGTGCCCGCAATAGAAATCTTCGATCACTCCAATGATTTGATAGGGCGAATTACTTTTCTGCGGCCATATCGGATTTTCTGTTTGAAGTTCAGCTTTGCTAAGAGTTTTAAATCCGAACAATGACATAGCTTTCCGGTTTAAAATCAATTTAGCATCTCCTTCCTGGTCTATACTATCATTCCATAAACGTCCTTCCAACAGTTTGAACCCGTAAAGTCTTGAAGTAGATTCTGTAGAAGGTATCAAAGCAACTGCTTTATAATCATTGTCCATTGGCTTTTTAAAATTAAAGCTGCTATTTTCAAGTTGGTATTCGTATGGAAGATAATTATATCCCCACGCAGTAAACAATGGAGAAGCATTCATTTGCTGATCTATCTGACTATAAGAAGTCTCTCTTCTACTCAAACTAGCTCTGAATTCCTCTTTAGTCGTAGGTGTTTTTCGATCGTAAATCTGGAACTCTGCTCTGATTATGTTATCCGTTGTATAGCCTGTCTCTGTATGCAACATTTCGTATAGCTGCCTGACAAAAAACAAAGACAAAACAATTAGTGTAAAGGTAATGACATACTGGACACTTAAATAGAGATATCGTACCACAGTGAGTTTATTTCCAATATATATACTTTGCAATGAACGGACGGGTGTAATATGTCGGTATCGTAAAAAAGGATAAATCACAGCAATCCCCGGTAACAAGAGAAGAAATAAGACAGATAACAGACCATCGAAGGCTATCTCTTTTTGTTGTGCCATTCCAAACTGTATTTCAATAAATCCTGTAGAGATTTCAATTAAAAACCAGGAAAGACATAATGCAATAGCTATGAGAAATAAATTCTCAATGTAGAGTTGTACGAACAAATGTATCGGAGTACTACCGAATATTTTCTTCAATCCGAACTCTTTTCCCCGCTTCAATAAAATCACAGTATAGAGGCTCATGAAGTTGAATATGCCGATTAACAACACAAGGATAGCAACTAAAGACAACCGCTGTAACTGTTTAGGACTTCCATGTAGTAACATATCATTGTATGAAACGACAGAAGAATCAAAATAGCTGTCATTTATAGATAGCAACTGATTTCGTATTTCTTTTTCAGTCCGGGGTTCTGTTTCGTATGCCGCATGACGTTGATTTATTGTGTTCAGATTTGCCCCCTGGCGGATAAGTACTACATTGACTGGAAAAGTAGCGACCCAGTCTTCTTGCAGTTTATCAGAAACCAAAAGATCAAAATGTATCGAACTTTTTCTATCTTGCATACTGATAACACCTGTCACAGTCAACGGATCACCTGTTGAATAAGTAATTTTCTCTCCGATAGGATTCCTGTCACCAAAAAGCTTATTGGCCAATATTTGCGTAATTATGACGTTTTGTGGATTATCATTTAAAGAAGCAATATTACCATAACGTACCGGAAATTTCATCACTTTCACAAAGTTGCTATCAGCAACAATGGTTTCTACATCGAAGCGTTCTTTGTCCAAGATAATCACATCCTTATTATACCATAAGACAGTAGAACTGCATTCTATATCCGGATCAGAGAAACCAGTTCCGGTAACAAAACGACTTCCGGGAGAACTTTTATCCTCCTGTATCTGAAAAGCTATTCTATCTCTATCCGGAATATAGCTGTCTACAGTAAGCTCCTGTTCCACATAACGGAATATAATAATGACACAAGCCATACTTAATGCCAATCCGATGATATTGATAATCGTATATATTTTAAACCTACATAAGGTCCGGATAGCTAACTGTATAATCTTCATAATATTGCGTGTTTTTATTTTAATATCAATTCCTCTGCATCGCCAAAGGTATCATATCCTGTCGTAATTACCCAATCTCCCGTCTGCAAACCTTCCGTAATTTCGTACTGCTGCGGATTCTGCCGCCCAATACTTAATGGTACACGGATTGCTTTTGTCTTCGAAGCATTCACTTTGTAAATCCATTGTCCTCCTGTAGACTGATAGAAATTACCCCGTGGAATAATAAGCGCCCGTTCCGGCTGACCTAATTCAATCTGTACACGGAAGCTTTTGCCGACTCTGACATTATCGGGCATATCGCCGGTAAAGACAAGATCGACATCAAACATACGGTCTTTTACTTCAGGGACGACTTTCGTTATTTTCAGCGGATATTTCTTTCCCTGATAATTGACGGTAGCAGGCAGTCCGGTAGTGATCCTGTCAATGTAATATTCGCTTAGCGAAGTATGTATCTTATACTGATCGAGTACCTTTATTTCGGCAATGCTTTCGCCGGAAGAAACCTGCTGCCCCGGAGTAACCCTGACAAAGCTTAGTTGCCCTTTTATAGGAGCCGTCACCACCAGGTTATTCAATCGCTCATGAGTACGTTCATATTTCTTGCGCTCCCGTTCACGGTCATTGCGAATCAGTTCTTTACGAATCATCGTAACAGCCGAATCATGTCGCAGGCTTTCTTGTTGCAATGCCGCGTTTTTTAGTTTGTAGTTATATTCATCTTCGGCTACTTGTAGTTGAGCCTTACTCTTTACTCCCATCTGAAACTCTTCCCGATCAAGGGCAATGCTCTTTTTCAGTCGTTCCAGTTCGTAATTATTCGTCAGAGCCTGTTGCTTCAGATTAAGACTTTTCTGTTCCATCTCAATCTCCTGTTCCTGATAGGTAATCATTTGCTTTTCCCATTCGTCACGCTGGTCTTCAATGCTGCGAAGCAGGTCTGGATTGGAAAGGACGATAATGGTATCCCCCTGATAGAGCAGACTCCCTTCCTCACCAACGATGCTTTCAACGCTTCCCGCTTCGCGGGTATTGATTTTGATAGTCAGTATAGGCTGAATCAGTCCCTCCACATCTACATATTCCATAAAATTATCCTCTTTCACTTCCGCTATCTGAATATTCTCGGCATCAATACGTAATTTTCGGGGGCCTAATGACAGAACAATTACATAAATCAGAAAGGCAGCAAACAAAAGTCCGCCTATCAGATAGTATCTGTACCGAATATACCAAGGTTTCTTTTCTAATTTTATATCCATGACTTTATCAGGTATTTTATATTTTTATTTATTACAGCTAAGTAAGTTGCTATTCTATCAGAAGATTGTAATCTTCGGTCAGCAGCGTGCTTCGTTCAAAATCGTAGAGTGTCATACTTCGAAGTGTGTAATATAAACTCCAGTAATTGTACAAAGCCGACACGTAATTACGGCGGGCACTATCTTTCTCGGCAATGGAAGCATTCAGATCGAGGATAGTGGATTTTCCCAGTATATAAAGTTTGCGGGCAACTTCATTTCTTCGTTGAGCCGTTTCATCTGTACGAGCAGCAATACGTACCCGTTGCGTTTGCAGATTAAATTGTTTCACCAGTTTGCGAACATTCAATTCAAAATCCGTCCGGTTTTGCTCCACTTGCGTATATACCAGATCACGATTGGAACGGGCTACCCGCACTTGTCCTTTCCCTCTTCCCCAATCTAAAATAGGAAGAGCGATACTCAGACTTACATATTGCTGGTCTAACAGATTTCGATAAGCATCCGGCAGCTTTTCGGCAGTCTGCGTCAGTCCGAAACGGAGATAAATATCCGCTTTCAGTCCCGCATTGGCACGGGCTCTTGCCACAGCACTCTCACTTTCCAGTTTTCTTCGTTTCATCGCCTGTATGTCCGGACTGTTTTCGTATGCCAATGCCAATGCTTCATCCAGATTGACACTGAAATCCGGTACTTGCGAGTTGATACGCACACGAAGTTCCCGATCTTCCTGAATGCCCAGATAAGAACGAAGTTCCTGCATGCAATTATCCATTTCTATACGGGCATTCATACGATTTGTTTCTTCGGTCAGACGATTCAATTCTAACTGCAGCATTTCATTCTCTGTGATCGTGCCTATATTGTAGCGCCCCTGAGCGTAACGATAGAGCGTGTCGGCATTTGCATAATTGAAAGAAGCAATATCGTAATTACTTTGAGCGGTAGCCAAAGCGAAGAATTTATTAATTGCATTGGCAGAAACAAGTTCCAGTGTTTCCACATAACTTTTCTTGGCTTCCTGATAGCGTACCGGTTCTATACGTTTATCCCATTTCAGACTATTATAACCAAAAAGCGACTGGCGATATCCTATCATGACAGGAGAAGTTTGCCATGAGTATTTATGTTCGCTGAACAAGTCCATACGTTGCGCAGATGTTTCGAGAAAAAGGGAACCTCCGGTCCAGGGAATATTCTGCGACAGGTTCAAAGTCAGATCGGTATTCAACAGATTTTGCTCGACAAACTTAACGGAACCGTCCCCCATTGTAATCTTATTGATAGCACGATTCAAATTAGGATCAGATGACAAACTCAAAGATGGCAAATAGTTAGCCCGATAATATTTGTAGTTCCAGTAAGCCGAACGAAAACTATGTCGTGCAGTCTGTGCATCAGGTGATTCCAGACGGGCTATTTTCACCACCTGCTCCAACGACATCTCCATTGTTTGATTTTGAGCAGCCAGCAGTTCAGTCGACAGGATTCCGAGTGTTATATAGAGTATTTTCAGATTCATTCTTAGATTTATTTGTTATTTACTATTCAAAACTTGTGCCATTCTTATATTTCATTATAATTCAGCTATTTACATTTACCACACTATTACAAGCAGCGTGCAAATACGCACAAATTTAGTGCGCAATCGCACATACAACACATGATTATTATCCATATCTTTGCCCTTGCATTAAAACTTTAGGATAAGTAACGAATCATATACCCCATACCCTATGGATGAAGTCAACAAACTAGGAAAGATACTCATTGTAGATGATAACGAAGATGTGCTCTTTGCCCTCAATCTACTACTCGAACCCTATACGGAAAAGATAAAGGTAGCTACCACTCCCGACCGGATTGAGCATTTTATGACTACCTTTCAGCCCGATCTTATCTTATTAGATATGAACTTCAGCCGTGATGCAATTAGCGGTCAAGAAGGTTTTGAAAGTCTGAAGCAGATTTTGCAGATTGATCCGCAAGCTATTGTCATCTTCATGACTGCATATGCGGATACAGATAAAGCTGTACGGGCTATTAAAGCCGGTGCAACAGATTTTATCCCCAAACCTTGGGAGAAGGAGAAATTGCTGGCTACTCTCACCTCCGGTATGCGTCTGCGCCAATCTCAACGGGAGGTAAACATCTTAAAAGAGCAAGTAGAAGCACTCAGCGGACAAAGTTCTCCGGAAGGGGATATTATCGGAGAATCTCCGGTCATGCAGGAAGTATTCGCAACCATAAACAAACTTAGCAGTACAGATGCCAACATTCTGATTTTGGGAGAAAACGGAACGGGAAAAGACGTGATTGCCCGACTGTTATACCGCTGCTCTCCCCGATACGGCAAACCTTTTGTCACCATCGACCTGGGAAGTATCCCCGAACAACTTTTCGAAAGTGAACTGTTCGGATTTGAAAAAGGAGCTTTCACCGATGCTAAAAAGTCAAAAGCCGGACGGATGGAAGTTGCCACCAATGGTACTTTATTCCTTGATGAAATCGGCAATCTTTCGCTTCCCATGCAATCGAAGCTGCTCACTGCGATCGAAAAACGGCAGATCAGCCGCTTAGGAAGCACACAGGCCGTGCCTATTGATGTTCGTCTGATTTGCGCAACGAATGCGGATATTCGCCGTATGGTGGATGAAGGAAGTTTCCGTCAGGACTTACTATATCGTATTAATACAATTGAAATACATATCCCCCCGCTCCGCGAACGTGGGAATGATATCATTCTGCTTGCCGAATATTTTCTGGACCGTTATGCACGCAAATATAAAAAAGAAATGCGTGGCTTGACACGGGAAGCCAAAAATAAGTTGCTGAAATATACGTGGCCGGGCAATGTACGGGAGTTGCAACATACAATGGAACGTGTCGTAATATTGGGAGACGGTTCTTTGTTAAAACCCGAAAACTTCCAGTTCCACGTCACCCCCAAGCAAAAAAAGGAAGAAGAAATTGTTTTGAACCTTGAACAACTGGAACGGCAAACCATTGAAAAAGCAATGAAACTTAGTGAAGGGAATATCTCACGTGCTGCCGACTATTTAGGCATTACCCGCTTTGCCTTATATCGCAAACTTGAAAAACTAGGCTTATGAGACGATTTGCATTCAGAGTAATTTTACATATTTTACTGATAGTATTGTTTTCTATCGGCAGCTACCTGTTATTTCAAAAACAATTATGGTTCAGTACTACTATCTGCATTATATTGCTGATAATTACCGCCGTACATCTTTACCGTATGCAGTTCAAACAAATTGCCCTATTGCGACGACTGACAGACGGCCTCCGCTATAATGACATGATGCAAACTTTCCATCCACCTTTCAAAAACAAAATAATGAATGAATGGGCGGAAGAACTTTCGGATACTTTAAAAGATTTTCGGGGAAGATTGCTGGCAGAAGAGATCAAGCACCAATACTACGAGAACTTATTAAACAAAGTTGATACGGCAGTGCTTGTTGCCGATAAAGCCGGACATATAGAATGGATGAATCAGGCGGCCGTTACCCACTTAGGACAAATATCACAATTGCCGGAAACATTGCTGAAGGCTTCTGTTGCCCATGACACCCCCGTCATCCGTATCGAACAAAATAGCACTGTGCTGGAAATGGCCATATCACGCACTACATTTGCCACTCAAGGTAGAGAACAGCAGTTAATCAGTTTAAAAAACATTCATTCTGTATTGGAACGCAATGAAATGGAAGCCTGGCAAAAGCTGATACGCGTGCTGACTCATGAAATCATGAACTCTATCACACCAATCATTTCTCTTTCGGAAACATTAAGCGAGAGAGGAATCCCCAGTCAACTGGGAGAAAAAGAATATTCTGTTATGCTGCAAGCCATGCAGACCATTCACAGAAGAAGCAAAGGATTACTGGAATTTGTAGAGAACTATCGCCGGCTCACACGAATCCCTGCTCCTATTCGTACACAAATTTCTATTGCGGAATTATTCACGGATTTAAAGAAATTATTTCCGGAAGAAGAGTTTCAGTTTGAGATTCCCTCGCCCGAACTAAAATTAAATGTGGACCGAACACAAATAGAACAGATTCTTATCAACCTGCTGAAAAATGCCGGTGAAGCATGCAGTCGGAAATCAGATAAGAAGATTCAGGTAAAAGTAAAAAGACTTTCTGCCGGAAATACTACATTAACAATATCTGATAATGGAGAAGGTATTCTGCCCGATGTATTAGATAAAATATTTGTTCCTTTCTTTACCACCAAAACATCCGGTTCAGGTATCGGATTAAGTTTATGCAAGCAAATCATGACTTTGCATGAAGGAAGTATTAATGTTAAGTCGGAAGTAGGTAAAGGAAGCAGTTTTATCCTTACTTTTCCTAAATAAGAGCCTTTGATATTTGCATCTTGATGTGCTATTCTTAAGATTACGTCGAAAAATTATTGTACCAAAAGCAACAAACTAGAAAATAAACTGCATAAATAAATGCAATAATATGCGAAAACGCAGCCTGATATTGCATAAAACGGCATAATATATACATCTTTTCGTATGTACAAAACACTTATTGGTTTAAAAGGAACACCTCGTTGGTTTTAAACCAACGCTACCTTGCTCACCGAGGAACCTATTTTTCATTCATGGGAAAGAGATAAAAAGGCGATTCGGTGCTTATTTTCATCTGATTTATTAGAATTATAAGCAAGGTAAGAAGTAGCATAATGATTATCATTAAGCCATTCATCCAGCTTAATGATTAGTAACAAGGGAAAGAGCAGTTCAAGTCGATCAGTATATCAGACAATTAATAAAATTATGTACTTTCCTATTTAAAAATGCAGGCGTTTATTGATCCTTAGCTTATGACAGATGTAATTATAGCCCTTCCTGCCTGTTTAAATATTCTTTTTTTCAGAATGATCGTTTTTTCACTAAACGAATACTAATCTGAGTCCGGTATAGCCCGAATATTCATTAAGCCTGCCGATCGTCTACTTAAAGCAGAGGACTCAATCATCCTCTGCTACCCAAACTATTTGTATCAGGATTCAACTCCTTTACAGCATCTTTTACCGCTTTCTGGGTCGGTTTACGGTAAGTTTCCGCTTGTTGTACCGGAACAATCTCATTGACCATTCTTTCATATCCTTTTTGTTCTAACAAATGAACTTCCTTTTCATTCGTTTCTTTTTGTTTTTCCGTTTTCATATGGCTTTTTCATTTTTAGTTTTCTACTTTGAAAACAGAAAACAGCAAAAGATGGTTCATCCTATCTGATTTTATTTTCAGTTAATTCGTCCCAATAATCGCATAAATGCATATATTTGCCCATCTAATATGAACCTCATTGAAGTTATGAAAGAAAATAAATATGACGATGACCGCTTCTTCAGCCAATATGCTCAAATGTCACGCTCTGTAAAAGGATTGCAAGGTGCCGGAGAATGGCATATATTACAGAAAATGCTACCGGACTTTACAGACAAGAGAGTACTGGACTTAGGCTGCGGATTTGGCTGGCACTGTATCTATGCCATCGAACATGGTGCAAAGTGTGTTACAGGAATTGATATTTCCGGAAAGATGCTGGAAGAAGCTCAAAAAAGAAATTCTTCACCACTCATCGAATATAAATGTATGGCAATCGAGGATTTCGACTTTCAACCGGATACTTATGATATCGTAATCAGTTCCTTGACCTTTCATTATCTGGAATCTTTTATTAATATATGCCGTAAAGTCAACAGCTGCCTCACAGCAGGAGGTTCTTTTGTTTTTTCAGTAGAGCATCCGATATTCACAGCCTATGGTAATCAGGATTGGCATTACGACCTGGATGGAAAACGTGCTCACTGGCCTGTAGACCGCTACTTCAGTGAAGGCAAACGTACTGCTGTTTTTTTAGGAGAAGAAGTCGTGAAGTATCATAAGACTTTAACTACATATATTAATAGTCTTCTTCAGACCGGATTTGAAATTTGTGAATTGATAGAGCCCCAACCGAGTGAAATGATGCTGGATACTATTCCGGAAATGCAAGACGAACTTCGGCGTCCAATGATGCTTCTTATTTCTGTCAAGAAAAAAAGTTGACTTGCAAACAGATGAATTTCAGTCGATTGTAATTTAATCAATAAAAACATTCATTTAGTTATTGATAATTAAAAAATACTCCCTATCTTTGCACCGCTTTTGAAAAGAACAACCCTTTAAAAGTAGCGGGGTGTAGCGCAGTCCGGTTAGCGCACCTGCTTTGGGAGCAGGGGGTCGTGGGTTCGAATCCCGCTACCCCGACTACAAAGGAAAAGGGAGTTTGGTTAAAAGTTTTCGGGGTGTAGCGCAGTCCGGTTAGCGCACCTGCTTTGGGAGCAGGGGGTCGTGGGTTCGAATCCCGCTACCCCGACGAAAAAGGAGTTACATTAAGTAGCTCCTTTTTTATTTGTGCAAAAATATTATTTCAAATGCAAATAGTATTCACGGGTCAATGCTTTATACTCTTCACTATATTGATGACGGGCTACTTCAGTCAACAGTTCCTCAACAGTACATCCTCCATTATCAAAAGAAAAAGTAATTAAGGTCCGTTTTGGAGTTCCTCCCGGCTTGGTTATTACATTTAGCTGGCGAGTTGCATATAAATAATATTCGGAAGCTGCAGTCTTCACCCTGTCAGCCACGTCTGTCGGTATTACGATTGTAAAAGTACCTTCTTTCTTCAATAAATCAGCCACACCCTTCAGCAACTTTTCATAAGTCAGAGAATCGTTATGTCGCGCCATGCTTCTCTGTTGGTCCGGACAACTAAGTGAATCCACAAAGTAAGGAGGATTGGAAACGATCACATCAAATTTATCCGGAGACTGATAGGACAGAAAGTCTTGCTTCACCACTTCTATCCTATCCTTCCAGGGAGAACGGGCTACATTTTCCTTAGCCTGCACGGCAGCGGCTTCGTCTATTTCCAGCGCCACAATATTTGCATCCGGCAGACTACGTTGAGCCAGCATCAAAGCAACCAACCCCGTCCCGGTTCCAATATCTAAAATTCGATGTGCCCCTTGAACAGAAGCCCACGCCCCTAAAAGTACCCCATCCGTACCTACCTTCATGGCACATTTGTCATGCCATACTGTAAACTGCTTAAACTGAAAGAAAGGATTCGCCATTTTATTAGCCATCTAAACCTGTTTTTTATTGATCTTTGCTGAAAACCGTCAAAAATAAATAATTATTATGGAATAAA
>NZ_GG774705.1:380466-392736 GCF_000162515.1 Bacteroides sp. 1_1_14 | reverse complement strand
TTGGCATTGTTTTTGTGTTTTTATTCCACACTGTGCTTTATTATTAAAGAGAATCAATTAACTTTGCAAACGATTTATGCATATTATGTATGACATAAACTAAATTAAAACGAAAAGATGAAAGAAAGATACTTATTGGAAGGAGAAGTTGGTGAGAACGGCTTCTCACTGATTACCGACTATGATGGCAATGACGAACATGTGTTTGATGTGAATATAAAATCCGGTGATATTCTTCCGGTTCTCCCCCTTCGTAATATGGTGTTGTTTCCCGGAGTATTTTTACCTATTACAGTAGGCAGAAAGGCTTCATTAAAGCTGGTTCGCGAAGCTGAAAAGAAACACAAAGATATTGCAGTGATTTGCCAGAGATCGGCACACACGGAAGACCCCAAACTGGAAGATTTGCACAATGTCGGCACTGTCGGACGAATTGTACGGGTACTGGAAATGCCTGACCAGACAACAACAGTCATCCTTCAGGGAATGAAACGTCTGCGTCTGAAAGATATTGTAGATACACACCCTTATCTGAAGGGCGAGATCGAACTTTTGGAAGAAGATGTCCCAAACAAAGACGATAAAGAGTTTCAAGCCCTGGTTGAAACATGCAAGGACTTGACGATGCGTTATATCAAATCATCAGAAATGCATCAGGACTCGTCATTTGCTATAAAAAACATCAGTAATCCGATGTTCCTCATTAATTTCATTTGTGCCAACCTGCCATTCAAGAAAGATGAGAAGATGGATTTATTAAGTATCAACTCATTAAGAGAGCGTACTTATCATCTATTGGAAATCTTGAATCGCGAAGTACAGCTGGCAGAAATCAAGGCATCCATCCAAATGCGTGCCCGTGAGGATATCGATCAGCAACAGCGTGAATACTTCCTCCAGCAACAGATCAAAACGATCCAGGATGAACTGGGTGGCAGCGGTCAGGAGCAGGAAATTGAAGAAATGCGCCTGAAAGCAGTTAAAATGCACTGGAATGCAGAAGTAAGAGATACTTTCCTGAAGGAACTGGCGAAACTGGAACGTACACATCCGCAATCACCGGACTTCAGCGTACAGCTCAACTATCTGCAAACAATGCTCAACCTGCCTTGGGGAGTTTATACAACAGACAATCTGAATTTGAAAAATGCAGAAAAGACGTTGAATAAAGACCACTACGGACTGGAAAAAGTAAAAGAACGTATTTTGGAACACCTTGCCGTATTAAAACTGAAAGGCGATATGAAATCACCTATTATCTGTTTGTACGGCCCTCCGGGAGTTGGTAAAACATCCCTCGGAAAATCCATCGCATCGGCACTGAAACGAAAATATGTCCGTATGTCTTTGGGCGGTGTGCACGATGAAGCAGAAATTCGTGGTCACCGCAAAACTTATATTGGCGCTATGCCCGGACGAATCATCAAGAGCCTGATTAAGGCAGGAGCCTCTAACCCTGTATTTATACTGGATGAGATCGACAAAGTCAGTGCCGACCGTCAGGGCGATCCGTCATCAGCTTTGCTGGAAGTACTTGATCCGGAACAGAATACCTCTTTCCATGACAACTTCCTGGATGTAGATTATGACCTTTCCAAAGTACTGTTCATTGCAACCGCCAATAATCTGAATACGATCCCCGGCCCGTTGCTCGACCGTATGGAGCTGATTGAAGTCAGCGGATACATCACGGAAGAAAAAGTTGAAATTGCCCGTAAGCACCTGTTGCCGAAAGAACTGGAAGCAAACGGACTTAAAAAGACGGATATCAAGATTCCGAAAGATACTTTGGAAGCGATTATCGAATCATATACCCGTGAAAGCGGCGTCCGTGAACTGGAAAAGAAAATCGGCAAGATTCTCCGCAAATCTGCCCGTCAATATGCAACAGACGGTTATTTCGCCAAATCAGAAATTAAACCGACTGATTTGTATGAATTCCTGGGAGCACCGGAGTATACTCGTGACAAATATCAGGGAAATGACTATGCAGGCGTAGTCACCGGACTGGCATGGACTGCCGTCGGCGGTGAAATACTCTTTGTAGAAACGAGTCTGAGCCGTGGTAAAGGTGCGCGTCTTACACTAACAGGTAATTTGGGAGATGTAATGAAAGAATCAGCTATGCTGGCACTCGAATACATCAAAGCACATGCTTCCATCCTCGATCTGAATGAAGACATCTTTGACAACTGGAATATACATATCCATGTCCCCGAAGGTGCTATTCCGAAAGATGGACCGTCGGCAGGTATTACTATGGCTACTTCTTTAGCTTCTGCTCTCACCCAAAGAAAGGTAAAAGCAAACCTTGCCATGACGGGAGAAATCACTCTCCGTGGCAAAGTGCTTCCTGTCGGTGGTATCAAAGAGAAGATTCTTGCCGCCAAACGTGCCGGAATCAAAGAAATCATCATGAGTGCCGAAAATAAAAAGAACATAGATGAAATTCAGGACATATATTTAAAAGGACTGCAATTCCACTATGTAAACGACATAAAAGAAGTATTCGCAATTGCGCTGACAGACGAAAAAGTTGCGGATGCCATTGATTTATCTGTAAAGAAACCCAGCCAGGAATGACATTTGAGTTACAATATACAGACACTAAAAGTAATGCCCGTGCAGGTCTGATAACAACAGACCACGGGCAGATACAAACACCTATCTTCATGCCTGTGGGAACACTGGGCACTGTTAAAGGAGTACATGTAACAGAACTGAAAGAAGATATCCAGGCACAGATTATTCTGGGCAACACCTATCATTTATACTTGCGTCCGGGACTAGACGTAATTGAAAAGGCAGGCGGACTACATCGCTTCAATGGTTTTGATCGCCCTATGCTGACCGATAGCGGTGGTTTTCAGGTATTCTCATTAGCAGGAATACGAAAACTTCGGGAAGAAGGAGCCGAATTCCGCTCGCACATTGATGGCAGCAAACATATCTTTACCCCGGAAAAGGTGATGGATATAGAACGTACCATTGGCGCTGATATCATGATGGCTTTTGACGAATGTCCTCCGGGAGATTCAGATTATGCATATGCCAAAAAGTCATTAGGGCTGACACACAGATGGCTTGATCGTTGTATTCAGCGTTTTAACGAAACTGAACCGAAATACGGCTACAACCAGTCTCTCTTCCCCATCGTGCAAGGATGTGTTTATCAGGATTTGCGTAAGCAATCCGCTGAATTCGTCGCCTCCAAAGGAGCGGATGGAAATGCAATCGGCGGACTGGCCGTAGGCGAACCGGTAGATAAGATGTACGAGATGATAGAGGTTGTCAACGAGATTCTTCCCAAAGACAAGCCCCGCTATCTGATGGGAGTCGGTACCCCCGTAAATATCCTTGAAGGCATTGAACGCGGAGTCGATATGTTCGACTGTGTTATGCCTACCCGAAACGGACGAAATGGCATGCTGTTTACCAAAGACGGTATCATCAATATGCGAAACAAGAAATGGGAAACAGACTTCTCTCCCATCGAGGCAGACGGTGCTTCTGCTGTAGACACGCTATACAGCAAAGCGTACTTGCGTCACCTTTTCCACGCACAAGAACTACTGGCAATGCAAATTGCTTCTATACACAATCTGGCATTTTACCTGTGGCTGGTAGGTGAAGCCCGGAAACATATCATTGCCGGAGATTTCTCTACCTGGAAGCCGATGATGGTAAAAAGAGTGTCAACAAGATTATAAAGAATGAAAAGCAATCGATTAATAAAACGGCTGGATTGGTATATCATCAAGAAATTCTTGGGGACATACGTATTTGCCATTGCATTGATTATCTCAATTGCGGTGGTATTCGACTTCAACGAGAAGATGGACAAGCTGATGGAGCATGAAGCCCCTTGGGACAAGATCATCTTTGAATACTACATGAACTTCATCCCCTACTTCTCCAATCTGTTCAGTCCGCTGTTCGTATTCATCGCCGTTATCTTCTTTACCTCCAAACTGGCGGAGAACTCTGAGATCATTGCCATGTTCTCCACCGGTATGAGTTTCAAAAGAATGATGCGCCCCTATATGATCTCTGCCGCCATCATTGCTGCGGCAACATTCATGATGAGTTCGTTCATCATTCCCAAAGGTAGTGTTACCCGTCTGAACTTTGAAGATAAATACATCAAACCCAAGAAAGTCAACTCGGTCCGAAACGTGCAGTTGGAAGTGGACAGTGGTGTCATAGCCTATATCGATAATTACAATGACGGAATGAAAACCGGCAACCGCTTTTCATTGGATAAGTTTGTCGACAAGAAACTTGTCTCCCACTTAACGGCACGCCGTATCACTTACGATACAACAACGGTCAATAAATGGACCATTCACGACTATATGGTACGTGAACTGGACGGACTAAAAGAAAAGATCACCAAAGGAGACCGGATCGACTCTATTATAAATATGGACCCATCGGACTTCCTGATCATGAAGAATCAACAGGAGATGCTGACCAGTCCGGAACTGAGCGAATATATCGAAAAGCAGAAACGACGGGGATTTGCCAATATCAAAGAGTTTGAAATTGAGTACCACAAACGAATTGCAATGTCATTTGCTTCGTTTATTCTGACAATCATCGGGGTTTCTCTTTCATCACGAAAAACGAAGGGTGGTATGGGACTTCATCTGGGTATTGGATTAGGGCTTAGCTTCTCTTATATCCTGTTCCAGACAATCACTTCTACCTTTGCCATAAACGGTAACGTGCCTCCTGCGATTGCAGTCTGGATTCCCAATATCCTCTATGCAGGCATCGCATTCTATCTGTATCAGAAAGCACCTAAATAAGGAACATAAAACTTAGATCAAGGAGATCTAAAATAGAAGTTCCGCCTATTCTTGCCGAAAGCAAGTACAGGCGGAACTTTTTTGTTGTATCCATTTCCTCTTTTGTCTATTCTCCATTTTAATCACCAAACGGTGATCCGGAAAATCCCTCTTTCTCCTTACTCTTTTCGAGATTGTCAACCAATCTCACTTACATAAGCAGAAAGATCTGCAGCAGAGATGTTTTTGGCTATAATCACACCATTTCCATCCAATAAATAGTTTGTGAACCCCCGATTCAAACGGTACTTTTTAAATAATCCGGAGTCCTCGCCTTCTGTTTCCACGAAACAAGTGGGCGTAACTATTTGGTCCTTACGAACAGTTTCCTTAAAGATTGACTGGTATTCGTCAAACGAAACAGAAACCATTTCCACATTACGGGAAGAACGAAGCACATTGCTCAAACTTACGTTTTGCATCCGGGATTGCGCGTCATAACTTGCCCAAAAACTAAGCAACACATATTTACCTTTCAAATTACCCAACTTAAAAGCCGGTTGCCCATTCGACGCAGATTCGATTTTAAAATCAGGGGCTACGTCACCCTCACTCAAACCTCCGGTAGGTTTGTCTTTCTCAACGAAAGCGGTCAAGGAACAAATCAGTAATACAACAAAAATCCATTTTACATAAGAATTCATGTAATGCGGTTTTAGTTAATACTATCCGGGACTGTCCTTAAACAGTGGTTTCTTCCCGAAACGTTGTCTTTTCAGGCATCAGGCGAAGAGGAATCCGCTGATTATCAGTGCCTTTATTTTTGAAACCGGGTGCAAAGGTAGTAATTATTAAATTAACTTCCAAAAAACAAGCCATTTTCTTACTTTTGGGGTATAACTTTTTATGTTATTTAGCATAAAAACGAACTTTTTTCCCTACTTTTGCAGCGTTAAAGTCTATTTTTTTATGCAACCATCAAATACTGAATTGATTCTGATTCGAGTTACCGGCGAAGATCGCCCGGGACTTACCGCTTCCGTAACTGAAATACTTGCCAAGTATGACGCTACTATCCTTGATATCGGACAGGCGGACATCCATAATACTTTGTCATTAGGCATCCTTTTCAGAAGCGAAGAAAGGCATTCCGGATTCATTATGAAGGAGCTGCTGTTTAAGGCATCTTCATTGGGAGTAACCATTCGTTTCGAACCGATAGGAACCGATCAGTATGAGAACTGGGTAGGTATGCAGGGGAAAAACCGCTATATACTAACGGTATTGGGCCGCAAACTGTCCGCTCGCCAGATCTCTGCCGCTACCCGCGTACTAGCAGAACAAGACTTAAACATTGATGCCATCAAACGTCTGACGGGGCGTATCCCTTTGGATGAGGACAAAACGGATACCCGTACCCGTGCCTGTATCGAGTTCTCCGTACGCGGTACCCCGAAAGACCGTATCGCCATGCAGGAGCGACTGATGCAGCTGGCTAGCGAACAGGAGATGGACTTTTCTTTCCAGCAAGATAATATGTACCGCCGTATGCGTCGTCTGATCTGTTTCGATATGGATTCGACCTTGATCGAAACTGAGGTAATCGACGAGCTGGCTATCCGTGCAGGTGTAGGTGATGAAGTAAAGGCCATTACAGAAAGCGCCATGCGTGGAGAAATAGACTTTACAGAAAGCTTCACACGTCGTGTAGCCTTGTTAAAAGGACTGGATGAATCAGTCATGCAGGAAATAGCAGAAAGCCTTCCTATTACGGAAGGAGTAGACCGCCTGATGTATGTACTGAAAAAATATGGATACAAAATTGCTATTCTTTCCGGAGGATTCACCTATTTCGGTCAGTATCTGCAAAAGAAATACGGCATAGATTACGTATATGCGAACGAATTGGAAATTGTAGACGGCAAATTAACCGGACGCTATCTGGGAGACGTAGTAGACGGCAAACGAAAAGCCGAACTCCTCCGTCTGATCGCTCAGGTAGAGAAGGTTGATATTGCTCAGACGGATAGCCGTTGGAGACGGTGCCAACGACCTTCCTATGCTGGGAATCGCCGGACTGGGAATCGCCTTCCACGCAAAGCCCAAAGTAGTGGCAAATGCCAAACAATCCATCAATACCATCGGGCTTGACGGAGTGCTCTATTTCCTGGGATTCAAAGATTCTTATTTGAATATGTAATTGAGACCAAAAATTATTTTATCTTTGTCGGCAAATAAAAAGAAGTAATGAAGTTTTCCGAACTAAAACTAAATGCAAATGTGCTTGATGCGCTTGACGCCATGCGATTTGACGAGTGCACGCCTATACAGGAACAAGCAATTCCAATCATACTAGAAGGTAAAGATTTGATAGCAGTTGCACAAACGGGCACTGGTAAAACAGCAGCATTCCTGCTGCCTATCCTGAATAAGTTATCCGAAGGAGGACATCCCGAAGATGCCATTAACTGTGTCATTATGTCCCCTACCCGGGAATTGGCGCAGCAAATCGACCAGCAAATGGAAGGCTTCTCCTATTTTATGCCCGCATCGAGTGTTGCCGTATACGGTGGAAATGACGGAATCCTTTTCGAACAACAGAAGAAGGGACTTACGTTAGGTGCAGATGTAGTAATAGCTACTCCCGGACGGCTGATAGCCCATTTAAGCCTTGGATACGTAGACCTTTCCAAGGTTTCTTATTTTATACTGGACGAAGCAGACCGTATGCTTGATATGGGATTCTACGAAGATATCATGCAAATCGTGAAATATTTGCCGAAAGAACGACAGACAATCATGTTCTCGGCAACTATGCCTGCCAAAATACAGCAACTGGCAAAAACAATTCTGAATAATCCGGCGGAAATCAAACTTGCCGTTTCAAGACCGGCAGATAAAATCATCCAGGCAGCTTATGTATGTTACGAGAATCAGAAGCTAGGTATCATACGCAGCCTTTTTACTGACGAAGTACCCGAACGTGTGATTATTTTCGCTTCCTCCAAAATCAAGGTTAAAGAAGTAACAAAGGCTCTGAAAATGATGAAACTAAATGTAGGAGAAATGCATTCGGATCTTGAACAGGCACAACGTGAAGTGGTCATGCACGAATTTAAAGCCGGAAGAATCAATATTCTGGTTGCTACGGATATCGTTGCCCGTGGTATCGATATTGACGACATCCGATTGGTTATCAACTTTGATGTCCCCCATGACAGCGAGGATTATGTGCACCGTATCGGACGTACAGCACGTGCCAACAATGACGGAGTAGCACTCACCTTTATCAGCGAGAAAGAACAGAGCAACTTCAAATCCATCGAGAACTTTCTTGAAAAAGAAATATATAAAATTCCCGTTCCCGCCGAATTAGGAGAAGCACCGGAATACAAGCCCCGCTCTTACAACAATAAGAGAGGTGACAGTTCTAAAAGAAGAAGCTTCGGAGGAAAAAGGAATAACAACAATGGAAAAAAAAGGCAATAACCGCCCCTCTTCTCCTGCAAGAAACTAAAAAACATTTGGCTATTTCGTCGGAGTAATAGTCAACTTGCCGCTAAAGCTGACAGTCAAATTTGTTATACTGTAAATAGAACTTTCCGGAATGGATAAAACAGCCTGATAATGGAAACCATTCCGGTCTACCTTTACAAATTTAGTATCAGATAAAATTGCCTGCACCAGGAAATCCGCAGGAACCACACTTTCAAACATCTGCTTGGTAATATCACTGGCAAACAGGCTCTTCTTGCCTTCATACACACAAATGTGCATCACATTATCGTAGTACACATTATCCATACTAATACCGTCTTCAGTATATATCGTCTTGATCACCCTCATTTTGGATGGATTGATATACACATAAGCACGATAGCGGCTACCATTATAGTTCACAATACTATCGCGCTTCGTTACTTCCGTATAGGTGGGAATAATCATTTCCTGACCGACAAAAGATAACGAATCATTAGGATCTTCAGATTTATGCAATCTGATCATATTATCTGCAATCGAATGAAACCAGAAAATATGCTCCCCCTGCTTATCTATCTTATAATAGGTAGTATCATTGCCATAAGTATAAAGAGTATCCCGTATGATTTTGAATGTAATAGGAGCGCTCTGCGAATCTGCATAATAGATGGTATCCCCTTCTATACGCATCAACGGGCTCTCAGTCTCATCATCCAGCCAGATTCCTTGCAGCAGTTCTTTCGCACTCAAATCCTCCTCTTGTCCGGAGGAAGAGTGCGGATTCTTACTGCTGTTACATGCTGCGAGCAAGATCGCTACTAACGATATCGCTACATATTTCGTCATTTGTCTAAATTTTGTGTATAAAGATACTCTAATTATCTTATTTACCAATGCATGAATAAATAAATCCGAGCTCTTCCATTTCTTTTTTATCATAGATATTGCGTCCATCCAGCACAATTTGCTGATTCATAGTCTTTTTGATGACAGCCCATGAAGGCAGACGGAATTCTTTCCATTCGGTAATTAACATCAGGACATCAGCATCAAGTACCGCATCATACATATCGCGGGCGTAATAAATAACATCACCGATACGACGTTTACACTCATTCATTGCAGCCGGATCGTATGCGCGTATCTGACAACCTGCTTTCAGAAGTTTATCGATCAATACCAATCCCGGAGCCTCACGCATATCATCCGTTTCCGGTTTAAAAGCCAATCCCCACAAGGCGATGGTCTTACCTCTCAAATCACCATTAAACTGCTTCATCAGTTTTTCAAACAAGACTCCTTTCTGCGCCTCATTCACATCTTCCACCGCACGAAGTACACGCATAGTATACCCGTTTTGCTCGGCAGTCTTGATCAATGCTTCACATCTTTAGGAAAACAAGAGCCACCATATCCGATACCTGGGTATAGGAACTTGCGTCCGATACGAGTATCAGAACCGATACCGCTACGTACCATATTTACGTCGGCACCTACCAGTTCACACAAGTTCGCGATGTCATTCATAAAGCTGATACGGGTTGCCAACATAGAGTTAGCCGCATATTTCGTCATTTCAGCCGATGGGATATCCATGAAAATAACACGGAAGTTATTCAATAAAAACGGCTTATAGAGTTTCGACATCAGTTTCTCCGCACGAACAGACTCCACTCCTACCACTACACGGTCCGGACTCATAAAGTCACTGATAGCATTGCCCTCTTTCAGAAATTCCGGATTGGAAGCCACATCAAACTCAATGTTCACTCCTCTTTTATCCAGTTCTTCCTGTATAGCGGCACGAACTCTGCGCGCAGTACCTACAGGAACCGTGCTCTTCGTCACTACCAATTTATATTGATTCATATTACGACCGATGGTGCGGGCAACTTCCAGCACATAACTCAAATCAGCACTGCCATCTTCGTCCGGAGGCGTACCGACAGCACTAAATATAACCTCAACATCGTCCAGGCAACTCTCAAGCGAAGTCGTGAATTTCAGTCTTTTTGCCTTGACATTGCGAAGTACCATTTCTTCCAATCCATTCTCATAGATCGGAATCACTCCTTTCTGCAAAGATTCTATTTTCTCGCTATTCGTATCTACACAAGTTACATTTACGCCAATTTCAGCAAAACATGTTCCAGTTACCAAACCAACATAACCGGTTCCGACAATCGCTATTTTCATATCTATCGTTTGTTAGAGTTTATTCAAAATATACAGCATCTCTGAAAGCCATGCCCTCTTTATCCTTGGGCGACAAAAGCATCTGCGACTCCCCAAGCATCCAGTCGATGCCTAACGTTTCATCATTATATACTATAGACGCTTCTGCTTGCGGAGCATATTTATTGTCTACCTTATACATGAACACAGCTTCTTCGCTCAACACCACAAAGCCATGAGCAAAACCACGGGGAATAAAAAACTGCCTTTTATTTTCTTCACTGAGCAATGCGCTGACATGTTTTCCAAAAGTCGGTGACGACCGGCGCAAATCGACAGCAACATCCAGCACCTTTCCTTTCAGAACGCGAACTAACTTTGCCTGGCTGTATTCACCCTTCTGATAGTGCAATCCCCGCAATACGCCAAAGGACGATTTCGATTCATTATCCTGCACAAAGTCGACCGGACCGATCTTCGCTTCAAACTCCTCTTTCTTAAAGGCTTCCATAAAGTAGCCCCGTTCATCAGAATAAACATTGGGTTCTATCAGCCACACCCCATCTATTTCTGTCTGTATATAGTTCATCGTTAGTAGTAATAAGTAAAACGATGCAAAAGTAGTGATTTTTTCGAAGTTTTCTGGGATATATTCAATTAATCTCTTAATTTTGCACTATGATTGAATTAGCACAACACATAGAGGCTCTGTTGTTAGAGAACGATTGCGTAATCGTTCCTAATTTTGGCGGATTCGTAGCACACTACGCTCCCGCAACCTATGTAAAAGAAGAAAATCTTTTTTACCTCCTACCCGTATCATCGGTTTCAATTCTCAGCTTAAACTGAATGACGGCGTGTTGGTACAGTCCTATATGTCTGCGCACGACACCAGTTTTGCCGATGCTACCCGTATGGTGGAGAAAGAAGTGAACGCCTTCGTCGAGATTCTTCATGAAGAAGGTAAAGCCGATCTGGAAAACGTGGGTGAAATCCGTTATAACATTTACGGGAACTACGAATTCACTCCTTATGATCATAAGATAACGACTCCTTCATTATATGGACTGGATTCTTTTGAGATGCGTGAGCTCTCTGCGTTGCAGCGAAAAGAAAGAATACTGGTACCTGCCAGTCTGACGAAAGAAAAGAAAACGTATGAAATCAGCATCAGCCGTACCCTTCTTCGTAATGCTGCGGCAATGATTGCCGTTATCGTTATGTTCTTCGCATTCTCTACTCCTGTAGAAAATACGTATGTCGAGAAGAACAATTATGCCCAGTTGCTGCCTGCCGAGCTTTTTGAGCAAATAGAAAAACAATCGGTTGCAGTCACTCCTGTTTCTGTAGAGACAAAGCATAATCAAAAGAATGCGACTGGTCAGACGAAGAAAGTTACCGCTGATAAAGCCAGAACTTCAAGACCTATCGCTGTCAAAGAAGTCAAGGTTGCCAAGCAGGAAACAACACCGGCCACACCGACAGCAACAATACCGACTACGACCGCAGTGACAACTCCGGTTGCACCCGCAGTTCAGCCACAGGCCAATCATCCCTTTCACATTATCGTAGCAGGAGGAATCGGTCTGAAAGATGCTGAAGCAATGGCAGAACAATTAAAGGCAAAAGGATTTGCCGAAGCGAAAGCCTTGAACAGCGATGGCAAAGTACGTGTCAGCATCCGTTCATTCGGAAATCGCGAAGAAGCTACCAAACAACTATTGGAGCTTAGAAAAAACGAAACTTATAAGAATGCCTGGTTACTGGCAAAATAAATCCCCTTTTGAAACATGAAACGAGTTCTTTGTCCTAAATGTGAGAATTA
>NZ_GG774705.1:367390-379997 GCF_000162515.1 Bacteroides sp. 1_1_14 | reverse complement strand
TAATGTGATAGGCCGTCGTTGCGTGGGTACCGTTATCAATACTCCGATCGAAAGCGGTGACATGAGTATGGACAGACGCCACTGCATCATTAATGTGAAGCGTAACAAACAGGGAAAGCTTGTCTACACATTACGGGACGCCCCCAGCCTCACAGGTACCTTTCTCATGAATGAGATTCTGGGAGATAAAGACCGCGTCCGCATGGAAGACGGAGCAATCGTAACTATCGGAGCTACCACATTCATTCTTCATACAGCTGAAGCTGAATAGAAAGAAAACTGTTTTTCTCCTTTCTATCAGAACTATCTTTGATATCATATAAACACATAAAAACAGCGTCACCATTCACAACGAACAGTGACGCTGTTTTTATATGATATTACTTACTTAAAGGATACCCTTTACCGTTTCAAGCATACCTTTCTCCTGAATAGAATCCAGATCAGCCTTTACAGCTGCTGCCAGTCCCGGAATCTTATTCAAATCTTCGCCCCAGATAAACTCTGCTGCCAGTACACCTTCGGTAACCTTCTTCGTGCAACCGGTAGCCCAAAGCTCTTTCAGCAAGTTCATGATTTCAGGAGCATCGTTCGGTACAATTTCAGCCCCGTCTGCACGTACACCACCTTTATAATAAGTGATAATAGCAGCCAATCCGAGTACCAGTCCTTTCGGCAGTTCCCCTTTACGTTCCAGATAAGTCTTCAATCCCGGAAGATCACGAGTTTCATATTTCGGGAATGAGTTAAGCATAATGCTTGTTACCGCATGATCGACGAATGGATTGTTGAAACGTTCCAATACATCCTCTGCAAACTTCTTCAGTTCCTCTTTCGGAAGATTCAATGTCTCCATCAATTCATCAAACATCACTTTATGAATATACTTGCCGATTACCTCATGTTGGCAAGCATCACGCACGATATTCACACCCGACAAGTATGCTACCGGAGAAAGAACCGTGTGAGGACCATTGAGCAAAGTTACTTTGCGTTCGTGATAAGGAGCTTCCGACGGAACAAACAATACATTCAGCCCTGCCTTATCAGCCGGGAATTCTTTTGCCACTTCCTGCGGAGCTTCAATTACCCACAGGTGGAAGATTTCAGCCTGCACAACAAGGTTATCATCGTACTGTATCTTTTCCTTGATAGCAGCAATATCCTTGCGAGGAAATCCCGGAACGATACGGTCTACCAATGTCGCATATACTCCGCAAGCTTCCTCAAACCAAGTCTTGAATTCATTGCCAAGATTCCACAGGTCGATATACTGATAAATCGTTTCTTTCAGCTTGTGGCCATTCAGGAAGATCAGTTCGCAAGGGAAAATGATCAGACCTTTCGTCTTGTCACCGTTGAATGTTTTAAAACGATGATACAGCAATTGAGTCAGCTTGCCCGGATAAGATGAAGCGGGAGCATCTTCCAGTTTGCAAGTCGGATCAAAGGCGATTCCGGCTTCTGTAGTGTTCGAGATAACAAAGCGCATTTCCGGTTGTTCAGCCAGCTTCATAAACTCGTCATTCTGCGTATAAGGATTCAATGCGCGACTGATTACATCAATCATTGTCAAGCTGTTAACCACTTCTCCTTTATCCAGTCCTTGAAGATTGACATGGTACAAATCATCTTGTGCATTTAGCATATCGACCATACCTTTATCAATCGGTTGAACCACTACCACACTGCTGTTGAAGTCAGTCTTCTGGTTCATGTTGTAAATAATCCAATCTACAAATGCACGTAAAAAGTTACCTTCGCCAAATTGGATAATGCGCTCCGGACGTTGTACTTTAGGAGCTGTTTCTTTGTTTAATGCTTTCATGTTAGTTGTAATTTATAAAGTTGATATTATACAAATTCGAAATAAAAATCAATATTTTCCTTTATCATAATGTCGATAGGCATATACTTTACCGGTTCAACGGATTTCTTGAAAACGACGTGGTCGCAAAGAGCTTTTACGCCACAATATCCCTGCAGCCCCGGACGTTGTCCGATCAGATAATGCACATCACCGGATTTCAGCAATTCCACGTTTGCTTTCAGAAGGTCATATCCTATCAACCCCTTCATGCTTCGTCCCGCACTACGGAGATATTCGCCCAGCTGATAAACTCTGGAATTGAATACGACCCCCAACGTAGCTTTCGGATGCAGCCGGAAAAATTCATCCAATGTCTTTTGATTATTTTCCTGATTAGACTTGTTCAGTACCACTTCATGAATCACCAACTCTTCATACTCTTCGGTGATAAAGCTCATAAATCCTGCCAAACGCCGTTGCATCTGTATTTCTGCCGGACTGTTCTTATTATTGCTCAAGAACAAAACCAGCTCCTGCCCCTCGCCGGCCTGATAGTTGCGCATTAATATTTTGGCGGCAATGTATCCGCTTTTATAAGAGTCCTGTCCGATATAGGTCAGTGCGTTCGCTTCCTCCATATTGAAGTCAATGAATGCATAAGCTATTTTTTTAGCTTGCAGATAGTCTGTCAAAGCCAATGTCTCATTTCTGAAGTTCGGAGCGATCAGTACAGCGTCGACATTGCTTTCTTCAACTCTGCGACACACTTCCAGATAACTTTCCTTGTTCCCCTGATGATAGCAAAGATAATCCACACTCACATTGAAAGGACGCAATTCCTGACGTGCCCGCTCGATGCCTCCCACTACCGAATGCCAGTAGTCGTGCTCTATATAATAAGGTATCAGACAAACGAAAGAATATTTCTTCTTGGCAGCCAGTCCGATAGCAAATACATTAGGCTGGTAGTGAATTTCATCCAATACCTTTTGTACTTTAGCCTTGCTTTGAGGAGATACGTCGCCGCGATTGTGCAGCACTCTGTCAACCGTTCCGGCGGAAACACCCGCCATACGGGCAATGTCTTTGATGGTATAGTTCTGGTCCTCCATAGTGCTAAAACTTAAATATTATAAATAATCGCTGCAAATATACGAATTATTTTGTTACTCCAAGTAAATTTTCTATTTTTGTGTTCGATAACGGTTAATAAAACTAAAACAAAGATTTACACCTATTAGCTTTAAAATCAATACTATATAGGTATAAATGCAGAAAGTAATAATTTTATATACTAAAAACACAGTAACAATGAAGAACTTCATGGATGAAAACTTCTTGCTGCAGACAGAAACTGCACAAAAGTTGTATCACGAGCATGCGGCTAAAATGCCGATTATTGACTACCACTGTCATTTAATCCCCCAAATGGTAGCTGACGACTACAAGTTTAAATCACTGACTGAAATCTGGTTGGGTGGCGACCATTACAAATGGCGTGCAATGCGTACAAATGGCGTAGACGAACGCTATTGTACAGGAAAAGATACCACAGACTGGGAAAAGTTCGAAAAATGGGCTGAAACCGTTCCTTATACCTTCCGCAACCCGTTGTATCATTGGACACACCTGGAATTGAAGACTGCTTTCGGCATCGACAAGATTTTAAGCCCCAAGACTGCACGCGAGATTTACGACGAGTGTAACGAGAAGCTGGCTCAGCCGGAATACTCAGCTCGCGGAATGATGCGTCGTTACCACGTGGAAGTAGTATGTACTACGGACGATCCGATTGATTCTCTGGAATATCATATCCAGACACGCGAAAGCGGTTTTGAAATCAAAATGTTGCCTACCTGGCGCCCGGACAAGGCAATGGCAGTAGAAGTTCCTGCCGACTTCCGCGCTTATGTAGAAAAACTGTCTGCAGTGAGCGGCGTGACAATCTCCAATTTCGACGATATGATTGCGGCTCTCCGCAAACGTCATGACTTCTTCGCCGAACAGGGCTGCCGCTTGTCCGACCACGGTATCGAAGAGTTCTATGCAGAAGATTACACCGACGCAGAAATCAAAGCTATATTTAATAAGGTATATGGCGGAGTTGAATTGACTAAAGAAGAAATTCTGAAATTCAAGTCTGCTATGTTGGTAATCTTCGGAGAAATGGACTGGGAAAAAGGATGGACTCAGCAGTTCCACTACGGTGCTATCCGTAACAACAATACGAAGATGTTCAAATTGTTAGGGCCCGATACAGGCTTCGACTCTATCGGCGAATTTACAACAGCCAAGGCAATGTCTAAATTCCTCGACCGCCTGAACGTTAACGGCAAGTTGACCAAGACAATCCTTTATAACCTGAATCCTTGCGCCAATGAAGTGATTGCCACTATGCTGGGCAACTTCCAGGATGGCTCGATAGCCGGCAAGATTCAGTTCGGTTCCGGATGGTGGTTCCTCGACCAGAAAGATGGTATGGAAAAACAAATGAACGCGTTGTCAGTACTTGGACTTTTGAGCCGTTTCGTAGGTATGCTGACAGACTCCCGTTCATTCCTTTCCTATCCACGCCATGAATACTTCCGCCGTACATTATGTAATTTGGTAGGACGTGATGTGGAGAACGGAGAAATTCCGGTATCTGAAATGGATCGCGTAAATCAGATGATCGAAGACATCAGCTACAACAATGCCAAGAACTTCTTCAAATTCTAAAACAAGAATTACTAAATAGTAATACCGCTGTCGGGGCACGATGCTCCACAGCGGTATTTTTTTTTAAAACCAACGTTCCTCTCCTTGTAGTTTCATATACGATTCTATTGTCACTTGTCACCTTTTATAGTTAAAGAGTTAGTAATCAATAAAATAGTGGTGACAATAAGCGGTGATAATAAGGTGATAATAGAATTTATATGAATTCATTTATCACCTTCTATTATCACCTATATCTCCTACTACACTGATTACCAACATTTAAACAGGAACTAACTTCTTTTTCTTTTTATCACAGAGAACTGTATTTTCGACCCGAAAATTGTATTTTACCCCCTTTTTACCTTCTATAATTCCTATTAATCAATTATTTCTCCCCCCAGTCACAACAAAATTTTATTTGCTAAAGCATTAAACGATGCTTCTTTGGCTTCCTAAGATATTTTAGATGGCATGTATAATAGTTAAAGCCAGTATACTTAATACATCAACAAGCCTTGATTAATACATTTTGCAGGATATATGCTCTCGTTTTACGTACGTGAAACATTCAGACTACGCACGTGATCCCATCAGCCCACGTACATGAACCGATGGGATCACGTACCTGAAACTTGTTCTTATTGCTTTCAAAAGACATTAACTTAGCATACAAAAGGGATTAATCAACGAAGCATAGACTATTAAACCAGGCAGGTCTGATTAAATCGGCAAGCATCTTTCGGGCTAAGGAGCAACGAGTCCCGAAGAGTAGGCTCAATTTGAGTTGAAGAGTAGTCCTCACAAGATTTACAACTGATCCCTTACAAGGCAGTTCATATAAACAAAAAAAGAAGTAACTAAGTTACTTCTTCATTCTTTGTACACCCTCAGGGATTCGAACCCTGGACCCACTGATTAAGAGTCAGTTGCTCTACCAACTGAGCTAAGAGTGCAACATTTTTTTATATTGCAACTTTGGATTTGTACACCCTCAGGGATTCGAACCCTGGACCCACTGATTAAGAGTCAGTTGCTCTACCAACTGAGCTAAGAGTGCTTATTTCCTCGTTTGCGGTTGCAAAAGTAGGTCTTTTATTTCATTTGACCAAACAATAATGCAGCTTTTTTACTATCTTTTTTTCGTTATTATTCGAACACATAAAGCTCAGAAGGCGTATTTCGCTTTAAAGCAAGTAGTTGCACATCTTTACCTACAATTACACCTTTGTTCTTTAATTTCCATTCTACCGTTTTATATGCCAGCTCCGGATGATTATTGTCTTTGCTCAGATGACACAACCAGATATAACGCAGGTGCTCGGTGATATTTTCTGCCAGGAATTCAGCAGTAGCAGAATTGCTCATGTGTCCGGTCCTGCTCATGATCCGTTCCTTCAGATACTGGGGATAAGGTCCCATTTTAAGCATTTCTTCGTCATAGTTCGCTTCCAGAATCAGATAGTTTGCCTTGCTGATATAATCTGCCGCCGTCGGAGTGATTTCCCCTAAGTCGGTTAAGAAAGAAAAGACTTTGCCGTCTATTTCTATACAATATCCTACATTATCCGTCCCGTCATGAGGAACTTCAAAAGATTCGATACGGAAATCTTCGAGCATCATAGGCACTTGCTTTTCAAGATAACGAACCGATGTGCTGAGCTTTTCCGTCATACAATAACTACGATTAATCCCCTCATGAATACGAGCCGTGGTGTAAACAGGTATATTCATCTTTTCCCCCAAATGCCCTACAGCCTTGATGTGATCCGCATGATCGTGCGTTACAAATACGGCACGTATACTTTCCATCAGAATATTGAAATCTTTCAGTGTTTTCTTGATGGTACGGATGCCGATACCGGCATCTATCAGTATTCCATAGGTATCAGTACCCAGATAATAGCAGTTCCCACTGCTGCCACTCGCCAGGCTTATAAATCTTACTTTCATGTTTTATCTTTCTTTATTAAAATGCAAAATGCCGTCAACTTTTACAGCAAAGTGACGGCAAATATACATAAAAAAGAAGATAATTACCGAGAAGATTTCTTCTTTTTGTCGATGGATTCGGTGATTTTTGCGAATAATAGCAAAGCTATGGCGGCAATCAGCCCGATAGCAGCGAAATAATACCAGATATAATGCGCATTCGCACTGACGGCCTCCCATGCCGCACGAGTTTCAAACAAGGCAGGGTCCGGACAATATTTTGTCAACAGAATACCAGCCAACCCGAAACCGAATATAGAAGAAAGGAATGAGTGCAGATGACTGAATCCTAAATACATACCTTCCTCTCCCTTAGGAGCCTGCAGAGAGAAATACTCCAGATACCGCGGCGAAATGAAACATTCGGCAAGCGCCTGTACAACAATACCGGCCACCATCATCAGAGTAATATTGCTCATTCCTGAGATAATATCATTTCCCAATATGTTTCCACAAGCCATCAGCAATGCAGAAACAGGAATCAGGAACATACCCACATTCATCGAAGTAATCGCACTGCGCTTTGCCATCAAACGAGTGATAAAACTGACACAGCATACTACCACAAAAGGATTAACGTTCGCAATCCATCCCGGTTTGGCCGTTTCGCCTGCGAGACGGATGACGTACTTAGGCATAGTGGCATAAAGTTGCTGTTGTACCATCCAGAAGCCTGTTACGATTAAAATGAGAATCAATAAACGCCAGTTAGTCATAATCCGCATAAAGCCCTGCCCTATCTCACGCAGACTTTTTCCTTCACCTGCCGTATGAGTCGATTTATATAGCAGGATCACTGCCAGCAAGGCAATCACCGTCATCGCCCCGGAGAAATAGTTAATGTAAATATAGGCTTGTTCGCCGATCACATTTCTCAAAGGGTCGATAATTGTCTTACCCGTAAAAGCACCGACATTGACCATCATATAAAAAAATAGAATAACCACGGGCGCGGGTCGCTTCCGTTGTCTCCTTAGCTACAGATGCGGAAATAATAGACTTGATAAAAGAACCTCCTATCATAAGGATAAACAGGATAGGAACGATAATCCACCGGGAAGAACTGTCCGGCAAACCATTAAACCGGGTAGTCGCACCGTAACTCACCAACCCTGCCGCTTCGAGCAATGTAGGGAATACGCCCAGCCCCAAATAACCGATAGATAATAAAGAAAAGGCAATAATCATCGACTTCCGGAAACCTATCTTATCTGCATAAGCACCCGAAAATATAGGAAGCAAATATAATCCTCCGGAGAAAAGACCGGAAATCATACTTGCTTCGAAATCATTAAAACCTAAAATACTGGATAAATAAATAGTGAGAACGATAAAAACAGCATAATATGCCATACGTTCAAACAGTTCGACTGTGTTACTCACCCAAAAGGCTCTTGTAAAACCTTTGGCGGCACGCTGAGGGGAATTGTTCATGTAATCTCTGTTTTTTTATTAAAATGTTAATTCAGCGCAAATATACGTTTTTTTAGCTTACAGTCCGTATCTTTGTCCTAAATTACGTATTCTAAATATATCATAATGACTATAGCTGTTGATTTTGACGGAACGATTGTAGAGCATCGTTATCCACGTATTGGTGAAGAAATTCCATTTGCAGTTGAAACGCTGAAATTGTTACAACAAGAAAAGCACCGTTTAATCTTGTGGAGTGTACGCGAGGGAGAACTTCTGGACGAAGCCATAGAATGGTGCAGAGCCAGAGGACTGGAGTTTTATGCAGCCAATAAAGACTATCCGGAAGAAGAAAGAGATCATCAGGGCTTTTCCCGAAAACTGAAAGCCGATCTGTTTATAGACGACCGGAATGTCGGCGGTATTCCCGACTGGGGAATTATCTATGAAATGATAAAAGAGAAAAAGACATTTGCCGATATATACAGCCAGCAAAGAGAAGAAAATACCAGTCAGAAGAAAAAAAGAAAATGGTTGCCGTTTTAATCTCCGACGCGAAAGATCAGACTTACATCCATTAATAAAAATGCATAATGCACTCCGGGCACATCGCTTCAGAGTGCATTATGTATTTTCTGAGGAGATCTGAAACTTACATTACTCCTTTTGACCTTCCCACTTTTCTCTATATTCCCACAGTTGTTCAATAGTAGGATGAAAAGTCGGATTTTCCCAATTTTTGGAAATCATCGAAATTAAAGACTCCAGATAAAGTTTACCATCAATGATTGAAGTACATGCATTAACCTGATACTTTTCTGTCGGGTAACTCTTCGTTTCAAGCATCTTCTTCGCCCAGCCCAACAGCTCCTGGACCGATTCTTCATCATAAGTATGTTGTGCCATATTTTTATATTTTTCCTACAAAGATAAAGATAAAAACGAGAATATGCAGACCCGGACAAGCACTTTTAGTATTTCACCTTATATAATATAGATTTCTTGAGAGTGAAAAGATGCCTTTCATGCTTTCCTGACATTAATCAAATGCAAAGTTGTCATTCACTTTTATTAGTGTTAATTTCTTTATTCCATATTTTTATTGTATATTTGTGAACATATAGCTTCTTGCAGCAATCAAGAAGTTGTATAAATTAATCAATAGCAAACAAATCAGAGCATCATACATAGACAAAAACAAAGGACAAATGAACCCAAGTGAAACAGAACCTACTACCCAAAATGTAATGTCATCTTCAGAACCAGAAACATTCCCTTTAACAAAAGATCAACTTCTGTTTGCAGAAAGTATTTATGCTTGTCTGCCAATGAGTATTGAGATCTATGACACAAATGGTATCTTGCGCAGTATCAATGAACATGCATTGCAGATGTATGGAGTCACTGATAAAACGACTGTGGTTAATATCGTCAATCTTTTTAATAGTCCTTATATGGACGAAACTCTCAAAAATCGCATTCAGAGAGGCGAAGATATTGTTCTGGAATTCGAATACGACTTTGACCGGATAAAAGACAACGCATACTTCTCTACCCAAAATAAGAACACGATCATTTATGAAGCAAAGGTTGTTCCCCTGCGAAGCAAGGAGGGAGAAATCATCGGGCATATATTGCTTTCCAACGATGTGACTGCCATAAAAGAAGCTGAATTTCGTACGGATGAAAGCAAAAAGAATCTGGAAATGGCTATGGAAGCGGCCTCTATGTCATCTTGGGTATATGACGTGTATAAGAAAACATTCAATCCATTACATGGAGATCCTGTAGCTAAAAATAACACGACATTAGATCAGATTCTAAATATACTGCATCCACAAGATCATGAACCTTTAATACAACTTTTATCACAACTGACCAACAAAGAAATTCAGCAAGGAAACATCACCTTACGTTTCTATAATGAAGAAGAAAAGCAATACCGCTATTATGAAAGCATGATGCGGTTATCTTTCGAACATTTTGGGAAATTGCAGATTATAGGAACCCAACTGGATATAACGGAAAGAATGCAAATGGTAAAGAAGACGCAGGAATTAATCGCCAAGCGTGAACTGGCCATGAAAGTCAGCAATATCATTCATTGGGATTTCGATGTACGGACTCAAGAGTTCGAAGCCTATAATGACCCGATCAATGATTATGCCAGTGATAAACTGGTGACCATCCAACGATACATGGATGTTATTCATCCTGAAGACCGTTCTTCATCCTATGACGCCATACAGTCTATGCTATCAGGCAAGGAACTCACCATTAACTTCACTTGCCGTATGCAAACGAAGTATGATGAATCCTGGCAATATTGTAATATCATAGGTGTTCCATTCGAGAAAGACGAATATGGTAACAACGTACGATATACCGGATTCAGACAAAATATCTCCAAACTTCATCAACTGAATGAAGAACTTGAAGAAAGAAACTACAAAATGCAGCTCACCTTCAAGACTGTAGGCATGTCTTACTGGGATTTTGAAGTAAAAAGCAAACAATTCAAAGCATTTAATGACCCCGTGAATGACTTCCATTCTGAAAATGCAATCACACCCGAAGACTATCTGCATGTCACCCACCCGGAAGACATTGAGCAGGTCCGCAACCATATTAATTATATGATTGGAGGAACAACTAAAGATCTCAACTTCAAATTCCGATCCAAAACTAAATGGGACAAAGAATGGCAGACTCTCATTGTTACTGGCATACCAGTGGAAAGGGACAAGAAAGGCAATGTAATTCGCTACACCGGTATTAAAGTCAACAATACGAAATGGGAGAAAATGGCACAGCAACTAAAGGAACTGAAAGACAAAGCTGAACTTTCCGACCGTCTGAAATCGGCTTTCCTTGCCAATATGAGTCACGAAATACGTACACCCCTGAACGCGATCGTCGGCTTCTCCGAACTGATGGTATATTCTGAAGATCCGGCAGAAAAAGAAGAATACATGAGCATCATCCAATCCAATAATGAGTTGTTATTGCGATTGATCAATGATATCCTCGACCTTTCCAAGATTGAATCAGGAATTCTTGATTGCAAAAGAGAAACATTCAATTTAGCCAAAGTATGCAACGAGCTTTATACCATGATCCAGCCAAAGATTACCAATCCGGATGTTGAGTTTCAAATGGACAATTCCAGCCCGGACTGTTGGATTTTCCTGGATAGAAGCCGGCTCAAGCAAGTATGGATGAACTATCTTACAAACGCTGTCAAATGCACCAAATCCGGATATATAAAAATGGGGTACAGCATCGAAAGAGAAGGAATCCGGATCTATGTGGAAGATTCCGGAGTCGGTATCCCGGAAGAATTACAGGAACGAGTGTTTGGACGTTTCCAGAAGCTCAATGAGTTTGCTCAGGGCACCGGACTCGGACTGGCTATCTCAAGAGCTATCATTGAAGGAGCCGGAGGAGAAGTCGGATTTACTTCCACTCCCGGTATAGGATCGACTTTCTGGGCATGGATTCCTTGTGAAATCAGCACTCAGGAAGAGCATACCCCAACTATTTCACAGCCATTGCAACACCAGCTTTCTTTGAACGAAATCGACAAGAAGGAACTGAAGATATTAATTGCCGAAGATAATGAAAGTAACTATTCGTTAGTGCAACATATTCTCAAAAACTACCATCTAACCCATGTCCAGAATGGAGCGGAAGCAGTAAATAAAGTACGTGAGGAAGAGTTCGATCTTGTTCTCATGGATATGAAAATGCCTGTCATGGGAGGACTGGAAGCAACCCGCAAAATCCGTGAGTTTAATAATAGGATACCTATTATTGCACTTACAGCCAATGCTTTTGATGCTGACAGAATCAGCGCTCTTGACGCAGGATGCAATGAATTTCTTGCCAAACCATTGAAGAAAAGTCAGTTGCTTGAACTATTCTCAAAGAAATGGTAAGTTATATGTTAATACAAGATTGTAATATTCGCCTTCATTGTCTAATAGTAATAACCGTTTATAAATTCATAAATTAAGTTGTTCCGTTCTTTTTATTGCCCGAATTCAACTTATTATTTATATCTTTACGGACTATAAACTTAATTAGATAAACTATTAAAAGTAACGATCATGAAAAAAATTATTATTCTGGCATGTTCCTGCTTTCTTCTGGCAGCATGCGGAAACAGTGCGAAAACAAACAATAGTACAGGCACAGACAGTACAGCAACCGGAGTAGTCGATATACATAATGCCGAAACATCGCTTGATTATGAAGGAACTTACAAAGGTGTATTACCTGCAGCCGACTGTCCGGGCATTGAAACAACTTTGATATTAAATCCTGACAAGACGTTTACTCTTCACTCTGTATACATCGACCGGGATAGTTCATTTGATGAAAAAGGAACTTATACGCTGGAAGGTAATATCTTGACTTTAAAAGAAGAAGGCGGAGAAACAGCATATTATAAAGTTGAGGAAAATAAAGTTCGTCTACTAAATGCTGACAAACAAGAAATAACGGGAGCACTTGCCGAAAATTATATTCTAAATAAAGAATAGGCAAGGAAATTTTATTTGTACTAAAAGATACCGGAAATAAAGCGACTGGCCAGTCATTTTATTTCCGGTATCTTTTTTTTGTTTCTATGTTTCATCGTTTTCAGAGAACAATTTCAGTATTTTTTATGTTTATATAAATAAAAAGCAAACT
>NZ_GG774705.1:321133-367309 GCF_000162515.1 Bacteroides sp. 1_1_14 | reverse complement strand
TTTTTTATTCCCCACAAAGCCGAATACAACAAAAGTATCCTTGTTTTTATTGGCAGTCCGCATCATTTTCGGAATATTATTAATGAACCACGGTATACAGAAATGGAGTAATTTCCAGGAGTTATCCACGGCTTTTCCTGATCCGATAGGGCTGGGCAGTTCCATATCCCTCGGTTTAGCGATCTTTGGTGAGTTGGTATGTTCAATGGGCTTCATCTTCGGCTTTCTGTACCGCTTGGCAATGATCCCGATGATTTTTACTATGATAGTTGCCTTTTTTGTCATCCATGCTAATGACGTATTTGCAGTAAAAGAATTGGCATTCATCTACTTAGTAGTATTTGTATTAATGTACATTGCCGGACCCGGTAAATTTTCCATCGATTATTTCATTGGAAGCAAGTTGGCACACAACAAACGTAAATGATATAAAAACAAGAAATAATAACCTTGATTAATTTAAAAATGTTATATTTGCATCTATTAAAAAGAGAATTTATCAATATTTTATTAATCAAAAAGTAAAGTAAACATGAAAAGAAGCAAACTGACATTAGTAGCGGTTGTACTTAGTGGTAGCTTATTATTCAGTTCTTGTGTTGGATCATTCGGCTTATTCAACCGTTTAAGTTCCTGGAATCAAGGAGTCGGAAACAAATTTGTAAATGAGCTCGTATTTTTAGCTTTCAACATTGTTCCGGTTTATGGCGTAGCATACCTTGCTGATGCTTTAGTAATCAACTCTATCGAATTCTGGAGTGGTTCCAACCCGATGGCTAATGTAGGCGACGTGAAGAAGGTAAAAGGAGAAAACGGTAACTATATGGTTAAAACGCTTGAAAACGGTTATTCAATCACGAAGGAAGGCGAAACAGCTTCTATGGATTTGATCTACAACAAAGAAGCTAATACCTGGAATGTAGTTGCAAATGGCGAAAGCTCTGAGTTGCTAAAGATGAACAACGACGGCACTGCTGATCTGTTCTTACCAAACGGCGAAAAAATGAACGTTACATTGGACGCTCAAGGTATGATGGCTGCCCGTCAGGCTACTATGAGCAACCTGATGTTTGCCGCTCGTTAAAAGCATATACAATAAACAAAAAGGAGATGAAACCGTAGAATCAGTTTCATCTCCTTTTTTATTGGCAATGATTGGTCAGAAAGGATATCCTACTGCAAAATGGAAAGCAAAATCACGACTGAACTTAGGATGGATAATCGGATAACGATCTTTCCCCTTTTCATAAACAGGATTGAGCGCCTTCATACCTCCGTCAAAACGAAGAATGAAGAAATCCAGATCCAGACGAAGCCCTAATCCGTACGCTACTGCTATTTGCTTATAGAACTTATCGAATTTAAAGACTCCTCCCGGCTGATTGTCATAATCACGAATGGTCCATATATTACCGGCATCTACAAAAATGGCTCCCTGAAACTTCCAGAATAATTTGCTTCGATATTCAATACTGGCATCCAGCTTGATATCACCGGACTGATCCAGTAAATTGGTATTTTTATTTCCCACAAAAGAACCCGGCCCCAAGTCACGTACCGTCCACCCGCGAACACTGTTGGCCCCACCGGAAAAGTATTGTTTCTCAAACGGAATAGTCTTCGCATTCCCGTAGGGTACAGCAATTCCCATACCTATATGAAATGCAAATGAGTTACGACGGTCTATTCTTATATTCTTAGAAAAGTCAAATTCCCCTTTCACATACTGCGCATACGGAATTCCTAAAATAGCATATTCCCCATCACTATTCTTACGGATATTGGTCGCCTTGGATAAAGCATACATGATATTTCCCGCCGATTCGAAATTAAAACGGATGGAATATGAATTGGAAGCAATCGTATTATTGATGATGGCACCACCTATACTGTTATAGTGATAGCTATATCCCATATTAATAATCAAACGGTCCTGATAATTATACTGAAGAATATGACTCTGACCTTTATTGATAAAATCGTTCTTAAATTTCTCCGATATTCTCGGCAAATAAAGAAAACCAATATTAATCAGATCAATACGATGTTGTATTTTCTGACGCTGAGTCCACTTATAACTCCATGAAGCCGATGCCATCGTGCGTAGAAATTCAGGACGCATCTGATAATTATACTGCAATCCGAATTCCGTAGTAGCTCTGATTTTACGCTTATAGTCCGAAGAGAGAAAAGGAAACAAAAAATTAGGAAAGTTGATACTTGTCTCCACCCCATACTCCGTATAATTATTGTTAGAATAGCCTGCCTGAAGTCCGGAAATCACTTCATAAGCACCACGAAACTTGATCATAAAAGTCTCCGAACCACGAAACAGATTCCTGTTTTGAAAAGAGACGGAAGCTGCTGCTCCCAAATCACCGGCCGAGTTAGTTCCTTCCACCTCAAAAGCTACCGACTTGTGCTTACTCTTAGTCAACATCACGTAGCAGTCAAGCTTCGCCGTATCTCCTACCTGATTTTCAAGAAAACGGATATTGGTATACTTCAAGGCGGACAGACGCCCGAAATTGGAATAAGTCTGCTGAACATCCTGCTCGTTATACAAATTGCCCGGAGCAAAGCGAAGATTATCAGTAAGCATCTTCGGGCGTAAATAGAGTTTATCTTTATAATAAATAGGGTACCCTTTAAAATGAAGAGAATCATTGATATCCATACTGTTCAGCGCAGAAGATTGCAGGACATCATAATCCGTAATAAAGTTAATCTTATTTATCCAATATTGTTGATGTGCCTTCACCGAATCACTCACATGCGCTCTGTAGGCGTGCAAATGCAAGGTCAAGTCTACCTGATAAGTACCCCGAACCGTATCTGCCGTATAGCCGACATAATCCTTATTGAACTTATAATAACCATTCCGAAGCAACTTGTCAGTAATTCGCTGACGCTCGGCATCCAGCACGTTCACATCAAATATCATCCCTTCTTTCAGCAGACTTTTGGCGGAATCCTGCTTCAGAAAATCTGCAATCTTAGGATCACGAATATCATACTTTAATGAATTGACAATATAAGGATCGCCGGCTGTCACCTCATAATACAACTTGATCTTTTTCTTCTTTATTTTAGTCGAACGCTTCACTGTGGCCGCCATATAGCCCATATTGCGCATTGCCTTTGTAATTTCATCCTGCGAGCGCTGCGCTTCAGTCTCACTGTAGATTACAGGAGCATCCCCGATTCTTCTCAGGAACTTATTTCCCCATTTAGTAGAGTCTCGTCCTGAAAGGTTGTAAACATAAAGCTGCGTTTTGATTAAACTGAACCATTTGGCATTAGGGTTCTGTCGCACATACATTCGTAAGGAAGAAGGACGGACATTTTTCTGATCTGTATGAATCTTGACTTCATCCAGCAGATAAGAGCCATCCGGCACATACTTAGTGGCAGTGCACGAAGCGAGCGACAGAATGATAACGGCAAAAGTAAATAAGTAAAGAAATCCTTTCCTCATACAGTATCTCTATAAAAGCGGAAGCAAATATATAGGGACAAAGATAGAGCATATTTTTCGTTCGGGGAAATTATCAAAACAATAATTAATGCGACAAAAGTTCTTTTCACCACGAATTATAGAAATTTGCAAAGTATGCTTTGCTAATACCTATATATTACTGACTATGTATCCTTGCAATTATTTCTATAAATCGTGGCGAATAAGATTCCTAATTTTGTTGATTTCTAAATACAATAGGAACTGTAAACTTCACAGATACAGGCTCCCCTTTTTGCATTCCCGGCTTCCATTGGGGCATCGAATTTATGACTCGAAGAGCTTCTTTATCCAAATCCGGATCAACACTACGTACTATTTTCGCATTAGAAATACTGCCATCTTTGTTAACTACAAACTGTACAATAACACGACCTTGAATTTTACTTTCTATCGCCTTTGTCGGATACTTGATATTGCGACTCAAAAAGCTCAGTAGTTCTTTCTGTCCCCCGGGGAAATCCGGCATCGTTTCCACTACTGAATAAATAGAATCACCCTTCGTCTCAGTGATTGCAACCTCAACCTGAGGCTCTGCTGTCTTATCCGGCTCAGCAGCTACTACAGTATCTGCTTTTTCTGTATCAGACTGGACTTTATCTGTTTTCTTATTAGCACAATTACTGAATAACAGCAATAATGCGGCTACTGGTATAAACATCAGATACTTACCTACCATGATGTTATGAGTTCTTTTTCTGTTTAGCATTTTAATTCGTTTTTTTAAGGGTAATACACTAAAGTTGTTATAGAAGTTTGCTGCAGCCAATGAGGTATGTTTAATTCCCAACAAATGATATTGATACGATTTCTTGTCATAGCCGGACGTCACTACTTGCTTGTCCGCCAGATACTCATGATTCATACGTATTTCACTGCGTATCAACCAGGAGAACGGATTAAACCAACATAATAATATAACCAGTTGAACCAGTATTATATCCAATGAATGCAACTCACGGACATGAGTTTGTTCATGTATCAATATCTCATCAATTTCCTTATCCGAATATTGTATCGGATTTATGAATATCCAATGAAAAAAGGAACAGGGCTCCCCTACATCTTCCAACTGATAAACAGGTACACCTTTCAGAGAATAGCGCCGAGAGCAGGCTAAAGAGCGATGTATTTTACTAACTTCCAAAAGATTACGCAGTAACAACATACCTATTCCCAATCCATAAATAATCCAGACCCAGATACCGGTCTGCCAGGTTGTCACTTCAACTTCTGTTGTAGCAACGGGTAAAGCCGTAGTAACCAGCACTTCCGGTAACAGTTTATTGTAAACGGTAGTAAACGTTTCTCCTATTGCATACTCGTCCGTCCAGCCTGAAAAATCAATCAATGGATAAATCAGCGAAGTCACACATATCAGCAGTAACATGATCCGTCTCAGCCTGAAAAATGTATCCTTGCTGAAAGAGAGCTTATAGAATGCATATAATACAATCAAAGCTATATTTACTTTAATCAAATAGATTGCAAAAGATTCCATGCCTATCTTGGTTTATGATTCTTCATCCTCAATAATATTGATTAAATCCTCGAGTTCTTTCTTGCTGATTTTACGATCGCGGACAAAAAAGGAAACCATTTCTTTGTACGAACCTGTAAAATAGTTACTTACTACTCCATTCATAAAGCTACGCTTATAGTCGCTTTCTTTCACCAGCACATGATACTGAATAGAATTCCCTAACTTGAAAGGAGACAAGAATTTCTTTTTCTCCAGATTACGGACTACAGAGGCAACACTTGTATATGGAGGTTTTGGTTCCGGCATTTCATTCACAATCTCCCGGATAAAACTAGGCCCCATTTTCCAAAAGTAAATCATCACTTCTTCCTCTTGTTGTGTCAATCTTTCCATATTGTCATCTTTTATACTGAATATCAAACTACTAATTTTAAGCAAATCTACTAAAATTAAGTAGATAATCAATTTTTTATTCATACAAATATTGTTAATATGAGAAAGAATTATTTTCAAAAAACTTGTTCAACAGCCGATTTATTAAAAATATATTTATAGCTTTGCGGTAAATAAAGAAGTAAAAGAATAATGCTAAGCAAAAATAAAATAAAGTATATCCATTCACTGGAACTAAAGAAAACCCGTAAAGAGGAACAGGTATTCCTAGCCGAAGGTCCTAAATTAACAGGTGATTTACTAGGACATTTCCCTTGCCGTTTTCTGGCTGCAACTTCTTCATGGTTACAAGCGCATCCCGACATTCAAGCAAATGAAATTGCAGAAGTCTCTCAAGAAGAACTATCACGTGCCAGCCTGCTGAAAACACCACAGCAAGTACTTGCTGTTTTCGAGCAACCGCAATATACGTTAAGTCCGGATTTCGCACGCCAGTCTCTTTGCCTGGCACTGGATGATATTCAGGACCCGGGGAACCTGGGTACGATTATCCGGCTGGCGGACTGGTTTGGTATCGAACATATTATCTGCTCTCAGAACACGGTAGACGTATACAATCCCAAGACCATACAAGCCACTATGGGAGGAATCGCCCGTGTTAAGGTTCATTACACCTCTCTTCCCGAATTTATTCATTCACTCGGTGATGCTCCTGTATTCGGAACATTTTTGGATGGAGAAAACATGTACGAACAACCATTATCCACCAACGGACTGATCGTAATGGGAAATGAAGGTAACGGAATAGGAAAAGAAGTGGAAGCACTCATCAATCGGAAACTTTATATCCCCAATTATCCACAAGGAAAAGAAACCTCGGAATCTCTCAACGTAGCTATTGCTACCGCAGTAATCTGTGCCGAGTTCCGGCGACAGGCTGCATGGAAGTAAAATCAAAAGGATAAAATAAATAAGGAAACAGTACTTCTCCCCTCTTTGCAGACGCTGTAAGAGCCTCTTTAAAACATGGGAAAGTTTGTCCCGAAACTATTGGAAGATTAAATTGAAACACTGAGATGTTTTTGCTGAACATCTCAGTGTTTTTTATTTTATTCTCGGGAAGTAATGCTATCAGCCCGGGCATCCATTCAACAGACTCTATTTCTTCCGTCAACGGAAAAACATCCCGTACATATCCTTCATCAGCAATCTCTACTACTTGTTGTCTGATAAAGCCAACATCAGGCAGAAGCAAATAATGAGCGGCAAAGCGTTTCATAATATTAACGGGAAGATGACTGACGTCTTTGCTGATTTCTACGCTGATTCAATTGCCGTTCCTTTCTTTGCTCAATCTTCTCCTGCTGGATATGTTGCTCTACTTCAATCTGTTCCGGCTTCTTTTCAGGAGTCACCGTACGACGGCGGTTCATTTCTTCCGGTGATATACGTTGATTATCCTTCAGTTCATCAACTTTTTGCAAAGAGTCTTTCGAAATCTTAGTATCCTTTTGATCAGATACTTTCTTTAAAGAATCTGTCTTCAGAGCTTCCAACTGATTAATCGAATCACGTTCGGCTACAGAAAGCGAGTCTGAACAATGATAACGGGTTAAAGAAAAACGATCAGCCAGTAATGCGCCGGCTTTCTCTCCCCGTACTCCCGGGTAATAGATAAAACCTTTTATTTCCTTCATCACACCCAATGTATCTGCAGACAAACGTAACTGGTACACACCCGGATCAGTGATTGTTTCCAGGCGATTTAATGTATCCTTTTCATATATAACCTGCATGGCCATCGTAACAGCTCTCAAAGAATCGGCTAGCATTGGTTCGAGGAAACGATAACGTACTTCCCAAACTAATGTATCACGATCTTTATAATTAGTATCGGCAGGTAATACAAAGGCATACTGGTCATTCATCATCTCACCCGTCAGACGTATCAGACGTTTCCAGGGCCAGACATCAATACTATCACCCGGTTCCGACATCTTCGGTTTATTGTCACGCAAAGCTATCAGATGATTAATTTCATTCTGCTGAGCTTTCAGGCGTTTGCTCACCTTTTCATAAATTTTCGATAATACCTCCGTGTTGCGTGTGTACCACACCAAAGACGAATCGAATGTGGCTTCTGTCGTACCATATTTCTTGAAAACGGCATCGAGATACAAAGCTTTCTTATAATTTTCACTATAAGGCAGATTATCTCCCATAGACTTTGCCAGATGATAATCATACAGCAAATTCTCCATCTTCGATTCTGAGATTACATCGTCAGGTCTTTTGACTTTACAGCCTGCTATCGCAAGCGCCAACATGCAAACACAACACAGATGAAACCGAAACCTACTCTTCATGACCTAAGCTTTCCTTTTTATTTTTATCCAGTGAATGGTAAGATTCATTCAAGTACTTGCTATAGAAAAGTAGCAAAGCAATGATACCACAACTGATAGCAGCATCTGCAAAGTTAAAGATCGGGCTGAAGAATATAAAATGTTCTCCACCTACGAAAGGCATCCATGTGGGCCAGTTTGTATCGATAATCGGGAAATAGAACATATCCACTACTTTGCCATAGAACCAGGTAGAATATCCACCGCCTTCGGGCATGAAGCTGGCAATCTGTGAATGAGTACTTTCATTGAAAAAGACGCCATAGAATACACTGTCTATAATATTCCCCAAAGCTCCAGTCAGGATGAGGGCCACACAGACGATATATCCGGTCTTGAAGCCTTTTTTTATAATCTTATAGAGATAGTAGCCTATCAGCCCTACTGCTACAATACGAAAAGTGGTCAGAAACAACTTTCCAAATATTTCCATACCGAAAGCCATACCGTTGTTTTCGGTGAAATAGATATAAAACCAGTCCGTCACACGTATGCTTTCATGCCAATACATGTGAGTCTTAATCCAGATTTTAATGATCTGGTCAATAATCAGTACGGAAAAGATAACAAGCAGGGCAATTCTACCCTTCGTGAATAGTTTCTTCATTTGTTCATCATAAATTAAACATAACGAGCTACAAGTTGCCGTGCGTAAACATTGCGCAGCTACTTGTAGCTCGTCATCCGTAGCTTGTAGCTATCTATTATTTTTTACCACTGTTCTTAGCCTCGATGCTGAGTGTAGCATGAGGAACAGCACGCAAGCGTTCTGCCGGAATCAACTTTCCAGTCTCACGGCAAATGCCATACGTTTTATTCTCAATACGTACCAAAGCAGCCTGCAATCCTTGGATAAACTTCAACTGGCGCTGTGCCAGACGTGTCGTTTCTTCCTTTGAAAGCGTATTAGCTCCTTCTTCCAACACTTTATAAGTAGGAGATGTATCGTCGGTATCATTACCATCCAATCCCATCAAGCTCATCTTCAACTGATCATAATCACGTTGAGCCAACTCCAACTTCTCCATAATAATGGCACGGAATTCCTCGAGTTCCGCATCCGAATATCTAGTCTTTTCTGCCATAACTTTACTAGTTTAAAAGGTTAATCAATATTAGTATTAGTCTTTTATCACATTGACAAACAATGAGAAATCGTCAAAATTAAGTTCTGTGCCGTCTTTCACTTCATCTGCCAAATCAAGAGATGTTCCTAAAACTTGGTTACAAATATAATCTTTATTTTCTTTCACCGCATCATCTGTTTGCGTATTTTTGGAGATTGTGATCTTTATTTTGTCCGTAATCTCGAAGCCACTGGACTTACGTATATTCTGAATACGATTCACCAATTCACGGGCAATACCTTCACGACGCAGTTCTTCGGTAACAGTAACTTCAAGAGCTACAGTCAGTTTACCTTCGTTGGCAACCAGCCATCCAGGGATATCTTCGCTGAAGATCTCAACATCTGCCGCTTCGATCACAGCTTCCGCTCCATCCAGATTCAACGCATACTTTCCGTTCTTTTCAAGTTCGGCTATCGCTTCCTGAGACATTTCCGCTACAGCAGCAGCCACAGCCTTCATCTGTTTGCCGAATTTCGGGCCTAACTTCTTAAAGTCACATTTCACCTTCTTCACCAATACGCCGGCATCACCATCCACAAACTTGATATCCTTCACATTCACCTCGTTCATGATCAATGCTTTCACAGCTTCGATGTGCGCTTTCTGCTCTTCATCCACTACCGGAATCATGATACACTGAAGCGGCTGGCGAACTTTGATGTTCACTTTACGACGTAATGCCAATACCATTGAAGTTACGTCCTGTGCCATTTGCATACGGGCTTCCAGTTCCTTGTCTATCATTTCTTCCTGATACTTCGGGAATTCAGCCAAATGGATAGAAACCACATTATCACGTCCTGTAGCAGTGATCAAGTCTATGTACAGACGATCCGCATAGAACGGAGAAATAGGCGCCATCAGTTTCGCAACTGTCTCAAGGCAGGTATACAATGTCTGATAAGCAGACAGTTTATCCTGAGTAAATTCACCACCCCAGAAACGTTTACGGTTCAGACGAACATACCAGTTGGACAGATTGTCATTGACAAAGTCGGAGATCAAACGTCCTGCCTTAGTCGGTTCATATTCATTATAGCAAGTATCTACTTCCTTGATTAAGGTGTTCAATACTGACAAAATCCAACGGTCTATTTCCGGACGTTCTGCCATCGGAACATCTGCTTCTTTATATTCAAATCCGTCTACATTGGCATACAGCGCAAAGAACGAATATGTATTATATAAGGTACCGAAGAACTTACGGCGAACTTCTTCGATTCCTTCAACGTCGAATTTCAAATTATCCCATGGAGATGAGTTAGTAATCATGTACCAACGCAACGGATCAGAACCATACTTCTCAATCGTAGTAAACGGATCGACAGCATTGTTAAGACGCTTGGACATCTTATTACCGTTCTTGTCAAGCACCAGTCCATTAGAGATCACGGCTTTATACGACACACTATCAAATACCATAGTAGCGATAGCATGCAGTGTAAAGAACCATCCGCGTGTCTGATCCACACCTTCCGCGATAAAGTCAGCCGGATATACTTCACGGTTATCCAGAATATCTTTATTCTCGAATGGATAATGAATCTGCGCATAAGGCATAGCACCGGAATCAAACCAGACATCAATCAGGTCAGATTCGCGCTTCATCGGCTGGCCGTCTTCCGATACCAGAATGACATCATCTACATATGGACGATGAAGATCTATCTTATCATAATTTTCTTCGGTATATTCACCAGGTACAAAACCTTTATCCTTGTACGGATTGGATTTCATAAATCCGGCAGCTACCGATTTTTCGATTTCATTATAAAGTTCTTCTACGGATTCGATACATATTTCGCTCGTTCCATCTTCTGTACGCCAGATAGGCAGTGGAGTACCCCAATAACGGGAACGGCTTAAGTTCCAGTCATTCAGATTTTCCAGCCATTTGCCGAAACGACCCGTTCCGGTAGACTCCGGTTTCCAGTTGATCGTCTTGTTCAGCTCCATCATACGTTCCTTGCAGGCTGTAGATCGGATAAACCAGCTATCCAACGGATAATAAAGTACCGGCTTGTCTGTACGCCAGCAATGAGGGTAGTTGTGTACATGCTTTTCGATTTTGAAAGCCTGATTGTTTGCTTTCATCATCATACAAAGAGCGACGTCCAAAGATTCGGCAGCCTGTGCTGCTTTCTCGTCATATTTGCCGTCTACCATAAACTGCGGATCATAGGCATTCTTTACCCATGCACCCTGATATTCTTTGTATTTATTTACATCCACACATTCTTTCACGAAGTTTTCATCCAGTTCGTCCAGTACATAGAACTTACCGGTAAGGTCTACCATCGGACGGGTTTCGCCCTTCTTGCTAATCATGAAAAGTGATGGTATACCTGCCGCACGAGCCACGTTCGCATCATCCGCACCAAACGTCGGTGCAATGTGAACGATACCTGTACCGTCTTCTGTCGTTACATAATCACCCGGGATTACACGGAAGCCTTTATCACTTACTTTCCAGCTACCGTCTTCCGATACTTCAACCGGTTTCACCCAAGGAATCAGTTGCTCATATTCCATACCAATAAGGTCAGCACCTTTGTATTCGGCAATTACTTTGAACGGTACGAGCTTATCTCCTGCCTTATAATCTTCCAGTTTCAGATCAGCAGCTTTCGGATTGAAATGAGTATTTAATAAAGCCTTAGCCAGAACAACTGTTATAGGTTCTCCTGTATAAGCATTATATGTCTGAACTGCAACATAATCAATCTTTGGTCCTACACAAAGCGCTGTGTTTGAAGGCAATGTCCAGGGAGTTGTTGTCCAAGCAATAAAGTAAGGAGTTCCCCACTCTGCCATTTCCGGTTTCGGATTCTTCATCTTAAACTGGGCAACAGCTGTCGTATCCTTTACGTCACGATAACAGCCCGGTTGGTTCAGCTCATGAGAACTCAGTCCTGTTCCGGCAGCAGGAGAATATGGTTGGATTGTGTATCCTTTATACAGCAAGCCTTTCTTATGTAGTTGCTTCAGCAGCCACCACAATGTTTCGATATAACGATTGTCATACGTGATATAAGGATGCTTCATATCCACCCAATATCCCATCTGATGAGTCAGGTCTTCCCATTCCTTGGTATATTTCATCACGTCCTTACGGCAAGCAGCGTTATAATCTGCTACAGAGATTTTCTTACCAATATCCTCTTTTGTGATACCTAATGCTTTTTCTACACTTAGTTCCACAGGCAGTCCGTGGGTATCCCATCCGGCTTTACGCTTTACCTGGTAACCTTTCATTGTTTTGTAACGACAGAAAATGTCCTTAATGGTACGAGCCATTACATGGTGAATACCCGGCATACCATTAGCCGAGGGAGGTCCTTCGAAAAACACAAACGAAGGGCAGCCATCACGTTCTGTCATACTCTTGGCGAAAACCTGGTTTTCGTCCCACTTCTTCAACACATCTTTGTTCACCTGTGAAAGGTCAAACTGCGAATATTCAGTAAATCTCTTACCCATAGCTATATCTACGATTTTACTATTTACAATTTGAGGGGTATCCCCATTTTTAAGGGTGCAAATTTACAAAAACATTTGTTTAGTTGAGCAAAAAGCAAGGACTTTTAATTGGAATCATGTGAAGTTATCGTTTATAAATGGATGTTACATTAAACAAAACCGATATCTCCTTGTTTTAGTGGGAAAATAAAAAGCACTTAAGTTATGAATTACGGTATTAGTATTTTATTCAGAGCAATCCCTTTGGCGATGGCGGTCTTTTGCTTCGGATACGGAGCATTCATTTACGGTTATGGTGATGCGGGAAACCGTCTGGTGGCAGGTCCTGTTGTATTTTCACTAGGTATGATATGCATTGCGCTGTTCTGTACGGCAGCCACAATAATACGGCAAATCATACATACCTATAATGAAGCGACAAAATACGTTTTACCTGTTGTGGGCTATCTGGCAGCTATCATAACAATTATCGGAGGTATATGCATTTTCAATAGTGCTACCACTACTTCAGCCTTCGTCGCAGGACATGTCATAACCGGTGTAGGATTTATCACAGCCTGTGTAGCCACCGCCGCTACCTCTTCCACCCGATTTTCTTTGATTCCGGCCAATGCCAAAGCTACCGGAAATGAAGTGCCGGAAGGAGCGTTCTCTATTGCCCAAAGACGGGCAATGATCTTTCTCGCAATCGTTATTTCCTGTATCGCATGGATATGGGCGTTCGTCCTGTTAAGCAACAGTCATTCCCATCCTGCTTATTTTGTAGCAGGGCATGTGATGGTAGGGCTCGCATGTATTTGTACCAGTCTGATTGCATTAGTAGCAACCATAGCCCGTCAGGTCCGGAACGACTATTCGGAAAGAGAACGTAACAAATGGCCGAAACTGGTTTTACTCATGGGATCAATCTCCTTTGTATGGGGCATATTCGTCATCCTTGCCGACTCTGGAAGTGCAAACGGCACTACCGGATACATCATGCTTGGCCTTGGCCTGGTATGTTACAGCATTTCCAGCAAGGTGATTCTGCTCGCTAAGATATGGAGACGGGAGTTCAAGCTGGCTAACCGAATCCCTATGATTCCGGTACTGACAGCATTAACATGTCTATTTCTGGCTGCCTTTGTATTCGAGCTTGCTACCGTAAACACTGATTATTTTATTCCGGCACGGGTTTTAGTAGGATTGGGAGCTATTTGCTTCACACTGTTTTCTATCGTCAGCATCCTCGAAAGCGGTACTTCCGGAAAGGGTTAAAAAACATTCCTTTTATTGGTTTTAAACCAAAGCCCTCTTGGTTTAAAAGGAAAGCCTCGTTGGTTTTAAACCAACGGGGTCTTGGTTTGAAACCAACCAAACAGTCTCCTTTTACTTCTTCAGCCGCACTTCATATACATCATTTCTACGATCCTTCAGATTGCGCACACTACCGTAAGTATGGAGTGCATTCAATAAATCCAGATCGACATCCGAAACCAGAATCATTTCCGTATTCGGAGTGGCTTCCGCCCGTTTTCCATCAGTCGGAAAAGCAAAATCACATGGAGTGAATACTCCCGACTGTGCATATTGAATATCCATATTATGAACACGGGGAAGATTTCCTACACAGCCTGCTATGACTACAAAGCATTCATTTTCAATCGCACGTGCCTGGGCACAGACACGAACACGGGAGTAAGCATTCTGTGTATCAGTCAGGAAAGGTACAAATAAGATTTGCATTCCCTGATCCGCCATCAAACGGGAAAGTTCCGGAAATTCCACATCATAACAAATCAGCACTCCGACCTTCGCACAATCTGTATCGAAAGTTTGCAACAGTTTGCCACCACTCAATCCCCAACTCTTGATTTCATCCGGAGTAACGTGCATTTTTTCATACATCTCATAAGTTCCGTCACGTCTGCAAAGGAAGCCTACATTATACAGTAAACCATCTTCCTTTACATACGGCATACTTCCTGTGATAATATTGATATTATAACTGATTGCCAGATTTATAAAACGGTCTCTGATCTCATCGGTATACTTTGCCAATCCACGAATAGCCTGTGATTCTCCTTTATCATTAAACTTCGACATCAAAGGAGCGTTGAAATATTCCGGAAAAAGAACAAAATCACTTTTATAATCTGATACAGCATCTACAAAAAACTCCACTTGTTCGAAGAGGTCGTCCAATGTCTTGTAACTACGCATCTGCCACTGTACCAGTCCCACACGGACAGTCGTCTTTGGGTTGATATATTCCTGTGTAGGCGGCTGATAATAAATATTATCCCACTGCAACAAACAGGCATAATGCTTGGATTCCTCATCATTCGGCAAATAATTGGTCATTACCTTACGAACATGGAAATCATTCGATAATTGGAAGGTAAGAACCGGATCATAAATTTCACGCTGGCGTACCCGTGCGATATATTCTTTCGGGCGCATCTTGTCGGCATATTTATGATAATTCGGAATACGACCACCGAACATGATAGCTTTCAAATTCAATGTTTCGCAGAGCTCCTTGCGATATTCATACATACGACGAGCCAAACGCAAACCACGGTATCCCGGATGAATAAACACCTCAATACCGTACAGGATGTTTCCTTCCGGATTATGAGTGTTGAATGTTTCCTTACCCGTAACTTGTGCATACGTATGGTCGTTCTTTACCTTGTCATAGTCAACGATAATAGAAAGAGCACAACCTACGATCTTGTCGTCAACAACTGTAACAATCTGCCCCTCCGGAAAAATACTTATTAATTTCTTTATCTGGGCATGAGTCCAAAATACATCGCTACCATCAGAATAAACACGGGTAAACGATTGGGATAACTGTGCATAGTCTTCAATTTGAAGATTACGTATCTGTACTTTATTAATTTTAATTGGATGTTGTTCCATAACAATACATGTTTTATAAAAAGACAGTGCAAAGGTACAGCTAATCCTCGTACATTGTACTTTCATCACAAGAAAAAGGCACTTTTAAAATAGTGTCACTATCCGGTGAGGATGGTGTCACTATATCATACACATAGTGACACTATATGCATAGGATAGTGACACTATTTTTTCCACATAAAAAAGGTGACCTTTCTGAGAAACTGATCTCAAAGGGCCACCTTCCTTAATCAAACAATCACTAACCTAATATATCTTATTTGTTTTTCTTCCAAAGCTTACTCATGTCCTCCAGCGTCTTCCCTTTAGTCTCGGGTACCCAACGCCAGACAAAGATAGCGGCAGCGACACAGATTATTCCGTATAAGCTATACGCAAACATCGGACTGAAGTCATACAATGCCGGGAAAGTAGAAGATACGATGTAGTTGAATATCCATTGGAAAGCCACTGCAATAGCAACTGCTTTACCACGAATAGTATTCGGGAAAATTTCTGAAATCAATACCCAGCAAATCGGTCCCCATGACATCATGAAGAAAGCAGCGTATACGATGATGGAAAGTACCGGAAGGACACCTTTGATTGCCATGCTATCACACATTGCCACTGCAAATGCTCCTACAGCCATACCAATAGATCCGATAATCAGCAATGGTTTACGACCAAAGCGGTCTACCGTAAAGATAGCAACCAGCGTAAAGATAATGTTTACAATACCCATAATCACTGTCTGCATCATACCACCACCTTCGGCACCTGCATTTTCGAAAATACGCGGAGCATAGTAAAGTACTGCATTAATACCGATCGCCTGCTGGAATACGGACAGTAGGATACCGATCACAATCACTGTTACTCCATAAGTAAAGAGTTTTTCTGTTTTTTCCTGTGCAGTAGCCTTAATATCATTAAGAATTTCCTTAGCTTTATTCTTACCATTGATTTTCTCTAAAATAGAATAAGCCTTTTCTTCCTGCTGTACAAGAACTAGATAACGGGGAGTCTTAGGTACAAAGAACAAAAGCATACCAAACAAAGCAGCCGGGAAAGCTTCCGAACCAAACATATAACGCCACCCTTCCTGAACTGTCCACATATCGGACTCAGCACTTACTGACAGTACACCAGCGGCATCTTTCAGAATAATCGGATTCTGATGGTCACCCATAATCAGATAATTCACAAAGTACACAACCAACATACCAAAGATAATGGCAAACTGGTTGCACGAAACAAGGGTTCCACGAATATTGGAGGGAGCAATTTCAGCAATATACATCGGACATACCGCTGAAGCCAGTCCTACTCCGATACCTCCCAGAACACGATACAGATTGAATGCTATCAACAAATCCATATTCGGTTTTCCGTATTCGAAGAAAAGAACTTCCGGATAATAAGAGCCGAGTGCCGAGAGGAAAAATAACACAGCAGCAAGCCGCAATGAGTTACGACGTCCCAAACGCGAAGCAAAGATACCGGACAGAGCACCGCCAAGTACACAGCCAATTAATGCACTGGAAGAAGTAATGCCATGCATTACTTTATTATACTGAAAATCGGAAGCGGACAGAAAGAAGGCTTCGAGCCCTTTTTCCGCGCCGGATATAACCGCCGTATCATAACCGAAGAGCAAACCGCCCAAAATAGCAACAGAAGTAATCGAATACAAGTAGAGTTTACTTCCTTCGTTCGTTGTATTATTCATAGTTTTAAAAAGTGGATAAAGTAGTGTAGTAGTTGGATTAGAAAAAGTCAGGCGATAAAGCAGCAGCACTACCGCTGCTTTACCGCCTGTTTTAAATATTAATTAGCAATACATATTCAGAATTGCCTCATAAAGTTCTTGCTTGCCGCTAGTCTGTTTCGGTTCGCCTTTTGTTTTTGCATAAGCAACCACATCCTCCAGAGTCAGCTTGCCGTCTTCAAATTCTTTACCTTTGCCGCCATCGAATGAAGCATAACGGTCAGCCAGCATCTTCTTATAGGGAGATTCGTTAAGCAGAGCCGCTGCACTTTCGAGTGCACGGGCCATAGCGTCCATACCTGCAATGTGAGCGATAAAGATATCTTCCAGATCAGTAGAATTACGACGGGTTTTAGCATCAAAGTTCGTACCACCGGTACCGAGACCACCATTACGGATAATCTGCATCATAGCCTGAGTCAGTTCATAATTGTCGATCGGGAATTGGTCTGTATCCCAGCCATTCTGATAGTCACCACGATTGGCGTCAATTGAGCCCAACATACCATTGTCCACAGCAACAGCCAATTCGTGTTCGAAAGTGTGACCCGCCAAAGTTGCATGATTCACTTCGATATTTACTTTGAAATCCTTATCCAGACCATGAGCTTTGAGGAAGCCGATTACAGTTTCCGTATCTACGTCATATTGATGTTTAGTCGGTTCCATCGGTTTCGGTTCGATCAGGAAAGTACCTTTGAAACCACGGGCACGGGCATAGTCACGAGCAATCGTCAACATCTGTGCAAGGTGTTCTTTTTCACGTTTCTGATCTGTGTTCAGAAGAGACATATAGCCTTCACGACCACCCCAGAATACATAATTCTCTCCGCCAAGCTCAATCGTTGCATCAATCGCATTCTTAATCTGAACAGCAGCACGAGCTACTACATCGAAGTCAGGATTGGTAGCTGCACCATTCATATAACGGGCATGACCGAATACATTAGCAGTACCCCACAGTAGTTTGATACCGGTTTCTGCCTGTTTCTGTTTTGCATAAGCTACGATTTCTTTCAGGTTAGCTTCGTACTCTTCTACGCTGGTACCTTCCGAAACCAAGTCTACATCATGGAAGCAATAGTATTCGATACCCATCTTCTGCATGAATTCAAATCCTGCATCCATCTTATCTTTTGCCGCCTGTATAGCATCTGCATTACTATTCCATGGGAATTGCTTTGTTCCGCCACCGAATTGGTCACCACCTTCAGCGCACAATGTGTGCCACCATGCCATTGCGAATCTCAGCCAATCCTTCATCTTTTTACCATTAATCACCTTCTCTGCATCGTAATAACGGAATGCCATCGGGTTCTTACTATCTTTACCTTCAAATTTAATCTTTTCAATTCCCGGAAAAAATTCTTTTGTTGCCATAATTCTTGTTATTTAAAAAGTTATTATATCGTTATTTATATTATATTTCCATCTGGCGTATGCGTCAGCGTATTCCTGACGTTTAGCTATATTCGGTTCGATAACATCCAGTTTATCAAGAGTTGCAAATGCCTCATTATGATCTTTATAAATGCCTGCACCGATACCCGCGCCCTTCGCTGCTCCTACAGAGCCGTCCGTATCATAAAGTTCGATAGTAGCTCCGGTCACTCCTGCCAATGTATCACGGAAGATGGAGCTAAGGAACATATTTGCATGTCCGGCATGAATCTTTTTGACCGGAATTCCCATTTGTTCCATGATGTCAATACCGTATTTAAAAGAAAATACAATTCCTTCCTGTGCAGCACGAATAATATGATGTTTGTCATGTGCATTGAAGTCTATCCCCCGAATGCTGCAACCTATCTCCTTATTATTCAGCATACGTTCCGCACCATTACCAAAAGGCAGGATGCTGATACCTGCGCTCCCGATCGGCGCCTTGGAAGCCAACACATTCATTTCATTGTACGAGATACCTTCGGGAGCTATATTTCTTTTTACCCATGAATTGAGAATCCCTGTTCCGTTGATGCAAAGTAACACTCCCAGACGCGTCTGTTCCGCCGTATGATTCACGTGCGCAAAGGTGTTGACACGGGATTGAGGATCATAATTCACTTCACCATTCACACCATAGACAACTCCCGATGTTCCTGCCGTAGAAGCGATCTCCCCCGGATTAAACACATTCAAAGAAAGCGCATTGTTTGGCTGGTCACCGGCACGGTAAGTAATCGGTGTTCCTTCCTTCAATCCCAGTTCTTTCGCAGCAACTGCATTCACATGCCCTTGTTCTGCAAAAGTCGGTTTGATATCCGCAATAAGTGAAGAGTCGAAGCCATAGTAATCCATCAGGAAATCGGCTATACGATTATTTTTGAAGTCCCAGAACATTCCTTCCGAAAGACCGGAAACAGTTGTGCAGATATCTCCGCTTAACTTCATGGCAATATAATCCCCTGGAAGCATGATCTTATATATCTGCTCATAGACAGCCGGTTCATTTTGTTTGATCCAAGCCAGTTTAGACGCTGTAAAGTTACCGGGCGAGTTCAGCAAATGAGAAAGGCATCTCTCCTCTCCGATTGTTTCAAATGCTTGCTGCCCAAAAGGTACCGCACGAGAATCACACCAGATAATAGCAGGACGTAATACTTGCTGATTCTTATCTACACATACCAGTCCGTGCATTTGATAGGAAATACCGATAGCTTTAATCTCAGCAGCACTCACTCCTGACTCCGCCATAATAACTTGCGTGGACAACTTCAGATTTTCCCACCAACTCTCAGGATCTTGTTCTGCCCATCCGGGATTAACTGCGATTATTTTCGCTTCTGTTTTCGGAAAAAACGCTGACGATACACATTTACCTGTTTCAGCATTGACCAGACTTGCTTTAACGGACGAGCTACCTATATCATAACCTAATAGAAACATGATGATTTTTAAAATTTTGAATTATATATTTGAACAGACAGCCTGTTCACTTATTACTTATTACCTACTACCGTCTCACCTTATTATATATCTTCTTATCAAATTTATAATAACGTGCTGCACGATGAGCTACCCCCTGCTGTTTTCTTCCAAAGGAACTACATATTCCATCATCGCTATTTTCTTATGGAAATTGCGTACATCCACAGGCTTGTCATATACCAACTCAAAAAGAGTCCTCAACTGAGCAGCGGTAAATTTACGTGGAAGCAACTCAAACAGCATGGAAGGATTGAACTCCACAAACTGACGGATATAGGTCATTGCCTCTTTAATAATCAGATTATGGTCGAAAGCCAACGTCATCACATCTTTCAAGGCAATCCAACAGGCCTGATGATCATCCAGATTCTTGTCCAGTGCCCGATCTATTTTCACCATCGACAGATAAGCAATTGTCACGATACGTTCAACTTTTGACTGCATAGCCCGTTCCAGCCAACGTACATCCTTTGGATTACTGGTTCTGTTTTTAGAGCCGAATGCCTTGAATTGCATCAGGTTTACATTTCTGAGCCCCGTCAATTCATACAGTACACGTTGTGCTGCTTCATCCAAATCTTCATCCATATAGATAAGGCTACCGGGAAGTTTCATATCGTGATACACTTCACCATTATCTTCGCCCGCACGTTTTACAAGTAACACTTTGAGTTGTTCTCCGTCAAAACCAATCACTACACAGTCTACTGATATGTGATTGTTTGCCAAGGGTGCTTTTTTCTGTATACTTTGCATATCCTTTTCTTTAATACGGTGCAAATATAGAGGCGCTTTATGATTCAAACAAGAACAAACAACATGCTATAAAACATTGTTTTTCATATATATACATATCATACAATCTACAATATGAATACTTAGTGTTATCTTCTGAATTACAATATGTATTTTACCCGTTCCGGCAACGAGTAATTGTATAAAGTACAAAAAGCGGAATGACTCTTTATTATCAGCACTTTTCATATTCACTCTTTGTCTTCTCCGGCAACGGACTTATTGTATTTCAAACGATATCCCATTTTGTATCTTGCCATTTTTATTCTATCTTTGCCGGATAAATATTAAAAAATCTAAAATGGAACGTCATCCCGTCATTTTATCCATTGCCGGTTCCGATTGTTCGGGAGGAGCGGGCATTCAGGCAGATATCAAAACAATCTCGGCATTAGGAGGCTATGCGGCATCTGCTATCACCGCTGTCACTGTGCAAAACACTCTAGGGGTACGCGCCGTCCATGCAATACCACCCGAAATTGTTTGCGGACAAATCGAAGCGGTCATGGAGGACTTGCAACCTGTCGCTGTAAAAATAGGTATGGTTAACGATATTCAGATCGTTCATGTCATCGCCGACTGTATACGGAAATATTCACCGGAGCACATCATTTACGACCCGGTGATGGTATCTACCAGCGGCCGGAAGCTGATGACAGATGAAGCCATCGAAGAGATTAAGAAAGAACTTTTGCCGCTTGTTACATTGGTCACCCCCAATATCGATGAAGCAAAGGTGCTGACAGGCAACAGCATCCAAAATATACAGGATATGCTGGAAGCCGCCAAGCAACTCTCCCACAGTTATCAGACCCATATCCTGATCAAAGGCGGACATCTGGAAGGCGATCAAATGTGCGACCTCTTATATTCTCCGGATCACACCTATTATATATATGAAGAGAAAAAGATAGAAAGTAAAAACCTGCATGGGACCGGGTGTACCCTCTCCTCCGCTATTGCAAGCTATCTGGCAAAGGGATACTCGATGAAAGACTCCATCTGTCACGCTAAAGAATACATTACTCATGCCATCATTGCAGGCAAAAACCTGAATATAGGTCATGGCAACGGACCTCTGTGGCATTTTCCCGACTCCATTGCACAAATGTGTACATTTTGTGCGGTCGTATCATAAAAATCTGTAACTTTGCACCCGCATTTAAAAATCAATTAAATAATAAAGATATGAAAGCATTTGTATTTCCCGGTCAAGGTGCTCAGTTCGTAGGAATGGGTAAAGACCTGTATGAAAACTCAGCTTTAGCAAAAGAATTGTTTGAAAAAGCAAATGATATCCTCGGATATCGCATTACAGATATCATGTTCAATGGTACAGACGAAGATCTTCGTCAGACAAAGGTTACTCAACCTGCCGTATTCCTTCACTCTGTTATCTCTGCTCTTTGTATGGGCGATGATTTCAAACCGGAAATGACAGCCGGACACTCACTCGGTGAGTTCTCTGCATTGGTGGCTGCCGGTGCCCTGAGCTTTGAAGACGGATTGAAACTGGTTTATGCCCGTGCGATGGCTATGCAGAAAGCTTGCGAAGCAACTCCTTCTACGATGGCCGCTATCATTGCATTACCGGATGAAAAAGTAGAAGAAATCTGTGCATCTGTTAATGCAGAAGGTGAAGTTTGCGTACCTGCCAACTATAACTGCCCGGGACAAATCGTAATCTCCGGTTCTGTACCAGGCATCGAAAAAGCCTGTGAACTGATGAAAGCTGCCGGCGCAAAACGTGCTCTCCCATTAAAAGTAGGTGGTGCTTTCCACTCTCCGTTGATGGACCCGGCTAAAGTAGAGCTGGAAGCTGCTATCAACGCAACAAAAATTCATACTCCCAAATGTCCGGTATATCAGAATGTGGATGCACTTCCTCATACTGATCCCGCAGAAATCAAAAAGAATCTGGTTGCCCAGCTGACTGCTTCCGTACGTTGGACTCAGTCTGTTAAGAATATGGTTGCCGATGGTGCTACTGATTTTACAGAATGTGGACCAGGTGCAGTATTGCAGGGTTTGATCAAGAAAATAGATGGTACAGTAAACGCTCACGGCATTGCATAAGCATCCGTAGATATACTTTACCTTTTCTCAACGATAGAGCGTGTCGGCTAATTTGCCGACACGTTTTTTTATGCTTATTAGTAAAACATGAGACAATTAATATGCTGTAAAACACACCATTAGTATTCTCTACGAGCAAACATTCCGAATCTATCATTTGTTTTCATTATAGGAATCATTTATTCAAATTCGCGGACCATGAAAATACATGAATATCAAGCAAAAGAAATTTTCTCCAAGTATGGGATCCCTGTTGAAAGGCATACCCTATGTCGAACGGCTGCCGGTGCAGTTGCCGCATACAGGAGAATGGGCTCGGACAAAGTGGTTATTAAAGCACAAGTGCTGACCGGCGGACGGGGAAAAAGCCGGAGGTGTTAAACTGGTAGATAATACAGAAGATACCTATCAGGAAGCTAGAAACATTCTGGGTATGAGTATTAAAGGGCTTCCTGTCAATCAGATACTGGTCAGCGAGGCGGTTGATATTGCCGCAGAGTACTATGTCAGCTTTACCATTGACAGAAACACACGCTCGGTCATCCTTATGATGAGTGCGTCCGGTGGTATGGATATCGAAGAAGTGGCCCGGCAATCACCGGAAAAAATCATTCGCTATGCTATTGACCCATTCATCGGTTTGCCGGATTATCTGGCACGCCGTTTCGCATTCTCGCTCTTCCCTCACATGGAACAAGCCGGCAGAATGGCCGCTATTCTGCAAGCACTCTACAATATTTTCATGGAGAATGACGCATCACTGGTTGAAGTAAACCCATTGGCTCTTACCGCCAAAGGCATATTGATGGCTATTGACGCCAAAATTGTTTTTGACGATAATGCTCTTTACCGCCATCCGGATGTACTGAGTTTGTTTGATCCTACAGAAGAAGAAAAAGTAGAAGCGGATGCTAAAAACAAAGGATTCAGCTACGTTCACATGGATGGAAATATAGGCTGTATGGTAAATGGCGCCGGACTCGCTATGGCAACAATGGATATGATAAAACTTCATGGGGGAAACCCTGCCAACTTCCTTGATATTGGCGGTAGTTCGAACCCTGTCAAGGTGGTTGAAGCTATGAAACTTCTATTACAGGACGAGAAAGTAAAGGTCGTCCTGATAAACATTTTCGGAGGAATCACCCGTTGTGACGATGTAGCCATCGGTCTTATTCAGGCATTCGATCAGATTAAGAGTGATATACCTGTCATTGTCCGGCTCACAGGAACCAATGAGCATATCGGACGTGATCTTTTACGCAACCATAGCCGTTTTCAAATAGCTACAACTATGCAGGAAGCCGCTTTAATGGCTATCAAATCTTAAGATGAAATCACATAAAAATTGAAGGAACGATGAGTATATTAATAGATAAATCCACCCGTTTGATTGTACAAGGTATCACCGGTAGAGACGGGCTTTTTCATGCCAAGAAGATGAATGAATATGGAACGAATGTCGTTGGCGGCACTTCTCCGGGCAAAGGAGGTACGGAAGTAGACGGCATTCCGGTTTTCAATACGATGTATGAAGCTGTAGAACAGACACAGGCTAATACTTCCATCATCTTTGTGCCGGCCCGTTTTGCAGCAGATGCCATTATGGAGGCTGCGGATGCAGGCATCCGGCTAATAGTCTGTATCGCAGAAGGTATTCCGACTCTGGATGTCATCAAAGCATATCGGTTTGCCGAACAAAGAGGAGCAATGTTGGTTGGCCCCAACTGTCCGGGACTTATTTCTCCCGGAGAAAGTATGGTAGGAATCCTTCCGGGACAAGTCTTTCAGAAAGGAAATGTCGGTGTCATCAGCCGTAGCGGAACACTCACTTATGAAATAGTGTATCACTTAACGGCCAATGGTATGGGACAGTCTACTGCAATCGGCATCGGAGGAGATCCTGTGGTAGGTCTGCATTTCCTTAAGCTACTGGAAATGTTCCAGAATGATCCTGAAACGAAAGCAATTGTGTTAATCGGAGAAATCGGAGGAAACGCGGAAGAACAGGCCGCAGAATATATTCGCAGTCATGTAAATAAGCCTGTAGTAGCATTTATTGCCGGACAGTCTGCTCCTCCGGGAAAACAGATGGGCCACGCAGGAGCCATTGTTTCGGGAGGTTCCGGCTCGGCAAAAGACAAAATAGAGGCTTTAGAAGCTGCCGGTATACGAGTTGCACAAGAACCTTCGGATATTCCTAAGTTACTGAAAAGATAAACAGAACCACACGGAGAAATAAAAGCCTAAAACTCTATTTCTCCGTGTGGTTCTATTTTATGTACCAACATATCCCCGCGATGATAAAGTAATATCTGAAATTTACATTCCCTTTTTCACGCCTAACTTTATTAACAAAGCATTCATCGGATAAGCACAGAAAAATCCAAAAAGCATAGCCAGCTGCATCATAAACCAGAATATCCATGTGTCTTTAGGCAAAGGCTCATTGACAAATAAAACAAAATAAACGATTGCCATCCAGCCATACATTCCGATTTGCCAAGACAACAGAGAAAAGAAATCTGCTTTAAAAGCACGGGACAGTGCCTTTCCCGCCGATATCCTTTCCATCTCCCGTATAGCATAGAATTGAAAATAAACTCCGATGATCAACGCCAAAATAAAATCAAGTACCCAGTTTCCTATAAGCTGACTTCCTGCAACGGTTACCGGGATATAATTAGTGAACCACTCTCCTATTATATCGGCCAATGTGCAGCCTGCTCCACAATGTAAAGCCGATAAAGCCACAGACTGCCAATGAGGACGTTTCATAGACATATCTCCCATCGACATATCCATATTCATGTCTTTCATACCGGACATATCCATTTTCATTTCACCACCTCCCATCTTCATGGGAGCACCTTGTCCGAACTTATTATAAGCCCATAAAGCTAAGTAACTTCCCCACAATGCAGTTAATATCCATACTGCATTCATTATCTTCATTGATTGTGGACGATGTGTCAGATCGATTGCTATGTGAACTGCAATTCCGATACCTGAACAGACTAAAAACACGGCTAATAAATTGAGCATAATTGTATATTTAAAAAGATTTTAGACTACAACAGCCCTTATTTATAAATAGTTCATCCCGTCCATTTTTAAATTTATCCTATTGAACTATTCTCCTGGCAGTTTGTTTACAATTTTATTAATTAAATATTGAATTGTATGAGCAGACGTAGTCAATTAGAGCATGAAGTATCTGTTGCTCAGGAAAGAATCAAGAAGGCAGCCAAAGATACACCGAAAGATATCATAAAGTTATGGGAACAAGACTTGGTAGACTTGGAACTTGAACTCAATAACCTGGTAGATGATGAAGAAGATAACAATGAAGATTAAATAAAAGAGGGTGCCACCGTGTGAGTGCACCCTCTTTTATTTGTAGTATTTTTATAAGCAGAATGCTTTTATTGCTTATCCACAGTGAAAATACTTATGTACCAGTTCCAGCATTTCTTCCGGTTTGCCTTCCAGGTCGGCACGTAATGTTTTGTCCTCATAACTACGGAGCTTGCGTATAATACCGTCAATCATAGCCGGACTAAATACATTATATTGCTCGAAGACAGCACGTTGTCTTTGCAAACATTCGGCAGATGCCGCACAACTATCCGGCAATTGAGCCAATGCTTTCAGCTTATCCTCATTCTCTTTCTGATGGATGTTTACATTTACATACGTTCTCTTTGCAATGTCCAATGCCTGTTCTATCTCAAAACCATGACGGCAGGCAACAGCCAGTCCCGCAAGCAGCTGATACAAATCTGCCGAACCATCCGGAGAACGCATTTCTACCGTTTGTTTCTGGCTGGTATCAAAATGACTTTCGCTTTCCAATGGATTTGCCAAAGTACACATATCGGTCTTGGCAGCCCAGCCCAACGGCACACGCACTAATACAGAACGGTTGCGATCTCCCCAGCAAACATTGGTCGGTGCTTCCTGATGAGGAACCAAACGGAAGTAAGAAGTAGGATTGGTATTTCCGAAGGCTGTAATAGAAGGAGCAAGTTCCATCATTCCGGCGATTGCCTTACGGGCTGTTTCCGACAATACACCATCTTTCAGCATCTGATTTTGTCCGTCCTTTACAATACGCATGTGAACATGTAGACCTGACCCGGCTTTTCCAGCCGTAATCTTAGGCGCGAATGTCACATTATACCCATATCTGTATCCCAAGTTACGAATCACCCATTTGGCAATCATCAATTGATCTGCCGCATCTTCGGCACGAACAGGCAGGAACTCTATTTCATTCTGTTCATAAATCATGCCATCCAATGTAAAATTCCCAACCTCGGAATGACCATATTTTATCTGTCCACCCGTCTGAGCTATATACGACATACACTGTGTACGGAAATCGTTAAACTTAGCATACGGAGCAGATTCATGATAACCACGTTGATCTGTAGCCTGAAACATTCCTGTATCCGGCGAAATAACATAGTATTCCAGCTCACCCATCGCCTGAAACTCCATACCTGTGACATCAGTAAATGCTTTACACGCTTTATGCAAAGTATGTTCCGGAGAACTTTCCAATGGCTCTCCGTCTTTATTGAAGAAAGAACAAAGCATCGAAAGTGTCGGTATTTCTGCAAACGGATCGACAAAAGCTGTACGGAAACGAGGCACTACATACAGGTCGCTACTCCCCGCCTCTATAAAAGGAAACAGGCTGGAACCGTCCACCCGCTCTCCACAAGTAAGGATCGCATCCAAATAAGCCGCATTATTAATTACAAAATTCAATGTTTTCAGTCGCCCGTCAGCGGCAGGATACATGAAATTGACCATACGGATATTATTCTTCTGAATAAAAGAAATAATATCTGCCTTAGTAAACTCGGCGGCAGGCTTTTCCAAAGCAGCCACCAGACAGTTAGGATTCATTAAAAGTTCTTGATTCATCTTCTATCGGTTTGTTGTTAGTGAACCAAAGGTAAGAAAAAAATAACCGCAGACAATAAAAAGAGAGATAAATTCTTCGGGCTTTAAGAAATAGTCCGGCAGGATTTTCAGAAACGAAAGAAGGTGTGTTGGGATCACCAACACACCTTCTTTTTATATACTGATTGTTATTCAGTCAATTAGTTCCTCGGCAAAGCCTCTTTAACTACCATCGGACGGCCTACATATTCAGCACCGTTCAATTCTTTAATAGCGTTAGCTGCTTCTGTATCATCCGGCATTTCAATAAAAGCAAAGCCTTTTGATCTTCTTGTTTCACGATCTGTGATTAATTTAACTGAAGCAACTGCTCCATACTCTTCCATTACGTTTCTCAAGTCTGATTCCTTAACGTTATAGTTAAGATTTCCAATGTACAAATTCATAAAATACAAATATAAAAAATTAATAATTTCAATAACAAAGTTCTTTGGAAGTTCTTAATCAGAGATGGATATGCTCAATAAATGAGAAGATTCATGTGAAATAATCAAATCGAAATAAACCTTTTATTGTTTAATGATGCAAATAACGGCATTTTGCGGGAATAATACACTATGTTCCCTCCTTTTTCTTTTGCAAAATACCCTTTTTTATGAAATAAGACCAAAACTTAACGCATGGGCGTTCCTGCAAAAGTCTGTAATAAAGTCAGAAACCATATTGAATGCTTTGCGCAAACTCTATCCCAGTGATACCGGGCACCTGAATATCAAGGATATGATCAGAAATACCCCTATGACTTTTAATGCTGAATATAATGTTCGTTTCACTGACATAAGGCGATAAAGTGACTACTTTTTCAGAACTTATACTTCATTCCCATCGAAACATATACAGCCAGTTTGAAATAAGGGTCCGTATCTCTGGACATATCTTCGAAAAAGGTCTTCAGTGTACGTGTTGTGTAATAAACAATCTGGTTGCACGATAATCCTCCGGTAGCGGTTATGGCGAAAGAAGAACTAAGATTCAGTTCCAACTGTAATCCTACAATGATGTATTGCTGAGAGAACATGGCATCTTTCCCTTTCCACCAGTGCTAATGCGCCATTCATCTCTGCTACCAAACTTAGTTTCAGACATTTATTCAGATTCATTCTTGCCGATAGTTCCATCGCATTCATCATAGAAACTTTGATCTGATAGCGTCCCTCAGTGCTCCATTGCTCCGTATACCAAACGTATATTTTCGGACTTTATTCTTTGCTCCTTGCTTTTTTAGTTTAACTTTGTACGTAGATAAAATAACCAATTATGGAAATAAAAAAATTCATCGAAAACTATCGGGAAGCTTTTGGCGAATATGCTGAATTGCCTATCGTATTCTGGTACTCGGACATTCTTGAAAATGAAACGGTGAAAGTGAACGGATGCTTCTTTAAAAGCATGAGTAAAGTCAGAGAAGGTAATACCATCAGCCTGAATGCGGAAACAATTGGTTGCGGCGGCGGTAAGTTTTATACCGGATTCACCGATATGCCCGAGCACGTGCCGACGTTCGTATCTCTAAAGGAACGATATAAGCAGACACCGGAGATGGTAAAAAGCTTTATTGAGCAACTGGGAGTACCAAGGGCAGAAAAGGAATATCTGCATTTTGCCCGTATAGATAAAGTGGAAACGTTCGATCATTTGGAAGGAATCCTTTTTCTGGTCAATCCCGATATATTATCCGGACTGACCACCTGGGCTTTCTTCGATAATAATAAGGAGGATACAGTGATTTCCACTTTCGGGTCGGGATGCAGTTCTGTGGTCACACAGACGATTCTGGAGAATCGTAAAGGCGGATACAGAACATTCATCGGATTCTTTGATCCTTCTGTACGCCCTTATTTTGAGGCTGATATACTGAGTTATACCATTCCGATGTCGAGATTTAAGGTGATGTATGAGACTATGCGCAGCAGTTGCCTGTTTGACACACACGCATGGGGAAAGATTCGGGAAAGAAACCATAATAGCTACAAAGAATAAGAATATGGATTTTATACTTCGTCCCTGGAAAGAATCGGATGCCAAAACCTTAGCAAGGCATCTGAATAATAAGAAGATATGGGATAACTGCCGTGATGGGCTGCCTTTTCCATATACAGAAACAGATGCTGATACCTTCATTAAATACGCTTCGGAACAAGTGGAACAGAATGAATATTGCATCGAGGCGAATCATGAGGCAATCGGTAATATCGGATTCGTCCGCGGAACGGATGTCGAACGCTTCAATGCAGAAGTCGGTTACTGGATTTCGGAAACATACTGGAACAAGGGCCTTGCAACAGCTGCTTTGAAAAGAGCCATAGAACATTATTTTCAGCGTACAGACGTAATACGCCTATATGCTACGGTCTATGAACACAATGCCGCATCAATGCGTGTGTTGGAGAAAGCAGGATTTCAGAAAACAGGAATACATCATAAAGCTTGCTTCAAGAATGGCCAGTTCATTGATGCACATTATTATGAATTACTTAAAAATAAGTCGTAAGCCTCCTTGCTTTGTTACCATATATATTACTACCGACTATATTTTACAGAACCTAATACATCGAACGAAAGGTCCCGATTCATCACGAACCGGAACCTCTCTATGAGTTATTACTTTCGAAGTTTTACTTTATCTCTTTAACTTCTTCTCCTTTTTCATTCAGAAGTACGGTTACTTCCTGAGCGTCTTTTGTAGTAAGAATTACTTTATAAACCTTACCGGTTTCTTTTTCGGCAACATACGCTTCCTTGATGGTAGCATCTTCATAGCTTTTCGCTATTGCCTGTGTCACTGCTTCCGGCAAATCTTTCACTTCAATCTTTGTATACTCATCCTGTGGAGCTTGTGTCTGAGTTTCCACTGCCGGAGTGTTACTTACTTCCTGTGCGAATGCTACAGAACTACCTAATCCCAATACCAATGCTACTGCTACTAATAACTTTTTCATAATCGTAATTTTTTAAGTGTAAATAATAGAACTATTGTTTTTATTGTTTCTTGTACTTAATATATGGCAAAGCAGATGCCAAACGTTTCACTCTGATATACACAACTGATAATCAAATACATAAACAGCAGACGATATAAATATAACTGTGGAATTAGTGTGGAATTATGTAGAATCTGTTGATACATAATTGGGGAATTACTATTCAACACTCTTAATTTGGCAAGAACTGATTTCTTTATTCAACTGTTATATACCTATAACAACCTAATTATACAACAATGAAAAAAGAAGTCTTAAAAGAGCTTACAGCCAAACCGGGCAAAGAACATCATGTATCCGATTTCAATCCCTCATTTACTGCTGATATGTCCAAACAGGATGCCAAAGAACAATTAGTCCAAAATATAGAAAAGCTATCAGAACTGCAAAGTATGCTTTATGCACAAGACCGCTACTCGGTTCTGGTTATTTTTCAGGCGATGGACGCTGCCGGAAAAGACGGAACGATCAAGCACGTAATGTCCGGTATCAATCCGCAAGGGTGTCAGGTGTACTCCTTTAAGCAACCTTCTGCCGAAGAACTGGATCATGACTACTTATGGAGAATCAATCGTTCGCTCCCCGAACGGGGACGAATCGGAATCTTCAACCGTTCCCAATATGAAGATGTACTGATAGCCAAAGTGCATCCCGAAATCCTGTTATCCAGCAAGCTACCCGGAATACTAAAAACGGAAGATATAGACAACGGCTTCTGGAAACGCCGCTACCGGCAGATTAATGATTTCGAACGTTATCTGACTGAAAACGGGACGGTCATCATCAAATTCTTTCTGAACGTTTCGAAAGCCGAACAAAAGAAACGATTCATGGAGAGACTGAACGATGAATCAAAGAACTGGAAATTCTCTTCTGCCGACGTCAAGGAACGGCAATACTGGGACGACTACATGAAAGCCTACTCGGATGTACTGACAGAAACTTCAACAGAGATTGCCCCGTGGTATGTGATTCCGGCAGACAACAAGTGGTTCATGCGATATGCCGTCGGGCAAATTATCTGTGAACGCATGGAAAAACTGGACTTACATTATCCGCAGTTATCCAAGAAGGCGCTGGAAAGACTTGAAGAATGCAAGAAGAACGTATCCGATATTAATTTCTAAACAGGATACTTTTTCAGAGTTTAACGGGTTATTACTGTCAGGACTTGACAAAGCCTTTTTAATGTTGTATATTTGTAAGCAGAACAATAATAAACCTATAAAACCGTAACCAATGAAAAGAAGTCTGTCTTTCAACACACCTGCTGTAATGTATCACATGAACGGCAACATACAGTCAAGATTGATCAGTCCGTGAGGAAAGTACAATATTACAACAAGACAGATCTATTTCCCTATAACGAATAAGATATGAGTCATCGGTATACAAGCTAAAGGCTGCGACTTCCAATGGAAATCGCAGCCTTTTTTGTTGCCAAATTTCAGCACAGAAAGCCATAAACGGGATTACATCGTTTATAATAAACTCAGATACCGTTTTACTAAAACTATCACAAAGTTTATTATAAACACAAACACCGATGATTCATAAATCATACATTTTTTTCATTGTCACCGGAAGGAGAAATCCACTGTTCCGGTTCACGCACTTCAATGAATAAACAAAAAGCGATAAAATAATACGTTTCATTGAAAATTTGTACTACTTTTGTAAACATTAAAGCCCAATCATGATTTGACCGGCCAAGAAATTATGAGACCGATTAAACTTTTTCAAACGAGAATAGTCTAATCTTATAAGATATCATCAATCTAAACATTAAAGTCATCAATGAAAATGGAAACATCCGCCAAACTCTATTCGCTGAATTACAGCAATGTGAAAACTTACCTGTTCGCCCTGTTATTCGTAGCAGGCAACATCGCACTTCCACAACTGTGCCACCTCGTTCCTTACGGTGGACCGACTTTATTACCAATTTACTTTTTTACCTTAATTGCCGCTTATAAATACGGCTTTCGGGTAGGATTGCTGACAGCTGTTCTTTCTCCTGTCATCAATCATGTCTTGTTTGCCATGCCATCCGAAGCCGTTCTCCCGATTATACTGATAAAATCAACCTTGCTTGCCGGTGCTTCCGCCCTTGCTGCGCGTACCGTGAAAACCGTTTCTTTGTTAGCCGTCCTTGGAGTAATTCTCTCCTATCAACTCATAGGAACCGCTTTTGAATGGATGATCGAGGGAGATTTCTATATCGCAGTACAAGATTTCCGTATCGGCATTCCGGGGATGCTCATTCAATGGTTTGGCGGATACGCCCTGCTAAAGGCAATTGCAAAACTCTAAACTAAAAAAGAAAGATGGACAGAAGGGATTTTTTTAAAGACAGTAGCTATTACTGGTGCCGCCATGACTATACAGCGTTCAGAGGCGATGGAGATACTGACTCAGACAATCAAGGCAAATGGTGATAAACCGGACCTGGTAGCCGTCATGGGCGGCGAACCGGAAGCCATGTTCCGTCGTGCTATCAGCGAGCTGGGCGGTATGAAGCAATTCGTCAAGCCCGGACAGAAAGTAGTGGTAAAGCCCAATATCGGATGGGATAAAGTGCCCGAACTGGCAGGAAACACGAATCCGAAACTGATCACGGAAATCATCAAACAATGTTTTGCCGCCGGAGCCAAAGAGGTCACCGTATTCGACCATACCTGCGACGATTGGCAGAAGTGCTACAAAAACAGCGGTATCGAAGCGGCAGCAAAAGAAGCCGGAGCCAAAGTTATGCCGGCCCACCTGGAGTCTTACTACAAACCCGTTGACCTGCCAAAAGGACAAAAGATGAAGAAGGCGAAAATACATGAAGCCATCCTGAATTGTGATGTATGGATTAACGTCCCTATCCTGAAGAATCACGGAGGCGCCAACCTGACTATCTCCATGAAAAACCATATGGGTATCGTCTGGGACCGCGGCTTCTTCCACCAGAACGACCTGCAGCAATGCATTGCGGACATCTGTACACTGGAAAAGAAAGCTGTGCTTAATGTCGTAGACGCCTACCGTATCATGAAGACCAACGGACCGCGAGGACGTTCCGCTTCGGACGTGGTGCTGGCGAAAGGTCTCTTTATCTCACCGGATATCGTAGCCGTAGATACAGCCGCAGCCAAATTCTTCAATCAAGTACGCGAAATGCCGCTGGACACTGTAGGTCACCTTGCCAAAGGAGAAGCACTGAAAGTAGGAACGATGGACATCGACAAACTGAATGTCAAGCGAATTAAGATGTAAACCACCATGCTAAGAAAGATACGTATCGGAATATCAGTTGTCCTTTTTGCACTGATTACTTTTTATTTTCTCGATTTTGCTAATATTCTGCCGAACAGTTTTCATCGGTTGGCACATATACAGTTTGTCCCTGCCGTGCTATCTCTCAGCATAGGCATACTGATTGTGCTGATTGCGTTAACCCTGTTGTTCGGACGTATCTATTGCTCTACCATCTGTCCGATGGGAATATGGCAGGATGTTATAGCACGCATTTCAAAGTCTGTGGGAAAGAAGAAAAAAAGATATCGGTACAGTCCTGCAAAGAATATACTGAGATGGACCGTGCTCGGAGTGACTGTAATTGCCTCCGTATGCGGCTTCTCAGTGGTATTGGGATTGCTGGACCCGTATAGCGCATACGGACGCATTGTAGTACATATCTTCAAACCGGTGTATATGCTGGGAAACAACCTGCTGGAATCCGTATTTTCCAGATTCGACAACTACACGTTTTATCAGGTAGACACCTCGGTATTAAGCCTTTCTTCCCTTCTTATAGCGATACTGACCTTTGCTGCCATTCTTATATTGGCATGGAAACATGGACGCACGTGGTGTAATACCATTTGTCCGGTAGGTACGGTATTAGGATTTTTGAGCCGTTATTCTTTGTTCAAAGTCCGTATCGATACCGCAAAATGTAATGGTTGCGGACTTTGCGCTACCAAATGCAAAGCTGCCTGTATCCACAGCAAAGAACACGCTATTGACTATAGCCGCTGTGTAGACTGTTTCGACTGTCTCGGTGCCTGCAAACAGAAAGCGCTGGTTTACGCTCCTGCTTCAAAGGGACAACAACGTTCTTCCGCTACAGAAAAACAACCGGTGGCAACAGAATCATCTTCCGTTGCCTGCAGATTCTTCCAAACGTCGTTTTCTGCTTGCCGGACTGGCTACTGCCGGAGCAGCTCCCACGCTTCTTACGAAAGCGCAAGAGTCCATTGCGACGATGGAAGGCAAAAAGGCATACAAAAAAGAAAATCCTATTACTCCTCCGGGATCTGTTAGCCAGAAACGTTTCCAGCAACATTGTACATCATGCCACCTTTGTGTCAGCAAATGCCCGTCACATGTACTGAAGCCCGCTTTCATGGAATACGGTCTGGGGGGTGTGATGCAGCCAACGGTCAGTTTCGAAAAAGGATTCTGTAATTTCGACTGTACCGTATGCAGCGATGTCTGTCCCAACGGTGCCATCCCTCCGTTGACGGTAGAACAGAAACATCTCACTCAGATGGGCTATGTCGTCTTTATAGAAGAAAATTGCATTGTCCTCACTGACGGAACCAGTTGCGGAGCCTGTTCAGAGCATTGCCCTACGCAAGCCATTGCTATGGTACCCTACAAAGACGGACTGACTCTTCCCCACGTCAATACAGAGATCTGCGTCGGATGTGGCGGCTGCGAATACGTCTGCCCTGCCCGCCCGTTCCGTGCCGTATATATCGAAGGAAACCCTGTGCAGAAAGAAGCGAAACCTTTCAAAGAATCAGAAGAACATAAAGTTGAGATAGACGATTTCGGATTCTAGCCGCATCAGCCTAAATATGGATAGCTTTCAGAGGATTGTATACAATTCAAAAAAACTATCCATTATATTCCTCCTACTTTCAATAAATTCACTAAATTCGTGGCGAACTAAAAAAGAAAGTAACTCATGGAGGTATTCACAAATAACTGGAATAGCCGTAAATATCAGATAGGCTATGCTTTAAGCGGAGGATTTATTAAAGGATTTGCGCATTTGGGGGTGATGCAGGCTCTGCTGGAGCATGACATCAAACCGGACATTATCTCCGGAGTAAGTGCCGGTGCGCTTGCCGGAGTTTTTTATGCCGACGGAAATGAACCTCACCAAGTGATTGAATACTTCTCCGGCCATAAGTTTCAGGACCTGACAAAGTTAGTCATCCCCAAGAAAGGACTATTTGACCTCTGTGAATTTATTGACTTTCTCCATACCAATCTGAAAGCCAAGAATCTGGAAGAGTTGCAAATCCCCTTAATCATCACGGCTACCGATCTGGACCACGGACGTATGGTTCATTTCCACCGTGGTTCCATAGCCGAACGTGTGGCTGCTTCCTGCTGTATGCCTGTCATGTTTGCTCCGGTCAATATCGACGGAACCAATTACGTAGATGGCGGATTAATGATGAACCTTCCGGTCTCCACCCTCCGCAGAATATGCGACAAGGTGGTAGCCGTTAACGTAAGTCCCATCATGGCGCAAGACTATAAAATGAATATCGTAAGCATTGCCATGCGCTCCTTCCACTTTATGTTCCGTGCCAATACTTTCCCCGAAAGAGAAAAATGTGACTTGCTGATCGAGCCATACAACCTCTATGGATACAGCAACACCGAACTGGAAAAAGCAGAAGAAATCTTCGAGCAAGGTTATAAGATAGCCAATGACTTACTTGACCAGACACTGGCGGAAAAAGGGAAAATATGGAAGTAACTCCTTACTTTTCCCGAAAATATTTATGATATGAAATAAAATCTACTCTATATGAACAACGAAAATAAAATGATTATCTATCAGGTGTTTACACGCCTGTTCGGAAACAATAACAACCATTGTGTCTATAATGGAGACATTACCGCCAACGGATGTGGTAAAATGGCCGACTTCACCCTCAAGGCACTTGGAGAAATCAAGAAACTGGGTGCTACCCATATCTGGTATACAGGCATTATCGAGCATGCAACTGAGACGGATTACCGTCGCTTCAACATACGGCCCGACCACCCCGCCATCGTGAAAGGCAAAGCGGGCTCTCCCTACGCCATCAAGGATTATTATGATGTAGATCCGGACTTGGCAACCGATGTGCCGGAACGAATGAAGGAGTTCGAGAATCTGGTACATCGCACTCACCGTTCCGGACTGAAAGTTATTATAGATTTTGTCCCCAACCATGTAGCACGCCAGTATCACTCGGATGCACAACCGGACGGCACTACCGAACTGGGAGCAAACGATGACCCGAACTACGCTTTCAGCCCATACAATAATTTCTACTATATACCGCAGTCCGAGTTGCGTGCCCAGTTCGATATGAAAGAAGGTGCAGCAGAGCCTTACCATGAATATCCGGCCAAAGCGACAGGTAACAACCGTTTTGACGCTACACCGAACATCAACGACTGGTACGAAACCATCAAGCTGAACTATGGAGTGGATTATCTGAATGGCGGCACTTGCCATTTCTCCCCGACTCCGGATACCTGGATAAAGATGCTGGACATTCTTTTATTCTGGGCCTCAAAAGGTATCGACGGTTTCCGCTGCGATATGGCGGAAATGGTTCCTGTAGAATTTTGGGAATGGGCTATTCCACAAGTAAAGGAAGCACATCCGGAAATCCTTTTCATTGCCGAGGTCTATAATCCCAACGAATACCGCAATTACCTCTTCCGTGGGAAATTTGACTATCTATATGATAAGGTCGGTTTATACGATACACTCCGCAATGTAGCTTGCGGCTACGAATCCGCGGCATCCATCACCCACTGCTGGCAAAGTCTGAACGGAATAGAAAAACAAATGCTGAACTTCCTGGAAAACCATGACGAACAGCGCATCGCTTCCGATTTCTTTGCAGGAGATCCACGTAAAGGAATCCCTGCTCTGATCGTTTCTGCTTGTATGAACACCAATCCTATGATGATTTATTTTGGTCAGGAGTTTGGAGAACTGGGAATGGACAGCGAAGGTTTCAGCGGAAGAGACGGACGGACTACGATATTCGATTACTGGAGCGTGGATACTATTCGTCGCTGGCGCAATGGTGGTAAGTTTGACGGCAAAATGCTGACCGAAGAGCATAAACGCCTGTACAGCATTTACCAAAGAGTACTTACGCTGTGTAATGAAGAGACATCCATCGCCAAAGGAGTATTCTTCGACCTGATGTACGCCAATAAAAACGGATGGCGTTTCGACGAACATAAGCAATATACTTTTATGCGAAAGTATAAGAATGAATTGCTGTTCATCATCGTCAATTTCGATAGCCAACTGGTTGATGTAGCAATCAACGTACCTTCTCACGCGTTTGATTTCTTACAGATACCACAAATGGAAAAATATCAGGCTACAGATTTATTGACCGGTGCCAAAGAGGAAATCTGTTTATTGCCTTATAAAGCCACTGAGGTTTCCGTTGGGGCCTATAATGGGAAGATTCTGAAGATTACATTCTGATCTGCTCCGATTGAAGGCAAATGATAAATCAATAGTATCTTAACTCTCCTCCTTTCCGAAGGGAGGGGAATTGATGATACTATTGACTTTTTAGGCAGCCCCAATGGAGATACTACTGATTTATTCCCCCCAACTGAAAACAAAAATTCTCAAAGGCTGTTTAGTTAGATAAATAATTTCCTAAACCAGAACCTTATGAAGAAAATTAGTTTTTTGGCAGTCATATTATTATTGTCTGTATCTGCCTTCGCAATCTTACCTCCCGGCAATATACAGGCCGCCTTCAAAAAGATGTACCCCAAAGCCAACGGTATAGCATGGTCGCAGGATGATGGCTATTATTGCGCTAACTTTGTCATGAATGGATTCACTAAAAACGTCTGGTTCAATACGCAGGCTCAATGGCAAATGACACAGACGGACCTTGTCAGTCTCGACCGGGTGACACCTACCGTATACAATGCCTTTGTATCCGGTCCTTATGCCAGTTGGGTAGTAAATGATGTAACCATGGTGGAGTTTCCTAAATGGCAGGCAATCATCGTCATTAAGGTAGGACAAGATAATGTAGATATCAAATACCAGCTCTTTTATTCCCCGCAAGGAATGTTGCTAAAAACCCGCAATGTCAGTTATATGTACGACATTCTCGGTCCGGGAACATTCTTATAAAAAAAGCCCTTGCCAAACATTAAATGCTCGGCAAGGGCTTTCTTATTTTTTATTCCCTGAGTTATTTCTTCTTTCTCAAAACAACAGCTGTACGTGCAGGAATATAGAGTTTCAGCCACTCTTTCTTTTCCTTCTTATACAACGGATCGGCAATCGTGAAATGAACTACTGAATCATCTGCAAGACCATTTCCGCCAAATGCAACATTATCCGTATTCAAGATTACTTCATAAGCTCCCGGACTAACGAGGAAACCATAATCTACAAAAGACTGTTTCGGATTGAAGTTAAATACAAATATCAGATCCTTACGTCCATAAGCCAATACCTGATCACCATCATTATGCCAGATCTCCTGAACCGGAGTCGCCTGGAAATCTTTCACACTCTTGATCACTTTCAGCATCTCAGCATCAAAGTCCCCCATATAGTGATAAGCCAGATTCTTGTTATCTACCAGATCCCACTGACGACGGGCATATTTACAAGACCATCCATTACCTTCACGCGGAAAATCGATCCATTCGGGATGCCCGAACTCATTACCCATAAAGTTCAGATAACCGCCATTGATCGTCGAAGATGTCAGCAAGCGGATCATCTTATGTAAAGCGATTCCGCGATTGACTACATAATTCTCATCGCCTTTCTGCATATGCCAATACATATCTGCATCAATCAGACGGAAAATAATAGTCTTGTCTCCTACCAATGCCTGATCATGACTTTCCGCATAAGAGATCGTCTTTTCATCCTGGCGACGGTTGGTTACTTCCCAGAACATACTGGAAGGCTTCCAGTCCTCGTCAATCTTTTCCTTGATAGTCTTGATCCAGTAATCAGGGATGTTCATAGCCATACGGTAATCAAACCCGTAACCTCCATCCTCTACTTTGGCCGCAAGTCCCGGCATACCGGAAACTTCTTCAGCAATAGAGATAGCCTTCGGATTGACCTGATGAATCAACTCATTCGCCAATGTCAGGTAGCAAATGGCATTGCCGTCCTGATGACCATTGAAGTAATCTCCATAATTACAGAATGCTTCTCCCAACCCGTGGCTATAATACAACATAGACGTCACACCGTCAAAACGGAATCCGTCAAACTTATATTCTTCCAGCCAGTATTTACAGTTGGACAATAAGAAATGGATCACTTCATTTTTACCATAATCAAAGCATAGTGAATCCCATGCCGGATGCTCACGACGAGGAGCCGGATAGAAATACTGGTTCGGATCACCGGCAAAGTTGCCCAAACCTTCCACTTCGTTTTTCACCGCATGAGAATGGACAATATCCATAATAACGGCAATCCCCATCTCATGAGCAGCATCAATCAGCGCTTTCAGTTCGTCAGGCGTACCAAAGCGGGAGGAAGCAGCAAAGAAACTGGATACATGATAGCCAAAACTACCATAATAAGGATGCTCCTGAATGGCCATAATCTGAATACAGTTATAGCCTTCCTGTGCTATGCGTGGAAGTGTTTTTCGCGGAATTCATTGTATGTGCCTACTTTTTCCTCTTGTTGTGCCATTCCAATATGACATTCATAGATCAACAAAGGATTCGTAGCAGGCTTAAATGTCTTTTTCTTGAATTTATATGGCTTTTCCGGTGCCCAGACTTGTGCGCTGAATATCTTGGTCTGCTCGTCCTGCACCACACGTGTAGCCCATGCAGGAATGCGTTCACCTTGTCCGCCATCCCAATACACATTCAACTTATATAAGTCTCCGTGCTGAATGGCATCTGCCGGAAGATTGATCTCCCAATTACCGTTTTTCAGTTTTTTCAGCTTATAAGCAGCTTTCTCTTCCCAGTTGTTGAATGTACCTACCATATAAATATGAGTAGCATTCGGTGCCCATTCGCGGAACGTCCATCCTTTGGGAGTACGGTGCAGACCAAAATAAAGATAGCCTGATGCAAAGTCCGAAAGAGTTTGTTTTCCTTTATTGGTCAACTCGGCTTCCTTGTTCAGTGCATACTGGTGACGACCGGTAATGGCATCTGCGAAAGGTTCCAGCCAGGGATCGTTTTTGATAATGTTGAGTGTCTCTTTCATATCAGAATTGAATTAGGTTTATGCTTTTACTTTTACGATCACTTTCTTCACTCCATCAGGAGTAATGCCGGGAGCATGTCCGTCTTGCGGGAAGAAGATGGCAAACATTCCCGGTTTCACAGCTACATATGTCTCTGCCAGTCCTTCGAAGAAAGTAATATCTTTTTCGACATTATAAGGAGCGTCGGCAGGCACACAATCTTTGGCAGCAGTATACCCCATCACTTCTGTTCCCGACAATGGGATCTGAATATCAATAAATTCATTATGCGTTTCCAATTTCGCCTCTTCCTTAGTCTTAGGCTTTGTCTGTGCGATATTCACTAGCAGATCTTTTCCTTTCAGTTCAGTCTTGCCTATTTCCATGGCTTGGAGGTCATGAGATTTCAAGAACTCAATAGCTTGTGCAAACAAAGGATTCAAAGACGCGTATTTTTCCAGATTTTCTAAAGTATCTACTACCATATGAGTTTAATTTTTAAGTTTATATTTTTAGGTATTATTTTATTCAAAATCATCAATTGTGTAATTGATGAAATCGGCAAATCTCTTGAACTGTCGGAATGCTTTCTCTATCTGCTCCATCATGTCTGCCCGAGTGAAAAAATCATCGGGAACAAGATAAGAACAGACAAACTGTCTGCACTTCAGATAATCAATATATTTAAAATCTTTCGGGAATCCCTTGGGAGCTGTTTTCATGAAGTCCTCTCCCACTACAGGAAAATATTTTTTGAATTCGGGGTCTTCTACAATGGAGATATACTCTTCCACATTGTCATAAATGGCTTGGCGGACAGCTTTCAGTACGTTGGGAGGCAAACACAAGCTTCCTCCGGCAAGCATACTTCCGTCAGGCTGCAGATGCACATAGTATCCGCAATGATCGGACTTCTTGCCTTTGGCATTGATATAACCGCCAAAATGTATCTTATAGGGTGTCTTATCCGCAGAGAAGCGGGTATCCCGATAAATACGATAGGTACAATCTTTGGGCTGGATTCCCCGGATTGTTTCATCGAACAAAGAAATGCGGGCGATTACTGTTGCCAGAAAGTTATCAAACTCGGCACGGGCTACTTCATATTCTGACCGATGCTCATTGAACCACTCACGATTATTATTCGCAGAAAGATCTTTTAAAAACTGAAAGATAACGGGTATGTTCATCTTCATCATTTTCTATTATTACCCTACAAACGTACAAATTTTATTTCATATAAACTACAAAACGCAACAAAAGGACATAAAAAAAGCATCGGCCTGGTAAAACCGATGCTCTAACACATTTATCAAAAAAACAGACTCTTCTGCTTCTGATGTACTCTAAGCTTTCACAAGTGAAGTACAATCTCTTTTAATTAATCTTTATCTAATACTATGAAAAACACATAAATATAACAGATTAAAAAGAGGCTTTGTTCAACGGTTCTGTATATATTTCCGTTAATTTTAGTTATAGAATAAAATATTTTTCATTGACAGGTATGATGAGCCGTTTCCAGTCTATCATCGCATTGAACAACATGATATGGGAGTAATCGCCCAATTGCGCCTGCCGGATATCTTTCTCCACTATGAACCGATTATCCAACAGTTCCGCACGCTTCGTCCCCTGAAGCAAGGGATGAGCCGGAGTATACCATGTATGTCCGTCATACAGCGCTATGTTGGCAATGGAGGTATCAGTCAGATATCCGTCTTTCACTATCAGAATATCGTCTGCCTTCCCTCTCCGGGCAAACAGATCATTCAATTCTTCCCGATTGGTACTCTTGTAACTATAATCAATAGTGTCCGAAGCAACCGGACGCAAGGAAGAAACCATTCTCATTTGATAAGGAGTGTATCCGACCTCTTCGATTTCCTTACCGTACACAATACGGCACTTCCAGATACCGGACAGAGACGGAGGAGATATAAAGCCGGACAAATCAATGGGAGCCGCTTCTTTCCAAAAGGCGGCACGAGTCCGGTTCATGCGCGCTGTGTGATACGACAGATTATAAACCTGTCCGTCTTCTATGCGAATCGTTTCAATAAATTGGCACATATACTTTTTGTTTCATTTCATGATATTCACTTTCTACTTCACTACGGCAGGTTATTCCGCCTCCGCTCTTAAAATACATTCTGTCGCCTTCCTGCTCCACAAAACGTATCATAACGGCACTATCAAGGCTGCTTCCGTCGAAATACCCCATCACGCCCGTATAGAATCCTCTCTCATACGTCTCGGCTTCACTGATAATCTGCATCGTCTTTTTCTTGGGAGCACCAGTGATAGAACCGGCAGGCAAGAGTTTGAAAAGAATATTTCCCAGACTTTCCCGATAATTATCCGGCAAAGTCCCCTGTATCTCAGAACTCGTCTGAAGAATAGTTCCGCGATTCGTCTGCAACTTATCAATATACCTGTATCGGGACACAGATACCCGATCGGCCACTATGCTTAAATCATTGCGGATCAAATCTACGATAGTAGCATGTTCGGCTGCCTCTTTCGGATCATCCATCAGCTGCCGGACAGCCGAAGGCAATGATGCATCAAGAGTACCTTTCATCGGATAAGAACTGATTTTTCCCTGTTGGATTCTGACAAATATCTCGGGAGAGAAAACAGTGAACTGATCCCTGACCCACAATTTATACATTGCTTTTGAACGGAAGAAAATATCTTTCAGACTAAGGTTGGTCTCTATCGGCGTGCGGCATGTCAGATTGGTCAGAAAGCTGTTTCCGGCAAATATATTCCGTTGGACAATATCAAATGATCGGCGGTAACTATCGAAAGATTCGGGATAAGAATTCCAGCGGACAGGCTTTTCAGAGCAAGAAAGCACATCATTCGAGAAAGATTGATTGGTAAACCCATTCAGGTTATACACTACTTCAGAAGGGTCAACAGAAGCAACTTCTTCTACATAAGAGGCATCCTGCAAATAATTAATGATAAAAATAAAAGGCCTGCAGGATTGCCCTAAATGGTTTATTCTCCGAATCGTTTCTTCTCTTGTATATAATTGCATAAAGTCTTTCTTTTTGGGAAAGCAAAAGTACGCAAAAAGTAGATCATTCAAAAAAAGAAGCAATAAAAAAGGGTTGCCAAAATGTTCCCCGGCAACCCTTTCTATCTGGAATTGGTAGTTTACTTCATAGCTGCTTGCACTTGAGAAAGCATAGTTTTAGACTTTGTATCTTCCGGAGAAACTTTGGTAGCTTCTTCCAAGTAACCTATAGCTTCTTTAAATCTGCCATCTGCCTTTTCCTTTTCTGCAGCATATTTATCTGCATCAGAGTTTGCCAGAGGAGCAGCCTTTTTCAGGATATTCGCACCGTCGTTATAGCATAAAACGCCCAGGCTATACAAAGCATTGGTTTTATATGTTTTATGATCCAAAGGAATCACTTTCTTAAAGCATTCTTCTGCTTCTTCCGCTTTTCCGGCTTTCTGCGCAGCGATACCTGCTTTCAGGTAGTGGAGACCATAGTTCTTAATCATTGTTTTATTGTCCGGGTCTACTTTCAGACCTTCTTCCAAGGTAGCAACATACTCGTCAGTCTTCTTCATAGCATCCAGTGCCAGCGCTTTACGGGCATAAGCATTACCTATATTGAATTTCTTTTGAATAGCAATATCAAAGAAAGTCACAGCTTCTGCATACTTTTTCACTTCATCTGCAGCCATACCACAGTAATAAGCGATTGCAGAATCCTGGTTATTCGTTTGTTTCAGATACTCGCTGAATTTAGCATAAGCTACGGGATAGTTCTTGGCATTAAAAGCGTCGCTTCCTTCTTTTTTCAATTGGCTAGGGTCAGTTTGAGCGAAAATGTTAGTCACAGTAAGGCAAAATGCAAATAAAAAAATCAATTTCTTCATAACTTTATTGTGTTTTTTAGTTGTTAATCGTCCAAAAGTATAAGTAATAACAGAGAATCGCAACATCATTTTACCTTTTTTGAGCTTTTTGAAACCTATATAACGTTCGTTATTCTTCGTAAAAATAGATTTGCGAGTGTCCGGCAGGGAGGAAAAAAAGACACTCCTTCCGCCTCAATAATTCAGCGAAAGGAGTGATATTCAAATAGTTTAGTTATTGGTCAGATAGCGTTTTTATTAGCATATTCGGAAAACTCACAGCCAAAAGTATCCACCAGATAATTATCCAGATCATCTGCCTTGAAAGCCAGATGGGTCAGATTCGTCTTGACATTTTCCGAATAATCGGAGAATATATCAGATATATGCACACGATAAGAAAGATAAATCTGATTTCCATCCAGTCCGAAACGATAAGGAGCAATCTCTGTCTGAAGTAAATAGGTCAGCACAGGTTCCAGATTCTTTTTTGGCAGAATATTCAGCGGAGAGGTGGCAAACAAATAAGAACGGTCGTACACAAACATACGTATCTCCGAACTTCCCTTATAGAATTTCCAGCCTTCGTATCCCACACGTGCCAATACCGGATTGATTCCCATCGCTTCAATGGCTTCTTCGCAGAATACAGCCAGATCGGTCAGTCCCCTCTCTTTAAAGATTTCTTCCGGCAACTTGTCACCGCAACAAGGGCAATATTCATCTTCTTCAGAAATGAATTCATCGCAACTATTACACTGCACATTAAAAACAGAGCGGTCCAGACTTTCTATATTCTCCAGTACCTTTTTCAGTGTATCCACAGGGATACCAAATCCCATATTATCCGCATCGGTGATCTTACTGGCGGTAATGGCGATCAATTCACCACGTTCATTGAACATGGGACCTCCGCTATTTCCCGGATTGACCGCAGCATCTGTCTGAATATAATAACTGTTGTTAATCAGCTGTCTGGGAGAAGAAACCGTACCTTCAGTCACGGTGAACGGCATACCAAACGGATAGCCGGCCACGTTTATCTTCTGTCCGATCGCGACTTCTTTCAACTCCGATAACCGGATATCCGGAAGAGCAGAAAAATCCCCTTCCACCGACAGCAAAGCAATATCCAATACGGAATTTACCATAACGACCCTGGCCAGAAACGAATTCTTATCATTATCCTGGATCGCTACCTGACGGAATCCCTCTACTACATGATAATTGGTAA
>NZ_GG774705.1:302908-320557 GCF_000162515.1 Bacteroides sp. 1_1_14 | reverse complement strand
TGATTCACTTTATAAATGGCATTGTATATATTCTGTTCCATAGTCTTGTTCTTTATTTGTTAGTGTCCTCTTCCGTATTGTTATTGTTGCCATACATACCGGCCATCATCTTTTGCATATTCTCCATAGCAAGTTGCTGCATCTTCTGTATTTGCTCCATATCGATATTCTGCATCGCCTGCTGCATCATTTCCTGTTGCATCTGTTGAAGCTGTGACGTATCGAAGCCCATTGTTTCTCCGTCTTCGTCACCACCTTCTTCGTCATCATCTACATCCAGTTCTCCTTCCATGATATTATCCATCGCTTCATATAATATCGGAGCAGCTTCTTCCCATGACATGGCAGAGGTAGCCTTCATTGCTTTCACAACTACCGCATTCACATCATTCTGCACATTATTATAATAGTACAATTCATAGAATTTATTAATAATAAGCAGGCAGCAAACGATGAAGTCACCTGATTCCAATGCCGAGCCGGCTTTCTCGTATGCATCTTCAAAGTTATCCTGAATATTTTTCAGTACGGAACGGCGTCTGTCCGAAATGAAAGTTTCAACAAAGTAAAGATCGGCAGCCAGTTGCTCCTTCGTCATTTCCTGAAGGCGTGTGACAACAGATTTGGTACGGGATACGATCTCCGGCAACGGCATATCCTCCCGCCCATGATCTGTAATCGCTTTATCAAGATCATTCAGCAGTTGACCCTGCGGACAGACAAAATAGCATATTTTAAGAAGCGTACTGGATAATATATTCCAGGCATAACCATACTTTCGTTCTGTCTCAAAGTATTTTACAGCGTCCATACATTCCTGGCAGGTCTGCTGAAGAGCTTCGTATACGTTATCTACCGTTTCATCATCGTATGGAGTAATTTTGGGCTCATAAATACGCTCGGCCTTGAACTTAGTCACAAATTCATCATCATATTTATCACCTATCCGACAGATTTCTTCAAGCACATAGTATATCTTGTAAGGATTGCATAAAGCCACCGGACAATGAAAGTCAAAGAACAACTTATCATTCTGCAAAGAGATACATGCTAATGTCAGTTCTGTCAGATTCAAAGCTGCCACCTGGCGCAGCAAAGGAATCCTCCCCTTTTCCGGCAACAACAGAAATGGAGCTGTAATATTCAACTGGTCACCCTCCAGCCTCAGATAGACCATAATGGAACCATGAGGCACGGCAAACTCCGTTCCTTCGGCATTACCAAATTTGCTGCGTAACTCCGGATCAATATAATCCAGCAACAGATAAAAAGACTGTAAGCGCTCTCCCTTTTCAAAGGCATCTGTACTCTTCTCAAAAGCTTCTACATCCACCTTGCTCTGTGTAGAAGCAATGATCGGACTATGAAAACTCAGTGTTTGTTTCATAATTCTAATGTTTGGTTTAACAAATTATTTCATTCTCATTCTTAACCATTTAAAAGTCCCGAAGCACAGCCTCCAATGTCGTTTCCTGCGCTATCCCCATCTTTTCGGTACGAATTCTTTTCAGTCTTTTCTTCACCGAATCTTTCTCCAGATGCATGATCTTAGCAATATCAGTCTGCGAAAACTGCATTTTCACCATACAGCAATACCGCAAATCCTCCTCATTCAGTGCAGGATACTGATTCTTCAGACGTTCTGTAAAATTCAGGAAGATACTGTTGGCATTCTTGAATATAACTTTCCAGTCCTCATTCTTGAGCATTATATTCTGCTGGGTCTTTGGATTTTCAATCACAGGAATACAAGTTTCATTCAGGCGCTTAAAGAACTCAACCTTTAGTAAAGCCTCTTTCTCCCGAATCTGCGCTTCCCTTTCCTTAGCTTCCGACAAGTCTTTTTCTGCCTGTAGTTTTTCTATTTCACGGTACTTCAACAACTCCTGCTGATGGGCAATCTGTCCTTTCTGACGCAATACTTCCTGTTGTTTCCTTTTATATAAAAAGAAGTAGATGCATACCCCTAACAAAATCGCCAGGCAACAAACAATAGTCACAACGTACAGTTGCAGCTTCCTTTCTACCGCCTGTTGCCAAAGACGGGTATTGGCTTTTTTCAATTCATCATTGTGATAATTCCGGTGCAAAGTCAGTAAACCTTCCTTATCTCTCTCCTCTATGAGCCTATCCCGCAAGTCAGCATGTCGGTTCATATAATAATATGCCGAATCCATCTGCCCGGTAGCAGCATAAATTTCAGCCTTAGCCAAAGACTTTCGAGTTGTATATTGTATATCTGTTGTATCTTCCACCGCTTTATTAATGTAGTAGAAAGCAGAATCATACTGATGCAGTTCAGTCAGTGTGTTTGCCTTATTTATATAATGATCATAGATATATTCATTTTCCTCTCCGAAAAGTTCAAATAGAATAGCCAAATCTTTATCGCGATACATCAACGCCTGTTTATAGTCCTTCATTGCCATGCAAAGATGGGCATGCTGTGAATAAATATGGGATAAGGTCCGGACCAGGTTCTCTTTCTCAGCCAGCTGTATCGCTTGCACAGAATATTTATAGGCGCTATCCAGTTGATTTGTCTGCATAAATCCGTGAGTGATATATGGCAACAGTGCACAGATATACAAAGGATTACCAATCCGTTCGGCATAAGGTAACGCTGCCTTCCCCAACCGTAGTTCCTCGTCAGGAATCAGTCGCAAGTTGAAAAGACGACTCATTTTATACCTGACCATGAACTGAAGTTCATCGTTATCACTCTCTCCCAACCAATCGATTGTCTTTAGGAAATTATGCAGGGAAGCTTCCGAATCTTCATTATCCATTGCTACCAGACCGGCATTATAATAAGCCAGTGCCGCATGAGCAGAGTCCTTCGTACCTTTATAATAATCGATTGCAACAGATATAAGTGAATCACTTTTATGCCCCTCATCAGATGACTGATTAATCACTTGCGTCATTAGCAGCGCATATAAAGCGCCATTTGAATCCGACAGCCTCTCCGGATACTGAATTTGGCGAAGCAAAGAAAGGGCGCTGTCCGGTTTCAGCCTGATTAATTGTTCGATAGATAACAATCGGTCGGCTGTATGACGACAAGCACTCAATAAGAACCCTAATAATATAAAAAGTAAAGTTTGTCGTAAATGCTTCATGAACAAAAGGTTTATGTTTCCCAACTAAAGAGACGAATCTCTGAATGCAAATGTAGGAATAATAATGAGAGTTGCTTTATAAAATAGGGGGTATAAATATATTCTTAATTAAATCAAATATTTGCCTGTTTATCAAATCAATATAATATACAGTAAAGGGGGACATAGGGGGACATTTACTGCTTTATAGGGGATAATCGCAATATGAAACCACTCAGAATTCAATAAAATTGATGTACCCCAAACAAAAGAAAAACGTTGACTATTATTAAATAATCAACGTTTACATCAGTGATTCCGAAGCGATTCGAACGCTTGACCCACGCCTTAGAAGGGCGTTGCTCTATCCAGCTGAGCTACGGAACCATCCTTATTTGCGGATGCAAAGGTAGTGCTTTTTGCGAGAACTCAAAAACTTTTCGACACTTTTTTATTCATATTTTTCTTTATAGCTAGAAATCAGTAATTTATAAAAGTACTATTCAGAACCCTGTTCTAGGGTTGAATTATTTTTTCTTATCCCGATATCCCATATATCATATATCTTATTTATCTTTGTGCACCGTTAAATATAAAATCAAAAACTATGTTGAGTCGTATTATCGTATTGGTCATAGCCGGAGTTGCTGTCGTTTATATCGTCCGCTTTATAGATAACTTCTTGTCCCAGCACAGAAGAAAATATTAAATAAGATATATACCTATCAGGAGAAGTTCATTTAAAACTTCTCCTTACGTTCAAATTCACCTTCCTCGGTGTAATACTTCCATGTGCCTTTAGGCTGATTATTTAAATATTTCCCACGAAGCTTGAGCTTTCCATTTTCGTGATATTCACGGTAACGTCCATGACGTTTTCCCTCTTTCACTTCCGCTTCGCTTTTCAGTGCTCCTTCCGGATAGAACTCACGCAGAACATTTCCTTCAAACTTCTCAATATAGAAACGCTTTAACTCGCTCATCTGCTCCTTTTCGGTCACAGCCTCTTCGTCCATATCCTGATCTTCCTCATCGCTGACAACGGCAACTACCTCTTCCGGCTCGTATGGACGGTAATCCATCACATACTGCAGAGAAGCCAGATTGTTATCTCCGATCACCTGCATCGTCCAGTAAGGGAATGAATACAAGACATCTTTATTCGATTGTATTTCATTCCATGTAACAGGATTCATCATAGGTTTCAATTGTGAGTAGAACTTGTGCATATCTGTATACAAGAAGATTGTGGAACTTGATTTCATATACGAATAAGCATCCTTAAATCCTGCATTATTCTTCAGTAAATTCTTCTGCTCATAGTCTTCTACAAAAGAAAGCAAGGAAGCAGCTTTATTACTGAAAACGACGTAATCATCCACATAAGTATAATATGGCTTCTCAAATTTATCAAACAGCTTTCCGAAGAACAGACGGAAGAAACCTTTCATTTCAACATAATTGATTTCAAAGTCCTTATAATTAACTGACTTAATCTTAACCGGAGATCGGCGTTTGATCTTCTTTTCAATAAACTCCATATTCTTACGGGCGTCTTTGATGCTTTTTGCCCGAATAGCCAGAATCACTTCAGGATCATGTCCTAATAACCCCGGTTCGGATTGCGTTATGGCAAACTCTCCGGACATCCAGCTCAGGAAGTTCTCTTCCAAAGAAATTCCAAACAGGCTTTCTATCTTTTTCCGCGAACTCTGATAAGAGTCATACAACAGTTTATCATGAACAGACAGAGCGTTCTCCAGTTCCTTCACGAAAGTTACCGGACTATCGAAGCCGATATTTGTATAAAGAGCCGTTCGCGCGGACAAAATCTCGTGAGCTTTCATTTTATGCTTTCCCGAATTCAGCAAGGCAGTGATATAAGGATCCACTGAATCTTTCTTCAACGTATAACCTTTCACTTCCATCCGGTCTTTATCCATATTCAGGTAAAGACCCGCGAAATTCATAGAATTACTGAACAGATCGACATATTCATTTCTCGCTCCCAGATAAATGGACATAAACTGAGGAATACGGGCGTAGTTGATAAATACCCTGACAAGCCCTTTACCGGAAACTAATTTTTCCGTTTCAATAAAAGACTGGTCAAGTCCGATTTTAGGCTTATTACGGGAGTTGATGGCAGATTCAACAAGTCCGGAAGTATAAGAGCCTACCAGGTGATTATCCACAAAAGCAGTATAAAAGACATCACGGGTATCCGGATCACGCATTTCAAGAATGTTAATTCCATTATGCATTCGATTAGTGACGGTAAAGCCGGACATTGCCAGCACTGTTTCGACCTGATCTTTCAATAAATCCATTTTAGAAGCTTTCTGCATATCTACTATAAGCAGAAAATCCCAATCGGTAGCGCGGGTCTTATGAAGTGAGATAAGCAGATCCCGCTGACCGACCAGTGACAACAGTACTTTATTGCTTTTGACAACCGAGTCAAGCTTTTCCACGCTCTTCGCAACTTCTTCAAATGATTTCGCTTTTCTCAGACATTGCCAGGTTTCGCTTCCACTAAACTTTTCCCAATCTTCAATCGGAGCAGATGACTGAATAATAAAATGCCGCATCCTCCGGCACCAGATAGATCTGCTGAATATTACGGTCGGGCGAAATAAACAGATAAACGATGGAGTATACCATGTATACAGCCAAAGCTAGTCCTGCCGTAAGCAAAGTCCTTTTTACAATTTTTCGTGTATTATTTTTCTTCTCATTTTTCCCGGGTTCAACATATTGCCCTTGTTCCCCATTGTTTAATTCATCCATTATTTATTTGTTATTGAGTTGATTGGGCAAAATTACTAAAAAAAGATGGAAGTTGAAATTCACAGGTCGGTTTATACTTTAAATCTTCTCATCCATCTATATCCACCATAAATCAGAGCTATTCCCCCCAATATCAATATCCCTCTTTTCCACCTATTGACACGTTTCACAGAAACAGTTTTCTTCACCTCTTCACTCGTTCTGAACTCTACCCCGGACTCCAAAGACAGAGAATCTTCTTCCGCTGACATACTACCGGCAACCACCTGCTGCAGCTTCCCTGTCCTTCGGTCAAGAGAATTCTTCACGATCTTCACAGAAACCTGCGAAGCCGTATCCACAGGATATATGAAAACGATCTGTTCCAAATGCTCTTCCACTACTTCCGAATCACTTCTCGAAATGAAAGCCTGCTGAAGCAAACTGTTCCTGCGCCCGACCGTAGAACTCGAATCAACTTTAATCTCCCGGCTCTTACAGACAATCTCCTTCTTACCTCTGCACCCCAAGCACAAAAAAGGAATCATTAAAGCCACCAACCATACAAACAAGGCTTCCCTCCCACTTTTCAGAAACTCCTTCACATCAAAACAAGGACAAACCTTTACGTATTCATCAGCCTCAATCACCCCATCTCCATTCAAATCCGGCGAAGTGTCCCGATGTCCCAAAACCTGAAGGATATCATACTCTTTCTGCAAATCCATGATCAATTGATAAAGCACCCTTTTCTGAGCCTTCGTCCGAGTATCCGCAGGATGCCCGTTTACATCCAGCCCACCAATATAGCATATCCCGATACTATGCTCATTCCAGCCTTTGCAATGAGCCCCCGCCAAAGAAATATCCCGCCCTCTCTCCAATCTTCCGTCCAGACAGACAACATAGTGATACCCTATACCATTAAATCCACGTTCACGATGCCAACGGTCAATATCTGCTGCTGTAAAATCCTGCCCGACTTTTGTAGCCGAACAATGTATAATAATAGAATCTATTTTCTCATGATATTCATATATTAGTCATTATTTAATAATCCGAAGGTGGCATTCTTTGGGTACATCCTCTGATCTCACACTTTTTCACTTCAGATTCCTTTTGAATCAGCTCCACTTCATGACACTTATGTATCCAATTTATTTTCTCCTCCTGTTCCTTACGCAGTTCGATATAGAGGCCATCTATTTTTTCATCCCGTTGAGTCAGGCGATCTTCCAGCCAGTCCACCTTCTTACGTCGGTTTTCTTCTTCCAGATTACAGACCGAGGCTTCCTCTTTTCTGGCATCCGTCTTGCGACAGGAGATGTATCGTACTATCCATTTCACTGCTTCCAGACCGCCCATAGCAGTAATAAAAGCAAGTATTGTTGTTATTTGCATACTCTTATTTACTTGTAGATAAGTTGAGACTTTATAATTAGCTTTCGAAAAGCTTATAAGAAAGAATGAGGCCGAAGCCCCATCCTTATAATCACTCTGTTATAATGAGCTACCTTACTTTTCACATTATACTGTCGGATCCGGTGCTTCATCATCGTCACCCGATCCACCACCCGGATTCGGGTTTTCTCCATCATTCCCGTCATCCGGATTTCCTCCGATAACATCCGATTTATTAATATGATCCAGATCCTTGAATTTCAAGCCATCCGAACGAGTTGATGTTCCGGTAGACAGACGAATATCCGAGTTGGCACGAAAACAGATGCGTAATCCTTGAATATCAGCTGAGGTAAAGTCTTCCGCTTTCTCTGTCCCTTTGCTTTGGGCAGACAAGAAAAAGTAACCCAGTCCTTCGATATTTACTGAACGCCCCGCCAGTAATGTTTTTCTCAATAAAGTACGAAAGTCCTTTAAAACACTAATTGTTTCACCCTCACTTACTCCCGAATTGGAGGAAATTTCTTTTGCTATTTCTGTCAGAGTTGCACTCGTATCGTATTGATAAGAGATTACCGGATACACTTTCTTTCCTAATTCTTTGTTGGTAGGGTCACACAAACGAGACACTCTTCTAAATCTAATTGCCATAATTTTGGTCCTTTCTTTTTAAGATAAATACTAATGATTATTACTTCGCTAACGTTAACGATGCAAAGATGCGGCATCTTCATTGGGAATGAAAGGACAAGATTAAATCATGATTAAAGAGTACTGGGAAGAGATTTATAAGAAAGAAAAGCTAGTTAAGACGAAAAAAGGGACAGGAAGAGGAAACGGGAAGCTAAAATAATCAACCTTGGACAAGTTTTTTCTCCATATATATAAAAAATTTGCGAAAACATGCCTGGCATATCTCCGCACTACAACAGCCATCGATCTATATTCCTTTTCTCCGCACTGAACTCCACTCCCACTTTCACCACTTCACGGTCGTCTGCCTGATAGGGAATTAAATAACCTTTCTCATCAATCTGCTGCAAAGCTTGTTCAGCGGTTCCATTCAGTTTAAATTCGAACACATAAATATATTTAGGCGTTTTCACCACTGCATCGGCACGTCCACGAGCACTACGGACCTCAACTTCGGTGAATTGCCCCATTAACTTGAACACTAAATAAAACACGACCTGATAATGACGTTCGGTCGAATCGCTCAACTCATAAGGAAAATCTGCGAAGAAAGCCTGAAGACGGGTAAGGAAGGCATCTACCTCTCCGGCACGTAATTCCTGAACGAATTTGCCTATATAGAAATTCTGTTCATCTTCATTGACCGGTGTATAATAAGGAACCAGAAAATTGAGAAAGCCATAACGCACTTCATCATTGGGGAAAGCCAGACGATAAAGTTGAAACTCTTTGTCATAGTCCTTGATAGTCAGATAACCACTCTGATAAATCAACGGAATTGGATTGTTGGCATCCACCCGATATTCCATAAATGAAGATGCACTGGCTTCTATCCCATCAATTAAAGTGCGCAGGTCATAATCACTCTCTTTGAGCAACTCGACAAGGAAAGTAGGTGTTCCGGTCTGAAACCAGTAACTACCAAACTCCTGTTTTGAAAATGAGTTGAGCACACTGAACGGATTAAACACACCCGCACCTTTCGGATGAAAATGATAACCATCATATCGTCGTGTCATCATTTCCATAACCGCTTCTGAAGTCATATCATTGACTGCCGCCTGTCGCTCCAGTTCAGGAACAAAAGTTGAGCCAAGTTCTTCCTTTGTAATCCCACACAATGTAGCATAAGCAAAATCCAGGCTAATATCATTCAACTGATTCAAATCACTGAACACACTGACTTGTGCAAACTTGGTCACACCTGTCAGAAATACAAAACGGAGATAACGGTCAGAACTCTTCAATACTCCATAAAAAGCCTTCAGAGTCCTACGGTAATCATCCAATAGAGAACCATTACCCAAAGCCTGCAACAGAGGTTTATCGTATTCATCTACCAATACCACTACTCCACAGCCTGCCTGTTCACTGGCGCGACGGATCACTCCTGCAAAACGTCCGGAAAGAGTTTCCTCATCCTCTCCTTTTCCATATTTCAACTCCCATTGCGTCAAATGCCGGCTAAGAATCTCAACCAAAGCTTGGGATGAATCATATTTTTCTGCATTCAAATCCAAATGAAACACCGGATACTTCTTCCATTCCTTCTCAAGTTCGGCAACAGCAAGTCCTTCAAACAATTCCTTCCTGCCTTCAAAGTATGCTTCGAAAGTGGAAAGAAGAAGACTTTTTCCAAAACGACGGGGGCGACTTAGGAAATAAGGAGTCTCTGTAGAAGCTATTTTCCATACAAAAGCCGTTTTATCTACATAAAGATATCCCCCTTCGCGGAGTTTCTCAAAAGTCTGTATCCCAATTGGAAGTTTACGCATTATGCCATCCATCATTATTCTTCATTTTTTGTGATTCAAAGATAATCATTATTTCTATATTCCATTACTATAACTTTCGATTTTTAATATCGTTCATTAATCAATGCTTATTATATATCTCTTCATCCACCTATATCCGCTACCGGCAACCACCTGCTGAAGCAAACTGTTCCTGCGCCCGACCGTAGAACTCGAATCAACTTTAATCTCCCGACTCCTGCAGACAATCTCTTTCTTACCTCTGCATCCCGAACATAAAAAGAAATCATTAAAGCCATCAACCATACAAACAAGACTTTTATCATGATATTTCATTTATATTAGTCATTATTTAATAATCCGAAGGTGGTATTCTTTGGGTGCATCCTCTGATCTCACACTTTTTCACTTCAGATTCCTTTTTAACCAGCTCCACTTCATGACACTTATGTATCCAGTTTATTTTCTCCTCCTGTTCCTTACGAAGTTCGATATAGAGGCCATCTATTTTTTCATCCCGCTGAGTTAAGCGATCTTCCAGCCAGTCCACCTTCTTACGTCGGTTTTCTTTTTCCAGATTACAGACCGAAGCTTTCTCTTTTCTGACATCCGTCTTACGACAGAAGATATATCGTACTATCCATTCACCGCTTCCAGACCTCCCATAGCAGTAATAAAAGCAAGGATTGTTGTTATTTGCATACTCTTATTTACTTGTAAATAAGTTGAAACTTTAATTAGCTTTCGAAAAGCTTATAAGAAAGAATGAGGCCGAAGCCCCATCCTTATAATCACTCTGTTGTAATGAGCTACCTTACTTTCCCATTATACTGTCGAGTCCGATGCTTCATCATTGTCACCCGATCCACCACCTGGATTCGGGGTTTCACCTTTACTTTGGGCAGACAGGAAAAAACACCCCAATCCTTCGATATTTACCGAACGAAGGTGCATATTTATCACCTTTTAATACATATAAGTACAATATAATATCAAATATTTATATTCATATTTTAAAACAAAAATCAGTCATTCCATCTTACATATAGAATTTCCAACATTTCATATACAATACATTTAGTATTAATCTAAATCTATTATACAACTTTCTACTTCGATTAATCAATTAAATAAATAATTCTACAACAATTCGTCAAATCACACAAACAAAACTATTGTTTTTATGTTATTACAAGTTACATTTACATCGTAAATACAATTTCCTACTTTATCAGAAGGGGACAAATGTATTTTATTTGATATTAATTTATGATTGAGCACAAACAAACAGCTATTGAGACATCATGGTCCGATAGCATACTTAATATTAGACCACCTCCTCCCCTGATTATTCACCTGAGGCTAGTTTACTACGCCTAATACAAATAAATGAAAATAATTATTGTTACTTGGGGGACATTGCTTTTTTATTGATAGTTCAAGACATTTAGAATCTGAATTCTCAATAAGCATAACTCATAACCAAATATTGACCTCCCCCAAAACAAACAAATTAGAGATCATATTATTTGAGTTCATGGATGTGCACAATTATGGAATCATAGTTGGCACATAATCTTTCATGTCTCTTGAATCAGAAAGAAAAAGCAAACTCCATCGAGTGACGTCATTTAAAATATAATAACATGATGTATTTAATGACAATATCTATTGCTGCATCTTTCTTAATAGCAACAATATTTGAAAATCAATCATATTTAGTTTTATTGCTGATAGTAGCAGGTTTCTTTCTCTACTGGCATTTATTTCATTATCTTTCCATACAAAAAGAAAGAAATTTCCTCAAAGAAGAGAACCAGTATTTTATAGATTCTTTCCAAAGTATTCGAAATCCAATTACATTAGTTCATGTTCCTTTACGAACGATCTGTAATGATAACTGTCCCGAGAACATAAAGAATGATTTGTCACTGGCTATTCGAAATATAGAATGTTTAAATGAGAATCTGGACAAATTGTCCGGATTAAAATATTTGCATAATCATCCCGAAGTCCTAAACATTACCGAACATGAATTAGGAAACTATTTAAGAAACAGAATTTGCTCCCTACAAGGTTATGCAACGAACAAACACATAAAAATAATAATCAAGACAGAATTCACTTATGCCAGTGTATGGTTGGACAAAAACAAAATCTCACCTATTATCGATAAATTCATAACGAACGCGATCGACTGTTCTGAGCCGGAATCAAACATAACATTGCTAATTTCTATCAGTCAGGAACATTGGGAAATAAGTGTGCCCGATTCAGGAAATGGTAAACTAACAAAGCTTTATAATCAGAATAAACACCGGATGATAAGACAGAAAGCAGAATTTGAATGCCATTTTTCCAAAAGCATGTTATTGAAGAAACTAGCAGATTTGTGTAATGGCAAGATCTTAGTAAGCAATATAAATCATACTGTCACATTAAGATTTCCTGTGAAATGCTCTTGTAAAGACCAATCAAATCATTCGCCGCTGTGTTTCACCAATCATACTGAAATTGAAAAGATAGACCGTTTGCTCGTAAAGGCTCCCTGCAAAAGAAATTCCCACAAACCGACAGTCGTACTTGCCGATAGTAATGATGATTTCCGATCCTATCTGACAAGTTGTTTAACGGAAGAATTTACTATTAAAAGTTTCAGAGATGGCGTCGAAGCTATGACCTGCATAAAAAATGAATATCCTGATTTAGTGATTTGTGATACAGAACTTCAGAACATAGATGGTGTCGAACTCTCGTCAAGATTGAAAACATCCTGCGAAACATCAATCATACCTATCATTCTTTATAGTTCGCATATAGATATTGACCAATACAATAGAAGAAAGACTTCTTTAGCTGATACATTCTTGCAACAGCCCTTTAGTATAGCAGATTTAAAGATTGAAATGTCAATCCTTATCAAGAACAATCGTTTTCTTCGAAAATCATTTCTACAACGATTGTTTGGAGAAGAGTTTTTGGAGATAAAAGCGTCAGAAATATTGCAGGATGGTGAACACCCTTTGATAAGTAAAGTTACTAAAATCATTCTGGAGAATCTGGATAATGAAAAACTAACCATAGGCTCCATTGCCAAAGAGCTTGGAATTAGCAGGACCAGTCTTTACAACAAGTGGACGCAATTAACAGGTGAAGCACTTAACAAATTCATTCTCAAAATCCGCATGGAAAAAGCACATGAAATGTTAGAGAGTGGGAAATATCGCGTAAACGAAATACCAGAGAATATCGGAATGAAGGATATGGATCACTTCCGCGATAATTATAAGAAGCATTTCGGAAAAACACCTGCTCATACCATTAAAAACGTTTGAGATATTTACATTGAAAAACGGGTTTAAATAAAACAACCTGAGACCGATAGAAGAACTGTTGACGCAATCAACCAAACTTCTTTCTATCGGACTCAGGTTTATATTTACGATAACGACACATAGCTAGTCAGACATAACATTCCTTAACCATCGGTCTATATTCCTTTAAGGAAACCATAACGAACCTCATCATTTGGGAAAGCCAGACGATAAAGTTGAAACTCCTTATCATAGTCCTTGATAGTATAGATTGCCAAATATCTACTTCTTCTTTTCTTGACCATACCCATAGCCGTACCCATAACGTTTACCATAACCGTAATGCTTACCATACTTGCCGTAGCCATAATAATAGCCATATTTCCTTTTCTTCAAGTCTACACCATTAATAACAGTGCAAAGGTTAGGCAACTTCTGCTCATGATACAGTTCATTGATCAATGCGTATTCCGCCTTATGCGTATAGTCAGCACGACATACGTAAACTGACAAGTCTGCTACACGACCTATTAACAAGGTATCCGTAACCATGCCGATAGGAGCTGTATCAAGGATGACATAATCAAAATTCTTCTTCAGAATCTCAATTGCCTTATCCAACCCATCACGTGCCAATAGTTCTGTCGGATTAGGAGGAACTGTTCCGCCCGGAAGGATATACAGATTCTTATTAATATCCGAGGACTGAACTAGACTCATCAAGTTAATATCCTGATTTGACAGATATTGAGTAATACCTTTCTCCTTACTTGATAGTTGGAATATTTTGTTCAAACCCGGCTTACGAATATCAAGACCTACAATCACCACCTTCTTTCCCAGAAGAGAAAGACTGATAGCCAAATTCGACGAAACGAATGATTTTCCTTCACCACTGACAGTCGAGGTCACAAGGATAACCTTCTGATCATTATCGAGCATAAACTGAAGGTTGGTCCGGATATTACGGAAGGTTTCACTCATCAGATTATTCTTGTTCTCGAAGACAGCGATAGAACCATTCTTATCATTCTTCTCATCAGTTAATGGAATATCACCGACAACAGGAACACTCGTTAGTTTCTCTACATCGGCACGACCTTCGATCTTGAATTTTGTCAGTTCAATTAAGTAGATGATACCAACCGGAATTCCAACACCAAGTACCAATGCAATCAAATAGATCATAGAGTGTTTAGGAGATACCGGAATATCGTCAGCTATCGCTTCATCAATAATCTTCGCATTATTGGCAGTAGCAGCAAGTGCAATAGCATTCTCTTCACGTTTCTGTAACAGCATCAGATACAATCCGGCTTTGATTTCTTGCTGACGGGCAATACTTACATAAGCACGTTCCTGTCCCGGAGCATTACTGATACGACGGGAATAGCGACTCGCTTCACGGTCAAGGTTTGATTTAGTGATCATCAACCCCTGCAAAGTTCCTTCAAGAGTAGCTTGCACATTGGCTTTCATAGCACGTATGCTTGTATCCAGATTCACAATAGCAGGATTATTCTCAGTTGATGTACGTAACAGACGTTTACGTTCCACAAGCATTTCATTATAGCGTTCAATCGCACCGATCAAAGCAGCATCTTGTAAACCTACATTGCTCGGCAATACTTCATATTCATTGCTTCTCAAATACTTACGCAAGTCATTTACCAGGCTGATTTGAGTACGGTTCTCCACACTCTTCTTTTCATACTCAGCATTACCGGCCAAGGCGATTTGAGCTTCACTCGTCAAATCCGTGATACCTGCGTCACGCTTAAAAGACTCTAAATCCGCTTCCGTACTACCCAATTCTTTTGAAATAATACCAATACGTTCATCGATAAACTCAGCCGTTTTCTGAGCAATCTCGTTTTTATCATTGTTCGTATTGCGATTATACATTTCAAGCAACTGATTGATGAAATCCTGTCCACGCTGCAAACTAGAGTTCTTCAAGGAAATCACGGCAACAGAAGTAGTCTTAGAAGTAGGAGCAATAGACAAACTGTTACAATAGCCTTTTGCCACTCTCATCGGTTTGTTTATTGTCGCAGTTATATGGCGTACACTCTGCTCTATCCGAGGAACCTTCGTTCCATCCTGTAAAGTTACCGAATCAACTTCCTGAAAGAAAGCCAATGTACCTTCATCAGTTGGAAAAATGGCAGGTAACTTTTCAAAATGCTTCTGATACCCTTTCTCACCTACAGTCACGTTCACATCCATACTACCTTCAGGTTGCAAAGTCATCTCTACTACCATCGGAGAACTTAGTTTCTCAGCTTCTTGAGGAGTCAAACTCACTTGGACAGGAGATGTCTTATATAAACCTTTAGCGGGAAATTCATCCTCATCTGCATAAGTTATATACAGTCCCAATTGATTAACCACCTCTTTAACGAGCGTTTTCGAACGCAAAACTTCCAACTCATTATCAATATTCTTAGAAGAAGTCATCAGACCACTTAATCCCATATCCTCCAATTCCGAAGAAAGTCCTGCACCTCCACCCTTCTTCTCATCTTTCATAAGAACAGTGGCTGAAATATTATAAACAGGTGTAGCCCAATGCAGATAAAACCACGCACCAACAAGGCATAGTAACACTGCCCCTACAAACCAGGGCCAATGAATAATATATTTAAAAAGCAACGCTTGGAAATCGATCTGATCCTCAGCCATTTCACGTTCCTTCACGTTTTGATTTTCTTCCTTCATAACTCTTTCTTTTTATTTCAAGATATTAAACAACAAACTGGCAATAGAAACAAGGATCGAAGTAGCAGAGAACCATAAGCTTGTACTAGTTCCGATATCCGAATTTCGAGCTTTCGCCTTATTCGGAGTTACGTAAATAATATCATTCTGTTGTAAATAATAATAAGGAGAAAGAATAGTCTCCGCCTTATTCAGATCTAAAGGAATAATTTCCTGCTTACCATTGGCATTCTCCCGTATCAGCTTAACATCATCACGCAGACCATATACGGTCATATCACCTGCCATAGCCAGAGCTTCCAGGATGTTCACCTTTTCATTGGAGATCGTGAATGTACCGGGACGGGCAACTTCACCAATCACGGAAATCTTATAATTTACCATTCGTACCGTTACAATAGGAGTTTCCGTAATATAAGGCTTCAACTTTTCCACAATCATTTGTTCGGTCGCCTTCTTCGTCAATCCGCCTACATGAAGTTCACCCAATACCGGAAAGTTAATATTGCCTTCATTATCCACTAAGTATTGCTGTAGAGCGGGCTGAGTGGTGGTATAGTTCAAAGCCATATTACCTTGTGTAGCTACCGTCAGGTTAAAAGGAGCAGCTAACTCGGGACTGGTACATGACACTACAATAGTCAACAAATCTTTGGGCATGATCTTTGCATCATACAATTGTGCATCCTGAGTACTATACAGTACCACTTCTGCATCCTGTAAGTAAGGTACTTTTTTATAAGACTGGCAAGCTGTAAAAAGCAAAGTCAACAACAATATTAAGATATTCTTTCCATTCAATTTTTCCATAATATATAAATTATAAAATTTAGACACCTTTCAAATACCATTCATAAAGACGCTCAATTCCTTCATCAATCTCAACCTTATGATGCCAGCCTAAACTGTGTAACTTCGACACATCTGTCAACTTGCGCATCGTACCATCAGGCTTAGAACTATCCCAACGCAAATCACCCTTAAATTGAACTTCTTTCATGATCATTCCGGCAACTTCACGGATACTGACTTCCTTACCTGTACCAACATTGATATGACAGTTACGAATGTCTCTACTACCTTCCGTATAGGTATTCTTGAAATCAACGTTCAATAATACATGAACACTCGCATCAGCCATCTCTTCGCTCCACAAAAACTCACGCATAGGTGTACCGGTACCCCAAAGAGTTACCGATTCAGGAGTAATACCAAATTTTGCCAATTTATCCAATATTTCAGCATCAGAATTACTACCAGTCACACCTTCCACAGGACGCAAGTCAATATCTTTACGAACTGACTTCCAATTTCCTTCATTCAGACATTTAGCCAAATGAATCTTGCGAATCATGGCAGGTAGAACATGACTGTTTTCCAAATGGAAATTATCATTCGGACCATAAAGGTTGGTAGGCATCACGGCAATATAATTCGTGCCATACTGAAGATTGAAGCTTTCACACATCTTTAAACCCGCAATCTTGGCAATGGCATAAGGTTCGTTCGTATATTCCAAAGGAGAAGTCAGCAAAGCGTCCTCCTTCATCGGTTGTGCGGCATCACGGGGATAGATACAGGTACTACCCAGAAAAAGTAGTTTCTTTACGTTATGACGAAAACTCTCACCGATTACATTCTGCTGAATCTGGAGATTCTGATAGATAAAATCGGCACGATACTGCAAGTTTGCAAGGATACCACCAACATGCGCAGCAGCAAGGACAACTGCATCAGGCTGTTCTTCATCAAAGAATTGTTTTACGGCTGCACCATCAAGAAGATCCAGCTCTTTATGGGAACGTCCTACAAGATTCGTGTAACCACGACTCTGCAAATTACTCCAGATAGCAGATCCCACCAAACCATGGTGTCCCGCTACATAGATTTTCGTAT
>NZ_GG774705.1:271485-301836 GCF_000162515.1 Bacteroides sp. 1_1_14 | reverse complement strand
GGCTACCTTTTTATTTTACTCATTAATCAAAACTTTTATCTTATTTACAATATATAATCTTCCTTTCGAACAGACTCTTATTAGTGACTCTTTACAATATCTACAAAATTTTCAATTACATACGCCACATCATTATCTGTAAGTCTAGTATGTAGCGGTAACGTTATCTCATTATGATACATCTCATATGCATTAGGATAATCTTTAATATCAAATCCCAGTGCTTTATACGCTGTCATCATCGGCAACGGCTTATAGTGTACATTGCAAGCAATGCCCCGCTCTGCCATTTTGATGATAATCGCATTACGTTCCTCAATAGTTTTACCCTCCAATCGGCAGATATACAGGTGACCACTCGAAGACGTTCCCTCATCATTATCAGGATAATGATTCAACGGAATAATACAAGTACCCTTCACTCCCTCATTATACAGACCTATTATCTCACGTCTGCGACGTAACATCTCCGGATAACGCTTTAGTTGCGCCAGTCCGATACCTGACATCACATCCGTCATGTTACATTTATAAAAAGGAGCAATGATATCATATTCCCATGCACCCAGCTGCGTCTTAGCCAGTGCATCTTTGTTCTGTCCATGCAGACTTAACAGTTGAAACTGCTTATACAGTGTATTGTTGTCCAACCCCTCACGGTTCACCCAAGTCAACGCACCACCTTCAGCCGTAGTCAGGTTTTTCACCGCATGGAATGAGAATGATGTAAAGTCAGCAATCGCGCCACACATCTTTCCATTACGTCTTGCTCCAAATGCATGAGCGGCATCAGCCATCACAATCACTCTGCCATATGCATTCTGAATATCATTAGCTGGCTTAAAGAGATATTTCTTACTCTCCACCACCTCAAATATCTTATCATAGTCACACACGATACCGGCCAGATCAACGGGAATAACCACTTTTGTACGCTCAGTGATAGCATCAGCCATCTTGTCGTAATCCATTTCAAACGACCCAGGCTTCGTATCCACCATCACCACCTTTGCACCAACGTGGCAAGTAATACTTGCCGTTGCGGTATATGTATATGCACTGGTAATCACCTCATCACCCGGTCCTACACCCAAGGCTCTCAAGATTGATTCCATACAAGCCGTAGCCGAGTTCAAACATACCGCCTTCTCCGTACCACAACACATAGCAATCAGCTGTTCAAATTCCTTTGTCTTCGGACCTGTAGTGATCCAACCGGAACGCAGTGCTTCCGCTACCATCTCGATTTCCGCATCGCTCATATCAGGGGGAGAAAACGGAATATTCCTTAACTTCATATTCATAGTTGAATTATACTTTTATAAAACTATTCACTTTTATTTATCAGCATTTCTGCTTAGCCAAACTAACCTTTCGCCACACTCTTTATAACGTCTATATATTTTTGCGTGCCAATCTCCCTTGTCAGATTTTCCATTACAAACTTTCGACCATTCTCACCATATTTCCGGCACATCTCCCTATTCCGGCAAAGCTCAAGAATTGCATCTGTAAATGCCTGCTTGTCACCGGCTTTCGTAAACACACCACATTCGTTCTCACTAAGAATAGTCTTAATCTCATTCTCATCAAAGTTCGCCAGTACCGGTCTCGATGCTGACATTATGCTCCAAGTCTTGCTTGGCACTGAGTTTTCACCCACACCCGGTTTAGAGATAATGATACCCACATCTCCCAAGCTAAACACATGGCTAATATCTTCGTATGGTTGAAAAGGTAGAAGAGTAACATTCTTGATATTATCTCGATCTATGATTTCTTTGACCTGCTCCTTATAAGCACCCTCTCCAATCAATACAAATTGTATTTCCTCATTGTCTTCCAAACCTTTTGCAACATCAAGCAGCAAATCCATATTCTGGGTCAGACCTATATTTCCACTATAAGTGATATAAAACTTATTTCTATCCAAATGATACTTATCAAACAACTTATTATCCTTTCGGGCAACATTCTTCACTGCATTCTGATCCACCCAATTGTAGACAACTACAATTTTCTCTTCAGGTACACCTTTAGCCATGATATTTCTCTTGAAACCTTCCGAAATAACAATTATCTTGTCCGCATGCTTATAAGTAAAGTTCTCTACAATACGACCAAACTTCCATAAAAGACTTCCCTTATGAGTCATACCTGCCCCAATAAGAGAATCCGGGAAAATATCTTGCAAATTATACACAAATGGTTTCTTTGTGAAGAGTTTCACTATTGCAGCCATTGCGCCTTGAGTAGGAGGTGTACTAGCAATCAACATGACATCACACGACCTTCCATCCTTCGTAAAAACAGCTTTTCTGAACTGTTTCAAATTCTGTACAAAATATCTAAAAGCCCTAATAAGGGAATTTTTTCCTTCCGGCATTAAACTAAAACGATGAACAACCATTTTACCATCAAACATCGTCTCCATTCTCTTTTTCTTATACTCATTTCTGACCTCAGAAGTAATGTCACGGGATGGTAATGGAGTAAATACAACTATACTCCAACCTGCATCAATAAAAGCTTGATTCCGATTCCAGCTAATATAAGGGCTTGCAACTCCTTCTGGTAAAAAATATGACGGCAAAAGCAATATTCTCATTTTAGTTCGTATAAATATTTTCGTGTTTTAATACTGTCACAATTGTTTTAAGAAAGATCTTCATATCAAGCCAAAAACTAATATTATTAGCATACCAAGCATCCATTAATCTTTTTTCTCGTACACCTATGCTGTTTCTATAGTAGGCTTGCGTATATCCAGTCAAACCAGGTTTTACTTTCATCTTATCAACCTCATCAAGTTGATAACTATCTAAGGCACTCCATCCACTTGCACGAGGACCGATAAGGCTCATCTCACCTTTAAGTATATTAAATATTTGAGCTGTCTCATCCAAACTAGTAGTTCTAAGAAATTTGCCAACTTTGGTAACGCGAAGATCATTCTTGGAGTTATAAGTACTTCCATCAGAATTAATTATATTTTTGGCATTTACTTTCATCGACCGAAACTTATACATATGAAATTTCTTGCTATTTTTACCGATACGCTCAGCCATAAAAAATATGGGACCGCCATCCTCCATTTTAATAGCAATGGCTACACAAATCCAAATAATACAAAAAAAATGGAAATAAAAAAAAATGCGATAAGCCTATCGCTGATAGTTTTGATAAATTTGGTATACATTTTATCTATGATTCTATAATGATGTAATCTTTCAAAGTTTCCCATCCTTTCCCCCCCCCAAGCACGAGCCTCTTCTGGGGTAGCCCCTTCAGTCAATATCCAGCCACAAATATCAGCTTTGGTTTGATACGAAGGTAAGACATCTCCAACCTTCTTACGAAGAATTATATCCACTATATTATTCTTGCCAATAAGCTTATCTATCGGTCTAAGCTTCTTAATTAAACCAGGTTTATAAATAATCAATCGAGAAGCTATATACTTTTTATAAATTGGAACAGGATTGATTTTTTGTCCCAAACATAAATTTATATTATTATTCAATTCGTCTACACCTCTCGAATAAGGAACAATATGAGATGATATTAAATTTTGCCCATTACGTATACCAACATCAATGATATAGGGTTTACCATCTAATGAAGAAACTATCAAATCAAAATTAACTGGTCCAAAATTTAGACCAAGAGCCTTTACCGCGGTCTTAATCTCTTCTTCAATTAAAAATTCCATATCTTGTGAAACATCTAAGTAAGTAGTTTGGCTATATTCTGGAAAAAACTCATGCCATCTGAATTCGGTTTTCATAATAGAATATATGTAAACTTCTCTTTGACAAACATAAGCCTCTACGCTAAACTCTTCTCCTGAAATAAAAGGTTCGACATAAATTTCATTGTTCCGGGACTCTTCAAAAGCATATTGGATTGCAGACTCTAGCTCTGAATTATCAAACACTATCTTTACACCTTTACTCCCAGAACCATCGCTTGGTTTCACCACACAAGGAATCTTTAATAAATGTTTATTAATCTCTTCCTTATTGCGTATTTCAAAAATCTCTCCTCCTGAATTCAACCCGTATTCATTCAACCGCTTACGGATTTGATACTTGTTCATTGATATATTAGATGTCTCTATCGGCATACAAGGTAACCCCAATTTTTCGCCAATGTAACTAACTGTCGGCAAAGACAACGTCGCTCCCCAAGTCAACACACCATTAATATTAAGTCTCCGAGCATAAGCCAAACAAGCTTCTTTATCTTTTACATCAATAATTTGATAGCCATTTGCATGTGTGAATCCTGGCTGACCTTCTTTATAATCGACACAATAGGCTTCATATCCCAATTGACGAACTCGTTGTATTGCAGGAACCTGATAATTAGAAGCCCCAACAACTAGAATTTTCTTCATTATTCTCTAAAAATATTTATATCTATAATATTCTTTATTTCATCAGCTTTAGCTAATGCATCCCGGATATCAGACCTTTTAACTATAACATAGCCACAACCATCAAGATTAGTCCTATATGGTGTGATAGAATCTCCAACATGAAGATGATGTTCCACTATTACATTAAATTCAGTCTCGATTTTAACAAAATCAGGGAGAACTTTAACTATCCCTGGTTTTAGAGCAAGAAGTTTCGTAGCGACTGGCTGCGGAGATGTGGCTGGAGTCCAGTTAGTTTCATCACCAACAGCAGCTTTAATCATATTGCCCATGTAATCAATACCTGTACCTGTCGGTATTATATGAGAACCAATCAGATTCCCTCCCATACGAGCACCAATATCCACAATATGTACTTGACCTTTACTGTTTATCAACAAATCCATATTTACAGAGCCATGATTAACTCCAAGAGCTATAAGAGCATTCTTTACGCATCCTTTTACCTTATTCTCTAAGGATAAGGAAAGACCAGAAGGTATAGCGTGTCCCAGCTCTGCATAATATGGAGGTAATGTCATATCTTTCTGCATTACTGCCAATACATAAATTTTCCCATTATCTACAAATGACTCTACACCATATTCACGACCTACAATAAATGGTTCAGCCACTGCTCTATGGGTTATAGAACTATTTATAGCAAGTTCACAAGCCTCAATCAAATCCTCACCCCTATCAACTCTTGACGCCCCTCTACTACCAGAACCATCACACGGTTTGACCATAACAGGATATTTAATACCATTCTTATACTTTTCAGCTTCCTCTACATTATGTATCTCATAAGAATATCCTGTATCATCAGCTTTTGCATCAAAAAGGCATTTTCTAACAGCTGCTTTATTCCTTATTCTTTTAGCTGCTTCATAATTAATTCCTGGCAGTTCTAGTTCTTGAGCAATATAGCTCATAGTAAGTACACCATAATCAGTCGCCGCTGTAAGCACGCCATCTACATTTTTTCCACGAGCATATGCAAGACATGCTTCTTCATCCACAATATTGATAACTGCATGTTCATTTGCTGACAAAAAGCCCAATGCATTTGGGTCCGCATCTAAGCAAAAAACATAATAGCCCATTTCACGTGCTTTTTTAATAACAAAATTTTGAAGGAAACCACCTCCAAGCATTAAAAGTTTTTTCATAATGATAAAATAAGTGCTCACCATATAGCAATAATATCCTCAAGAATGTTGTAGCATACTTCGGTAAACGTCCAATTTCTACGCTAGTTATTTAAATCTCCTTTATTCTTGGATGTATGCACACTTGAGATAATTAACGCCCATTAAATCTTAGATTTTATTAAATGAAGCCAAAGCAATGCTATCATTTCACTAAGTAAAAATCATTACTTATTGCTCATTCTCCTTTATTATTCTTGCAGGATTACCAGCAATTATTACGTTATTAGGAAATGATCCACACACCACACTGCCAGCTCCTACCACCACATTCTTACCGAGAGTAGTACCTTTCAGAATGATTGAGTTTGCCCCAATGAAGCACCCCTCACCGATGGTAATAGGACGATGTTTGACTAAATCTAAACGTTCAACTGGAGAACGCTGACTATATGATAGAGGATGGAAATCATTATCGATAATCTTACACCCACTACCAATATCAGTATGGTCACCTACAGTTATTGAATCTATGGAGTAGAGTGTGCATCCACTCATACAGACATGAGATCCTATATTTATCTTACCACCCATTCTTGCAACAATGATACATCTTTGCGAAAGACCAATCATATTGCTAAATGGGTGTGAGAATATGTTAGAGCGACCTACCTTACTAAATGTTATTGATGAACCCTTCTCTGCATAAATCACAGCAAATCCACGAAACCAAATATTATCCTTATATTTTAAACGATATTTCAAGTAGTTTAAAAATAAGAATATTGTCCTTAAAAGCATTTCCATTACGATCTTTCACCACATATTACATTATAATATCTCTTATATTCACCACTTGTAATGCTATCCATCCAAGCCTCATTATTTAGGAATGCATTGAAGTCGCAAATATCCATCTTCACAAACTTATAGTTAGGCTTGTCTTCTATTTCTTTCAGATTAGCCCAGCTACCTACATGCGTAAATTTATCCTAATTGATGATGTTATAACTTTAGGGATTTGTTCACAAACAAATGTACAACGAGTGAGCTTATGAAACCGACACTACCAGTGATTACTATATTTTTTCATCTTATTTCCCCACTTTATCAAGTATATTAGTTGAATTAATGTCTTGCTTCATTTCGTCAATAACCTTGAAAAGATACTGACCGTATTGATTCTTAATCATTGGTTGTGCAAGTTCACGCATGCGCTCTTCACTAATCCAACCTTTACGGTAGGCGATTGCTTCGAGACATGCGATTTTCAATCCTTGACGTTTCTCAACAACCTCAATGTAGGTCGATGCTTCAGAAAGAGAATCATGTGTACCTGTATCCAGCCATGCAAATCCACGACCAAGAATCTGAACTTTCAATTCCCTGTCATTCAAGAACCACTGGTTAACTGTAGTTATCTCATATTCTCCTCGTGCTGACGGCTGTATCTTTGATGCTACATCAACAATTTTGTTTGGATAGAAATACAATCCCACAACTGCATAGTTGCTCTTGGGCTTTACTGGCTTCTCTTCGATTGATAGACAATTACCATTACGATCGAATTCAGCTACTCCATAACGTTTTGGATCGTTTACCCAATAGCCAAAGACAGTAGCTTTGTGTTCTTCGTCAGCAGTACGAACTGCATCTTTCAGCATATCCGTAAAACCACTACCAAAGAATACGTTGTCGCCTAAAACAAGACAAACAGAATCATCACCTATAAAGTCCTTACCAATGGTAAAAGCCTGTGCAAGGCCATCAGGCGATGGTTGTTCAGCATACTCAAAATGAACACCGTAATCAGAGCCATCTCCCAAGAGTCGTTTGAATCCCGGAAGGTCAAATGGTGTTGATACTATCAGTATGTCACGAATACCTGCCAGCATCAATACCGAAATTGGGTAATATACCATCGGCTTATCGTAAATAGGCATGAGTTGCTTAGAGATGCCTTTAGTAATTGGGTAAAGGCGCGTTCCTGAGCCTCCCGCTAAAACTATACCTTTCATAATATTGTTACGATTATTGGTTCCTCACCGAGAATTCGAATCTCGCTATACTTATTGTCTTCAGGTAAGGATGTGCTTTTTAGTTCTTTGAGCAGAACTCAATAATGTGTTTAATTATCTTCTTAACCTCCAAGTCTGTCAACTCATAATACAGAGGCAGACGAACAAGGCAATCGCTATAATAGTCACAATTTGGCAATTCAGCACCATAATACTTGTCTGCATAGTACTTACTGCTATGAAGAGGCAAATAATGGAATGTTGTCTGTACATCATTCTCCTTAAGGTATGTCATCAGAGCTATACGATACTCCAGTGATGGGCAAAGGAGATAGAACATGTGTCCGTTGTTTGTAGCATACTCAGGAATAAATGGAAGACGAACCATATCACCAACCTTACCGTTCAAGCCATTGTAGTACATTTCCCAAATATGCTTGCGCTTATCCTGAATGTCATCCAATTGCTCCAACTGTGCCCATAGAAATGCAGCATTGAACTCAGAAGGAAGAAAACTGGAACCCATGTCCACCCATCCGTATTTGTTGACCATACCACGATAGAACTCTGCACGATTGGTTCCCTTCTCCCAAAGAATTTCTGCACGACGAATGAAACGATCATCATTCACTACAAGCATACCACCTTCTCCACTACTGATATTTTTTGTCTCGTGAAAAGAGAATGCCCCAAGATGACCGATACCACCAAGGGGCTTATCCTTGTAGAAGCTATCTACACAATGTGCTGCATCCTCAACTACAAGAAGGTTATACTTCTCAGCCAATGCCATAATAACATCCATATCGCATGCAACACCTGCATAATGTACCACTGCAATGACCTTAGTTTTTTCTGTAATCAATGGTTCAATCTGTGCGACCTCCATATTAGGAGTCTCTTTACTTGAATCTGCAAAGATCACCTTCGTATCCTCACGAAGAAATGCAAGAGCGGTAGATACGAAAGTGTATGAAGGGATAATTACCTCATCACCTGGCTGGAGATTACAAAGCATTGCGCACATTTCAAGTGCATCGGTACCTGATGTAGTCAACAGACACTTCTTGAAGCCATACTTCTCCTCAAAAAAAGTATGACACTTCTTTGTAAAATCACCATTACCTGACATTGTTGTAGAATGACAAACTTCCTCCATATATTTCAGTTCACGACCAGAACAATAGGGTTTATTAAATGGAATCATAATTATATTTTATTTAAATATTCACCAATTTGCATCAATCTCTCATTGTATTTTTTTGAATCATATCTCGACAATGCATAACTTCTGCACCTTTGAATAATGTCGCTATTCTTCTTTACAGTTTTCTGTACAACCTTTTGTAATTCCGTCACATTACGTGCCTCCACAAAGGTGCCGACAGTATTATCTGAAACATAAGGCATTCCAGATATATCAAAACATAATAAGGGAACACCACATGCCAATGAGTCTAAACAAGCATTTGGCATTGTATCTAATAAACTTGGGAAAACAAATAAATCTCCGATAGAAAAATACTCTGCCAGTTTATTTTGGTCACGAATAAATCCAATTGGAATATAATTCTTTGGCAAAAATGATTTATCCTCACACATATATCCTACATGAATAAATATGTAGTTATTATTGCTTTCAAATCTTCTTGCTAGTTCGATAAAGAATCGACATCCTTTACGGTCATTCACTGTATTATTAAATGGCGCAATACAGGTGATAACGATTTTATTATCACTTATTCCAAGTTCACTATACAGATTATCTGTATTTCTAGGATAGTATATATCCATATCAATAGATTCATCTAATTCCACAATTTTAGCATTTTGCAGCAAGGGAGACTCTTTCGCTTTTTCGACAACAAAACGTGGACCGACAAAAGCAGCTTTTGATAACATTTGGTACGCTTTTTGTTTCATTTTAAACACTGCTTTTGATCCATCCAAAATGAGACTAGTTGGATATGAAGCCTTATTTGGGCAGTTACCGCACCCCCAAAAATAACGATTGCAACCATTATTATATGCACACTTGCCACCATAAGCATATTCGTCTATCATTATGTGAACTAAAGCAATATTATTATCTGCCACATATTTATACAATTTATACTCATTCAAATAGTATCCATGAATACAAACTATGTATATTGTGTCAATATTGGCTTTTGAGAAGAATCGTAAAAGTTTGGTTGTTGAAGAACTAGAATAAAATCCCTGTCGTCCTGTCATGCGAACCATCAAAGCATGAATATTAACAGATAAGAAACTACCTATTTTTTTCATAGACGAATTAGTTGGAGATGCACCACGACCATAGCAAAAATATGATCGATATCCCTTAGCTAATAAATTCCGATGGAGATTTAGTGATATCTGTCCAGTGCTACCAAAATCTACATTATTAATAATCGCTATATTCTTCATCATTGTGATTAGCTAATTACATAGTTAATTGCATCTATCACTCCTTCAGCTTTAATCTCATTAGTCGCTTTACTATAATAATAATCCATTGCCCTGCGTCCCATATCGATATATTTAATACGATTTTCAAAAGCATCTAACATAATTGCCGAGAGATCTTCGTCCTTCTCATACATTATACCATTTACGCCATTCTGTATATGATAGATTTCTCCACCAGTAATAGCATCCTTGCGTGAGACGAACGGAACGCCATAACCCATACTTTTTGGAACAGACAAACCGGCTTGTGTCGGAGAAAAGCACAGCAATGACTGTTGGAAGATCTTCAAAATTTCCTTCTCATCATAGATTGCTCCATGAAAAGCAACATTGTCTTGAAGTCCATTATCTTTAACATATTGTTCCAACACTTCTCGTTCAGAACCTGCACCAACAATTCGCAATTTTGTATTGCATGAACTCTGTTTGTAGAACTTATTGTAAGCCTCAAGCAGCAAATCGAGCCCTTTTCCTTTATAAAGCGTCCCTATAAAAAGAAAGTCTTTCTTTAGCTCAGGTTTGAATTCTATTTTCTCTACATCGGTAGTATTGATTGCTTCAAATATATTGTCCATCCGTAAATTAGTGTTCTTCCAAAATTCTCGTGACTTATTTATATAGAAGATATTAGCATCACATACTGATAACACTTTTTGGAAAAACCTATCCAACAAATTGTGTTTTCTGTAGGTAATGTACGGATGGACATAAGACACTCGGAAACCAATACTCCATGAGATTACTTTATATCGTCTATTACCAAATGGCAATAAACAATAAGCTGGTACATGGAAATCTGGTACAAATATGACAACATCAAATTGTTTACAAAGAGATTTTAAGTCACTAACTAAAATTATAGACTTGATCTTTATGTAATTTAGTTTATGTTTTTGAAAACTACATGGAATTGACGATTTATCTTTTGAGTAATATGCAACCGTCAGTTCGTGAAGTTCTGAAATACAATTGTAGGTTGATACATTATACGCAGATATTTCGTTTTGAAGGATTAATACTTTTGCCATTATTCAATATTGTTGCGGTTTATAGATTAAAACGAATACAAGAACAAACCAAAACATACCAGTCATAAGATATGATCCTGAGAATAAAAGATTTACAAACGGATATATAAACAAGGGTACTAGGAACAAAAGATTTCGTTCTATTTTTATTATAAAATATGCTCTTTTTATACTTATAATTAGTATTATTATCCAAAATGCAAAATAGAAAATTCCACCGCCTTCCAGAATTTCTAAAAAGATATTATGAGGATATCCAAATGCACCAATAGTATGAAAGATTCCATAACCAGTATATCGATTTGCCTCAATATTCTTTTGTGCTAATTCAAATACAATATCACGATTAGATGTTTGTGCCATATCAATACCGCTTGAAGAAATATAGGAAAAGGCACGATCCATACCTCTATTAAAAGTATTTTCAAGAACTGAATTTTGAACAAGATCAAATATAATGACAACTCCTAGTAAACCCAACGGAAGGACAAAAAACAGGACCTTAAATATATTTCTTTTCTTGACAAAGATTAAACTAATCAGCCCCGCTAATGCAAATAGAAAGACTACGCCACCTCTTCCTCCAGAAGAAAGACATGTTAAAGGAAGCAGCACACACATTACGATACTTACTAACTTAAAGACTTTGTTTTTTAGAAATTTAAATCTATCTTCTCGTTTCGACAATAAACCATAATATATAGCTCCAAAGGCAAGTGCTGACTGGTAAGAAATGCCATTATAACCTTCTATTAATTCTCCTAGCATCATCATCTTAGGCAATCTTGCTATCATTCCTATACCAAGAATAATCAAGATAACATCTAAGTATTTATACATACCTTCAATACTATTGTTTTTTGCAATTAAGCTAGCAATTAACATTGGTGACAGCGAAAAGAATAAAAAAAACTGATAAGCCTTTTTTGTCCATTCTAAAGGAGGCGATTCAGAACTAATATCAGAAAAATAACATGCAGTAAATATAATTGGGATTAATAAAACCATCTTGCTAAAAGGTTTACCCAATATGAAAATATCATGTACAACTAATAGCAATGAAAGTGCAAACAATGATATCATATAATAAAGGTACAACGCACTACCTTCTTCCTGTCTATAACCTGTAATTCCGCAGAAAGCCGAGAACATTTCTGCACCTAAAAAGGAAAGGGGATATATCCAACATTTTAACTTATATAATCTATCCATTTTTACTTCTCCTGATACAGTTTTACCCACTGGTTCCCAATATTATCAACACTAAAAGCTTTAGCTTTCAGTACCGATTGGGTTGACATTTCAAGCAACCGTAATTTATCTCCAATTAAGTATTCAACTATCTTTATATACCCCTGCTTATCGAATGGCTTTACAAGATATCCATTCACACAATTATCAATCACATCTTCTGCTGCCCCGTAGCTATTGAAAGCAACAGGTACCACACCATAGCTCATAGCCTCCACCAATACCAGACCAAAGCCCTCATATGCAGAAGTTAAGCAGAAGACAGAGGCCTCCTTGTAATATGGCTCTGGAGATTTGAAACCCTCGAACGATATATTTGTAAGACTCATTTCTTTTGCCATAATTTTGAGTCTTGGAAGATCTTCACCTTCGCCAACTACCTTAAGTTGCCAATCTGCATGTTGTAGCTCAATATTTTTCCACACATGCAGTAGGAGATCATTACGTTTTTGAGCAAATGAGATGCGCCCAACATAAAGTACAATCTTCTTTTTTTCTATTATCTCATCATCTTTGCATACAATGGTACAAGGATTATAGATAGCACATACCTTGTCTTGAGGGAAATCGGGTAGGAAAAATGCAAGTTCTTTCTTGTATGCATTAGAAAGTAGTACAAATTGATTGGAATACTTAAGAATATCTTGATAATGCTGTTTGTATTTCTTTTTATACATAGCATTCATCACTCCCTTGACAACTGACGTTCTAAGCAAAGGGAGTAGCCATGCGAGATGAAATTTCTTAAATAGAGAATAACGAACAATAGTAAAACTAGTAACGGGAGCAAGGAGAGAATTATGAGCTACCGTAAATATCTTGGCATGACCGTAGCAGCTAGTATGCACAAGTTTAGTCAGATTCTTGTACAATCCATCCTGATTCACAACCACATCTATTTTTTGTTCCTTCAACAATGATTGGATATAGTAGATATTCTGCTCATTCAGCAGTTCTGTATTGGGAAGTACATATTGGTTCTTAATACCACCATTAGTAGGTTGAGAGGAAAGATAGTAACAATTATGTCCTAGAGTGCGGAAGTAGTCACATAGAACTTTTGTCACTCTCTGTACCCCCCCATGCGTAGGATTGATATTTGAACTGTAAATATAAAGTAGGTTCATTTCAATAAATCCACAAATCTATTATACATAGTCTTGTCGGAGAAGACTTTTGATCTTCGCTTTGCAGCAACAGACATTTTGTGGAGTTTTTCGTCATCAAAGCACAGGTCTTCAATAGCCGTTGATAGACCATCAATTAAACCTTCTCCACGATTCACAACTATCCCTGATCTTTCGTCAATCACCTCAAGCGTTCCACCAGCATCGGACACGACAACTGGGATTCCAGCAGCCATTGCTTCGAGTATAGAAAGGGGGAAAGCCTCAAAACTTGTAGATGGTACGACAACAATGGTAGAGAGTTGTAGGTAAGAAGTAATCTCTGAGTAATCTACATATCCAGTAAAAATGACACCATTTCCTATTCTAGAAGCTATAAATTCAAGGTCAATGACGTAATCATCCTTAACATTATTAGAGAATGACTGCCCCCCAACGATTAGTAATTTCGCATCATTATGTTTTGCTGAAACCTTCTCAAAAGCAAGCATAAGCTCTTTAACACCCTTGTTATTTACTAATCGCCCAGTGAATGTTATTACTCTATCAGTAGAACTGATACCATACCTTTTCTGTAGTTCTTGCTTCTTCTGTGTTTCTATAGGCAACTCAAACCGTTGCAAGTCTATACCATTGTGACAAACATCCACTGGAATAGAAGAAGGCACAATAGGTTGCAAGCGAGACTTAATAAAGTTACTCACAGTAAATATCCTTTGGGTATGTTGGAATATTAGATCGTTTATTTTGCTTGATGCATTGAGATAATCGTTATGCAAATGCTGAATAAGTTCAAACTCAGACTTGCGATTTTGATATAGAGCGTATGCAGGACAGTTTTCAAGAATCAATGTCTTGATACCCTGCTGCTTGAAATAGCGATATGCCTTTATCTCATAAAGTGAAGGGGTATTTATATGCAAATAATTCCTACAGATACGTCTGACAACTTTGAGTAAAATATCTATCAGAACGTAGATTCCTGACGGATTGCAATATTTATATTGAGTATTATGATATTGCTTTGCCTCAGCTGCCGCAGCACCATCATATTTTGAAAACACATAGATATCCAAATCATGCCTATCCTCATTATTATCAATAATGAGTTGCGTCAAGTTCTCAACAGCCCCCCCCTTGACAGGAGGAAGAGGAAGAGATTCGACGAGTAATATTCCAAGTTTTTTACTCATTTCGTTCTTTTTATTAATGTATTGCATTTGATTATTCCAAGTTTAACAAATTGCAAAAGACTCACATTAAGCTCTTCAAACACCTGTTTTGGCCATTTCCAATCATTGTATGATAACTGAACAACAGCCTGAACAAGCACAACACCGAGTATACCCCACGTTGTCAATTTGAGTACAACAAAAGTGCCAACCAAAATTACTGCACCAGAAATCAATGTAGGCTTAACAAAAGGAACTCGATTGGAAGTAACTATAATTGTTGCAAAATTAGACTGATTCAATTCAAGGGTTGAGAATAGAAAATATAGTAGGCAAATCCATCTTGATGGTAGAGTCGTTTGAGAACCTATTAAATCAAGCAACCAGTTTCCGAAAAAGAACATTCCTATACAACCACAAATCATTAACGCCCAAAATATGATCATAGTGAATGAGAGAAGTTCAGTCAACTTCTGATATTCTCGGGTCACTTGGTAGTTTGAGAACACTGGAAGATACGAAACAAAGAAAACAGACGCCATTGTTACCATTGTGGTGCCAAGCTGAACCATCAATCCATACGACGCAGTTACTTCCAAGGATAGATAGATGCCAACAATAAACATATTCATTTTATTGACAACGTATGCACCAACAAACGTAAGACCAAGTTTCTTTGCGCTATACCCAATAGTAGAGAATGTTTTCTGTATTTCATCCTTTTTAATATCAACAGGTAGTAACTTTTTTAATCCTCTGCCATAAAACATCTTGTATGCATAGAATCTTTGAATGAACGGAGAAATAAAGTTAGCAACAACAATGGAAAGAAGACCACAATTCATAAATATCATACCAAGCGTAATCATAATATATGATAACTTTGATAGGATTATTGAAATGGAATTCTCCTTAATTAACCCTCGACCTGTGAGCAGACTGCTATAGTAATTGAAATATATATTGAAATATACAGATAAGGAATAGATAATCCATATCAAGAGAGTGTTAGGCACTTGACTAAACCCATCGGTAACATAATGGATATACCATGTACCAGCAGTTAACATGATTAGGAGTACCAATAATGATAGCCGCTTGTATACCATCTTTGCCGTGATTATAACAGTAGCAACCAGCCTGTAACTAGGTTTGCTATCAACTTCCTTCTTTGAAAATCCCTCCTTTGCAAGCTCCTTAGCCCCACTAAATACATATGTAATGTTTCGTCCGAATTGAGGTGAAAAGCCAAAGTCCAACAATGACACCATGGATCCTATAGTAAGCATCAAATAATTAAGCCCCATTTCCTCTGCCGTCAATCGATTCAAAATAAAAGGCAGGACTAATAAACCAGATGCTATTCCTAAAAATTTGGCAATATAGCTCCAAATAATGTCAGATTTTCCTACTGAAATAGATTCTTTATTAGGCACAAATTATTATCTAAAAAAGATGAAGGACTCAATTCTTTTATTAGCTCTGATTACCCTGCCAATATATACCGATATGACGGCGATGAGAATAGAAATAGGACTAATAATTAACAATTCTAAGATCAGATAATTATAATTATCGAAATAAGAACACAAAAATGCCATGCTTATACTCCTTACAATAAAGAAATGAAGTACGTATACATCAAGTGTATGTGCACCAATAAACGACAGCAGTTGTGTCATCTTATTATCTAAAACTTCAAGTTTCATAATAATAGATATACTGAGAACTATATAAATCCATGGTAACCAATAACCAATTGCATGTATGTTAAAATTAAAACATTTCAAGAGCTCCGTTATGACAGCAATTAGAAGGGATGCTAACATAATATATTTATTATTGAAAAGCGTATTAACCGCATCGTATTTTCTTAAAAATATTGCTACAAAAAAGAATGGTGCATATCTTTTTACTTGGATTAAACTTAGATAGTTCTGCCAACATGAACTATTTAAATCAACTCCTTTGTTTAACAATTGGAGCATGGAGTATAGAAGAACAATGAATATCAAATCCACAACAAATGAAAACATTTTGCTTTTACACAATAAACTTATGGGATTAAAAAAATAATAAATAAGATAGAGCTCAAATAATACCAGAAGATACCAATAGCCTTGTTTCATAACTGGAGTAATGAATTCACAAAAACCTTGATGAATAAATAACGTAAAAATTGTACCGAACAAGAAAAATGGAACTAAAAGTTGTCTTGTCTTTTTATATAGATGTTTAATTGTTTCTTTTATTGAGTAGTCTTTATGTTTGATAACAATTCCACTTAAAAAGAAGAACAATGGCATTTGGAAAACTGTAAGCCAACTATATATTCTCATGTTGTCAGCATTATTCACATTACCTCTATTTATACAAAATAAACAGATGTGACCTGTAATCACGAGTAAAATTGCAAAGGCTTTAGAGTAATCTATGTAATTATATCTTTCTTTCATTGATAGTTCACTGATAGTTTTTTGAACTCTTAAGTAAAGAAAATCAGACTGGCAAGAAGTATCGAACTTCGAACATTGGTTCCACCTGCGTTGCCAGTTATCCTTATAATATTAAATATGATAAACGCCTTCAAGAGGACAGATATTGAAGCAGTCAAGAATAACCTTGCCCTTCAGCTTATTCCAATTTCCCTTAATGTGATCATGCTTAACCATAATAACAACCATATCTATATCAACAAGAAACTCATCGAAGTCATCGTACTGATTTTCTGCAATCTTGTTTCCTACGAGGAATGGGTCATAACACTTAAGTGGACGTGCAAGATGACGCTCTTGTAATTCAAGCATTTGGAGAGTTGGTGACTCTCGATAGTCATCGACATTCTCCTTGTAAGTGAGGCCGTAAAGACCTACCTTACGGTTATTCTCGATGTTGTTCTCCTTCATAATTTCATGGATACGGTTAAGGATAAACTCAGGCTGTGAGTCGTTTGTCTTCATTGACTCATCTATAACCTTAGCAAGACGTGGGTAATCACCTACAAGGAACCATGGGTCAACAGAAATACAGTGACCACCTACACCTGGGCCTGGCTGAAGGATATTAACACGTGGGTGCATATTACAAATCTTAATAATCTCGTAAATGTCCATATTATCATGACGACAGATGCGTGCAAGCTCGTTAGCAAAGGCAATGTTGACTGCACGGAAGGTATTCTCAACAACCTTGGTCATCTCTGCAGAGCGGATGTCAGTAACAACGATTTCCCCCTGACAGAACGATACATAGTACTGCTTTACCTTCTCGCCAATTTCCTTGGAATCAGCACCAATAGTACGATTATTGTGGAGAAGCTCATAAACCATATTACCTGGAATAATGCGCTCAGGTGCGTGAACAAGGTGGAGGTCTTCACCAATCTTAAAGCCATTCTCCTCGACTACTGGACGTACGAAATTGTCCATAGTACCAGGGCTAACTGTTGACTCAACAACAACGGTTGCTCCCTTAGGACATATCTTCATCACTTCCTTGATAGCTGCTACAACATAGCATGCGTCAACCTTCTTTGAGAACTTGTCATAAGGGGTAGGTACACTGACGATGTACATGTCAGTCTTCTGATATTCAGTGGTAAACTTAATGCCAGCTTTTACTGCATCATTGAAAAGTTCATCAAGACCATCCTCCTTAAAGGTCGTCTTACCTGCATTAAGAGTTGCAACGAGTTCTTTGTTATAATCAGTGCCGACAACTTCAACACCATGCGAGGCCATCATCAGAGCTGTAGGAAGTCCAATGTAGCCGAGGCCAATTACGTTAACCATGACTTATTTTGACATTTTACTTATTATTCTTTTTACTTTCCATAAGGAGTAGGATTCTCACCATTGAGAGCAGCAATAATGCGTTTACAAGCCTTACCATCACCATAAGGGTTAACTGCATGACTCATCTTCTCATAAGTAGCTTCATCATCAAGAAGCGCACTTACTTCATTCACAATCTTTTTATAATCAGTACCTACCAAATGGACGGTTCCAGAGCCGAGCGCTTCTGGACGCTCTGTAGTGTTACGCATTACAAGTACCGGTTTGCCAAGTCCTGGAGCCTCTTCCTGAATTCCGCCTGAATCAGTAAGAACAATAGTTGACTTTTCCATGAGGTAAACGAACTCCAAATACTGAAGTGGCTCAATGAAGAACAAATTTTCAAAGTTATCCAAATTCTCGCCAAAGACTTCATGGATTGGCTTACGCACGTTAGGATTGAGGTGCATTGGGTAAACGAAATCTACATCAGGATACTTCTGAGTAAGGTCTTTTATAGCTGTACACATATGGATGAAACCATCACCAAAGTTCTCACGACGATGACCGGTAATAAGGACGAGCTTCTTACCATCTGAGAGACGACTTACATCATAACCTGCTACTGCAAGTACATTGTCCTGTTCCTTTGCAAGTACTTTGTCGTTCTTCAGTTTGCTAACCACCATGTGGAGGGCATCAATAACAGTATTACCAGTTACGAAGATTTGACCAAGGACTTTCTCTGCAAGAAGGTTTATCTCTGAAACTGAGGTTGGTGAGAAGTTATAGGTAGCAATACGACCGGTGATCTGGCGATTCATTTCCTCTGGCCAAGGACTATAGATGTTGTGGGTACGAAGGCCAGCCTCTACGTGCCCAACAGGAATCTGTGCATAGAATGCTGCAAGGGCAGCTGCTGTAGAAGTGGTAGTATCACCATGGACAAGCACTACATCAGGACGACACTCCTTGAACACGTCACGCATACCAGTAAGGACGCGAGCGGTCACATCAGTTAAATCCTGACCTTGCTTCATGATGTTCAGGTCGTAATCAGGAGTAACTTCAAATAGCTTGAGCACCTGATCAAGCATTTCTCTATGCTGACCTGTAACACAAACGATAGTTTCGAACTCCTTCATATGCTTTTGGAGCTCATTAACGAGTGGGCACATCTTAATAGCCTCTGGACGAGTGCCAAAAACGAGCATTACTTTTTTTGCCATAAATGTGACTATATACGATTATATTAATCTTTATGAAACAACTATCTTAAATGACTTTGAATTCCTTATTTTCTTTGCACTTTGTTAGTACTCAATTGCTTTTCCATTATTATAAATATCAGTGACCAAACATTACTTATATTTTACAAATTAACATTTCAGATTCTTTTTATGCGGGAATAGATTGTTCCTCACGCTCGAAAACTTATTCTTCCCTTTTAGACAATCTTTCAGTTATTATCCAATACCTCAAACTTCGGTGAGTTCTTGGATTTAAACTCAGGTACCACTTTCTTCATTAGCTTCACTGTATCCATGATCTTTACCGTACGGGATAAATTCTCGAACTCTCCATAAGTATCAAGGATATCAGTATATTCATAATGACGTACCTTCGCTATCATTATCTTCTTATTTTCTGTAGGGATTGTATTCTCCTTATCACTCAATACTTCTTCATAAAGCTTCTCACCCGGACGCAATCCCGTAAACTCAATCTCAATATCTTCACCAGGACGATAACCGGCAAGTTCGATCATACGGGTAGCCAGGTCAACAATCTTCACAGCCGTCCCCATCTCAAAAACAAAAATCTCATTACCTTCACTCATCGTAGCAGCTTCCATTACCAGACGACAAGCTTCGGGAATAGTCATAAAGAAACGAATGATATCAGGGTGAGTCACTGTGACAGGACCACCATTCTCAATCTGTTCTTTAAAACGGGGAATTACAGAACCGTTACTACCCAAAACGTTACCAAAGCGGGTAGTGATAAATTTGGTACGACCTTTTACTTTTCCCTCACGGATGGCACAGCCCAGACTTTGTACATAGATTTCTGCCAGACGTTTCGAGCATCCCATTACATTAGTAGGATTTACAGCCTTATCGGTAGAGACCATGATCATCTTTTCTGCTCCGTATTCCACTGCCATATCAGCAACCTGGCGAGAGCCGACAACATTGACCAGTACAGCTTCACAAGGGTTTTCCTCCATTAATGGAACATGCTTATAGGCAGCGGCATGAAAGATTATCTGAGGCTGATAAGTTTCGAACACCATACGGAGACGTTCTTTCACACGGACATCTCCAATGATGGGAACAAAGTCTAGATTTGAATATTTCTTTTCAAATTCAAGACGTACATTATGCAAAGGAGTTTCGGCTGAATCGAACATTATTAATTTGCGAATGCCCATTTGCGCCAACTGACGGCACAGCTCACTACCAATACTCCCGGCAGCCCCCGTTACCATAATTATTTTATCCCGAAATTCTGCTGCAACTTCCTGTATATTGATACTGATTTCCGGACGCCCCAGCAAATCTTCTATCTTAATAGGACGTACCCATTGATGAAAGTTTCCATGTTCATCAGCCTCACTAATAGAAGGGGCTATCAGTGTTCTGATTTTATTTTTTTGCAAAATTGAAGTAAACGGTCTTCCTCTTCTCGGGTATCTTCATAACGTGCAAATAAAATACTTTGGATGCAATGCTTGTGCATCTGTCTTTTGAAATCTCCTTCATTCTTAAAAGAATAAACCGGAAAGCCTGCTACACGAAGGATCGAAGCACTTGTATCATAAACATAAAAACCAACAACTTTGAAATGTCTGCTATTCATCAGACGTACCTGCAATGCCACACTTTTATCATCTTTACCATATATCAGAATACGCTCGTTTTTCTTATTCATCTGATTAAGAAGAAACTCGTAGATCAGTATCAGCTGAATACGAAATCCAGCCATTGCAATAAAGGTCAGCATACCATCGAATAATACAAAGATCATTCTCTGACTGTTGGACAAGCCCATTTGAGGTATGAAAATCCAAATAGCAATAACCATACAAATGGCTTTTAAACATGCACTTCCCATCAGACGCCACAATTCCTTTAATTGTGAAAAACGTATGGTATTGCGATAAGTACGAAATATGTATGAACCGAGTATACTGGAAATAAAAGAAATTCCTATAATTTTCGCAAAAACATCTGTTCGTACAGAAATTCCCGTCATACTGTAGATACCGATGTAGGCTATCCATGTACAAAGAACAGCTATAGCTGTATCAATTCCCAATATAATCCAATAACTACAATAATTCTTCCGGAGGTATTTTAAAACACCTTCTAATGTCTGTTTCATAAATATTATTCCCCAATATCTTAATTTTAAACTTTATACACTCATATACTCTTTGCAAACAGTATATAAATCATCTTTCAAAGGTGAGGGAGGAAGAGTTTCAAGAAGTTCCAGAGAACGGGAAAGAATATGTTCCCTTTTCAAGTCATCCTCCAGACTGGCATACAGACTCACACTATAGCCCAACAGAAGAGCAAGACACAAGGAAGCGTCCTGTTCCGGAGTACTGCCATGCAGAGGATATAACTCATTCATTTCATTATGAATATCCTTATTCAGCTGAGCCAGGTCGTCAGCATACAAATAACTGCCGGAGCATTCGATATGAAGAAGGCGATGGGCCTGATTATGAAGATGAAAGATTTTTATCCTGTAACTCCATTATACAGATCTAATTATCTTGTCAAACTACGGCTTTTATTGATTCCACATACCCGGCAGGCATATCCACACAGGCGCATCCCAGCATATTCAGACGGACAGCAATCTTACTCTTACCGTCAACACTGACGAGTTCGCCGACAAGCCCCGACAAAGGTCCCTTTATCACACGGACCTGCTCGCCACGGGCTAAAGGAGAACTGCTCATGCATACGGCTTCCTTGGAATAGTCGAGCATGAAACGGAAACGGGCCATCTGCTCATCAGGAATAACGGCAGGATTGCTTTCACCACGCATCACCATATAACGGCTCACTGTAGAAAGGCTCAGAACTTCCACCCGTTCTTTCGGGTCGGCATGTACAAAGACCATCATTGGAAGAAGGACGGATTCGATCAGTTTACGACGGTCACTCCATTGATGCATCTCCTGTTGAAGAGGGATGAAATTTTCAATGCCCATCTTGTCTAAATACTCCGATACTTTCTTCTCGTGATGCATACGAACCAAGGCGACATACCAGCGTTTTGAGTGTGCTACGCCTTCCCCTGTCCCATAGCTAGGCCCAGCATTAATAGATTTCTTGTTTGTTAGAATCATCTTTTTTTACCCCATTTTTGTCCGTTACTTCTTAGGTAACGGAAACCTATACATTCAAAGACAAACAGAATGGGAACAGTGAAAAACATCGACAAATACGTGATAGAAGGAGTTTGCAGCCTGCGAGAAGGGGTATATTCCTGTGGAAATATGGTATAACGGCAGTGGGACATGAAGATAATGTTTTTTCATGTTCAAAGACTTTTTTGCCTTATTTGCGGATAAAACGAAAAAAAATGGAATTTTATTTGTTTCCTATTTGTGTTTTTGTCTATCTTTGCGTCATATTTAAATCCGTTACCTAAGAAGTAATGCACATAGTTTAATACTGACTATTAATATTTTATATATTTACAACGCCTCCATTGAGTAGTTCTTCACGTAAGATAAATTCATCTTATTTACTTCCGTACGTTCCTTCAGTCCGAATCCCTTCAAATAGATCTGGGTTGTCTTGATGGACTTATGTCCCAGCGACTCGCTGATCATTTCAATAGGGACGCCACGATATTTGGCGGTAGTCGCCCATGAATGGCGGAGCGTATAGGAAGTCACCGGAGAAGTCAGACGCAAAGCTTTTGCCAATCCCTTCAAATGGTTATTGAACCGGCGAAGGGCGGACTGGTATTCACGGTAAGCACGTTCATCCTTACGCTTCTTGTCACCCGAAAGGATATCGAACAGATAGTCGGGACAATCCGGACGTGAAGGCTGATGATTCAGGAGCTGGCTGATCATCTCCTGCGCCGTATCAAGGATTTCCACACTCATCGGAGTCTTCGTCTTGATACGGCTGTAACGGAGAATATTCTGATCCAGGGCAGACTTCTCAAGATGTGCCAGATCGGCAAAGGACATCCCGCAGAACTGGAACATCAATCCGGCAATGGCCTGTGTACGTCGCAAACGGTCCGTCTTGGGATCCTCATACAGAAGCTTATGCAATTCCGGAACCGGCAACGCGCGTTTCTGCCGAATGTCCACTCCGGTATATACATCATGAAACAGTCGGGGGACATACGGAGCTCTCCCCGACTCCACTCCACGATTATAAACACTACGCAACATACGCATATAGGTAGAAACCGTATTCGGTTTCAAACCACAATCACTCAGATGCTGACCGTAACGGCGCAGACACTCACGGGTAACCTGACGGAACGACACGTTCTGCGTACCACAAAAGTTACTGAAAGAAAAAAGGGCATTCTTATAGACATGCGCTGTAGAAAAGCGCCCCTCTCTTTGTAAACGACCGATGTATAGTTCCCCACACCGGCTAAATCCATTCTTACTTTTCATCTTATATCACTAGTTATTTTATATACAAGTATAGGGCGAAAATATGAAAATTCCATCTTCGTCCGGCAGAGATTCTTAATTTTATTTAATTCAGGAAGAGTGGTAACGGCCGGACAGATGTTCCGGAGAGCAAGGGAGGCACGTAAAAAAAGAGAGGCAAAGGAAAAACGCCCGTTTGTAATAAACTTTGTTAAACGCTCAACCGCAAAAACCGTACTATTTATCAACATCAATCCCCGCGTATATACGCGCAATTTTAATTGGTAGCGGATAATTCTCATATCATTACACAGTAATATCAACCGGCATTTTCCTTATTTTGAAAAATACGAATATTCGTCCTAGCTTTGCACTTCGGTTTTAACCAATACCTCCGTTTCTCACCGAGAAACACCCTCTTGGTTTTAAAGAAACGGGACGTTGGTTTTAAAGGAACGGCCCGTTGGTTTTAAACCAAAAAGAGGCATTTGTAACTACTTGATTTTCAATTTCTTATAAAAGCAGAATTCCGTCCCCGTAACCTATGTGATTTTTCTCAACAAACAAAACGGAATTCATGGCCCGAAGCGGTCTGATGCATATAATATTTATTTACAATTAAGAATTAAAATCCCATGGTTACAGTTACGATTACCATCAAGCCGTATCTGGCAAGGTATATGTACGTACGTTACGCACAAAGTTTAGAACCCGAATCCGAAAGTCGCCCCTCACCTTCTTCGTCAGCCTCTCTCCGAAAACCGATTCCTATCCATCTCTCTCACATCACTCCCATCTATCATTTTCTCTATCAGTTATCCGTCCCGCATCCATCCAAAGTATCCTGGAAAGAAACAGGAAATATCACGTTTGTTCTGCCTAATCCAGCCTACGGAAAGAATCCGGAAGTATATAATTATATCGGGCAGGAAAGCGCATTAACCATAGAAAAGGAAATCGAAGTGGAAATGAGGGCGGAACTCTATGAATTTCTGCTGGAGAATAAATTCAAAAACGGAATCATGTTCAAACGCTCGATGGAGCTTTTTGTGGAACATTATAATATGGAAGGTACAGTGGAGGAAGATAGCCTGATGAGGGCTTTTAAGAGGTGGAGGAAGGCGATGAAAGATAATAGAAAATACTAATACATCTAAAAAAGGGGCTGTCCGATTTTGGACAGCCCCACACAAAAATAAGTCTTATATTTAGGCTGCACTAATAAAGCTACCTAAATCTTTATATATTTCCTCTATTTTAACAAACTACTATCAGGGAACTATCTGTCCGATTCATCATCTCTCCAATGTTCAGGTTTGTTCAACTCATCCGAACACCTGATCTTTCCTTTATCCACATCAAATCCCTTCGGACTGATTGCCTGAACCATCCAATAATCCGAGAACTGTTCCAGTATCGGGTAAGGAGCAGGATAACCCAGCCTGGCTGCATCCGGTATAAAACCATATTTTGGATAATATTCTTTATGCCCCAATACAAACACAAGGCACGAACCTTTTTCCTGCAACCTCTCTATACCTGCCCGTATCAGCATTCCGCCTATACCCTGCCGTTGATATTCCGGCTTGACAGCTAAAGGTGCAAGAATGTGCATCATCTGTTGTGCTCCCTGACCATCAAAATAGGCTCTGGTGAAGAGAATGTGTCCGACAGCCTCACCTTTGTAGAAAGCGAGCAACGAAACCATTGGTTTTGCAGTTTTGTCAGCCAGCAGATCGGCTACCAACTGTGCTTCTTTGTCATAGCCAAACGCTTGTTTTTCAACAGTCATTATGCTGTCGAAATCATCTGTATTGGTCTCTCTGATTTGTATATTAATTGAATTTATCATTTCATTGTTTTTTTGAGCATGTATATCTTGCAGATAGTTATTATCCGCTTTATAGACATGCGATTATACTTATTATATAGAATATGAAAATAACTCTGGCAAGAATATGCCAGAGTATGAATTAAGGGATAACCTTGACAGACTGCCAAAGGTTATTTACTTCACGGACTCCTTCTTAGCTTTACACATAGACCGCAAAGGTAATGCTTTCTATTGCATTATGCTATAGTTTGCAGCGAAAACTATCCATCAATTTTACTTTTTTATTGCTAGAAACTACTTTTATTTCATTCTCTCCCGGCTGCAACTCCACATTTTTCCATTCTAAAATAGCATACTGATCCGGCATTGCCTTACCATAGCTTTTTCCATTGACAAACAGTTCCGCCCCGGGCTGATTAGTGAATGCAGTAATCGTTTGCAGACGTCGGGAACGTACGGTGTTACGTTTTCCGGCCAGATAAAGGACAGGTTCTTCCTTGTTCCAGTTAGCCTTATAAAAGTAGAACGCGTCTTTACGTACTTTCCGGTCAAAGGTAACCAGCCCCTTATCATTAATTCCCGGACGATCACCTTCCGTACGGTGAGCCGCACCGAAATCAAACATATTCCATACAAAGCTACCCCATATATAAGGACGGGAAGAAATCGCTTTCCAGTTCTCGATATGATAATAGGTCTGCCAATTCTCCGGATGCCACCAACTGTTTGGCACGGATTTTACCAACGAATCCTGCTGATGATAAATGCTGGCACCGGCACCATACTCACTGATGGCAATACGGATTTCCGGATGATCTCTATGCATACCGTCCAGCCAGCGTCCTAAATCGGCCGGGGTGCCTCCATACCATCCGTCGTACCGATTCCATGCGATGGCATCCGTTATGAAATTCAAGTCACCCATTTGATTACTTGCCGAAGTGGTAGGACGCGTAGTATCTTCCTGATGCGCCAGCTCATTTAATTCCTTGATATATTCCACCGGATTATCACCGGATTCAAGCAGTTCATTGAACAGCCCCCATACACAGATGGAAGGATGATTAAAATGTTGGCGGATCAGCTCCTTCAGCTGTTCTTTCCCATTGGCACGGAAAGAAGGCAGATTAACAAATCCTTTATCATCATATCCTCCGGGACCGATAAAAGGTATTTCTGCCCAGACAATAATCCCATTCTTATCCATCAGATCATAGAAATAGGTAGCTTGCGGATAATGTGCCAGCCGAACCGCATTCACTCCCATTTCCAGCATCAGGGCTGCATCTTCTTCATGATGCTGAGGACGTAAAGCATTACCCACCTCACTCCTGTCCTGATGCCGGCAAACACCGTGAAGAGGCAGATGCTTACCATTCAAAAAGAATCCCTTATCCGGATCAATCCGATAATAACGAAGTCCTAAAGGCTGCGTCACACAATCTACCAGTTGCCCTCCTCTTGACAGAGAAATCTCCGCCTGATAAAGAAACGGGTCCTGACGGCCATTCCACAGATGAGGATTATTTATCTCAAATGTAAGTTCCTGCTGCAAAGCTGCATTCCCAGCAAGAGTAAGTGTCTGTTTCTGTTGCGCCACCACTTTCTGACCATCCAGCAAACGGATACCCAGTTCTACTTCCTGACCGGCATTATTGCCATTTGCCAAATCAACGACCGCCCTTATTTTCGCATATTGATGACTGACACTATCCTGTATCAGACGAACTCCCGGAGAAGCATAATTCAAAGGAGAAATACATGCCTCATCAGTGATCAGCAGATGCACATCCCTGTAAATACCGCCATAAAAATTAAAGTCACCCACCAAAGGCATCACGTCCAGTTGTTCTCCATTATTCACCCGCACTAATATAGAGTTCTCTTTTCCATAATTCACCTCTCCGGTTATTTCAAAGACAAAAGCTCCGTATCCTCCACGATGTTCACCGATATGACGGCGATTGATAAATACATCTGCTATACTGTTCGCCCCTTCGAAACGAAGGAAAAGACGCTTGCCTTGCCATTCGGGACGAATGAACAGTTTCTTTTCATAATTACCGATTCCCCGTTTATAGTCGATCTTTCCGGACAAAGCATCCTGTGTATTCCAGGTATGGGGCAGATCTACTCTTATTTCCGACCCTTTCTGCACCTGATGCGAGAATCGGAACTTCCAGTTGTCGTTTAATAAAATATCCTGCCGCTGAGCAAATAGCGGCATACTGCAAAACAGAAATAAAGCAACTGCCATCAAACGGCAGCATGACATAATTGGTGTTCTCATATTATTTTTTTAATGATGATTTCTTCACTTTGATAAAAGAAGAGAGTGATTCAACTTTACTCTTATATTTTTTCTCATTGACTCTATTTTTGTTTTCTTCTTTATCTATCCGATGATCGAACAGCATACTTGCTTTCTTCACGTCACCTTTCATCCATTCGGCATAACTAAAACGTTGATCAACCGCATTGTCTCCCCCTTCCCACTGAATATAGACTTCATCCTTCGTCTTAGCCTTCAGATTGCTGAAAACTTTTGCAAAACTCTGTCCATCCAACTGTTCTGCTGGTTGTGGTATCTGACATAACTCGCACAAAGTAGGATACAAATCTACAAACTCAACCATCGACCAGGTCTTTCCTTTTTTCATTCCGGGCACACGGATAATCAACGGCACATGAGTAGAACGGTCCATCAGATTATGTTTACCCACAAAATCATGTTCGCCCAGATTCCAGCCATGATCTCCCAACAGTACCACAATCGTATTCTCCGCCAGGCCTAACTCATCCAGAGCATCCAGCACTTTTCCGATTTGTGCATCCACGTAGCTCAGGCAAGCATAATATCCATGCTTCACTTCCCGCTGAAAATCGGCATCCCCCGTATCAGTCACCCGTGCATAAGCATATATCTCACTCGAATTACGGACTTGTTCCGGCAAGCCTTCCGGTCTGAAACGGTTGGAAGCCAAAGGTATCTCTTCCCGCTTATACAAATCCCAATATTTCTTCGGGGCATTAAACGGCAAATGAGGTTTCCAAAATCCGCAAGCCAGGAAAAACGGCTTGTTCATTTCTTTCATACGCCGCAGGTCACGAATGGCACGTTCCGCCAATTTTCCGTCATCGTATGCCGTATCCGGAACATCTGCTGACTCGCAAAACGGTCCGCGCATAGTCTTGGGATTGATCGTCTTGCCCGATTCTGAGTTCATCCAAAGTTCCCATTTATTATATTCCGCCCAATAGACATCGTATCCATCCGGATGATTCCGGTAGGGAGGTTCGCTCCACGATGCGGCATGATCGCTCATGTGGTGAAAAACTTTGCCATCCGAAACTGTATGATAACCATTCTTTGTGAACCATCCGGAAAGAGGTATAGCCTCCGGACAATCCTTGCTGGCATAAGCCGAGAAATTCACAAAACGATCGGGATAGTGAGGATATACGCCTGTCAGAAGGCTGGCACGGGAAGCGCCACTCACCGGAACATTGCAATAAGCGTTCTGAAACAAGACTCCGCTCGATGCCAGACGATCCATATTCGGAGTCTTGACCGCCTCCACTCCGTAACAACCCAGTTCGGGACGCATATCGTCAGCCATCAGAAAAAGAACATTCATTCTGGAAACATCGGAGACATTGTGCTGCGCCTGCACAGCAGAGACCATACAGCAAGCTGTCCCGCAAAGAAGGGTATATTTTACCGAAATAGCGTTCTTCATTTTATAGTTTAAATTTTCAAGACCTGCAATATACAAAATATTACAGGTCTTGCCTCTGTTTTTACTCAAAAAATTATTTAGTCCATACCGGATTCTGTTCCAGATTCGTATTCAGTGCCAGTTGCTTCAGAGGCAGCGGATACAGGTAATAATGTTCCTGCCATCCGAGCGGAGCGTCAAAGAAGTAAACATACCCTTCGTCATTACTCGGTCCGCCGGTCACTTTCAGATTTTTAGCCGAAGCTCCCGTCACATATACTCCCAACGGGCGTTTATTGACATAGTCTCCTTTTTTCCATCTGCGAAGGTCATCCAGACGGAATCCTTCCCCCATCAGTTCCACACGTCTCTCCCTGCGTACCTCCCACAGAAGAGCAGGAACGGAAGGATCACGGGCCGTATCAAAATCATCTGTAATGTCTTCGACCGTCATTTTCGCTACATGTCCGCGTGCACGAAGTTTATTAATGGATTTATCGGCAGCCGTCTGATCAAACTTACCTAATTCGCACATGGCTTCGGCATAATTCACCATTACCTCTCCTACACGGAACAAAGGCGCATCTGTCGTATTCACTCCATTGGCATTGGTAGCTACGGTATGCGTATTATAGTACTTCCATACCCAGAATCCCATTTGAGAAGCATTCCAGCCCTGTCCCCAATTCTGATTCTTGAAGTGCGGCTGCCCCTGCACCGTGAATCCTTTGAAGTT
>NZ_GG774705.1:224144-270582 GCF_000162515.1 Bacteroides sp. 1_1_14 | reverse complement strand
CTTTACCATATAGGGAGGACATATCGTCAGATACAACCGGTAATCACGGTCGCGGAACTGTCCGTAAATCTCCTTATCACCGCCATACCGACTGGTGGTAGTACTTACCGGACGACCATCCGTACACAGATAACTGTCTACCGCATCCTTTGTCGCCTCAATATAAGATTCACCGGTACGCACCATACGTGTCAGACCATGCATCAACTGACCGGTTTCATAGGCTTTATACAAGATAATGCCCGTTACCCCATCCAAAGATTCCGAATTGAAAAGCTCGTCATACCGTGGATGCACATTCGGATAAACCTTCAAAACTTCTTCCGACGCACGTACACATTCTTTCAAGTAAGTCTCGGCATCAGACAATCCATGATATTTCCGCCAAGTACCCTCGAACAAAGCAAAACGGGAAATAAGTGCCTGCACCACAGATATACCAATGGTGTTTTTGCCATCGTCCGCACCGATATGTGTCTCCGCATATTTCAGGTTGGACAGGATATTCGAAGCCACCAGATCGCGACTATCCCGTTTGCCGTACAGTTCCGGACTGTCTTCTTTCAACGCATTCTCCACCCAAGGGATATCTCCAAAGCGGGAAAGCATCTGAAAGTATTTATATGAACGGAAGAAATAGCCGACACTGCGCCAGTGCTCCTTCTCCGTATCATTCATCTGCGAACCATCGATATTGTCCAGCATCAGATTTACCCGGCGGATATAGTCGTAATCCCATTCCTTGACTTCATCTGTTGCCTTCGCCTTCTGGTATGCCCACTGCCCTTCATATCCGGACAAACCTTTGATCATATTGTCCGACTCAAAATCTCCGCGGAATATTTCGTCCGTCTGCCCCGTATCATACGTATATCCGAAGAATACATTATATAATCCCCATGCATACGTTTTGAAGTTATCATAGGTAGTAAAGACTGTCGCTTCCGTCTGTTGTCCTTTCGGATAAACTTCCAGAAAAGAGTCATTCAAACAAGACGACATCAGCAAACAGAGACTAATGCCCGTACCCAGTATATATTTCTTCATAACAATTACTCTTTTAAATAGTGAAACAATCAGAATGAAAGGTTGATACCAAACGAATACTGCCGCATATACGGATAGGTAAAACCGCGTTGTCCCAAGTCATCCGTTACCGAACGTTCCGGATCGAGTCCTTTCGGCAAATGATCGAATGTATAAAGATTCTCACCGCTAAAGAAGACAGCCAGATTATTGACACCGATCTTAGTCATCCACTTGGACGGGAAATTATAAGATAAGGTGATGTTCCGGATACTCAGGTAGGAACCATCCTGCAGATAACGGGTCTGAATACGTGTATTGGCAGCTGTATTTCCGGCAGCTTTCTCATACAGACGGGGGAAATAGCTGTCTGTGCGCTCCGGCGTCCAGTAATTCAGTTGTGTGTCATATACCGTCGTCCATGCGTCATAGTGCGGATAGAACAAGTCATTCATAATCCACAAATCACGTTTGCCTACTCCTTGCAACAGGAAAGATAAAGAGAACCCCTTCCAGCTTGCACCACCGTGGATGCCATACTGATAACGACGGGTACTATTACCGATGATCTTACGGTCGCCCGGATCTTTTGTCGTACTTGTGCCTCCGTTGATAATATCGTTGTCATCCAGATCTTTATACAGGATATCACCCGGATTCGGATTGTAGCCTTCCACTTTTGGAATGCCTGCTTTCAGCTTGCCATCGGCATCGAAATCATCAACAGTATACAGGCGGTCGGTAACATACCCCCAGATTTCACCCAGTTCCATTCCTACACGGTAAGTATCTTTATCGTTCTTGTCCTTACCGAAGAGACCTGTCTCGTTATTATACTTGGTAATCTTGGTTTTAGCATCATAAAGGTTAAAGCCCAGATTGTATTTCACTTTTCCGATCTGATCATTCCAGTCTACAGTGATCTCCCATCCTTTGGAACGAAGATCGGCAGTATTCTGCAAAGGAGCACTTGCACCCAGCACAGCCGGTAATTCCGCTCCCGGAGCGAGCATACCTTTCGTATCACGACGATACCAGTCGAATACAAGATTCAGCCTGTTGTTCAATAAACCCAGATCAAAACCGACATCGACAGTCGTCACTTTCTCCCAGGTAAAACTGTTACTGACCAATGCAGCTGGTTTAAGGGTAGTTACCTTGATACCCGAAACGGTCCAGTAAGCCTGCTCGGCATCCATGCCCGGAATATAAGCGTAAGGAGTGATACTCTGATTGCCGATATTACCCCACGAAGCACGCAATTTAAAGTTAGACAATACGGATGTCAACGGTTTCATAAACGCTTCTTCGCTCACACGCCATCCGGCAGAGACAGAAGGAAAGAAACCGAAGCGACTGTCTTTCGGAAATTTGGAAGAGCCGTCATAGCGTCCGTTCGTTTCAATCAGATATTTGCCGGCAAAGGAGTAGTTGATACGATAGAATAATCCTCTTACTGTATAGCGTTCGAATTTATCTTTAGCGAAATAATCTCCTGTAGCCTGCGATATAGAAGGAAGGTCTTCGTTAATCATGTTCATACGCGACATTTCCGCATAGCGATAGTCACTGCTCTCCTGATTGAAACCTCCCATCACGGTGACTTCATGCTTGCCCCATGTGTTATTGTAGTTTCCGTAGAAGTTCAAGGCATTATAATCGGTAATGCCGTTGGAGTTTTCATACTTAGAGTTTGCCGTCGAAGTCTCTTTCACAAAGTTACCTCCGTGGGCATAATAGAACTTCTTTTCAAACTTGGTCTTTTCATTACTCAGATGGTTGTATGTATATTCACCCACCAGTTTGACGTTCTTCAAAGGAGTAATCGTCACCTTTCCGAAGATACGGATATTGTTTTTCTGGATAGTCGTCGGATAAGCAAGATTAATCAGATTCCGGGGAGTATTAATCGGTAGTTCTTCTCCGTCGATATTCATTGTTCCGGTAGGGAAATAAGACGGGAAGGCAACGGCTGCTCCCCAGATTCCATATCCTCCCGAAGTCTCCGGCAATTCTGATTTCGAGTTCGTATATTTGATATCCAGTTCTGGAGTAATCCATGAGAATACGTCCGAACGGATATAAGAAGACACATTGTAACGTTTATACGCATCCTTGTCCGAGGCCAGCACTCCATTCTCATCGACCATACCGAAAGAGAAACGATAAGATATATCTTTCGTGCCGCCACCTACAGAAAGATTGTGCGTCTGCTGGAAACCGGTCTCCATCATATCATCAAACAGATTGGTTTCTGCCAGACTATAGCGCAATCCGTCCACCATTGCATACCCATCGGGATAAGCCGAAGGATTGGCATTGTATTCTTTTAATAAATCCAGCCACGTATCCACATTCTGTCCACTCTGATAGTTGATGGTTCCCATGTCTTTATAAGCCTGCACCGTCTGAAGCGGTGTTGCCTTACGAGGCATATTGGCAGGTCTGCTAAATGAGAAATTGTTAGAATAATTAATAGAAAGCCTGGTTGAATCCGATCCTTTCTTTGTCGTAATCAGAATGACGCCAAATGCGGCACGTGCCCCGTAGATAGCCGAAGAAGCAGCATCTTTCAAGACCGTTACTGATTCAATATCATTCGGATCGAGCATGTTGATATCCATTTCTACGTTATCCACCAGAACCAACGGTTTGCCATTCTTATCCAGACTGTTGACACCACGGATATTGAAACTCATTTCCTCTCCTGGTCTACCGGAGTTACCCGTAATCTGCAAACCGGGCATCGCGCCTTTCAAGGCATCGCTGACCGACACTACCGGACGGTCTCCCAATACTTCATCCATCTTCACGCTGCTTACCGCACCAGTCAGATTCGCTTTCTTCTGTACACCGTAGCCTACTACCACCACTTCGTCAATCAGACGGCTGTCTTCTTTCAGAGCAATGTGCAAAGGAGTCTGATTTTTGACAACGACTTCCTGCGTAGCATATCCGATATAAGACACGGATAATCGTGCATTCGGAGTCACCGACAGAGAAAAGTTTCCATCCATATCCGTAATCGTACCTTCCGTAGAATTCAGCACTTTCACATTGGCACCAATCACTCCTTCACCCGAAGGATCGGTCACTTTGCCTTTCAGGACAAACGCTTTTCCCTGTTCCTTTTCAGGCACTGCGGCATGGAATATGACCACCCGGTTTCCGTTCACTTCATAACTGATCCCCGTACCGGTCAGCAGTTGGGCCATCACGTCATTAATTGTACCCTTGTCCACGTTCACAGAGACTTTCTTATTCAGGTCAATGTCGTTATTGCGAATCAGAAAAGAATAATTTCCTTGCTTCCTGACTACTTCAATGGCTTCTTTCAAAGTAACGTTATCTGCTTTGACACTGAACTTCTTGTTTTGTTCCTGCGCTGAAAGTTGAAAACCTGTCAGGACATTACTTAGGGACAAAAGCAGAAACATCAATAATGTTTTTCTTATTATCAATCTCATTTTTATCACTATTAAAGGTTAACATATAGTTATTTATCGTAGCTGCGGACTGCCGGTATATCTATCGGCTGTGTCCATTTTCTTTCTCCTTCCTTTTATCTTACCCCCTTTCTTTTATCGGTAATAAAGATGGTGTCACCACTGACTTTCCACGTGTATTGTTTCTCAACGTTGATTTCGTGTAATATATCATAAATATTCTGATTGCTGTCGAAAGAACCGGAGAAGTGTTCGGCCTTCAGACGTTCGCTTTCTATGCTGATCTTCACCTGGAATTTACGTTCCAGACGATGGGCAATATCAGCGAATGAAGCATTCTCGAAGGTCAACCCGCCATCCAGCCAATCGCAGGCTTTACTTGCATTGGTCTTCAGCTTTTCCATTCGTCCGGTGTTCTTGTTATACAGTGCCTGCTCATTCGGGAATAATTTCATCACAGAATTAGCAGACGCCGATAAATTCACCCTGCCTTCCAGCAGAGACACCATCACATAATTATCGTCATCATAAGCACGGACATTGAATACCGTGCCGACTACCTGCACCTGCACATCGTTCGTCTTCACGAAGAAGGGAACCTCTGCATTTTTCGCAACTTTAAAGTATCCTTCGCCATCCAACGTCACATTACGTTCGCGGATACCAAACCCACGGTGATAGCGCAATACAGAACCTGCATTCAGAGAAACCTCCGTCCCGTCAGGAAGAACGATATTCGTTCTCGATCCGGCAGGAACCTTGATTTCGTAAGGAGAATCGGCGTTGGTATATACTTCCGTCAGATTTTCCGTATACGTATACCAGAAATAGTTGCAGCCGATCAGCAGAATAACGGCGGCAGCCACTTTCAGCCAGACAGGTATCAGTTTCCGGACAGGCTTCGAAGAGGCAGGAGCAGTCATTCTCTCCTTTATCCGCACTAAATTGGAGTTTTCTATTTCTGCAAACGACGGTACGGAAGAAAGTGCCCATACGGCAGACATTTCCCGGAAAGTCCGGGCAGCTGCTTCATTGGAAGCCAGAAAGGCAAGCAACGTTTCTTTTTCTTCATCGGTACTATTGCCCGACAAATAATTACTAATCTGTAATTCCAGTTCTTCTTTATCGTAATATTCTATCATAAACCGTTCTTTTTCTATGGTGTATATAACTAGATACGCAATAAAAAAAGAAACGTTTAAAAGAAAACCGATTTTTTTTAAAGAAACATCAAAATAGCTATCATATAGGGAGTACCAAGGGATTCGCGCAATTTAGTCAGCGCAATTTTCATCTGCACCCTGACGGTGGCGACATTAATATTCTGCTCTTCCGCAATTTCGCTGTACGATTTGCCTTCATACAGGCTCGCCTTAAAAACAGCACGGCATTTGGCAGGGAGTTCCTCTACTTTCCGCAGAATGATCTCGTTCATTTCACTGCTTTCCAATGCCTGCAATGGATTGTCGGAAGAAAGAATATGATTTTCTAGAAAAGCCCATATTTCCTCCATCTGTTCGGTCATTATGCGCTCATTAAAAGCGGAAGACCGCAAATAACTGATACTTGCATTCTGTATAGCCCGACGAAGATACGGAAGGGCAGGATAAGTGATATGGTGGCGATTCTGCCAGAAAGAGACGAAGACATCATTGACTATTTCACCGGCGACTCTCTTGTCATGTACATAGTAAACAGCTATCGCACACAGGTATAAATAGTACGTATGATAAATTTTATCAAATGCTTTGGTGCTACCGTGATTCAGTTGTTCGATTAGTTTTTCAGAGACTTCTGGTAAATTCATTCGTTCTTTTTCTTTAAGGGACGGGTGCAAATATAGCGATTAATTCAGAAACTCAAAATTCCGGTTATTAAAACCGGAACTTTGAATCGTGAATTATAACCCCATCGGTATCTTCAACAGATACCATACGATAAACAGCAATGTCCATGCTGCCAGAATGCACAAGGAGTACCTCCATGTATATTTCAGCAACGATCCGTATGTGATCTGTTTGTCATATTGCCGCATATACGTCAACACCAGCGGCATATAGAATAAGAAAGGAGTAATGGCATTCGTCGAACTGTCTCCGATACGAAAAGCACACTGCGTGACGTCCGGCGAAATCCCCATCTGCGCAAACATCGGGATGAAGATGAAGGACATAAATGCCCATTTGGAAGTGGCGGATACCATAATCAGATTGATAAACGCCGTAAACAGGATAAACAAGATGAGTGCGGACAAAGGAGCCGGCTCAAAAGAAGAAAGCAGGTCCGCTCCCATAATCGCAAGACACTTGTCCAAATGAGAATACTCGAAACAGGCAAACATCTGGGCAGCAAAGAAAGCAATAACGAAATACACACCCAGCAGTTTGATCGGCTGGGTAAGTCCTTCGATCACATCATTATCGCTGCGATAACGACCGGAACTGAACCCATAAGCCATCCCCGTAAAGCCTGCGCCCAGAGATAGCAGAAACAGGATACCGGCAATGAAGGGCGAATGCATCAAACCTCCGTTAACGCCACGCAGGATACCATAGGAAGAGAAAGTAAGCCACAAAATAAGGGCAACGTATATCCCTGCCACTACGACAGCCACCATCAGCGCACGACGTTCTTTCCGTGACAAAGGGCGGTAGGCTTCGACTTTCACACTTCCCTCATATTTTCCTAAGTTCGGGAGAAGCCATTTCTGAGTCACCCAATAAACGATCCCTGTAATTACCACTGTCGAAGCGCTCATAAAGAAGTAGTTGCACAGCGGCTCCGTGTTTCCCTGATATCCCATCAGTGTGAGCGCGGCTTCCTGAGTGGTATGCGCCAAGAGCGGGTCCATCGTACTCAGTACGATATTGGCACTATATCCGCAGGCCACGGAAACGTAAGCCGTCACAATCCCCGCTATCGGATGAAGTCCCACCCACTGAAACAGCATGGCGGCAATGGGAAGCAGAATAATATAACCGCCGTCACCAATGACGTTCGACAGCAATCCGAGGACAATCACCCACAGGATAACTTTTCTTTTCTCTTTCCGGTTTCCCACTCCCAGACGGATGCACGCATCGATAAATCCGGAATGTTGGGCCACACCCAGTCCGAACATGGCGATAATCACCATGCCAAGCGGAGCAAAACCGGTAAAATTCTTGATAGCATTCCGCAACCACCAGCGAATTCCCTCAGGACTCAGCAGGCTTTGCACCCGAATATCCTCCCCTGATTGCGGCAGCGTTACTTTCAGTCCGTAGATATCACATATCCACGAAAGAAAGACCACCGCCATTGTCAGCAGCAGGAACATCGTAGCGGGATGCGGCATACGCCATTTACTCTTCATCAGCTTCCAGATTATCCAGATCGATAATGCGTAATTCCAATGCACGGACAGCCAGACGGGTCGCGTTCACTCCCACCCGTTCTCCATTCGGGAAGAGACGTCCGATCAGGTCATTCTGTCGTTTCTCCAGTGATTTCACGCCAAATGGCATCCCTTTCAGGTTGGCAATCATATCTTTGGTGTAGCCTAATGCCAGATGGCGAAGAAAACGCTCGTCATATTCATCAATATCATAGTTGATTACCGCTTCCTGACGCTTGGCATCATTCGCTACCGACTTTTTGAAACGATCTACGATCTTCTCCAGAATCGGATAGTTGAATACCAGCTTCTTGCCGTCCATCACAGCTTGTACGTCTGTCTTGGTCAGCAATTCTCCTGTTTTGAGAATAATGCCATCCGCTCCTGCATTCAGCACATCCACCCACAGTTTTTCATTCAGTATTTCCCCCGTAAAGATCAATACACGAACCCCCTTATAACGTTTGAAAATATTCCGGCAGATATCAACGCCAATCGTCGTAGAACCTCCCAGTCCCAAATCCAGCAAAACCAGATCGGGAAGCTGTGCTTCCATCAACGGCCAGAACTCGCTTTCTGTCATTGCCGTGCCGATCACTTCTGCGTTGGGTATCTCATGACGGAAAATTTCTTCTGTGCCTTTCAATTCCAGTTTTACGTCCTCTACAATAATAACTTTAAACTTCTGTTCTTCCATTTTATTTATCTAATAACTTTTATGTGTCTTCTTCTTTATCTGCGTGGGATGGTGAAGTAAACCGTAAATCCTCCCCCTTCTGCCGGTTCGGCATTGATACGGCATCCCCTGCGCCCCGCAAATTCATCATGGTCACGGATTATCTGCTTGCATATCAGATATTCCGTTCCACGCAATTCTCCTTTTTCACCGGAAGTCATACGAGCCAAATTCGGATAGAACAACTGGTTCAGCTCCGTCACACTCTTCTCGCGTCTGGTATCCGTAAAAAGGAAACGGATATATTCGTTATCCTTACGAGCCTGCAAACATATCACTCCTTCTTCACGAACCGCCAATGCTTCATCAATCAGATTCTCAAACAGGAAACGCAACTGATTCACGTCACCGATCACTTTGGCTTCCATCGGTTCTATGATTAGTTCTACCTTTTCCATCCGATTTTTCGTGACCTTCCTGAAGTATTTTCCAGCAGCATCAAAAAGCTCCTGTACCGGAATCGTACTCCGGCGGAAAGTAACCTCCTCCAGCTGTCGGGCAGCGCATGAACTCAGAATCGTAAAGATCCCTTTATAATATTCTATCAGTTCTGTAATCGTTTCCACAGCTTCCCGTTCATCCTTTTCCGGAAGGTTCTGCATATTCAACCGACCAATAATCTGTTTAATCTTGTTTGGATAATAAATTGTCTCATGTTTAATCGTCGAAAGGCAGTTATCAAGCACCATGTTCTGCACATGAAGCATACTGTCTTCCCACGAAGCACGGCGTGTTTCCTCGTGTGCCGACTCGATATCCCGGTATTGCGTGGCAAGCTTTACCACTGCATTGAACACCACAATCGATACATAACGTGCTACCAGCTCAAAAAGAAGATGATCCGTTTCCTGTTGCGTTCCTTCCCTCCGTTCCAGATAAAGCACACCTACACATTGATGCTCACCTCCGGCTTCCACCATCAACGGAATCGCCTGCAAATTCTGTTCTGAGAGATATTCCCCTGTTTCAAAACATTGCTGCACCATTTCCGGCATTTCCTGCCCGGGACAGGAAGCATATTCCAGCCGATGCGTGGTTTCGTTATAAACTGCAATGCCCATCAGGCTGATTGTCAGCAACTCATTTACTGAGCCAAAAGCCTCATTCACGATGCGCTGCGGAATCTCTTTAAGTGTATTTTCCTCCCTCTGAAGCGCTTCCTCGTTCTCCTGAGTCTGAGGTCTGACCAAAGAGGCGGCAAAACTTTCTGATTTATCTCAAGCACCTGTTCCAGGTTCAGACGGTTCTGCAACATCTTCCTCATATACAAGAGATAATAGCCGATCAGAGAAACGATCAGCAAGACGAAACAGAGGATGATACCAACCGTCTTATTCGTGTTGGATCGTTCCAACTGCCTGCAATATCCTTCCAAAGTCTGGTCTTCTCCCTGTACCTTATATAAATCTGTAAAAGCAGAATTATTATAACTGTAGGCATCAATTTGTTTCAAAGCAAGGAATGCTACCGCCGCTTCATTTCTGATATCCAAAATCACATGATAGTCTGAATCAAAAAGTTCATTCCACCAAAACAGTTCGGCAGGGGTTCCTTTTCCCACCAGTTTCATGTATCGATGCGGCTTCGGGGTACGCGTATATTTCTTATAATGCTCATTCAGCGACATCATTGCCGAATCTATATACTGCAATGCTATTTCGTAGTTCTCATCCACATTGGCAAAATAAGCGGCATTGGCATAATCAGAGGCTGCATCAAGCAGATCTTCATAAGTAGAATCTGTAGTAATCGCAATGGAGTCACTATCCTGCAATATCGACGGAAGGGGTTCATGCAGACAAGAAGCCATTCCCAACGGAAGCAACAGGCAGAGCAACACGCCAATCACTTTACGTACTCCTGAAGGCAAGCGGAAATAAAAACGGCTTCCCTTTCCCGGTTCGCTTTCTATATCGAATACGCATACTCGGAACAGTTCATTCGTTTTCTTATATTTCTCTATGATTCCCTTGCAGTTCATCAAGCCAAAACCGCTTCCCTTATTCTCTTTCAGTTCTTCCGGATCTGCCGCGTCTTTCATGCCGATAGCACGCGAATCATATACCTTTTCACCAATGATATGCGCGATATCTTCTGCTGAAAGTCCTCTCCCATTATCTTCTACGGAGATTTCCACATACGCATCGGTAGCATGCGCATATACTTTAACCGTTCCCCCCTCAGGCGTATACTTACGGGCATTTTCAGCCAGTGTATTAATCATAAACAAGGTCAATGCACGATCGGCCTTTACCATCAGGGTGGTCGGTTCGATTTCCAGCTTTTGCTTTTTCATTTCAAAAGCACGCCGTCCTTTTCCCAGCAAATCAAACAGTTCATTCAGACTGAATGTCTCGATGTTCAGACTAAGCGTACCTTGCTTCATCTTGATCCAGAGTGCCAGAATATCATTGTATTCGTTGATGGTAGTCACCAGTTCATCAATGTACTGGTACTTCTCTTTCTTTATCTTGGCGTCATCAATATATCCTTTTTCCGTCAACTTATGTACTTCGTTCAGAATCCGGTCGATATAAGGATTAATCCCGTTGACGATGGCCATACAAGCCTTCTTTATCAGATTCTGACGTTTGTTTCCTGCAATATGCTGCTCGTAGATATACCGCTGTTTCTCCAGCTGATTTCGCTCGTCGCTCAACGTAGCCACCATTTGTTCATTTTCAGCAGCCCATACGATATAAGGTTCCACTACATGCACCAATGCCTTCTCGTCCCGGTTCAGTCGATGGGAAGAAGGTACCAGTGCAGCTTTTCCTTCTTCCGGAATTTCCAGCGTCAGACGTCCTTTCCCGAACAACTGGTCAATGCCTTGCTGAATCAGAGGTACGTTCATCGGTATGGAAGAAGTGATATCCCGACAAAGAGAGAGAATCCGTTGCAGACGCTCCACATCCACCTGATTCCTGATTTTGGAACGTTTGTTGAAGAACCACCAAAGGATAATCACCAGTACCAAGCCGACAATAACCAGAAAAAGAACGACCGTCATCTGTCGCGAACCTGCTTCCAAAGACAAATAACGGCTTTCCAACTCCTTATCCTGACGGGTAAAGTTCAAAATATCCAGATAGATATTCCGGTTATAATCAGAAGCATCCTTCATCCCCAGCCCGGCATATGAAACGCTTAACTGCTCCCTTATCCGTGAGATCCATTCGGGAACGGTCTTCACCTTCTCCTGTCCAATCCATGGAACTCCAGTATAAGTAGTATCTCCCTCGGCAAACGTATATAATTTATCAAGCGTATCCACTTCATTATGATAATAAAGCATGTGATGATGGTTTACGCAGTTCAATGCTTTTGATAATGTATCCAAAGCTTCCTGATAACGTCCATGCGCATTCAGGTATTTGCCGATAGATACATAAGCTCCGGCAATCTGATACAAGTCATTATATTCGCGAAATTTCTCCAGTGCCAGTTGGGCCAAACGCAAAGGGAACAAAGAATCTACCGGAAAATCAAACTGATCCAATGCATGTGTACGCCTTGTCTTGAAAAACTCAAAATTAGACGGGGATGCCATCAGATTGGCAAGTCCCTGCATTCCATTCCCCTCAAAATACGGATGCTTGCTCTTCACGGCTGTCCGCCAAGTGAAATAAAGTTCGTCAAACTCGCGGAGTTTCCGTTCTTCCGGAGTATTCGCTGCGACCAAAGAAGCCGATCCTTTGAGATAATGATAATAAAGAAGCTGATTGGTATCGCTCAACGCTTCGTCTTCCTGAATATTATCAATAGAGATTATCGCTTCCTGCCGTTGCTGGAGATAGTAATAGTAAATGGAGGAAACGAGAAAAAATTCGGTAAATGCGTAATCCAGCCGAAGCGCTTCGTGACGGTCGGCAAAGAGGTCGCTCTCTTCACGGATACGCTTCATCCGTCGGAGGGCACTGTTCCGGTAATCATAAAATTCTTTGTTGAGCGCTGTCCGCTGGCAGATTTTCATCAGTCCGATGTCTGCTATCAACAGTTCAAGCTCATTTTTAGTCAGCTTGTATACCTCTTTATGATACGCCTCGGCACGGTCGAAATCCATATTCATGAAAGCACAGAACCCCAGATTATTGGAAGCTTCCGCTTTCCCCGACTTATACAGGTTTACTTGCCGATATGCTTTATAGGCGTATTTGTAGGAAGAGTCCAGATTACGGTAACGATAAGCATACGCTTTTCCATTCAGCGAGTCGATAAGCCTCACTTCTTTTGTGGGCACCATGTCGGTACACGAAAAAAGGGAGGAAAGCAACAATACTCCTATTATATATAATGGAGAATGGAAAATGGAAAATGGAGAATAAAAAGACAGGCGATAACTATCTTTCATTCTTCGCTCTTCATTTTCTGTTTTTCGTCCATAATTCTTCATTCTTCATTCTCAGTTCTTCGTTCTTACTTGCAAATCTACAAATATTTCCGATAAGTTGGAGAGAAAATTATTTTTTCTACAATAAGTCTTTCTAAATAATAAGAGAAATTCCTACCTTTGCAGGCAAATTAACAAATAGGTAACATCTATTACAAAATGAGCGAAAAAGCACCCTTTATGGTATTCTCGGGAACTAACTCGAGATATCTTGCAGAGAAAATCTGCGCAAGTCTCAATTGTCCTCTGGGAAACATGAACATCACCCACTTTGCAGATGGTGAGTTTGCCGTTTCTTACGAAGAATCAATTCGTGGCGCACATGTATTCCTTGTGCAGTCTACTTTCCCTAACTCAGACAACTTAATGGAACTTCTCCTGATGATCGACGCCGCCAAACGTGCATCTGCAAAAAGCGTCGTAGCTGTTATCCCCTATTTCGGATGGGCACGTCAGGACAGAAAAGACAAACCTCGTGTATCTATCGGAGCTAAATTAGTAGCCGACCTGCTTTCAGTAGCAGGTATCGACCGACTGATTACCATGGATTTGCATGCAGACCAGATTCAGGGATTCTTCAATATCCCCGTAGATCACCTGTATGCATCAGCCGTATTCCTCCCCTATATCCAGTCATTGAAACTGGAAGACCTGGTGATTGCTACACCGGACGTAGGTGGTTCAAAACGCGCCAGCACTTTCTCCAAATACCTTGGTGTACCTTTGGTACTCTGCAACAAGTCACGTGAAAAAGCCAATGAAGTAGCTTCCATGCAAATCATCGGTGATGTGAAAGACAAAAACGTAGTATTGATCGATGACATCGTAGATACAGCAGGCACCATCACCAAAGCTGCCAATATCATGATGGAAGCCGGAGCCAAATCCGTACGCGCTATTGCCAGCCACTGTGTAATGTCTGACCCTGCTTCTTTCCGTGTGCAGGAATCCGGATTGACTGAAATGGTATTTACAGACAGTATCCCTTACGCTAAGAAATGCGCGAAAGTGAAACAACTGAGCATCGCTGATATGTTTGCAGAAACAATCAAGCGGGTAATGAATAACGAGTCCATCAGTTCACAATATATCATCTAAATGAAGAATGATGAGTAAACGATAAGATAAAGAAAGCCGGCTAAACTTGAATTTAGCCGGCTTTCTTATTTATCTATAATTCTTTCTTTTAAAGAAGTCTTCCCATTTTATAGGTTCCTTTTTTGGTCACCTTTCCGTCTTTATCTGTTTCCACAAAAGGGCCATCTTTCTTTCCTTGTTTGAAGAAGCCTTCGAAGCGGTTACCGTCTTTGTCGATCTGAACGCCTTGTCCGTCTTCCAGTCCGTCTACGAAACCACCTTTATATTGCATACCGGCAACAGTTTTCAGAGAGCCCTGACCGTGAGGACGATTATTCTTCCAGTCTCCTTCGTAAACATCCCCGTTACTCCATTTATAGATACCTTTGCCTTCGCGTTTATTGTTTTTCCAGTCACCTTCATACACAGCACCGTTTGCCCACGTGAAGGTACCTTTTCCATCCTGCATACCGTCTTTGAAGTTTCCTACATATTTATCTCCATTGGCATGATAGTAAACGCCTTCTCCGGTACGTTCTCCCAAAAGATAAGAACCTTCGTAGCGATCTCCCGTATGGAAAAAATAAGTACCTTTTCCGTGCTGGATGTCATCTGCCCAGTCACCATCGTACTTATCTCCGTTAGTATATTCGAATACGCCTTTTCCGTGACGTACATCATCTTTCCAGTCACCGTCGTACTTGCAGCCGTCGTCCCAGTTCATGGTGCCTTTGCCGTTCTTCTTGTCATTCTTCCAGTGACCGCTGTATTTAGCACCATTCGCCCACGTATAAGTACCTTCGCCTTCACGCTTGTCGTTCGCCCAGTTGCCCACGTATAAGTCGCCATTATGATAATACATCGTTCCTGCACCATGCTGATAATCCTGGAACCACATACCGTCATAACGGTTATTATTCATAAAATAATAGATTCCTTTTCCGTGTTGCTGATCCTGGAACCACTGACCTTCGTACTTCTCTCCATCCGGAAAAGAATAGATTCCGTAGCCTTCACGTTTTCCTTTGATATATTCCCCTTCGTAGACATCCCCATTTTTAAAGACCGTTTTCCCTTTTCCGTTCGGTTTGCGTCCTTTCATCTCTCCTGTATAGACGCTACCATCTTTGAAAGTATAATTTCCGATTTTTATTTCTGTAGAGAATGTGTCTTTCAACTTTCCGAAGAACCCACCTTTGCTGGTATTATTATCTTGTGCCATCACTCCTCCCTGTGCAAGAAGAGTCAAAAAAAAGTGTAGTATATAGATATTTCCTCATTAGTTTTACTCGTTACTCATTAAAATTACAGTTTGGACAAAGATACAACTTCTCTCCCAAAAAGTGCCATACCGGAAAGCAAATTATGACAACTTTTTACCAGCAATGACCTCTTTTAATGTCTCTTTGCACAAATAGCGCTGTGCCAATTCCTGTATTTCCTGAGGTGTCACCTCATTTACAGCCTGCAAAGAACGGGAGAAATACTGGTCATCCAGCCCCGAAGTAGCAATAAAAATCCACGCATCCGCCAGCGAGAAAGGCGATTCGTAGCTCCGGCACATTTCACCCAGCATATAGTTGCGCACCATCGTCAGTTCTTCCATAGGAACAGGCTCCCGGTGTAGTTTGTCTATCTCATTATATACTTCCTGTATCAGCGGTTCCACGTATTCATTATCCGTTTCGGTCGAGATTCCCAGCAAACCGCTATCCGGATAGAACATAATTCCGGCAGAAATCCCATAAGTATATCCTTTCTCTTCACGGATATTAGACATCAGACGGCTGCCAAAGTATCCTCCGAACAGCGTCATCAGTACGCGTAATTTCAGATAGTCAGGATTCTGACGGGTAATGGTGGTACATCCCATCTTCACCGCACTTTGCAAAGCGTCTTCACGCTCTATGAATATTCGTTTTTCGGGAACGGCAACGAATGAAAATATCGGTTTTGATGCTTTCAGCTGATATTGTCCGAAAGGAGTCCCGAAAGCACCGGTCACCCGGCGGATGATATCTTCCGTCACCTTACCCGACAGGAAAATGGAACAGTTGCCCGAATGATAATGCCGTCCGTAGAAGTCACGGAGTACTTCCGGTGTAATGGCATGATAATCCTCCTCCACTACAATTTGCCCGCATGGATGCTGTGTCCCGTAAAGCGCCTGTAACAGGCCACGGTGTGCAAGGAAGTCTACTTTAGAAGTATTGACCAGATATTGCTGGATATTCGTATCCAGGATGGTATGCAGTTCTTTCTCCGGAAACACAGGTTCCTTAATCATGGATTCCACGACTTCCAGCGTTTTTGCCAGATACTTGTTCAACGAGTAGACAGTGATATAAGCATACTCCGACGAACTGGACAGTTCGAGCCATGAACCATAATAATCCAGCTTCTCTGCAATGGTTGCCGCCGTATACTTCTGCGTGCCTTCGCGTAGCATCCGGTTTGTAAACAGCGCCTGCAACTTCTGCGACTGTTGCCAGCGCCCTCCGGCAAAAAGAATATCCATACGGACTACCTCCTGTTCACCGGCATTGACAACCGTCAACGGGACACCGTTCGGCAAAGTAGTCCGGACGGGAGAAAGGATATGGAAATTTTTCAGGGCTTGTATTTCAGGTTGTATCGTACGATCCATAAATCAGCTTCTGTTCTTCAAAAATTCTTCTGCATGTTTCAGATCCTGCGGTGTGTCGATACCGATCGTTTCCACGTCACTGATGCCTACCTTTATTTTATATCCATTCTCCAGCCAGCGCAACTGTTCGAGTGATTCTGCCAACTCCAGAGAGGATTGCGGTAGAGCGGTGATCTCCTTCAATACTTCCGTGCGATAAGCGTACAGACCGATATGTTTGTAATAGGTATGTCCCTTCAGCCAGTCTTCCTTATCGGCATTGCGCTGAAAAGGTATGATGGAACGGCTGAAATAAAGTGCGTTCCAATTCTTGTTGAGCACCACTTTCGGGGAGTTGACATTCTCCAGTACGGCAAACGGTTCATCGGCTGTGAAAGGCTTCACCAACGTAGCAATCTGCGTGGTAGGGTCCTCGAAACAAGCCTTTACAGCATTCAGCTGGGAAGGCTGGATGAAAGGTTCGTCCCCCTGTATATTGACTACCACATCAAAGTCGCCCCCGATCTTTGTGCACGCCTCATAGCAGCGGTCGGTACCACTTTTATGATCAATGGAAGTCATGACTACTTTTCCTCCGAATGCTTTTACGGCAGCTTCAATACGTTCGTCATCGGTAGCCACATAAGCATCATCCAAGATGCCCGCTACTTGTTCGTATACACGCTGTATCACCGTCTTCCCCCCCAGCATAGCCAATGGTTTCGCAGGGAAACGGGTGGATGCGTAGCGGGCAGGTATTATTCCCAGAAATTTCATATCTGATTGTATTTTAATTCTTCTAATCCTTTCACAACATACTCTCTTTTCAGGTCTTCCGGCTTCAACACCCGGTCATCGAAAGAGAGCAAATCAATATCCAGACTGACTTTTTCTTCCTTCTTATCCTCCGGACGACGCCCGGCGGACTGCTCGATAGCTTTCAGCTCCTTGCGCACTCTTTCCTCCTCCGCTTCCGAGAAGAACATCGCCACCTGATTGGAGAACAATGCCGGACTTCTGAAAAACAAAGGGCGTGTCTCCTGTTCAGACGTAAAGCGGATGGTAGGAAACAAATCCACCAGTCTCCTGCGAGCCAGAAGAAGATTCTCTTTCCGGTTGTAGTTACTTCCGATACAAATGATACATTTATGCACGATGAGAGGTTTAATTAAACAAATCGTCCAGTCCCGTTTCTTCGAAGACTTCTCCGTCCGGTGTTTCCGAACCGGCACAAGGGTCAAAACCTTCGGGCAGTTTAAACGTTTCCGTCTGGCTGTATCCCAAAGTCGGGTCATCGTAGACTTTCTTCATATAAGTTGCCCAGATAGGCAATGCGGCGGCAGCCCCTTGTCCATAAGTCATTGTACCAAAGTGGATGTCACGTTCATCACCTCCTACCCAGCAACCGGACACCAATGATGGAGTAAAGCCCATAAACCAGCTATCCGAGTTATCATTGGTCGTACCTGTTTTACCGCCCATATCGGCCGTAATTCCGTAACGGCGAACACGTCCGCCTGTTCCTTCATTGATAACGGAACGAAGCATTACCAACATCTTGTATGCGCTCGAAACACTGATAACTTCTTCCATCTGCGGTGCAAACGTAGAAAGCACATTGCCGTCACTATCTTCAATGCGGGTGACGAATAACGGAGCTACCCGAATCCCCTTATTGGCAAAAGCTGTATATGCGCTTACCATTTCACCGACAGAAATTTCGCAGGGACCCAAACAAAGTGAAACAACAGGGTCGATCGCCTTGTTTCGTACACCAAAACTATGAATCAGCCTTACAAGGTTATAAGGATTCAGTTTACCCATCAGGTAAGCCGAAATCCAGTTATCCGAATTGGCCAGTCCCCATTTCAGAGTCACCATTTCACCATAACGTTTATTATTGGCGTTTCGGGGAGTCCATGCCTCTCCTGTTTCGGTAATCAGCGTTTGTTCTACATGACGCACCTGATCACAAGGTGAAAATCCGTTCTCCATCGCCAGTGTATACAGATACGGCTTGATAGTAGAACCTACCTGACGGCGTCCCACCATTGCCATGTCATATTGGAAATATGTATAATTCGGTCCTCCAACATACGCCTTCACATATCCGGTCATCGGGTCCATCGACATGAATCCTGTACGCAGGAAGTGTTTGTAATAGCGAATAGAGTCCATCGGAGTCATAATCGTATCCTTCTCACCTGCCCAGGTGAAAACAGACATTTCCTGAGGAGTATCGAATGCTTTGCGAATCTCCTGTTCAGAAGCACCCGCTGACTTCATTACATTATAACGTTCGGTTTGTTTCATGGCTCTGGTCAGCAATTCTTCCACCCGCGCCTGCGGCAATGCCCTTGCATACGGGGCGTTCTTACTTCCTTGTTTTTCTTTAAAGAACAGAGGTTGCAAGAAGTCGCCTAAATGTTCTTTGATAGCATCCTCAGCGTATTGCTGCATATGCGAATTGATGGTGGTATAAATCTTCAGACCATCCGTGTAGATATTATAACTTGAGCCGTCTTTCTTTTTATTTTTGGCGCACCAGCCGTACAGCGGATTTGTTTCCCATGAAAGTGAATCTTCATAATACTTCTGCATCTGCCAGCCGCGGTACTCGCTCTTAACCGGTTTCTTGGCAGTCATCACACCACGAAGATATTCGCGGAAATAGGTTGCCAGACCTTCTTTATGGTCTACACGGGTATATGCAAGTTTCAGCGGAAGTGCCTGCAAAGAATCACATTCCGCATCCGAGATGTAACCGGCTTTTTCCATCTGACGCAGTACGACGTTACGACGTCCCAATGCATTCTCACGGATTTTCGGATTTCGGGATACCGGATTATAACGGGACGGATTCTGACACATTCCCACCAACATCGCTGCCTGCTCTATTTTCAAATCTTTGGGTTCACAGCCGAAATAAGTAGACGCGGCTGTCTTTATACCGACAGCATTATTCAGGAAGTCGAACTTATTAAGATACATTGTCAGAATCTCTTCTTTCGTATAGTAACGTTCCAGTTTTACGGCAATCACCCATTCGATCGGTTTCTGCAACAGACGCTGCATAGTATTGCTTGCCACCTTTTCCGTAAACAACTGTTTTGCCAACTGTTGTGAGATCGTACTACCTCCACCCGCACTTTTCTGCAACAATAATCCACGCTTGACGATGGCACGGAAAAGTGCCTTCGCATCAATACCGGAATGTTCGGCAAAGCGAACATCCTCCGTCGCAATCAGCGCATGAATGATGTTGGGAGAAAGATCGGCATAGCTGCTGTATACACGATTATTTTTTTCCATTGAGAAGGTACCCAGTACTTTCCCGTCTTCCGAGAATACCTCAGTTGCAAATTTATAATTGGGATTTTCCAGTTCTTCCACAGGAGGCATATAGCCTATCCAGCCCTTAGAGATAGACACAAAAACAACTACGATAGCTATTAAAGCAACTGCCAACAATACCCAAAGAGCGTTTATTATTTTTCGAATCATGTTTCTTCTAGCTTAAAAAAGATGCTTATAATTAAGCCGCAAAGGTAGATAAAATATAGCATACAGCAAACGAGTTTTTGATTTATTTGATATTTTAAAACCAACCGAAAAACGAATAAAAAGAGAAAAAAAGTTTGTATTTTACATTTTCTTCGTACCTTTACACTCCGGTAAAACAAGTTCTATCCACATAAAAGATAACAAAATGGAAAACAGAAGTTTAGTAACCATTGCCGAACATTCTAAAGAAAAAATCCTCTACATGCTCGAAATGGCGAAGCAGTTTGAAATGAACCCCAACCGCCGGTTATTGCAAGGTAAGGTAGTAGCAACCCTGTTCTTCGAACCTTCCACCCGTACCCGTTTGAGTTTCGAAACAGCAGCCAATCGCCTCGGCGCACGCGTCATCGGATTTACTGATCCGAAAGCAACCAGCTCCTCAAAAGGAGAAACACTCAAAGACACGATCATGATGGTTAGCAGCTATGCGGATATTATCGTCATGCGACACTATCTCGAAGGAGCTGCCCGATATGCCAGCGAAGTAGCACCCGTACCCATCGTCAATGCAGGAGACGGAGCCAACCAGCACCCGTCACAAACGATGCTCGACCTCTACTCCATCTACAAAACTCAGGGAACACTGGAAAACCTGAACATCTTTCTGGTGGGAGACTTGAAATACGGACGCACCGTCCACTCACTACTGATGGCTATGCGTCACTTCAATCCTACATTCCACTTCATCGCCCCCGATGAACTGAAAATGCCGGAAGAATATAAGCTATACTGCAAAGAGCATCAGATCAAATACATTGAACATACCGAATTTACCGAAGAAATTATCGCTGATGCCGACATCCTGTACATGACCCGTGTGCAACGCGAACGCTTCACCGACCTGATGGAATACGAACGAGTGAAAAATGTATATATCCTGCGCAACAAGATGCTGGAGAACACCCGTCCGAACCTCCGCATCCTGCACCCGCTGCCCCGTGTCAACGAGATTGCTTACGACGTGGACAACAACCCGAAAGCATATTATTTCCAACAGGCGCAAAACGGTCTGTATGCCCGTGAAGCCATCCTTTGCGACGTATTAGGTATCACATTAGAGGACGTTAAAAACGATATTTTATTATGAGCGAAAATAAACAAGCATTGCAAGTAGCTGCCCTAAAAAACGGGACAGTGATTGACCATATCCCATCAGAAAAACTCTTTACTGTCGTACAGTTACTGGGCGTGGAGCAAATGAAGTGTAACATCACCATCGGCTTCAACCTCGACAGCAAAAAGCTAGGGAAAAAAGGCATTATCAAAATCGCCGACAAGTTTTTCTGCGACGAAGAAATCAACCGCATATCGGTAGTAGCACCTTACGTAAAACTGAACATTATCCGCGACTATGAAGTCGTTGAAAAGAAAGAAGTCAGAATGCCGGACGAACTGCACGGCATCGTAAAATGCGCCAATCCGAAATGTATCACGAACAATGAACCTATGCCTACGTTATTTCATGTGATAGACAAGGATAATTGCATCGTGAAGTGCCATTATTGCGAGAAAGAACAGAAACGCGAGGAAATCACCATCCTCTAGTTTCTCCATTCCTCATTCTTAATTTTTTATTAAATTGAAACAAGACTGGAAACCGGGAACGATGATCTATCCGCTGCCTGCCGTATTGGTGAGTTGCGGAAAAGATGAAAGTGAATATAATATTATAACAGTAGCATGGACGGGTACGATTTGCACAAACCCGCCCATGTGCTATATATCCGTACGACCGGAACGACACTCCTACGACATCATCAAGAAAAATATGGAGTTCGTCATCAATCTGACAACTAAAGATATGGCGTTCCCCACCGACTGGTGCGGAGTACGTTCGGGACGGAATTATCGTAAATTCGAAGAGATGAAACTCACTCCGGGACGCTGCACCGTAGTCAGCGCACCGCTGATCGAAGAGTCTCCCCTCTGCATCGAATGTCGCGTGAAGGAAATTGTTTCGCTCGGTTCGCATGATATGTTTATCGCCGATGTGGTAAACGTCCGTGCAGACGACCGGAACCTGAATCCCGAAACCGGCAAGTTCGAACTGGCGGAAGCGAACCCGCTGGTATATGTGCACGGAGGATATTACGACCTGGGAGAAAAAATAGGGAAATTCGGCTGGAGTGTAGAAAAGAAGAAATAAAGAAAAAAGTACTGCCATGAATATACTGCGCAACATAATTCTTTTCGGTTGGATGGCGATAGCTTGCACAGCTTTCGCCCAAGATCGTAACGCAGATAAAGTGGAACGTCCCAACACAAAGAAAATCAACTTTGGTATCAAAGCCGGATTTAATTCTTCCATGTTTATGGTATCCGAATTGAAAATCAAAGACGTAACGATCGACGAAGTACAAAATAATTATAAGATCGGCTATTTTGGCGCGATCTTCATGCGCTTTAATATAAAGAAGCATTTCATTCAGCCGGAAGCATCCTATAATGTCAGCAAAGGCGAGATCACCTTTGACAAACTCGGTTCGCAACACCCTGCCATCGAACCCGATTATGCTTCGGTACAGTCCGTACTTCACAGTATCGACTTCCCTATTCTCTACGGATATAACGTAGTGAAAAAAGGACCATACGGAATGTCTATCTTTGCCGGTCCAAAACTCCGGTATCTATGGGGAAAGCAGAACGAAATCACTTTCACAAACTTCGACCAGAAAGGGATTCATGAAAAGCTGTATCCGCTCAATGTCAGCGTCGTGATCGGTGTCGGCGTCAATATCTCCCGCATCTTTTTCGACTTCCGCTACGAACAGGGGATAGGAAATATCTCCAAATCCATCGTTTATGACAATATCAATTCAGACGGCAGCACGGGAGTCAGCCCTATCATTTTCCGCCGCCGCGACAGCGCATTAAGTTTCTCGTTCGGATTCATTCTTTAAAGAACATCCGACAGCCGGCTGATGAACTTTTGATAGTCGGCAACCGGCAAAAACAGACACCTCCTATTCATTCCGTACGATAAATTATCCATTATCTATTAATTTCCTCCATTTACTAACATTTTTCTTATAGTTCCTTCGTTCTTTATTTATTTTCACTAACTTTGTGCGCTTAAAATAGGTATCTCGAATTAAAAATTTAATCTTACTTATAAAAAGAATGAAAAGAGACGACTTAATTTTCGACATCATCGAAAAAGAGCACCAACGTCAGCTGAAAGGTATCGAGCTGATTGCATCTGAAAACTTTGTAAGTGACCAGGTAATGCAGGCAATGGGTTCTTGCCTGACTAACAAGTACGCAGAAGGTTATCCGGGCAAACGTTACTACGGAGGTTGTGAAGTAGTTGACCAAAGCGAACAAATCGCTATCGACCGCCTGAAAGAAATCTTCGGTGCCGAATGGGCAAACGTACAACCGCATTCAGGAGCACAAGCCAATGCAGCCGTATTTCTGGCTGTTTTGAATCCGGGCGACAAGTTTATGGGATTAAACCTCGCACACGGCGGACACCTTTCTCACGGTTCATTAGTAAACACTTCCGGCATTATCTACACTCCTTGCGAATACAATCTGAATCAGGAAACCGGCCGTGTAGACTACGACCAGATGGAAGAAGTTGCTTTGCGCGAAAAGCCGAAAATGATTATCGGCGGTGGCTCTGCTTATTCCCGCGAATGGGACTACAAACGTATGCGTGAAATCGCAGATAAAGTAGGCGCTATCCTGATGATCGACATGGCTCACCCTGCGGGTCTGATCGCTGCCGGACTGTTGGAGAACCCGGTTAAATATGCACACATCGTCACTTCGACTACACATAAAACACTTCGCGGACCTCGTGGTGGGGTCATCATGATGGGAAAAGATTTCCCTAATCCTTGGGGAAAGAAAACTCCGAAGGGTGAAATCAAAATGATGTCTCAATTACTGGATTCAGCTGTATTCCCAGGTGTACAGGGCGGACCGTTGGAACACGTAATCGCTGCCAAAGCCGTAGCTTTCGGCGAAATCCTGCAACCGGAATACAAGGAATATGCAAAACAGGTTCAGAAGAATGCTGCCGTACTGGCACAGGCTTTGATAGACCGTGGTTTTACAATCGTTTCCGGTGGTACGGACAATCACTCCATGCTGGTTGACCTGCGTAGCAAATACCCTGATCTGACAGGTAAGGTAGCAGAAAAAGCATTAGTTTCTGCTGACATTACCGTAAATAAGAACATGGTTCCGTTTGACAGCCGTTCTGCTTTCCAAACTTCCGGTATCCGTCTGGGTACTCCTGCCATCACAACCCGTGGTGCGAAAGAAGACCTGATGATCGAAATTGCCGAAATGATCGAAACTGTTCTGTCTAACGTGGAAAATGAAGAGGTGATCGCACAAGTACGTGCACGTGTCAATGAGACAATGAAGAAATATCCTCTTTTTGCTGATTAAGATTTCTTTCTTTGAGTAACCAAATGCCGGTAATGTGAATTAGCAGCATTTGTGTTCAACATTTCATAAAGAATTTCTTTTGAATTTTATAAGCCTGCTTTCTGTGAAGAAAACAGGCTTTTCTTTTTTATTTATTAACAGAATCAGACAAACTATCTGCTCGAAAAGATGTTTTCTTACTACAAAAAGAGAAATTGAAATACGCACTATACTCTTCCGGAAAGCAGCGACTTCAATCGTACAGTGTATCAGACAAGGTCAACATACCGGTACACTGGACTCTATATACAATCATCCCCGTCTTCCCAAACTATCAGAAGTGGAAAGACGGGGATTTATATTGGATAATTGACAGTACAGAAATATACTAAATGAAATAGTAAAAATCAGCTCAGTCCTTCAATTTCACCATCTACAATGTCGATATGCAACGCTTGCGGTTCTTTGGGCAATCCCGGCATACGAAGGATTTCTCCTGCAATCGCTACAATCATTTCGGCACCGTTATTAATCACTATATCCTTGATATGGAACTCGAAATTATTCACGGCGCCATAAATCTTCGGATCGGCAGAAAAAGAGTATTGCGTCTTGGCAATGCAAACCGGATAATGAGTGATTCCCATTTTCTCAATCAGCTTGATACGGTTGCGGGCGATGCTGCTGTACGTAATGACGCTGGCTCCATAAAGGTTGGTAGCCACTTTCTCAATCTTCTGCTGTATGCTGTCTTCTTCTTTATACGTATAACGCAAAGGTTCGGACGGATTATTTTCTATCGTATCAACTACGAGGCGGGCCATATCTACCGCTCCATCACCACCTTCGCTGAACGCATTATTGATGGCGTAACCTACCCCCAACTGTTCGCAGTGCTCGCGCAGCATTTCCATTTCCTCGTCCGTGTCGGTGGCAAACTTATTGAAAGCAACCACTACCGTCTGTCCGAAGGAGCGAAGATTACGAATATGTTTATCCAGATTGCGCAATCCTTCTTTCAGTCCTTCCATGTTCGGTTCCTTGATGCGGTCGAGACTGACACCACCGTGCATCTTCAGTCCTTGTGCCGTAGCGACAATCACAGTCAGTTTGGGCTGGAGTCCGCTTTTGCGGCATTTGATGTTATAAAACTTTTCAGCGCCGAGGTCTGCGCCGAATCCGGCTTCCGTAATCACATAGTCACCGAATGACATTGCCAGTTTGGTGGCAAGAATAGAGTTACAGCCATGAGCGATATTGGCAAACGGTCCGCCGTGTACGAAAGCGGCGGTACCTTCGGTCGTCTGCACCAGATTCGGATGGATGGCGTCCTTCAGCAATACCGTGATAGCTCCCGCCACTCCGAGATCTTTCACCGTAAAAGGCTGGTCATCATATGTAAAACCAAGCAGAATATTTTCAATGCGGCGGCGCAAGTCTTCCACATCTTTGGAAAGGCAGAGAATGGCCATAATTTCCGAAGCCGGAGTAATATCGAAGCCTGACTCCTGCGTGATGCCGTTCGACTTGGGTCCGAGTCCGACTACGATGCTGCGCAACGAACGGTCGTTCACGTCGAGCACCCGACGCCAGAGAATTTCTTTCAATCCGAAACCTTTCGCCTGATTCTGATAAAGATAATTATCGAGCAAAGCAGAAATCATGTTATGCGCGGAAGTAATCGCATGAAAGTCTCCCGTAAAATGAAGGTTGATCTTCTCCATCGGAAGCACCTGTGCATATCCCCCACCCGCTGCTCCTCCCTTCATACCGAAGCAAGGACCGAGAGACGGCTCGCGCAAAGCGACAATCGCCTTCTTTCCGATTTTGTTCAGTCCCAGGGCGAGACCGATAGATACTGTAGTTTTGCCGATACCCGCCTTTGTCGCTGTGATGGCAGTTACCAGGACAAGGTTACTTTTCTTCACTTTCTCCTCGTCGATCAGTTGTTCGGGAATCTTCGCGATGTAGCGACCATAATTTTCGACTTCTTCACGAGGGATTCCGATGCTTTCGGCAACTTGCTTGATCTTTTTCAACTCGACACTGCGAGCTATTTCTATGTCTGATTTCATACAGAATATGATTAGTTTTATTTGAAGTGACAAAAGTATAACAAAAAAGCGAAACTGAGAAATTTAAGACGCTCTCTCGTTTACCCGGGACTTCCGCACAATTAATTTATATTTTTAGAAACTATGACGATAACGTACTTAACCCACTAAACTCTTTTTGCACAAGAACTGTTGTTATGAACATAACCTAAACAAGAACAACATATATGGAATGGATTATTAATCAACTCAGGGATCATCCCGAACTTGCCATTTTCCTCACTTTATTCGCCGGCTTCTGGCTAGGCAGATTCAAAATAGGAAAATTTTCGTTGGGAACAGTAACTAGCGTGCTACTGGTCGGAGTACTGGTAGGACAATTAAACATTAGTGTAGACGGCCCGATGAAAGCTGTCTTTTTCCTCCTGTTTTTATTCGCTGTGGGCTATAAGGTAGGTCCGCAATTCTTTCGCGGATTGAAGAAAGACGGATTGCCGCAAGTAGGATTTGCCGTCCTGATGTGCTTTGTCAGCCTCATCGCCCCATGGATACTTGCCAAAATCATGGGCTACCATGTAGGCGAGGCTGCCGGATTGCTGGCAGGCTCACAGACCATTTCCGCAGTAATCGGTGTGGCAAGCGACACGATCAATCAATTAAGCATCAGCGATACGCAGAAAGCGACATTTATCAATGCCATCCCCGTAGCATACGCTGTGACTTATATTTTCGGTACGGCAGGTTCCGCATGGATTCTGGCTTCACTCGGTCCCAAAATGCTGGGCGGACTGGAGAAGGTGAAAGCGGACTGCAAAGAGCTGGAAGCCAAAATGGGAACTTCCGAAGCAGATGAACCCGGATTTTACACCGCCCTCCGCCCCGTCGTATTCCGTGCTTATAAAATAGACAACGAATGGTTCGGCAAAGGAAAAACAGTCAGCGAACTGGAGAACTATCTGGTGGAAAACGATAAACGGCTGTTTGTAGAACGCGTACGGCAAAAGGGCGTCATAGAAGAAGTCACCCCGGATATGCTTCTACAACCGGGCGATGAAGTCGTATTAAGCGGCCGCCGTGAATATGCAATCGGCGAAGAAGACTGGATCGGTCCGGAAGTGATCGACGCCCAACTGCTCGACTTTCCGGCAGAGACGCTTCCGGTAATGGTCACCCACCGCACATTCGCAGGCGAAAAGGTCTCCACGATCCGTGCGCTGAAATTCATGCACGGAGTCAGTATCCGCAGTATCAAGCGAGCAGGCATCAATGTTCCGGTACTCGCTCAGACAGTGATCGACTCCGGTGATATTCTAGAACTGACCGGAACAAAACTCGAAGTAGAAACTGCCGCCAAACAGATGGGCTATATCGATCGCCCCACCAACCAGACAGATATGATCTTCGTGGGACTGGGTATCCTGCTCGGTGGTCTGGTCGGCGCACTTGCCATTCACCTGGGAGGTATCCCGATCAGCCTGTCCACCAGTGGAGGTGCCTTGATCGCAGGACTCGTATTCGGCTGGCTGCGCAGCAAACATCCGACCTTTGGCGGTATCCCCGAACCTTCGTTGTGGGTATTGAATAATGTGGGATTGAATATGTTTATCGCTGTTGTCGGCATCGCTGCCGGACCTAGTTTCGTGACCGGTTTCAAGGAAGTAGGATTCAGCCTGTTTATCGTCGGTGCGCTGGCAACCGCCATCCCTCTTCTCAGCGGACTGCTGATGGGAAGATATCTGTTCAAGTTCCACCCTGCCCTCACACTGGGATGTACAGCCGGAGCACGTACCACAACCGCCGCACTGGGAGCTATTCAGGATGCATTGGGAAGCGACACTCCCGCGTTAGGATACACCGTGACGTATGCAGTCGGTAATACACTACTGATTATCTGGGGAGTAGCCATCGTATTGCTCATGTAAATGTCAGTATAATGAATGTATAGGAAATCAAAATTAAGTATCAAAACAATAAGAACCATTATGGAAAAGAAAACAACTGGCACAGCTATCACCAAGAACTTTGCCAAAAAGATGGAAACGATCAGCCCTTTCGAACTTAAAAACAAGCTCATCGAAATGGCTGACGAGAGTATCAAGAAAATGGCCCATACCATGCTGAACGCAGGACGAGGCAACCCGAACTGGATTGCGACCGAACCGCGTGAAGCATTCTTCCTGTTAGGAAAATTCGGACTTTGCGAATGTCGCCGTGTCCAATCCCTGGAAGAAGGAATTGCAGGCATCCCACAACAGGAAGGAATAGCCGCCCGCTTTGAGGCTTTCCTCAAAGAGAACGAGAAAGAAGCCGGAGTCAGGTTACTGAAAGAAACCTATAATTATATGCTGATGGAGCACGCAGCCGATCCGGACAGACTGGTTCATGAATGGGCGGAATCGGTCATCGGCGACCAGTATCCTGTCCCCGACCGTATCCTGCACTTCACCGAACTGATCGTACAGGATTATCTGGCACAGGAAATGTGCGACCGCCGTCCCCCTAAAGGCACATTCGACCTTTTCGCTACCGAAGGCGGAACGGCTGCCATGTGCTATGTATTCGATTCATTGCAGGAAAACTTTCTGTTGAATCAAGGGGATTCCATCGCCTTGATGATTCCTGTCTTCACGCCCTACATCGAGATTCCGGAATTACGCCGCTATCAGTTCGATGTTACCGAAATATCTGCCGATCAGATGACACCGGACGGGCTGCACACCTGGCAATATAAAGATGAAGATATCGATAAGCTGAAGAATCCGCAGATAAAAGCGTTGTTCATCACCAATCCGAGCAATCCGCCCAGTTATGCGCTGAGTCCGGAGACTGCCGCACGTATTGTCAACATCGTAAAGAATGACAATCCGAATCTGATGATCATTACGGACGATGTGTACGGAACATTCATACCTCACTTCCGTTCGTTGATGGCGGAGTTGCCGCATAATACACTCTGCGTCTATTCCTTCTCCAAGTATTTCGGAGCCACAGGATGGAGAAATGCAGTGATAGCCCTACACGAAGACAACATCTACGACAAAATGATTGCCCGCCTGTCGGAGGAGCAAACAGCAATCTTAAACAAGCGTTATGCAAGCCTCAGTTTACACCCCGAGAAGATGAAGTTTATTGACCGCATGGTAGCCGACAGCCGGCAGATTGCGCTGAACCATACCGCAGGACTCTCGCTGCCCCAGCAAATGCAGATGAGCCTGTTCGCCGCTTTCTCTCTTCTCGACAAGGAAGACCGGTACAAGGCAAAGATGCAGGAAATCATCCACCGTCGACTGCATGCACTCTGGGACAGCACCGGCTTCACGTTGATAGAAGACCCGCTGCGTGCCGGATATTATTCGGAAATCGACATGCTGGTATGGGCGAAGAAATTCTACGGTGACGAATTTGTAGACTATCTGCAAAAGACCTACAATCCGCTCGACGTTGTTTTCCGCCTTGCCAACGAGACTTCGCTCGTCCTGCTGAACGGCGGCGGATTTGCCGGACCGAAATGGAGTGTCCGTGTTTCGCTCGCCAATCTGAACGAAGCCGATTACGTAAAAATAGGACAAAGTATCAAGCGCGTACTGGATGAGTATGCAGAAAATAGGTAATACTTATTATTTAAAGCGGGAAGTATCCACCTCTTCCCGCTTTTTCTCCTTGTATCCTCCGAATTTGTAGTTGAAGGAAATACCGAAGGCACGGGTAGTCTTCATATAGTGATTCTTCACATTCTGTTGTCCGAAACGGACATTAGTCGAAATGGTGGAAGTATTAAATATGTCGTCGCATTTCAAGGTCAGTTGTGCTTTTCCCTTTGCGAAAGTATAGCGCAGGGCCGCATCCAGATTTCCCGAACGGGGAAGGTCGAAAATGCCTTGTATCGCTTTGTTCTGATAAAATCCGCTTAGAGTAAACTTCAAATCGGGTTTGGTGGAGAGAGTGAAGGTATTGTTCATTGTCAATACAAACGTATACAGTTTGCGGTCGAACGGGATATCCCAGAAATCACTGTCTTTCTGACGGTAACGAAAGCCGATTGCCGTGATGCGGGAGTCCAGCCATTTCTTCACTTTAAAGGGAACTACCATTACCAAGCCCGCCTGTTCCGAGAAGTCGAAGTTAAAGCATTTATAGATCTCGACCAGACGTTCCGGAGACTGGTAAAGCGTCTGCATTTCCTTGTTTTTCGTGCGGCTGTAATAGGCGGTCAGCACATATTTACCTTTTAATATATAGCTAATGTTAGCTTCGTAATTGGTTGCCGGTTTAAGGAAGGGATTTCCCTGAATTTCGGAATAAGCGCCCATGTAGGAAGTGGAGTTCTGCATACTCCAGTATTCCGGATATTCTTTGTCGCTGCTCAATGAAAATTGCAGGATATGTCCCGGAGCAGGCAAATAAGTCAGGTTGGCAACCGGATACAGGCTCCATTCGTTCCACATATCCGTATGATATTGCTCGGCAGCCAGAGAGACATCCGCTGAAAGTTTCTCACCAAAGCTCTTGCTGAGTCCGGCATAAAAGTTCAACGTCTGCTCGCGACGACGGGATTGCATGTTGTTGTCCGGCAGTAAAGTTTCCGTTTCGGGATCGAAATACATTTGATAACTATTGTCCAATGCGGTCGTATAAGCAACACCATAATTCAATCCCCAGTCTGCGCCCAAAGTATGTTCTTGTCCGGCATAGAAACGCCATTGGTTGATCCGTTGGTTATCTTTGCTCAGGAAGTTCAGTGTTTCTTCTCCCAGTGTGCTGTAAAGCAGCTGACTGCCGGGAGCATGATAATAGGTAAATTCCGCTCCGGCTTTCAGTCCGAAAGGAGTCTGATAGTCGAGTTTGGCATTATGGAGCTGTCCTTCCGAGTGCGAATCGGTGACCGAGTTCTGCGCACCGGTGACTGTGGCGTAAGGTTTGACATCGGTGAAAGCAGTGGTATAAACCAAGCTCAGCAAATGCTTGTCGGTAAAGGCATAGTCCATCCCAAGGCGTATCTGGTGATTGTTGTGGCGGGAAGTAGTGATATCATACATATTCATCGGATGCACCGAACCGTCGGCGAGCGTGTGAAGCGCTTCCTTGTCTGTCTCCCTCCGTTCGCGGCTGTAAGAGTAAGAGTAGAGAAGATCAGCAGAAAATTTGCGTCCGGAGTATAGAAGGCTCGCACGCTCTGCCAGAGATTCGTAGTGTAATTGGCTGTAGGCAGTATATAGTTCTCCCTGAAGAGAAGGTTCTTTTCCCATGCCCGAAGTCAGTATCAGATTGATCATCGGTCCGCGCACCTGATAACGTGCCGGAGCGGAATACATCACTTCCGCCTTTTCAATCCGACTGACGGGCATTGATTTCAGCAGGTTGCTTAATTGCTCTACAGAGAGGGTGGTCACTTTTCCGTTGATAACCACAGTGACCGGCTGCCCTCCCAACATCAGGGCATCATTCATGGAGACAACTCCCGGCAGGTTCTTTACCGCATCATAGGCATTGTCTACCGGCAGGCTGCCGACCAGTCTCGGAACGTCGTATACCAGTTTCCCCTGTTCGGCTTTTACTACCGGACGTTCGCCGGTGATCATGACTTCGGGAAGTTCCCGATACAGGCTGTCTATATAGGCTACATTTTTTACGCTGTCGGCAGGTTCCTGCGCTGTCTGTACCTGCTGTGCAGAAGCGTACATCCAATACATGAAAAGTAACAAAAGCAGTAAATAAGTTCGTTTCATATCGCATTTATTTTTGAGTATGCTGCAAAATACGGGAGAAAAAACGAAACTTTACGTTATCGCCGGCTTATCTAGTGTTATTTAGTCTTATCGCCAATTATCAAACAAAACAAAGAAAAGCAAGGTAGTATTAGCATTAACAGACTGATTAATAGCACTATGCCTCATTTAAGAAGATAGGCTTCAAAAGCCCCAATAAGCCTGTTTCGAATAAGTTTCAGTTACCAAATCGTTACCTATTTAAGAAATCAGTCACTGGCAACAAACAGATAATATACTTTATTTCAATACATTACAAAGCAACATTTTATTACACTGCTTCGTTTTTCATAGAGAACCAAAGAAAGTACTAATTTTATCACCTCAAAAAAGTTCTTATTGTAAGAGAAGAAATCGACATTCAAGGTGCTATTCTATTTAAAGAAAAATGCACCTAAAAAAGACAAGACAGTACCCATCACGCTCCGCACCACTATTGATGGAGTTGAGAAAACAAGAAGCGCAAAAATTAACGTAAAACCCGACTATTGGGGATAAAGCAAAAATATGGAATGATATTTTAGACTTCTCTTTCCACAGTAATTTTCATCGGATATTCTTTCCTATGAAGAATTCTTTCAAAGGCTGTCTGAAGTTAGATAGCAGCCTTTGTTTTTATCTGTACGATTATGTTTCTGTCTCACATAATCTCAAAGCTAGTACAGATCTAAAGAAAACGATCAATCTTCTCTTCCGTATGAAAGGGGACCATATCGTTTCCCTTACAGCAAAACTCTTCTCGTTAGCTATGAGCCGCATCTATATCATCACAGATAAGAAGGACACCTCGATTTTAATTTCGATTCCAGCATACCCGCAACAGGCACATGCTACGATTTTCATATTTCTGCCATCTGCTGTCCGAAAAAACGGGTATCAGGAACAGCTACAATGCCATCCAAATAGAATCCGGCCGAGAAGAGCTCAAAGGTATCCGTAGTGTAGACAAAATTTTCAATCTGAAATTCAATCCATCATTATTCTGCGACAAGCAAGTTATACTCATCGAGATATCCTTAATTCCAAAACCAGCTTTATCCAAATCAAAAAAAACTTATCAACTTGAGCGCACAATATCAGTCATTTTTTTTTACATTAAAAAACAACAGAGGAAGAGTAAGCCGGTAGACTGACGCTTCCCCCTCAAGGAAACTATCATAAATAAAGTTTTCTATTTAATGTTTACTTTGGACTTTATACATTCAAATGCCCAAATAGCAGCCTGATATAGAAAATTAGCTGATTCAGAATGCCTTTTCAGAATCGGATTAATAAGATTATGGGTTCAAGGTTATTTCTTGAACCCTTTGATTATATCCTTTTTCATTTTAGCGAAACATCGGTTATTATCAGACATAAATTTCTCTCCGAAAAGATCCTCCTTTATTTTTTCTTCCGTATAGCAGGTATCAGGATCACTTTTAGCAAAAACATTGTGCAACATCTTTATTTGCGCCGGAGAATAATCTTGTAAAAGATCAAATAACCGCAACGCTTCACCTTTGTGATAGTTGTAGCGTTCCCGAAGGTGAAACATATCAACAGATTTTTGGTATAAGGGATTATTATAATGAAATGTGATTTTAAAATCATCCGGACGTGCCTGACTATTAAGTATTGCGAATGTGTCTTTGGGGGTTACAGAGATTTCAACGGAATTGTCAAAATTATAAGTGGAACTAGTCGGACTAAGCGAACTCATTTCCGTTGCATCTTTACCCAATACCCCAGTACCCTTTAATCGCTCATTACATATCGGACAACTTGGCACAAAGTTAAATAACGAAAGCCCTACAATCGGACATCTGCTTTTCGACAACACATGATCCAAATCGTAATGATTTCTTTTATGGTTCTCTACTTGTTGGCTCTTCTTAATAACCGAAGATTGCCAAATAGATAGTGCATCGAATTTTCCTAGATTACCGGAATAAGGACGATTTTTCATCACTGTTTTTGCACTTTTCAAGGAAATAGGCTGTCCGTCTGCTTTGGGTATAAAATAAGCCAAATCTTCAAGAGAAGCTTTATCTAATAGCTCTTCCACATTTTGAAATAACATTTTATATCCGTAGGCATTTATATAAGAAATCTCACAATAATGACAGGTATGAATTTTCAATTTATCCGCACGTCTCATAAAGAAAGCGGAAATATCTGGCTGAAACCTTCTGATATTACTCGTTATCTCATCTTCTCCGGCTTCTTCTTCACCACTCTTTTTCTTGGTAGTTCTGGAATAGTGAAAAATCGCTTCTAAATCTCTGCATTCCTCTGATGATATTTTTGTCGTCTCTACAAGTTTCGTGAAATCACAATACAATTTTGCCAAAAAATCAAAGTCAGCGATCAGAATATCATCTATATTGTCATTATACAAATCAGGCTTAGAGCTTATTTTTCGCAATTTATCTCGCAATGGCTCCCATAGCTTTTGCATCTCACTTCTTTCCTTGTCAAATATTTGAAGATATTCCTTTTTCAAAGTGGCAATATCTTCTGGTCTATATTCAATTCTTCTCATCTTTTTCTAACTCAGCTATCTGGTTGTCGATATTCTTCAATTTAGACTCAGTTTCCTCACGTTCACGATGCAACTTCTGCAATGGAGTTTCCTCAAGTGAATATAATTCATTGAGCATTCTGTGAATAGTTGATTTCAGATAGGGATCTGCTATGATATTTTCCACATAACAGTAATAATCTTTATTGTCAGACAAATCCTTTAGGACACGTTCCCTATCTTCATCTCTTTTGCCATAAAGTGTGATAATACGATCAAGCGCTTCACGAGCAATTTCCCCCATTGGGTATTTCATAAAGAAATGGCTTTGGAGGATTTCATGAATATTTGCGCTGAATGTCTGCTGCATCTTTTTAACATGACGCCCATCTTCCAAATAGAGGATGTTCTCAAGCGGAACATCACTCAAGACAAAGGGTGAATGTGTCACAATTATAATGTTGATAGAACGTATTTTACGGCGATCTATATGGCACCAAGAAATCATTTTTAATAACTCTGAGACAAAGCTACGTTGGAATTCTGGATGGAAATAAAGCTCCGCTTCATCGAATATCAAATTTATATGACGATAAGGCACTCTATATTCATCTTTTTTGACACTTTGTATATTCTTTATGTGATAAATCACATAGCTAAGATTAAACAACATTTGTTTTTCCCCACTACTGAGCCGGGATAATCTAATCTCTTCTTTTATTTTCTTCTTTGTTTCACTTACTTGAACTCTTCGGTGTAATGTCATATCACAAAAGAAAAAAGGAGGAGGCAATAATTTGAAAACCTGATCGTAAGTGTCATATTTCATCTTTTTTTATCCTCGCTCGATAAAAACTGATTGTCAAAATCAAGGTTATATTTAATAAATTCCTTTGCATTGACTGTTATTGGATTTTCTACAGCCAGGTAGCCCCGCTTCAAAAAGGTAAGACACTGATTAATTTTTAGTGTAATATGATTATCCTCTTCAAGAGAGCGGATCTTGTCAATTATCATATTAACTTGTTCTTTACTGATAGAAGATGCATCCGAGAATAATTTAATGTTTATTATTCGACCAAAACTCTCATAGGTCATACATATTTTCAGAGTTTTATATCCAAGATAAAATAATATTGTTTCTTCAACAATGGGGTTATTATTATGTGCACATTTAAATTCCTTATTTATAATATCTTTCCAACAATTGGAAAATGAATTAATAAGAGAATCCACATTAGAAGAACTCAATTTTTTCCTTACTTTGTTCTTATAAATTTTTAGGGTATCATTTTTATAATTCTGATTGAAACAATATTCCAGCTCTAATGGTCTGTAGCCATTGATAAATGCCTTATTTTGGGATTCAAAAAGTAAGAAGAGAGTCATAAGGCGTTGACGTGCCAATTCTTTTTCATTAGTGACATCAATAATTCCACCTTCTTGTCTATACGGAGTCATTGTTATTGGTGCGAGATATCCATCATTCTTGTGAAAAAGTCCATAAAGCCATTTACCCTCATTACTTGAATTTTTACCAGTTTGAATATCCAAAGAATCATAGTCATCATCATTTAGTGAGTAAATACTATAATTCGTACTGATGGTATAGAAGAAGCTATCTAGTATGTTATAGCTTCTACGTAATGGACCTCTAACCTCGTTAGGTTGCCCGTCTTTATTGATTCCATAAAAATAGTGAACATGGTCATCTTTATTAAGTATGGAACCCACTGTTCCGTCCGTTTCGAAATACAGCTGCGCATCAAGACCTTCAGCAAACGTCAATTTACGTCCTTTATAGTCCTCACTATTAGGCAATAATTCACTGGCGAAGTTATTAATGATACGGAATAGCATTTCAAGTAGTGTCGATTTACCTGAACCGTTCGCACCGACTACACAACTTACACTTATGGTTCTTGGCAATGGATCACAGGTCTGATATAAGTTTTCAGCCATTGATCCTGGCTTACGCCATTCATAATTATTTTTCCAAACAGGTTCAACAAAGTTACCGAACGGATACCAACCTGGTTGAAGGTTTTTGATCACATTCTCTTTTCCACCATCTAAACGTATTCCTATAATATGCATAAATTTAAAGTTATTAATCTTCGTAATCAAATAATTAATAAAGCTGGAAATATTCTATTTTAACAAAATTAGCATTTTTAATCTCTACATGGAATTATTTTGAAGATTTTCATATCTATTATTTTTCAGCCTATTGGTTTCAAGTGATCATTTCCCGTTTTCCTAAAAAGACCTAAATTCCTAACTATGCAGATTTAGAGAATTCAAAATCCCGACAATGTCATAACTGGCCTCTGACTTCTTTAGTCATTATTTTGGAGTTAATAGCAATATTCAAATCTTCTCTGACTGTTGACTAATATCACTTCCAACCTGCACATTATTTTTTTGTTCTACGATAATAGGTACTTCTGTTTCTTCTTTTTGCAGAATAGATATTTATTTCACCAATAAATCCCATAGGTTATGATTATTAAGGTTGTACATATAATAAACTTCATCAGAATGTTCTCTGTTTATCTTTAATATTCAATACATCGTAGTCTTTTATGACTATTGGTATCCACTTTCTTAGGGTGCATACTTTATTTTTTCCCAGTCCCCGATCGTAATATCACCATCGTGCCGCTCAAATTTCCCGTCCAATTCCTGAACTACCTGTGCACATTCCGAATCCCGATTCAAATCAATGGATTTCTTAAATATCAAAGAGTGAGATTTTACGCAAATATAGAATGTCAGGCGGCTGCAATTATTCTTACATTTATCAGATGACCAAACATTTCTGATAGAGTCCTTGTATTTGTCAATGACGACGGGGAGCGTTCCCCTATCAATATTTTTCAAAACATGAACGAAATAATTATCGCCATTCTCTTTGATTAACTTTAGAATATCTTTTTCAATGTGCTTTAATGGGGCATTATGAGCCTTGAACTCTATCAGATTGGTCCGTTCTAGTTTTGAGTTATAAAGGCACACGTCAATACTTGCCGAGCAATAACCATCCATCTTGTTTTCTCCAGTCACGATGGGTTGAATATCCTTAAAACGATATTTCCTAACTGTTGGTACTTCTACCGCATAGTAACCGTCAAAGTCCTTTGCATTGTCGATGACACGTACAAACAAGAAACGTATCTCCTGTTCACTTATTCTCCTTCGATCCCTTTCATCATCATTCGATTTTAAAGGAAAAACGAGTTTCAATCCAGATTTTTTTGCCAAAGGAAGATTACCTTCTTCGCCTGCTAACATGAATTGCCCCAAAGATGTTTCCAATAAAAACTCTATTAATTGCGTATTCATAATGTATTAAATAATATGTTAATAGTAAGCAGTTATATACAACTCTACACTAGCCTTATTACTATAACTTTTAGTTATACCGGAGGAAAATCCTCCGGTACTTTAATTAGTCGCTAAGATAACAAATTATTTGCATGTCATCAATATAAATAGAAAAAATAGAAAAGCACTAATACCTAGTACAATTTTCCCGCTAGTACTCATAAGCTCTTCCGCTTTCCTTTTCTCTTCTTCTTTTATTCTAAGATTATTGTAGTAACCTTATTTTCCTCTTTTCCCATAATTAAGCTATGTTTCGCAACAGTAAATCAAATCTTTGAGAATCGATATTATTCCGGGGATTAAATCGGAAAACAAATTCATCAATATATTTCTTTCTTACATGATAGTATACCCTAAATATCATTCTCTTGAAATGTAACCATACATTTTCTATTCCATTTGTACTAATAACGTCTCTGTCCTCGTTAACATAGGTTGTTCCATAATAGTTCTTACTATGGTCTACATCTCTCTCTGTTAGTAATCAATATTAATATCTGAATAACCTACTCCATCGGTATAAATAACATTTCCCTTTGTTACATATTCATTTATAACGGAAAGAAATGTATCACCATGAATATTAAACAACTTTAGCAATAACTTTACCACTTTTTTCCAATATTCCAAATACAGGAACTTTTTCCTTATAACTACGTCTCTGACATTTCTCTACTTTCTTGTCCTTATGTCTGTTCTTGTTTTTTCTACCCATAAACACTTCATCAATTTCAGCCTCACCTGATAAGGTGTGATTATTCTCCATTCCCATATTTTATCTAATTTTATAAAGCATTTTCTACACACTCTTCTGCGTAATTTTAAATCTTTTGTCAATTGACATGAAGAAATACCCCGTTTATGAGACAAACACAACATCATAGCATAAAAACAGACTCCATAGGTTACTTCGTGTTGCAAAGAAGTTCCGGTCTTGACATCAAAAGATTTTTTAGTATTCTTATACTTGTATTTTCCATTACTACACTTATAGACCTTAGAAGTTTATCATAAGGAGAAATAACTTTATCTCCCCACCGCATCTTCTCAAAGTATCTGATGTAACTTTCTTCATCGGGAAAGTTTTCAGATAAAGTTAAAAGGGTAATATATCTATTCATAACATCAATTTAAACATACTAAAATTCAACGATATATGCAAGTAATTCACAATATATTTAGTGGAATGTTCTTCGCAAGGATGGTAAAAAACATCTTTGCAGAACATATAGAACTATTACCATAAATCACAAGAAGTATATTTGTCACATGAAAAAATAAAAGAAAACATTAAAGCTTTAGATAGAAGTTGATAATATTTTAATGCAATTAAAAGACATATCCCAAAAGAATAAAATAATATAGAATGCGATTTGTTATGCGGTGTTAGGTCGTATATAAATGCCTAAATCTATCTAAAAAAAAAGCTCGTTACTAAGTCGTTACCTATTCTTTTTTCATTTTTTACAGATAGATACCTAAGCAACAGACTGTTAATTCCACCTTTTAGTGTTATTTAGTCTTATCAAAGAGAAGAAAAATAACAGTTTCATACTATCTTTGTCCGTATGAAACTACCGTTGAAACATATCATTATCCTTGTCATCTGCTCGCTGACAGGCATCTTTGTTTACCAGACATATTGGCTGACAGGGCTTTACCGCACGATGAAGCAGGAAATGAACAATAATATCAAAGACGCCATGCGTACGAGCGACTTTAATGAAATCGTGCTTCGCGTCAACGAACTGCAAAAGGATAATGTGGAACATGGTTCGGTCACCGTTTCCGCCGGATATGGTGCAGACGGCAAGTCGCTGGTGACAAGCCAGACTGTCTCTTATACAGACAGTACCTACAAAGACACCCTGCATACACGCACGGAAACAGCAGTAGATACCCTGGCCGTCAATGACAATGATCCGGATGCCAGCGCCGTTGCCTCCAGCGAAAGCGGACTCGATGTATTATTAAAGAGACAGGACTCGATGAAAGAACTCATACTCAGCGTCCAACAAGGTATGCACTCCGGCGTGGACACCTACATCGACATCAACCTGCAAAAATATGACAGTCTACTGACCGATGTACTGAAAGCACACAACATAGATGTGCCTCACCGTACCTTATATATATACAGCGGAGCCACTCAGGATTCATCCCAGACATTCATAGATACACTGGGCATCGCAGGAGACAGCACCTATATCCCCAGCCCGAAAGCCATCCGCTACGATTACGAATTCAACAGGCATCACAGTCAACGCTACCAACTGATAATGGAACCCATCACCTCCCTGGTATGGAAACAAATGACCGGCATCCTGGTCACTTCATTTGTCATCTTCCTCATCCTCGGATTTTCCTTCTGGTTTCTCATCCGGACACTGCTGAAACAAAAGACGCTGGAAGAAATGAAGAGCAATTTTACGAACAACATCACGCATGAGTTAAAGACCCCGATTGCCGTGGCGTATGCCGCCAACGATGCGCTGCTGAATTTCAACCAGGCGGAAGAAAAAAGCAAACGTGACCAATATCTGCGCATCAGCCAAGAACAGCTACAGCGCTTGAGCGGACTCGTCGAACAGATTCTTTCCATGAGCATGGAAAGCCGCAAGACGTTCAGACTGCACCCCGAAGAGATTTGTCTGAAAGAACTGATTACTTCTTTAATAGAGCAGCACCAGCTAAAAGCGGATATCCCCGTACACATAACACTGGAAACAGAACCGGAAGCACTGACGATAGTAGCCGACCGCACTCATTTCAGCAATATCATCAGTAACCTGATAGACAATGCCGTGAAATATTCGAAACAAGAAGCAGAGATTATGATTCAGTGCCGCCAAACGGGGGAAACAGTGACTATCACCGTCTCCGATCATGGAATAGGTATTCCGCTTGACAAGCAGAAACATATATTCGACAAATTCTATCGCGTTCCGACCGGAAATCTTCATAACGTGAAAGGATACGGCTTAGGACTTTTCTATGTCAAAAGCATGGTCGAAAAACATGGAGGCACCATCACCGTCAAAAGTGAATCCGGCAAAGGAAGTACATTTACCATTACTATCTAAAACATCAAAAACATGAGCAAAAACGACATTACAGTATTGTTGGTGGAAGACGAACTGACACTCGCCATGATTATCAAAGATACGCTCGAGGAAAACGGTTTTACCATCCATACCGCCTCCGACGGCGAAGAAGGATTGCATCTTTTCTTTGAACTTCGGCCGGACGTGCTGGTGGCCGATGTGATGATGCCCAAAATGGACGGCTTCGAAATGGTACGCCGCATCCGGCAGACGGACAAGCAGACACCTGTACTGTTTCTGACTGCCCGTTCGGCCATCAACGATGTAGTGGAGGGGTTCGAGCTTGGGGCAAACGATTATCTGAAAAAGCCTTTCGGCATGCAGGAACTGATCATACGTATCAAGGCGCTGATGGGAAAAGCGTTCAGCTTCACGGAGACAAAAGTATCCAGCCGTTTTGAGATAGGAAGTTATCTGTTCGATCCGGTCGCGCAGACATTGCTGCATGCCGGAGTGAGACAGGAACTCTCCCACCGCGAGTCGGAAATACTGAAACGGCTTTGTGAGAACCGGAATCAGGTGGTCAATACGCAGGACGTTCTGCTGGAACTTTGGGGAGATGACAGTTTCTTCAATTCCCGGAGTCTGCATGTGTTCATCACGAAACTGCGGCATAAGTTGTCGCAGGATGAGCAAATACGTATCGTCAATGTGCGGGGAATTGGCTATAAACTCATTGCAAGCTAAGCTCTAAAATAGTGTCACTATCCTACTGGTATAGTGTCACTATCCCCACAGGATACTTACACTATCTTAGTGGGATAGTGACACCATCCCGACGAGACAGCGGCACACTCCTTTTTAAAGGATTTTTCTCTAAGAAAACATAACGGAAGCAGGCAGTCAGACTAAAAATCTCTATCTTTGTCATCAATCAACCTTTACGAAGATGAGAAAACTGATTCTATTTCTTTCGCTGATATTATCGGTCGGTTTTGCATCCGCACAGTCGGAAGTTCCTTCCGATAGTATTCGTCGTGCTCCGTCGAGCAATATAAAGGAATTCGGTGGCTTCCTGCTCGATATGGGATTAATGAATGTGGCCCCTCCCAAACTTCCGAAATTCAGTCTCGATGTACCGGATGTGAGTAAAGACTATAATCAGATATTCCGTCTGAATACAGACGCGACCTATACGCAGGGATTCACCGACGCATTTTCTTCCCCTTTCTCCGGTTTCGGATATGGGTATGGCTGGGGATTGTCGTCTTCACCGCAGTTCATGCAGATGGGTACCTTCAAACTGAAAAACGGATGGAAAATCAATACATACGGAGACTATGACAAAGACGGATGGAAAGTGCCCAACCGTAGTGCCATGCCTTGGGAGAAGAATAATTTCCGGGGAGCATTCGAACTGAAGTCCTCCAATGGTAATTTCGGTATCCGGATAGAGGTTCAGCAGGGACGGAACGGTCTTTATTAACTACGCTACTCATTATGATCGACTTGTTTCGGCTATTAGCATATCCTGATTAGCTATTAGCATAATCCGATTAGCTAATAGCTAATCAGGATATGCTAATAGGATATTTCAATCATCAATAACAAGATGAGTCACTTATTCAACTAACGTTTATTCTGCTTCAAAAGCTCTGTCTGCCGCAGCCATCGCGTCGGCTACACGGTCGCACCATGAATCGAACTCCGGATCAGGAGTCTGTGTTTCGGGGTGCGAAAGCATATATTGCACTGACTGTCTTAAACCGTCCGCCATCGAAGTTGTACAGATAAAGTCCGGCACAAGGCGTTTTATTTTCGAATTATCAAAGACTACCGTTGCGGCTTTGTCCCCCAGCAGTTCGCCCCGAAAGTCATAGTTCCCGCTATGTCTCGCAAGAAAATCGGAAGCCACATGGAGTGCGTTCAGAGGTTTCCCCAGCGCATCGGCAATGGTTTGATAAATCTGATTCCAAGTCATACTCTCATCTGTGGTGATATGGAAGGCATTCCCGATGGCATGAGGGTTAGCCATCAGTCCTACGTATCCTTTGGCAAAATCTTTGGAATGTGTCAGTGTCCACAAGGAACTTCCGTCACCGGGGATAATAACCGGTTTCCCGTCAAGGATACGTTTAAGTATCTGCCAGTTCCCCTTATTTCCATGCAGGCTTACAGGAGGTTTCGTTCCATTATACGTATGGCTGGGACGGACAATCGTAATCGGGAAACCGCTGGTACGGTATGCTGTCATCAACACTTCTTCGGCGGCAATCTTATGCCGTGAATATTGCCAGTAAGGATTCACTAAAGGGGTACTTTCCGTAATACGGTAATCAGCCAACGGTTTTTGGTAGGCGGATGCACTGCTGATAAAAATATATTGTTTCGTCTTATTACGGAACAGACGGATATCACGTTCTACATCTTCTGCCGTGTAAGCGATGAACTGAGCTACAACATCATAACTTTCATCTGCAATAGCTTTCGCCACAGCTTCCTCATCGTGAATGTCGGCAGTGATACTGCCCACACCTTCCGGCAGTTTTTTTGAGCCCCGGTTAAGCAGTGTTATCTCCCACCCTCTCTGTTGAGCCAATTCTACTACATCGGTACTAATCGTACCGGTTCCTCCAATGAATAATGCTTTCATAAAACAAGTCTTTTTAAATTCGCAGGAACAAATATATTAATTCTACTATTCACATCCCTTGATTATCCCGTTTTTTTGTTTCCGACACGCTGATATTTAGCTGGAAAAAGTGAGTTTGCCTCCTACTGCCCGCCGACATTGTATACAAATTACTGAATCTTATACCCAAATTACTGTTTTGCAAATCCGGAATGAGAAAGATACATTTAAAAGCTTTATCTTTGTGACAGATCAAAACTGTAAGCCGTATGGAAGAAATAACAAAAATTGAAAGCATTGACCAGTATGACCAACTGTTCGGACTAGAGACCTTGCACCCGCTGGTAAACGTGATCGACTTCTCGAAAGCGACAAAGACGGTAGACTACTATCGTATGAATATCGGATTCTACTCTCTGTTTCTGAAAGACGCAAAATGTGGCGATCTCAGATATGGACGGAAGTATTATGACTATCAGGAAGGAACCGTTGTCTGCATGGCTCCGGGACAGGTTATCGGGATAGATAACCGCAAGCAGACACCTGTTCGTACAAAATCTATCGGTCTTTTATTTCATCCCGATTTAATCCGGGGAACTTCTTTAGGGCAGAACATCAAACACTATAGTTTCTTCTCTTACGAAGTGAATGAAGCACTGCATCTCTCCGAACAGGAAAGGGAAATCGTGACCGACTGTATCCACAAAATACAAATCGAACTGGAACATGCCATCGACAAACACAGCAAGCAGCTCATTGTCCGCAATATAGAACTATTGCTCGACTATTGCATGCGCTTCTATGAACGGCAATTCATCACCCGTAATCAGGCAAATAAAGATATCATCGTGAAGTTCGAACAGTTATTGGACGAATATTTTCAGAATCAGACTGCACTTACCGAAGGACTTCCTTCTGTAAAATACTTTGCGGACAAGGTCTGCCTTTCTTCCAATTACTTCGGAGACCTGATCAAGAAAGAAACAGGAAAAACGGCACAGGAATATATCCAGCACCGGATCATAGAACTTGCCAAAGAACGGATATTAGAAGGCAGCCAGACGGTCAGCCAGATTGCGTATGAACTGGGGTTCCAGTATCCGCAGCATTTCAGTCGGTTGTTCAAGAAGAATGTCGGATGTACGCCAAACGAATATAAGCAACAGAACTAAAAACAGCTCCACTAATCAGGATATTAGTTACGTCATGGGAGATAAAGTACTTAAGATAGGAAGTGTGCATCAATGTAATTGCTGCATGGGGAGTAAGACGCTGCACCCTCTGGTCAGTGTCATCGACCTTTCAAAAGCCGATTTATCCTCCCATACGGATTTCAAATTCGGATTTTACACGATTCTGTTGAGCGAATGCAAATGTGAAGCCTACAGATACGGACATCAGTACTACGACTTCTCGGACGGGACACTTCTCTGTCTGACTCCCGGCGAGTCAATCAGTATGAAGGATAGTGACAACACACGTCCTTCCAAAGGATGGATACTGGCGTTTCATCCCGACTTGATCTGCGGCACTGTGCTTGGAGCGAACATTCGTGACTATACTTTCTTCTCTTATCGTCCCGAAGAAGCACTGCATGTTTCATTACGTGAAAAGCAGGTCATACTGGAACTTCTGGATAAAATAAATGAAGAATTGCAACGCTGTATCGACTGCTATAGTCAGAAGATCATTTCCAAATACATCGAACTACTGCTTGATTATTGCGAACGCTTCTACGAACGCCAGTTCATCACACGCAATGAGGCTAACAAAAAGATTATCGAACGGTTTGACCGTCTTTTGGATGATCATTTCAATACTATACAAAGTCAGTCTTCCGATCTTCCCACTATTGAGGAGTGCGTCAGAGTACTTCGTCTTTCTCCCGCATATTTCAATGATTTGCTGGAATATGAAACGGGGAAATCGTACAAAGAATATCTTCAGTTCAAGCGTTTCGAAATAGCTAAAGAGTGGTTGATAAATACAGATAAAACACTCAGCCAGATAGCGCAGGAACTCGGTTTCCGGAATCCGCAATATTTCAGCCGCCTGTTTAAGAAGATCACCGGTTGTTTGCCGAATGATTTCAAGATGCCTAACTGACTTTTCTCTTAATAAAAATAGAATTGAGAATTCAAATTCTTAATCAATGTTATAAAACATACTATTTTTCTTGGATAATTTGCAAAGTTCACAGAAGTCCGTATCTTTGCAATGTGTTTTTCATAGTATTAGATTTAAGGTTAACAAAGGTTGGAGCAAGGCGTTGCTCCTTTTTTTATGTCCATACGTGAGCTATTGGACTTTCGTATATAGTAGAATTACGTTATTTTTCAGTAGATTTGCAGTAACACTTGAAAAGGATACATTCAGATTATATTCTGAATATATAAATCAAAAAGTGCTCTTTTTTACGTTATATATTCAAG
>NZ_GG774705.1:159304-223578 GCF_000162515.1 Bacteroides sp. 1_1_14 | reverse complement strand
GGCCTCAAAAAAGAAGAAACAGCATGGTATGCAGCTACTCACTAGGAACAAGAGATAAGATCAGGAAATCTCTTAATAAAAATAGAATCGAGAATTCAAATTCTTAATCAATGTTATAAAACATACTATTTTTCTTGGATAATTTGCAAAGTTCGCAGAAGTCCGTATCTTTGCAATGTGTTTTTCATAGTATTAGATTTAAGGTTAACAAAGGTTGGAGCAAGGCGTTGCTCCTTTTTTTATGTCCATACCTCATCTCGTCAGCTAATTTTATCCTTTGATCACCGCCATAGGCGCCAATTCCACCAAAGGCTTTACTAAATCCCGCTCATTAGCGATTACTTGCGCAATATCTTTGTAAGCTCCCGGTGCTTCATCCAATCCATCCGGCATGCGCATCGGACCTGATAATGATATGCTTAAATTCGCAAAAGAGCAAAAGAAAAAGGGAACTACGAAATCTATTTGCGTAACTAAAATTATTTTCTACTTTTGTGAAAATAAATATAGAAAGCCATATTTCTGAACCGAACGACTATATAGAAACAGCCCATGAAGAATATAATGATTATCGGTGCCAATGGATTCACCGGACGCCAGATACTGAATGACCTGTCAAGCAAGGCACAATATAAGGTAACAGGATGTTCCCTTCATCCGGATATCCTTCCGAGAAATGGAGGTAACTATCATTTCATCACCACAGATATACGGGATGAAGCAGCCGTAAAGCAACTTTTCAAAGAGGTACAACCCGATGTAGTCATCAACTGTTCCGCCTTATCCGTCCCCGATTATTGCGAAACGCATCACGAAGAAGCCTGGCTAACAAATGTTACGGCAGTAGAACAATTGGCACATCTCTGCGAAAGTTACAAAAGTCGGTTCATTCATTTATCTACAGACTTTGTCTTTGACGGAAAGATAGACGAGAAGTCCGGACAGCTTTATACAGAAGAAAGTCTCCCCGCTCCTGTCAACTATTACGGTTTCACCAAATGGAAAGGAGAAGAGAAAGTGGCTGAAATCTGTAGTAACTATGCCATTGCCCGCGTAGAGATTGTCTACGGAAAAGCACTACCAGGACAGCATGGAAACATCGTGCAACTGGTGATGAATCGTTTGAATGCAGGACAAGAAATCCGTGTCGTATCAGATCAATGGCGCACGCCCACCTATGTAGGTGACGTATCAGCCGGAGTACAACACCTGGTAGAAAATGCCGCAAACGGAATTTTTCATATCTGTGGCGAGGAATGCCTGACCATCGCAGAAATTGCTTTTCAGGTAGCAGACTACATGAAGCTGGACTGTTCGCTCGTTCACCCTGCCACAACAGAAGAAATACAAGAAGCTACTCCCCGTCCCCGTTTCAGTGGAATGAGCATAGCAAAAGCCCGGACTATACTTGGTTACCAGCCACGAAAGCTGAAAGACATTCTCATGGAGTGGAAACATTAACCGGCAAATCCTATTAATCAGATTGTTTGCACAAATGAAAGTATGTGCTCTACACAACATAGAAATTTGACTCAGGCATCGAACTGGCAACTAAATAAAAATGATATAAACACATAATATATAAAGGTTAAGGTCTACATAACCAAGTTTTTACTACATTCTATTCCTTGTTTCAGCTACCTTTCCCATTCTAATTATTGCATATTTATTTTGAAAATATGCAATAAGTTCTTATCTTTGCACCCGAATTAAAGAACCAGAAGATGAATCAAACATTACAATTACATAACGCCCTTATATTTCATGCGGAAATTCCCAATTTCTGCACGTCATGTTGCGTGCATGTACATTGGTTCAGCGGATTCATCTAAATTCCCCTTACTCATTCTTACCCCTAACTGCCTGTTGACTTATTTCGTTACTCACAGACAGTATTTCCATCTGATTGTCAATAAGATGTATGTCTTTTTGGGGATTATCTATGCTATTTATGAATTGTTTAACCTAACCAACTAAAATATATTACAATATGTTCTCTATTATATCTACCATGTTTTTGGGAATCGGTATCGGATACGGATTACGTAACTGGAGTATCTTACAAAAGACTGAAAAGACAATTTCTCTTACAATATTCCTGTTACTCTTTATCCTTGGAGTATCCATTGGCTCTAATAGCCTGATTGTGAATAATCTCGGTAAGTTTGGATGGCAGGCGATCATTCTTGCCGTATCCGGCGTATTAGGGAGCTTGTTGGCTGCCCGGCTTGTGTTACAACTATTTTTCAAGAAAGGAGGTAAACAATGAAAGGAAGTCTCATCGTTATCGTATTTTTCTGTGTAGGCTGTATCATGGGAGTTTTTAATAAATTCCAGTTCGACACACATACTGTTTCCATGTATATACTATATGCGTTGATGCTGCAAGTAGGAATCAGCATCGGTTCCAATAAGAACCTGAAAGCGATCATCTCACATTTGCACCCGAAAATGCTGCTGATTCCATTGGGTACCATTACCGGCACATTGTTGTTTTCTGCCTTGGCAAGCATTTTGCTAAGTCAATGGAGTGTATTCGACTGTATGGCAGTAGGAAGCGGATTCGCCTATTATTCGCTATCTTCCATCCTGATCACTCAGTTCAAGGAACCGACCATCGGAATACAGTTGGCTACAGAGCTGGGTACCATTGCCCTGCTGACTAATATCTTCCGCGAAATGATGGCACTTCTAGGTACACCGCTTATCAAGAAGTATTTCGGAAAACTTGCTCCCATTTCAGCGGCAGGAGTCAACTCAATGGATGTATTATTACCTTCCATCAGCAGATATTCGGGAAAAGAAATGATTCCTATCGCTATTTTGCATGGTATTCTGATCGATATCAGCGTGCCTGTATTCGTTTCTTTCTTCTGTAACTTATAACCTAACGCCCCACCGTCGCCAACACAAAACGAATATCAGCGTAAGAAACATCATCTCCCAATGCAGCTTTAATAGCTACTACTCCCATAAATTCATGGGTCTCCAGATAAGTCCGGACCTTCTTTATCTTGTCCGCTGTCACTACCTGTTCCAACTTTATTTTATCTTCACGGAGATAATGTTCCAGATGAGTAGCAATCGTTCCTGTCACCAAATCACGAGCTTTGGCTATCTCTTCTATCGTCATCCCCTGGCAAAACATTTCATAACTCACCAGCTTTGAATCTTTCTTCTTCTCCTTCTCCTCATTATGCTGTGCATCCAGCTTTCTTTCCCTTGCATCCTCTTTCCCCGAAACAGAAGTAAAGATCTCCGGTCGTTCCAGTTTGTTCTCCTTCATATATTTGCGCACAATGCCCAAAATTTCAAGTCCGTACTTCTCCACTCCTTTTGCGCCGAAATAAGGTATCGCTTCCAAAGCTGCCGGTGTATCCGGCAACAGATTCACAATACCCATCAATGCCTTTTGCTGCATGATCACATAAGCCGGCATATTCACTTCGCGCGTCTTTGCCGTTCTCCATTCCGACAGAACACGATAAAGTTCCGGATGCAGAATATCCGTCGGAACTTCTACTTTCACCTTTCCTGAATTGCTGCGAGTGCGTTCTTTCCGTTCTTTTTCTCCTTCGGAGCCTTGGTAGAAGAACCGGAAGAAGCAGTTTCCCCTTCGAGATTCAACATCACTTTCGCCTTCCGTTTCAGATAATCCGTTACCGTAAATTTCTCCGTCCGCATCGCATCCAGCAAAGACTCTTTAATCCATAAAGCATCGTCCAATGCCTGCAAACGTTCATTCAGTTGTTTCCGCAACTCTTTATTATCAAGAGGCATACTGGTCTTGTCAAACAGCGCCCGGACAGGAAGCAATGCTTCACAAAAATAAGCAGCACCGGAATGAATCCTTTGCTGTAGCTCCTCATTTCCGGCATAATTTTCATTCTCGTTAATCAGACGCGTATATTGATTACGAAAGCGATTGGAAACTTCCACCACCTTCTCTTTGAGATGCGGAGCCAGTTCTTTATACTCGGCAAGCAACTTCGGATAAAGTTTATAAAGCTCTTCATCCATCATCCGGAGCAACCGCTTATAAGCCTGCTCAAGCGAATAGAAATTAAATAAATCATTCAACAGATCATAGAAATAAGCCTTTTGCATGTCGTTCAACTGCTTGCTCCCCGGTTTATTCTGTTCCACATCTCTTGTGAAATTATCTACAATGCTATCGCTGATTATCGCCTCCCTACGCAAAGGAGTCTCCAACACCATTCCTTCCAGAGTCTTGCAACGGCTCAATGCTACATACGTCTGCCCATGAGCAAAAGAGTTACGAGCATCGATAATCGCCCGCTCAAACGTCAGACCCTGACTCTTATGAATCGTGATAGCCCACGCCAGACGGATGGGATATTGCCGGAACACACCTTCTATTTCTTCCGTGATCTCCTTCGTTTCTTCGTTCAGCACATACTTATAATTCCCCCATTCTTCGGGCAACAACTGAAAGACATCACTACTGTCTTTTCCACGTACGGACATTCCTCTTTCGTCAACACTCATCACTTCGCCTATCATGCCGTTATAGTAACGTTTTTCTGATGAAACGTCATTCTTAAGGAACATGATCTGTGCTCCTTCCTTGACTGTAAGCACTTCATCCGCAGGGTACGAGTACTCAGGAAAATTTCCCTCTATCTCCGCCCGAAAACTATAAGCCCGTCCGGACAGTGATGCCAGTTCACGGTCGTTCACCTGCTGGGCCTGATAGTTATGCGTTGTCAGTCGGATATACCCTTCTTCTTTCCGTGGACGAAAACCGGGCTGATAACGACGATTCAATTCGTTCAACACTTCATCATCTGCTTTATTTTCGCGTATCTTGTTCAGAAGAGAAAGAAAGAAAGTATCACTCTGACGGTAGACTTTCTTTAGTTCAATGGTCATATACACCGTTTCCTTCAGTGCACGGCTGGCAAAAAAATATGGAGTCTCGTAATGATTCTTCAGTAGCTCCCATTCATTGTCTTTTACCACAGGAGCCAACTGTTGCAAGTCGCCGATCATCAGCAACTGCACACCTCCGAAAGGTTTTTCACGGTCACGATAACGACGTAAAGCCGCGTCCACAGCGTCCAGCAAATCTGCACGTACCATACTGATTTCGTCGATAACAAGCAGATCCATGCTGCGGATAATATTCCGTTTCTCTTTGCTGAAACGGTAGTGCATCTTGGCAGAATTGAAAGTCGTTTCCGGCACAAACGGAGCAAAAGACAACTGAAAGAATGAATGAATCGTCACCCCTCCGGCGTTGATAGCTGCGATTCCTGTTGGAGCCAATACGACCATGCGCTTGGGGGTATGTTCTCTCAATCGTTTTAGAAATGTAGTTTTTCCGGTTCCGGCTTTTCCGGTAAGAAACAGATGCGTGCCTGTATTTTCAATGAACTGCCAAGCTAGTTGTAGTTCAGGATTATTTTCCATGTTTCCTCTAATTTTCGGTAAAGGTACTGAATAGATTCCAACCACCGAAATTGAATGTAAGGAAAAGCAATAATCAAGCCGATATTTTCATCATCATTTCTTTACTCCCGAAATATTTGTATACAAATAAACAAAAAAGGTCCCGGTATCTTCTCGCTTGAAGTACACCGGGACCGGATCAAATCAGAACACAAAGTCGTGTCACAGTTATATATCGAAATTGTTTTTGTTTCTTAATTCTTGGAAGACTGATATCTCTTGTACCAATCTGTAGATTTTGATCCCCAAGAATCAGCCCAATTCTTGAAATAAGGATATTCCGTATCAATGTTATGCGTCTCCGTCACCGGAATGAAATTCAACATCGGAATATCGATGGCAAACGGATAAGCTCCGTCACGATCAATGTAATAGACATCCTTACTAGAACCTATCAGCGATTTGTCAGCATAAGATGTCGGTGAATATTTAGGCAGATGTACTTCCGTCCGGTTCTGTTGCCCTGCCGCATATTTTACTATAATGTACGGATTATATATCTTCAGATTCTCCTTATTAAAAGTGGCCTTTTCAAAGGTTCTGGTTATCGTACATGTACCCACTTTCCCCTTAACAGCTTGTTTTACACTTGGGAATACAATAATAGAAGACGTTTCGCTCTCCACTTTTATATCCTTATCTGAAGTCACTTTACCAAACCGTCCTCCATCTATCTGATAAGCAAATGCATTATCATACATCGCTCCGTCGTGTGTGGGCGTAAATGTATCCACAATCTTATTTATCATGTTTTCTGTGTTGAAATATATGGCACGATTATATTCTACGATCACGTCGTTCATGTCATAATCTCCCCCGTCAGGCCAAATATCTTCAAAGGCTAAAGTCCCCTTTAAGTTCTCCTGTGCATCCGGCTTTTCTATTGGTTTATCATCACTCGGGATATTGGGTCTGTTCGGATTATCAATAGAACTTTCCGGAGAAGCATCTACATAAAATAGTAGATCACAAAAACTTCTGTTTGCTCCATCTTCCACACCAATAATGGTTTTTCCACTCTTTTCATCTTTTACAGATACGAAACCACCATTAGAATACCCATTAGAAGTTATTAATGGCTTTGTAATGTCAATTTCATTCTCATTTTGATGATACCCATCTGCATATATAAACCATCCTACTGTATATCCTTTCGGAAATTTCTCACTTGGTTTACCATCCTCACCCCAAAAGAGCAGACGTACTTTATCTCCACACTTCAAAATAGATAAAGCTCCATTATATACGGAAAAAGCAACATTTGGAAATACGATATACTTCCTCATATTAGAGTTACTAACTCCATCACTTGTTTTATAATAATAATATCCAAATGAATTATTAAATGAAGCGTCCCTGTCAAGAAAGACCAAATCTAATGTAGTTCCCTCTTGTGTTACATTAATATTAGTGATTTCAGATCCCTTATACAAATAAGCGTTGTCAACAGAACCTCCGGATGGCTTGAAAAAAGAGTTTAAACGTTCTACAAGATTTCCAATCAATTCATTACCCACTTGTTTTTGAGGTGTTACATATCCATTATTAATAGGGTCTGGCTTTCCTGTTTGACTATTATAAATATAGGTGAGATTTCCTCCTTCTCCCCACTTACACAATGAATACAAATTAGCACCGGAATTGATAAGATACGGCACGTTACCTTTCGAAAAGTCATAAGAACGCGTTACCGCTTTAGTATTGGCAGTAGGAGAATCCTTTTTACTCATATCAAAACTAGCCATCCCATCTTTGATATCTAGTTTTACGCATCGGGGCACTCCCCAGCTTGATGTATACAAGTAAACAGTCTCTACAGAAGTCGGAATATTCATTTTCCCTTCATATTTTCCATTTCCATCCGTAAAAATTTTGAATAAAGCTTCAACCCCTTCTTTCTTTACCGGAACATTGTCCACTACTTCCATCGGGTCTTCATCATACACTTCAAGTAGAGCCACAAGTCCGGGGACATCATAGTTTACTGAGAGGTTCACGTCGCCACGTGTTTCAAATCCGAAATACTCGCTAGGGTCCGGAAGAGGTTCTTTTCCATAATTAGGATCGTACAGATCTTTTTCCATACATCCAGCCAACAGCCCACCAATCAATGCTGCCGTAGCAATAGCACCAGAAATGCCGAATAATCGCTTTTGTGTCATAATCTATATATTTGTTTTGTTAGTTATCAAGGCTTGTTTTGTTCCCATCAAAACAATCTCACCTCTCAAATAATTTTCAAATATATAGATTATTTAATTACCAGCCGGACAAAGCTTAAAAACGGAATACCGATTCACAAAATAGTGTTATCGTGCAATCTTTATTTACTGCATAGAACCACCCACGATATCCAATAATTCGTTGGTAATAGCCTGCTGGCGACTCTTATTATATTGCTTCGTCAAATCCTGGATCAATTCGTTCGCATTGTCCGTAGCCACCTGCATCGCCAATGTGCGTGCCGCATGTTCCGAAGCGTTCGAATCCACGGCAGCCGTAAAAAGCTTCTGGCTCAATACCGTTGGGATCAGATTGGCGATCAGTTCCTCTGCAGAAGGTTCGATAATGTAATCATTCGCTATTTCACCTCCTTGTACTTCTTCTTCCTTTTGCTTCTCTTCCTCATCCACGACCCGTGTCAGGTCAATAGGCAGATAAGTTTCGCGAAGCAGAATCTGCACGCCCATTGATTTAAAATGATGATAGATCAGTTCTACCCGGTCTATTTCTCCGGATACGTACATTTCCATCAGGCGATGTGCCAGTTCGGAAGCCTCCTGATACGATGGTTTGTCGGAAAGCGTCGGTGAAGTCTCCTGCGGTTCGAATCCCAGGCGCTTCACTGCTTCATCCACCTTCTTCCCTACCGGGAATATCAGGATATTATCCTGTCCCAGTGTACGAAACTCACCGACTGTTTGCAGCAGCATCTTAATCACATTTGCATTAAAAGCACCACAGAGCGACGTATTCGAAGAAAAGGCAACGATTGCCACACGCTTCACTTCCCTCGCCTTGATGTAAGGAGATTCAACAGGAAGGTCGGCACTCAGGAAGTTGGTCAGAATCTTGTTGAGCTTCCTTTCATAAGGCAGCATATTTTCAATGGCTCCTTGTGCCTTGTGTAACTTGGCAGAAGCCACCATCTTCATTGCTGAAGTGATTTTTCGGGTACTCTTTACCGAATTTATTCTGGTTTTTACTTCTTTCAGTGAAGCCATAACTATTTAAATTAAGAATTAAGAATGAGTGTGTGTCAAAAGTCAGTCCCAGTTCAGTTACTATTGACTTTTGACACAGCGTCTTCATTTTATAAATATTGTTTGGCAACCATAGCGGCAGTCTCTTCGATAGCCTTGGTCACGTTATCGTCTATCACACCGGTTCTCAGAACGTCCAGCACATCTTCCTGATGATTGAGTTGTAGAGATTCGATGAAGCTGCGTTCAAAATCCTGTACGTTTTCCAAGGGAACATCGTGGAGCAGACCGTGCGTGCCGCAATACAGAATAGCAATCTGTTGTTCTACCGGCATCGGACTATACTGAGGCTGAATCAGCAATTGTGCATTCTTACGTCCCTTGTCGATAGTCATCGCCGTAATGGGGTCCATATCACTGCTAAACTTGGAGAAGGCTTCCAGTTCACGATACTGTGCCTGGTCCATCTTCAAGGTTCCGGCCACTTTCTTCATCGCCTTAATCTGAGCGTTACCACCTACACGGGATACAGAAATACCGACATTGATAGCCGGACGGACACCTTGATTAAACAAGTCCGTTTCGAGGAATATCTGTCCGTCGGTAATAGAAATCACGTTCGTCGGGATATATGCCGAAACGTCTCCTGCCTGCGTCTCAATGATAGGCAGAGCTGTGAGTGAACCACCACCTTTCACGATACCTTTCAGGCTCTCCGGAAGGTCGTTCATTTCGCGTGCCACTTCTTCTTCCTTGATGATCTTTGCCGCACGTTCCAACAGACGTGAGTGCAGGTAGAAGATATCACCCGGATATGCCTCACGTCCGGACGGACGACGAAGAATCAACGATACTTCCCGATAAGCAACTGCCTGCTTGGAAAGGTCATCATAAACCACCAGCGCATGACGGCCGGTATCACGGAAATATTCACCGATGGCAGCTCCTGCAAACGGTGCATAATACTGCAACGCTGCCGGATCACCTGCCGTAGCGGCAACGACAATCGTGTAATCCATCGCTCCATACTCACGGAGCGTATTTACGATAGAAGCCACGGTAGAACCTTTCTGACCGATAGCTACATAAATACAGTACACCGGGTCACCTGCCAGAAAGTTATTGCGCTGATTGATAATCGTATCAATCGCAATGGAAGTTTTTCCTGTCTGACGGTCGCCGATAATCAGCTCACGCTGTCCGCGTCCGATAGGAATCATAGCGTCTACAGCTTTCAAGCCCGTCTGTAACGGTTGGTTTACCGGCTGGCGGTAGATAACTCCCGGCGCTTTGCGTTCCAACGGCATTTCATACAGTTCTCCACCGATCAGCCCTTTTCCGTCGAGCGGTTCGCCCAGCGGGTCGATGACACGTCCCAGCATGCTTTCACCTACACGGATTGAGGCGATACGCTTGGTACGTTTCACTATAAAGCCTTCCTTGATTCTGTCGGTAGGTCCCAGCAGAACGGCACCTACGTTGTCCTCTTCGAGGTTCATCACAATGGCTTTGATGCCGTTGTCAAACTCCAGCAATTCGTTGGCTTCGGCGTTCCGCAATCCGTAGATACGTACCACTCCGTCGCTTACCTGGAGCACCGTACCGATCTCGTCGAGCTGCACGTTGGTATTGATACCTTCGAGCTGCTTGCGCAATATATCGGATACTTCGCTTACTCTTATATTTTCAGACATTATACAATTCTCCTATTCTTATCAATAAACTGTTGTTTCACTCGTTTCAACTGCGTGGCAATGCTTGCATCGAGCCGATAATCATTGATATCGAAGATGAAGCCCCCCTCTATCGAGGGATCGATCACAGTATCCAGTTCCATTTGGGCATGCAGAATATGTGCTGCTGCGGAACGGATCCGGTTTTCTGTCTCCTTGTCCACCGGGACTGCCGTAATCAGTTTGCCTACTCCGATGTGTTTCAGTTTCCGGTAAAGATCGAGATACATCAGGCTGATGAACTGCAAATAGCCTTCGCGCCTGTTTCGCAGAACCAGCGTGATGAAACGGACAAACTCTCTGCTGGATTCACCGTTACCATCGGCAGCCGTACATATCAGCGCCAACTTGTCCTTTACCGACACCACAGGATTATCAAGCACTTCGCGCAGTCCCGGCTGGACACGAAAACTGTGAGACAATGTGAAGAATTCGTTGTAGAGTCTATCCTCCACACCTTTCTCCTGAGCGTATTCGATCATCGCTTTGGCATATCGCATTGAGAGTACTCCGACTTCCATCTTCCTTAGTTCTTATTAGGGGTTAATACTTCATCCAGCATACGGTCGATCATTCCCATCTGGGATTCTTTGTCCTGAAGGTTCTTGCGGAGCACCTTCTCGGCGATATCGACAGAAAGCACAGCTACCTGGCGACGGATGTCGCGGATCGCTTCATCCTTCTCTATCTGGATTTGTTGTTTCACCGCATCCAGTTCTTTCTGTGCGGCTATCTCTGCTTGCTTACGGGCCTCGTGAACAATCTTGTCACGTTCTTCCATTGCCTCCTTCAAGATTCGTCCTTGTTCCTTGTTGGCAGCAGCCACAAGCGCCTCGCCCTCTTCCTTCAAATGAGCTAACTGGGCGTTGGCTTCTCTTGCCACCTCCAAGGACTGGTCGATATAGGTTTTACGGCCTTCCACCATCTTGATGATGATGGGGAAACCGTATTTCGCTAATATCACGAACACAACCCCGAATGCGACAAACATCCAGAACAACAGGCCACTATCAGGTAATAGTAATGACATATCTATTTAATATTACAGGAAGAATACCAGCAGACATACTACTACCGCCAACAGAGCCACACCTTCGATCAAAGCGGCGGCGATAATCATATTCATACGGATGTCACCCGAGGCTTCCGGCTGGCGTGCAATAGCTTCCATAGCCGAACCACCAATCTTACCAATACCCAAACCAGCTCCGATTACTGCAAGACCTGCACCGATAGCTGCACCTAATTTACTTACTCCTACTGCTGCTGCAGTGGCTTGTAACAATACTGATAGTAACATAATTTTCAGTTTTAAAATGGTTTATTTTCTCGTTTATTTATTTGCTCTCTCTTCGCGTTTATTCTGCTTTTACTTTTGCACCTTCCTGCGCCAGTCCGATAAATACGGCCGAAAGCATGGTGAATACATATGCCTGGATGAAAGCTACCAACAGTTCAAGCGCATTCATAAAAATGTTGAACAGTACGGAAGCTACCGTCAGTGTACCATTGAGCGCAGGTCCCATGCTTGCCGAGATAAAGATCAGGCAAGTCAGTACCAGCATCGCCATGTGTCCCGCCAGCATATTGGCGAAAAGACGGATCATCAAGGCAAACGGTTTCGTAAAGATTCCGAAGAACTCGATGAAAGGCATCATCGGTACAGGCACTTTCAGCCACCAGGGCACATCCGGCCAAAAGATATCTTTCCAGTAATGTTTCGTTCCAAAGATGTTGACTGCAAGGAACGTACAGATTGCAAGCACCATAGTGATGGCAATGTTTCCCGTCACATTCGCACCACCGGGGAAGAAAGGAATCAGCCCCATGATGTTATTAATGAAAATGAAGAAAAACGCAGTCAGCAGGTACGGTGCAAACTTCCGGTAGTTGGGTCCGACACAACTCTTGATGATATCATCGTTCACCATCATGATAAACATTTCCATGAATCCGATAAAACCACCCGGTGCCAATGCTCCCTGCGGACGCTTCCTGTACCATTGCGCCACACTCAGCACGATAACCAGCAGCAGCACACTGTTGAACAACAAAGCGAATGTCACCTTCGTAATGGAAATATCCCACGGACGAACCTGCTCTCCGGCTGCATTATACTCCACCAGTTTGCCTTCGTACTTACTTCCTTCGGGGGCGACGGAGAGCCCTTCATAAGTGCCTCCATTCTCAGCGAGACGGGAAGAAAGGAACGTATGCCAACCTGTAGTAGAACTATAAACAATGATAGGTAATGGTATAGTAATGTGCGTTTTACCCCACGTCGTAATATGCCATTCGTATGAGTCGCCGATATGTCCGAACACGATCTCCTTCACATCGACCGTATTCTCTTTCTGCTCCTGCGGAGTCACATCTTCCTGTGTCTGCGCGAAGACCGGCAGACCGGCTACCAACATCAGGCAGAGCAGAAATATCGGAGCTACTATGTTACGCAACTGTTTCATTTTTATTCTTATTTTTCTTTTCCGTTTCAGGTTCACTTCAAAGGAGAAGAAGAACCACGTTTCATATATCAGATACAACAGATAGAACGAGATAAACGTCAGCAAGAAAGCCTTGGCTTCTTCGCGTACTGCCAGACAATAAATCAGCAGCAGAATCAGCGAGAGAATCATTTTTATCATCTTCATTGCCAGATACAGCAGCGACAACTTCTGCGGAGCATGCCGCCGACACGCATCGAACATATAAATACTAAACAAACCGAAGATATAGAAATATACCGGTATAAACGGATATCCTCCGAAATAATGCCCCGGCAAGGCTATGTGTAAAATCACTGCTCCCGCTGCTCCGCTTAGTATAGCAAACAGCGTATTCAGTGCGATAAAATTCCGTTTAGTCTTACTAATGTTCACCATGTCGTTGTGTTTTTCTGCTGTATATTATCCATCTCGTCTTCCTTACGAGACACACACCGAAGCTGTCCCGTCACTCATTTCAACAAAACCACCCTGAATATCCAATGTATGCTCCTCGCCGTCCATCGTGGTATAACCCAACGTTCCCGCTTTCAATGACGAGACGATCGGCGCGTGTCCCGGCAGGATAGAAAACGATCCTACCGTTCCCGGCAGTGTGACAATCTTCACTTCTCCGTCGAATACGCTCTTTTCGGGCGATACGATACTTAAATGCAATTCTTTCATCATGGAATGTTGTTTCGATTACTTTTTCGCTTGTTCCAGCAATTTCTTGCCTTTCTCTATCGCTTCTTCAATCGTGCCCACGTTCAGGAAAGCCTGTTCGGGGAGGTTGTCTACCTCACCGTCGAGAATCATTCTGAACCCTTTGATTGTATCCTCGATGCCTACCATCACGCCCGGAACGCCTGTAAACTGTTCGGCAACGGCAAACGGCTGCGAAAGGAAACGCTGCACACGGCGCGCACGGTTCACGACCAGTTTGTCTTCTTCCGAAAGTTCCTCCATACCAAGGATAGAGATGATGTCCTGCAATTCCTTGTTGCGCTGCAAAATCTGTTTCACGCGCTGTGCTACGTCATAATGTTCCTGTCCCACGATGTGCGGGTCAAGGATACGGGACGTAGAAGCCAGTGGATCGACAGCCGGATAGATACCCAATTCCGTAATCTTACGGTCGAGTACGGTCGTTGCATCCAGATGGCTGAAGGTTGTTGCCGGAGCAGGGTCCGTCAAGTCATCCGCAGGCACATATACTGCCTGTACGGAGGTGATAGAACCTTTCCGGGTGGAAGTGATACGTTCCTGCATCGCACCCATTTCCGTGGCAAGTGTCGGCTGATAACCAACGGCAGAAGGCATACGTCCCAGCAGAGCCGAGACTTCCGAACCCGCCTGCGTGAAACGGAAAATGTTATCGATAAAAAACAGGATATCGCGTTTCTCACCTTCCTTGCCGGCATCACGGAAAGATTCCGCTACCGTCAGTCCGGACAATGCCACAGAGGCACGTGCGCCCGGAGGCTCGTTCATCTGTCCGAAAATCAAGGATACCTGCGACTTTTCCAGTTCATTATAGTCTACTTTCGAAAGGTCCCAGTCACCCTTCTCCATACTTTCCTTGAAAGCCTCGCCGTAGCGGATAACGCCCGACTCGATCATTTCACGCAGCAAGTCGTTACCTTCACGGGTACGCTCGCCGACTCCGGCAAATACGGAGAATCCGTTATGTTTCTTGGCAATATTATTGATCAGTTCCTGAATAAGTACGGTCTTTCCTACACCGGCACCGCCAAAGAGTCCGATCTTGCCACCTTTGGCATACGGCTCCAGCAGGTCGATTACTTTGATACCCGTGAAGAGTACCTCCTGCACAGTTGTCAAATCTTCAAACTTTGGGGGATCACGGTGGATGGAATATGCGCCTGTACGGTCGAGACTCTTCATACCGTCGATAGAGTCGCCCACTACGTTCATCAGTCGTCCTTTAATCTGTTCGCCTATCGGCATTGTGATCGGGCCTCCGGTGGGATACACCTTCATGCCTCGCTGAAGTCCGTCAGTGCTGTCCATAGCCACGGTACGAACCGTATTCTCGCCGATGTGTTGCTGAACTTCTACAACCAGTATTTTGCCGTTTGGCCTCTTTATCTCCAGTGCGTCGTGAATGCTTGGCAGCATTAACTCTGCGTCCGTACCTTCAAAGTACACGTCGACCACAGGGCCGATCACCTGTGAGATATGTCCGATAATCTGTGACATAAGCAATCTTTATTTATATTATTCTTTCTTTACCTATCGAATTTTAGTAGCATGACAAGGAACGTTTCGCGTTTTATCTACTTTAATCTACTATAGTAAACAGTTAAATTTAGCTTTTGTTCAATCATGCCCGATTTCTTTTTAACAAAATAGTTAAATAAACAACCGCGCAAATGTAGAAACAAATTAGCATCGTTGTTCTTCCTTTTTCATTATTTGTCGTTCAATAACACTTGTTAGGCCAACAAAGACTACAAACAGACCAATATCGGAACATTCCAATTACGATTGTATAGTAAAACAAGCCTGTTAGTTATAAAATATCATTAAAACTATGACTTAACATCAAGTTTTCCCATTCAACGGTAATATTCAAACACTTAAACGAGTGATAAAATAGTAGCATATGCAACTAGTTTTATATCCGGGCACGTACGTCCTATTAAACACTCCCCATTTGCCTGAAGCGGAAAAGTTTTCGGCAAGAAAATTATAAATTCCTTAATTTTGCCACTTTGTTAAATGTCAGCAGAAAAAATAAGAAGCAAAAAACACTCTTCTGATAAAAAAAGAAGAAATTTGCTGCATTATTAATCCTAAAAATTATGGTAAAAAAAACCTTTTGGCTTTTGCCGAAAAAATCGGCAACTTTACGTTAAACGTAACAATGGTAGACAAAGCAGGCAATCCGTTGACAGTAGATGATATATCTCAATGTCACCTACCCGGATTCCCCATCTTATTCACTCAAAATGAATTACTTGAAATCCTTGCAAAAGAGATTTTCAAGCAACAGTTTCTTTGGAAATCCGTACAGGATAAAGACATCAAAGAGTGCAACAAAGAAGAACGGATCATCAAGCAGATACCGCTGATGCCACGCTGTCCGGATGTACTGAAAGGGCTGTTCCATTGCATCGAAATCCGCGACGAACGCTCTCCGAAGCATGCCATAGCCTATAAAAGCTGTCTGGGAAAACTGGAGGAGATGGTGAAAGACCAATGGGACGATTGGAACAGAAATCAGTCCTAATAATCGATTTGGTAAAAAAAGAGAAGTTCCTACCTTCGCAGCCGGAAGCCCGTGATAACTACACCACCCGCTTCCGGCAACTTATATATTATATTTCAAATGAGAAAGCACATGTACCAAGTGTCACTATTTATCAACACTTGGAGTAAAACTCCCACGACTATAACTTTTGAAGATTTTTTCGCAATGGTACGCAACGGACATTGGAAAGTGCCTACGGAAGGCCACCGCAGCTGTCTGGCAAAAGACCGCAAACACGACGCGCAAACCATCAAAGACAGCATGGCATGTGTCATCCCCGCAGGCATATGCAAGAATGGACACGCAAAAAACAACCTTACCTCCCTGTCACTCGCACTCTGCATCGACATCGACCATACGGACGAACAGACAAAGGATATTTTCGTACGTGCCTGCCTGCTCGAATACGTACTGGGAGCGTTTATCAGCATCTCCGGACGTGGTGTTAAGTTGTTCATTCGTATAGATATCGATGGAGTAAACGATTATCCTGCCATTTATGAAGCGACTGCAAAGCTCGTTTCCACCGTTCTCGGCGTAGAGAACGACGGGAAATGCAAGGATATCACCCATCCCTGCTTCGGATCATACGACCCGGACGCATACTACAACGGTGACGCAAAGGCCGTCAACGACTTTCTGCCGAACGGTGCACTCACTCCGCGCGTCACCTACGCTCCCGTCACTTCCGCTCCCCGTACCACCTGCACTCCCACCTCTTTCTCCAACGGACATCCGCCTGCGATGCCGGGTAACCGGATTTCCGCCGCTCCCTTCGTACAGTCCTACCTCACCCTCTACCCTGCCGCAACGGGCGACCGGAACGGAACCGTTTTCCGGCTCAGCTGCGCTGCCTGCAAACGCGGCATCGACCGTAACGAACTGACCACCGAATTGGTTCGCACCTTGGAAGAAGACAACTTCCGTGAACCCGAAATCACACGTACTGTAAAATCAGCTTACCAGAATGTAATGACTGCGGCAGAGACGGAAAGCTTCGAAAATCCTCCTTCAAATTCCAGTAAAGTCCAAAAGTCCGTTATAGGATTTTCAGAAAACGAAAATCCGGCAGAAAAGGAGGATGAAATCATCGGAGAAGAGCTCAGAGAGCAGACTCCGACCTTTCCTGACGAAATTTACGATCTCATTCCCGCCATCTTCAAGGAGTGCGTCTCCATCGCAAGAGACGAGCGTGAAAGGGACGGACTCTTGTTGTCATGTATTACCACGATAAGCAGCATGCTCCCCAGTGTAAGCATCCGCTACAACCGACGGAATTATCAGCCCAATATCTACTGTATCGTCGTAGCTTCCTCCGGTGCCAACAAGAACCTCATCGGCTATGGCATACGCCTGCACAAGCACTATTGTGAGTATTGGGAGAAGCAGAGTCTGAAGATCGAAAAGGAATACAAGAAAGCACTCAGGGACTACACCCTCTCCTTGCAGGCGATACGCAAAAAGAATACTGCCGCCACCAACCTGCCGGACGAACCGGAGGAGCCGAAGCTGGCATTTCCGCTGATCCCTGCCGACATCAGCCGTGCACAGCTCATCACTCACCTCATCAACAACCAAAGTTGTTCTTCCTTGCTCACCAGTACCGAAGCCAGCAGCGTCAGCACAGCCCGCAACCAAGATTACGGACACTTCGACGATATCCTCTGCAAGGCATTCGAGCACGAACTGATCAGTTCGTCCTACAAGATCAACGGACGACATCCGCTGAAAGTGGAATATCCCTCCCTGTCGGCTTTTCTCACCGGCACTCCATCCAGCCTCATTTTATTCATCCCGACCATGGAGACAGGGCTGTACAACCGCTTTCTGATCAATACCTTCAGACTTCCGGCAGCATGGCAGGATGTATTCGCGGAGGAAAAGGTGCGGGCGGACGATCTCTTCAACGAGTTGTCCATGCGCTTCGCACAGATGGCATTGTTTCTGAAAGATTCTCCTACGGAAGTAAAGCTGACAGATACACAGAAAAAAGAATTCAACCGGGTATTCACGCAACTGCTCAAAGATACGGACCAGTTAGGTAATGATGACCTGCTGGGGGTGGTGAAACGTTATGGAGTGATAACGGCACGCATCTGCTGCATTTTCTCCGCCATCGACAAGGGAACCATGAGAATGGAAACACCCGAAGTATACTGCTCGGACGCGCATTTCAAAGCAGCGCTCGCCATCGTGCTGTGTTGCTTCGAACATAGCAAACTGGTCAGTACTTCGGTAAAAAGCTCTGCCGAAGATACGAAACCATTACAATCGCCCGATAATCTCTCGCGACTTCTGACGAAACTCAAAAAGAGTTTTTCAGCCAAAGAAGCATGTGCTTTGGGAGAGGAATTGAACCTCTCAAGAAGCACCGTTTACTACTTATTGAATAAAGGCATTAAAGCAGGGAGAATCAGCAAGTTAGGTCACGGTTCGTATATTCTGAAAATCTAATATGGACTTTCTGGACTTTACTGGACTTTGAAAAGGGAAATTCGTGACTTTTACTTCATTGTCACAAGAAAAAAAAACAATAAGTCTTATTAGCATATCGAAATTAGCTATTAGCAAAAACAAATTAGCTAATAGCTAATCGAAATATGCTAATAGCTAATTTGTTTCTTCCTTACAGACGGACGACTTATCAAGAAACAGATTCACGACTCATCGAAAAACAGATTCACGGCTCATCGAGAAACTTCACAATCAGCCTCACCTGTCTGCTGCTATAAGCATGATCGTTTTTTCCTTCTCCACCGCTATACATAGCGTCATAAAGTTCTTTATTATTTCTGATCCATCCCCGTAGTTTCTGCATGGCATAAATCAATGGCAAATGTGGATTGTACTTGTGAGCCAGCTCCGACTTCAAATACGGACGGATGACAAACGGTTCTTCTTCCGCTTCTTCTTTTTCTGTTTTCATATCGTTGTTTTTAAGTTCTTTCGTACTTCAAATATACTAAAACATATTTGCGCACACAAGCAAACAAGTAAAATAAAATCAATCAGAAAGAAAGTAAATACATTCTGAAAGAAAGTACGACGAAGTACGATAAAGTACGTATTCTCATGGCTTAAGAATAGGCTACCTTTGACACATCGAAAGAAAGAAACAGAGCTCATTCTCTCTCCCGACACTGATCGAGTGACAGCAATCAGTAATTATTAATTTATATTTTTCTAAATCTTTAATTTATCATCATGGCAATACCATTTAAAAGAATGGGTCGTAAAGACCCGCGAAAAATTGACGGGGTGCTGAAGTACCACCCCCAACTGGTGACGATGGGACAAAGTGTAGACCTTGACGGCATCGCCTACATCATGAAGGACAAGAGTTCCCTCTCCCTGGGCGACATCCAAAGCGTACTGACCAACTATGTGGAGGCAATGCGAGCGGCGCTCTTCGACGGAAAATCGGTCAATATCAGAGACTTCGGTGTATTCAGCCTATCCGCCCATACGCTGGGAGCAACCACGAAAGAAGAGTGTACGGTGAAGAATATCAAATCTATACAGATCAACTTCCGCCCTTCCAGCAGCGTCCGCCCCAACCTGACGTCTACCCGTGCCGGTGACAAGATCGAGTTTCTCGACCTCGAAGCCCCGAAAAAGAAGAAAGGCGACGGATCAGGAGAGGACAACACCCCCGGTGGCGGTGGAAACGAAGGCGGCGGAGGCGACGAGGAAGCTCCGGACCCGACAGTGTAAGAAGTGGAGAGTTGAGAGTTGGTAATCAATGTACGAGAGGTTGATAGTTAGAATTAATGGCTTTATGAGGAAGATTCATTTAATTGTGATTCACTGTTCTGCAACGCGGGCAGACAAGGAGTTGACGGCTTTTGATTTGGATACGATGCACCGCCGGCGGGGATTTAACGGGACAGGTTATCATTACTATATCCGCAAGGATGGAACAACGCTTATTACCCGTCCGGTGGAACGGATCGGGGCACATGCGAAAGGTTTTAATGCGGAGAGTATCGGAATTTGCTACGAAGGCGGCCTGGACTGCCGGGGACGCCCGGCGGACACACGGACACCGGAACAGCGGGCAGCGCTCCGGCTGCTGGTGCATCAGTTGCAAGAGAGATTCCCCGGTTGCCGGGTGTGCGGTCATCGCGACTTGTCGCCGGATCGCAACGGTAATGGAGAGATTGAGCCGGAGGAGTGGATCAAGGCGTGCCCGTGCTTTGAGGTAAAGGAGGAAAGTTATCGGGAGTAATCGGTCATTCGGTAATGATTCACTTAGTAATCAATCATATAAAGAGTCGGAAAGGAGGTGTGTAGAGTTATGGCAGTCAAGAGATCCCTTTGGGATACCATTTTGAAAGTAGTCATCGCGGTGGCTTCGGCAGTGCTGGGTATTGTAGGCGGTAATGCGATGAGTCTGTAAGATCAGAGAAATAACAATGTCATAAACGTGAGAGAGAGGATGCAGGTTCAGACTTCTGTCCTCTCTCTTTATTTATAAATCTAAGTACAGTATTAACGTTGATATTCTTCCTAGAAAGAAGGAGTTATCATCAGAAGTAGTAGCGCAGCCCACCCAGCAGGTTAAAGCGGGTGATTCCACAACGTTCGTCTTCTTTCAGCAGCATCCAGTCCTGTTTGGGCATACTTCCACCGATCCCGTTCAGAGTCAAGCCGAGTCCCCAATTAGATGAAAGCATGTACTCAAATCCTAATGTGGCATGAAGGCCGAATCCGGCAGCATTGTAGAAAGGATCATGATAAAGGAAAACGCCGACACCAACGCCTGATTTTAAGATCCATCTGTCAAATTTTGTACGGCTTACCCACTCCGGAGCTATATAGGAGAACATCATGTCGCCACCGGAGAATGACTTCTTGAAACCAGCATATTGAAGTCCGATTCCCATCCCACCGTTCCAGACATGTTCGTAAGCGAGTTTCCATTCAACTCCTCCTTTCGAATCTAACGCCCTACCGTTGATATCATAAATCTTGCTGATCACCCATCCATATCCGAAGCTCGCTTCAAACGTGTTGGCAGGCGCTTTTCTGCTTTCTGCATAGTCTTTAGCAATAACCAGGTCGAGATCTATTACGTCTTGTACAGGATTTGTTTTCAGTGTATCCACACTTTTATCCGACAACCGCAGCATCAGTCCGGAAATCTGATGACAGGAACTTCCCCCAAAAGAAGGTTTCTGGTGATTAGTGATGGCGAGTCCATTGCCACCAATCTTTCCTGTAGCCTCTTGTGCAAGATGTAATACCTGATCATAACGGCAATTCGTAGAAGTACCCCGATCCACTACTGATACACGCCCGATAGTCTCGGCTGTATTGGGCACTTTTTCTCCCAAACCGATGACATAGACCGAATCTGCCGGAATAATATCCGGATAGGTTCTTACAATGTTAGTGACCACTTTAGGTGAACAGGAAGTCAGTAATAGCATAGCAGTAGCTGCCAATAGTTTAGTCTTTTTCATGTTTTTCATTATTAGTTATATAAGAGGAGATGATGAGAGAGAATCAAAAGCAATATTCACTATCCTTTTGCTTTTGACTCACTCTCATTCTTTTTATTTAGTATACCTCTACTTTCTCGGCGATTCGTTTCGCTTTATCACGCAACGCATCCAGATCGGAGTTCAGCGGTGCATAGCAAAGTACGACTCCCATGCGACGGTTGACGCGGGTAAACGGCTTGCCGAAGATGCGCAGATAAGTGTCTTCTTCTTTCGTCACTTCTTCCATGCCACGATATTGAGGACGTTCCTGACTCGCTATCGGAGAAAGGATAACGGCACTTGCACCGATCCGCTCCTGCTTGATGCCGGGGATGGGCAGACCGAGTACGGCACGCAGGTGAAGTTCGAACTCATTCAGATTCTGCGTTCCTGCCAATGTCACCATGCCCGTATCGTGCGGACGGGGAGAAAGCTCGGAGAAGTAGACTCCGTTTTCATGGCTCAGGAAGAATTCCACTCCCCAAAGTCCGGCACCAGTCAAGGCACGGGTTACTTTTTCCGCCATTTCTTCGGCTTCTTTCAAGTGTGCAGGGTCGATGTGTGCAGGCTGGAAACTCTCACGGTAGTCACCGCCTTTCTGTACGTGTCCGATAGGAGGACAGAACAGCGTAGGTCCGTTTTTCTGTGTAACGGTGAGCAGGGTGATTTCACTGTCGAACTTGATGAATTCTTCGATGATCAGTTCGCGGATATCGCCACGGCTGCCACTGCATCCATATTCCCAGGCATGTTCAAGCTCGTCGGCACCCTTGACGAGAGACTGTCCTTTGCCGGAAGAAGACATCAACGGTTTGACGACACAAGGGAAACCGATTTTGGCGGCTGCTTCCTTCAATTCGTCCAGTGTCTTGGCATAAAAATAGTTGGCTGTTTTCAAGCCGAGTTCTTTGGCGGCAAGGTCACGGATCGCCTTACGGTTCATCGTGAAGTTGACGGCACGGGCACTGGGCACTACCTGAATTCCTTCTTTTTCAAAGTCATAGAGACGCTCTGTGCGGATGGCTTCTATCTCCGGAACGATGATGTCCGGATGATGTTTTTCTACAACGCGTTCCAATGCTTCACCGTCCAGCATGTCGAAGACTTCAAATTCATCGGCAACTTGCATAGCAGGTGCTCCGGCATAAGAATCACAAGCAATGACGTGTTGCCCCTTGCGCTGTGCAGAGATCACAAACTCTTTTCCTAATTCTCCGGAACCGAGTAACAGTATTTTCTTCATTATTTTGAGTGTTTTATGTTAGTGATGCAAAATTAGTATATTTCTTTTTATTAATGACGTACCTTAGGATATTTATTGTGGAAACGGAAACCGAGTCCGAGCATCAGATAGTTGGGCGTCTGGAAGTTCTGCAAATTGTATCCGATATGAAGAAAGGAACTCCGGGTAACGGCTATTTTCAATGCAAGAATCTGGTAGAAGCCTCTCATATCGCCACGGCTGAGCACGTTGGCTCCCATGCCGACACCGATGGTAAAATAAGGCATCACATATTCCGCACGTCCCGAAAGTCCCAAGGCCAGCTGATGCTGAATGCCCGGTTTCAGGAACTCACGTTTAGAACTGCTGCTCCCATATTCTACAATTACATCTTCCCTATATACATTGGCACTGCCATCATAAACACCGTCCAGTGAAGCTCCCACGCGAAACTTATAACCCAGATTATACATCGGGGCAAAATTGAATCCGGCAACGGGATACGCATTGGGAGATGCGATCTGCTTCTCTCCTACCCACACTCCCTTTCGACGCCATGACCCGAACAGCACGACATCATAACTGATATGGCGGGGAAAACGGGTGATGACAGGCTGGTAGACTGATTTCGAGAGGTCTTCTTCCGTACGATTGAAATTGTAGACGAGTCCGATCTTGGCTCCGGCAGTATTGATTCCGGCATTCGGGAATTTAGTGTTACCATTGGAGAAGTGCGTGAAATCGCCTCCGACAATCAGATCGAAGTAACGGGAAAACGCCCAGTTTATGTAAACTCCGGCATTGATATAAGCATTCATCCGTGAACCGACCGCACCATTATAGGAATTATAATAATTGTCGTATGGCTTCCATCCGGCGGACAAACCGAAATTCCACTCATAATTGAGCGAGACACGGGGAGAGAAACGGGCAATTCGTGCTCCTTGAAACACATAGAATGAGAAAGGATCGCCCAACTGTTTTTTATCACCAAAGGTGGTAAGGGATACGCCGATACCCTGATAAGCTCCACCGTAAATACGGTCGGCACAAGTATTGGGACGAAACTTGAACGAGTATTTCAAGTGGGCGGCAAACGATGTCTGAATCGGTTTCCAGCGTTCGTTCTCTCCTTGCAGGAAGGGGTTGGTAGGAAATACATATTGCGGACGGGCTTCCATTCCCAAACGATGGATAAAACCAGAAGACTCCTGCCCTGCCAAAGGAGTCTTCGGCAGGCAAAACATGATGGAACAAAGAACGATGGTTTTCCATCTCAGGGTCTTGTTTCTCATAGTGCCGTCATTGTTAGTCTCCAGATCCTGACGGTTTCATAAATCAAGGGTCTCAATAAACTTGGCAACATGATAACCATCCATCAGTCCGTGATGACAAGTGACGGAAATGGGGAGCATCAGCTTCTCTCCTTCCCGAAAGTATTTTCCGGTAGATATTTTGGGGACGCTATCGCCCGAACGCATGTTCGTAGGGTGTTTCATATCTGTAAAGGCCAGCCATGGGACAGCCGAATAGTGAATGGCGTTGGGATGGAAAGTTCCTCCTTTGTTCAGTCCGGTGGTAGCTTGCAGCCGCTCCATTTCGGTTTTCGCCTTACGGATAAAGGTGAGCTCATCGGGATCGTACTCAAAGGCGGCAAAAGAAAAAGTATGATCGGCACGCCCTACTGTCGCTTCGGGAAGAAGACTGTCATAGCAGACTACTTTGTCGCCCTCGATGCGGTAACGGAATTCCTCGACTTTGCTTGCGGCAGTGATGATACGATGTAATAGTAAAAGAGAAAAGGAGACGCCTTTGTCTTTAGCCTCCTGATAAGAACGGGTACAGTCTACATGGACTGTCACTCCGAAAAAGGGATCATCGAATGCGCTGAAATGTTCAAAATGCTCTTTTCTGTTCCATGTTGCAATGTCAATGATCTTTTCTATCTGATTCATCCTAAATACTCTTTTTATTATAAGTAGTGACTAAAAAGTCGGTTGTATCTACACTAGGGCTGACTAAAAGTCGGCAGTATCTTAAATCTCCTCCTTCGGGAAGGAGGAGATTTAAGATAGTACTGACTTTTTAGTCAGCCTCTCAGATTTTGCTTTTACTTAATTAGTAATTATAATGATTGGGAGAGACATTTGTCTGTATCTGCCATTCGGACGACTGCGGAGGAGGAAGAATGACAGACTGGACCCAATCTTGTTTTAAATCCTACTGATGCTGCTCGCGCAACAGGTCGTTCACCGTTTCACCGGATTGAAAGTGGTAAGAGGAACTTCTACGAATACTGTGTTCCAGTCGCTCATCGCACCATTCCATAAGCCGGGAAGTTCAAGCGCTTTCAGGTCTTTTCCGTTCTTTGATTTATAAGAAATGAAGCCGGTCGCCTTATCTACATATTTCACCAAGTCGAACTTGTGACCTTTATAATCGCGTACGGCACAAACCAAGTCTACCGGATTGAAGTGCGTACCCTTTTCGAACATTTCCTTTTTGGCAGGATCGTTCATGTCGATCTGAGAGCTTTCGAGGATTTGCAGTGAGATAGTTCCGTCACTGTTATAAGCAAGGAACGGACCGCCACCCGGCTCACCTACATTCTTCACCATACCGCATACACGCATCGGACGGTTCAGTTTGTTCTTCAGGTAGATCACCAGTTCGGCATCTTCGAGGTTCTTCGTTTCGGGATTCTTGCAGAAAAGTTGTTTTTGCAGGAATTGGAGAATTTCCATGATTTGCTCGTGCGTATACTTTCCGCTGTCGAGCAGTTCGAGGTATTCGAATGCCTTTTTCTGCAAGGACACGAGTACGCCGGCAATCAGTTTTTTATAAGTAACGGTGTCGGCTTTCAGTTTATCGGGTACTACGTTGTCGATATTCTTGATGAAGATAATATCAGCGTCGAGATCGTTCAGGTTCTCGATCAGTGCACCGTGCCCACCCGGACGGAACAGGAGTTTACCATTGTCTCGGAACGGCTGGTTGTCCATATCGGCAGCGATGGTGTCGGTATTTGGTTTCTGTTCGGAGAAGGTGATGTAATAGTCTACTCCGTAACGTTTGCCGAATGCTTCGGCTTTCTCTTCCACCAGTTTCTTGAAGAGTTCGCGATGTTCGGTAGAGACAGTGAAGTGTACGTTGACTTTACCACTTTTTCCGGCTGCATACATAGCGCCTTCGGCAAGATGTTCTTCCAGTGGAGTACGTGAACCTTCGGGATATTTATGGAATTTGAGCAGACCTTTCGGAAGTGCTCCGTAATTGAGTCCGGCAGTTTCGAGAAGGGCAGCTACTACGGCTTTGTAATTACCTTCTTCCATCAGCCCCGGAATATCTTTTCCGGCTGTACGCTGACAAGCTACATTCAAGTCGTCATAGAAAGCAAAATCCTTGATTCCGTCGAAGAATGCCTGCTCAAACTTTGTAGTAGGTTTGTCATACTCTGCGGACAGAAACTCGAACAGATTCTTGAACATACGACTGGCAGCGCCCGAAGCAGGAACAAACTTCACAATGATTTTATCCGTATTCTTATAAGCATCCCATGCAGCCAGATATGCGTTCTTTTCTTCTGCGTCAGGAGCCAATATGCCTTTTTCTATGGAAGCGGCAGCGTCCAGTTTCAAATAAGGAAAACCCGTCTGGAAGCAAGCCAGCTGTTCTGCTATCTGCGCCTCCGTGATGCCTTTCTTGGCAAGCAACTCTTTGTCCTGTGTCGTTATCATAATATCTATTTTTATTAATTGATGCCCAAAAATACAAAATGTTATTTACTTCTTGCCGAATAACCGGGAAAAAAACTAATTTTACGTCGAATTAACAAGATTGAATATGGACGACTTTTTTACATCAGAGGAAAAGAAGGAGCTTTTTTTCACTCTACAGGCATCTGTTGCAATCTGCCGGAGATACGATTTTCTGGAGGGATTGCCAAAAATTAAAGAAACATCTTATCAAAGCCGCCCAGTGTAACGGGCTGCAACGCAATAACTTCGGGATGAATCCCGTCATCAGAGATTTACAAACGGCAGTTATCGTAGCCGAAGAAATTGGCATGAAAGGTTCGTGTCTGGTCGGCATCATGCTTCACGAAATAGTGAAGGCACATATCCTGTCTATCGAAGAAGTGAATGCCGAATATGGCGAAGATGTAGGCAGTATCATCAAAGGCTTGGTGAAAACAAACGAACTGTACTCCAAAAGTCCGGCGATAGAATCGGAGAATTTCCGCAATCTCCTGCTCTCTTTTGCCGAAGATATGCGTGTCATCCTGATTATGATCGCAGACCGTGTGAACATCATGCGCCAAATCAAGGATACAGGCAACGAGGAAGACCGGGTGAAAGTAGCGAACGAAGCTGCTTACCTATATGCTCCGCTGGCCCACAAACTGGGACTTTACAAGCTGAAATCGGAATTGGAAGACTTGTCGCTGAAATATACGCAGCGAGAAACCTACTACTTTATAAAGGAGAAGCTCAACGAGACGAAAGCATCCCGCGACAAGTATATCGCTTCTTTCATCGATCCTATCCAGAAGAAGGTAAAGGAAGCCGGACTGAAGTTCGACATCAAGGGACGTACCAAATCCATCCATTCCATCTGGAATAAGATTCAGAAGCAGAAGACTCCGTTTGAAGGTATCTATGACTTGTTCGCTATCCGTATCATTCTGGATTCCGAACCGGACCCGGCCAAAGAAAAGCAGGAATGCTGGCAGGTCTATTCTATCGTAACGGATATGTATCAGCCGAACCCGAAACGTCTGCGGGACTGGCTCTCGATTCCAAAGAGCAACGGTTATGAATCGTTGCACATTACCGTGATGGGCCCGGAAGGAAGATGGGTGGAAGTACAGATCCGTACCCGCCGGATGGACGAGATCGCTGAACGGGGACTCGCCGCACACTGGAGATACAAAGGTATCAAAGGGGAAACAGGACTGGACGAATGGCTGACTTCGGTACGTGAAGCGCTTGAAAATGCGGATAACGACTCACTGAAAGTGATGGATCAGTTCAAGATGGACCTTTACGAGGATGAGGTATTTGTATTCACGCCTAAAGGAGACTTATTCAAACTTGCCAAAGGAGCTACTGTGCTCGATTTCGCATTCCACATCCATAGCAAACTGGGATGCAAGTGTATCGGTGCGAAAGTAAACGGCAAAAATGTACAGCTCAAACAGAAACTGAACAGCGGTGATCAGGTAGAAATCATGACGTCGAATACCCAGACTCCCAAACAGGACTGGCTCAACATCGTGACGACTTCCAAAGCCCGCACCAAGATACGGCAGGCACTCAAAGAGATGGTAGCACGCCAGCACGATTTCGCCAAAGAGACACTGGAACGGAAGTTCAAGAACCGGAAGATGGAGTATGACGAAGCCACCATGATGCGCCTGATCAAGCGGCTGGGCTTTAAGAATGTGACAGAGTTTTATCAGAAGATTGCTGACGAGACATTGGATGTCAACGACATTCTGGACAAATACCTTGAACAGCAGAGACGGGACAATGACACGCACGATGAGATTGTGTATCGCAGTGCCGAAGGATATAATTTGCAGGCAACTCAGGAAGAACCTAGTTCAAAAGAGGATATACTGGTCATTGATCAGAATCTGAAAGGACTGGAATTTAAACTGGCCAAATGCTGTAACCCGATCTATGGGGATGATGTATTCGGATTTGTAACCGTGAGCGGAGGTATCAAGATTCACCGGGCAGACTGTCCGAATGCCAATCAGATGCGCGAACGGTTCGGATACCGGATTGTTAAAGCGCGTTGGGCTGGCAAGTCAGTCGGTACGCAGTATCCGATTACGCTGCGCGTAGTAGGTCATGATGATATCGGCATTGTTACCAATATTACTTCCATCATTTCCAAAGAGAATGGAATCAGTCTGCGGTCCATCGGAATCAATTCCAACGACGGACTATTCTCCGGAACGCTTACGGTCATGGTGGGTGATACCGGACGACTGGAAGCGCTGATCAAAAAGCTGCGGACAGTGAAGGGAGTTAAACAGGTAAGCAGAAACTAAGCACTCTATGCTAACAGCAAATCTGTTGACAGGTCTTTAATAAAAAGACTGGCATTATCTCCGTCAGGATAACGCCAGTCTTTTTATTTATGATAGACAATCATGTCACGGAAATAGTGCGAAACGATTTATCTCACTTTCTTTCTCTTATAATATGGATATGTAACCAGTATAAAGAAAATCAAAGCAATCACAGCTACCACCTGTCCTGTATAGAGCATCTTATCCGCTTCCAAATCGAAGTAACACGCAACAGCTATTCCGGATGCGAATCCGACTTCGCTGGCCAACAGATGAGTGGTATTTGCCGTACCCCGCTGACAATGATGTGACAGTTTCACGAACATGACCAGAAATTCCGGCATCACCAACCCCAGTCCCAAACCCAAGAGTATGGAAGGTACGCCTACCGGGAAACCGGAGGCCAGCAGAGTGATGGCTACAATCTCCAGTATGATGCCGACGAGCACCAGCCGCAGAGTTTTTTCTTTCAGAATAAACAGACGCGCCAGCAACAGGGAGGCAAGATATCCGATGCCTGTACCGACAAAGAACGGTATAGGGATTCCACTGCTTCCCAATACGGAATCGTTAAGGAAACGGTGTACAAGCGGAATCAACAACCCCGGAACGAAGGTGATCAGAATCATATTGATGGCAGGCACCCATCCCCGCAACAGCAAAAAGCGATCGAATGAATAAAGCCTGGTCACAATCGGTGCACGGAAAGGCACATATACTCCGGATACCATCAAAACACCTGCTGCTCCGGTAATCACCGATACGGACAATAGATTTTTAAAAGAATAGCTCTGATAAAGCCAGACACCCAGAACAATGCCTATAATCATCCCCAGACGTGCCATCCAGGAGAAACTGACATTTCCGGCACTGCGAAGTGTAGCGTTCGTTATGTCAATGGCGAGTGTGATTCCTGCGGTGGTAGCGATTCCGAAAGCCAGTCCCTGTACGGTGCTCAACAAGATAAGTTCCGTGATGTTCGTCACAAAGGCGTATCCTGCCGTTGCTGCCACCATCGTGGCAAAAGAGAACATACATACGTACTTACGCTTATAAGCATCTACGAGATAAGCATGGAACGGACCGATAAGGAACATTCCTAAAGTGAAAAAAAGAAAGATCACTCCTGTCTGTGCCACCGGTACTCCGAGACGGTCTGCCATCTCAACGGAAAGTACCGGAAACAAGATATACAAGGAGATAAACAACAGCAAATTAGCTACGCATATCCGCATAAAATGAACTGTCCACAATTTAACTGCCATATACTGTTTTAATATTGTTCCTTCTCGTTAGGGAAGTCGCAATTCTTCACGTCGGATACGTAACGGCTGATGGCGTCAGTCATCACCGTATACAGGTCTGCATAACGACGTAAGAAGCGCGGACGGAATCCGTTGTTCATTCCAAGCATATCCTGAATGACCAATACTTGTCCGTCAACATGACCACCGGCACCAATACCTATAATAGGTATCGTCAGTTCGGAAGCCACACGTTCTGCAAGAGTAGCCGGTATCTTTTCGAGTACGATGGCAAAGCAGCCTGCCTCTTCGAGAAGATGAGCATCACGAATCAGCTTTTCAGCTTCGTTGTCATCTTTGGCACGTACCGTGTAAGTACCGTATTTATTAATAGACTGAGGCATCAGTCCCAAGTGTCCCATCACCGGAATACCCGCACTGATGATACGCTTCACCGTATCGATGATTTCTTCTCCACCTTCCAGTTTCAAAGCATCGGCATGGCTTTCCTTCATAATGCGGATGGCAGAAGCAAGACCTTCCATTTCGTTACCTTGATAGGAACCGAAAGGCATGTCTACTACGACCATAGCGCGTTTTACGCCACGTACTACTGATTTAGCGTGATAAATCATCTGATCGAGAGTAATAGGCAATGTAGTCACATTACCCGCCATCACGTTCGAAGCGGAGTCGCCTACCAAAATTACGTCCATTCCCGCACCATCTACGATCTGTGCCATTGTGTAATCATAAGAAGTAAGCATAGATATTCTTTCGCCTCTTTGCTTCATTTCAACCAGGCGATGAGTAGTCACCTTTCTTGTGTCATCTGATATATAACCAGCCATGTTTCTTAAATTTTAAATTAAAACTAGAAATTAAATAAGGCGTCAACGCCATCAAAAATTGCGGCAAAGTTATAACATTTCTTTCATAAGTGAGAAAGAAAAAGAAAAAATCCTTTCAAACACCTCCTCAAGTTAATGAGAAGGCGGCCAAAAAGACAAATTAAGAAGATAATAAGAAAGAACTAACGGTGCAAGGCCAATAAGTGTTCAAAGGTCATTTCCGAAAAGTCATCTATTATATAATGTGCTTTTCCGGTGATGGCCTCTCTTGTATTGGTAGTGGCAAGACCGATAACAGTGGCACCGGAAGTCATTCCGGCTTGCAGACCGTGGAAGGAGTCTTCGAACACGTACGAGTTTTCGGGAGTAGCACCGAATATTTCCATACCGAGCAGGAAACAGTCGGGAGCGGGTTTGGAACGGGCAAACATTTCTCCGGTCAGGATGCGGTCTACCATTCCTTTAAATTCGGGATGGGCGTTATAGACGTTTTGCATCTTCTCTTCGTTGGAGCTGGTTACAACGGCTATTTTTGCTCCGTGTTTACGAAGATCGGCAATAAAAGCTTCTACACCGGGGATGTACTCGTAGGACATGCTTTTCTCATAAATATTGAGTCCGGCCGTAATCTCTTGTTGAGCTTCGGGGAGGTCCGAGAAATATTTCTCGTAAATCTGGGTCAGCGTCTGTCCCTTGATGCGACGGCCGAAGTCTTCTTCATTCAGATATTTACGTCCCTGTTCATCCCAGAAAACAGTGTACTGTGTTTCCGTATCCATGATGACACCATCAAAATCGAACAGTGCCGCAATTGTCTTTGTTGTATCCATACGTAATCTTTCTTTTTACCTAAAACGTTAAACCTTGTGTATTGAATTGTGCAAAGTTCCGAATAATCATCGAATCAGGCAAATAATTCGTACCTTTGCCCCACTTAAAAAAACGTAACATTCGTTTTCATCCAACAATCCATACGAGCGCATGAGCAAAAACGATCCGCACATATTAGGAAAAGAAAGCATCGGTAAGCTACTGTTGCAATACTCCATTCCCGCTATCATCGGGATGACAATCACGTCTATCTATAATATCATCGACAGCATCTTCATCGGTCACGGTGTGGGTGCGATGGCTATTGCCGGACTGGCGGTGAGCTTTCCTCTGATGAATCTGGTCGTTGCTTTCTGTACACTCGTTTCGGCGGGTGGTTCTACCATCGCTTCTATTCGCCTGGGACAGAAAGATATGAAAGGGGCTACGGAGATTCTGTCACATACGCTGATGCTCTGTATCACAAATTCTTTCTTTTTCGGTATCCTGTCTTTTATCTTTCTTGATGATATACTGACTTTCTTTGGTGCCAGTCCCGACACACTGCCTTATGCACGGAGTTTTATGCAGGTGATTTTATTGGGAACTCCCATCACATACACGATGATCGGCCTGAATAATGTGATGCGTGCCACCGGATATCCGAAGAAAGCGATGCTTACTTCTATGGTAACGGTAGTAGCAAATATCATCCTCGCTCCTATCTTTATCTTTCACTTTGAATGGGGAATGCGGGGAGCGGCTACAGCAACGGTTATCTCACAGCTGATCGGAATGGTATGGGTGGTGAGCCACTTCTGCAAGAAAGACAGTACGGTGCATTTTGAGGGAAAGGTCTGGAAAATGAAAGGAAGGATTGTAGAGAGTATTTTCGCTATCGGCATGTCTCCTTTCCTGATGAATGTCTGTGCTTGTGCCATCGTTATCGTGATTAATAATAGTTTGCAGGAACATGGAGGCGACATGGCTATCGGTGCTTACGGAATCATCAACCGGTTGCTGACGCTTTATGTCATGATCGTATTGGGACTGACGATGGGCATGCAGCCGATTGTAGGTTACAACTTCGGAGCACAGAAGATAGACCGGGTGAAACAGACGCTAAAGCTGGGAATTATTTCCGGTGTAGTGATTACAAGCAGTGGCTTTCTGATTTGCGAGTTTTTCCCTCATGCAGTATCGGCAGTCTTCACGGATAGTGATGAGTTAATCGGACTTGCGGTGGACGGTCTTCGGTTGACTGTACTTATGTTCCCGTTTGTAGGAGCACAGATTGTAATCGGTAACTTCTTCCAAAGTATAGGCAAAGTAAAAATAAGTATTTTCCTTTCGTTGACGCGGCAGTTGCTTTATTTGCTGCCTTGCCTGTTGTTATTCCCGCATTGGTGGGGACTGAAGGGAATATGGATCAGTCTGCCGGTATCGGACTCTTTAGCATTTATTACGGCAGTTATCAGTCTGATGATTTATATAAAGAAAGTATCGAAAGAACATCCGATAGCGGATAAGGTGGCGGAATAAAGCAAAAAGGACGCTATGCTAAAAGATATATCAGTATGAAAAATATTTAGGCACGAATACACGGATTAAGATGACTTCTGCAATGAATGCATCTCATAAAAGCCGCGTTAATCCGTGCCTAAAAGATAATAATATTCTTATTCGCTCTTTATACTTTTCACCGGATTCTCATTGGCGATGTGCCATGCTTTTAACACAACGCAAACTACAATCAGCAATAAGACAAACGTTGCCGTACCCACAAACAATAACGGGTTCATATAAATCTGTTCGGCAAACTGGTCAAGCCATGCCTTTCCGACAAAATAGGAAACAATGGTACCAATCAATATGGAGGATGCGGAGACATACAGAATCTCGCGTATCAACAGACGCAAAATATGAGAAGCTTCGGCTCCATTCACTTTCCGGATAGCTATTTCTTTGCTTCGACGTTGCGTTTCATCATTCACATATCCGATCAATCCCATTATTACAATCAGCAGAATAAAGCTTGAAGTGATCCAGACTGAATTACGGAAACGATATACACTCTTGTATATATCCTTTATCATACCGTCTACAGAACTGAAATGCAAGGCTACATTCGGAAATGTCTTATCGGCAAACTCGTTCAGACGTTTCAGATTTTCATCATACGGCTCTTTCAAACGGACATCAAATACATGATTGGCATTCTCCGATCCTATCAAGACAATAGGTGCCTGAGTTGAAAAGAAGCTATAGTTGCGGACATCCCGGAAGACACCGACAATCGTACCCTGTATATCATTCAGTTTCTTTCCTACCGCCCCATCTGTCCATTTCATCAGACGTACCAACTCTTCATTCACCAATAAATCGTCCTGTTTCTTAAGAGTGCTGCCTTCGATAATCTTTATTCCCATTACTTCGGGATAGTTATAACTGCAATAATTAAAGTTAAGTGTAGCGATTCTTTTACCATCATTACTCATCAGTCCGCGTGTCCAGTACTGTCCGATTACTCCGCTTGTGGCAACAGCCACTCCCTCTACCATAGGCTGGCGACGCAGTTCATCGGTGACATGCTCTACCGTTTCTTTCGGCAACCAGGTTCCTGCCTGAACCAGTCCCGGAACGTTTATTCCCATATCGCGGCTCATCAGATGGTTGTATTGCAGGAGCGTTACCAGCAGCAGTCCTAAAACAAAGGAGACACCTGTGAACTGTATAAACAACAACGAACGTTTCCAACCCGTTTTACCATCAGAGTAACGACGGAACACCTGCGTGACTGGTATACGCGAAAACAGCCGTCCCGGTATGCCACCTGCCAAAAGCAAAAGTATCACAATCGTAAGCAAAGGCACCCATAGTGTCTCCCACGCAAAAAGTGAGGATAGACGGACAGAAAGCAAATCTTCGATTATTTCATGTGCGTTGACTATCAGCAGAAGACTAAGAAGTACGGAAAAGATAACAAGGATTCCTGTTTCTGCCAAAAACATGCCGAAGATATTTCCGGAACTGGCACCACTGCATTTATGTACTCCTACTCCTTTGGCACGACGGCTTAGGGTGGCAATAGATATCAGCATATAATTCATGATGGCCACAAAGAAGATAGCGAATCCCAGAAAGCCATATATGATCAAACGCTTCTGCACATCGGAAGATATCAAATGATACTTCACCAATGGGATGACACTGAAATTCATTTTCCAGTCATCATACTGGGCAGGAGTGTATTTTTCGATTACCCGTTGGATGTTGTCATTCACCTTGTCAATATCCGCAGCATTACGCAGGCGAAGAAACGTGTAAAAGACATCATTTCCCTTCCAGCCATATCCTCCCTGATATCCTCCATCCCGATGGATGGAGACAACAAAGTCGTGAGTGAGCACCGTATTCTCCGGCATATCCTTGTATACACCACGAATAGTAAAATCATTTTGCCTGTCTGCTTTAAGAATTTTACCGATAGGGTCCGCATCTCCAAACGTTTCACGGGCAAAATGCTCTGACACAAACACACTTCCCGGCATGATCATATCTTTCGGGTTCCCTTTTAAGACAGGGATACCAAAAGTCTGGAAGAAACAAGTATCAGCGTATATATAGTTAACGTCCGATAATAATTTGTCTTCGTAATATATACTCATCCCTTGTCCGGTGAGGACACAACTGGCAAACTCTATTTCTTCGGGCATATCCTGCGCCAAAGTAGATGCAACCACATCAAAAAGTGTGTAATCATAATTGTTGCCGTCGTCTCCCATTGTCTCCCCCGTGCTAAGGTTAGTGGTCAGGCAACGTGCAATAGCCAGTCGTTCCGGTTCCGGATAACAATGTTCATAACTCAATTCAAACGCAATCTGCGAAAAGAGTAAAATACCAATAGTAAGTCCCAGCGAAAGAGAAATTATCCTGATGATATTTGTGCCGCGTTCGCGCAGTAAGGTTCGGATGCTATAATAGATTTGTCTCATTGTCGTTCCGGTTTATGCCGTTACACTTGCCACTACACTACCGTCAAACAGATGTACGGTACGATGTGCGAAACTCGCATCGTGCTGTGAGTGCGTTACCATGATAATGGTGGTTCCCTCCTTGTTCAGTTCTGTCAGCAGGTTCATTACTTCCGCGCCATTCTTGGAGTCCAGATTACCGGTAGGCTCATCGGCAAGGATAAGCTTTGGATTAGTCACTACCGCACGGGCAATTGCCACACGTTGTTGCTGACCGCCGGAAAGTTGTTGCGGGAAGTGTTTGGCACGGTGGCTGATATTCATCCTTTTCAGGATGTCTTCTACCATGCGGCGGCGTTCGGAAGATTTGATACCAAGATAGGTCAGCGGAAGTTCTACATTCTCAAAGACATTCAGTTCGTCTATCAGGTTAAAACTCTGAAATACAAAGCCCAGTTTGCCTTTGCGGACGCCGGTACGTTCCTTTTCTTTCAATCCGGCAACTTCTTCTCCCAATAATCGGTAAGAACCTTCGGTTGGGTTATCCAATAAACCAAGAATATTCAGTAAGGTGGACTTGCCACAGCCCGAAGGTCCCATAATGGCAACAAACTCTCCTTCCTTTACTTCAAGGTTCACGTGATTTAGTGCGACTGTCTCTACTTCGGTAGTACGGAATACTTTACTAATGTTTTCAATCTGTATCATCTTGTTCATTTATTATGTTGTTATACTTTTTATTTCTTCTTTATTCGCTCTTTATACTATTGACCGGGTTTTCATTGGCAATCTTCCATGATTTCCAAAGTACACATGCCACAATGACTGCCAGATTTGCAATTGCTATCAGAAGATAGGCAGCCCAACTGAGCGGAACATGTTCGGCAAACAAATCCATCCACATACCATTGACGTACCATGCTGCTACCACTCCGATTAAAACTGCAACAACGGCTACATAAAGCACATCTTTCACCAGCAGTTCCAAGATTCCGGTTGCTTCAGAACCATTCACCTTGCGTATGGCTATCTCCTTGGAACGACGGCGGACCTCATCCGTAGTGTAGCCTATCAATCCCATCAACATCACAAAAAACATTGTTATTGCCGCCAGCATCGTAGCATTACTGAAAACACGAACAGAGTTATAATTCTCTTTGATCATCTGTTGCATCGACCGAAATTCGATAGTCTTATCAGGAAATGCACTCTCCATCTCCTTATTCAGTTTGAGAAGATTCTCGGCAAAAGGTTCTTTCAACCGGACATGGATACAATCACCAAACCTCTTGGTGTGCATAAGCAGCAACGGTTGTTGCGGGCTGGTAAAACTTCCGATGCGATAATCTTTCATCACGCCCACTACCTTACATACGTATCCCGAATTATAAACTGTACGATTCAGTATATTGTTTCCCCAATGCATCCACTCGGCAAAAGTCTCATTGACGACTGTCTCATCGTCACCACGGGGCATACGTCCCTCTTTCAGAACCATCCCCATCATCTTCGGATAATCATCCGGAACACTGCAATAACGGGATGAAAATAGTGACTGTCCGCTTTCATCATTAATAATCGTTCCACTATATCCGTAGACAGGATGATAAGTGGCACTGGACACGGATTCCACATAAGGCATATTCCGGAAAACATTCAAGGCATAATTTCCTTTTTCTTCCTCACCGAAGCTGGCATTGGCCACCACTACACGCTTTGGATTATAACCCAAATCTTTATTCAAGATATAATAATATTGCATCATCACCACATACATCAGTCCGCAAATAAATGCTACACCGGCAAACTGGATAAACAGCAACGGTCGTTTCCAGCCCTTTTTACCTTCCGTGTATCGGCGGAATACCTGAGTAACGGGTATCCTTGCAAACAGTCGTCCCGGCAACACCCCACCCACAACGAAAAGTACAGCTACCGTTAATAAAGGTACCCAAATACGATCCAAGCTGAACAAAGCGCTTAACTTGACAGCTGCCGTATCTTCAAAGAAATCCTGAAAATTCAATAAGATCAATCCCATCAGGATCAGGGCAAACAGAATGATAATCGCTGTTTCCCAAAGAAACATACTCAATATGGTCATGTTTCCTGCCCCATTGCATTTATGCACACCGACCGCTTTCGCCCGATAGGAAAGTGATGAAACGGAAATCAACACATAATTCAATGAAGCGATGAAAAGAATAGTAATACCCAGAATAGTCATGATGTTCCGCATCCGCCTTACATCTTTATTGTCACGGTATACATCACGGATGGGCTTTACAAAAGCGGTATATCCAACCACTTTTTGATCTTCCGCAGGACGATACTTCTGTATCATTGCGTCTATCCGGGCATTCACTACCGACTTATCGGCTCCGGGACGAAAACGGATGAACGCCAGCCAGCTGTCGCCGCCTCTCCATGAGTAATTTCCCCATTTACGGCTCCATATCGACGGCAGAGAAATCACCGCTTCAGGCCTTACCGTCGCATTCTCCGGTATATCAGCATAGGTGCCTTTTACCGTAAGTTCTATCTCTTTACTGTATGAGATAACCTTGCCTATCGGATTCTCTGTGTCGAACATCTTTCGTGCCAAACGGTCACTCAGGTAAACTACATCTTTTTGGGCTAAATCTTTCACCGGAGTTCCGCTTAAGACCTCGATTCCCATCGTCTGGAAAAAGAGGGAATCTGCCGCCAGCTTTCTGACTTCAAAACGGACACTACCATGATAGAGAGGATCATTCACCCAAAGGCAGTAACTGGTAGCCGCCTCCACTTCTTTGGGAAAGTTTTCAAGAATTGCACCCGCTACCGGTCCGCAATTTTGATCCTGCGGTTCGAGTTGTTCGCCATTCATCGTAAAGATGGAAAAGACTTGATATAAGTTTTCATAATCCTTAAAGCATTTATCAAAGCTCTGCTCAAAAGCCACGCGGGCAAATAATAAAATACTCATTGTCAGCCCAAGCCCTAAAGAAATGACCTTGACAACATTGGAACTACGCCCCCGCAGCAAAGTTCGAATGACATAATAGATTTGTCTCATGATTATATAATATATTCCTGTTTTTTTTATGATGCAGTGCAGATAACGTGCCACAATAGTGAGAATACTCATTCTCAATCATTTATAGTTATCTGTCCTATCATCTACTGTCTAATAATTAGACACATGCGTCTAATTATTAGACAAAGACAATCGTATTTCCTTTCTCAGTGGAAAGTATGCATTAATGCCTATTTATTGTTCCATTTTTCTTATTTCGCCCAAGCAATCGCCCATATCTCAACTGAAAACTCTATCTTCGCATCAAGTTTTCAATTAAATAAATTATTCTATTTATGGTAAACAAGAATTTATACACTCTCCTAGTCTGCCTGCTTCTGGCCGGATGCGATCTGATAGACTACCACCCCTACGATGTACGTATCAGTGGAGAGACAGACGTAAATGCTCATAACATTGAACAAATAGAAGCTAAGTGCAAAGGAAAGACAACCATCCGTTTTATCACGATGGGCGATTCACAGCGATGGTATGATGAGACAGAAGACTTTGTAAAAGAGGTCAATAAGAGAGATGATATCGATTTCGTCATTCACGGAGGAGATATGAGTGACTTCGGGCTGACCAAAGAGTTTCTTTGGCAGCGGGACATCATGAACGGACTGAAAGTGCCTTATGTCGTCCTTATCGGGAATCATGACTGTCTGGGTACCGGAGCAGAAACTTATCAGGCTGTTTTCGGACCTACCAACTTCTCATTCATTGCGGGCAATGTGAAATTCGTCTGCCTTAATACCAATGCGCTGGAATATGATTATTCGGAGCCTATTCCCAATTTCGGTTTTATGGAACAGGAACTGACGGACAGGGCAGATGAGTTTGAAAAAACCGTAGTCAGCATGCATGCACATCCTTTTGCAGATGTGTTCAATGATAATGTGGCGAAGCCGTTCCAGTACTACATCACCCAATATCCGGGACTACAGTTCTGCACGGCCGCCCATAATCACGGATTCGATGACAGAATCCTTTTTGATGACGATGTGCATTATATTGTCAGCGACTGCATGAAAAGTCGCAGTTATCTGGTATTTACTATAACCCCGGAAAAATACGAATATGAACTGGTTGAATACTAAATATATGATCCGCGCAGGAGTACTGACTATGCTTCTACTCTTCCCCAGCCTGCTTTCGGCTACTTGCAAGCCAGATACAATTATCAGGAACTATAAACCCGACTCGCTGAAACTGGCAATTAAGGCAGATTCTATCATAGCCTTTCATGAGGGTGATTCTGCATTCACAATAGTCAAAGCAGACACAGTACTTCCTTATATTGCCGAACCGGTTCTTCGCACCGGCTACGACAGACGTGTACATCGCTTCCGCAAAAACTGGGAACGCATCATTCCGACCCACTCTAAAATACAATATGCCGGAAATATGGGATTACTCTCCTTCGGCACCGGATGGGATTACGGAAAACGAAATCAGTGGGAAACTGACCTGTTGCTCGGATTTATCCCGAAGTATTCGTCCAAGAAGGCAAAAGTGACCATGACACTGAAACAGAACTATATGCCCTGGAGCATCAACCTGGGGAAAGGATTCTCTACCGAGCCGCTTTCCTGCGGACTGTATCTGAATACCGTATTCGGCAATCAGTTCTGGGTCAGCGAACCGGAACGTTATCCGAAAGGATACTATGGTTTTTCAAGCAAGGTGCGTATCCATGTTTTCATGGGACAACGGCTGACCTATGATATTGACCCTAACCGCCGATTTCTGGCAAAGTCCGTGACTTTCTTCTACGAGATAAGTACATGCGATCTTTATCTGATCAGTGGCGTAACAAATAGCTACCTCCGTCCCCGTGATTATCTGAGTTTATCATTCGGATTAAAGTTCCAATGGCTATAAATTCAAATCCGAATTTTGAATTATGAATTACTTTTTCGTAAGTTTGTAGCGTACAAACCAATTCGGACATGAGTAAATCAGGAACCATCATCATTGTAGACGATAATAAAGGGGTGCTGACAGCGGTACAAATCCTTTTAAAAAACTACTTTTCGAAAGTCGTCACACTGTCGTCACCGGTCACACTGACCACTGCGATACGAGAGGAAACACCGGAAGTGGTACTATTAGATATGAATTTCACTTCGGGCATCAATACCGGCAATGAAGGATTGTTCTGGCTGCACGAAATAAAGAAAGTACGACGGGAGCTTCCTGTCGTACTTTTTACTGCTTATGCGGATATTGATCTCGCTATCCGGGGAATCAAAGAAGGTGCTTCGGACTTTATCGTCAAGCCCTGGAATAATCAGAAACTGGTAGAAACACTACAGGCTGCCGCCTCATCCGCACAGCAAGGACGTAAGACAGGAAACAAAAAGGAACCGGTCAACACTCCGGCACTCTATTGGGGAGAAAGCAAGTCCATGCAACAACTCCGAACACTGATCGAAAAGGTAGCCTCCACAGACGCCAATATCCTGATTACCGGTGAAAACGGAACAGGAAAAGAAATGCTTGCCCGTGAAATTCACACTCTTTCCAACCGCAGGCAACAGGAAATGATTGCTGTGGACATGGGAGCAATCACCGAATCTTTATTTGAAAGCGAACTCTTCGGGCATGTGAAAGGCTCTTTTACCGATGCGCATACCGACCGGACAGGAAAGTTTGAGGCTGCCGATCACAGCACATTGTTTCTGGATGAAATAGGAAACCTCCCCTATCACCTGCAAGCCAAACTATTGACGGCTATCCAACGAAGAAGTATCGTGCGAGTGGGAAGTAACACTCCGATTCCTATTGACATCCGTCTGATATGCGCCACCAACCGGAATTTGCAGGAAATGGTAGACCGGGAAGAGTTTCGGGAAGACTTACTCTACCGTATCAACACCATTCATATAGAAATCCCTCCTTTGAGGGAACGGAAAGAAGATATTGTCCCTCTTGCCGAAAGATTTATCATCCGCTTCTGCAAGCAATATGATAAGGAACTGATGAAATTCAGTCCGGCAGCGAAGGAAAAGCTTACCGCGCATCCCTGGTACGGCAATATCCGCGAATTGGAGCACGCAATCGAAAAGGTGGTCATCATTAACGACGGGTTGCAAATCCCTGCGGAATTGTTCCAGTTATCCTCCCGAAAGACAGAAACTTCCGAGAAGAATATTTCCACCTTGGAAGAGATGGAAGTACAAATGATACGGAAAGCGCTGGATGCTTGTGCAGGAAATCTTTCGGCAGTAGCTGCGCAACTGGGAATTACCCGACAGACTCTCTATAACAAGATGAAAAAATTCGGATTATGAACCGGATTCTACAACAAGTAGCCAACCAATATTGGTTCAGGGTATCACTGACGGTCATTTGCTGTCTGGCGACTATCTGTTTGGGCGTGCATCAGTCTTATGTCTGGTTCAGCGTCAGTGCCTGTCTGCTGATCTTAAGTATCATCTGGCAAGTCCGGCTTTATCGCCTGCACATCAAGCAGGTGCTCTTCATGATCGATGCGTTGGAGAATAATGACAGTGCCTTCCGTTTCCCCGAAGAGTCCGGTACTCCCGAGAGTAAACAGATCAATCGGGCACTCAATCGGGTGGGCCACATTTTATATAATGTAAAAGCGGAGACTGCCCAACAGGAAAAGTACTACGAACTGATTCTTGACTTTGTCAGCACGGGACTGCTGGTGCTCAATGATAACGGAGCGGTCTATCAAAAAAATAAAGAAGCACTCCGGCTTTTGGGACTGAATGTATTTACCCATGTCCGCCAGTTGAGTAAAGTAGATGCTACACTGATGGAGAAGATAGAAAGTTGTTGTTCCGGAGATAAGCTGCAAGTGGTGTTTCACAATGAACGGGGAACGGTCAATCTGTCTATTCGCGTGTCAGAAATCAATGTACACAAAGAACATCTGCGCATCCTTGCACTGAATGATATTAATATTGAGCTGGACGAAAAGGAGATAGACTCATGGATTCGCCTGACCCGAGTACTGACTCATGAGATCATGAACTCCGTGACTCCCATCACTTCGCTCAGCGATACGCTTCTCTCGATGGTGGAGGACAAAGACGAAGAGATCAGCCACGGACTGCAAACCATCAGTGCCACGGGAAAAGGGCTGCTTGCTTTCGTAGAATCCTACCGCAAATTCACACGGATACCGACTCCGGAACCTTCATTGTTTTACTTGAAAGCATTCATCGAACGAATGGTGGAACTTGCCCGCCATCAGAATCCTTGTGACCACATCACGTTCCATACAAAGATCGATCCTGCCGACCTGATCCTGCATGCAGATGAAAATCTGATTTCGCAAGTAGTCATTAATCTTCTGAAAAATGCGATTCAGGCAATCGGTGATCAGCCGGACGGACAAATCGACATTCAGGTTTATTGCAACGAAACGGAAGAAGTGCTGATTGAGATTAAGAATAACGGTCCCGTCATTCCACCGGAAATAGTGGAGCACATTTTTATCCCTTTCTTCACTACCAAAGAAGGAGGCAGCGGAATCGGACTAAGTATTTCGCGTCAGATCATGCGGCTTTCGGGTGGAAGCCTCACGCTGTTACCGGACAACAAGGAAACGAAATTCATATTAAAATTCAAATAACAGACCAGCCTATGACACCTGCACTCACCAATAACCCATTATTCCAGGGGATTACTCCGGAGAAGTTATCCGCCAATCTGGAAGAGATCAGTTTCCACACCCGTTCTTATAGAAAAGGAGAAATACTGGCACGACAGGGAGATGTGTGCAACCGTCTCGTGATACTGACCAAAGGAAGTGTCCGTGGTGAAATGATTGACTATTCCGGAAGACTCATCAAAGTAGAAGACATTGCCGCACCAAGGGCCCTTGCCCCTCTTTTCCTATTCGGAGAAGAGAATCGCTTTCCGGTAGAAGTGACCGCCAACGAACCGACGGAAGTAATCGAAATCCCCAAAGCCAGCGTACTGGAGCTTTTTCGTAGGAACGAGCAGTTTTTGGAGAATTATATGAATCTATCCGCCAATTATGCCCGTACCCTATCGGATAAGCTTTTCTTTATGTCCTTCAAGACTATCCGGCAAAAGATAGCATCTTATCTGCTACGGTTATACAAACAGCAGCAACAGCTACAGATCACCCTCGACCGCTCGCAACAGGAACTGAGCGATTACTTCGGTGTCTCCCGTCCTTCTCTGGCACGTGAACTGTCGCACATGCAGGAAGACGGTATGATCATAGCCGACCGGAAACAGATTACTATCTTACAGAAAGAATGGCTGATCCGGCTGATTCAATGACCAAGAGTTCACTCCGGTTTCATTATAGCTAATCTTTTTTTCATTATAGCTAATCGGAATATGATTATAGCTAATTTAATTTAGCTCATAGCATCCATTTTTTTTTCGCCCAATGTAACATTGGTTACAAACTTACCTCAAACTTTCCCCCTACTTTTGCGTTCATAATCAATAAGACTAATTAAAACGTAAAAGTTATGAGTATGTTCTGTTATCAATGTCAAGAGACCGCAATGGGTACAGGCTGTACCTTAAAAGGAGTATGCGGAAAAACATCCGAAGTGGCTAACCTGCAAGACCTGCTGCTCTTTGTAGTACGAGGAATCGCCGTGTACAACGAACATCTGCGCCGGGAAGGACATCCTTCTGAAGAAGCAGACAAATTTATCTACGATGCCCTGTTCATCACCATCACTAACGCCAATTTTGACAAAGCGGCCATCATCAGAAAAATAAAAGAAGGACTACAACTGAAAAACGAACTCGCCAGCAAAGTAACCATTGCAAATGCTCCCGACGAATGTCTTTGGGATGGGAATGAAGATGAGTTTGAAGAGAAAGCCAGGACAGTAGGAGTACTTCGCACACCCGACGAAGATATCCGTTCGCTGAAAGAACTGGTACACTACGGACTGAAAGGTATGGCGGCTTACGTTGAGCATGCGCATAACCTTGGATACCAGTCGCCGGAAATCTTCGCCTTTATGCAAAGTGCACTGGCCGAGCTCACCCGCAATGATATTACGATGGAAGAATTGGTTCAGCTTACTTTGGCAACAGGCAAGCACGGAGTTTCCGCCATGGCACAACTGGATGCCGCCAATACAAACAGCTACGGAAATCCGGAAATATCGGAAGTGAATCTAGGTGTCCGCAATAATCCCGGTATCCTTATCAGCGGCCATGATCTGAAAGACCTCGAAGAATTGCTGGAACAGACCGAAGGAACAGGTATAGACATTTACACTCACAGTGAAATGCTCCCCGCACATTATTACCCCCAACTGAAAAAATACAAGCATCTGGCAGGAAACTACGGAAATGCCTGGTGGAAACAGAAAGAAGAGTTTGAAAGTTTCAACGGACCGATCCTGTTTACCAGTAACTGCATCGTTCCTCCGCGTGCCAACGCTTCTTACAAAGACCGTATCTACATCACCGGAGCCTGCGGACTGGAGGGAGCACACTACATCCCCGAACGCAAAGACGGAAAACCGAAAGATTTCTCCGCACTGATTGCACATGCCAAGCAATGTCAACCGCCGACGGCCATCGAAAGCGGAACGTTGATCGGAGGTTTTGCCCATGCACAGGTAGTGGCTTTGGCGGATAAGGTAGTAGAAGCCGTGAAAAGCGGAGCGATCCGTAAGTTCTTCGTTATGGCAGGATGTGACGGACGTATGAAAAGTCGTGAATATTATACCGAATTTGCCGAGAAACTTCCGAAAGATACAGTCATACTGACTGCCGGTTGCGCTAAATACAGATACAACAAACTGGCTTTAGGGGACATTAACGGCATTCCCCGCGTATTGGATGCAGGGCAATGTAACGACAGTTACTCACTGGCTGTCATCGCACTGAAACTGAAAGAAGTATTCGGATTGGACGACGTCAACAAACTTCCTATCGTATATAACATCGCATGGTACGAACAGAAAGCGGTGATCGTATTGCTGGCATTGCTGGCACTGGGAGTGAAGAATATTCATCTGGGACCTACTCTTCCGGCCTTCCTTTCACCAAACGTAAAAAACGTATTGATCGAACAATTCGGAATCGGTGGCATCAGTACCGCAGACGAAGATATTATGAAGTTCTTGTCATAAACACAAGACGTATATACATGCTAAGCCTTAACTATTAAATATAAAAAAGGAGGGGTGTCAATAGTAACTAAACTGGGGCTGATTAAAAGTCGGTCCTAGTTTAGTTACTATTAACCTTGACACAGTCCTGACCATTTCAAGAACAGAGTCAATCGTCCTTCGGTAATATCAAATTAAGAAGTACTCCGACCAAAGCGGCCAGTCCGATGCCGGATAATGAAAAGTCTCCCCACGTGAGAACAGCTCCGCCAATGCCGACAGTCAATGTCAGAGAGACAATGATGATGTTTCTTGTACGGCTCAGATCAATACAGTTATTCACCAGATTACCTATTCCGGCACAAGCGATGGTTCCGAACAGCAAAAGCATAATTCCCCCCAATACCGCACTTGGAATGGATTTCAGCAACGCACTGATTTTACCGACAACGGAGAATAAAATAGCGGATATGGCAGCAATCCGGATGACTTGCGGATTGGTGATTTTCGTTAATGACATCGCACCCGTCACCTCCGAATAAGTCGTCACCGGAGGACCGCCGACCAATCCGGCAAAGCAGCAAGCCAGCCCATCGCCCAACAACGTACGATGCAGACCGGGATCTTTCACGAAATCTTTTCCTGTAACTGTATTGACTACGTATACATCTCCGATATGCTCTATCACCGGAGCAATAGCTACCGGAATCATAAACAGTATCGGCTCCCATGAGAACTTGGGAAACACGAACTGCGGCAGCCCGATCCATGCCGCATCCCTAACACCGGACAAATCCAGATCATAGAAAAGCCATGCCGCCAGATAACCGACAATGATACCGCAAAAGATAGGAATCAACTTCAAAAGTCCTTTCGCTTTCATCGAGACAACGACTGCCGTAACCAGCGACAACAAGGCCAGCACCCAGTTCTCCTTCGCCATATTTACTCCTGTCCCCGCGAGTGACAAACCGATCAGAATAATAACCGGCCCAATAACCACCGGAGGAAACAGACGTTCAATCACCCTCACCCCTTGCCATTTGACCAACGCGCTCATTACAAAATAAACCAATGCGACACCCACCATTCCGGATAAAGTACCCGGCAATCCGTAAAGTTCTGTCGCTTTTATTATCGGGGCAATAAACGCAAAACTACTTCCTAAAAAGATAGGCACTTTCCCTCGGGTAACCGCATGAAAAATGAGTGTACCAATGCCGGCTGTGAACAAGGCGGTGGAAGGGTCAAGCCCCACTAAAAGCGGCACGAGCACCGTAGCTCCGAAAGCTACAAACAAGAATTGTACTCCTACCACTCCTTTCCGTAAAGGAGTAAGATTGTTTGAATCCATAAGTATGATGTAGATTAATTGAGTGCAAAATTAATCTTTTTAGACAATTTAACTACCTTTTTTCACAAAAATACATCCAAAAAGACTCTTTATTTGTTTTAAATAATGTGTAACTTCGCACGGTGAGACCTATTACGACACATTTAATAACTTAATAATATATTGCCTATGATATTTACAGCAGAAAACACCCTACTAATTGGTTCTATCTTACTTTTCGTAAGCATCGTTGTCGGAAAAACAGGATATCGCTTCGGAGTGCCCACCTTATTACTGTTCCTCGTAGTAGGAATGTTGTTCGGAAGTGACGGACTCGGACTCCAGTTTCATGACGCAAAAGATGCGCAATTCATCGGTATGGTTGCTTTAAGCATCATCCTGTTTTCGGGAGGTATGGATACGAAATTCAGAGAAATCAAACCCATTTTAGGTCCAGGTATCGTGCTTTCTACCGTCGGAGTTCTACTAACCGCTCTTTTCACCGGATTATTTATCTGGTGGCTGTCCGGAATGAGCTGGACGAATATCTATCTGCCTATCACCACGTCATTGCTACTGGCATCTACCATGTCCTCTACGGACTCGGCTTCGGTGTTCGCCATCCTGCGTTCGCAGAAGATGAATCTGAAACACAACCTCCGCCCCATGCTGGAGCTGGAAAGTGGAAGTAACGACCCGATGGCATACATGCTCACCATTGTCCTGATACAGTTTATCCAATCGGCAGGTATGGGAGTCGGGGCTATCGCCGCTTCTTTCATTATTCAGTTTATAGTCGGCGCAGCTGCCGGATACGTGCTCGGAAAACTGGCTATCCGTATGCTGAACAAGCTCAACATCGACAATCAGGCGTTGTATCCTATCTTGTTGCTGGCGTTTGTTTTCTTCACCTTCTCTATCACTGATTTACTGAAAGGAAATGGTTACCTTGCCGTATATATCGCAGGTATTATGGTAGGAAACAACAAGATCATGCACCGCAAAGACATTTATACGTTCATGGACGGACTTACCTGGTTGTTCCAGATCATCATGTTCCTCTGCCTCGGACTTCTCGTTAATCCTCATGAAATGCTGGAAGTTGCAGCAGTAGCACTATTGATCGGTGTCTTCATGATTGTGATCGGTCGCCCGTTAAGTGTGTTCCTCTGTTTGCTTCCGTTCCGGAAGATTACAATGAAATCGCGGCTGTTCGTCTCCTGGGTAGGATTGCGTGGAGCAGTTCCCATTATCTTCGCCACTTATCCGGTGGTTGCAGGAGTCGAAGGATCGAATATTATCTTTAATGTCGTATTCTTCATCACAATCGTTTCACTGGTAGTGCAGGGAACAACGGTTTCTTTCGTTGCCCGCCTGTTACATCTGTCCAAACCGCTGGAAAAGACGGGGAATGATTTCGGAGTGGAACTTCCGGAAGAGATTGATACAGACCTCAAAGATATGACTATCACACAGGAAATGCTGGAAGAGGCAGATACGCTGAAAGATATGAATCTCCCCAAAGGCACGCTGGTAATGATTGTGAAACGTGGGGATGAGTTCCTGATACCGAACGGAACGCTGAAACTGCATGTGAACGATAAATTGCTGCTCATCTCCGAAAAGCCCAAAGAGGACGAGGAAGCCAACAGCGAATCCTGATGTTTATAGGGACTGACTAAAAAGTCAATAGTATCTCCAATTCCCCTCCTTTCGGAAAGGAGAGGTGGCTGAAAGCCGGGGTGGTAGGTAAAATAAGGTTTATTCCTATTCTATTGTAAACAACAGAGTTATGTGTTCACCTACCACCTCCCCCTACGGGGACTCCTCCTTCCCGAAGGAGGAGAGTTAAGATACTACCGACTTTTTAGTCAGCTTTTCCTCCCCCGTTAATTAACCGTAAAACTTAATTGTAAACTTCGGTTTCCGTTAATGAAATGTTATTTTTGCGCAATTTTAAATCAAATGTGCAAAAATCGAATGGAACAAGAACATCAGTTCATTGATTATATTGAACAGAGCATCATTAAAAACTGGGATAAAGATGCATTGACAGACTACAAAGGAATCACGCTTCAATATAAGGATGTAGCGCGCAAGATAGCCAAGTTTCACATTGTATTGGAAAGTGCCGGTATCCAGCCAGGAGATAAAATAGCAGTCTGCGGCCGGAACAGTGCCCATTGGGGAGTCACCTTCTTAGCCACTATCACTTACGGAGCCGTCATCGTTCCTATTCTGCATGAGTTCAAAGCGGATAATATTCATAATATCGTCAATCACTCCGAAGCCAAATTACTCTTTGTCGGCGATCAGGCATGGGAAAATCTGAATGAAGACGCAATGCCGCTACTGGAAGGTATCGCTTCACTCACCGATTTCACTGCATTAGTATCGCGCAACGAGAAACTGACTTACGCCTTCGAACACCGGAACGCTATTTACGGTCAGCGTTATCCGAAGAATTTCCGCCCCGAACATATCTGTTACCGGAAGGACCGTCCGGAAGAACTGGCTATCATCAATTATACCTCCGGCACTACCGGATATTCCAAAGGAGTCATGCTCCCCTACCGCAGTATTTGGTCGAACGTGGCATACTGTTTCGAGATGCTTCCCGTGAAAGCGGGCGATCACATCGTTTCCATGCTTCCGATGGGTCATGTATTCGGCATGGTATACGATTTCTTATATGGTTTCTCTGCCGGAGCGCACATTTACTTCCTGACACGTATGCCGTCTCCGAAGATTATTGCGCAGTCTTTTGCAGAAATAAAGCCAAGAGTGATCTCCTGTGTACCTTTGATCGTAGAGAAAATTATCAAAAAAGATATTCTTCCGAGAGTGGACAGCAAAATCGGTAAACTATTGCTTAAAGTGCCCATTGTAAACGATAAAATCAAATCGTTGGCGCGGCAGGCTGCTATGGAAATCTTCGGTGGGAACTTCGATGAAATCATTATCGGTGGTGCTCCTTTCAATGCCGAAGTAGAAGCGTTCCTCAAAAAGATAGGCTTTTCCCTACACCATCGCTTACGGTATGACCGAATGTGGCCCGATTATTTGCTCCAGCCGTTGGGAAACACTGAAACTGGCTTCCTGCGGCAAGGCAACCACCCGAAGTGGAAGTCCGCATCGACTCGCCCGACCCTAAAACACATGCCGGAGAAATCGTATGCAGGGGAATGAATATGATGCTGGGATATTATAAAAAATCCGGAAGCGACGGCACAAATTATTGATGCCAACGGATGGCTTCACACGGGTGATTTAGGAACAATCGACGACGAAGGATATGTGACAGTTCGCGGTCGTAGCAAGAATCTGCTTCTGACTTCCAGCGGACAGAATATCTATCCGGAAGAGATAGAAAGCAAACTGAATAATATGCCTTATGTTGCCGAGTCACTGATCGTTTTGCAGCACGACAAGTTGGTCGCACTGATTTATCCGGACTTTGACGATGCTTTTGCCCATGGCTTGCAACAGGCTGATATCATAAAAGTTATGGAAGCCAATCGTGTTGAACTAAATCAGCAGCTTCCCAATTATTCTCAGATAAGCAAAGTCAAAATCCATTTCGAGGAATTTGAAAAGACTGCGAAGAAATCAATCAAACGCTTTATGTATCAGGAAGCAAAAGGATAACACATCCTTTCAAAACCATACTCAATAAAAACAAAAACGGTGAACAGGTATCAAAACTCTGTCCACCGTTTTTTCAGTCTAACCTAACCAACTTAATTTTATCTTGTTATCCTCCGACAATCTCTCTACTTTAACAACCTCACTTATTACCCTCACCTATTACTTATTACCTATTACCTATTACCTATTACTTACTACCTATTACTTTTTATAAACGAAACAGCCTGCCCGCCTCCGGGAGCCATCCGTATACTTAACGTATTTTCCGATGTTACAATCTGTTCCGTAATCTTATAATCGGTAGGATTCGTTTTCCAGTCCGCCTTTTCGCCATCCGCATAGATGACAGCTTTATACTGCTTGTCCGGTTCCAGGAAGTCCAGTTTTACTTCTAAAGTACGGGGACTTTCATTGGTAGCTGCTCCCAGGAAATAATTGCCTTTTGCTTTACGTACCACTGCAATGAACTCTCCCGGTTCACCTGCCAGTGCTTTCGATTCATCACAATCCGGATCAAAATCACGGAAGAACTGGAATGCCGGATGTCCTTCATAATGCTCGATCATATCCGAAGCCATCTGCAAAGGAGAATACAGGATTACCCAATTAGCCAGTTGTTTAGCCAGCGTCGTATTCACACGGCTATTGCCTTTATCCTGATCGTTCCACTTCTGTCGGCGCGGAGAATCCTTCGTTTTCAAGAACAGAATATCAAAAGTTCCCGGCGTATAATCCATCGGACCGGACAGCAGGCGGGTGAACGGTAACATCACGTGATGAGAAGGAGGATTGCCTTCACTCCACGCATTCCATTCCATGCCTCTTGCCCCCTCGCGTGTCATCATATTCGGCCATGTACGACGGATACCGGTATCTTTGATCGGTTCGTGTGCATCCAGAGTCATTTGATGACGGGCGGCAGTTTCCACTACCCGTTGATAGTGATTGACACCGTATTGGCTATGATGCAGATATCCATCCGGAAATGCGCCTGCATATCCCGTCTTCAGGAGGTGGATACTATGATCGGTATACCATTGCATGGCATGATCCATCTGACGTTCATAGTTAGGAATATTCCCTCCGGTCTCATGATGTCCCATGATTTCAACGCCTTTCTCTTTGGCATAACGTACGATTTCATCAATATCGAAATCCGCGTATGGCTTGGTGAAATCAAAGCTCTGCATACCGCCCCAACTCTCCCAACCTTCGTTCCAACCTTCGAACAGGACAGCTTCGATATGATTGGCCGCGGCAAAATCTATGTATTTCTTTGCATTGGCAGTAGTAGCTCCGTGACGTTCGTCCATCTTCCAGGTCTCTACGCCGAGGTGCATCCCCCACCACACTCCTACATATTTCAGCGGACGAATCCAGTCCGTAGTTTCCAGTACGCAAGGATCATTCAGATTCAGAATGAGTGAAGAGTTGATCAAACCGACAGCTTCCGGTGCGATCTGTATGGTGCGCCATGAGGTCGTGAAGTGATTTCCCTTACGCGCCTTAATGCCGTCAGGCCACGGGGCAAGTTCCGCTTTCAATGTATAATGGCCGATTTGCTTCAGAGTCATTTCCGGAAAATCATACAAAGCGGCTTCGTGGATACTTCCGTAAACTCCATCCGCAGTCTTGAATGTGAAAGGTGTATTAGCCGTTTCCACTTCGGAAATCGGTTGTTGTTGATAGAGTAGTTCATATGTTTCGGCACTGGCGGGAATCGACCACGAAGTTCCGTCACGATGGAAACGGAAAGTAGTCAGTTCGTCGGTAATCAATAAAGAATCTACAGTCGGCACCGTGTATTCATAGCGGAAACCGATTCCATCATCAAATACACGGAAACGGAGTGTCAGTTGTACCTGATCTTCATTTGTCAGGCTGACTGCCATTTCGTTATAATGATTCCGGTTCTTTTTGTTTTCTCCCCACGGCTGTGTCCAAGTTTCGTCTTCACTGCTGAAAGTCGTGTTCTTCACCTGAAAACCTTCTGCCAGAATGATGCCGTTAGCCGCCGTAAAGCCCATGGCTGAATTTTCTATCAAGAGGAAGTCATCCACCGACACATTATAAAACGGTTTGCCGTTTTCGTCTACCGTCAATGTCATCTTGATATGTCCGTCCGGTGACTGGACCTCTGTTTTCGGGCTACTACAGGCATAGCATCCCAGCACACACAGAAAAGCTCCAACTAAATGTTTTACTTTCATAGTATAATCGTCTGTTTATATATAATACAGTTCAGAAAGGAGAAACACTTAAATGTATGCCGTTTTTCTTTCTTCAGATGCAAAGAAAAAGTATCTTTGCATCTAAACAATGTAGATTTATGGCAAAAATACTATTAGCAGAAGATGAAGTCAATATCGCCTCCTTTATCGAACGGGGACTGAAAGAGTTCGGACATTCGGTAACAGTCTGTCATGACGGAAATACGGGTTGGAGAATTCTTCAGGAAGAACCTTTCGACCTTGTAATCCTGGATATTATCATGCCGAAAATAAACGGGCTCGAACTTTGCCATCTCTATCGGCAGATGTTCGGTTACCAGGCACCGGTCATTATGCTGACGGCTTTAGGCACTACGGAAGACATTGTAAAAGGACTGGATGCAGGAGCAGACGATTATCTTGTCAAGCCTTTCAGTTTTCAGGAACTGGAAGCACGTATCAAGGCGCTGCTGCGACGAAACAAGGAGACTGTAACCAATCAACTGACTTGCGACAATCTGGTATTGGACTGTAACACCAGACGGGCGAAAAGAGGTGATGCGGATATCGATCTCACCGTAAAAGAATACCGTCTGCTCGAATATTTCATGACTCACCAAGGGGTAGCCTTATCGCGCATTACGCTGCTCAAAGACGTATGGGACAAGAACTTTGATACGAATACCAACATCGTAGACGTATACGTCAATTATCTGCGGGTAAAGATAGACCGTGACTTCGACAAGAAACTGATTCATACAGTAGTAGGATTAGGATATATCATGAATGCCTGAACATCCATCAAATAAATCCGTGTATGAAAATAGGTTCTAAAATAGCTCTCTTCTATACGTTGCTCAGTGTACTGACAACTATCATCATTATTGCCGTATTCTATCTTTTCAGCACACAGTTTATCAATAAACTCTATGCCTCCTACCTTCGTGAAAAAGCATATCTGACCGCACAAAAGCACTGGGAGAAAGACGAAATAGACGAACAGAGTTACCAGATTATCCAGCGCAAATATGACGAACTCCTGCCCGAAGCTCATGAGATTCTTTTAAATATGGACAGTCTCTCCGAAGTCCGTGACACACTGAACAAATATCTGACCCAGCATCAGCAGGCACTTCTGATAGCCGGTGAAGACAGCATCCCTTTTTCTTTTAAATACAAAGACCAGTTGGGAGCCGCCCTTTATTATCCCGATAATGAAGGAAATTTCATCGTCCTCGTCATGTCCCGGAATGTGTACGGTGCAGAAATCAAAGAACACCTCTTGCTTCTCTCCATCTTTCTGGTTTTATTCAGTTCCATCCTGATTTATTTAGTCGGGAAAATCTATTCCGGCCGTATTCTTATCCCCCTGCAGCATATACTGAAGGAGCTGAAGAGGATACGAGCCAACAGTCTGAACCGCCGGTTAAAGACGACCGGAAACAACGATGAACTGGAAGACATGATCAAAACACTGAATAGCATGCTCGACCGTCTGGACAGTGCTTTCAAAGCTGAAAAGTCCTTTGTCAGCCATGCTTCGCATGAACTGAACAACCCCATAACCGCCATACAGGGAGAATGCGAAATCAGTCTGCTGAAAGAAAGAAGTACCGGAGAATATATCGAAGCCCTGCAACGAATCTCATCCGAAAGCAAGCGAATCTCCAATCTGATCCGCCATCTTCTCTTCCTTTCACGTCAGGATGAAGAGCTCTTAAAAAGCAATATGGAAGCAGTGTCTCTGCCGAATATGCTGAATGACTTAATAAAAACGAACGAACGAATCCGGTTCCATCATGAAGAAACAGGTAAGTCTGCCACTGTAAAGGCCAATCCTTATCTGCTCAAAATAGCTTTAAAGAATATCATCGATAATGCCTGCAAATATTCTGAAAAGGAAGTAGACATTACGCTCAGCCAAAAAGATCAACACCTCGTTCTTGAAATAAAAGATCAGGGCATCGGCATTCCTCCGGAAGAAATAGAACATATATTCCAGTCTTTCTATCGGGGCAGCAACACACATGACTATGCAGGTCAGGGCATCGGCCTCAGCCTGACGCTGAAAATAGTATCTGCCTACAACGCCAGACTGGAAATATCTTCGGAAATAGAAAAAGGAACAAAAGTACGGGTGATCTTCTGATTCAACCGACTTTTGTCCCTTCCTCACTTCTACCTACTGAAAACGAAATTAAAATTTAATCTATGCCGTTTCTTTCATAGAAAGAATAGAAAATGAATTAGATACGTCTTTGCAATAATTTTCCGTTTTTATCATATAGCATTCGTTCATACACTACTTCCACAATCAGCGGGAAGATGAACAGGGCGAAGAAAGTCGCTCCTATCAATCCGCCGATAATGACAATCGCCAACGGACGCTGTGATTCCGAACCGATACCATGACTCATAGCCGCAGGCAACAGACCGATAGCTGCCATAGCCGCTGTCATTATCACAGGGCGGATACGTGAACGGACTCCTTCTTTAGTGGCCTCCTGTAAGGGCGAACCCAGTTTTAGATTTGCCTTGATATCGGAAATCATAATAACGCCATTCTGTATGCAGATACCGAACAAAGCGATAAAACCGATACCCGCCGATATAGAGAAATTGAAGCCCGTTATCAGAAGGGCTGCGATACCTCCCACGGCAGCAAACGGTACATTCAGCAATACCAGTCCTGCATCTCTTGCATTGGAGAAGAGAATAAACAGAATAATGAAAATAATGGCAATGCTGATAGGTACTACCTGTGCCAGACGTTTCGAAGCACGCTGCTGATTCTCAAAATCACCCGTCCATTTCAAAAAATATCCTGCCGGTAAATGGACGGAAGCATTTACCTTTTTCTGCGCTTCGGCAACTGCCGTACCCATATCCCGTCCTCTCACCGAGAACTTGACAGCACAGAAACGGGCATGGTTGTCACGGAAGATCAATAATGGTCCTGTGATTGTGGTGATATCTGCCAGTTCCTTAATAGGTACCATCGTTCCGTCCATCGCCGGAACCAGTATCTTACCTATCTCCTCTTCATTCTGACGGAACTCTTCACTATACCTCACCATGATATTAAATTTCCGTTCGTCCTCATACAACAGCGAAGCTGACTTCCCGCCAATAGCCATTTCAATGATAGACTGAACATCCTCCTTAGCCACTCCATAACGTGCCAACTGACGCTCATTCAGTTCGATACGAAGTTCCGGCTGGCCGATATTGCGAATCACTCCCAAGTCCTCAATTCCCTGCACGGTATTTAATATCTTATCAATCTGAACGGCCAGTTTTTCCGATTCGTACAAGTCTTTACCGAACACTTTCACCGCAATAGAGCCTTTTACACCGGAGGCCGCTTCTTCCACATTATCCGTAATCGGCTGCGAAAAGTTAAAGTCAATGCCGGGATAAACGGATAAATCTTCCTGCATCTTGTCGATAAGCTGCAGTTTGGTCAGCTTGCTTTCCCAGTCTTTCTCCGGATAAATATCTACATGAAACTCAATATTATAAAATCCGGTTGCATCCGTTCCGTCGTTGGGACGTCCGGTTTGAGACAATACCTGCCTCACTTCGGGGAAGGTCAATAGTTTCTTTCTCATCTTATTTGCCAGCGTTACGGATTCATCCAGCGATATACTTTGCGGCAGCGTAGCACGGATGTAGATCGAACCTTCGTTGAGTTGAGGAAGAAACTCCGTCCCAAGGAAGGAGAAAAGCCATAAACCGACTCCTGCAACCACAGTTGCCAATCCGATAGTCAGTTTACGATGGGCATAGAAAGTATCAAAAAGAGCCGTACACTTTTGATTGATGAAATGGACAAAGCGATTGTTCTTTTCGCGTACATTCTTTTTCAGCAACATGGACGACATGACGGGAACCAGCGTTAATGTGAAAATAAGCGCACCCAGCAAAGCAAAACCCAATGTATATGCCAAAGGTGAGAACATTTTTCCTTCCACTTTCTGAAAAGAGAAAATAGGAATTAAGGCAGTAATGATGATCAGTTTGGAGAAAAATACCGCTTTTGCCTTATCCTTGGCGGTATGACGGATCAGTCCCATCTTGGACATCACATTGAATGCGGGCATTCCCACCTCTTTCGCCTTCTTGTCCAAAGCGACAAACACACCTTCCACCATCACCACTGCCCCATCGATAATAATACCAAAGTCAATGGCCCCCATAGAAAGCAGATTGGCAGACATCCCCATCACGCGTAAACAAATAAATGCGAATAACAAAGCTAATGGAATAATCACCGCAACAATCACGGTTGTCCGCCAATCTGCCATGAAGATTAACACAATAAACGTAACCAACAATATTCCTTCAATCAGATTATGGGTCACCGTTTTTACCGCCAGGTTCACCAAGTCCTCACGGTCGTAGAACGGTATTATCCGTACATCTTCAGGAAGTACATTCTGATTCAATTCTTCTATCTTATCTTTCAGATTTGCAATGACTTCACCGGGATTCTCCCCTTTACGCATCACTACAATTCCCTGAACGACATCGTTCTCATCCATCCGTCCCACTTGTCCGAGGCGGGGCAGGCAGGATTCGTGAACATCTGCCAGGTTCTTTACGAGAATCGGCGTCCCGTTGATGTTCTTCACTACGATGTTTCGCAATTCATCCAGGTCGTTTATCAAACCGATTCCCCGGACTACGTATGCCTGAGAACTTTTCGTGATGACATCTCCTCCTACATTGATATTACTCTTGGCTATCGCGTCATAAAGTTCGAGAGAGGTAATTCCGTAATTAATCAACTGATGAGGATTCACGCTCACTTCGAATGTCTTCACCTCGCCACCGAAACTGACGATATCAGCTACACCTGATACCGAACGGAGATTTCGTTCGATCACCCAGTCCTGAATCGTTTTCAAATCGCGTACACTACGTCTGTCACTGCGCAGGGTGTAGCGATAGATTTCTCCGGTAGGTCCGTACAAAGGCTGTACTTCGGGAGTCACGCCTTCGGGCAGATCGGCATCATTCAGCAAATTGTAGACTTGCTGACGGGCTGTAAAGTCATCAACACGATCTTCAAACATTACATTGATCACAGAAAGTCCGAAAAGAGTGGTCGAACGAATATCCGTTTTTTCTGTACGGGATTCATGGCTATCTCAATGGGAATCGTGATAAATTTCTCCACCTCTTCCGCACTACGGCCCGCCCATTGCGTGATGATCGTCACTTTTGTATTCGTTACATCCGGAAAGGCATCTATCGGCGTATGTTTGAATGAGACGGCTCCGGCTATAACGGCAATCACCGTACAGAAGAATATAAAGAACTTATTCTTCAGCGAGAAGGCTACTATATTATCTATGAATTTATGCATACTATTCTCTGATTTTTAATCCGCATTCAAAGCATTATACACTAACAATACATTATTATTCAGTACCCTGTCTCCTTCGGAAAGACCGGAACGGACATAACATTCCTTGCTCAACTGTTTGTAAACGTCTACTTCCTTTATCTTCAGACGCTGGTCAGGCTCTACTGTGACCACATAATTCTTTCCTCCCTCGAACACCAGCGCATGGGAGTCGATACGAGGCATGGAAGTATCTTCCGCTTTACACTTCACGCTCACGTTTGTAAACATACCCGGCTTCAGCAAGTAATCCTCGTTTTTCAGTTTGATGCGTACGTTCATTGTCTTACTTTCACTGTCCAACAGGTGATAGACCTTGTCGATCGTACCTGTAAATGTCCTTTCCGGATATGCCAAAGTCGAGATACGGACATCAGCTCCCTCGGAAACCTTACTAATATCACTTTCATACACATCCGCCATCACCCATACATCGGACAGACCGGAAATCGTAAACAGCGCATCTCCCTGATCGGGGCGCAGCTGCATATCCCTGCTGATCTGCTTTTCCACAATAAAGCCTGATACGGGAGATTTGAGCTGATAAAAAGCATTTCCGGAGAAGTGATAAATGGAGAATATTTCTTTGATTCGTCTTTCTTCCGCTTCCGCAGTTGCCAGTTCCTGCTTGGCCTGAAGTACATCTTTATCCGATGCCATGCCGGAAGTGTACATATCCTGTGTGGCATCCATGTTCCGCCGGGCCAGCAAGAGTTGTTGTTCAGCTTCTTTCAATTGTTTCTCATAATCTGCCACTTCCCCGCTACGGATCACTGCCAGCACTTCTCCTTTGCGAACAAGGTCTCCTATTTCGGCACGCAGTTCCGTCACGGTTCCTCCGAACATCGGATACACATTTGCCACCTGATCCTGATTGAAAGTGACCCGTCCATTCAATGTCAGTTCATCTACCACTTCACAGACGTGCACGGTATCGACGGATACAATTCTCAGCAGGCTGTCCGTCAGGCATAGTGTAGTCGGTTCTACTTTGGGTTGTTCTCCTTTTCCGGAGCATGCTCCCAAAAGGCTGCCAAACAATATACAAGGAAGAAATTTATTCCAGTTCATAGTCTTTGATAATTTATGGATTGTGATCTTTAATCGTTTCATATTGGTCGGTTTATTAGTAGTTCAATACATTTTGTCCGACAACTGTATTCAGGTTTTCCATAGCGAGAAATACGTTTTTCTTTATCTCGTATAGTTGGATACAGGTTTCTTTATAGCTGTCATAATAGTCGATAAATTCCAGCAGGCTGATATTCTTTCTGGTGAAATTCTCATTGACTCCTGTGATCAATTTCTCGAAGTTACGTTCCAGGTCCATATTAGTGGATTGATAGAGTTGAGTTGCTTTCTCCAGAGACGTATAAGCGGTGAAAAGTTCCATATCGGCACGATTAGCGGCATATTCCTGCTGCACTCCCGCTTGTTGGATACTGAAGCGGGCTGCTTTGATATTTCCCTGATTACGGTTGAAGATAGGTACGGACAGGCTTACTCCTATCGCGAAATAGTCATTGATAAAGTTTCCTACACGGTCATAATTCCCTTTCACAGAGAACTCGGGAAAGGCCATTGACTTCTGTAGTTTCAGATTTGCACGGGAGGCATTCACTGTGCTTCGGGCAGTCTTTTGGTCGGGCCGTTCATTGATGATTGCTTTCAGGTCTGCAAATGATAATTGCGACAGGTCCAGTTGTTGCAGTACTTCTTCGTCTAATGAGAGTTGAACTTGTGTATCTTCCGGAAGGTTCAGTAATAAATTCAGTTCTCCCCTGGTAGTCAGTAAATCACTCTCCCGTTCGTTCTTCTCTTTCTTCAAGGAGAAGAGCATGGATTCCAAACGGGAAATTTCCATTAAAGAGATGTTTCCCTTTTCCTGCTGAATTTTCATTCCGCCCAAAAGTACTTGCAGGGAATTTACTTCCTTTTCATAGATGGCAATGGACTTAGAAAGAAAGTAGACTTCTACAAACTTTTCATTCAATTCCTGACGGAGCGTCCGCATTACTTCTTCAAACTGGTATTCAGCTATTTCCTTATTGATTTTTTCCAGCCGGACTTGCTTATTCCGCTGACCAGCAAGATGGATCACCTGTTCTATTTCAACAACAGCTTCCCCTTCTTTTCCAAAATCAAAATACTTCCCGTTCAATCGGTTGTAGACATTCTGTTCCAGCGAAATGACCGGATTTTCAAACAATTTGGCTTGTAATACCTGCGCCTGTGCCATGTCGATATTGTACCGCTCGGCTATCAACGATAAATTGCGCTCTAAAAAACGCTGCTCTGCTTCTTTCAGTGTCAATGTGCCTGCAACCTGTTGCGCACACATCTTTCCTGCCAATAGAAGAAATAGTAAAAATAAAAATGCTCTGTTCATCGCAATCTTTTTGTTACCTTAATTTGTTTTCCGACAAAAGTACAACTCTGCAACGGTAGAGGCTGGATAAAAGCGATTATAAGGCTCTCATTTCAGATTAGAATTTGATTAGAAAATATCTAAGGAAAGGAAAAATTGTAAACACAACAGGAAGAATGGCCATCCCTCTTTCTCTACCATACCCCTATCTTTGCAAAGTAGAAATAAATAATGAATCATTAAAAACAGGAAATATGAAAATTATAGATTTAACCAAAGAAAGTTTTGTTGAGAAAGTTGCTGATTATCAATCTTATCCGGATAATTGGGAATATAAAGGGGATAAACCTTGTTTAGTCGATTTTCATGCTCCATGGTGTGGTTATTGCAAGGCATTATCACCCATATTGGACCAATTAGCAGAAGAATATAAAGGGAGACTGGACATTTATAAAGTAGACGTCGATCAGGAAGAGGAACTGGAAAGTGCATTCAAGATTCGGACAATTCCCAACCTTTTGCTTTGTCCAGTGAATGGCAAACCGATAATGAAACTCGGTACAATGAACAAAGTTCAATTGAAAGAACTTATAGAAACGACTCTATTTTCATGATAAAATAGAATATAGAGCACTCACATAACTACTTTTCTTACTGAAAAAGTCCGAATCCCAATTGCTTTTTGCCATTTAAAGGTTCGGACTTTCTATTTTAAAATAGGACATCAGGTACAATTAATACAAAATCGAGCCATGGAACAGCTAGAGGGTATGATATTTCAATTCCATGCGATGTCCTATAATTAAAATGTCATTAAACAGATAGCACTTATCATTTATGCAGCAACCTATCCGTCCCCGGAACAACTTTTCCCATCGACCAGACACACCGTACATTTAATCCCTTATCAAGTATCACAATATCAGCATCTTTACCTTTAGACAATGCCCCTTTCCGATCGCTCACACCAATCAGACGGGCAGGAGTTTCGGAAGCCATACGCACGGCATCTTCCAAAGGAATACTTGCTTTCTTCACCATCGTACGAACCAACACATCCATAGTCGCCAAACTACCGGCTAATGCAGAATGATCCGCCATCTTACATACTCCGTCCTCAATAATATAACGCGGATCAATCGGCTCGTTCCCTTCATTGGCAGCATAAGCCAACGCATCAGTCACCAGACAGGTATTCTCTACTCCTTTCAGTTTATAAACCAGTTTCAGAATAGTAGCAGGTAAGTGGATACCATCTGCAATAACTTCTACCGTCATTCCATCTGTCAGATATACACTCTCTACCGTACCTTCATATTTATATTCGCGACGTTTGTGAAAACCGGGCATCGCATTATAGAAATGAGCAGCATGTGAGAATCCTACCGCATACGCCTCCTTAATCTCATCATATTCAGCTTCCGTATGAGTAACGGCAGTCATGATCCCCTTGGAACGAGTGTATTTTGCAAAATCATGCGCTCCATGCAATTCGGGACTGATATCCCAGCGCTTGATGCAAGAAGTATGCTCCAACAGCGGCATATATTCATTAGCATCGGGAGTTTTCAGAAAACCGTCATACTGGCTTCCTGCCATCTTCGGATTCAGATAAGGCCCTTCGATATGCAGACCGAGAATCGGAGACTCCGGTTCCTTCATCAGCTTCTCACAAACATCGACCGCCTGATATATCCTCTCAAACGAAGTAGATGACAAAGTAGGAAATATACCGGTAGCTCCATGCTTCAAATGAGCAGTTGCTGCGATACGGAAAGCCTCCTCCGTTGCTTCGGTAAAATCATGGCCGCCGCCACCATGCGCATGCATACTGACAAATCCCGGTACGATTGTCATTCCTCTCGCATCAATCACTGTTGCACCGATAACTGCCAGATCACTGTTGGTTACCTCTAATATTTTTCCATCACAAATCAATACAGAGCCGTCTTTCAGCCAGCCTTGCGGAGTAAGTATTCTACCGTTGATTATTTGAGTTAACATCGTTTTCTTTTTTAGTCGTTAAAACAGCTTGTTTGTACCTTCTACCAATTGTCCCATCGCCCAGACCGCTCTTACATTCAGATCTCTATCCAAAGCAATAATATCCGCATCCTTGCCACGTTCCAACGTACCTTTGCGGTCGAGCACTCCCATGATACGGGCCGGAGTCTCGGAAGCCATCCTCACAGCATCCGCCAAAGGAATTTCAGCATTCTGCACCATCGTACGGATCAGACGGTCCATCGTCGCCACACTTCCTGCCAATGCAGAGCGGTCTGCCAGTTTGCACACACCGTCTTCGATAATGACACGCGGATCAAAAGCAGTCTTACTGTCACTTGCCGCACAAGCCAGCGCATCAGTGATCAGGCACGTACGCTCCACTCCTTTTATCTTATAGACCAGACGAAGAATGGTAGGAGGCACATGAATGCCATCGGCCACGACTTCCACTGTCATATCATCAATCAAATAAATACTTTCTACCGTACCTTCATACTTATATTCCTTCCGTTTGTGAAATCCGGGCATAGCATTGTAGAAATGGGTAGCATGCGTATATCCTACCTCATACGCAGTCTGGATATCTTCAAATTCAGCCTGTGTATGTCCTACAGATGCCAATACGCCTTTTGCGGTGATATACTTTCCGAACTGCATAGCCCCCGGAAGTTCCGGTGCCGCATCCCAACGTTTGATGCAATGGGTTTCTTCCAGCAAAGGGATATACTCTTCCGGATCAGGATTTTTGATATTCTCCGGAATCTGTCCGCCTGCCATCTCCATATTGAAGTAATGTCCTTCCAGATGCAGGCCGAGTACGGGACTGTCCGGCTCTGCCATCATCTTTTCAGTTGTTTCTGCGGCTGCACGGATCATAGGAATAGTAGAAGAAGAAAGTGTGGGGAAAATACTGGTAGTTCCGTGTTGCATGTGAGCTTTAATCGCTGTCCGGAAGGCGTCTTCCGTCCCCTCCATAAAGTCTCTTCCACCACCGCCATGAACATGAATTTCTACTCCTCCCGGAACGATATACATGCCCTTGGCATCAATCAGTTTTGCTCCGATAACCGCCAGGTCGCAGTTAGTCACTTCCAGAATTTTATGATCACGAATAAGTACGGACCCATCCTTCAACCAGCCCTGAGGGGTGAGGATGCGCGCATTAATGATTTGTGTTAACATATCACAAGTTCTTAAATTAATTATAGGTCTGTGTGAGTCGATGACACTCTTTTTGGGGAATCATCGACTTTCGTAATTACAAAAAGAGGTCGCCAATCTTATCGACTGACAACCTCACTACTTT
>NZ_GG774705.1:115965-158531 GCF_000162515.1 Bacteroides sp. 1_1_14 | reverse complement strand
ATGCTCTACCAACTGAGCTATTTCCGCAAATAACTTTAATGACTGTGAAGAGAAGGAGACTCGAACTCCCACGACATAACTGTCACTACCCCCTCAAAGTAGCGCGTCTACCAATTCCGCCACCTCTCCAGAATTTTAAAGTTAAAATCTTTGTGCCCAGAACAGGACTCGAACCTGCATGCCTCTCGACACACGCACCTGAAACGTGCGCGTCTACCAATTCCGCCACCTGGGCAAAGATTATATTTCCAACATTTCAAAGAAACATGAGCGGAAAACGAGACTCGAACTCGCGACCCTAACCTTGGCAAGGTTATGCTCTACCAACTGAGCTATTTCCGCATTTTTTCGTTTGCGGTTGCAAAGGTAGGGATTTTCCGTAATTCTGCAAACATTCTGCATCTTTTTTTCACAAGAATCTGCACACTTTGTTTCCGCAAACAAACAATTGTTTTGATTATCAACTCATTCGGTCCCGATAGTCTTCATAAGAAAATTGCTTGTATATTTCCGCTTTCCCTTCTTTTGTCCACAAAGCGATGGCGGGATGATGGATTCCGTTAAACATATTTGTCTTGACCATAGTATAGTGAATCATATCTTCGAACACAATCCGCTCTCCGATCTGCAACTCATGATCGAAACTCCATAATCCCATATAATCACCACTCAAACAAGAATTACCTCCCAAACGATAAATAAATTCTCCTTCATTCCCCATCTCCGCACCACGAACGGCAGGCTGATAAGGCATTTCCAGACAATCGGGCATGTGGCAGGTGAAACTCACATTCAGAATAGCCGTCTTGATACCGCGACTCTCAACGATATCTACCACTTCCGAAGTCAGGACTCCTGTCTGCCATGTAAAAGCAGAACCGGGTTCAAGGATGATCTGCAAATGAGGATATCGTGCTTTCAGGTCTTGCAATAATTTAATCAGATGTTCTGTATCATAATCTTTTCGGGTCATCAGATGCCCGCCTCCCAGATTCAGCCATTTAATTTGCGGGAACCAGCGGGAGAATTTCTCTTCCAGATGCTGCAAAGTACGTTCCAGCTCGAAAGAAGAAGATTCGCAGTGACAATGACAATGGAAACCTTCGATTCCTTTGGGCAAGGTATCCGGTAATAAGTCGGCGGTCATTCCGAAACGGGTACCGGGTGCGCACGGATTATAAAGTTCTGTTTCTACTTCCGAATATTCGGGATTCACACGGATACCGCAGGAGATTCCGCTTCCTTCGGCCACTGTCATCGGATAGAAACGACGGAACTGTGCCATTGAATTAAAAGTGATGTGGCTGCTGCAACGCATGATTTCCGGAAAATCCTGTTCCGTATACGCAGGAGAATAAGTATGGGCTTTACTTCCAAATTCTTCCAATGCCAGACGCGCTTCATACACAGAACTTGCTGTGGAATGCTCCACGTATTCGCGGAATATCGGAAATGAACGCCACATGGCGAATGACTTGAAGGCGAGAATAATCTCTACTCCTGCCCTGTCGGCTACGCTTTTTATCAGACACAGGTTCTTTCGCAAGAGTTCTTCCTCCATAATATAGCAAGGAGAAGGAAATTGGGTGAAATCTATCATATATAAATTTATTATCTAAAATAACGCCTTACGGACGTGCCTGCAAAAATACAAATTCAAAAGCAAAGAGAGATTCTTTTATTTTTAATTAAGATATTGAGTTTCGAAAACTTTTTCTTATTTTTAGACCTTTATATTATAGATGTAGTTGTTTCATCCTAAATACCCGATTGATTATGAATAAAGATTTAAGAAAAGTGGTGATTCTCCTGGCGCATCCCAATATGAAGGAATCACAAGCAAACAAAGCACTGATTGATGCTGTGAGTGATATTGAAGGCGTAGCAGTATTCAATCTTTACGACCAGCAAGGCGCTTCTTTTGATGTTGACGAATGGAGCAAAATCATTTCCGATGCTTCCGCCCTCATTTATCAATTTCCCTTTCATTGGATGGCTGCGCCATCATTGCTCAAAAAATGGCAGGACGAAGTATTCACCTTCCTTTCCAAGACTCCGGCAGTAGCCGGGAAACCATTGACAGTAGTAACCACCACAGGTTCCGAATATGAAGCATACCGTAGCGGAGGCAGAAACCGCTTCACAGTGGATGAGCTTTTACGTCCTTATCAGGTTAGTGCCATTCATTCGGGGATGTCGTGGCAAACGCCTGTTGTTGTTTACGGAATGGGAACCGCAGATGCGGGAAAGAACATCGCTGAGGGAGCCAACTTGTATAAGCAACGGGTAGAAATGCTGATCGGCAGCAGCAATGCAGGAAATAACTGGTGAATTATCTCCTATACCTTATTTCGATTAGCTATTAGCAAAAACAAATTAGCTATTAGCTAATCGAAATATGCTAATAGCTAATTTATTTCTTCAAGGCTTCTTCACCATCATCTTCTTTTTATTCAAAGTCAGTACCGGCAAGAAAATAAACACGCCGATCACGGACATTACCAATCCACCGATAGTACCTGCAGCCAAAGGAAACCAGAAACCTTCTTTCTCTGCTCCCACCATAAAGGGGATAAAGCCAAGGATGGTAGAAACAACCGTCAGAAAAATGGGGATCACTTTCGTATTCCATGCCTTCACGTAAGCACGAAGAGGAGAAAGGCAGGGAAAGCGTTTTCGAATCGCATTGTACTCATTTAAAATATAAATACTGGCATTCACTGTGATACCGCAGAGCAGAATGAACGAAGCGAAACCACCCTGGTCAAAGTTCAACTTGAACCAGTAGAACGTCAGAAACACACCGATATAAGAGATCGGAATGACAAAGATGATCGCTAACGGCTGTTTCAACGAATTGAACAGAATGCTTGTAATAAAGAAAATGATAGCAATCACAATCAGGAGCAAGCGATACTGTTTGTTGGCACCTCCACCCCATGACCAGTTATTACTTTCCGCTTCCGCCTTATATCCCATCGGGAGAAGTTCATTAAACTCTTCCAGGTCTTTTTTCAGCAACTTATTTCCCTGTTCCGACGCACCGATATACTCATATTGCAGGCATAAGCGGTATTGTTGATTCTCCTTCGCCACTTCCTGCGGCATCTGTCCCTTCTCTACCTTAGCCAGTTCCGCCAGTTTATACTCTTTATCGCCTACACGGAAAGGATAATACTGCATGGCCCATATATCCCGCTGATCCGACTGGCGGGAAGAGAGTTTGATTTTTTCCGTTCCATCTTCGGTAACAACGGAACCGATTTCCTGATTCCGCCCATATATGGGACGAATAGCAGCAAACAGTTCTCCGGCTCCGATCCCCGCTCCGATCATCCGTTGTTTATCCAGCTCAAAATAAAACTCCTGATAATCATCCTTCCACCACGAGAAATTGGAACCGACCGTAACTTCCCTGATACGGCGATGAGACAATAAGACCTCTTTCAGTTTTGTAGCCCAGCTATAAAGTTCATCATAATTATATCCGTACATTTTCACCCGGAATGATCCCGCGTTCTCGCGTACACTATTACTGAATCCCTGATCCTGTAATCCATAGATACTCCAATCTCCTCCCCCCAACTGGAGAGCTTTACTGATCATGTTAGCTTTCAGCGTATATGGGAACCCGCTTTTCTGATTTTCCTTTGTGAAACGAATGCTGATAGATGCCCTGCGGGCGCTTTCTACCGATGTCTGAAACTGCTTGATCTCCTTGAACTCGCTCAGATAAGTTTCCATTCGCTTGATCAGTGTATTCATCTGTTCAAGCGTACTGCCGTTCGGTAAATTGGCGTTGGCATAAAGCACCACCTCCTCATTCCGGGTAAAGTAGCTCCCTTCATACACCTTTTGCACAAACAGCCTCAGACTTCCTCCCAACGCTTTATCCACTATCGGTTTCACCTTTTCCTTATAGGTAGGAGTCCCCAGTGTCTTATTATAAATCTCTGCCCATTTGCCATCCCCATCCATCTTTTCCGGCAACAGAAAGACCGGTAATCCGAATGCCAGCAACAGCAACAGACAAACCGCTACTCTCCAGCGGCAAAGCCTCTGTATCAGCCACCTGTAGAAATGACTGAAATAGACCGGCCCCCTTCGCATCTTCGAACGCAGCCATCCTAAGAAACGGGTATTCCCCATTTTCCATTTTCTCTTCACTCCGGTCAGAGAAGACTTCCTGCGTCGTTTCAACCCGATTTTGTCAATCAAAGAAGGTACAAAGAACAGAGCAACCAATAATGAAACTCCCAGATTAATCATCACCACTGCGGCAAAATCCTGCAGATTCAGACGAATCCTCTCGTCCAGAAAGAAGATGATGACCAACGCTCCCATTGTTGTCAGTGTAGCCGCCAATACAGACATGAACGCCTTCCGGTTTTTACATCGAAGATAATGATCACTCATCACAATCGTATTATCAATCACCAGGTTCAGTGAAACCGTGATACCCGCCAAAGAATATAACTGCATTTCCAGTCCGAAGACATAGTAAAAGATAACGGCTATTGCCATATTCACGGTCAGACTGGTGACAATCAAAAACAGATATTTGGGGCTGAAAGTAATCAGCAGTACAAACAAGAGCAGGATAGCCACCGTCACTCCCGTACGCAAATAAATCTTGTTCAGCTCGTCATGTATAAACTCTGTAGTATCATAACTGGTATGAATCTCGTATCCCGCCGGAAGCGACAGCCTGATATCATCCATACACGCCTGTACTTTTTTGCTCAGTTCCAGCTGATTAGCTGCCTCTTCAGCGACAACAGACAGATAAATCGAATTCAACCCATTGATCCGGTAATAACTCTGAGGCTGCTCTTCCATACGGACGACCTTCACCAGTTCGTCCAAGCGGATGATTCTCCCATCCTTCACTTTCACCTGTATCTGCCCGGCGTCAAACTCCCGGTTATCATGTTCGGGCATCAGCACCAACCGAATCCACTCCTTGCCCGAAGCCGCCTGTTCCACATCATAAGTCCCCAGAAACTCTTTCTGATAATGCAGACCGACTGCCTGACTAATTTCATCCGTACTCACCCCCAACGCACGCAACTGCTCATAATCATACTCCAGACGCCATTCCATCGGTGTGGCTCCGCTGACGTTTATCTTATAGATTCCCGGAAGCTGCGCAAGGCGTGTCTTTATATGTTCCTCCGCATACTTCTGAATCAGACTGGGAGTGGCAGGCGCATTAATCGTGAATGCGATAAAAGGTCCCTGACTTTTCTGCTCCGGACTTGCCATCTGAATGTACGGGTAACTAACTCCCGCCGGCAATTCCGGCCAAGTCTGACGAATGATGGTCGAAGCCTCAAAACGTGCGACAGCCGCATCTGCATGCTTGTCCAGACTCACATTTATACTTCCCCAGCCATTGCCGGAAGTCGAAGATATGCTTTGTATTCCCTTAACACGGGCAAGCATCGCCTCCAGTTTGCTGGTAGCCGTCATCTCCACGACACGCGCCGAAGTCCCTCCCATGCCGAACCACACAGAAAATCCGGGTAAGGTCCGTGACGGATTCAGCTTCACCGGCAGCAACGGAACAAGTGCCAGCCCGACCAACGCCACGCTGATAAAAGCGACAATGAGCGTAAAAGCGGAAGCCTTTGATGACTTCTTAATTTCAGAACCTATATCTTGCATGATTCATTTGTCTATATCTCAAAAGAAATTACTATCTGATCAGTCTCCCTCCATTAAAGTCGAAACGATCCGAAAGAGAAAGCTTCGTAGCAAAATCGAATAAAGTCAGACGACGTATTTTATAATAATTCAGCCAGTAGTTCTGCAAGGCAGAAATGTAGTTGCGCTGCGCCTCCTGCTGCCTGTTGAGCGAAAGCGTCAGACTATTAATATCCGCTTTACCGATAATAAAACGTTGCCTTGTCTCATTATAAGCCAGTATCGCCAGGTCCAGCGCTTCTTCCGCACTGGCAATCAACTGCTGCTGGATATTAAAATCACTCACCGTCATGATTACTTCCTCCTCAATACTGATCTCATCCTGACGTGCCGAAATCTTCACTACATTCAGATTATTCCGTGCCATGTTGTATTTGCCCTTACGAACGCCCCAGTCCAGCAGCGGAATCGATACGCTGACCGCTACCAAGTCCTGCTGCATCGGTTTATGATACACATCTCCGAAGTTTTCCGCCACCTGGTTGAAACCGATACTGGCATTCACGCTGGCATTGAAACGGGATTCCTTCTTTGTTCTGTCCACATTCCGCTCCGCTTCCAGTACATTCTGCTTCAGTTCCAGCAACTGCGGATTATTGCTCCTTCCCCATCTCAAAGCCTCATCCACCGGAATCTCCATCATACTTGGGCGTGAAGGAAGCTCCAGTTCGATCTGGGTATTCTTATCCAGATTCAGAAAAGATGCCAGTGAGAACATTGCCCGTTTCAAGGCGCTTGCCCTATTCTGCAATGTATTCTGTGCATTCACTTTATCCAGCTTTAAAGTCAGCAGGTCCGCCTGTGAAATAGCGGCGATCCGGTGCCGTTGCTGTCCGATGCGGTACAAAGTATCCGTAGATGCGAGGTTCTCCTTTGCCAGTTTGTATTCCGCCTGCGCCATCGCCAGCGAAAAGAAATAATTCGTCGCCGTTTCCGAAACCTTTTCCACATTATAAAGAAATTCCTTTTTCACACGCTCGTATTTCAGCGGTTCGATCTTCCGGTCCCATTTGAAAGGATTATACCCGACCAGGCTCTGCGAATAACCGAGCCGTATCGGGACGCTGGTAAACTGCGTCGCACTATTATCCCCGAAATTACGCATATAGGCAAGGTTCGACTCCAGATAGAACGTACCTCCGGTCAGGTCCAGATTTTGACGGACACTTAATCCTCCATAGGCATAATATGACTGTTGCGTACGGTAGACATCCAGGTCCTGTCCCGAATCATAACGTTTCGTGATATCCCGGTTATATTGTGCCGGGGTAAGGTCCATTGTCAGACTCGGCAAACGGTTTGCCCGGTACGTCCGGTATTCCCAATAACCGGACAGATACATATTTTGTGTGCGGAATGACTCCAGCGAACTGTCGTTAGCTAAAGCGATAGTCTGGTTCAAGTCCAGCACCAGACGTTTCTGGGCATATACTGAAGAGAAACATATCCCCGATGCTGCCATCAATACAAAAAGAACGGATGATTTCTTCATAATTCAACATGTTTTTCATTTGGTTTGTGATTCCCGCTTTTTCCCCGATAGATAAACCAGTAAAGCAGCGGTATGATAAAGAGGCTGACCGCCGTACCGATGGACATCGTGCCTATCATGGCGATAGACAACGGCTTTTGCAGTTCCGATCCCATATCCGAGGAGAACAGCAACGGCACCATGGCAAAGATGGTCGTCAGCGAAGTCATGATAATCGGACGCAGACGCCTGCGGCCTGCTTCATGAATAGCTTCCAGCAAAGGAACGCCTGCCTTGCGCAGTTCATTGATCGCATCCAGTTTCAGGATAGAGTCATTGATTACAATACCACAGGTCACAATCAGACCGATGGCAGACATCAGATTCAGCGTATGCCCGCATATCCAGAGCAAGAGTAAAGCAAATGCCACATCAATCGGGATTTCCGCCAGTACCAGCAACGGCTGCAGAAAACTCTCGAACTGTGCGGCAAGAATGAAATACATCAGCAGCAGTGAGATCAACAGGATCACGACCAGTTCATCCAGCATCTCCTTGTTGGAGAAGATACTGCCGGAGAAGCCCGTATCCCAGTCCCCTGTTTCCTCCGCCACCTGTTTCACTTCACGCATCAGCCGGTTCGCATCCTGCACGCCGTAAAAGTCGAACGGGACATACTCGCCATTACGTCCGGAAGTAATACTTTTCAAGTCTTCGGCGGGAGCTACGTTGATCAATTCCCGAAGCGGGATAAAATCGACATTCCCACGGTTGTCCGGTTGCGTCTGCACCAGTGTTTCCTGCAACACCTCGTTCACAGTCTTTTCATCCCCGGCAATGTTGATCGGCAAATATTGCTGATAAGAGTGCAGCATCGTCACACTGTTTTCCCGGAAAGCCGTTTTCAGTACCCGATACAGTTCGTTGTAGGAAACACGGTAGAGCAAGAGTTTCTCTTTACTGATACTCAGATTCAACTGGTTTTCGAAGGCGATACCTGTCGGATTGATTCCGGTTTTTCGTCCCAGTTCCTGTTCCACGCTGCGGATTGCTTCCGCTTTGGGGGCTTCCGCTTTATTACGGGTGTAAAATTCCGCCACCACATCCGGTTCACCCGTCACAAAGAGTTTCTCAAAGACCGTTTCCGGCGGAGAGAAAGAGATGACAGAGAGTGGATAACGTTCCTTCAGTTTCCGGTATACCGTCTGTTCCAAAGGAGCAATAGCGTCGGAAGTCTCCGTACGGAAATAAAGTTCCGCTTCGGAAGAAGACAGTTCCCGTTCCCGATTGAGGATGAAGTCCTGTCTGCCGATAGAGGCTGTTTGCTCCAGTACTTCATCTTTCAGTTCCTTGAAAAGTTCATCCACCCGTCGTTTGTTTTCATCCACATGGATATTCTCATTCCATTCTATCCGGGCGATCAGTTCATTCTCCTCGATATCGGGCATCCGTTCTTTGTCTATAAAGAAAAAGAAGAATATGCAAAGCGGAATGGAAATCACACAGAACAGTACACTGAACGTTTTATGGCGGAATACCCAGTCGACACCCGCATCATAGAATCGGTCTAGCGTGTGGTCCTTGATCGGGTTATTAATTTTGAATGAAAGCCACTTCCATTTCCGGGTGCGGACACCTGTCCGGTAAACCAGCAGATAAAGTACGGGAAGCAGCATGATACCGGTGAGATAAGACACCATTAGTCCTACAGTGACAGAAAAAGCCTGATCAAAGAAAATAGCGCCTGCAATACCGCTCATAAAAATCAGTGGGGCAAAGACAGCAATAGTCGTCAGAGAAGAACTCAGCATGGGGGTGACCACTTCACTGGTTCCCGTCACACAGGCACGGCGCAAGGAGTATCCCCGTTCACGGTATTGCGATATATTCTCGGTCACAATAATCGAACTGTCAATCATCATTCCCAATGCCAGGATCAATCCGGCAAGTGAAATGATATTGAGAGACATATTGCAAAGGTAGAAAAAGACAAAGCTGATCACGATGGACACCACCATACTGAGTCCAATGACCAGCGGAGACTTTACATCTCCCAGAAACAGAACCGCTACCAGACAAATAAAGAGAAAACCAAGGGAGAGATTCTGTTGCAGATTAGAGATGGTGTAATCCAGCAGTTCCGTCTGATTACGGCTGATGCTGAAATCGATCTCCGGGTATACTAACTGAAAATAGGTCATCGTGCCTACCAGCGCCTGCTTCATCTTATCCATGTTCTCATCCGCCTGTTTGATGACGGCAAGGCTCACCGCCCGTTTGCCATTGGATAGGGATACTCCTTTTTCCTTTACAGGTACGACGCTTACTTTGCAGAAGTCTTTTAACTGTACGATGCGGTCATCCTTACGCAGATAAATATTTTCCACATCCTCCGCCGTACGCAGCAATGTCGAGAATTTAATATTGTATTCATAATACCCGTCTCGCACTGTCATGCTGCCCGGTTCCACATTATTAGAAGATAAAGCCGATTCGATATCTCCAATGGAGAGTCCCATCATGGCGAGCTTGTCCTTGTCGGGCACTATTTGTACCTGCCGTTCCAAAATTCCGGTCACATCCACCATGGCAACTTCTTCAAGCTGCTCTATCCTGCGCTTAATGACAGACTCGGCAAACTCACACAATTCAAGGAAGGAGTGCTGTTCCGTAGCTCCGTAAGCACTGTCATTCTTCAGTGTCAGATTCAGATAGAATACAGGAATATCCGTTGCACTCGCTTTGATTACCTTCGGGCGTTCCGCTTCTTTCGGAAGATAGTTCATGGCGGCATCTATCTTCTCATTTACCTCGATAAAGGCAAGGTCCGTATTCGTTCCATATTCAAATGACAAGCGGATAATGCCCGCCCCGTCTCTCGATTCACTATGGATATCCTTCAGGGTAGAGACCTGAATCAACTGCCCCCGCAAAGGTTTGACAATCGTGTTTTCCAATTCCCGGGCAGAGGTATTGGCAGACGCCACCTGTACCGTAATCTCAGGAATAGCGATATTGGGAAGCAGCGATATAGGTAGCGTAGAGTACGTCACCAGTCCGATGATGAAACAGGCGGTAAAGGCCATCAATACGGCAATAGGGCGCTGAATTAAGAATTTTATCATAGATTCATTATTTAATTCTTAATTCTTCATTTAACATAGACTTCCGCCTCATGCGCCAGATTCAGATTTCCGGTGACAATCACCGTATCTCCTTCCAGTAGACCATCCTCAATGCCTTTCTGCGACTTGTCGGAGACGACACATTCTGTCGCATTCTCCAGTCCCGTATTCACATAATTCCACATTGCCTTGCCGTCTTTCAGGGTAAATACCACTTGTTTGCCGGAACGCAATACAACGGCACTCTTCGGAATAACCAGCCGCTCTCCCAGCGAACGGCGGACACTTACCCTTACATTCATTCCGCTGAACAGTTTTCCTCCCGCATTTACCAATGCTTTCACTTTCACCATGCCGTTGGCATCCACCAATGGATTTATCTCTGATACACTGCCTTCAAACGCATCTCCTCCGGCATAAGGAGTAATTACCACTTTATCTCCCATCCTGATAAAAGCAAGTTCATTTTCCAGTACCGTGAAATCAGCTTCCATTCCTTTGGAATCGATAATAGTACAGAATGCTTCAGCAGTATTTGCCGGATTATAAGGCTTCGAAAATAAATTGGCTACCACACCGTCAAAAGGAGCAATCAACGTAGCATGCTCCATCTCTCTTTTCGCCAGTTCATACTGGGATTTCGACTGTTCATACCCGCTTTTTACTTTGGCGATTTTCATTGTTTCGGCAGGGACTTTACTAAAGTCGTCAGGAGAATATCCCTGCCCGATCAGTACGTCTTTCAATTCCAGTTCGGCTTTCAGTAAAGCATCTTCCGACTGGGATAATTTCTGTTCCAAGCGGAATTTATCCAAATCAGCCAGTTTCTGCCCTTTCTGTACACGGTCACCATTCTTCACATAGATATGAGCGATGACTTCACCGGTTTCAAAACGCAGATCGGCTTTGCCACGGGCACTGATTTTGCCGTTACTCACCAGTTCGTGATGAAAATCACGCTTCTTCAATATCTGAACAGCTACTTCATTCTTCGTATCCGGAAGGACTGTGGAGACGCCTTTCTCCGATTCATCTGCAGTATTCTTCTTGTCGGAACAAGAGAGCGTCATCATACATGCAAGGCACAATAAAATCCATGTAGAATTATTTTTCATCGTATTTATTGGTTTGTTTATTCTAAATTATCTCACATATAATATCTCATATATTGTATGTAAGTTTGCATCATGTTTGCCAAATTTAGACAAAAATATCTATTAATCAAGTTTGTACAGTTATTTTTTTTCTTCACCCATTTATTTTAGCAGTTTCACTTCTTCTCTCATCTCCCTTATTGCAGTCGATTGTACCTTTGGTTCCTTCGTCAATACAATCTGAACCGCCTGTTTTAATTTCTCCGGGTGTTGATATTCCGGTTCCGCATAAAGCTTTGCCAACAAGTAATATGGATAAATTCGTCCCGGAAGCCGATGAGTAGATCGTATGAAATACTCTTCAGCCTTTTCATATTTTCCTATAGCCTGATAATTCTTTCCTATTATATTCAGAATCATAGGATCACAACTATGTGCCATTGCCTCTTTCAAAATTGCTGTAGAACTATTATATTCTTTCAACTTATGTAAAGAATGTCCATATTCAAACAAAAATGCTCCCCTATCATTCAATTCCGGATAAATTTTCTCATACCCTTCTTTAGCTAAACGAAATGCGCCTATATTATAGTGCATTTTATACCTAAACCATTCTTCACAAGCATTATACTGATTATATTTCCAATAGTAACTTCCCAATAAAGCAATCATTATAATAAAGAACAATATTTGTAACCGTGAAGAACCCACTACACAAGCAGCCAATAAAAAATAGAATGCTATAGCAAATCCGGGTATTTGCATTGGATAAGATGAAAATGCAAATACTAAAACAGAAATCAAACCAGCGCATGCACTTAGTCTTTTCTCTGTTATTCCTATCCAAAGGCAAAAAACAATAATCAATAACACAACCAATAAAAATAAGGCTCCATATTCTACAGCTATTTGCAGATATTCATTAAAAGCGTATTCAGGACTTCCAGCTACTAATTCTTCTGTAGATGTAAACTCTTTTTGGGAGAAATATTTTTCCTGAGCCATTCCATAAGCCGATGCAAAGTTTCCAGTACCATGCCCAAGGAGAGGTTTTTCCACAATAGCCATAACACTCACTTTCCAAATTAACAGACGTCCATTAGCCGAATCTACTTTTAATTGAAAAAGAGCATAACCAACTATTATCAATACCATTCCCCCGGCAATAATAGCCGGAAATACTCTTTTCTTATATTTTCTACCTATCTTCCTTAAACTAGTTCCCCATGAACGATATGTAGCATATACCCATATCCCAGAAATCGCAACAGCCATCCATGCCGAACGACTCATACCTGCCGGTAAAACACAAAGAATTAATAGCAAGACTCCCAAAGCCATACAATATTTACCTTGCTCGATCCAAGTACGTTTCTTCACCTTTTTTAGATTCAACCATTCACTCAAACAAATAGGAAATACCATTGCTAAGTATCCGGAATAAGGCCCCGGATTGTAGAAAGAACCTGTTAGCGCATATAATGAATGATTGGATACAGTTAAACCATATATTTGTCTTAACCCCCAAACAGCCTCAGCCCCACCTAAAATAATAAGAGACCAAACGACTGATAAATAAAATATATTTTTCTTACAATCTAAGCACAAAGACATAAGAGTACATATCACAAAGACAATAGACATATGCCCCAAATATAGCTTCTGATATGCCATATCTCCGACCGCAATAGTATAAGATGAAACAGTCACAACACTTAAAAGTGCAATGACTCCAAACAGCATTAATAAATGAACGATATATTTATTCTGTAATAACATCTTCTATCTTTATTTGATCTGCATTAAAATCCGTTCCCAACGTATCTGATCGGTATATTTTTCTTTTGAGTTCCAAATACGGGTAGCTTTACCTACAATATATTCTTCCGGCAGCATCCCCCAATATCTGGAATCCTGCGAATTCGCCATATTATCCCCCGATACAAAATAATAGTTCTTTTCAAAACGATACTGATGAATAAGACTATCACCAATAAACACCTGTCCCTGTTTTAGTTCTATTTTTTTCTTTTGCTCCCATGCGATCAGTTGTCTGTATAAAAGATAAGTAGTATGGTTCATTATTACAATCTGATCCTTTTGTGGTATGGGCAATGGCCCGAACTCTCGAATATTCCATCCTAGGCTTTGATCATAAGGAAATGTTCCTACTACGATTCCTTGTTTTTCCGGTTGCTGTAGTCCGGCAAGATATTGCTGAGCTTCATAATTTCCCAACTGTTCGCAACATCCACGCACTTTATAAAATCCTCCTCTGATTTCCAATGTATCCCCAGGCAAAGCTACACAACGTTTCACATAATACTGCATTACGTTCATCCGGATGCTATCCCACCGATTCATCTGATAAGGAAAATTAAAAACCAGTACATCATTCCTTTTTAAATGCCCCAATCCCGGCATCCGGTAAATAGTAACATCTTTGTTATCCAAAGCAGCAAACACATTAAACAATCTGGCTCCTTTTATCATTTTATTAACCAATATTCTATCTCCATCTTTAAGTGCAGGTCCCATAGAATCTGATGGAATTTTAAACGATGTGAAACAGAATAACTGAACCAAGAACAAAATTACTATCATGCAGAATATCATGAATATTAAATTCTCTATTATTGCTAGAAATTTCTTCACTTTATTCATATGCATCCTTTAGTTGAATCAATTTATAATAAGCCATCAATCCCAGCACACATTTCACACGTTTGTCATTTGCATCTAATAACTCAATAGAAGGAAGAACTTCACCTTTCATCTTTTCTTCCAGATAATTTGCCCACAAACACAAATGACTCCAATGCAATTCAGCATAACTGAAATCTTGTTCTGCCTCCACAATAGCAACCATCATCATCAACATATTTGCAGCAGCCACTTCAGCACAATTATCCACTTTTATTTGTTTGCTTGCAACCGGATATAATCCAATATCGTAAGGCGGATATTTTCTTTTCCAATGTTCATCTTCACAATATTCAAATATTGGATTTAATAAACTTTTCATCCAATCAACACGATTAAAAAATAACAAAGCAGGAAAATTCCTATAAGCATCTCTAACATTACCCAAAGTATCTCCGAAGCAGAATGACTTATTATCCGAAGATAACACAAACCTATGGGAAGAAATAAAATTACGATATGAAGGAAGAATCTGTTCTGCAAATGTCTTATCGCCCACTTGAAATGCTTTATTATTCCACAGATTATCCAATTTATTACATTCTTCCTTAAGTTTCTGATACCTGTTTCCGACAGCCTTCATTAATTCTTTAACCTCTCCTTTTCCATTGTCATTCCAAAGAGGTTGTAAAAGCTCACCAACATAATGTATCCTCTGCCCTTCTCCGTATCCTATTAACAATATGCCTTTATTTCCATTTTCTGCACACAACTTTTGAGACAGAACAACATGACTATCATCGCATGAAAACGATGTTCCATCCGCCGTCATACCTAAATTTAAACTATCAGACTTGACAAACCGCCACTCTTGTTCAACCCAACTATCAATCTTCCTCCTACCAAACATCCATTCCATATCCACATCGAACAAAATTTCCACTGTATGCTCCTTTTTATCTTCTGCATGAACTTGATAGGAAAGGAAACCGACAGGCCATCCTGTCATATTCCACTTCTCTGACAAAGAAGGTGAAACAAAATCAATCTGAAGTTCTACATCCCCACATTGAAATACATAATGAGTTTGAGTAGCTTGTACATCTATTTGCTTCAATAGGGCCATATCTGCTTCACTATAAGTTTTATTTTCAATATACAGACCAAAATCTAACAACGCAGGGCCTCCTGTGTTACGTCCATAAGCTGCCAAAACATTTGTTCCATTACCAATATGAGCAATAGCTTCATCTGTTAAACGTCCACATTTCGTTTGATATGTTATTCCTTTTTCAAATAAGAAATCTCCATTCCAAAAAAGTTTTATCTGATCATCGCAAATATAACAGACGTAAATTTTATGCCCTTCCAAAGCATCTTTATTATCAATCTTAATATGCCTGCGGACATATATATTTTCCGCCCCCCAAGCGGTACGAATTTTAGAATTTCCTTTTACAGGTCCAAAAGCAGCATTTCCTTCTTCCCAAAAAGAATCATCATATTCCTTTTGCTCCCACCCTTTTCCAGGAAACAAATAAGAATATTTCCCCGACCAACTGACACTGTCATTTGCAAGAGAAGCTATAGGGGATATACGTAAAGAATCTCCTCCCATAAAACGATAGGTCCTACCATCCACCTGCAAAATCCCTGTCACTGGAAATATCTTTCCAGACTTCAATCGTAGGTAATGTTTATTCAATGTATCTCCTGCCATTTTTATAGAGAATTCCGGCGTAATGGCCAGTAACGTATGCTCATCAGGAATAATGGCAATAGAAGATACAACCTCCTTCTTCGAATGGAAACAAGCAGATAGCAAGACAATTATTCCTAATAAGATGATTGTCTTCCACAACACAACTAGTTTAATTTTAAGTCTTATTTCCATAGTTGCTCTCCTTTTTCATAAACAAAGACTCTCTCATCTACGCCGCGCGTATGGTTACGTAAGAACAAAAGTGCATTCTGGGGAATCCCTCTGTATACTAATGAATCAACTGTAGCTTTAACTCTTCCGGCGGATTTCCAATATCGGTCACAATAATACAACTCGTAGATATCACCAGGACGAATATAATTATCCCTGTTGCGCGGAGTATATACAATACGGTCTATCTGCACCTTTCTACCCAAATCAAGTCCTGCCCATCCCCCGGAAAATTTAAAATAATCAAAAGAAGTCCACGTTTTTCCATCAAACACATTTGTATATTCATGCGTCCCATCATGTTGATAGCATCCGGGAGTCCCTATAATTTTCCCAGACAATGGAAGAGTATCATTTTTTTCATAAAATGCGACTTCAGCCACATTACATAATCCTCCGGGAGGACCTACATATCTGATATAACGATATTCTTTATTTGAAGAACTTCTTACTGTCGTATTCAAACGATCAGGTTTACACTGTATGATAAACAAGGTATCACTTACTGCAAAATTCGATTGATTACTGCTTTCAAAAACACCCCCTATCATTCGGTCACGGAACATATTCTCTCCGTCTATATTACATTTAGCATACAATACCACGTCTTGTGTATCTCCTTCGACAGAGAAATAATGCTGCTCATTCTTCTGTTTATCCACATAAAAAGGATCAGTCAAAAAGTTCAAAGTACCATTCTCATAAGTAGCCACCCTCATAAGCGTACCATTTCGAACATTTCGAAAAGCCAGATGCAGTGCGTCATATTCAGTCCAATCAATGGGTATCCAGTTATCTCTATTAGCAACACATAAATAAGCTATTCTCCCATTACTTTTATTCTTATAAAGTTTTTCCAATGGAATAACCAGTTCCTTTTCAAAAGAGTAAGCATATTCATAAGTAACATCCTTAAATTTCGGTAAACTCCAAAATGGATATACCTTTTCATCATATTGCGCCATTCGCTCATATAATTCTTTGTTTATATCAAAAGCATATCTATACACTTTGGGACTATCATCCCAACGATACCACCAGTTTTGGCGAAGCATGCTCAAATTCTCCGGGAAATTAGCCATATATGTTTCGCCATATTTATTCCATGTTACCAACCAAAAATGCCCGGCATTAACATAGCTACGTACAGGAACAAAATCAATAGCACAAGGAATTCCCAAAGCCCGAAATAGATATACCGCAAAGTCAGTCACTTCACGACACGTTCCTGATAAGTATTGTACATACTCAGGTCCGATATGCCCAAAAGAATAAGGAGTCGTTGAAGTATAATAATGCCACTTATCAGGCAATTTATTTATTAAATAATTAGCAGCTACAACCGGATCTTCGATATCTAACGAATCAGATATCCTTAATGAATCCAACAGCTTATTATATTTCTCATAATACATTTCACGCCAATAGTCTAAAGACTCATCACCGATACGATAAGGCAATATATACTTACAAAACATATTGTATGATATGTTCTTTCCCCAAGGTTGTTCACGCCAAACTTTAAAAGCCCATTCTATATTATTACATAAATAAGCAGAATCGACTTCCAGCAAATCATATTTTTTATCTAACTGTTCAATTGGACCAAATGCTTTTTTTACGGAATCTACTACTTCTTCAGGAGTTTTTCCATGACTGTCCTTCAGCCATGCATAATACCCTTTGTATTTTTCCAATTGTTCTCCATCTGTATAAGAGTGATATGGCATATTTTCTATTAAAAAACATGCAGCCTTATATTTCAGGCTATCAGTAGCATCCTGCTGATAATAATAAAGTACTTTCTCAAGCTCTGTACGATTACCTTTTGCCATACGCAAAGCAAGTTCCAAAGAAGATATGGGCCCTTCCTTGAAAAACATATTGTTTACGATTAACCATCCCAATCCTAAAAATCAATATCATCGTAACAACACTTTGAATATACTTCCAACACTTTACCATATATCTTCTACACTACTCATTTCACATTTCCAATTATACTCAACCAAAAAAGTACATCCTTTGTATAGTAATGTACCACAATCGTTTTGTTAAAGTTAGTCCAAACAATCGACCTTTTATTTAAATCCTATAGCCTAATCTCTACTATATTAGTTGGTTACTTGAATTACATAAGATACAGCTTAAAGTTATATTACATTGCTACTAACCATAGCCTTTCTCACATTAGAAATTATAAACTCAACTCCTATCTAAGATCCGTAACGCATAATTAGATATAGGAAAGTTCTCCATTAAGCATTTCCGCAATAGAATCACCATGTTTACCGCAAGAAGATAAATATCGAAAACTATGATATTGGAATCAATACCCATAATAATCAGGTCCATGTAAATCTATTGTAATGACTTTATCTCCTTCTATTCGTATTCTAAACATATAACTAAATGAAATAGTAGCAAGTAGTAGTATCTCTCTTTTTAGTTCTTTCACCTACAAAAAAAATTATAATAAAATCATTTTCACTGTTTTTACTTATTATGATAAAACACAAAGAATAATAGACAGGATACTAACTTTATTTTCAAAAGATATCATTTTTATAGTTAGTAATTTCTATTGCATCATTACTTTACTTCTCCATTAATTCGCAAAATAATTGGAGAAGATTTTACATTACAATAAACAGCGACAGTTTTTCTAAAGTACCCTTTATTTTCAGGTATTATCTGCACTACAATTTCTGTTTTTTCATTTGCTTCTATAGGCTTTTTACTCCATTCCGGGATAGTACAACCACATGATGAATCGACATTCGTTAGCACCAAAGGGACGTTACCCGTATTTTGAAGATAAAATTTAACTACATTTATTTCACCCAACTTCAATTCTCTCAACTCTAATATTTGTTCTTCTATTTCTATTGACGTCATTGGAATCTTACTACTTGACTCAACTAAATTGGCTTTCTCTTCTCCTTTTATTATCTGTTTATACAACTCCCAATTTGAGGAGTTATTTACAGGATTCCCTATAAGAACAACCTTATTGTTCTTGTCTAATAAAAATGTCTGAAACCTACTATCGGCTGAGAAATTATTAAGTTTATTAAGTTTGTTATCAACGTCAATATATGAAGGATACCTAAAATTATTCTTTTTAAAAAGAGCCTGTATATCTTCAAAACTCTTAGGTTGAAAGTAAAATAGAAAACTGACTAAATCTCCCATTTCATCTTCAACCTCCTCAATTAGTCTATTCCATTTGTATAATTGCGACTTACATCCCATACAACCTATAGAATCTATGTAAACTAATATCTTATAAGAAGCTAAATTCGATGATACATATGTAGTATCTTTATCTATAGACATACATAAAACATCCTTTGGGAAAATTATTTCTTTACCATTCCACTTTTCTACTATATTTCTCATTTCAACAGGCGAGGTATTACTCATGCATGAATAAAACATCACTAAAACTAACGTTATTAATATATTTTTCATGTTTATCGCTAATTATCTTTAAATTCATGCAAAATTAAGAATGGGTTATCTTCTTCAGCATTATAATCTCTAATCTGCTCAATCATTCCGGATGGATAATTGATTGCTTCCATCTTATTCTCAGCTATTTTATCCTTAAACATCTGTATCGTCTTATTATTCCAAATTTGAATTACAAAATTTCCAGAACTTGAAATGAATGAAGAAAGGTCAGGATTACAAGATTGTGTATAATTACTAATTAATACACCCTCATTTTCTTTTTTATCCCATAAAACAGCATTTGACAAATCCTTTTCCGCTATAAAATCATACAAAATATATCTCTTGTTCTCAAAATAGTTAACTATGCCAGTATTATATTTTTTCTTTTCTGCAATTCTCACAATAGTCTTTCCATAATTATATTCATCCTTCTCCAACTCTCCCTGTAATTCATATGGACTTATATTTTCTTTACTTTTTGCAATTATATAAGGGGCTATTGTATCATTTCTAAAGGAAAAAATAGTATCCGTAAATAAAGCACCAAAATGGAACTCTCCATCAATATAAGTAAAAGGATGTGTGCCAATATTAACCATAAAGTGGTTTGTATATTCTCCTGAATATCGCCTTAAATATTCCATAATAGAATAATCTTTTTTATTCACAACAAAATACATATTATTACCTTCCCAATTTGTGCCTGAATAACAAAATAAATTATTTCCTATCACCTTTGTTTTTGTAACAAGATTTAAATGCAAATTATTGTGTCTAATTTTATCAATAAAAACTCCCTCTTTATCATACTGAATTATTGTAGAACTTAACCCATCAACTATATTAATTAGACCTTTTTCCTCATCAATAAAAAACGAACTAATATTTAAATATTCTTCCGGACCTTCTCCTCTCGCCCCTATTTTATTCAAAGGTAACTATATACAATCTTACAGCTTAACTCTTGTTAAAATATAAAATATTTTTATTGTAGAATAAGTTTTTATATAGATATATAATTAAAAAAGAAGTTAGGGGATTTTGAGGGCAAAAACAAATTAATCAATGTACTCTATTCTGTAGAGTACTATCCACGCTAAACCTTTGTCAGTCATTTGTGGATATTCAGCTATTTTGTACTCAATATATTTTCTTTTCATAAAAATGCACATTTATTAATTGATGTGGTGTAATGTGATTTTTGGAAAGTGAAAATCCTCCTAACTTCTTATTTTGCAAACATACGAAATTTATAAAAGTAATCAATCATTTTAGTAAAGATAAGTAACCTCCATTAACTCCCCTTTGACAACTTTGACAATTAATCACATTCCCCTTACATACCTTTGTATTATTAAGACTTAAATATCTAATAATCAATTAATTATAATATTTAAATCTATTGATTTATAAATAAAATATTAATAATAAAAATGCAAAGGAGGAAATATGATTGATGTATCTAAATTTAACTCTCTAATTGAATTACTTGAAGCTTTTCCAGATGAAGAATCTTGTATCGTTTACTTAGAAAAATTACGTTGGAGAAATGGCAAAGTCAAATCTCCATTTGAATAAAAAATCGAAAGTCTATTATTTACCTAATCATAGGTATATGTGCAAGAATACTCAGAAAATATTCAATGTTAAAGTAGGAACAATATTTCATGGTACTAAATTACCACTAAAAAAATGGTTCATGGCAATATGGTTAGTATTAGCTCATAAAAAAGGTATATCCTCATTACAGTTGTCAAGAGATTTGAAGATAACTCAGAAAACAGCTTGGTATATATTACAAAAGATAAGAACTTATTTTATTTGTAGAAATAGAGGTAGGCTTAGTGGTGAAGTTGAATGCGATGAAACTTTTGTCGGTGGCAAAAATAAAAATAGACATTGGGATAAAAAGGTAAAAAACGCTCAAGGTAGAAGCTTTAAAGATAAAACTCCTGTTTTTGGAATGTTGCAAAGAAAAGGAGATGCTATCACCCGAGTTGTAGAAAATACATCTCAAAAAGAATTGACTCCCAAAATATTAGAATTTGTAAAAAGAGACTATACTGTATTATATACAGATGAATGGTTAGGATATAATGCAGTAGATAAGATGTTTTATCATTATAGTGTAGACCATGGTAAAGGTAAATATGTTGATGGAAGAATTTATACCAATACAATTGAAGGATTTTGGTCTATATTCAAAAGAGGTATTATAGGTATCTATCACCATATAAGCAAAAAGCATCTACAATTATATGCTAATGAATTTACCTTTAGATACAATACAAGAAAAATAAAGGATTCGAGTAAATTCAAATTACTATTGCGTAACTCCTATTTTAAAATAACTTATCTCGATATTATAGCTGCATAAATTTTATGCAAATCGTTTTTTGTAAATTTAACATCTTTGTATTGTTTGTAATTATTATATTTGAACCCTATTATGTATAATTTAAATTTTATGTATGTTATGAAGAAACTATTATTGATACTATTCACTATTTTATTATGCTTTAATGCATTTAGTCAAAATTCAACTTATACTTATGAAAAATATGGTGTTATTAATCAATATACCAATAATATGGTATTAGAAGTTAATGATATTTTAAGATTTTCCAAACATAAATTGAAAAATGAAAATTGTTTTATTATTAATATCAATGATTTATCTTCTTCTAGTAAAAAATCTACTGGATTTATTTTAACTATAGCTTTAAAAGGTTATGATGAATTGAATGAACAGTATGTTTATATTGGTGATGCTATTGAAGCTATAAATGAGTTAGTTTATATAGGGAAATGCTTAGTTAAATCTAAGAATAAATTGGATATATATCTTAATAATCAAGGTTATAATTATGAAGAAATTTATTATAACAATGACTTATCCTTTAGTGTGAATTTTTATAATATGAGAACAGACGAAAAAGGATATATACCACAAATACCAAATAAATTTATAAGAATATATCCAATAAGAAATAAAACCGAGCAAGAAAAAAGGGAAAAGGCTTTAAAAGAAAAGCAAAAACAGGAATATGAAAAAAGAGAAATTGAAGAAATTAAATTAATCTTAGATGAAGTAAATATTGAGAAAAAAATTTCAAATATAAAAAATGATATGATAAAATCTTATCTACAAAAAACAAAGGATATAATATTAAATACTCCAATAGAACAATTAATTGAAGAGAATAAAGTGAAGAAGAAAAATGCTTTTTTAAATTATAATTTTGAATTACGCATAGATAGCAATAAAAATGTAAATATCTTTAAAGATAAATGTAGTTATGAATTTCCCTATTATAATTATAATAGAAATAAACCATTCGGTGATTATAAAGAGAAAAAGTTAAGCACTTTTGAACTTTCACTTAAAGATAAATGTAGGAATAAATATTATCTAAATAATTTTAATTGTTGCAAGATTGGCAATAATATATTTATAGAAGATTGTGGGTTTTCTTATAAATTCATATTTGAAACAGATATAATTGGAGTAAAGGCAAAAGGAGATAATCTTAAATATTATTCAAATGAAAATAGAATATCCCAATTTGAAGAAGTACATGATTGGTGTTCCAAAAATATTACACAAAATGGATTTTATTTTATTCATTATATTCTTATAGATGGAGAATTGGTTTGTAGAACTTTAGATTTAAATAAAACCCAAAAGAAAAATTTAAAGCAATATTTGAAAATAGGTCTATTATATAAATTGAACAATTATATAAACAATTAACACCCATTCACATCTCTTTATTAGACTTTGCATAAGGGATTTTTACCTTTGTAGAAAAAGAAAAATATGAAAAGAAAAGAAGTAAAAGAAAATACTAATAAGTATTTAACTAATGAAGAGGTAAGAAAAGTCTTAAATCATCATAATTGGACTAAAGAACAAAGTTTTGAATATCTCAAAAGTATTGGAGGAGAGGAGGAAGCTAAAAGTCTTATTGATGAATTATATCCTCAAAAAGAGAAGAATTAATCCTTCTCTTTTTGAGGGCGTAATCTGAACTCTGTCCCCAAACAATTATCTTTGTATTATGGATAGAAACAGTGAAGAGTATCAGCAGATGCGTGACAAAGCGTTATCTCAACTGCGTAGTGGCGAATCGCTCACGGGCAAAGACGGAGCCTTTGGTCCGTTGCTAAAAGAGTTTTTAGAGGCCGCTTTAGATGGCGAGATGTCCTCCCACCTTGATGATTCAGAGCGTCTTAAAGGCAATAAGCGGAATGGTCGTGGCAGCAAACGTGTCAAAACCATGGCCGGCGAGATTGATATCGTGACTCCTCAAGATCGTCACAGCAGCTTTAGTCCTGAGATCCTTAAAAAGCGCGAGACGATTCTTGCGGACAACATGTCTTCCAAGATTATCAGTCTGTATGGTATGGGTTTGAGCCTTAGGGATATTTCCTCCCATATCGAGGAGATGTATGATGTTGAGATCTCCCACAACACCCTAAGTGAGATTATTGAACGCATAGTTCCCAAGGTGAAGGAGTGGCAAAGCCGCCCCCTGGAATCAATGTATACCATTGTGTGGCTTGACGCAATGCACTACAAGGTGAAGGATGGTGGTCGTACCGAAAGTCGAGCTGTCTATAATGTTCTGGCAGTCAATAAAGATGGCCATAAAGAACTGATAGGCATGTATGTATCAGAAAGCGAAGGGGCTAATTTCTGGCTGAGTGTCTTGACCGACCTGAAAGCACGTGGCATGAAAGATGTTCTGATCGCTTGCATTGACAATCTCACGGGATTTGCTGAAGCAATCAGCACTATTTTTCCTGAGGTAATCATCCAGAACTGCGTCATACATCAGATTCGCAATTCATTGAAATACATAGCCTCAAAAGATCAAAAAGAGTTTATGGCAGATTTGAAAACAGTCTATCAAGCCCCTAATAAAGATTTAGCAGAGCTCAACCTTGATAAACTACAAGATAAATGGGGTAAAAAATACCCTGTTGTCTTGGAATCATGGCGACGAAACTGGGATAATCTATCGGCCTATTTTGCTTATGATGAGCATATCCGAAGACTGATTTACACAACTAACGCCGTCGAGGGCTTCCACCGTCAAGTACGAAAGGTGACCAAAACCAAGGGTGTCTTTCCCAATGACATGGCATTGATGAAGTTGATCTACCTGGCTGTGATGAACATCTCCAAGAAATGGACGCAACCGCTCCAGAATTGGGCGTTAACTGCCGGGCAACTACGAATCAAGTTTGGAGAGAGAATGCCTCTGGCGATATAACCCATTTCCCCTTTTTTGCTTTTCAAACGCAAAGAAAAGGTAGTTCCCGGATGTGAGCAAGGGTATATAAACGGCTCATTCTTCGCCGCCCTTGCACACATCCAAAAACTACCTTAAGAAGCATTTGTAAATCCAAAAAGAAAAAATTATATTTGTTGTGATTTAAAAGAAATAGAAACCAGACAGAGTTTAAATTACACTCCCCTCTTTTTGATATTTTTTATTTTGTTGCTTTCTGAAAATATTCTCAAAAAGTCGTTGCTTTAAAACTTCTTGAGGTTCTGTTTCATTAAGCCAAATACCATCAATATTTTTTAAGATAACTTTATACGCTATATCTTTACATTTAGTACATTGATAATATTCTGGATATTCTACTATGAATCCATAATGGGTACAAGTTTGTTTTTCCATAAAAATGTTATTAATTTTATTATGCTGCAAATATACGTAATATTCTCCAATTACAAAATAAATATTTATCAAATTCTATTATGTATAGCATGTTGATTATTAATATAATAGATTTAATTATTCAATAAAAATATTATTATATTTGATTTGAAAATTTATAACTTTTAAGAGGTTTTAAGCTGTAAGATTGTATATAATTACCTATTCAAATAATTACCAGCTAAATCAAAAACATACAGATTCGAACGATATGAATACTTGTCTAAAATATAAAATCTATTATCATATAGCTCTATTTGAATAATACCTCCAATTAAGTTTTCATCTAAAGCCTCTAATTTAACAATCTTACTTGATTTAAAATACTTAGTATCTCCATACTTTATGGACTGAATTTTAGGCAAATGCTCAATTTCTATCACAAAATCTGTACTTTCATTCTTTGAATTCGATACGTCACACATATAAAAACATGAAGAGAATAACATTACCAACATATATATATATATATATATTTCTCATAGTCTGCACAAATTATTTATTGCCCATTTTTAGTCGCTCAAGGCTATTATTTTCTTTATTAAAAGCATAAATGTTCGATTTATAGACACAAAATGAAGTATAAGATTTACCTGGTAATTTATATATATTAGACACATACATATTAGGTTCTAACTCTACTTCTATTATTGTATTTCTTGTGTAATTTTCTCCAAGTTTTGCACATAACAAATATATAGTATTTCTGTATATATACGCATCTTCTATCATCACATAATAGGAACTATCATCCAAAATTTGAGATTCGATGAAATGAATATTAGCCATAACCATTGGAACATCCGAAAAATCGAATGCATGCAAAAGCGTATTAGTTCCCAATTCATATTTTTCAATAATTGGTTGATTATCCGAAATGGCGTAATAGTATTTCTTATCATACAATAGATAACGAATGTTTCTATTACGATTCTCGTTAGCTGTAGAAAAGTGAAAATTTTCACCTATAAAAACTACATTTGTGTCATTTAATAGTGCTTTTTCAGGAACAACCATTATACAATTCTGTTCTGTCACATAAGACACATAAAAGTGATTCTTATCTACAAAGAAACGCGTACCTGATGCACCCATGAGTTGAGTTATATGTCCATGTTTACTCTTTAAAGACAGACTTTGTATTCCCCTTACATTTGCATCCATCACATAAACAGAGTCTCCATCAACATAGATACTGACAGGAATAATAGAACTACTACTATGATTAGAATCAGCAAAATCAATAGCTGAGCCAACCAAATGAGTATCCATTTTAATGACTTTACCTAATGCCCCATCCAACATATATAAAGTGTCATTATATATCTGCAACTGTTTAATATCTCTCAAAAATGTGGAATCGACCAAAGTTCTAACGTCTCTATCAATTACACATAATTTTTCTTGACTAGGGTTGCAAGATATTAACAATAAGAGCACGAATAAGAGTAAAATTTTCATATAATATTCCATTTTAATTTGCATAATGGAATATTCCATTATGCAAATTTTTGTTTTATCCACAGGTATATTTTTTTCCTTCACACTTAATCCATTGAGTCTGTAAAATTCCTTCTGTTCCAGAAGTACAATCACCAGTACTACTAGAGCATTCGACTGTTTTTATCAGTCTTCCATAAGCATTATAGCAATTTATACTTACTGAACAAGAGACAACATCTGCCTCTTGACTATTCGCAAGTGCTTCTATATTAGCTAATGAAATATTCGATAAACTTTCAATATTTCCAGAACCATCTTTGATATTAATTATAGCGATTGCAACAACTGCTATCGTCATTATGCCACATAATATTTTATTCTTCATGTTGTTTATTTTATTATATTAACACTTTAAGATTACATTCATACAGCAAACTATAAAACATTTATAATTTTCATACTAAATCAATGCATAAGCCACCATCCTTTCTTTTACATAGGAAGAAATAGACACAACAATCATTCTTCTCCCTAGAAAATCGACTTTTACCCTCCTTCTTTCCATTAGTTATCATTTCTATTCATTAATCCATCACAAACTCTCATTTCTGTATTTATCCTTTCAACAGAATAGCAATGTATATTTGCACTAAATCATTATTCTTTTTTATTTTTGTCCACCTCCTTTTTATAAGAATTGAGGAGTAAGTGAATTCAATAATCCAGCAAAATTAAAGTTCATCATCTAGTTCCTTTCTAATCATATTAATTATCTCATACTCAATCAAACCGATACTTTACAATTGGCTGATCATTATTTATGTCTGTCGCTATAATGGTTTTAGTAACTTCATCCACCCAAATACCATATACATAATGATCAAGCACATACTTACATAACGGTTCTCCTTTCAAACTGAATACATAGATGTACTTTCCTCCATCCGGAAGAGAACCATTATGCCTTGCAATCTCTTTAAATGTAGTCCCATGAAACACTGTATAAATGGCATTATCTGTTACTTGTACATCACTAAAGCCCATAATTCCTGAAGGTATTCCATATCCTTCAAATACTTTAAACTTTGGTTCCCCATTTTCACCAATACGAATAACTTCCGTGCTATCTTTAAAATTATAGACTTCAAGTACTTCACCTAGTTGAGTCACCATTGCTAATACACCGTTATGAGAATTATAATCAATAAAACTACGCCATGCCTGTGCCAATGCCGGACGAGCTTTTTGTAACGCTTGATTATTAATCGATGGGATAGCACCTATCTTTTTTACAAGTTTCCCATCATCATTAAGCCAACATAATCGGTTTTCGCCTGAATAATCAGGAATTATAAAGGTAGTATCATTATATATGGCAAAATCAAGTGGTCTTAAAATATCTTCATCCAATGTCACCGCTTCGTCACGGAGAAGTGAATCACCAGATGAAGAAAAACCTAACCGTGTTAATTCTCTTTTATTAGCATCTAAATTCCATACTTTATGATTGTAAAAACGAACATTATCCATTGATAGCATTCCAGTTGGTGAATCACCGCGCCTCCCAAAAGAGGATAAATATTGAAAGCCAGGATATTTGAACAAATGAGCATAATAATCGATGCCATGCAAATCCATTACAATGGCTTTATCTCCTTCAACTCGTATCCGGAATGGACAACGAAATAAGGCAGTATCAAGCTCTATCACCTCTCCCTTTAGCTTTTTCTCTTGTGGAAATTCTAAATAAGGAAGCACATTTTCTACATATTCCTTATGATTTGTTCCACAAGAGATTAAAATAAAGAGAAGGAGAAGGCTAATAAAGATCTTCAAGACTATACCCTCCAAAAATATACTCGACCTTTCTATGAGATACAGGACAATCTAAAGTCCCTTTTCCTATACAACGAGTAATGTCAGAATGCTCACCAGCAGCTAATGCTTCTACATTATACAAAAGCAATTCGCTATGCCCATTTCTATGAGAAGAAAAGTATTTAGTAGACAAAACTGCTACTAGGCATAAGAGAAGAAAAATTATTTTTTTCATACTACTTTTATGTTAAAGATTAATTCTGTGAACAAAAGTAGTAGTGAAAGGCTAAATAAGCAAAGAATATCGCTGACCAATCCTAACCTAGCATTATTTTTTATCTGGCAAAATCAAATAATAATTCAAAATAGTGCCATTTCATCGATAGTTTTAACTTTTACACTAAATTGGAAAGCTTCTCTGGAATAATCAGTTGATATGTACCACTTTTATTTATTATACTAAATGAAGGATCTATTTTTCTAAGCACCGAGCGCAAACGTCCAATCGCTGTATGCATTCGTTCACCATAACCTGAATAATTAGGCCATAATTTCTCATTGATAAAATCTTCCTCTAAAATGTATCCATTATCTTTTTGTTGAATAAACAACTCTAAAAGCAAACTAGATTGAGCTTGAATTTTCTGCTTGACATCATTTATCTCTATTATATTTTGATCTGCATAAAATATTATATTTTCACCTAATAAGTAAGAACGTAAGGGAATATTCTCCACCCTCTGCACTTCTTTTATTATTTGCTTTTCTACAGGAATCTCCTTTATAATTTCCACAGGAACTTCTTTAACAACCTCCACTGGCACTTCTTTAACAATCTCTACTATTTCTTTAGTATGCAATAAATGTATCTTACAACGAAGAATAATTAAAGACTTATAAAATCCATATCCTAAAATTACATATAATAGTAAATACAACAACGTCTCCTTATATATCATACTCCACACAGAGTAATATAAATAACCTATCACTTTTATCTCATAAACATAGCCTATATAAAAAGTGAAAACTACATTTGCAGAATTGCCGTACTCGTCCTGACTCTTATTCTGTAATTTTACATTGCCATCATTATCCATTAATGAAATACACAAAGCTGATTTGAAGCTAATATCTGATTTATTTAATTGTCCATCCCATATAATATTTAAAGAGTCAGGGTGAAGAGGCTTCTTAGAAAAAGCGAAAGTATGCAAAGCACGTAAATTTCCATCATTCGTAATATTCATCTGTTTTTTCTCATTATCTAATATACAGTAATGTCTTCCTGTCTCATCTTCCCAATAGACCGTGTCCGAAACATCAGCTCTTACAGCATCTGTTTTTAAATTAAATGAGATTTCATCTTTTAAATTTCGATTTTTTAATTCCTGATCCACTGCTTTTACAAAAGTCTCTCTCGCCTTCTCCTTAAGCTCTGTTATTTTGAAATCATAAGTATATTTGCATGCAAGGAAGAATAGAATTCCACCGATAGTAACTATAACAGATAACAAAATTACGCTTTTAGGTCTCATTTTATTTTACTTTATGTTGTTTTGTACTACAAAGATAACATATTTCACTACAATCTAAACTTTATACTTTAAAAAAGATATAACTTAATAGAAGAAAAGCCACTTTGTAGTCAGACAAATATTCACAATATAAATGTTGTAGCATCAAAACTCTTATTTTTTAAACTATACTTATATAAATATTTTACTATTTAATAAAAATGAAAATAGGATTTCACAAACTATTGATTATCAATAGTATACAAATCACCATTTTTCCTTTAAAACCAAAAGGGTGTTCCTTTAAAACCAACGACCCGTTTCTTTAAAACCAACGGGCATTTGGTTTTAAAGAAACGGACCATATTAAAGCAAAAAGAATAAGTTTGTTAACAATATTCAATATCCGATAAGCATAAAACAAGACTAGATACTTTATTAACATTATTCGATTTGCATAATTCTATTCAAATAACTACTTTTACGGAAAATTGAAACAGGTATGACTAAAGAAATTAACCCATTTATAGTAACTGGAAAAATAGAACCCGAGTACTTCTGCGATCGCGTGAAAGAATCAGAGAGGCTGGTTAAATCATTAACCAATGGCAATAACCTTGTCATTATCTCACCCAGAAGAATGGGTAAAACGGGACTAATCCGTTTCTGTTATGAGAAACCTGAAATAAAAGAAGATTATTATACTTTCTTCATTGACATACTCCATACATCAAGCTTAAGAGAATTCACTTATCTGCTTGGCAAAGAAATTTATGAAACACTATTGCCCCGCAGTAAGAAAATGGCAAGCCTGTTTATCCACACACTTAAATCGATCAATGGTAAATTCGGATTTGACCCGCTGACCAATCTACCTACCTTCAATCTGGAACTGGGGGATATTGATCGACCCGAATATACACTGGAAGAAATATTTCAATGTCTGATAGCAGCAGACAAACCTTGTATCGTTGCCATCGACGAGTTTCAACAAATTGCTAAATATCCCGAGAAAAATATAGAAGCATTACTACGCACACACATACAGAAAATAGAAAACAGCAACTTCATCTTTGCCGGAAGTGAACGGCATATGATGCAGGAAATGTTTCTATCTTCATCCCGTCCATTCTACCACAGTGCCGATATTTTGGAACTGAAAGCCATTGCACCGGAAATCTATATACCATTTATCGCAGACCATTTCCAAAAAAGAAAACGGCATATTGAAATCGAAAATATAGAAAAAGTATATCGGCTATTCAAAGGACATACCTTTTATATTCAAAAAACATTCAATGAAGCTTTTGCAGATACACCGAAAGGGAAAGAATGTACACTGGAAATTATCAAAACAGCTATAGATAACCTTATTGCATATAATGATACAATCTTTCGGGAAATCTTATCTAATATTCCCGAAAAGCAAAAGGAATTGCTTTATGCCATTGCCAAAGTAGGTGAAGCAGAAAACGTCACATCAGCGAAATTTATCAAACGATACAGTCTGACATCGGCAAGCTCTGTACAGTCTGCAACTAAAAAACTGCTTGAAAAAGATATTATTACAGAAATCAATAAAGTATATTCGGTTACCGACAAGTTTTTTGCCATGTGGATCAATACTATTTATGGCAATAAATATACCCTTTAGTAAAGATGCAATTACAATTACCATCAAATAAATTACAAAGTTAACACAATATATGGTAATTACCGAATGCCAATTATATTATTATGTTCTCACTATAAATATTTTAGCCCTATTTCTCTTCAATATCCTTGTTTTTCAAAACACATACGTTATCTTTGTAGTTATAGTACAAAACAAAATGAAGCAAAACAAAATGAAATCTAAAAACATCATTCTATTGTTTACTTTGGCATTGCCATTGTTCAGTTGTAGTGAATCACAAAAAAGAGTATCCTTTAGCGAAAGCACAACTGCTAAATCTACCGCTTTGAAGGAAGCCTTTATCTCCATTCCAATGGATATAAAAAGAAAGGAGATATCTTATATGCCGGTGATTTTAAAGGAGACAGCCTTTTATACTGCTATAGTCTTAGTGAACAACGCTTTGTAAATCAAATGCTACCACAAGGACAAGGACCTGATGAATTTTTAAGCCCTGTCGAATTCTTTCTGTCTGATTCGTCTGCCTTCATACACAATCGATGGCACTTCACAGCGCAAAACTATATATTCAACACGAAAGACTTTTCCATCCAGCGACAAGGAGAGTTGATACACCTGCCCATGAGCATTGACAGAGTCTATCCGATAAGCGAATCACGCTTTATAGCGTCCGGTGTTTTTGAAGATTGCAGATTCCTTATTTTAGATAATGACGGCAATGTTATATCCAAATGCGGCGACTTCCCGAACTATCAAAGTAGAGAAGAAAACATACCCAATACGGCTAAAGGTATGTTTCATCAATCACAATTCGGTTACAACACCGACCGGAAACGTCTGGCATGTGCTACCAGTAATGTACTTGAGCTATGGGACTATAAGCCGGAAACATTAACGCTCCATAAAAGACTATTGTTAGCACCCTATCATTATCAGTTCAATTCAAGCCCAGACGGTGTGTATGCGGAAAGTGATAATCCTGATGCCGAACTGGGAGCACGAGGCATTGCCGTTTCCAATAACTATGTTTATGTACTGTATAACCCAAACACCAATCGGATGCACGAAGAACAAAAAGAAACTCTAAACAGCGAGATTTGGGTTTTCGACTGGGAAGGAAAACCGATACGTAAAATTTTGACAGATACTCATATAGAATGCTTCTGTGTAGATGAAACCGATACTTCATTTTATTGTGTAATGACTGCACCGGACTATTGTATTGGGATAGTGTCACCATCCCATTAACATAGTGACAGTATGTGCCAAGGATAGTGTCACTATCCCGAGCACATACTGTCACTATAACAAATCGAATATTTTGAGCTATTCTTATCCTAGTCCGCCCGCTGTGTAGGCAGTGTAAACTCCTGAGAATCACAGATTACCCCATTCTCATCGGACACCGCTACGCGGAAAGTCACTTCACCATCTTTCAGCTTACTTCCGGCATAGACCGTAGCCGTATAGCGGATACCCTCACCTGGAAGAATTTCTTCTATCATTACAGTAGGAGAAATGCCGATATGTTTCACTTTCCCGACCGTCTCTACAATAGGAACCACGTCATAAACCGGATTTCGTCCTTCATTCATGATTTCAAAGATGATCTTGCTGCTTTCTCCCCCGTCTATCGCATGATTGCGGTTATCGTCAATAAAGCGAATCTTGCGCAGTTTCAACTGAGTCAGTTGCTGCTGAGTCTGCGTCCGAGGTTTAAACTTAGAGTGAGACTGCCCCTGTCTGACTTCCGGAACGTAAGCATATTCCTCTATCGGGTCCGGCTTCGGAGCAGTCAGCGCATTCCCTATCGCTGCACCGGCAATGGTGCCAACAATATTTCCAATGGCAGAGCCGCGATATCCGCCCCTCCAGCCACGATTATTATCTCCGATAAGTCCGCCTATCGAACTTCCCAGACTTCCCCCAATTGCAGCACCACCTACAATTGCTCCGGGATTTCCCATACGTCCCGATGCACATCCGCTCAACATCAGAGCAGAAAGCAGAATTACAGTTAGTTGTTTCCTCATGATCATCTCTAATTTTACTATGATTACTCTATCACTTTAAAACGTGCAAAACGCAACAATAGTTGCTTGTCCCCTGCATTTTTAAAATGAATCGTTGCTTTTGCATTATCACCCGTTCCTTCTACCCTGATCACTTCACCCAAGCCGAAACGTTCATGTTCTATCATCTGCCCCGCCTGTACTCCTGTTACAGATGCCGAACCGGCTGAAGCCGACCGTGTACTGCTTCCACTCACCGCACTGACCTTCTTCAGATTCTTCGGCACACTGGGTGCAATCACCTGAGTCTTCGGACGTTCACGATCGGAAAATTTAGTACCATAAGGCGTTCGTGTAGGAGATGCCGTACGCGTAAATCCACCTCCGATCTCCCTGCGGAAACGCCCCGCACCTTCGTCTACCGACCGACTGACTCCCGCCTCATGCGGCAACCGCAAATAATTCACATCGATATCCCGCAAGAAACGGCTGGGACTTCCAAACTCCATCTTTCCATAACGGAAACGGGTCTTGGCAAAAGAAATATAACAATGTTCTTCGGCACGGGTAATGGCCACGTAGAACAAACGACGCTCCTCTTCCAGAGCACGGGGAGAATCGCCCACCATACCACTAGGGAAAAGGTTTTCTTCCAGCCCCACTACGAATACGTTTTTAAACTCCAGCCCCTTGGCCGAATGAACGGTCATCAACGTTATCTTTTCTCCATCATCCGCTTTGTCCGAGTCCTGATCAGTAAGCAAGGCAATCTCCGAAAGGAAATCTGTCAGAGAAATATTCGGGTTGCCTTCTTCCTGCCGCAACGCGCAGAAATCATTCATACCATTCACCAATTCCTCAATGTTTTCCTTACGGCTCAGATTCTCCGGCGAAGTATCCTGACAGACATCATTGATGATGCCGGACCGGCGGATAATATCCGTTCCTATCTCATACGCGCTCTTGTCTGCCTGATCGGTCATAAAGCCTTCTATCAGTTCACGGAAACCTTGCAGTTTGGTGTGCGTACCTTTATTGATATTCAGCCCGTAGCTCAATGGTTCGCAAAGCGCCGCCCAAAGACTGACACCATTTTCAGTGGCAGCTGAGATGATTTTTCCAACCGTCGTATCACCGATGCCACGGGCAGGATAATTAATGATTCGCTTGAATGCCTCTTCATCATTCGGGTTCACTACCAAGCGGAAGTAAGCAATGACGTCCTTAATCTCCTTACGCTGGTAGAATGAAAGTCCGCCATAGATTTTATAGGGCATACTTCGTTTCCGAAGAGCCTCCTCGAAAACACGGCTCTGCGCATTCGTACGGTATAATATGGCAAAATCGGCATAGCCGTAACTATGTTCCCGACGCAGTTCAGCTATCTTATTGGCTACGATATCCCCTTCTTCCACATCGCTGTAAGCCTGAAAAACGCCAATCGGTTCGCCCCGTTCTTTTTCAGAGAATACTTCTTTCCGAATCTGACGTTCATTCTTTTCGATCAGACTGTTGGCAGCACAGACGATGGTTTGTGTAGAACGATAATTCTGCTCCAGTTTAAAGACTTTCGTGTTGGGATAAACCTTCGTGAAATAAAGGATATTATCAATATCCGCTCCACGGAAAGAGTAAATACTCTGCGCATCATCGCCTACCACACAAACACGCTGATTTTCTTTCGTCAACTGGAGTACGATGCTATGCTGGGCATAATTCGTATCCTGATACTCGTCCACCAGCACATAACGGAACTGCTCCCTATAACGGGCCAGCACTTCTGGAAAGTCGCGGAACAGAATATACGTATACACCAGCAGATCATCGAAATCCATAGCTCCCGCCTGACGGCATCTTTCCCAGTAACGGGTATATATTTCACGGACAGCAGGCACTTTGGCTGCCATATCTCCTTCATACGCTTCTTTGTTGGCGGCATATCCCGTAGGAGAAACCAAATGGTTTTTGGCACTCGAAATGCGGGCCTGCACCATCCCCGGCTTATATGTCTTTTCGTCCAGTCCCATCTCCTTGATGATGGAACGGATCAGACTTTTACTATCCGCCGAATCATAAATGGTAAATTGGGAAGTGAATCCGATATACTTTGCTTCGGCACGGAGAATACGGGAAAAGACAGAATGGAAGGTACCCATCCACAAATAACGTGCCCGCTCCATGCCCACCTGACGGGCTATACGATCTTTCATCTCACGCGCCGCCTTATTGGTAAAGGTCAGTGCGAGGATGTTCCACGGTTGATAGCCGTTTTCCAGCAGATAGGCAATTTTATAAGTCAACACACGTGTCTTTCCCGAACCTGCACCGGCTATCACCAGCGAAGGCCCGTCGTTATAAGTCACTGCTGCACACTGACTCTCATTTAATTCCTCTATATAGTTGGTATTCATAACAGCATTATAAAAACAATGAGGATTTTTAACAAACCCTTGGCGTTCAAATTTGTTTCAATACGACAAAAGTATAACATTCATTTGACAATGAAGATATTTTTATGATTTTTCATCACTAACTATTTAACCTAATCACTCAAAGCAATGAAAAAGAGTATATTTTTATCATTTATTTTATGTTTATGCCTTGTCGCCTGCATACCACAGCAAGCAATGGCACAAAAGCAAAGCCGCATGGAAAAGCTGCTGAGGTATCTGAACGACAATGACGCCGACAAATGGCAGAAGAACAGGGAAAAACTGGATGACGAAACAAAGGCGTACTATGCCGAAGATTTATCATTGATGGACGTCCTCAACGACCTGTGGAACGGACAGAGCGAACAGGCAGCCACCCTCTATTTCGGCTGCTACGAGAAAGCCGCCCAAAATAACTTCCCCAGTATCTGTGAAGGGGAAAAGATTCCGCTTTCTCAGATACGGGACAAGGCAGACCAGTCCATTATCAACCTGCTGGAGGCCTCGAAAGATAAAATTCCTTTCAGCCGGGCACTGCTGGACAGCATTCACGCCACCGAATATCCGGTTGACTCCGCCATGCTGCAACGGCTGCAGAACATCCGCGAGGTGGCGCTGCTGGAAGGAATGCTCAAAGCCCCCACTCCCATCATCTACCAGACTTACGTCAAGGAGTATCCCAACGGAAAATTTATCGCACAAGTCAACGCCTCCGAAAACGTACGGCTCTACCAACTAGTGAAGACCACCCCGACTCCTGCAAACTTCAAAGCCTTCTTTGAAGACCCCGAAATGCAGAAGTATTATCAAGACAGAGGTCCGCGCCCCTATCTTGCCGAGGTCCGTACCTTATATGATGATTTCCTTTTCCAACGTATCGACAGCCTGAAAAAAGAAGGAAATGCCACCGCCATCCGGCAGATCATCGATGATTATAAGAATACACCATATCTGGCCACCGGTGCACGGACTCACCTGAACGATCTTGAATATCTCAGTGAAAAGGCAGACTTCGAGCTTCTGAAACCGGCAATAGTCAACTCCGAATCGCTCGGTTTATTGCAGGAATTCCTCAAAACACACAAGTATAAGGAATTTCGTGACCAGGCAAAAAATTTGCGTGCTCCATTTATCCTGCAAGCCATTGTTTCCACCCCGACTACCGTGAAATATTACACTCAAGGACGATTGATAAAGTGCTGCGAAACCGACAGCACCGGCAATATTACGACCAGCTACACCTACAATGACAAGGGGCAGCTTACCACCACATTATCCGTGACTGAAAAGAACGGGCAACCCATCAACGAGGTGCAAACCAGCAGGCTGTACGACCCGCAAGGCCACTGCATCTTCGAAGTGAAAACTAATCCGAAAACCAAAACGGACTTTTACCGCCGTGCACGCCGCATCGGTATTGACGGTAGCATCGAAAGCGATTCTCTAAAATACATGGACGGCAGATATACCGTCAGCAGCTACAACAAGCAGGGATTACTGACGGAAACCAAAGAGTACAACAAGAACGGGGAAATGGAGGGATATACAGTCAACAAATATGATGACAAAGGCAGAATGACCGAATCTCAGCATCAGAATATGCTCTTTGTCAATTCGCCCAACCAGATTCTCTCGCAAAAAGAACTGTATGAATATGATAAATACGGATACCTCACCCGCATCGTCTACCAACGTATCTTCGGCAACAGCCAGAAGACGTCCGGCTGCCTGACCTGCCTGTACGACGAGTACGGAAACCGGATCGACGGTGACTCCTATTACGAATATGACAATACGGGACAATGGATATGCCGCACCAGCTATGACAACCCGCAGCAAGTGGAACGTATACAGTACATTTATAAATAAAAATAAAATACCGTGAACCTTTTGCGAACTATGGCTGTTATTATAGTATAACAAAACCATTTAAAGTTTTGACAATATGAATACTATATTAATGTCTTTAATAATTATGACCATGACTTACGAAATGCCTAAACTTCCTTACGCAAACAATGCGCTGGAACCTGTAATCAGTCAGCAAACGATAGATTTCCATTACGGAAAACATCTGCAAACATATGTAAATAATCTGAATAGCCTTGTGCCCGGAACAGAATATGAAGGCAAAACGGTAGAAGAAATCGTTGCCACCGCTCCCGATGGAGCTATCTTCAACAACGCCGGCCAAGTGCTGAATCACAATTTATATTTCCTCCAATTCGCTCCGAAACCTTCGAAAAAGGAACCGGCAGGCAAACTGGGAGAAGCCATCAAACGTGATTTCGGCAGCTTTGAAAACTTCAAGAAAGAATTCAATGCAGCAGCAGTCGGATTGTTCGGTTCAGGATGGGCCTGGCTGTCAGTAGACAAGAACGGTAAACTGCATATCACCAAAGAAGGAAACGGCAGTAACCCTGTACGCGCCGGACTGAAACCACTTCTGGGTTTTGATGTGTGGGAACACTCCTACTACCTGGACTACCAGAACCGCCGTGCCGACCACGTAAACGCCCTGTGGAACATCATCGACTGGGATGTGGTAGAAAAACGAATGTAACCGGACTCATTAAAATTAAGCTAAACTATACTATTGAAAAGGTCGTTGTGAATTTCACAGCGGCCTTTTTTCTAGCATAAAAAACTAAACCATCTATTGTATTTCAAAGGCATAATTTGTATTTTTGCAATAGCCGAAAATCAAAACAGACAATTATGACACTTCAGCTAAAAAATAAAAAATGGCGCATTGTCTACGTTATTTCCTTTCTTTTATTCTCCTTTACAGGCAATGCGGCTATTCCGGAAGAACCGGAAGAGGAGATTCTTTTCGTGACGTCCTATAATTCCGATACTAAATATACCTACGATAATATCAACACGTTCGTAGAAACGTACCGCCAACTGGGTGGCAAGTATTCCACCATCGTAGAAAACATGAATGTTACCGACCTCAATCAATCCAGAAAATGGAAAAAAAGACTTACCAACATTCTGGACAAACATCCGAACGCCAAGCTGGTTATCCTGCTGGGTGGCGAAGCGTGGAGCAGTTTCCTGCACCTCGAAGACGAGAAGTACAGACAACTGCCCGTATTTTGCGCTATGGCATCGCGCAACGGCATCCGTATTCCGGAAGACTCTATTGATATACGGACTTATGAACCTCAGAGTATCGACTTAACGGAAAGAATGAACAAATACAATATAATATACTGTAACACATATGAATATGATATCGATAAGGACATAGAAATGATGCGAAGCTTTTATCCGGATATGGAGCATTTAGTGTTCATCTCGGACAACACCTACAATGGACTTGCCGAACAAGCGTGGGTAAAAAAGAATATGAAACGCTATCCAGAAATATCGACGACCTATATTGACGGCCGTATCCACACCCTTGATGCTGCCGCCAAACAACTACGCGATGTCCCCAAAAATTCGGTTGCACTACTGGGTATCTGGAGAATTGACAATCGGGGCATAACGTATATGAACAACTCTGTATATGCTTTCTCCAAAGCGAATCCAGAGTTGCCTGTTTTCAGCCTGACTGCTACCGCCATCGGTTATTGGGCAATCGGAGGATATATCCCCCCAATACGACGGAATAGGGAGAAGCATGGGAGAACAGGCTTATCAATTTCTGGACAAGGGGAAAAACAATGTCGGCCACATTCATTTGTTGCCCAACAGATACAAATTTGATGCCAACAAACTGCATGAATGGGGATTTCAGGACAAGAAACTACCTTTCAATTCACTTATCATTAACCAACAGGTGCCTTTCTTTCAGGCATATCGGACGGAAGTGCAATTCATCCTGTTTACCTTCCTTGTACTGATAGGCGGACTGTTTATCTCACTGTATTATTATTACCGGACAAAAATCTTAAAGAATCACCTTGAGAAGACTACAGCCCAACTAAGGGAAGATAAAAAGAAACTGGAATTATCGGAAATTGCACTACGTCATGCCAAAGAGCGTGCCGAAGAAGCCAATCAACTGAAAAGTGCCTTCGTATCAAATATGAGCCACGAAATACGGACACCGCTGAACGCCATTGTCGGCTTTTCCAGCCTGCTGATCGATACCGTGGAAACAACGGACGAGCAGAAGGAATATGCGGATATCATCCAGACTAATTCCGAATTGTTATTGCAACTGATCAGTGATGTACTGGATGTATCACGTCTGGAATCAGGCAAACTGCTGTTCAAGTATGAATGGTGCGAACTGGTAAATCATTGCCAGAACATGATCACACTGACCAGAAAGAACCGGACAAGAGATATAGATGTCAGGCTTCAGATGCCGAAAGAGCCTTATATGCTCTATACCGATCCGCTACGTTTGCAGCAGGTTATCATCAACTTACTGAACAATGCGTTGAAGTTTACTCCCGACGGCGGAAGTATCACGCTGAATTATGAAATAGATGAAGAAGACCAGTGTATGCTGTTCTCTGTGACCGATACAGGCTCGGGCATCCCCGAAGACAAGCAGGAACTGGTATTCCAGCGTTTTGAGAAGCTCAACGAATTTGTGCAGGGAACAGGCTTGGGACTGGCAATCTGCAAACTGACCATACAACGCATGGGAGGCGATATCTGGATTGACAAGAATTATAAGAACGGAGCACGGTTTGTCTTTTCTCATCCTATCAAAAAACGGGAATCGGAAGAAAAATGAAAAAAAAACCGGATAATTTGATGAATCTTTGTTTCTTTTTCGCTTACTTTGCTCCCGTAAAGACAAAGGGGTGCCCCAAAGAGGGGCTGAGATTATACCCTAGGAACCTGAGGCAGTTAGCACTGACGTAGGGATTGTGTTTCTTTCTTATCGCCTTTCTATATAAGCACGCTCTTTGTATTTACTTTCAACTTATTAATACTGATAGGACAATGAAAGTACAAGTTAACAACAAAGAGGTGGAAATGATTCCTGCTTCTACCCTTACACAACTGGCTGCCCAACTGGAACTTCCGGCACAAGGCATCGCTATTGCCGTAAACAACAAAATGATTCCACGTTCCGAATGGGAAAAATTCGCATTACAGGAGAATGATAACCTCGTGGTCATCAAAGCGGCTTGTGGAGGGTAAAAGTATGGTCAGTCTACAATTTATCACCCACCAGACCGATCGGTATACATATTTCGAATCGGCACTCATGGCACTTGAAGGAGGATGTAAGTGGATTCAGCTACGCATGAAGGAAGCTCCGTGTGAAGAGGTGGAAGCTGTTGCCCTCCAACTAAAGCCTCTCTGTAAAGAAAAAGAAGCGATCTTACTTCTGGATGATCACGTCGAACTTGCCAAAAAGCTGGAAGTGGACGGAGTGCATCTGGGCAAAAAAGACATGCCGATAGATCAGGCACGACAATTACTTGGAGAAGCATTTATTATCGGAGGTACGGCAAATACATTCGAAGATGTCGTACAGCACTACCGTGCCGGAGCGGATTACCTCGGCATCGGTCCTTTCCGGTTTACCACTACAAAGAAAAACCTGAGTCCTGTTCTGGGACTGGAAGGTTATGCCGCTATTTTATCTCAGATGAAGGAAGCGAATATCGAACTGCCGGTAGTAGCCATCGGAGGAATCACCTGTGAGGATATACCCGCCATACTCGAAACCGGAGTGAACGGAATAGCACTTTCCGGAACGATTCTTCGGGCGGAGGATCCGGCAGCGGAAACACGAAAGATTTTGAACATGAAATGTATAATCAAATAAAATAATTGAAAAGTGGAAAAGTTAGTAATTGCAGGCCGTGAGTTCGACTCCCGCCTTTTTCTGGGTACAGGAAAATTCAATTCCAATGAAGTAATGGAACAAGCCATTCTGACATCGGGCACTGAAATGGTAACCGTAGCAATGAAGCGCATCGACATGGATGACAAAGAAGACGACATGCTGAAACATATTATTCATCCGAATATCCAGTTGCTACCCAACACATCGGGAGTACGCGATGCGGAAGAAGCTGTTTTCGCCGCACAGATGGCACGTGAAGCTTTTGGTACCAACTGGCTGAAACTGGAAATCCATCCGGATCCGCGCTATCTGCTCCCCGACTCTATCGAAACCCTGAAGGCTACAGAACAGCTTGTTAAACTGGGCTTCATCGTATTACCTTATTGCCAGGCCGACCCTGTGCTCTGCAAACGACTGGAAGAAGCCGGTGCCGCTACCGTAATGCCGCTAGGCGCTCCCATCGGAACTAACAAAGGACTGCAAACCAAAGAATTCCTGCAGATTATTATCGAACAGGCCGGTATCCCCGTTGTCGTAGATGCCGGAATCGGTGCACCGAGCCACGCTGCCGAAGCAATGGAACTGGGAGCTTCTGCCGTACTGGTAAATACCGCCATCGCCGTAGCAGGCAATCCGGTAGAAATGGCGTTGGCCTTCAAAGCCGCCACCGAAGCCGGAAGACGGGCATACGAAGTAGGACTGGGTCTGCAGGCTGATAACTTTATAGCAGAAGCAAGTTCACCTTTAACTGCATTTTTGGAATAAGTAATAGGTG
>NZ_GG774705.1:59122-115945 GCF_000162515.1 Bacteroides sp. 1_1_14 | reverse complement strand
TCAGCTTCGAAGGCGAAGAAAAGATAGCTACTCCGAATCCGGAAGTATACGTATATGACACCAGCGGTCCGTTCAGTGACCCGTCAATGAGCATTGATCTCAAGAAAGGACTTCCCCGCTTACGTGAAGAATGGATTGTGGGACGCGGTGACGTAGAGCAACTCCCCGAAATCACTTCGGAATACGGACAAATGAGACGTGATGACAAAAGTCTGGATCATCTCCGCTTTGAACACATTGCCCTTCCCTATCGTGCCAAAAAGGGAGAAGCCATCACTCAGATGGCATACGCCAAACGAGGAATCATCACTCCGGAAATGGAATATGTGGCGATCCGCGAAAATATGAACTGTGAGGAACTGGGAATCGAGACTCACATTACTCCCGAATTTGTCCGTAAAGAAATAGCAGAAGGACGTGCAGTGCTGCCTGCCAACATCAATCATCCGGAAGCCGAACCGATGATTATCGGCCGTAACTTCCTAGTGAAAATCAATACGAATATCGGAAACTCCGCCACCACTTCCAGCATTGACGAGGAAGTGGAAAAGGCTTTATGGAGCTGCAAATGGGGAGGTGATACGCTGATGGACCTTTCAACAGGAGAAAATATTCATGAGACACGTGAATGGATCATCCGCAACTGCCCTGTACCGGTAGGCACTGTACCTATCTATCAGGCACTTGAGAAAGTGAATGGCGTAGTGGAAGACCTTAACTGGGAAATCTATCGGGACACACTGATCGAACAATGCGAACAGGGAGTAGATTATTTTACGATTCATGCAGGTATCCGCCGTCATAATGTTCATCTTGCCGATAAACGTCTGTGCGGCATTGTCAGCCGTGGAGGAAGCATCATGAGCAAATGGTGTCTGGTGCACGATCAGGAAAGTTTCCTATATGAACACTTTGACGATATCTGTGATATTCTGGCTCAATACGACGTTGCCGTATCATTGGGAGACGGACTGCGTCCGGGCTCTATCCATGATGCCAACGACGAAGCACAGTTTGCAGAACTGGACACGATGGGAGAACTGGTACTTCGTGCATGGGAAAAGAACGTGCAGGCATTTATCGAAGGTCCGGGACACGTACCGATGCATAAAATCAAGGAGAACATGGAACGTCAGATCGAGAAATGCCATGATGCGCCATTTTATACACTCGGCCCTTTAGTGACGGATATCGCTCCTGGCTACGATCACATTACCTCTGCCATCGGAGCTGCTCAAATCGGCTGGTTAGGTACAGCTATGCTTTGTTATGTCACTCCGAAAGAGCATCTTGCCCTGCCGGATAAAGAAGACGTACGTGTAGGGGTTATCACTTATAAGATTGCCGCTCATGCTGCCGACCTTGCCAAAGGGCATCCGGGAGCACAGGTACGCGACAATGCCTTGAGCAAAGCCCGTTACGAGTTCCGCTGGAAAGATCAGTTCGACTTGTCTCTCGATCCGGAACGGGCACAGGGATATTTCCGCGCGGGACATCACATTGACGGAGAATACTGCACGATGTGCGGACCAAATTTCTGCGCCATGAGATTATCCCGTGATTTGAAGAAAAATGCCAAGAGTGATAAATAATGAGTTGTGAATATCCCCAAACCAAGTCACAACCTCATTTCTTTTTAATTTTCAACTTTCAATTAATTAAAATGTTCTCAGACGAATTAGAAAAAATATCCTGGGAAGAGACGACAAAAGCCATCTATTCCAAAACAGATGCCGATGTGCGCCGTGCATTAGGCAAAAAAGAGCATCTGGATGTCAACGATTTTATGGCATTGATCTCACCTGCCGCCACTCCCTATCTGGAAGTGATGGCCCGCCTCAGCCAGAAATATACGATGGAGCGGTTCGGCAAAACAATCTCTATGTTTGTGCCGCTCTATATCACCAATTCATGCACCAACTCCTGCGTCTATTGCGGTTTCCATATCAGTAATCCGATGAAAAGAACGATTCTGACGGAGGAGGAAATCATCAACGAATACAAAGCAATCAAACGGCTGGCTCCTTTTGAGAATCTTTTACTCGTGACAGGTGAAAATCCGGCAGCAGCAGGTGTACCTTACATCGCCCGTGCTCTCGATCTGGCAAAACCTTATTTCAGCAACCTTCAGATTGAAGTGATGCCCCTCAAAGCGGAAGAATACAAAGAACTCACCCATCACGGGCTGAACGGAGTCATCTGCTTTCAGGAAACTTATAATAAGGCGAACTATAAAAAGTATCACCCGCGAGGCATGAAGTCCAAATTCGAATGGCGTGTCGATGGATTCGACCGTATGGGACAGGCGGGTGTCCATAAGATCGGCATGGGTGTCCTGATCGGTCTGGAGGAATGGCGGACAGATGTGACAATGATGGCTTACCACCTCCGCTACCTGCAGAAACACTACTGGAAGACCAAATACAGCGTCAACTTCCCCCGTATGCGTCCATCCGAAAACGATGGCTTCCAACCCAATGTTATCATGAACGACCGGGAACTTGCACAGCTTACTTTCGCCATGCGAATCTTCGATCATGATGTAGATATCTCCTATTCTACCCGTGAAAGCGCCGAGATACGAAATCACATGGCAACACTGGGCGTGACAACCATGAGTGCCGAAAGCAAGACAGAACCGGGCGGATATTACAGCTACCCGCAAACACTGGAGCAGTTCCATGTGAGTGACGAACGGAAAGCGGTAGAAGTGGAACGTGACCTGAGGAAATTAGGACGTGAACCGGTCTGGAAGGATTGGGACCAGTCTTTTGACTTTAAAAGATAAAACGATGCGATACGACAGGCAAATGATCCTTCCCGAAATCGGAGAAGACGGTCAGCAGAAACTGAAGCAAGCAAAGGTTCTTATTGTAGGCGTGGGAGGGCTAGGCTCTCCCATAACCCTCTATCTGACCGGAGCAGGAGTAGGCTGCATTGGACTGGTAGACGACGATGTAGTCAGCATCAGTAATCTGCAACGGCAAGTGCTCTATTCGGAGAAAGAATTAGGTAAACCCAAGGCAATATGTGCCGCCGAACGACTTTCCGCACTTAACAGCGAGATAACTATCCGGACTTATCCAATCCGTTTAACGGAGGAAAACGCACAGGAAATTATCAGTCAGTATGATATAGTAGTAGACGGCTGCGACAACTTTTCTACCCGCTATCTTATCAATGACATCTGTGCCGAAATGGGGAAAGTGTATGTCTATGGAGCAATCTGCGGCTTTGAAGGTCAGGTATCCGTTTTTCATTACGGAGAAGAGAAAAAAAGTTATCGGGACTTATATCCGGACGAAGAAGAAATGAGGCGAATGCCTCCGCCTCCCAAAGGTGTAATGGGCATTACTCCTGCGGTAACAGGAAGCATCGAAGCAACGGAAGTGCTGAAGATTATCTGTGGATTTGGCGAAGTATTATCAGGTAAACTATGGACTATTGACTTGCGCACATTGCAATCTAACAAATTTTCACTATAAACGTTGGTTTCTGAAATAGTTAATTAGTAACTTTGCTAAACTTTACAACTTTACACAGGAAATGAAACTAATTGTAGTTACCACGCCCACGTTCTTCGTTGAAGAAGATAAGATCATTACCGCTCTTTTCGAGGAGGGACTGGATATTCTACATCTCAGAAAACCTGAGACACCGGCCATGTATTCCGAACGATTACTGACGCTGATTCCGGAAAAATATCATCGCCGCATTGTGACACACGAACATTTTTATCTGAAAGAAGAGTTCAATCTGATGGGTATCCACCTGAATGCACGCAATCCGAGCGAACCGCATGACTATGCCGGACACGTCAGTTGTTCCTGCCATTCCGTAGAAGAGGTGAAGAACAGAAAGCATTTCTATGATTACGTTTTCATGAGTCCCATTTACGATAGTATTTCGAAGGTTAATTACTATTCTACTTATACGGCAGAAGAACTTCGTGAGGCACAGAAAGCTAAGATCATTGACTCAAAAGTAATGGCACTTGGAGGTATTAATGAAGATAATCTACTAGAAATAAAAGATTTCGGATTTGGAGGGGCTGTTGTACTGGGGGATCTCTGGAATAAATTTGATGCCTGTCTGGATCAGAATTATCTGGCTGTGATCGAGCATTTCAAAAAGTTAAAGAAATTGGCGGACTAAGAAATATCGATTCGAATATTATATACAATCATAAATAAAGAAACCGCTGTAAGTAATCTTTTACAGCGGTTTACTTTTTAGTAATTTTCTTATCAGAATTTATATCCTAATACAATAGAAAAGTTTGTATTTTTAGGATTACCTATTTTTTCTACATCTACTAAACCAAATTGACCATCCAATCCTACAATAACCTTACCTAATTCCAAAGCTACTCCAACACCAAGACCGGCATCAAAACGTTTTAAAGCATCATCACCAAATGTATCATACTTACGTTCCGTATCATTCCCCAAATCAATTTTGGTTTTACCAGCAATACCACATGCCAAATAAGGACCAGCATTAACCACAATATTTGTATTATCCGCAACATTAAAACGAGCAGCAGCCATAACTGGTAATTCCAAATACATTGCATTTATGCTATTACCATCCTTTTTTTGCTCCTTTAGTCGACAAAAACAATGATGGTTGTAATGACCAAGTATTATCAAAAGCATATTCAAAACCACCTCCAAGTTTAAAGCCAATCTTTGCATTCAAATCAGCATCACCTGTATAATTACTAATGTTCATTCCTACCTTAGCATTCCAACCTGTAATCTGTGAAAAGCCAGCAACTGAAATCAGCGCAAATAAAATAAATAAAGCACTCTTTTTCATAATTCTAAAGTTTTAATTAATACTATAGTTAAATCATCTGTTTAATTAACAATGCAAATATATGATTGATATATATATCAAACAACTTTTTCGTTAACAAACGTGTAAAATATAGAGATTACACACAAAGAAAGGGAATTCCCTATTTCAGAGAATCCCCTTTCCTATTTTTTTATTATCTACTACCCGATTAGAAATTGTAGTGGAAACCAATAGACAAATCTTCGCTAGTCAACATCAGACCGAAAGAATCTCCGGAAGTGTTCACATTCTTACGATATCCCAAGAAACCATACTTGGCGATAAAAGAGAAATGATCGTTCAGTTTAACAGCGATACCCGGTCTCAAACCGATCTGACCTGCTTTAGTGGTATCACCATCTTTGATTTTCACGAAACCAATAGCAGCAGTTCCGTCCAGGAACAGACGTACAGCATCATTCTGATAGTAAGACCAACGGATGTACGGAGCAACAGTAACTGAATTTGCAGTCACTTGTTTCACATATTCGTGTGAATAGTTCAGTTCAGCACCCAATGCCCATGTTTCATTAAAATTGTAGCCGATTTCCGGAGCAACTTTAAAAGAAGTAGTGTTGCCTGTGCTGTTACGCCATACGTTCAATGATCCGCCTACGTAAATGTCCTGTGCTTTTACAGCGATAGTTGCTAACATTACAACTACCAATAATAAACCCTTTTTCATCTTCTTTCTTTTTAAGTTATAAAATAAAAACATGTTTTGTTTTCGGGGGCAAAATTAAGCTACTTCTTCATCTTAAACAAATATTTAGTTAGTTTTTTATAATAATCACCAAACAAATCATTATTAATGGCTGATTATCAGGGCTGAACAAATACAATTAAAAATAACATCATCCAACAAAAAAGGCTGTAATCATTCTCTCACGAGACGATTACAGCCCAATTATCAGAAAGTTAACTTTCTAACCAGTTTATCTTTCTATCCTTCAATTGCTGCCTGAGCCGCAGCTAATTATCATTGCTTTTCAATGACTTCTATAATATTGTACAACTATTTGTTAACAGCGTTTTTTCATTCAATTACTTCATATTTTTTTATCTCCTTTGTCCACTTATCAAAATACAAAAGGCCTCCCACATGTGAATAACGTCCATTGAGGGCGAAAAGAAAGGCTACAATCAACACAGAAACAAACAATAAAACTTTTATCACCTTTGATATATGAGGAAATGTAAATAGCTTATTTATATCCATTCATTTTCTTAGCTTTAATCAGTTCATCATAAATTATATGCCCAAATTCTCCTGCAAAATATTCTGCCCAATTTTGATAAGTTAAACAAACTCCAGTTTGGGGATCTTCATAATCCACCGTATTCCACATATCCTCCAACTCTGCATTTATATCAAAAGGATTATCGCCTAGAGCATTTACTACCTCATTTGAATAACAATTTATTAGAGTATCAATCCAATTTTGACAATCTGTACAAGCATCTTTATAGATTGCACTAAATGCAGCCTTCTTAAGGTCGTCCATCAATGGATCAGTTTCACAAAACGGGTATTCTCCATTCATTTCTTTTCCATTAAAACCTTAATCAGCCTTTCTTTCTCCGCAAGCAGTTCCTCTAAATGTTTCACCTTTTCCTCAAGCAAAACATTTTGGCCTACTGTCACATCGCTATTAATAGCTGCCACAGAACTATTACCATTGGCAATGGCGTTATGGCTTGCCTGTTGGTCATCAAAAAAGTAACTAACTGGCACTCCCAAAGCATTAGCTATCGTTTCAATAGTACTGATTTTAGCATCACTTCCATTGAGAACTGCATCAAGTGTAGTTCTCGCAATTTTAGTCCGACTATACAATTGAGCCTTGGTAATTTTTGCATCGGACATAGCTTGTTCAATCTTTCTAACATTCAGCATTTTACAAAAAATATGTAGCGTTTTAGATATTATTAACGTAGTATTTAAGCTACATTTATAGCGCAAACACTACATTTGCATTATAAAGTTAAACAATAAACCATAAACCTCAAAGAAAATGGCAGAAAATCAAGTAAAAGTACGTCCAGCTTTAACGGATTTGAAAGTAGGCGGAGAGATTACTTTCCCCATAGCGAAAACCAAGAGTGTGCGTGCCCAGGCATCTGACCTCGGGTTAATTCTTGACCGCAAGTATCAAACAGAGACTGATCGCGAAAAACGCACCATAACAGTAACCCGATTAAAATAATCCATAAATAACAAAGAAGTAATGAGAAGTATACTAGAATCACTAAGAGATAAAGTTGAGAATGGTTCAATAACAATCAGAGAAGCGGCAATTGCACTACATAAAGCCGGTTGGACAAACTTCATCGACATAAATGCAACCAATGCGTTGCTTTTCAATCGTGAAAGAAATCACTAGATAAATACAATGTGTACGTAAAAAATTAAATTATGAATTTCAACAGAGTCACTAAACAAATCGTCGTTTTTGTAGCAGGCTTCATTATGTTCTTCTGCTTGCTCGGTATAGCAGGTACCACTGATCGTACAGAACAAATAGTTTATGCTATGCCACAAGAGGCATACGAGGCTATATATCTGAAACTCGGTAATGGATGCACCGACCGCCAAATAGCCGATGAATATATGGCCAATAAACAATATTACGATGCATTGTCACAATAATCAAAGAAAGTAACACTCTATGTTCACACTTGATTTCACAGATAAATCTGTCACTTATGACACATTCATCCACGATGTTGCTACATCAGTGGTTCGAATGCTTGCTGACACACGCAACGATCCCGAAATGGTTAGTCAGCGACAAGCATACGCAATGTTCGGTCGCGGCAATGTGGATAGATGGCGCAAGCAGGGTAAGATAAATCCCTGTAAGCGCCCGGGCAAAGTTGAATATCGCACAGTAGAGTTACGCGTCCTTCAACAAAAACAACAAGACTATTTCAAATGACAACCAGATCCGATAGTGTAGGAAGCACATCAATAGAAAGTAGTAGTTCGAATCTGCTTCGGATCACAAAAGCAAACTGTATTATAAACCTTTTAAATTTTTAATTATGAGCAATGCTATTTCATTGGCTAAAGAGTTGCAACAAATGAAAGCAATTGACGTAATACGCAATGAACGTGTACGTAGCCAGTTTATCAGCGTGTATAATTCCATTTGGAAAGAAGGCGGAGAAAACGTCTATGAACGTGAAGCTATTTACTTCAACCAGCAGTTACGCGACAAAGATGAGTTGCGCTTATGCTCCGGAACATCTATCTTCTATGCGTTTATCGACCTTGCTGTCAAAGGTATCACATTGGCTCCTGGTGCGCAAGCACTGTGTTATCTTCTTACCCGTAACTGCAAAGTGGGAGTTGATTCAAACGGCAAAGAAGTTTGGGAAAAAGCATGCAGTCTCGCTATCTCCGGATATGGAGAGCTGGCACTGCGTGCAAAAGTTGGACAGATACGCCATGCCGACAATCCAGTTATTGTCTATGACGGAGATAGTTTTGAATATGGAGAGAAGAACGGAGTGAAGATTGTCAATTATATGTCTGCATTTCCTCGCAAAAGCGACCGTATTGTTGCTTGCTTTGTCAAAATCACACGTGCAGATGGGTCAATTGACTATTCTGTTATGACAGAAACCGACTGGAAACGGTTACAAGGTTATTCAGAGAAACAAAATTCCTATAAAGACCGCCGCACCGGAGAAACTGTAGTGAAAAGCAATGCACTCTACAATATCAATGGGCAGATTGATACCGGCTTCCTCATTGCCAAATGCATCAAACACGCTTTCAAGACTTATCCTAAAATCAATATCGGTAAAGGTTCCGTCATGGAATCCGACATCATTGATACCCCGCAAGGAGGTTTCGATCCTTACAGTGGAATCGATACCACACAACCCGAACCACAAGAAAAGCAAGAAGAGCAACATTTCGCGCCTCAACCTGATATGTCGGCAGGGGTAACTATTGACCCAGCAAGTCAAGGAGATAACGATGATACTTTCTAACCTTAATACATTGTACATATGTCTTCAGAATTAGTAATCATCAAGCAGGAAAATATACAGACCATAGTGTCTGCTGCTCCACAATCATATAGTGACAACAAGCTGTCATGTGAAAGATGTATCAGTGCCGGGCAATCCATACTCAATACCATTACAACTAATGGTGGAATGACTGACGAACTTGATAAAGAGGCAGCTCTTTTCATCGAAAAAGCACGTAAAACAGTCAAGAAGATGAACGAAAAACGTTCGCCTGTCACAAAACTTTTTGATGACATCCGTCGAGAGTTTACGGTAATAGAGAATGCTATTGACCCCACCAAAGTTGATACTATCCCCTATAAACTCCAACAATACCGTAACCAATATGCAGCAAAGAAACGTGCCGAAGAAGAAAAACGCCGTCAGGAAGAGTATAAACGTCAACAAGCGGAACAAGCCCGTGTAAAATTGAGACAAGACATTGAAGGGGATTTTAAGGCACAATTCCAAACATATCTCAATCAATCCATCAATTGGCTCACTACAAAGGATAACAGTGTTACGCTCGAGAACTATAACACAGTGTACAGTGAGATAAAGAACTTTTCGGTTTCTCTTCCTGCTGACTGGTTACATAATCTCCATACTCTCATCCGTATACCTGCCAATATTTCGGTAGACGAGCTTCGACAATTTGAAACTGACACAAAGGAACGCCTTGGTAAGCAATTTACCGAACAATACACTGCAGAAATCCAAGACAACAAGGATTTCATTCTTGACCGTCTGCCCTCAAAGAAAGCAAACCTCGAACGTATGGCACAAGCTGATGCGACCGAAGCTGCACGTGTCAAAGCTGAAATGGAAGAACGCCAACGAAAGGAAGCCGAAGAGCGAGAGGCAGAACGCAAACGCAAAGAAGAGGAAGAAAAGCAAAAGGCGGAAATGGCACGCCAGCAAGCTGAAATGAACGGATTATTTTCTGAACAGGCTTCTATGCAGAATTATCAGCCCAAAGTAAAAGTCACTCAAAAAATAGAGTTACTTAATCCTGAAGGTATCATGCCAATACTCTCAATGTGGTGGAGTAAAGAAGGGTGCACACTTTCGGTTGAAGAGTTGAGTAAGTTATTCAAGAAACAAATTACGTTCTGTGAAAAACTGGCTAACAAGGATAGTGTCTATATTGAAAAATGAGAGTGTACAATATATTGACGATGTGAAAGCAAAGTAACCATGAGTCACAATCCCGATACATATTATAGTCGTAGTGAGGTCAGTAACTCTGACCTCACCGAACTGAAAAATATTCTTCATCCTCGAATGCAATTTGGTGATAAAGAAGCTGCATTTCGTTTTGGCTCATTGGTAGATGCAATTATTACCGAACCAGCACGAGTAGACTACTACCGCCTGACAGTAGATGATGAACAATATACCGAAGATGAGTTCCGACATGCACAAGAAATGCAGAAAGCACTTCGCATGGAAGCACGCCGCGATGAGTTCCTTTTTAAAGTGCTTGGTTATGCCGAAACACAGCGTTTCATGGTAAACACACAACAACAATTTACTTATTGCGGTTTCCCCTTTTCACTTGATACAAGATGTAAGTGGGATTGGTGGCTCGGTCTTTTCGGCGGTGATCTTAAAACCACATTTGCCTCAACACAACAACAGTTTGAAGAAGCGATTGACTTCTTCGATTGGGACAGGAGTCGTGCTTGGTATATGGACATTGCAGGTTCCAACCGTGATTTCATTTATGCTATCAGCAAAAAGAACTGCAAAGTATTCAAGAAGTTCATCAATCGGGATGATAAAGTCTACAACCGTGGACGCGAGAAATATGAAGAATTGGCTTTCCAATACTGGTGTTTAACTCCACAAGACAATTAACAATGGACATATATTGCAAAGTAACTCAATATGGATTAGTTCCTCTGTATAATACAGACCTCGAACTAAAGAAACACTTGAAGATTGGTAATGTAGTCAAGTGTAAGGTTAGCAATCCCCGCAATTATGAGCACCACAAGAAGTTTTTCGCTTTGGTACGCCTTACTTTCGACAATTTGCCCCTACCATTAGTCGAAAAATGGCATATACATAATGAACAGGATATGCTTCGCAGATTCAAACGTGACCTTGGCTACTTCACTAACACTCTCAACGAATATGGTGAACATGAAATAGAGTATCTCAGTATATCGTTTGCCGCCATGGAACAACACGAATTTGAGAAATTCTATAACCAATGTATTGACCTTGTTCTCAACAAGTACATCAAAGGTATTGACAAAGATGATTTAATCACAGAAATAGAAGAATTCAAATGAAACCACAGGTAGGACAATATCATTACACTCCACACGGACGAGGATTCCGCATATACCGCTATACAGAGGTAACAGATAGCTTTCAGTCAGCCTCTCCGGTACTTAGTGAGCCAATCTTCTACGATCGTGAGAAAGCAAAGAAACGTGTTTATGAACTTAATGGTTGGAAATACAACAATGAACGGACTCAAACATCATCTGCGCGTTGAACCATACGACTATCAACGTGAAGGTATAGTTTATGGACTGGAACACCGCCGTCTTATTATCGGTGACGAACCGGGATTAGGAAAGACATTGCAAAGTATCGGCATTGTTGATACAGCCAATGCATATCCTTGTCTTGTTATCTGCCCATCCTCGCTCAAAATCAACTGGCAACGCGAGTTCGAGAAATTCACGGATAAATCTGCGGTCGTTCTTGACAATGCTGTACGTACAACATGGAATTACTTGTTATCTATGGGAGTACATCAGGTAGCAGTGGTAAATTACGAAAGTTTGCGCAAATATTTTGTTTGGGACATCAAAGCGAAAAGTAAGCAGTTCCGTCTCAAAGATGTTGTATTCTGTCCTCAAATACAGATGTTCAAATCAATCATCATCGACGAAAGCCATCGTGTGAAAGACCCGTCTGCACAGCAAACAATCTTTACCAAAGGTTTGTCTGTTGGCAAGGAATGGATAATACTCCTGTCAGGTACCCCCGTTGTCAACCGTCCGGAGGATTTGATAGCGCAACTTTCTATCATGAACAGATTAAACGACTTTGGCGGTCGAGGAAAATTCATAGCTGACTATTGCACTGACCCGAAGGACAAGGATGCGGAACCGGCTGTACCACTTTCCGAACTATCTCGGCAACTCTATGATACTTGCATGATACGCCGTGAAAAAGCAAAGGTACTTCCCCAGCTACCTGACAAAACACGAGTAGACCTGTATGTTGATATATCTAACAGTGCCGAATACAATCTTGCAGCTTCCGATCTCGCTACATACCTACAAGAATATACAGAATGTACAGATTGGGAAATACGCCGCAAGATGCGTATGGAAGCACTTGTGAAGTTCATGACACTTCGTTCCTTAGCTACCAAAGGGAAAATTGCACAAGCTGTTGACTTTATCAAGACATTCCTTGACAGTGGCAAAAAACTGATTGTGTTCTGCTCGCTTCATGAGATTGTAGATGAACTGCAAAAGGTATTTCCGAAAGCCGTCACAGTTACAGGACGTGATAGCGCAATAAACAAACAGGCTTCCGTGGATGCTTTCCAGAACAACCCCAATGTGCAACTCATCATCTGTTCCATTAAAGCAGCCGGCGTTGGTCTCACACTCACAGCTTCTTCAAATGTTGCTTTCATTGAACTTGCATGGACATATGCAGATTGCTGTCAATGTGAAGACCGTGCGCACCGTATAGGACAAAAGGACAATGTAACCTGTTATTATCTGCTTGGTCGTGGTACAATCGACCATACGATATACTCCCTTATTCACCGTAAGAAATCCATCGCTTCCGAGATTATGAACTCTGACGATGATATTCCGACCGATGAAATGTATTTCAATGAATTGGTCAAATCATTCTTAACAGCATCGGGATAATGGAAGTATGCAAAACAGACATGCAGAAAATTATCAAATATCTTGATGACGCTGCAATAATGTATGACAATCACCCCGGACAACGTAATGTATGTCGCGCATGGGTAATAAGACAACTAATAAAAAAACTGAATAAAAAATTAGTAGTAACCAGTAAATAAAGTAATATGAGAATCTATTTCGATATAATATTTGTGGTTTTAAATGTCATCCTTTTTGCTTTGAACTTTCATTTTGCCTTAGAATCCAAATCATCTAAGTCATATACGTATGCCATCTTAGGAATGACTTTTGCCATTGCAGCTATCGTCTTACTTCTATCTAACGATTCAAATCAAGAATAAAAATAATATGGCAACACATCAAATAACAATAGCAAAAGCATCCAAGAATGACTTTGAGAAAGTATACAATCTGCTTTCTCCGATGGAGGAACTCTTCAACAATAGGTGGAGTAATGAGGAAAGCTGGACAGAGTGGGATGATGACAACGAGGATAAACTGGAACTTCTTGCCATCCGTAAAGAAATAGCCGAGGAAGAATACTGTGATGAGGATGAAGTGGACAACCGTCTTGTCTTATACGAGTTTATTAAACGCAGAATGAGATTATGCGGATGCAGCAACTGGCAGCGCGTTGTTACCGCCGCCGAATGTCTGATTGACACCTTCTGCGATCCGCAAGAGTCTTGTCTTGCCTGGCGCCCGGATTTGAAGCGTGCGATGTATAATACGATGCTGGGTGAATAATAATTTAAAACAATAGGTAATGAACATTGGATTAATAGACGTTGACGGTCATAACTTTCCAAACTTCGCTCTTATGCGTGCCTCTGCATATCATAAGGCAAAAGGCGATCAAGTAGAATGGGCTACTCCTTTCAACAGATATGATAAAGTTCTAGCGAGCAAAGTGTTTACTTTCACTCCAGACTTTAATTATATGACATTACAAGCTGATATTATCGAAAAAGGAGGAACCGGTTATGATATTCATAAGAAGCTTCCATTTGAAATATCTTGTAGCACACTCATGGATTATTCCATTTATCCACAATATCATTTTTCTATTCAGTTCTTTTCAAGAGGCTGTATCCGGAAATGCCCATTTTGTCTGGTTCGGGAAAAAGAGGGCTACATCCGGTCCGTCCACCCTGTAGACCTGAATCCCAAGGGAGAATGGATAGAAGTATTAGACAACAACTTCTTTGCAAACCCGAGATGGAAAGAAGCTATTGACTATCTTATAAAAGCTGGACAAATGGTTAATTTCCATGGTGTTGATGTCAGGATCATGAATGAGGAGCAAGCATTTTACTTGAGTAAGTTGAAATTGAAAAGAAGAATCCACATTGCTTGGGATTTACCGGATATTGACCTTACTGAAAAGCTAAAAGAAGTGACTAAATATATCAAACCTCGTAATTTGTCTTGCTATGTTCTAGTCGGCTTTAACTCAACAATTGAACAAGATATGTATCGGTTAAACCGACTTAAGGAGTTGGGAATCTCACCTTTTGTACAACCATACCGAGACTTTAATAATGATCGCAAACCAACATTATACGAAAAGGATATTGCACAGTGGGCTAACAAACATCAAATATTTAAATCTTGTGATTTTGCCGACTTTTCACCACGAAAAGGATTCAAGTGCAAATATTATTTAAAACAATTAGAATAGAAGTAAAATAAAATAGTCCGTAAACACCTTGTAGTAATCAGTAAGTTTGGAATGGAACAGATGGCCAACATCGACAAACATTAAGATACCATCTATCCTCGTTAGTCTTGCTTGCGTTGGCAGTACGAGTTACAAGGTCGAAACAGTAGCAGAGGAAAACCAAATTAACGGGAAATGCGGGCTATTTATAAATAACTAAATAGAGCTATGGATGAATTTTATATGGTATTTGTAGAAGGATGCGCCACTCCTACCTACAAACATGAGAATCTGGAAAGCGCCGAAAATGAAGCGAAAAGACTTGCTACTCTTCTTAAGAAGAAAGCATACGTTTTATGTACAATAAAATCAATTGAAGATACTCAGTACAAAATTGAGGATTGTAGACCTAACGGAAGTGATTTACTATTTTAATAAAAATACAACAATGAAGAAAATTGAAATCGTTGAACACGTCATCAACAATACGACTATTAGTCGTTCACAAGCTATTCAAGCCGTAGATTGCGTTTTTGATGCTATTGAAAATTCTCTTTGTAGAGGTGAGAGTGTTTATATCCGTGGTTTTGCCACAATTAAGGCACACACCTCCAAAAGAAAGAAAGCACGGAATATTAGCAAGGGAACAACAGTTGTTATTCCAGCTCAACGCTCTGCCAAGCTCATCATTAGTAAACAACTTAAAGCTCGAATGAATTTATGATGCACACATGGTTTGAATGTAAAATCCGTTACGAAAGAGTAATGGAAAATGGAATGAACAAGAAAGTTACAGAACCTTATCTTGTCGATGCACTTAGCTTTACAGAGGCCGAAGCACGGATCATCGAAGAAATGACCCCATTTATCTCTGGAGAATTTACTATATCAGACATTAAACGTGCCAACTATAGTGAACTCTTCCCTAGCGACGAAGCGAGTGCCGACCGCTGGTTCAAATGCAAACTATTTTTTATCACACTGGATGATAAAAGCGGTGCGGAAAAAAAGACTTCCACACAAGTATTGGTACAGGCTGCCGACTTACGTGACGCAGTGAAGAAACTGGACGAAGGCATGAAGGGAACAATGGCAGATTATCAAATTGCATCTGTTTCCGAAACCGCTATTATGGATGTTTACCCGTATTCTAACGAAGAATCCATTACAGATACCATCAGCGAAAATGCCAACTCCCCTATTGTACGCAATTTCATCCAATCACTTCCTGAAGGTTGTAAGACAACAATAACAGTTGGAGGAAAGAAAGTCGTAGTCGACAAAACTGGCAAGGACACTATTGTTACACCTAAAAATGAAAACAGCCATGACATTGGAAGAGATGCTCTCAAAGGAAAGAAAACAAAAAAAGAAGCAAAAACATAACGATGAGGAACACCGCATACAATGCGCTTGTGTAAAGTACTTCAATTTGAAGTACCCGAAGTTGAAAGGTCGACTATTCGCCGTACCAAATGGTGGTAGACGTGATGCTGTAACAGCATCAAAACTTAAAGCCGAGGGTGTAATAGCCGGTGTATCTGACCTGATCCTATTGAAAAGCAATCGTGATTACGGTGCTCTACTCATTGAAATGAAAAAGAAAGGTGGCTATCAATCCCCATCGCAAAAACAATGGCAAAAGATGATCTGTGAAAACAGAGAATACAAATATGTTGTATGCCATTCGCTAGATGATTTCATTCGTGAGGTGGATGAGTTTCTAAAAAATGCAGAATTATGGGACGAAATGTAAAAAAAGGGCTCGACTATTTTCCTTTTGACGTTGACTTTTTTCAGGACATAAAAATAAGGAAACTGATCAAGTACCAGCGTGGCAAGGCCGTCACTGTATATGCTCTCCTGCTTTGTCTTATCTATAAAAATGGGTATTACATGTTGTGGGACGAAGAGTTGCCCTTCATATTATCGGAACAAACCGGTTTTGAAGAAGCGTATATACAGGAGGTCGTCAGATGTTGCCTGGCATTAGGGTTGTTTTCTAAAGAACTCTTTGATAAGGAAAAAGTTCTCACTTCAATCGGAATACAAGAACGCTATAAACGAATATGTGATGATTGCAGAAGAAAGTGTGAATTTTCAGAGTTTAACCTTATTTCTTCCGAAGATAAACGCATTTCTTCCGAAGAAAAGCCCAAAAACTCCGCAGAAAGTACACAAATAAAAGAAAAGGAAATAAAAGAAAAGAAAATACCTCCTCAAACTCCCCCTAACGGGCTCGTTTCGTCGGACAGAGGAGGAAGAATAACTTCGTCTCCTTCTTCTGAAAAATATTTTGATATTAAGACAGAATTGCGTGGTAAACCGGGTATAACAGAAAATGACGTATGGGAAGCTATGCGCCTTGCCGAAAACGGTAAAGAATCATCTATCGGCACGGGGCTCATCAAGCAATGGTTAGACAACCCCTCAAGGTGTGACTTCTATATAATCATCCAAAATCTACAAAGAATGGAGCGTGAAGGACAAATAAGGGTGATGTCTCATGAAAACTACTTTGTGTATGTTTTTCTGCTAATGAACCTGACAAAATCCGATGCTGATTCAGTTCGCCTATATATCCAAGACCCGACACTGTTCGAAGAATGTAAAAAGCTGATTGCCGAAATTAAAAAAGGCGGCATCAACCAGCCCGGCAGATTCCTGCTCAAAAAGTTGAGAGAATGTCAAATGAGTATTAATAAACAAAATCTAAAATGAAATTAGTTCATGGCAGTTTATTCAGCGGCTTTGATGCCCCTAGCGTTGCAGCTTCATGGATGGGCTGGAAAAATGCCTTTCACTGTGAGATAAACCCTTTTTGCAATGAGATACTAAAATATTGGTTCCCCAATTCTGAACATTATGAAGATATTACCAAAACAGACTTTAGTCAATGGAAAGGAAGAATCGATGTCCTCACAGGCGGATTTCCTTGCCAGCCTTTCTCCCTCGCAGGTCAGAGAAAGGGAGCGGATGATAACCGTTATCTCTGGCCACACATGCTCCGTGCTATACGAGAAATCCGACCCGCTTGGGTTATTGGTGAAAACGTTGCTGGAATCCTCACGATGGTTCAGCCCGGCAAGGAGACTGAAGTGGGAAGCCAAACCTCTCTTTTCGGAGAAGATAACCGAAAAAGAATATTGCTACGACAAGAGTATGTTGTCGAAACCATCTGTAAAGACCTTGAGCGAGAAGGATATTCCGTCCAACCGTTGCTTATTCCGGCTTGTGCTGTCGGAGCGCCCCACAGAAGAGACAGAGTGTGGTTTATTGCCCACTGTGCAGACTCAAGGACTGAAGATGTGCGACGAGAACGGGAAGACAAGGTTCTATCCGATGGAATTGCTCCCGACACCAATGGCAAGCGATGCAACAACCGGAGCGATAATTGGAAAGAACGACCATTTTATTACAACAGGAAACGGAACTCCGAGGAAGATCAATCAAAACGGGATAAACGGAAGTGTAGGACTTGCAAGAATGGTTCAGTTGCTTCCGACTCCCAATGCTCGGGAAGCGGACAAATACAGCAAAAAATACAATCCAAAAAGCCAAATGGGTACTGCATTGACAGCAATGGCAGTAAACGGAATGTTGCCGACTCCTACAAATTCAATGGTGACTTACCAGGATTTCATTCAGGCAGGATATCACAGTTCGAAGCGTCCGGATTACGGATTGATCCCAACACCTACTGCGAGTTCCCATCACAACGGATGCTGCAAGGAGAGAAAGGACGGTACAAGCAGAAAATCCGAACTGAATCATTACATAGCCGCTCAAACTGGGAAAACTTCCCTACTCAATCCCCTGTTTGTCGAGGAAATGATGGGCTTCCCTTTGATGTGGACAACCTTACCATTCCTTTCACAAAGTGGAGACAGGAATCAGTCAAAGGATACGGAAACGCCATAGTTCCGCAGGTGATTCTTGAAATTTTCAAAGCAATTGAGGAAATAGAACAATTAGAGTAAAACTAATCAGAAATGAGTAAAATAATTATAGATGGCAAGAAATATGAACGAATCAAAGTTAAGGGGAAAGAAAATTGCAACGATTGTGATTTAGCAAAAAATGTAAGAAGTTTAGCCTCTGTGCCTATTTGTTGGCAGGAAGGAAACGAAAAGATTATAAAATATTGTGAGAATCACCCTGATGTAATATACAAAGAAGTTAAACCATAACAAATATAAAAAATGAGCGAAATCAAGAATTTAAAAATAGGTGACCTATTCTCTATTCGCAAAAATGGAATAGTGTATGAGTTTCTCGGATATTGTCCGATAGAGAACCTCCCTATTGCTTTTAATCGCAATAAGTATGAAACAGTATATTTTGAAGATGAAAATAAAAAAGTCTATATGCAATGAAAATAATAGTAAGTTTTTCCGGTGGTAAGGATTCGCAAGCCTGTTTAATCCAGGCTACCAATAAATACGGAGCCGATAAAATAGAAGCTGTTTTCTGTGATACTGGTTGGGAGCATCCCGAAACCTATCAACATATTAGTGACGTGTGCAAACAGCTTGATGTTAAATTAGTAGTTTTGAGAAGCAAGAAATATACTGATTTTGTAGATATGTCTATCAAGCGCTCCCGGTTCCCGTCTTCCCAAAGAAGGTTTTGTACTTCAGAATTGAAAATTAAACCGATGATTGATTACATTCTCTCACTTACTGAACCTTGCGTGATTATACAAGGCATCCGGGCAAAGGAAAGTGAAGAGCGTGCTAAACTTCCCTATGAATGCAATTACTTTGGGGAGTATTACGAACGCATTAAAAAGAATCGCAAAGGAAAGATTGTTGAAGTATGGAAGCAGGATTATCGTAGAAAAGATGTACTTAAATGGTGTGAACACTATGATGCAAGCGTTTCCCGTCCGATTTTTCAGTGGTCGGCACAAGAAGTAATAAATCATATCTTATCTGCCGGACAAAAGCCAAATCCTTTGTATTCTCGTGGATTTTCCCGTGTTGGTTGCTATCCTTGTATTATGTGCCGAAAGCAGGAAGTCAAACTCATTTCACAAGAAGAGTTCGGGCGTAACCGCTTGATAGATGCAGAGCAAAGGATGAAAGAAGAAACTCCAAAAGGTTCGTCTTTCTTCTCACCCAGTTACATCCCCAATCGCTTCTGCAAGAATAGAACTTACCCAACAGTACAGGAAGTTTTCGAGTATGTGAACCGTAACAATGTCGGTATGGATGATATGTTTGAGCCAGAAGGTGGATATAGTTGCATGAGCCTTTATCATGGACTTTGCGAATAAGAAGTTTAATTCAAATCAGAATAAAGATGAATGAAATTTGGAAAGAAATAGTAGGATTTCCCGGGTATTATGTGAGTAGTTTAGGACGTGTGAAACATATACTGGAGAATGGTCATGAAATTATTTTGAAGCTAGCCAGAAATACTATGGTTCAGATACATAAACGCAGAGGAGAAAATTTGAATATTTCAATAGGGAAATTGATGTATTCTACTTTCAACGGGATAGACCGGTGCAAGTTGGATGGTATTTGTGTAAGAGGAACCACCTTGAATGAACTTCGGATTTTTAGCAGGAACGAATTTCTCGAAGAGATCAGAACGAATAGAAAAAAAATAGAGAGTGGTGATGTTGAAATGTTGCAACTGGATGCATACAGGGATATGCAAACTATTATTTCCGTATGGGAAACAGGAGACTCATCTGTCCTTTTCCACCGGATAGAAACCTATAAAGAAGAAATAATTAGTTATGTGTATCATAAATTTGGAATCGGACGTCATGAAGCGGAAGAGTTATGGAGCGCTGCCCGTTCCATTCTTTCGAACGGAATACTGTTAAAAGAACGGGCCGTCGGTACATTCAGAGGATTTCTAAAAGTGACAATAAGGAATATTATATTTAAACAAAGAGAAAGAAAGAAGAAAATTATGTCATTCTATGATAACAGACTGCATGGAGTGTATTAATTCAAATCAGAATAGAAATGAATAAAAAAGGAAGCGGGAAAAACCCGCTCCCTCCAAAAAATTATTTTTCAACCCTGCCAAGATAAACGTTTTGAACGTCTCCATAATAGTTTATATTGGTGATGTTGTATATTATTGCCGGGGTTGTTTTCTGATATTTTTTGGTAATATAATTTGATAATAAATTTGAAATAACCCCAGCTGCTATAGTTAATAGTAGTGGTGTCATATTTTTATCAATATTTAATTTGACAATAATCGTACTTGGAAGGATTTGAACCTACATATCCATTTGTCAGATGGAGCTTATCCATTCGGCCACAAGTACAACAACGATGCAAAAATAATAATTTTAAAATAAAATTTATAGTGTATGGCAAAGATTTATGTAGCAAGTAGTTGGAGAAACTCATATCAGCGAGATGTTGTATCGTTTCTCAGAAATGAAGGTCACGAAGTGTATGATTTTACGCATCCTAATGGTGATATGAGTTATGGCTTTTCGTGGTCGAGTATTGACCCTAACTGGAAGAATTGGAGTACTCAGCAATATCGGGAAGCTCTCAACCATCCGATTGCACAGAAAGGTTTTGATTTAGATTTCAATGCAATGAAGTGGGCTGATGTCTGTGTGATGGTTCTTCCTTGTGGTCGTTCTGCAAATACTGAAGCTGGATGGATGAAAGGAGCCGGCAAAAGGGTGATGGTGCATTCTCCAAAGGAGCAAGAACCGGAACTCATGTATAAGATATACGACTTCATAAGTGATAGTATGTTCCGAATCAATGACGAAATAAATAAGGTGTACTCTGAAAATCAAGATGCAAATACTTCGGGCAATTTAGAGGAAATGGAAGAACGTTTTTGCCTTGTACTGGAACACGCTACTTTGGGAAGTATGAGTCGCTCTAACTATGATTTAGAAACAATGAAATCTGTCATTGATGATGCACAGCAAAATCATTATTATGGGGTTGTTAAGTCTGATTTAGAACTGCTAATCAAAGATGGTGGTACAATTGAAGATTTGAAGGACTATATCAAACGATTAGAGTAAATCAAATAAGAAATGAAAAAAATACTACTAGTATGTGTTATTCTTGCTCTAACAGTAGGATGTAGCACAAAGAAAGTCCCATATGTGACTTTCAAGAGAGAATATAAAGAAAACCGCTTTACAAAACAATTTCAGGAAGCGGATTCGATGTTTAAAGAACAATACAAATATAAGAAATAATGGATGCAAAAACACTCTTTACCAAAGTTGTCCAGATGCGCAAAGCACAAAAAGAATATTTCAAATGTCGTACTCAAGCTAATTTACGAATTTGCAAAGCACTCGAAGCCGAGATTGACCGGGAGATTGAACGTGTTAATAGCATCATCCCTACTCCCAAACAACCGGAACAAAAGAATTTATTCACAGATTAAAACCAATAGATTATGAATTCAACAGTATTAAAAGAAATCATTGCGTTCCTCTTCGGACGCAAATATTATGCCAATATTGTAGCTACCAAAGGTACAACCAAACAAGAAATCTGTTCTTACATTTTTGCAACAAAAGAAGCCGCTAACCGGCATCGATTGGAAATCGAAACAACCTTATCGTTTACTTTTGTCGAAACAGTTACCTTTCGTTCTCGTCGAGTACATCTCAATACGTCAGTAAAAAGTTAAACTACAAAAGCTAATCATTCATCATACTTTCGTACTATGATTATCAGTAAGTTAAAATTATGGTGGCAATCACTGCTGTATTATGTGATTGCCGACCCTGCCGACAACTCTATAACGCTTTCCAAACGCTTGTTCTTGCATATCAAGAATAATGCCAGGAAGAGTGATGCAGCGCGTGTATTCGTTTTCCATATTTCTGGAGACGATACATTCGGATTCATAATCAATCCAGTTATTGAACAAGCAACCCAAATGTGCGATATTCAATACAACGACAAGTATAAATGTATAGGATTTGAAACGCTCTGTCCGTCAGTCGGCCGCATCCTTTATGAATATGGACTATCCGATAACTGTCGAGTAAAATTGTCCGTATCAATTCAGAAAACTCCACAAGGAAAAACTTATTATAAATTCGACAAGCCAAATGCAAAGTATATTAGGAAACACCCGAAAAGCTGATATCACCTTTTACGCATCAGGAAGGATAGATATTAGTGCTCGCGTCGCAAAACATCTCCAGCTCTCACGCGGAGATGTTTTGGACATAATGATTGACCAAGATGAATTTTACCTGTACGTTAGACTTCGTTCACCAAACGGGAGGCATGAAGCAATGGTATTCCCAACAAATAAGGCAGGAAATCATTTCAGAACTTCATCAAGCAGACTTTGTACAGCAATTCTCCAAGAATGTAGAGCAACAGCTAAAGCAAGATTATGTGTAGGAGAACCAACGGAAAACGAATACGGTAAACTATTGCCAATTATCACTAAATACCTTTTGTAATATGATAAAAGAGATTAAGTACAATGGATATTCTGCCAATCTATCAGATTACGAATGTGCAGATGGTGACTTGTCAGTTGCAATGAATCTTATTCCTGAAGATGGAGTATTAAAAGGCATTCAAAAGCCTCAATGTTTATTTACTCTCCCACAAGGAAAAAAGGTGATATACATACACAACATCTCGGTATATAAACATTACATAATCTACGATACAGAATCCGCCGCCTTACAATGGTTATCCTCTAATGACACTGATAAGCAGCCCGAAGATATAGTATCTATCTCTGGAGAACTCTATCAGGTAACATCACTTGGAAACACATTAATCATACTCACATCTGAGGGCATAATTTATGCCCTCTACAAGTCAGGAACATATGTACTCATGGGAAGTAATCCGGTATTTCCATCGCTCTCTTTCCGACTAAGAGCATTTATGGGAAACTCGGATATGTTATCTGCTAGTTTCCCAGGATTTAATATGGTTGCTTCTTTAGGTTCGTTTCTTCTCTCAACAGAAGCCAGCCAAGCTGTAAGAGACACCGTTCTGGCATATACCAATAAATGTACTGCCGATGCTAAAACAGCAGGTTCATTCCAATACCCGTTCATGATAAGATATGCTTACCGTATGTACGACGGAACACTCAACTACATTTCACCTCCAGTTAAAATCTGCCCGTCATACGGCATACCTTATCTCATACATTATACAGGTTATGAAATGAATAATGGTCTATACACCAAATTCAATATGGTCGTATCATATGTTACCTCGAGATTATATTACGAGATAACAAATTTCGACGAAGTGAAAGAATCCATCTCTGAATGGGGGGAATTAGTCAGAAGTATTGATATATTCATCACTCCCCCACTCTATACAGTCGATCAGGATAATATGTGTAAATCAATATCTCCATACGGATTTTTGGGGCCTTTGGGCGGTTCTGGTGCATTTTTAGAGTATTGCGCTAATTCCGGAAATGAAAATGTTAACGGGGAATTAATATATCGGCTTCACAACGCACGTGAATCAATCAATACTGACTCTTTATTTTTTGGAATGTCAGGTAAATCACTTGTAGATGATGACTCTTCATTACCTTTCTACCTTATCTCTTCCATTGACGTAAAAAAAATACAATCGGGTGAGAACATTGTTTCTATTGAAAATGGTGCTCTCAATTCACTTGAGGCTAAAGAAGTAATGGAGGGTGACAGCAATTTAATGGGAACAATTGTCGCAAAACATGCATTTCCATACAACGCACGTCTAAATCTGACCGGAGTAACTATTATCCCTCCGACATTCCCACTTGAATCTTGTTTTCAATATGCTAATGGAGAGTATGATAACGAAACTAAAAAAGCCGTTGAGAAAACATATTCTTATAAAGCATACATCTTCATTGAAGCCGAGAAACGAAAAGTTATGGTACAGTTTCTTTCCGGTATACCAATGAATATCGTTGATTCATACTTCTTTTATCCCAACATCAATGCAAAAGAGCTTATTATTGAACGTATAGATAACAATGGAGTAAAATCCTATTCATATAGCAAATTACATAAACATGAAACACTTAACGGAGTATACGGAAGTATCAACACGAGTTTCTCTAGTACCCCCGATATGAGCCTCATTACTGATACAGAAATCGGAATCCCATATCCAAATAAAATATATACTTCTGATGTAAACGATCCTTTTTCATTTCCCGCTCTCGGAGTCTGCACTGTTGGAACAGGTACAATCATTGGACTCAGTTCAGCCGCAAAGGCTTTATCACAAGGCCAATTTGGTCAATTTCCTCTTTACTGTTTCTCTACTGATGGAATTTGGGCCCTCGAGGTTTCTTCTACCGGTTCCTACTCTGCCCGCCAGCCTATCACACGTGATGTGTGTATTAATTCCGATAGTATAACCCAGATTGATAATGCTGTACTATTTGCGACTGACCGTGGTATTATGCTTATTAGCGGTTCTACAAGCCAATGTATTTCGGATATTTTGGACAGTGAATTGGCTTTCTCTATCAATTCTTTACCCCATTTGAATAAATTGGTTAATAATACAAGATTTAATTCAACAGAGTTTCAATTTCTAACTTTCCGCGAATTTCTAAAAACATGTAGGATGATTTACGACTATATACACCAACGTATCATCATTCACAACCCATCATGTACCTATGCCTACTTATATTCAATGGATAGTAAGCAATGGGGAATGATGCATAGTAACATCATGAGTGGTTTAAACTCCTATCCTGATGCACTCGCTATGACTTCAGATAATGATCTCGTTAATTTCTCACAGCCTGATAACACAATAGAACCTATTACTGCATTGGCTGTCACTCGTCCGTTCAAAATAGATGATCCAAACATGTTCAAAACAATAGACACCATCATACAACGCGGATATTTCAAGAGTAGCCATGTCTCACAAGTTCTGTATGGCTCAAATGATTTATTCAACTGGCATGCAGTATGGAGTAGTACCGATAAATATATGCGAGGTTTCCATGGCACACCATACAAAGCATTCCGACTTGTACTAATATGCAAACTAGACAAATCTGAAAGTTTGTTGGGGTTTACCGTCCAATTCACCCCCCGTATGCTTAATAAACCAAGATAACTTACATAGGTTAGTTTTTTCATATTAAGGTTAAGAAAGATTGTTAGCAAAAGAGCCGGAATGCGTGATGCACTCCGGCTCTTCCTTTTATCAGAAAGGTTTCAACTTTCGTTTTATTTTGCCTTTTCTCGACATTAGCGATGTCTGTATCTTAGCTCTGATACTCATTATCTTCTCCTCCCAATTAGCCTTACTACTTGGATTCGTTATACTCATCCAATCTGCAAGTACCTTACAGATAAGATACTCGTGTATCAGATGTTTTAGTAGCTTCACCGTAGATAAAGAAAAATCTTCCGGTAAAGTAAGTACAATATGATATTCTTCGGGAGCTACAAGAATATCATCAAGAGCTTCCTGTTCGTCCGAGATTTCCTCTTTGGTATATGGATATAGCATTTCTACACATTCTGCATGGGTAAGATTGAGTACACGTGTAACCCGGTTCACATTACCACTTTGTCCAATGTCAAACACCTGATGCCGGGCATGTTCATTCTCCGTTTCCATAATATCACCTTCCACAAAGGAGTAGTTCTCTACGTCATAGAGTAACTCTGAACGTTTGAATGTCAGCGTTACTGTTTTTGTCTGCTGGAGTTTCTTACAACAATATCCCATGAGAATACATTAAGAATAAGTCGGTCTTTCAGGTCGGCTACGTTTATAAAGCGCACGCTTTACATTCTCTAAACTTATCGCCGAATGCTGTACGTATGAAGCTGCATCTTCCGGGTTAGTAATGGCAAACCAATCTCCCAAAGCCATATCTACAAGGTAGGCATGAATACCATTGCCCAACGCATCAGCCGAAGAGTTGTTGTAGTTACTCGGCAACTCGAATGCAAGTTCTAGTACACCATTATCATCAATTTCTTTTGCGATCAGATTGTTGCTTGTACTTTTGTCTTCTGAAAGATACTCTCCAAGCAGACTCTTCAAAGATGAAAATGCATTTGCCAATGAACGACGGATTTGGTAACTGTTTTCCTCATCATCACTCGCTTGCATATTAGAGGCAGCTTCGTAATTCTTTTTACCCTCTGCTTCACGCGCCTGCCCGGTCAAGTATGCCTTATTCTGAATATCGTAAACAAGCTCCTTAACCTGTTGGGTCACTGTCAATGTTTTCTTGTTTTCTGCCATAATAAATAAAGATTAAAAATAATTCAATTGTACGTAGGACGTATAGGACGTTTTTTAAAAAATGCCTTACGCATGACATCCTCCATATAGGTAGCCGCTTCCGTTGCATATCCGGTTGCTTCTTCTTTATTGGTAAATGTGTACCACTTTGCCGTAATATTCATAACAAAAAACGAGAACAGACTACGTTCCATACTTTCTGTTAAAGCTTCATCAAACGAACTTGATACCCCCAACGAAAGCTGATATATCCCCTCTCTTTCGACTTCGTTAAGAAGTATTTTTTTCAAGCTATTACAAGCAGTGTTTTTGCTTTCATTCCAGAAACGCTCCAACATACTCTTATCCTCATCCGTTGTGAAAATACGGTTGTATGCGAGTTCGTCGTTCATTTTAGCCCCGGTATAAGATGTGGTCTGTGCCACTTCTTCATATACACTTTCTTTATTGACGGTTAAAGCAATATCTGTCATAATCAGAGATTAAATAAGTTATACGATAAACCTACACTAAGACATGGGGTAAACCGAGGTGCCCCTCTTAATGCTACCCCATACCCAACTTGCAAACTGATACCAAGCCGTTTTCTCTTGGGTTTAGGGTAATTACCGGTTATGGTTAGTACATCATGTTGAGAAAAGAGTATCAAACTATCAAGTTGAGGGTTAAAACCACTTACATACGCCCGATATTTATCCGTCTCGTACATCTTCTGCATAATAGGTATTTCAACTTCAACACTATCTGTTTCCCCATTTGACAACTTGGTCGTATCTGTTACTGTCGGTTCTATACTATCCCGTTTTGCAGTGGGAAGCACCTGCGTGATGTAGTTAATAACAGTACTATCCCTCGGCACAGGCTTGTAGTACGGTATGGTATCGACAAAGGTTATTTTTGTGGTATCATTTATCGGTAACTTTTTATTCGATGCACAAAAACGCACATTGAAAAGCAGCGATACGATAAACAATACCACAAATAATATTGCTGCAATATCCTTAAGTCGCTTTACCATATTTCTGAACGTATCTGATTATTGCATCTACATGCGTTTTAATGATGGCTTGCTTCCCCTTATCGGAATATAGGTATTCAACATCTTCCTTATTGTCTTGGAAGAAATTTTCCGTAAGAACAGCCGGACATTTGGTTTTCACCAAAATGTAGAAGTTCTCTTCCCAATCTGGATCTCCATCCGAATTATCCCTACGGATTTTTTGTCCGGCAAAATTCTGTTCGGCTTCCTCGTATAACATAGTGGCCAATTCATCCGATTTTGTTTTACCTTTTGAAGTATATGCCGACCAACCTCTTGCACTCATCCATTCGCCATTTCCCGCAGCATTGCAATGAATAGAAACAAGCAATACATTTGTTGCCCCATACCGTGCACAAATCTCATTCACACGTCTTGCTCGTTCTGCCAATGGCACATCTACTGTCTCATGCACAATACGCTCTACATCATATCCTTTCGCACGCAAGGCTCGTTCCACAGATTCTGCAATCTCGCGTGCATAAAGGTATTCTCGTAATTTCCCATCAGGAGAACGTTTGCCCGGTGTATTTTCCCCGTGTCCATTATCTATTAATATTTTCATAATTAACTATTTAAGCGTTGATAAAAGTCCGTTTTTATATTGTCGTATGCAAGTTTCACATTGGTATAGGCACGTGCATTATTTTCTCCATCCTCATTATAGATTTCACTTTCAACTACACTCACCACATCTTCCACCCAATTCTCATTACAATATTCCGACAGAGGTTTTCCATGATATATAAAAGGGTCAAAGCGGCTCTTTCGATCATCATGGATTACTTGAAGTGATTTCCGTATTTTGTTTACAGTTGCTTCACGATCAGCTATGTGATTCTCTATTCGAACCCGCTTTATCAACCTACAAACCTGTTCGATACTAAGGTCAAAAGCGAAACCCGTCAAATTCCGGATACGCAGTAAGGTTTCAGGTTGAAGTCTTTCCATTAAGTTTCGTTGCAAACTCACATTGTCTTGTACTGTATCAAGCAATTGATTCAAACACTCCTGTTGTTCCAGAAGGCGGTTTATCATACTCTTAAACCATTTGAATAGTGCTATCATCATAGCTGCTGAAAGCAAAAGAAAAAATGCAGCACTCACAGCCATCATGCCATAGTCACCAATGCCTTTAGCCACCTCCGTTACATGTTGCACTTCCGTCATACGATAGTTCTCACTAATTGTCCTACACACGTTCCGGCCACTGTTAAGCCGAAATCTATCCAGTCCCAATTGCCACCATATGCCTTGTCTTTATACTCCAAAGCACCTGCAGTAAGTACACCTGCATAGGTTGCAGAAAACCAATCAAACGCACAAATACCGATACCAAATCCCCCAACAAGATGTTTCCACCTGTTGCTTTGCGCAAGCCATTCAATCAATTTTTTCTTCATTCTTGTCTATTTTATATTAAACACTGTCCAATCTACACTGTCTTTTTCTTTCCAACCATTTTGAACAGTTTCTATCACATACAGGCTCATTGCCTGGGAGAATGAGATAAATTCATCTACACTCTCGAAGGTATAGTAGATGGGAGTACCATCTTCCTGTTCATTGATTTTTAGGGTAAGTGGATATGGAATATTTTTGTTACGTTCTATAGCAGCAAAATTCAATTGATTTTCAGCAGATAGGTATATCGGCTTTTCATTCCATATAAAGCCGTTCACGATCTTCTCCTGCGTGGCAGTATTTATAGTAGAGATAATAAGTTCCTTAACCTCGGAAAGTGTTGGACTGTGGTCAAATGTATGTCGGTACTCCCAACCTCTTTCACTTGCCTCATCATCCTTTCCAAAGCCATAAAATAATATCCATTTGGTTCGGCCTGTATGTATAAGCCCATCCTGCCGCTGCTTTGTGCCGTAAATCTTTTCCATCTTTATGAATTTTGATTTTCAACAAAAGTAGCGGATGAGATGCGGATTCGTATGTTATCTTTTACCTGTTAGGTGAAATTATATTTTCGTTTACCTCCGTCAAAAACTTCACCTTTAATTATTGTCTCAAACGGAAAACCATCCTCAATGTCACTGACTTGATCTAAAATTCCCTTCATTTCCGCTGAAGCCGTAAAGAACTTTCCCCATTCTTGTTTAGCAGGATTACGAAATGATACCAAATATCTGTTCTCACCTTCCTTAGTGTCTATACCAGTTTCAAAATCATGTATTTCAATAGGAATGTTTACTATATCACTCAATCGTGTTACTTTACCTGGAAAGCGTTTCTTTCCGTCAGCTGGGGTGTATGTTACACCCATTTCTGAAAATTTCTTCATATTCTTTTTTGTAAGTATATAAAATAGATGCTTGCAATCGGCATGGCAAGCCATACCCTTAAATGATCCAATTATTTGTTGTCTACGCTTTCGGGATTTCAACTTAGACAGTTTTCTAGCAGCATTTACTTTTATCCGTTTCCTTAACAGAGTATGGCTACCATAATTTACATACCCAAGAGCATCCATACCAGCAGATATAGGGGCAACTCTCTCACTTGATTTTATCGTAAGCCCCATCTTATCTGCTTCGATGTGCAAGCAGTCACGTAACCTCCACAACTCGCGTTTACTTTCTCCAAGAATAAAAATGTCATCGCAGAATCGAAAGTAATATCTTGCTCCATGCACATCAATCATCCGGTGGTCAATATCATTGTGATAAAGATTACCGAGGAATTGAGATGATCGCAATCCCTTACTGATACCACATTCTCCATCAGGATAGAGTGCCTTCACAAAATTTTCAAGAATGGGCAAAAGAAGAGGATCGCCTACATATCTTTTAATAATAGAAATTAAAGTTTCGTGATTAATACTGTCATAATATCCTTTGTAGTCGCTTTGATAGTAATATTTGAGATTAGGATTTTCTGCCATTGCAGCTTGTATCTGATGAAACAACCCATGCGGTCCACGTCCTTGTATGGAAGCAGCGGTAGTTTCTATCAATAAAGAAGAAAGTCGATTTTCCAACGGTTCCATAATAGCATTACTCCCAATGCGTTCTATTACCGAAGGAGCTTGTACTGTTCTTACTTTCGGGCCGTCTTCAGTAAGAAATGATTTAAGGTTCTTGATACGGAATGTACCATTACCAATCTGGTTCTTCAACGTTTCAAATATTTTTCCTTTATTTGCCACATAACGAATCATTCTTGGAGAACATTCGATACCGTCTATGATAGTTTTCGGCATAGACCTGTTCCCATTTCGAGCATCTGCATTTCGTAGATTCGCCATGACACGCTTAAATGAGCGTTCCAGATTTTCGTCTGAAATAATTTCCGGTATAAGGTTATATAACGGATAACTGACCAGAGGTATATTTCCGGTCAGTTTAAATAAATCATCAATTTCACAGACCGCCTTCCGGTCTCGTGGGGAGAAGTCAAGCCACTCCCCACATATGGTTAATGTTATGTTCCGGCTTTCCATAAAATATATATTATATTATTATGCTGTTGCCGAGGTTCTAATCCCTCGGAGAATATCGGTGGTAATCTCGTACCTTATATAGAGTCTCCGATTAGTTTAACCAACAGAATTTCAGCCGCGCCCCGTAGTTCGTGTTCGAGTTCGAAGATGCATTGTTCGCGTTCGCATAAGCGAGACCGCTGTTCGCATTCGAGTTGTTGCCAGACCGCAAAACACAACGGCGCGTGGGATTGTCCACCTTCTATGTTTTAAAGAGTTATACTTCCAAAACCTGCAATACTTAAAGAGGCCTCCATCCCCATTGCTCTGAATACACGCGCAACAGTCGAAAGGGTCAGATTCCTACCACTTTCTATTTTCGACACCTGTGCACGCTGAACACCAATCTTCTGGGCTAGTTCCTCCTGTGTCATATTTTGGGATTTCCGGGCTTTCTTAATAGCCTCACCGATAAGGAACGACTGCAATTCAGCCTCATATTTATCCCTATGTGGTGTACCGACTTTCCCAATGTGCTTATCCTTAACTTCATCAAGGGTATAAAATTTAATCGTTTCCATATCACTATTTTTTTGAGTTGAAATACAATTTTCTAATAGCTTCCGCTTTGTTAATCTCTTTACTTGGGGTCTTTTGTGTCTTTTTGACGAATCCGTGCGTAGCAATAACCAATGTTTCCGCATCAGTATCCCAAAAAGCCAACAAACGATATTGAATACCTTTATAAAGAGTGCGGAACTCCCAAATATCCGTACCATCCAATTTTTTAAAAAGGTCTTTATCCATATATCCATTGGCAACCTTATCTACATTATAAACAATCTTGTCTTTAATGTCTTGGCGCAAAGTATCAAGAAAGGCATCTGCCTCGCTTGACATTATCACTTTGAATCTTGCTTTCAATTCCATACCTTGTTATTGCATTGCAAAGATACAAAAAATGTTCCATATATAGAACATTTTAAGGCACAAATATTCATGCTGCTCTATAATATATTACCCAACCTACATTAGAAAAAGAGAGAGGGAGCAGTCTCCCGTTGGTCGACTCTCCCTCTGACGCTTTTTTCGCAAAAACGAGCATCGCTCTATTCAATTATTACGAATTTTCCGCGGAAGGCCAGCCGCGCCCCGTAGAACGCGTACGAGTACGAAGATGCATTGAACGCGTACGCATAAGCGAGACCGCTGTCGCATTCGAGCTGTAGGCCAGACCGCAAAACACAACGGCCTTTGCTACTATTGATCCAATAACCAGCCGCATAATGAGTAACATACTTACTTGTATCTGCATTATGAACCCTGCTTGGCAAAACATCGCATTTTGCTCCATGCACCAAGCGTACCACACAATTTGCATTGGAAGATTCAACTGATTTCACTGTACGTTCAGTCTTTTTCACAGGATCATAAATATGAGCTATATAATCCGAAGGATACGAACTATCAGTATCAATACATTTTGCTTTGTAGAATGTTTCATAACTTGGGATATTAAATGCAATATAATCCATCCACTCTGAATCACAGCCTACATAATGCTTCAAACCAAGTATAGAATTAAGGGAATTGCCAGCATTACTACTATCTGCCATGCCAATGGAATCCAGCTTATTTAAAATAGCGTCATGTCCTCCATTACCGACTACAGATTGTTCGTTGGTTGTTCCGTTTAATGCCCACCAAAGATTACTAATCTCTTTGTGTTGTTCATAATCCTGTAATTGGTAACCTGCACCTCTCAAACGGGAAATATTCTGGAAATCCTTTGCTGTGTAGTTTAAGGTAGCAATCGGCATCTCAATAGGATTACCACTACTGTCGTATTTCCATTCACCTGACGTAGTGGATGTACCATTACCTTTCTTTGAGCGTACCTCGCCAGAAAGACTTCGTGGCATCTTCAAACCGTCAATAGTAATAGGATAAACACCTACAAGACTGTCATTATCACCTACTGTATGTTCAATCCATTCCGGCTCAAGAGCCTCAATGCTAGCACTATCCACAGAAAGACACTCTACATCACCAATGTCGCGAAAAGAAGTAAAATAGAACCATTTTGCACCGCTAGGTACATCGCAGAATACACACTCACCTATAGAAAAGTCAAAATACGTATGACTTACGGACATAATGAATATACCAAGTACACAATTACTTTCATCAGTGAATACACCACCTAGTCGCGCATGATTCAATCCCGGCCATTTCACCTGCTTCATACCTTTTACGTCCATCTTATAGCTGTTAGTATTAGAAGCTGTAGATATAACATCCTCACTCATAACCTCACCAATAACAGCATCATTCGCATACACTCCAGTGTTCTCCTTGTACAGAAGTTCAGAAAGTTTAGCCTTCTTGCTATGTAATGCAGTTGAAATAGGCTCGTTTTCCGTAACAGAAGTAATAAAATACTTCACTTGGTTCTTATAATCATTTACGCCCTTATACCAATAGTGAGGAGCATGCCAAAATATATCAAAACCCTCCCCTGCCGTATCTGCAACATCAAAGCTACTACCATCTTTCAGATAATTAAAGTCTGTATCACTCAACTGTACACCTTCCATTTGATTCTTCTTCGTGTTGAACGAGCATTTAAAAGCATGGCAACCTTTCTTTATAGCAAGAGTATGCCCACTAGGAATATATGTGTTACCGTAGTCTTCACCTGTCTTGTTTTCAGGATTGCTGTACTTCTCACATGAATCGTTATCCACAACATCATTGATTTTCACAATAGAAAATTGCGAATTATGGAGCTCTAACTGTGGAAAATATGCAGTAAGGACATTTACTTCACTCTCTTCTACAAGTTCACTCAATATCCAACGTCCTGTAATACCACTACATTGTCCACTCTCATCGTATGCGTTCCCGTTTGCATCAAGCCCAATTGCTCCACTATCCTTTATAGAACGTAACAAATCAACACTAGCAGTTGCATTTACATTAGGAATACGTACAGTTCTGATCGCACTCGCATTAATTATCTGCTCTAAAAGTGTCATAGCATCCACATACGGACATTCATTTACGAATATCTTTGCTACCTTGCCTACACCTCCTAGCGTAAGTCCTCCGGGATAAGTCAGGTTTGGCAAATTGTTCAATACAAGTTCCGTCATCGTATCGGGCAGCGTCAATGTACTAATGGGAGCAGTTTCTGCAAGGTCTATGGTCGATAACCCTGTGCCATCCGCATATACTTTCTCCAAACGTGGACACTTCGATGCGTTAACGCTCAATAGTTCCGTATGCCGCACATCGAATACCCGCAAGAACGGCATATCGCCCAAATCAAGATTGGTCATATAGCCAGTGTTACCAGGCGACATCGTCCAATCTCCGTGCGTGTTGCTACCAAGGAAAAGTTCCTGCAACAACACCATCTTCGACAATGTATTACCGAATTGAGGGTCAATGCTGATTTCACTCAAGTCAATCATACTCATACGGTCGGCTTGATAGATGTAGAGCATGATGTTCTCGCCATGTTGGAAATTACTGAACACACCCTCTTCTCCTGCTTTCAGATAGATGCCCTGCGTGATGTTTCCACTGTCGTTACCAATTCCGAAGTAGCCTGTCTTTGCAGCCTTAAAACGAATAACCGCCCCCTCTTTCGCACCGATACGACCGCCTATATAACCGCTCTCTGCTTTGAAGTCGCCACAACGGTAGTAGCCGTCGCGGATTCTCCAACGTTGTTCGATGAACGCCGGTAAAGAAGTAAGTCCCAATCCCTGCAAAGCATAGAAATAAATATCGCTGTATCCGGTGTATTTGATGTACTTACGCTCTCCGTCGTAACTTGACACCACTTTTGGCCACTTCTTCAATATTTCCGTAACGAAGTAATGGAGCGCACCTTTCGGAGAGAATGGCCCCGAACCAATGCCGAGCGTGTCCGGAAGTGAACGCATGGTGTCAGCGATAGCCGAAAGCGTAATGGTGTTACCGTTTTGATCCACCTCCATAGTCTGCTGTCCGCGTATGTCGTTCCACAACACGCTGCCTCGTCCTGCGTACGCGCTACTCGTCAAGTCGCCAGGGTCAACCTCCGGATCAATGGTCTGGCCACCGTCATTGTCCTTGCCGTTACAGGTATCACAATCATACACCTTGTTGCAGTACATTCTTCTGGCTTCCATACCGTTTGCTCCGCTATATACTCCGTCTTTCACGCTGCAACCGTCCTCCAAGAACCACATAGGTTGCATATTCTTCGCCTGTTGGTCAACGGCGGCAAGGTAGTCCGTAAAGAGATAGTACGACACAAGGCTGTACGGATTTATGTACTTCCACATCTTCGTTTTCCAAATCTCCTTCCAAGTGTCTTTAAGTTCCTCCTTGGCATAGTCGCAACTGTCACAGAACACCAACACGTTAAACAAGTCGTAAGGCACTTTGCGTCCCATAGCCAAGTCTATTTGCAGTTGGTCATCGTCTATCATACACTCGAAGTAGCGTGTCCACATCGGATAGGTCGGTTGTCCGAGTTTCAGTTTTGTTACCCACGATGATTCTGCCGTGGTCGGTTCCATCATGTCATCAATGCTTCCCACTCCCTGCCACCAGTTCATGGCATCATAAGTCAGCAGCTCATAACCGCTTACAGGATTCAACACCTTACCTGTTATCTGCCACTCGCCATCTACCTGCTTCATTTCTCCGCTTTGTACAGTCCAAGCACCGCTCTCGTATGCCATAAAGCGGTAGTTCTCGCCACAATAAAGGGAGAGCATATAGAGTTTACTTTTGTCTGTGGTACTATCGCTCTTGAAGCGTGATTCAATTTCATCAAGGGTTTCGTCTCTTCTGCCGAAGTATTCGATGAAGTCGCCATAGTTCAAACACCCTTTGTTGTAGCCGGGTGTGTCTTTGAAACCGAGTGCCACCTGCTCGCCTTTATCCTCTTTCCAATTACCTTTGGCATGGAACCAAGCATCGGTAAGACTTTCCATAGTCGAACGGAATGCGGCAATCGGGTGGTTGGCAGTCGAATGGTTCATCGTCAATCCGCTCAATGATATGTCTCCTTTTACCCATGTTCCGTCAAAGGCACGTTGTGCCGGAGTCAGATAGTTGTTGCCAAGGGCACGATATGTAGCATTCATAAGGTTACAAACTCCGCAGTCATTGGCATTGCTACTATCGGAGTAGTCCACCTTTACCGTGATGATTTTCACAGGTATAGAATTCTCGCCTACACGTACATAGCCTAATTTCATCAGGTCATACGAAACCTTTGCATCTTCGTTGGTATATTCCGGATAGATAGGAGAAACTTTCCAACCGTCATTCTTCTGAAGATAGAAACGGTCATTCTTGATAGGGCGCTTTGCCGATGTCGTTCCCTGTCTGCGCCATTGCACATTGATAGCCTTGAAGCTGCGCCAAGGTCGTTTGGGATCATAGTAGAATAGTGTGCATTTGAACTTCTTGCTCGTGTCAATATCTCCGTCAAAGGTGTCAAAAGTCTGCTGATCATTCACAACTACATAGTAAGGGATACCTTTGGCGGCAAGAGATTCAAGAGTCGGACGGTTTTGCGTATCAAGCAAATTCTCCCTCTCATATTCATCAATCATCGCCGTTGTGTCGGTCAGTTTGCACAAGTAATTTCTAAATGCCTGTGCCCACTCGTAGTAACTGTTGTAAGCAAGGATGTAATAAAGGTATAGGTCTCCCTCTGTTCCGTCAAAAGTGACAGTCTTTGAGTTGAGAATAGCTCCGCTGTTACTGATATATCCTATACAGCCCACCTCTTCGCCATCTAAATACAGCTTCATGCATGAATAGTTGCTGCCACCACGGGTTACAAAGATAGTTGAAGGCTCTACAACGATAGCCATAGTGTGCTTTTCTCCGTTCTTAAAAGAGCGTTCTACCAATGCCGGCTGACCTGTTTTGCAGAAAATAGCAACCTTGTTTCCGCATACATAGAATCCGGCACCGCTGTCGGCATCGTAACACTCTATGAGTTTTGAGCTGGCTTCCTTGATGTTCTTGGTCGCAAAAGCGAATTGGAAAGCACAACCACTAGCACTTTCTACGGACGGATTTCCGAAAGGACGGTAATCCAATATCTCGGCTGTCACATTCTCGGCAATGCGCAAAGAGCGTTCGTTCAGATAGTCTATAAATCCGTTGCTTGACCAGTTCGCACCTTTGATTTCCATCTTTACCCCATTGTTGATAATGGTGTGGTCACTTTCACTGTTGCTTCGTGTGGAGAAGTCATACCCAAACAAAGCACCGTCCTTGATGGCAATGTCAATGGCACTTCCTTTAACCGTCACTTCTATTTCATTGGTGCTGACACTTCCACTTTCAGCGTGTACAGTAATACTTTGGCTTCCGTCCGCCTTATAGCCGCTTATCTGCTTGTTCACGGTAATCGTTTCAGCAATCATGGCATCAACAGAAGTAACCTTTTCTTCATCATAGAAGACATCAATATGCGTTTCTGTCTTGTCAGGTGTATAGGCAGCTACTTCTACGGTCAGATTGTCATACAGACGCAATGTACCATTGTTCTTGTCATTGAAACGGAGGGCGACAATAGGTGTGCTATTATTCTCGTCTATGCACATAAGAGCTGAATAGATGGTATTGCCTTTTACCCCCGACTTGCTTTCCGTACCGAAGATACGCACAGGATATGCACCATGCGAGAGCCGTTCACCACCACCAAACACATCGTTCGGATTTACGGATATACTCTTGGTATAACTGTCGCTTACCATTGCTTCACCGAGTTTCTTCCATTCTCCGTTGTAGTACATTTCCACGGTCGCAAGTATGGATGATGTGTTATTGGGAAATTTATAAAACTGTCCGATGTTCTTGGCGGATCCACCTACGGTAAGAACAGTGTCACTTGTGTAGTTCAATGCCATAGGCTGCTCCACGGTGATGTCCACGGCTACTACTGTAATGGCTTTCTTCTTAGTATTTCCGTCAGCATCTGTAGCTTGCACAAAGAAACTCTTGCTCGCCGCTCCGCTGAAATAGCCAGTAAAGTCAAGTTCAAACTTGTAGTCTGTGGCACTTGCAGAACCTACGATATTCATGTCCTCGCTAAATAGGGTTAGTCCCGTACTTGCATCAATTATGCTCACATTACGGATAACGCCAAGTGTTTCTACACCTCCCGGATAACTCACACTACGTAGGGCCACATTAATTTTTATGTCAGAACCGAACGCTACAATGGGAGCGACATCCTCAAAATAAATGGATAGGGTACTGTCCTCGCTGGAACCGCCTCCACCTCCGTTCTTAGGTATTTTCAGTATCACATCTTCTATTTGTCCACCATTCAGGTTCACAGCTTTGTAGTAGATATAATCCTCATCGCTTTCCTCGTCAAAACCAGCGATTGCTTTTTCCTGCATCGCGTAAGCACCGCCTGTTGAAAGTGCATCTTTTCCTCCCTCTGCTGGGGTGTCCGATGTTTCCACCTTGCCACCTCCGTTTCCAAAGGCTACCCACGGCTTCAAATCATCCGGGTTTACATCGCTTACTTCTCGTGTAAATTGATAGGCAAGCCATACAGGTGCACCGTTGGTGTCGCTCTCTGCAGTCTTGAATGTCACTACAATACCGCTCTTAATGTATGCCACTCCGCTCTCTTGCTCAAGGTCAATAATTGCTTTTATGGCGGTGGATAGCGTATATTCCACATCTTTGCACAGGGCGTTTACATTGATTGTGTTGCCAACGCTTTCTCCGTTGGAAGCTCCGAAGTCCGTCCAGTTGCTTTCCTTATTCCAATCATCAGTGATAACCCATTGTTTGGACTGCCAACCTGCTTCAGTCTGAAAGGTAAGCACAATACCTGGTATTTGCAAAGATTCAGCATATTCGGATGTCGCACATCTATCAAGAGCCACCGAGAATGTTATCTTACGATTAGTAAGTCCAAAGAGTTGGTTCACATTTACTACGCTTCGTGCTACTATCTGTTTGTAATGGGACAACAATACGTTCTTGTTTTCCGTAATATCTTCATTGGCTTGTAGCATTTTCTGCTTCAAATCCGCACCCTCATCGCCCGGAAATGCGGTCGAACTTGTATAGCCAAGGGCGAGGTCTGAACCAATGATAACAAGTGCCGAACCGCTCCAACGATAAGTCTTGTTTGTAATTGTGTCAGAATACACCTTATCCGAAACAGGAGTTATCCCGTCAATAGTTTCATTTCCAAACAATTCGGAATCCAGCCAGTTGTTGTAATATACACCGTCATAGAAAAGAACAAGCGAATCGGTGTCCTTATGGTAGTAAATCTTACATCCATCATCCGTTGAACTTTTCCCGATAGACGATGGTTGAACAACCACTTTTTCCACGAAACCGTCGAAATCTTTCACATCATCCATAGAAGCCGGTAAATAACGGCTAGGTACTTTTCCATACTCATTAAGAGGTGCAATACCACCATTTTCTCCTTTCGTTCCCTTAAAGTCATTCAATTGGTTTCCTACCTCATTCGCTTTGGCACTTGCTTTGTTGGCGGTGTCTTTGGTTGTATTTACCTGTTCCTGCAAAGAATTGACACTATTCCCAAGTGTAGTAAGGTTAGTATCTTGCGAGTTATTTTTATCCTCTATATCCGATACATCATCTTGTAATTTAGTAATATCTTCTTGTAGCTTTTCAACAGCTTCGTTAAATTTACCACTGTCTATAGAAGGATTACCACCTGTCTGTCCAGTTGGAACCCACTCGCCTCCATCACCCACGTATATAGGAGCAGGTAAGGAAAGCCCGACAAGTGCCCACCAACCGTCATGCGGAAACGGGTAGGCTGCTTTCAATTTTTCAATAGTAGTAAAGAGACCTTTACTAGCTGCTTTGATATTCTTTGCCTCAAGCCACCCCTCTATTTTTACGTTTCCTTTTAAATGGGTTTTACCTTGGACGGTAACATCTCCACCTACTGCCGCATTACGACTGACGGAAACATCACCATCTATCTGTGTTGATTTTATCGAACTCATATTAATACTGATTTAGCTAATTCGTTCAATGCAGAGCTTTTCTCCACATCACCGAACGTTGTTAATACTAATGCGGCAATAGTATATACCACCGCGTCATAACATCGCTGACAAATCTCTATCGCACCGTATTTGTCTATCTTGGGATAAGGAAGATAAACCGCACGACTGACCGTTGCATCCTGACTTTTACAAGAATAAAACTCTAATACCCTCCCCTCTGGTCGTATAGAAATAGCACATACAGGACGTTGTGTAGTGCCACGTATTCCTTTGAACCGGGAAGATTGCTTCTCGTATTCAGGATCGTCGACATTTATAGGATAGAATACTGCACGCTCCCAATCGCTCATCTGGAAAACAACAAAACGCATAAAATCCTCCGGCAATAACACCCAACCACTTTCACATTTCTGCCAATACACCTCATCTCCGAAGTTATGTCCTCCATCGAGTAGATAAGGAGGTGCAGAACTGTGCACACGTTTTACAGCCTCAATAATCTTTGATTTAATGATGTCGTTTAATGCAAGCGTGTCTACATCACCAATTTCTTTCAATACATCACTCGTTGTGTTTTGGTCAAGTGCTATACGAACATCTCCAGCTATCTCGTCAAGATGATATACCGTCATACGCTATTACTTTATTATTACAATCCTTCGAACTCTATTCCATGAGCTGCAGCTTGTTCCAGAATGGCTTTAGTAGAACGCATAGAAGTACGGCTGATACCGAATTTGTCAGCAAGATAATCCTTAGCAGCTGCAATATCACTCATTTTGACCTTGCAAACAGTTTCATCATTCCCTGCCCCTGCGTTATCTTCCGTCTCTCCGTTTTGCTCAACGTTCTCGTTGTTATCCAATTCAGTCTTGTCTACATTCTCAACAGCCGGAATTTCTTTCTGATTCTTTAAAGAAGTAACCTTTTGTTTGTCTGTCGCCTTTCTTTCAGCACTTTGCCCCTGTGAAGTTTGGAGTCTAAACAACTTTCCAAAGTTGTAATGTCTCTCTATTGACCTTTGTAAGATTTCATTATCTGTGGTAAATACACTACTACCATTTGACAAGGGAGTAAACGTTATATGAAAATTCTTTTTGCTTGGAAGCACAACATTAATACTAATATTGGTGTTCGCTATGTAAGTTTTAATAATCATATTGTCGAATGAATTAAAAAAGGGATAGGATTTCTATCCCATCCCCCGATTAATAATTTGATTTATTTATACTCTAATTAAGCAGTTTCTGAACCACTATCTTCTACTGTTGCAGGTGCCTTTGCAAGTCTCATACGCGCATGTGCCTTTGCATAACGCAGATATAAGCAACTTACTTCCTGAATCACTACTGCATCGGTACGACGAATACCCGCTTTCTTCAAGTCAAGCACATTGCGTGCCCAAGACACGTGGGTTTTCTTGGAAAGGTATTCCGGATCCATGGCAAAACCGCAATCACTCATACCATTCACATCAAATAATTCATGATGAATGGTAAGAACTTCTCCGAAGTCAGTATCCCAAGATTTAAATTTCAAGTTCCAAACCTCAACGGTATCTTTCAAACGAAATTTCTCACTCTTAATCTTGGAGAATGCCGAAAGCATATCACTTCCGCAGAATAAAATCTTACGCTTATTACCGATACCAGTACCGACAAAAAGGTCTTTGGTTATATCCACGAGATTTTCATCAGTAATCTCGGCACAGTTCTTTTCGCTGTTCCATTCACCAACCTCGATATCCTTTCCTGCCATCCACCAGATTCCCCCTGTAAACCAGGTATTCATACCGTCCTTGGCAACATGTTTGATAACCTGTTTAACGCCAAACAAGTAGGTATTCTCCATGGCAAGGCGCATATCATATACGCCATCTTCTTCAATATCGGAAAAGTTCCAATTCACTTCTTTGGCAGCAATCTTGTCAAAGGTAGACTGTTCTACCTGTATCATGAAGTTCTGACAGTACTGTGTTTCCGGCATAGGAATATTGTTGAAACGCCCAGTCTGCACATCCAGTTCACCACAGGCCTTTCCCATACGGACAAGAGTCGTTCCTTGCGGAATCTCTGGTAAAAGAATGGGTTGCTTGCTTGAATCATCCATTTTCCCATTTACTGCATAGACTGTCGGCAAATTAGTTGAACTATCCTTTCCGCACACACAAAGTTCAAGGTCAGGAACATTGCTGTCACTTTCTGAATATGCAGTCCCATCCGGTTTAGTAATAGCACTTACACCTACCACACGGATAGTGTCATCCAATGTGAACATATTCAGATCACTCACTGGCAAAGAAACACTTGCACCACCCGTCATTGCTTCCAATTTTTTATTAGTACTACACTTTATTTCGCGTGTACCCACACTATAGTACTTCACCTCAAAAGAATTAGTACTACTTGATTTCGCATAACGACTAATTTGATCAATAGGTGTCGCCATCGGACGAATTTTCACAATGCGCTTATCTACATCGCTTAAGTAAAAATTCGGGTCTCCATTTTCACGACCACCGGTTTCTGTGGCAATACCATCTGTTCCACCCGTACCGTCTGCACCGGCTGTCATTTTACCTGCATCTGGCAGGTTTGATGCGTCAGCCATCATGACACCGCTTGATGCACTCGTCACAAACGCTAATATCATTAGCGTAATGCGACAAAAGAAATTCATTACTTTCTTCATTGCTTGAAATTTTAATTGTTAATAAATGAATTGTGTATCTTTATTTGTTTATTGACCTACGTTTTTCGCCTCCACGTTCCCAAATATTTTGTGCACCATCATATCGACTTATTGCACCAAGATCTGGCATTTGTCGTGAGCCTGCATTACCACCTCCATTCTTTCCTGCAAGATTAGCAGTACCGTCACTCTTGCTCCCTTTGCGTAGTTTTTCCTCAATCTTACTATTACGTCCTTTCACTTCTCCCTCATGACTGGCTGTTTCTACATCGCTATCATGTTTGATAGCCTTGATAGCCATTTGAATACTATCACGAGTGAATTTACCAAGAAGTCCGTCCTTCATAATTCCAATCAGAAACTCCATTGCTTGATCTATTTCATCATCAGAAAGACCTTCCTCCTGCTGCATTTGTTCAAGAGTAGAAAGAGTCGCATTAATGTTCTGCTGATACTGTTCTTCAAACTCCTTCTCTTTGGTTATTCGTTCCGCATACTCTTTGTTGGCAGCAGCAAGAGCTTCTTGCTTCTCTGGGTCTTCAAGTGCAGCTTTAAAATCATCACCAAATTTGCGTATCATACCGATGATTGGGTCCTCCCCTTTACGCCAATCAGTGAGAAATGCTGCACTACGTGGATTACTCGCAAAAAGATCGGAAAGTGCTTTTTCCCGTTCTTTATAGCCAGACAATTCTTTGTCCAAACCGTCGTATTCATCGTTAATTTGAGCGAATAATGCCTCGTCGTCGGCAAACTCTTTATCGGGATACTTTGCTTTCAATCGATCTGTGTATCGCTCGCGATTGCTCTTAACTTCCATATTATTAGGTATAATGTGAGAAAAATAAATTTTAGTCTTTATCTACAAAGCAAAAATAGCGAGGGAAAGAAGGATTCCACGTTTATCTTTTTACGCTCCAATCTATAACTTTGGAACATAGATAAATAGAAAAATGAAGCATAAAGGCGCTATAATGGAATACTCAAAGGAACGTATGGACGATTTAATGAGAGCATACGATGAATACATTTCATCATGCGACTATATCCGTATGTCCGAGGTATACAAAATAATAGTCAATATGCCCTCTCGCCGCTTTTGGGTTAGTGACATACGTGCTGCATTGATTATTTCTGCAATGATGAGAGGTAAAACAGATTTGAGCACAATGTGCCCATTGAAAAAAGAGATGTATGAAGAAATTTATAATCGGGTATTTAAGCTTCAAGAAGAATGTCCTGAATTAACTATTTCCGAACTGTGCGCCAAAGTTATTGCACAACCTGCTCCTAAATTCTACCTTACGCCAGGCAGTGCAAAAGTAATGGTATGTAAAGCAAGAAAACAATGGATACAAGAAAAATGGAAAAGATTACGGCTCTTGTAATTTCTACTATTGTTGTAGGTTTGTCATTTTTCAAAGTATGGGATTGGCAAACTGTAGGCATTTACGCAGGAAGTGATATTGCCGGACGTGTATTGTACCCATTTTTTCACGCAAACATTCTGCACGCTTCCCTTAATTCATGGTGTTTGCTTTCAATGGTTTTTATTTATGACATTGGAATATGGCGGTTAGTACTAGCTTACATAATTGCTGTTACGATTCCAGTTGACACTATTGAGTGTTTTATTGGTGAAATGACATCACCAACAGTAGGATTATCGGGAATAGTATTTGTTTTATTTGGCTCAATCTCGTTTGAAGTATTACGCAAACAATATTACCAGTTGTGGATGATATTCTATCTTACTGCAGGTTTCTTATTTCCACACACCAATGCAATATTACACCTATGGTGTTATATGTTAGGTTTCCTTGTGGCTCTGCTTAACAAGCCGATAATAAAAAAGTCACATGATTAAAGGTAATATAAACATAAAAGCCATTACCAATATACTAATAGAGAATGAACGCCGTAATTCAATTATTTATGCAAAATTTAATCCTATTACCGGCGAAGGTTCTGTAGGGGGACGTGTCAAATGTACCATTAGTGATTTTCCTATACGCAATCAATGGCTACCAAAGCGTGTAATGAAAATACCGCTTGTACGTCAACTTGTGGAAGCAGGTTCTATTGCCAAATTCCTTACGGATTACATGGGAGTAGAAGACAATCCAGATGATCGGCTGAAAGTTATAGAGCAATTTGTACGCATACGTAGCCGCGAGGACTTTCCATTTTGGGCAGCTACATTCGTTTATATCAAGAATAAAGGTGGTGGAGAAGATGTATTGTTCCGTCTTACAAGACCGCAACGTCGCTTTGTGGAACGGCTCGAAAAATTACGTATTGCAGGAAAGCCAATACGTATTATTCTACTAAAGGCGCGACAATGGGGCGGCTCTACCACTTCACAGCTTTATATGGCATGGTTGCAACTCCTTCACAAAATAGGACTGAATTCACTCATAATAGCACATCAAGGTGCAGGTTCCGATGAAATCAAAGATATGTTCGACAGGATGATTAAAAAATATCCAGTCGAAATGCTTCACAAGATTGATGAGCTTTACAATGAGAATGAGCCGAAACTTGTAGGAGTGGGTAAATCGGGTAGCATATACCGTGTTCCTCAACGAAACTGTAAAATTAAAATTGGTACAGCGGAACGCCCGGATAGTTGCCGAGGTGGAGATTATAACCTTGTACATCTTTCAGAAGTAGGAATATGGAAAGCAACGGAAGGTAAGAAACCAGAAGATATTGTGCGGTCGGCCTGTTCGGGTATTCTCCTAAAACCATACACTATGATTGTCTATGAGAGTACAGCGAATGGTACAGGAAATTTCTTTCACAGGGAATATACCGCAGCAAAGAAAGGGGATTCCCAGTTCGAAGCCATGTTCGTATCATGGTTCGACATAGAACAATACACGCTGGCTTTCAATTCGGATAAAGAAAAACAAGGTTTTGCAGAATGGCTCTATAAAAACCGTAACAATGAAAATACTAGTTCCGAACGTGAAGAATGCGGTAAGTATCTTTGGTGGTTATGGGAGAAAGGGGCTACACTCGAAGCTATCAACTGGTATATAGCCGAACGTAGGAAGTATAATGATCATGGACAAATGGCTGCCGAATTTCCGTCCGACGATATTGAAGCCTTTGTTCATTCAGGAGCGCGTGTGTTTGACAAATACAAGGTGGACGCAATGCGTGGTACCTGCAAGAAGCCTAAATATGTCGGCGAAGTCTACGCCGATGCAGACGAAGGCAAGAACGCTTTGCAGAACTTGCGTTTTGTGGAAGACAAACAGGGGTTGTTACATATTTGGGAACTTCCTGAAATAGATGAAAAGGAAGTTGTCACAGACCGCTACCTCACTGTTGTCGATGTGGGAGGCCGTTCCAATAAAGCCGACTTCTCTGTCATTGTCGTGTTCGATCGTCTATTCATGATTGACGGCGACAGGCCTGTCGTGGTTGCCCAATGGTATGGGCATTGCGACATCGACCAGCTTGCGTGGAAAGCGGCACAAATAGCAGCGTTTTATGACAACTCGCTCTTGGTAATAGAGAGCAACACGTTGGAAACTCATGATAAGGAGCGGCAAGTGGATGGTGACCAATCCGGATTTATTCTTAACCAAATAAAGGATATATATCCCAACCTGTATGCACGCAAACAGTCAGAAGAAGATGTACGCGAGGGATTACCTACAAAATACGGTTTTCACACCAACATTTCCACTAAACCGATGATTATATCAACATTAGTCAAAGTTATTCGTGAGAACCTGTACACAGAACGTGATGAACGTTGTTTAGATGAATATCTGTGTTATGAGAAAAAGCCGAACGGTGCTTTTGGCGCAATTACCGGTAAGCATGATGACTTATTAATGACAAGGGCTATCGGACTGCATATCTGCTTCTTTGAAATGGATACTCCCAAAATTGTACCTCGTGTTGGCCGATTTACTGTTAAGAGAAGAAAGAGAGCTGTTTCGGCAGCAACAATATAAAATTAAACATTTAATTTAATAAACTAATAAACAATGAACATTATCAGAAAATTACGTGCATCAATCCGTTTAAATGAAGCGGTAGTGCAAGCAGACAAAGCACATGAGGAAACAGGTGAACGTTATTACGTTATGCCCAATGGAAAAAGTGGTAAACTCATAATTATGGATAGATTCAACTTCCGCAAACTGAAACAGAAAGGTTATTTATCTCGTTCAACATTCGTGAATGATTTGGAACGTGAGTGTTTCTATTGTACTCCTTATAAAAATGGAAGCGGCGCATTACCTGAATTAATTGTTAAACTCAAGCGCAAAGAATATTTCACTTACCTTGATTCACTCAAAAAAAGAAAAAAGTAATGGGAAGTAGATATGATGCAAAACAGGGGATAGACGGCATTGTCACACTTACTAATGACCCTCTAGCTATTGACAATATCCGAAAAATAAAAGCTGGCGACCGAGTTGTGTGTAATGATGATGGAAATTCAGGAACAGTATTAGCAGTAGACGATGATAATTACGGTTGTACAGTACTATTCGATGATACATTAGAAACGTGGATAGAATGCGACCAATTGTCCAAAGAGTAATTTTCAAAACGGCGAATAGAGCAGGGTTCTATTCGCCGTTTTGAATTTAGCCTTGCATTGCCCCATGCAACTGATTTACAGCTTCCATATTTGCATTTTGTTGCGCTTGTTGGAGCAATTGAGGTGAAAGCCCGTCAGGAACTCTCCCCTGTGCGAGCTGTTCCTTTTGGCTCTTGATACTCTGTAACAGTTCATCGGCAAACGGGAAATCCCCATGCTCAAGCAACTGCTCTACGCTGATCGCTTGGGACTGGTACAACTGCATTAGCATATCATTAGCAAGATGCCTGTATGCCGGTGTTGAAGTACTTTCAGTAATGCTTAAGTCAAATTCTACATCCCGGATTTTCTTCGGGTCATATTCAATTTGCGCACCACTCCTACCAGCAATATTGAACACACGTTTCGTATCATAAAACTGCTGCATGTTCTTCACATCTTTGTATGCCCCGTCCACAACAAAGCAACTAAAACACTCAAGCAAATCTAGTAATGATTTTGTAGCATTCTCTGTCTGTTGATTGTAATGTGATGCACTTTCCCCCGAATATCCCGGCTTTCCCTGCAATGCACCAGTTACCCCCGAAATATCCTCAAAGAATTTCAATTGCATATTCAGTAGTTCGGCAATGCCTATGTTCGTGGAGTTGTTAGCTACCTGTTCCGGTACCTTGCCACTTTTGCTTGGTCTGTACACAATGACACCATTGAACTCCGTCCAGCTCTCTGCAATATCGTCAATGCTCACACCATCAGGCAAAGAATCTTCCGGCATCATCAATACACCTTTTGCGCTTGCCCTCATAATCCAGTCATAAAGCGTTATCAATCGGTTGGTGTATCGTTGCTGGTCTATCACATCCGCCACGAATGAGTGTATTTCACCATCAATAAACGGATAAGCTTTGAAAACGTATGGATGACTGCCATGTTCGTAGGGCGTCTCCCCTTCCCTCAATATATCACCGAATGGAGATAGATAATAGAAATACCAATAATCATCTACAAACCAAGTAGCTTTTATCAACGGTACTTCTTCTTCAGGCATACCCACCTCCTTGGCCATACGCATACGTTCTTCGTTTTCAGCAAGTACTACTTGTGCATAATCTTCCTCATCTATCTTGAAAATGTCACCATTTTGGTAATCATGACAACGGTATCTCGGCTTCTGTTCCTTACGCCATATTTCTATTACCCTGCATCTTCCCGGCTCACTGGTAAAGAGAAAATCGTAATTTTCTAACCGACTATACCCAAATCGCTCTGCGTAAGTGGCTATATAATCCTTTCTTGCAGCCCACTTATAAATATCACGAAGCTCACGATATTCTTGCGGACTGGAAGCAAATTGCTCACACAGTTGCCCAAAAGATATATCATGTACTTCTCCAAGCACGGACACATCCCAACCTCTAAAATCCCTCATATTGTTATCAATGAAGAAATTGTTCGGCTGTACATAATCCGTCCAGCAATCTTCTTTACCATTACGCCAACCATATGATTTACGATGAACAATAAAGCCACTGATTAGAAATTCTTCCATACTTCGAGCGTACACATCGGGCATTCGGTTGAGTTGCATATTGCATTGTAATATAGTACTCATTGTTTCACCGAGCTTCTGTTCATCTCTATCACGTGCTGTACAAGTAGGTTCTTTACTTTGGCTGCGGTACACCCCCAATACACTGCGTACAAGCCGACGAATAAGATTATTTTTCAATGGCACATTACCTTGGCTCTTGATATATTCTTCTTCAGTCATGGATTTACCATCAACACAAATCATATCATCCCATTGAAAACCATAAGTATAGCGTTTATTGCGTTCCCGGTCTTTTCGAAAGTCCTCCATCTGATTCCAATAGTACTGCGCTTCCATTAGAATATCAAATGCTCTGCGACCACCATACCGCTTTGCAGAAGCAACGGTATCAATTTCAGATAGCTCATTCCGTTTCGGCGCAATTCGGCTCATTGGTAACAATTTTCCTTTGCCTTTATTATGCATATTTTCGTTGTTTAATGATTGCTTAGAGTACAAAAGTAGTACCCAAAGCAATCATTTTAGGTTTAACTATTTACGTTCGTCTTGCTCCATCTCTAAAATGAATGTCCGCTTTAACTCATTAATCCTCTTTTCAAGTTCTTCTGCTTTTGAGGTATCTCCGATTTCCTTAGCAGTATCATAAGCTTTCTTTAGTTTTGAGTAAATACGTTCCATTTCTTTCATTTTTACATATTCAGGATCAATGATAATCTCGCTTATCAGTTCTGCTTTCTTCTCCAACGGTAAACTCAAATCACCTTTAATGGCGCTGAATTCACTCGCCTTTGCACGGTATGCATCCAAATAACCAAAGAACTTCTCATCCAGCCCCCTACCTACATTACGTTCATCGCCACCGCTCATCAACATTCGGTTGGCAAGCGGAACATAACGCCAATCAAAATCTTTTTCACCTGTTCCCACATTGATCAAATTACGAATTTGGTTGGTTACAGTGAAGAAGCCGCCGGTGTATTGTTTCAATAGATACTCAATGGCAGCAGGATTCAAGTCAATAGTACCTTTCCTATACTTGCTTCCTCCACTGACTTCGTTCAGTGTTTCAGAAAGGTTTACAAGGTCTTTATTCGCACTCTTATAGGCTTTCGTCCAATTCGGCATATATTTATTGTAGGGTGTATCTTTCCATATCGGACTACCGTACCAACTCTCGTTATTCGATACTTCCACCATCGGCTTGACGCTGCTTGGCCACAACGCTTTTGTCCCCTCCATCATATCTACGGGAAGCAATTGGCTCATCTGTGCCAATACATCGCTAACCTCCAATTTCTCGTTATGGAACAGGGAAGAACCGGTAAGTTCTCCCATCGCATACACAGCTCGGTACTCGATAGGCAAAGGAATCTTTATCCATGCGTTACCGGGCCCCTTGACAATGAGGTTCTGTCTGCGAGTATGTTCGGGTATGTCATAGTAGCTGTCATCGTCATCATCACCTCCAGCCGAAGCAAGTGCGGTAACAAGCATGGCTAAACCATACCATGATGCAACGACAGTACCCATTTTGCCGGGATGCCTCATCGCATACTTCAAGAAGTTTCCGAACGTTCCTTGCAGGGCGGCATTCCAAAAGATATATCCGGCTCGTCCTGCACCCGATACACCGGCTGCTACATTTCCCAACATGGTTTGTCCTTCAGCCCCCAAGAACTTATCACCTGCGCCTTTCTTGTTGAAGTTCACACTGATTTCCTTGGCATCCCAAATACTGCGGTCTATTGTCCGTCCCGCATTCCTGCTTGTTACAAAGGCGGCAAATCGAGCACGCATCTCTATACCTCGTCCCACTTCGCCTATCCAGGTAGCCATACATTCACGTACCACATGGGCAGGAATTTTTTCATTCGCCGCTTTCAGCATCTTCTTGATTTCTTTCTTATGCTCGTCAATGTCTGCCATTCTTGAAAATCCTGTCTCGCCACCGTTCATCATGAACTGATAAAACATTTTCTCTATTTCATCATTCATATCAAGCGTTCCCCTGCGGTATTTATCCAATAACATAACCATTCTTACAATAGGTAACTTCGCAAAGTTCATGTTATATTGAATAGCATATTTCGGACTTTCCTTAACCCACACCATAGAATTAGAATATACCATATCACGCAAGAAGTTACTTGCAATAAAGTCCGGCTGTAATGTGGTGTACAATGAGGACAGTGTTCTATTCACATCTCCAATGAGATGTACAAGCTGACCGATACTTCCGCTGATATCATTATCCGGGTTCGTCTGTCCGTTCAATGCTTGTGCAGCTCTCGGATTACCGTTGATGGTAATCACATAGTCTCTGCCGTTTCGCTTCACCACCACTTGATGCTGTCGCAAATTACGGTTCTCTACCACACGGTACGGAATGTTTACCGCATCCTTGCCGTGCTTGTAATTATCGGGGGCAGATTCAGCAAGCTGCTTCATCTTATCCTCAAATTCGTTCATCTTTCGCTCTACCTCTTCGGGACTATCGTTGATGTCAATATTGTCGGGGAATATCGGCTTCCATTCATCAGCAACCGCATCATACTGCAACCACAAATCACTCACACTAACAAGGTCGCTCGGATGGTTGAGGGCAAAGTTCAAGAACTTCTGCTTCACGAGTTTGTTGCGGTTTCCTTGCATAATGGCACTCTCGGCCATGGATTGTAGGTTGGCAAATGGATCATCTGCTTTAGAGCGTCTTCCCTCTGCTTTCTTGATAGGTGCATTGAACAGACTCTGCTTATGTGTAAGGTAAGCGTATGCTTCAGAACTCGTTTTTTCATCAAATCCACGCAAAGGGATATAAAACTCATACATATCTCTTACACTGTCGTAGGTTTCCTTGCTCATCATTCCGCATTCGTAGGACTTGGAAAGGACTGCCTTGCTGACGGCATTAACCTTGCTCCACAATGCGGTGGTGTCGTGTGCGTTTTCGTACTCATCTACCATAACCTGTGCTTCGGCTTCTGCATCTACAATCTCTTCCATACCTGTAAGGGCAGTAAGACCTGCATAATCACGCTTACGACACTCGTCGATAAAGTCCTGCAAGGTCTTTGTACTCTTCGGATGCTGCTTCTGATATTCCGCGAAGTCCTTTTGTGCATCACGCTCCGCCATTACTCTATTGCGTTCAAGACCGTGTTTAGCCATCATATAATCGGTCAGTTCCTCGCGCTCTGCTGTATTATGCGCAAGTTTGGCTACTTCTTCAAGCATTGGCTTGAACAATAGGTGCGCAAAGGCATCGGCTTCGGCTTTGTTCACACTTGATAAGCGGTTCTCACCTAAGTAGGCATTTTCAAATCCATCAACATCTTCCATTCGGGTATTCTTGCCGAGGATTGCGGTCATTGCTTCTTTCAAACCAAGCATACTATCTTGCAAGGCTTCCTGTGACTGATACATTCCACTCTTCACACGTTGTTCATATTTTGCTCGTGCCAAAGTACGCTCGTGTATTTCGGGATCACCGTCTCGGTTCAGTACATCATCGGTTGAGGTGTCGGCAAATTCGCCAACCCTCAACTTGTGCTGCATAGCAATGTCGGCAGCTTCTCCGAACAGGTTGCTGTGCTTACCCTCTTTCAGATTTTCATAACTACGCCAAAGGATATAACGGAGTTCATTATCCGTCAGAGTAACCCCTCTAAAATCGGAAAAGCCCAATTTGTCGAGCATTTCAAAGAAGAATTGTTTTATCCTCTGCCACCAACCGTTTTTACGTGCTTCCTCGAAATTAATGTGTTCGGCAAGTCCGGCAAGGTATTCTTCGGTAGCCTTGCGGAAATCCCAACCATTCTTTGAAGCCATATCTACAATACGTCTGCGTATAATTTCATCGGCATTGTTGAATACATTATCAAGGAATGTATCAAAATGTTCTCCGAACAACTGCCGTAAGCCGTAGTGTGCCACAGCCTCGTGAAGTAGGGTCTGCTCAACGTCAAACATGCTCGTGTGATTAGGGATGACAATAGTTATCTTTCCTGTACTCTTTGAGTAGAATCCTTTCGCACGCTGTTTCTTGCCATCCAGTGTTGAGGCATCGGTAACAACCTCCACATTGTCAAGATGCAGTTTCTCTGTCAGGCTTACCACACGCTCTGCCATTCTTTGGCGTTCACGTTGTGCAAATTTCCTCCGTTGCTTTGCAGTTCTCCTTGACTGTCCAAGCAGTTTTGCCACCGAGTCATTATCATAGCTGACCTCATCATCGGTATATGCACCATCATCTTCACGTTTTAATTCATCATCTTCTTCCGAGGTAGAAACATTATTTGCCGTTTCTACTGTGGCATCCATTTCCGCATACTTGGCTTCCTTTTCTTCCAATTCTTTCTTCATCAGTTCGGCATATTCTTCCAACTGTGATTTCGCTTGTGCCAATTCCTCTTCATACTCGAAAGGTTTGCCCTCTCTTGACAAGAGTTCTTTCAATTCGGTCTCATTGTGTTTCTTGCTTCGTTCAGCGGCTTCCAATCTTTCGGCAAAGTTCTTTCCTGTAATCACATTGCCGGTAATGTCCTCAATGGCATTACGGAGCAGATTTTGACGTACAGGAACATCCTCGATACCGAGTTCTGTACATGAATAAGTCATTTTTCTTTCAACGTCATTGAACAAAGTTGTACCATCACGCATGGTCTGTCTTGTCAATTTAGTTGTTACAATGAATGGGAAATTGCCTATCTGTATAGTCAGTTCTCGCTTTTGTTCCCCTGCAATATCACCGTCTTTCATCTGCTTCATTTCAGCAAGAACAGTCTTGTTGTGTTCCTTGAAGAAATCATCCATTGTATCAACAGAGGTAAAGCGATGTTTGCCGATTACAATCTCTTTGAATTGTTCATCGGGGAATGATGCACGTACAGCCTCCAAGGATCGGCTGTTATCCTCAACACGCTTTTCAGCATCTTTGATAAAGGCTTTTAACCTTGGCTTGGCATTATGGATGTAGGCTTGGTCTGTTTCCCATTGCTTTTTACGGCTTGCATACTTGCGTACATTCTTTTCCGCATTGTTTTTCAGCATGGCATACTCACTGCCGGAGAGTTGTGCTATAGTATCTCCAAACACATCTTCTTCCTCCTCAAGCACACGGTTGGTCATACTGTTCGACATCATCTGCTTGCCATTCATAATACTATCGGCAATGGCCCCCTTTGTTTTCAGACGTTGGTAGGCGGTAACGTCCAGACTATCCTCTACACCGAAACGCAAGATACGTACAGGTTTATTCATATCCTTGTGCAGATTTCCCTGTCGCAAAATACGTCCGTTACGTTGGGTATAGTCCATTGGACGGTTAGGCGCATCCAAATGTATCAGCGTGTGCAAGCGTTCCTGAATGTTCACGCCTGTACCGAGTGTAAAGGTCGAACCGAGAATCACACGCACCTCGCCACGGTTTACCTTTTCAAAGATTTCAAGTTTTTTCTTGACAGTCATTCCCGACCTCATTATTACAATCTCATCTGCAGGAACCCCCTCTGTAATCAGCTTATCCCTGATGTCATCATAAAGGTTGAAGCCACTCTGTTTGTTTTGGTAATTGTCGGCAAAAATGGCAACCGTACCTTTGTAATCGGCTGTTTCTTTCAGCGAGCGCAATGTTTGTCGAACGGCTTCATGAGTCTTACTGTTTACATCATCTTCAGCATCAGACTGTACCAATCGGGCATCCACGGCAGCGGCTTTGGCAATACCGTACATCGTGAGCGGGATGTGGCTGTTCTCTTTCTTCTCCTTTCCGCTCATCTGTTCATAATGTTCAAGTTCGTTCTTTACGAACTTCATGATGCTACGTAATGCGCGTGTCTGTGGCAGATAAAGGTCTTGTGCCTTTCCTCCCTCCATTTCGGGTATTTTGTCCTTTACGCCGCCGGCTTCTTTGGTTAGGACGGTATCGGACACTCCCGACCATATACGCACCAGTTCAGGCAGATTGACATACCCAGCAAAGCGGTTGTTCTCTTTGAACTTTCCACTTGTGGTGAACTCCAGCATCTGCTGAATGTTACCGAAGTTGCGCACAAAGTCATCAAAGTAATAAATACCGTACTCTTTCATCGTATCAGCGGGCATGAGATAGCGCATGAACGTCCAAATCTCTGCGGCGGTGTTGCTGATGGGTGTACCGGTTGCGAAGATTACGTTCCGTCCGTTGTTTTTTTCCAAGATAGCCTGTGTCTTCAGGAACACGCCTTGCGACTTCTTGCTGTATGACGGATCCACACCTTTAACTCCACGCTGCATGGCAGTGGCAAATCCGAGGTGCTTATACTCGTGCGCTTCATCTACAAGTAAAGCATCAATGCCCATATCGTCAAAGTTCTCCACATCGTCAGTTCGGCGGTCAAGCATTTCCATAGCTTTAACCTCTGCGTTCTGCAAAGCTACAGCACGTTTCTTTTCATCATTGGCGGTACGTTTCTTTGAAGCATTGTCTGCAAGTCCGGCAAGCTGCTCCTCCAATAATTCGATTTCCCGTTCAGCCTGTCGGGTAATCATATTTTTTCCGTCCGGATCTTCTTCTTTCATCTTTTCAAGAATGAGCATCTTCTCCTCAATCTTGTCCTGCACGAAAGTCATTTCCCTTTCCTCGCTGTCGGGGATAAATTCAAAGGTAGACTGCGGAACGACAATCATATCCCAATCGTTGTAGCGTATCTTGGCATAAAAGTTCTTTCTGCCCTCTGCACTGCGGTCTGCTTCTTCAAGTGTCAATATCTTGGCGTTGGGGTACAGTTCCTTTGCACTTGCAACGAATTGTCCAACGGTAGCATTCTGCACCACAATCATGGGTTTGCGTGCAGTACCCAAACGGCGCATTTCCATTGCTGTAGAAATTAGAGTAAAGGTTTTCCCTGTTCCAACCTCATGGGCAAGCAACAAAGGCTGTTGTGTGCCTCTTACAATGGCTCTGCCTTGATGCGGACGCATCTTTAATTTATGCGAAGCACCACCAAAATATTTCGGTACAAACTCATCGGGTATGCTCATCGGCACAAAATTATTGAACGTGTCATTATAGATACGCTCAATCAATGCCGACATTTCAGAGTCGCTCTGCATCTTCTGCCTTGCCCAATCCTTGAAATCCTGACGGATTTCATCAATCTTGGCAGCACAAGCCTGTGTAGCCTCTTTGTCGGTAATAGTTTCAGTAGTGCCGTCATAACGCTTCTTGGTGGTGGAAACGGTGATGCTTCTGTTCTGAATGGCAGCTTCAATGAGAGTATGCCCCATAATGGTACGGTTAAGCATTTCGCTGGTTACCCCCATTGCACGGTTCTTCTCATAATCGGTGAAGTATGGTTCTTTCATAAACCAAGTACCGCCCACAGCTGTAAACCGTACGTCAACCTCCGTGCGTTCCTTTACAAAATCCTCATACAGTTTCGGGTCAATCCAAGAGCTTCCGAGGGTGAAGTCAATCAAGTGAGCAGGGATTTCCATGGGCATCTTCTCCTGCAACGCCTTGATGTTGCGGTTAAATTCCCCATTTTCGTTGTTTTCCTCTGCTTGACGCAGTTTTTCACGAATATTTCCGCTCAAGTAGTGATAGGATGCTTCCATCTGTCGGGTTACAGGGTTCTCGAAACCGTAACCGCTCTCGATGATTTCTTTTTTCACATCCTCGATACCTGTACCAAGTTGTTCGGCGATGTACGGTATATCTACACGACCGAATTTGAAGATACTTGCAATAATACCGTCCTTGACATTGGCAGGAGTGGGTTCTTTCTCTTTTTCAACAACACGTTTGCTGAATACATCGGTCTTGTCAAATTTCTGTATCCGGTTT
>NZ_GG774705.1:4405-58867 GCF_000162515.1 Bacteroides sp. 1_1_14 | reverse complement strand
CGGTTTCCTTTTTCATCTGCCGTTTCTTCAAACTTTTCAAGAGCGTATACATTGGCATAGTCCACATCATTTCGGAGAAACGCAATGGCGGTGTTCTTGTTGAAGTGTCCGTATGTGCCGACAAAATCATCGTATACTTTGTTGAGTTTGTCAAGCAACGGTTTAAGTCCCTCATCGCTTTCATTCGCAGTCTGATAGGAAAGGACTTCCGCAAGAGCTTCCTTGATAGCGGTGTATGCCTCAAAGCATTCCACTTTCGTATGCCCCTTTACCTTGTTGGTATTCACTTCGAGAGGTTGTGCGCTTGCAGTTGAGTTGATGTATAGTTTTCCGTCTTTGACAAACACTTCGCCAATCTTCTTGCCGGGCATTACATCGGTGGCAAGCTCGGTATTGCGCTCACCAAATTCCTCTGCTCGGAATGAGCGGACAAATTCAGCCAACATTTCTTCCTGTTTCTTATTCTGTTTAGGATATAAGCCTTTGCTGGTCGGGCGGAAAGTATCGCCTTTCTCAAATGCAAAGTGCATTTCACCTGCCATGTTTTCGGGGTGTTCAATGAAATAGCGGTTGTAGTCCATTGAAAGCTGCCTAATGACTGGTATCTCCTTGCCTTTAACCTTGCGTGTTTCCCCGGTATCGTACTCTGCCATGCGCTCTCCGCTCACATCACTTACATCAATGGCATGGATAGACTTCTGCCCGTTCACACGCTTGCGGATAACAACGATGTCAGAGGTTACTCCGGTGCCACCGAAAGTCTTGTTGTGCATACGGAAAGCACCCACGAAGTCTGCGCCTCCCTCGCTCACAATCCAGTCACGGAGTTTCTTACTGTTGTCAAGCGTACCATTGGACGTGATGAAGATACCCAAACCGCCCTCACGCAGTTTGCGCACATTCTTTGCTATACAGAAATCGTGTATGTTGTGGAATTTCTTCGACAGGTCTTTGTCGCCCGTGGTATCATTCACACGGAGTCCGGTAACGAACGGAACATTAGTAATAGCTAAGTCCACACTTCCATTAGGAATACGTGTCTGCTCAAAACCCTGTATCTCTACTTTGGCATCAGGATAAAGGAGTGAGAGAATGCCGCCCGAAGTCCCGTCAATCTCAATAGCATGGATGTCGCTGTGCTCGCTGATATTTGTAGGCATCTGCCCCAAAATGTTGCCGATACCTGCAGAACCTTCAAGAATGTTGCCTCCCTTGAAACCCATTTGTTCGGCAATGTCCCAAAGAGTATCTACAACGTATGCCGGAGTGTAATAAGCACTGTTTGCACTCATTACAGCCTCTTGGTATGCCTTTTCGCCAAGCAACTCACGGAGTTTCTTCGCAATAGGATTGAGAACATACGATGTACCCTCGTTGAAAGCCTTACCCAATCCGCCCCAACCGCTGAACTTTCGGAGGGTCTGCATTTGCTTTTCGGTAGCCTGTTCACCGCTTTCAAGCAACTGCTTTGCCAACTCAATAGCCTTGATATTGGCTTCGATACGTGCATCTACCGATGTAGGGGCATGGTCTTTGCCACGTTCCGAATGGTGGTTGCGGGTATTCTTTTTTTCTTCTACGGAATCTGAAAGTCGAGGTCGCACAGTCCTATCGACTGCATTGCCTGTTCTTTCTCCTCTGTTGTCAGTTGCTCGACTGCTTTGTTGTTTACTTCCGCTACCTGTTTCAGTGCTTCTTGATAATCCTTGTTCGTGTCGATTATCGTTGGCTGGCATTCCTTCGGAGCGTTCTGCATCAGTTCTCTGTAATCCATTTTCGTTGATTTTATCGTTCTTTATTAGACCGTCAAACAAACCTAACTCATTTGACTGCTGTAAATTTACTGTTTTTTTCTCACTCTTCTTGCGCGTTGAACGAGTTTTCTTTATACGTTCCTGTGCAACTTCAACTTCCCCCGCCACTTCCGCCTCTTTCGTTACGGTTTCAGCGGTGGCGAGTGCATCAATGCCGGACTTGTCAAAGTTGGCCACGTCGAACTTCTGCACCTCATCGTAAGAGGTCATGTCGGTATTAAATCCGTTTTCTGACACCTCTGGCAAATCTCTCGCACCATTGTAAAATGCTTTAAGGTACGGACGTATGGAATCACCCAAGTCTGCAATCATAGCCTTTGCATATTCTGCAAACTTCCGTGAGCCTTTCTCCAAATGGTAAACAGCCATTTCTGTACCAATAGCAAGTATTTCGGGGTCAAAACCAATATTCATTTGACCGAGTAACTTCTTACGCATACGCTCACGAAGTTCCGCATAACGCTCATCAGTAACAAGACGGTTACCACTCGCTTCAGTCTTTTTCTGTGAATTGTCTTGTTGCTGCTTACTCCGCATATCGTTGATAAGAGTTCGAGCTTCATTAGCAAACTTGTCTGCACTATCTTTGGTCAGGAAAATAATATTTCCTTCATGATAAACGTCTCCACCACGCTTCTCTCCTAAATCCATCACAGCCTGCTTTTCCGCATCAATCATCTTCATCAAAGTACGAACAGAATATCTGTTATCCATTTCTTTATCAACAACGAAATCTGTCCTGCTGTCATGAATTTCATCCTTTGCCTTGCGATCAAGTTCTCGGGTCTTAATTTTATTTTCAAGCAAAACTCCAACTGCATCCAAAACTTCTTGCATGCCATTCTGCGGATTGCGAAGAATGCCTAACATTTCCTCCGGGCTGTTGGTTGTCTGACGAAAACGTGCATCACCAATAGGTATGGGACCACTCACATCATCACGAGTCAAAGTCGTATATCCAGTTTCCTTATCAACAAAAACAGAGTATTGCCATACAGGGGTGTAGTCCTGTTTTTCATCCTTTGCTAGTGCTTTGGGTTCAGTAAACAGCACATCACCATCATTTACAGCCTGTATATCCAACATTGATATGGGAGGTTGGCCTTGTGCATCTACTGCGTACTCTGCTAATCGTTTGGCATCTTCTTCGCTACGCATCATAAAGCCGTGTTTTTCCCTATCCCACCAACCTTTCATTTCTTTGGCGAACATACTTACATGCTTTTGAACTTCCTTGCGCAATTCCGATTGGAACTCAACAAGTTGCATGTCTAACACCTTACCTCGCTTGGTGATGTACTGCGCCGGAGTAATGGTGTACGGAGCATCAGTCGGTGCAATCGCTTCTTCAGTAGAAGCGTCTTGTTCCAACTTGCGTTGTTCGGTAAAAAGGTCGTTAATTTCAGAAATAATACGAGCCTCCTCAAAAATGTCGCTACGGTTGTGCGCTGCTTCTTGTTCCTTGTGCAATTCTTCAATACGGGACTTGACTTCTGAAAGTCTGTTGCCTTGCGTGCCGGAACTTTGCCCCTCGATCGTCTTTACAGACCTGTATTCCGAAAAAGCCTTGGTCTTGCGATGGCTGCTCTCTATCCACTTCTCGAACTCCTCCAAGTTAACGCCCGTCAGCATCGTCTTGTGCTTCTTCGCCCAATTTCTGTCATAATTAGCAAGTAAGCTGCTTCAGCATCGTCAGCCTCATTGAAGCCCAGCATAACCTTGTGTTCGTCAAACGTGCCGTCCTCGTTATATTGGTCAACCACAAACACCTTGCGACCATTCCACCCGTCAATATCATCAGAGAGGAACACGTCTATATGGTCGCCGTCTACACCTTCCGTGCCACGAATATAGCCATAGGTGTTCTGCATGGTCGTTTCCCATTTGTTGCCCTCTGTATCTATTCCACTACGAACGGATCCTTTCGGGTTCTCAATGGTGATATTGAATGTACCAACCTGCACATGACCTTTCTTATAATTGCCGGCTTCTTTCTGTTTCTCCGTAGGAGTAGTATCGGTTTCTTTCTCTGCCACTGCAACGGCATTGGCTAAAGACGAAGATGCATCAATATAATTAACAACATCCAATAAATCTCCGAATGTTTGACCGTCATACTCATAAGTACTACCTGTATAATTACCTTTCGTATCGGGTGCATCAACTTTTATAACTTTATGAGTACCATCAACAATAATTGTCTGTTTATAAGTATCGCCATACTTTCCGCTTTCAACCCAATCATCTTCTTGAACTTCAATGCGTCTTGCTATTTTTGCACTAAGTTGATTGTCAGTATCATCAGAAGATAGCATTTCTTCTTGTGATAAAGAAGGTTCTATTTCGCTTTGTTCACCAATGCTTTCAGTTCTTCCTGTATCATCGGTTGTCCCATTTCCGTCCTCAACTCGTTCTCTTGGCGTAAGAGCTCCATTGCTTCCTTGCTGCCCTCGTTGGCTTGTTGCAGTATCGCCAACCAATACATTGCTTCGCTGTTGTCCATTGTAATCTAAATTTAATGCTTCTTTAATAGCCTGTACGAGCGTCCGAGGGGTATTGTCCGGCTGTTCGAACAGAGTTTCTTCCTGTGTACCTTGTATAAGGTCATAAATCTTGCCGAATGTGTTTTGAATGAAGCTTTGGCTTTCACCTTTATACATTGCGGCCAAATGCAAGACAAAGTTACTGAAATTATCAGCAGGGAGATAACTTTCCCCTGTAACATCATCCATTTGATACTGGCGTTTCCAGTTTTCTACAGCAATACGTGCTTCCTTGAAATTCTTTGCCTCTGCAAACATTTTATCTTGGGACAAAGCATAGTAAGCGCGAACGGAATTCTGTATCTCATCTACCATTCGTTCACTGTTCGGACTGTCATAATCACGGAAAGCAGTAGCAAGAATAGCCTTTTGTGCTTTTACCGGCAATACGTTGAACATTTCCTCCAACCGTGTGCTGCCGTCCTTGAAGATGCTTTGATACATGATGCCACGCAAATCATTCTTGGATTCAGGAGTTAAGTTGCCCTTGCTGTCAAACGCACTCTTGTATTGTGTGTGACTGATGAAACCTCTTTGACTCATCCATTTTAGAACATTTGCACCATTGGCATCCACAAGTCCGGCAAACGACATTTCATCATCCGAAGTCCTAAGCAACAGGTTGGCAAACGAACGCATTTCGGTTCCCATGCGCTGCAAGGTGTTTTTAGGTTTGATACGTTCAACACCTCCACTTTCTGTGTCTTGTGCAACAAACTGACCAAGATTGAGGGCTTCTGTATCGTCCACATGAAGCATATTTACCAACACCGGGCTTTGTATGGGCGCAATGTCCTCGGCACGCAGTCCAAACTCTTCCGCATGGTCTTTCAGGTATTGTCTATATGCTTCGGCCTGTTCCGAATGACTTTCCCACATCAGGCGCAAGGCATCACTACGGTTGTTTCCCTGTATTACTTCACCACGTTCGTTTACGGTCGGCGCACCGGTGTAAGCGGTAATACTTGATGTGATTTCTTCCGGACGAATGTTCTCGGCGATTTTCCGTGCAGACAATACGCTTGCTTCGTCATTGCGTTCCTTTGGTTGCGCTTCATCAATAAAATGCAGAGGATTGCGCACACCTTGTATATGACTCGGTTGCAACAATGACGCATCAATCACAGTCACATTGCCGGGAGCCACTACATCATTGCTAAATTTCACATTCACCTCTTTGCCTTGTACAGCCTGTAATGGTTCTTGTCTGTCAACCTTATGGCCGTTTACACGTCTATATCCTCTTGCACGAGCATCTTTAGGAACATCTTCCACTATATCGGGAACTCCGTTAAGTGCTTCACGTTCCTTGCGTTCTGCTTCCTCACGCTCTGCACGCAATTTTTCTTCTTCCGCCTTGCGCAATGCGGCAGCTTCATCGGCAATGCGTCTGCGCTCCGCATCTGCTTCCATTTTTCTGCGGTTGGCAGTGCCGGCTATCTTTTGCCAGATGGACAATTCCTGTTTGGCTGCATCAATTGCCGCTTTGCGCTCCTTTTCAGCTGCGATCTTCTCTGCAATAGTGTTTCCACCAGCAGATTTCGTTTTCTCGACTTTCTTCAATACTGCTTCCTTGTCCGCAACCATTCCGTCAGCCACGGACTGGGCCATAGCTTCGTCTCCCTCTGTTTGCTCAACAATAGCATCCCAAGCAACATCCGGGGTTTCCGCCTGTTCATAGATAGGATTACCTTGTTCATCTTTAGGGATTCGTTCTAATACAGACGCTTGCAGCTGCTGTTCCCCCAGAGAACTTTCTGCCACTTCCGAATTATCATTCACACTTGAATCGGCAATCTCAACAAGTTGCCCATTGTGTTCTATCAGCATGGAATCAAGCTCTTCACGGGTAAACATATTCACACGCTTACCATTCAAGGCATCTTCCGTATAAACTTCATATAGTCCATCGGCATCCACATCGGCGGTGATGTTACCACGAATACCTATACCATTTTCATCACGGAGCGTCACAAGGTCATTCATTGCATATTGCGGTCGGTCTGCTTCCTGCTCTTCCTGCTGCAAAGCAAGGTTTTCTTCAGCTCTCTGTTGCTCAAACTCTGCGATTCGTGCAATGTTAGATGCATCCACAACTGTTGGATAGCCTCTTTTGCTATAGGGAATACATTTGTTCCGTCTGTCACATTGATAGTTCCGTCGCCATTGTCTATGATTCCGTTCTCATCTGAAACTATTGTGACCTGTATTTGCGAACCGCCTTCACCGGCAATGGTATAGGTTTCGCCCGGATTGAATGTGACAACACCATCAATCTTATCCGCAGCTTCACGTGCAAATTGTTCTCTGATAGATTGTGCAACCAACTCCTTCTGCTCGTATGGGTCTTGTACATCATCAATAGACAATATAGCATCGGGAGATACTTGTTCAAGCCCACCTGTGTCCGCATCACGAACAATGATGCTATTGTCAGAATCAGTCACACTTACACCGCTACCATCTGCATATGGTACAAGAGTCCCACTAAGAACATACACCTTGCGTTCATCCTGCTTCATGGTTGCCCCCTGTATCATACCTGTCTTGCGGTTCACACGTGCATCTATCATCGAATTGCTCTGTTCCACCCGTCCGTCTATATCATCACGTACACGTTGAATCATGCCATTGTAAACCTGCTTGGCATTGATATAGTCGATAACAGAAGACTTATCCTCATCACTCCATTGCTCATTCCCGTTCACAAACTCCAATGCGGCAATCGGATTCTCTTCAATCATCGCAAACATATTCTCATCTGCAAGGTCTGCCACTTGTGTTCGATGGTATTCGTACAGGTTCTTCGCATCGTTCATTTCCTGCGAGGAAGTAACGTTGTATCCGTCAAGATAACTGTCATTTGCCTGTTGTTCGCTTTCACTTTGAACACCGCCACGGGACCGGGCCATAGAAGCAAGATTGAATCCACGCAAATTCAACGAACGTTCCATATAATTCAGTACGGCTGCTTTCTCATCAGCGGTAAAATCTTTATCACCGGCAACAAGTTCCGCAACTTCACCGATATTCTCATTGGTAGTAAGGTCAAGTGTTGCCTTCAACGGCTCCCATACTTCTTTTCCAAGTAATTCATTCACTTTTGCATCTGCTTTGTTCACGCCATGCTTCATGGATGCATAATTTGCGGCAGACAAGGTATGTTTTCCTGCCCCCATCACCCCCATAGAGAGTGCCATTCCACCCCAAATATCACCGTGAAATTGTCCAGTTGCAAATAAGTTAGTACGTGTGCCGTCCGGATTCTGCTGATAAGCATCATCAAGACTAAGCATTGTGCGCCACAATTGACCGTAGTATTCTTCAGAGACTTCACCAACATAATCACTGACACCCATTTTATTGAACATCTGATGAGTTTGTCCCATTATGCTATTCAATGCACCGGCATCTGCCTTTGAGAGTACACCTCCCAATCGCTTTGCCCCTAGAACATTGGCGAGTTTACTCATATTACCAAGTGTAAAAATGGGATCAAGGTGCGCACCGAACATTTCCGAATAATTCTCAATGATAGCATTGGCTTCACCTTGCCATATTGCACTTCCCCAGGTCTTATCATTGGAGAAATCATAGTTACCGTTTTCATCAACAACCACATCACCTAGCTTCCGGTCAATGATGTCAGAGACCGTTTTTCCTGCCTGTATGGTGTTTGTCATCGCCGGAGCACGTACAAGCAAATCATCTGCGGTTGTCCCAAGCGCTTTGATAGTCCAATCTGTTGCGTACTGTCCTAACCCTCTGACACCATTCTCTTTAATATAGGATTTGAACCCCTGGTGAGCCATTTTTTCAGCTGTTTCTTTACCTATGACCTTTGCGGTGACTTTAGTGCTTCCTTTTGAGAATGTAGACAAACCCTTAAATCCGCCACCAGTCAAAATGAAATCCAACATAAATGAAGGCATATATCCAGTCATGACACCGGCTCTGTTCCAAAAGTCGGCATTTCCACCGTATCTTTCCTCTGCCTGTTGTTTCTCATGGATTGCACCCATCATCATATCATGAGATTCACGCTCGCCCTCTGTGGCATTATCACCTTTAAGTTTGTCGGCATTCATCATGGTCATGGCATCCGCCATATCACCCATACCGAAATCCCACGTGCGTACATCACCCATAGTACGACCAAAACCACGCCAAAAGCCTACATCAACCCCATTTTCACGGTCTTTCTGTTCTTCAAGGTTCTTGATGAGCTCTTCTGTTTCTCTAATGGCTACTCTCAATGTGCTGTTTTCCTTGTCTGATTGCTGGCGCGGTGTGTAAGTGGCTGCTCCCAATATGGCAGCGAGCGGCGCTTTGTTCTTTTCCGTTTCTTCTACCCATTCTTTATGCACTTCGGAGGCTCTTTCCGCTTGCTTAGCTTTTAACTCCTGCAAACGGAGATTAGCCTTGCGTAACTGTCCGCCGATTGACATATCGGCAGCTTGTCGGTACCGGAAACTCTCGATGTCAGCAAGAGGTTTACTAGTAGTCTTGTTACCAAGTGGAGTAATATATGTTTTTTCCAGTTTCCCATTTTCAGGATTAAACTGCATTTTACCCTCTTTAGTTTGCAATCCGAGATTCAACCCGTATTCTTGTATATTATCTACACGTTCATTTGCGTCTTGTATCTGTGTTTCCACATTCTGCATCATACGGTTTGTACTGGCAATCATCTCTGCTTTCTCTTGTTCGGTAGGTTGCCACGCCTGTTCTGTTTGTACAGCAGACTCCGGTACAGGTGTTTGAATCTTTCCGAAACCTATATTATTCTCAAACTCTTCAAACGGTTCCATCTCATAACCTTCTTTCACTAGAGCATCATAAGCTGCCTTGCGTTTTGTAGAATCCGATAAGTTCTTGCGGAAATCTTCTTCACTCTCCATATCGTAACCATCAGAAACAAACGTATCGTATAGTTTCTTTATTTTATCCTCATTTTCAGGCATAATGTTTCATTTATGATGTTGGACTTTTCTTTTTATTACTACTATTATCTCCGGCTGTTGGACTTTTCTTCTTATTCGATGCCATTTCAACTTCACCGGCAAGTTGGCTGATAGGTTTTGGAGTAGAGACATTCTTTTCTTTTGCCCCCATTACATCATTTTCTGTGGTTTTCACATATTGGTGAGTCTTAATACCTAACCGTTTAGCCTCACGCTGCACCGCTCTCTCATAATCTTCTTTCGTATCATAGTAAGTGGTCTTACCATCAATAGTAAGTGTCATCCTTTTCTTATTGCCGCCACTACCACCACGGTTATAATACCCAGCTCTAGCATTGGATGCGGAAGCAGAAGCTTTTGAAGCGCCCGCTTTAGCCTTTTCAGTTTCAAGTCTAGCCTTTGCAAGATCATCAGCATATTCGGCCTCCACTCTTTTACGTTCTGCATCAGCTTCGGCTGCTGATATTTTATTGTTTTGGAGCTTAACGTTGAGATCAAATATCTGGTTATCTCGTTTTTCCTTTGCGTCCGCAATGGCATCGGCTCTTTTCTCGCGTGCTAACTGATGTCTCCAATTACGATCATCTCTCGCTTTGACATCATCAGCCTGCATAGCACCGAACAGGCCGCTCAAATAAGCCCGGGCATTCTCATTACGTTCTTTCATTAATCGATCATACCTAACCTGTAACCTTTCCGAAGCTGTGTTTTTTCCACTATACATATTCGGTGCACCCTGTGTTGTAAAGTACAGATTGGAGAGAGCAGATATGCCATCACCAATTGCAGCAAAAATTTGGTCACGTTTCTGCTTTTTCTTCTCTTTAGCAAGTTCTTCGTCGGTCGGTGGAGTATAAGGATTAAGTTTCTTGAACAGTTCAGCATATGAAAGGGCACCACCGTCCGAGCCTTCTTGCTTGGTCGGAGGGGGCGGTGTAGTAGTTGTGTCAGGTTTAGGTGCGGTAACAACAGGAGCCGTAGCCGCTTTTTGTTCCACCCATTCCTGTGTACCCTTTACAGGTGGAGGTGCAGAAGAACCGTCTTGTTGCTGTTCATGCCATTCTTTAGAACCTTTCGGAAAAGGTGTGCCACCTCCATTGCCTAATATATCATCATATGTCGCCATAAGTTACCTCCACACATTAAAATGGCATTTTGCTTGCCGCACTCGTTACTCCTTGTACGGCTCCGGCTATCGCTTCTGCCTTACCTTTTTCTAACTGATTGAGTTGCTCAACAAAAGCATTGTCATTCTGCATATAGGTGGCCTCGATGTTGTCTTTGCGTGCATCCGCCTGTGCTGCAATCTGTGATGTTGCATCAGCAAGAGCCTTGCTATTCGCTTCTTTTGTAGCTGCTACACTTTCATCAGTACCGCCCATTACAGCCTGTATACCAGCTGCCTGCTTATTACGGTTCTTGATACTCTCTTCCGTCTGCGTGAGAATACGTTGCGCATCGGCTCGTTGCGTATAATCCTCATTGTACCTGCGATCATACCAATTTTGGTTCTTCTGTCGCTGCGCCTCAACGTTGCTCTTAATTTTCTTCATTGCTTTCGATGCAGAGATACCGCCAAATATGCTACCTGCCGCTCCTATAGCACTTCCAATTAATCCCATAAAACCTTTGTTTTAATTATTAAAAGTTATACCTCATTTGCGAAAGTAAGCCCTTATCTTCGCAACATCATTTTATCTTTTTACACTAATAATCATTATGGTATGGCAAAAGGGAAAAAGACAGGAGGACGACAAAAAGGAACACCTAACAAAATAACAGCATTGGCCAAAGGCATGATTGAAAAATGGCTTGAAACTCACAATACGATACCTGAAGGGGATATGGCACCGCTAATAATGCAAGACTTTTTAGAACTTGATCCTAAAGACCGAGTGAAGGTTTCTATGGAGTTCATTAAAATAATTATGCCGAGAAACATCAGCATTGATGATAACGAAATTCACCTTACCATTGAAGATAAGTTGGTCGAACTTGCTGGGGATGAAGAGGACGACGAAGAATAATCTACTTCTCTCTACTTTAGACGCGAGGAGTTGCTTACCCTTAGGGGTAATATAATACAGTTTTGCTTGAAAGCGATATCCGAAAGGATGTCGCTTTTCTTCATAAAAACAAAAACCTACAAAGAAAAAGTTCCTTGTAGGTTCGAAAAAATCAGAAGCCCTTTCCTTTCTGCCGCTGATATACTACCGTCTGATTCTTATCAAGATTGACGATTTTAAACATCACCATAGAACGGTTAGGAATATCTTCGGGTAACATTGTCACAAGTCGTGCTATAACATCGTCCACGTTGTTGAATCCTACATCAGTCAACTCTGCAACTTTCTGCCCATTGTGGTAAGCCGCCCCATTTACCATATATCGGAATGATAATCTAAAATGCGTATCTTCCTGCTTCTGCTCGCGAACAGATGTCTTACCGGAGAAGAAAATGAAATCAACCACTTTCTCGTTTAATTCCCAAGCAGGTGAATAATCTATCTTTATATAACCCCGTGTTACCTTATGTCCAGCAGCATGATTCATCGCAAATGCAACCTCATCAATTGAAGCTCTCACGTCATTCTGTGCCACAGTACCCCACGTGTGCCGGAATGTATAGACCGAATACCGTTCTTCTTTTGCCATTCCCATGGCCTCACATATTTGCCTAATTCCACTGTTAACATTGGAACCAAAACTGTCAGATGTTGTCATACGCTGATAAAAATTGAACAGACGATCGTCATCCTCCTTCGTATTGAGATATTTATCGAAGAGTGGTTGAATAATTGCCGGCACGCGCATTTCCATATATGCACCGTCGGCACGAAACTTCTTTGTCTTGGCACGCTGATAGTGAATGATGCCGTTCCGATAATCCTGCTTTTTCAAATTGTATAGATCGACTGTGTTGATTCCTGCCAAACAAAGCACCATCATGGCTATATCACGTCCAAACTCCGTCTGTGGATATTTCATCTTACTTTCCGGCAGAGGAAATGAAAAGAATTCCCGACACGCTTCGGGTGTAATGGCTAGTTTTTCTGCACGATCTGCCGAAGGAATCTCCACTTTCACCCATGGATTAGTCTTTATACGAATAATCCCATTATCATAGTCGTTATACTCCAGAATAGCAGCTTTAAATACTTGTCGCATACAGATAGGATACATCTCCTTAGCTCGGTGTGTCTGTTCAAGCGACTTAATCCACCTATTCATCAAGTGCGATGTAAGGTGTGAGAACATTATCTGCGTTGTTCCTAAAAAACGCTCCAGATGTTGCAATGCCAGCTGATAGTTCTTAGCATTACGTTGTTGACCGTTGTCAATCATTCGGTTGATATGCTTTCGTGCATAATCTGAAAAACAAACGTCATCATTCCCACTTGCAAGAAACTCGACTACTTCCTTGACTGTCCAATACTCGATATTTTTGCTATTAAGCCTCTCCGTATACTCCAATATTCTCTGCGAACAGAATTGCAAAACATACGGGTCTTTAATCTCATTAGTTTTGGTGAGTTCCTTCTTCGTCACCATCTTGTCTGTCTTAATGAACGCAGAGCTTCGATGATGAGTCACCCGGATATACACCGGATAAAATCCGTCAGCCCGTGCCGTTCTCACTACTGCTTTCAATGTTGCCATTTTATATTCGTTTTATAATTAAACATTCTGTTTGGGCGTACTATGTTCCAAAGCGATTGTTCCGTGTTCCAATGTGATTGAGGCAAAACGCCCGTAACTTATTGACTATACGGAAAAAGCATTTGTACAACACTTGTACAACACTGTTGTCAAAACTGCATAACTATTGTACAACATTTGCGTTTATTCTACTCATTTTTTGTGCAAAATGCACGTACATTTTTAAAATACAATAGGCGGTAAGCCTTTGTAAATGAAAAGCATACCGCCTAATTAACTGAATATCAGCTATACCGCCTTTATCCCTCGATTGCTGCCTGAGCCGCTGCTAATCTTGCGATAGGCACCCGGAACGGAGAGCAACTAACGTAATTCAAACCTACTCTATGGCAGAACTTCACTGAAGACGGTTCACCACCATGTTCGCCACAGATACCGCATTTCAAATCCGGACGGATAGCACGGCCCTTTTCTGTAGCCATACGTACCAACTGACCTACACCGTTCTGATCGAGCACCTGGAACGGGTCTACTTTCAGAATCTTCTTTTCCAGATAGACCGGAAGGAAGGAAGCGATATCGTCACGAGAATATCCGAAGGTCATCTGAGTCAAGTCATTCGTACCGAATGAGAAGAATTCAGCAGATGAAGCGATACGATCAGCAGTCAGAGCTGCACGAGGAATTTCAATCATAGTACCTACTTTGAAATCAATGCTGTCGCCCACTTCTTCAAACAACTTGGCAGCCTCTTCACGAATCACCTTCTCTTGTTCCTTGAATTCATATAAAATACCGGTCAACGGAACCATGATTTCAGGATGAGTCTCTACTCCTTCTTTCTTCAGTTCAAGAGCAGCACCCAAGATAGCGCGTGTCTGCATCTGAGTGATTTCAGGATATGTATTTCCCAGACGGCAACCGCGGTGACCCAACATCGGATTGTGTTCACACAGCGATTCTACACGTTGCTGGATATATTGCAGGCTTACACCCATCGTATCAGCCATTTCCTGCTGTCCCTTCGTATCATGAGGAACAAACTCATGCAAAGGAGGATCGAGCAGACGAACAGTCACCGGACAACCGGCCATTGCTTTAAAAATACCCTTAAAGTCGGCTTGCTGATACGGAAGAATCTTAGCGAGTGCTTTACGACGTCCTTCTGCATTTTCTGCCAGAATCATTTCGCGCATTGCCTTGATCTTTTCACCTTCGAAGAACATATGTTCCGTACGGCAAAGACCGATACCTACTGCACCAAAGTTACGTGCTACTTCCGCATCGTGAGGAGTATCCGCATTGGTACGTACTTGCAGACGGGTATATTTATCTGAGAGTTTCATCAAATCGGCAAAGTCTCCGGAAAGTTCGGCAGCCTGAGTTTCTACCTTACCATTATATACTTCGCCTGTACTACCGTTCAAAGAAATATAATCGCCTTCTTTCAAAACAATGCCGTCAATTTCTACTGTACGAGTCTTATAGTCGATATTCAATGCTCCTGCACCGGATACACAGCATTTACCCATACCACGAGCTACCACAGCAGCATGAGAAGTCATACCACCACGAGCTGTCAGGATACCTTCGGCAACTGCCATACCAGCCAAGTCTTCCGGAGAAGTCTCGATACGTACCATTACCACTTTCTTTCCGGCAGCATGCCATTCGGCGGCATCATCAGCGAAGAATACAATCTGACCGGTTGCAGCACCCGGAGAAGCCGGAAGTCCGCGAGTCAGCACTTTCGCCTGTTTCAAAGCAGATTTATCGAATACCGGGTGAAGAAGTTCATCCAGTTTGTTAGGTTCTACACGCATCAAAGCAGTCTTTTCATCAATCATTCCCTGACGGAGCAAGTCCATTGCGATTTTCACCATAGCCGCACCGGTACGTTTACCGTTACGAGTCTGCAGGAACCATAACTTACCTTCCTGCACGGTGAATTCCATATCTTGCATATCTTTATAGTGGTTCTCCAATTTAGTCTGCAATGCATCCAGTTCCTTATAGATTTCCGGCATAGCTTCTTCCATTGAAGGGAATTTTGCAGCACGAATATCTTCTGTCACACCTGCCAGTACAGCCCAGCGCTGAGAACCAACCTTCGTAATCTGTTGTGGAGTACGGATACCGGCTACCACATCTTCACCTTGTGCGTTGATCAGGTATTCACCGTTGAAAAGGTCTTCACCTGTACCGGCATCACGAGAGAAGCAAACTCCTGTTGCAGAAGTGTCACCCATATTACCGAATACCATAGCCTGTACGTTTACAGCTGTTCCCCATTCATCAGGTATACCTTCCATCTTACGATAAAGGATAGCACGTTCGTTCATCCATGAATCAAATACGGCACAGATAGCTCCCCAAAGTTGTTCGTAAGCACAAGTCGGGAAATCTTTTCCGGTCTGTTCTTTCACAGCGGCCTTGAACTTCTTCACAAGCTCTTGCAGGTCTGCTACTTCCAGTTCGTTATCAAGCTTTACTCCTTTTGATTCTTTTACTTCTTCAATGATTGCTTCGAACGGATCGATATCTTCCTTGTTCGTCGGCTTCATGCCCAGAACAACGTCACCGTACATCTGTACAAAACGACGATAAGAGTCCCATGCAAAACGGGCATTACCAGTCTTGCGGATGATACCTTCCACCACCTCGTCATTCAGCCCCAGATTCAGAATAGTATCCATCATACCCGGCATAGACGCACGGGCACCTGAACGTACAGAAACCAACAATGGATTTTCGATATCACCGAATTTAGATTTCATCAATTCTTCTACACGGGCAATGGCCTTTACTACTTCATCTTTCAGCAACTCAACCACTTTATCACGTCCCAACGTATTATACTCCGTACAAACTTCTGTAGTTATTGTGAATCCGGGAGGAACGGGAATTCCAATTAAATTCATCTCGGCAAGATTGGCACCTTTACCACCTAACAAATTCTTCATGTCGGCCTTTCCTTCTGCCTGACCATTTCCAAAGGTATAAACTCTTTTTTTATCCATAATATTGTGTTTAAAGTTACATTATGATTTTTTTCTGTTCGCAAATCTAAGTATATTTCGCAAACCAGAAAACTTTTTGAGAAAAAACTTTCTATTAAAATGCAATTTCGACATTACAATCTGGAATATTTTCATAGACACGAAAGTTTTCCAAAAAAAATACCTACTTTTGCATCATAATTATTAGATTGGTGTAAAAGTGGCAAGAAAGAGAAAAGAACTTCCCCTGCTGGAGAAGGTAACAATAACGGATGTGGCTGCCGAAGGAAAAGCCATCGCAAAAGTAAACGACCTGGTGATTTTTGTTCCTTATGTAGTGCCAGGTGATGTTGTAGACCTGCAGATCAAGCGCAAAAAGAACAAATACGCCGAAGCCGAAGCTGTGAAATTCCACGAGCTATCGCCCGTACGTGCCGTTCCTTTCTGCCAACACTACGGCGTATGCGGCGGTTGTAAATGGCAGGTGCTCCCCTATTCGGAACAAATCAGGTATAAGCAGAAACAAGTAGAAGACAATCTGAGACGCATCGGGAAAATCGAACTTCCGGAAATTTCACCGATTCTGGGTTCTGCCAAAACAGAGTTCTACCGGAATAAACTGGAGTTCACTTTTTCGAACAAACGCTGGCTCACGAACGATGAAGTTCGGCAGGATGTGAAGTATGATCAGATGAATGCTGTAGGTTTTCATATTCCCGGAGCTTTCGACAAAGTGCTGGCTATTGAAAAATGCTGGTTACAGGACGACATCTCCAATCGTATTCGTAATGCTGTACGCGATTATGCTTACGAGCATGGTTACTCCTTCATCAATCTGCGTACTCAGGAAGGTATGTTACGGAATATGATTATCCGCACTTCATCAACAGGAGAGCTGATGGTCATTGTCATCTGCAAGATTACGGAAGACCATGAAATGGAACTATTCAAGCAACTGCTGCAGTTCATTGCCGATTCATTCCCCGAAATCACTTCTCTCCTATACATTATTAATAATAAGTGCAACGATACGATCAATGATCTGGATGTACATGTATTCAAGGGAAAAGACCATATGTTTGAAGAAATGGAAGGACTGCGTTTCAAAGTCGGTCCGAAATCATTCTATCAGACTAACTCCGAACAGGCATACAATTTATATAAGATAGCCCGCGAATTTGCCGGGCTGACCGGAAAGGAACTGGTATACGACTTATATACCGGAACGGGAACCATTGCCAATTTTGTATCCCGCCAGGCCCGTCAGGTGATTGGTATCGAGTATGTACCGGAAGCTATCGAAGACGCAAAGGTAAATGCCAAGATTAATGAGATTAAGAATGCCTTGTTCTATGCCGGAGATATGAAAGATATGCTGACTCAGGAATTTATCAATCAGCATGGACGTCCGGATGTGATTATCACCGACCCCCCACGTGCAGGTATGCATCAGGATGTGGTTGATGTTATTCTGTTTGCCGAACCGAAGCGGATTGTGTATGTAAGCTGCAACCCGGCTACGCAGGCACGCGACTTACAACTGCTTGACGGCAAATATAAAGTGAAAGCTGTGCAACCTGTAGATATGTTCCCGCATACGCATCATGTGGAAAATGTAGTGTTGCTGGAGCTTCGATAATACGTTAGTTGAATTGTTCGCAAAAGAAAAAAGAAATGGAAAAAAGACCGAGAAGAACTCCTGCAGAAAAAGCACGTGCCCAATATACGAACTATGCAGTCAAAGAGCCCATGGAACTAATGGAGTTTCTGGCTGCCAAAATGCCGGACGCAAGCCGCACGAAACTGAAGTCATTACTGAGCAAACGGGTGGTATTGGTAGATAACGTAATCACCACTCAGTTCAACTTCCCGCTGCAACCCGGAATGAAAGTACAAATCAGCAAGGAAAAAGGAAAGAAGGAATTTCATAACAGACTGCTGAAAATTGTATATGAGGACGCTTATATCATTGTAGTGGAAAAAATGCAAGGACTCTTATCTGTCAATACCGAGCGACAAAAAGAGCGCACCGCTTATACGATTCTGAATGAATATGTACAGCGCTCGGGCAGACAGCACCGTGTGTTTATCGTACATCGTCTGGACAGGGATACATCAGGATTAATGATGTTCGCAAAAGACGAAAAAACACAACGGACATTACGTGACAACTGGCATGAAATAGTGACTGACCGCCGTTATGTAGCTGTTGTTGAGGGAACAATGGAGAAGGATTATGACACTGTGGTTTCCTGGCTGACGGATAAAACTCTTTATGTAAGCTCCAGCGATTATGATGATGGTGGTTCAAAATCCATCACACACTACAAGACAATCAAACGTGCTAACGGTTATTCACTGTTAGAACTTGATCTGGAAACAGGACGTAAGAATCAGATCCGTGTACATATGCAGAATTTAGGACATCCTATTATAGGTGACGGAAGATATGGAGGCGAAGAATCGCTTAACCCAATCGGAAGACTGGCACTCCACGCCTTCAAACTTTGTTTCTATCATCCGGTGACGGGAGATTTAATGGAGTTTGAGACACCTTATCCGGGAGAGTTTAAGAAGTTGTTCCTGAAGAAATAAAATAATAAAAATTCCCCTTATTTGCTGACAACTCTGTACATAGATTAGCCTTCAATAAGGGGAACTTTTATAAAAAAATCGATATTTTTTCCAATTCCACAATTCTTTTTTAGATCTTCACTAATTACTCATTTCTAAAGTAACGGTTCCTTGATCTATATTATTTGAATACAAACGCCCTGTAAGATATCGGCCTTCAACATAAACATCTGCTAATATTAATAAAGGATAGCCATTACCATAATCCAAGAATAAATCTCCATCTTCAATCCACCAGCGGACATCTAAAACAGCCGCTACTCTATCCCAATCATAATACCATTGTTCATCTACACCAAAACCATTACTCTTAAAGGTTATTCCACTTTCCACCGGACTATTATCTACCCAAAATCCTAAATCACCAACCCATGTACGCCCTACTATGTGATCAAATATAGTTTCATCATCTTCGCACGAAGTAAAGCCAACCAATAAAGTCAGCAACATGAGAACACCTACGTATTTTTTCAAATTCTTCATAATTTTCTAGTTTATTGCGTTTATTATTGCAAAATTAGCGTTTTTATTTTACTATATGCCTTAAGATGCAAGTTTTTTGTACCTTTGTCCCACTAATAGTAAAATTTACACATGAAACTTCTTTGGCTTGATTTAAATAGCTCCTATGCGCACTCATCGCTGGCATTGCCTGCATTACATGCTCAAATAGCAGATGACACTACCATTGAGTGGTGTACAGTATCGGCAACCATCAACGAAAATACCGGAATGGTAGTCAACCAAATCTATCACCATCAACCGGATATTATTGCTGCTACCAACTGGCTATTTAATCACGAGCAACTGTTGCATATCGTTTCACGTGCTAAAGCTTTGCTACCTCATTGCTGCATCGTACTCGGCGGTCCGGAGTTTTTAGGAAATAACGAAGCCTTCTTAAGAAAGAACAAATTTGTCAACGGAGTGTTTCGGGGAGAAGGAGAAGAAGTATTCCCTATTTGGTTAAAAGTATGGAATCACCCTGTGAATGAGTGGAATCAGATATCCGGATTATGCTATCTGGACGAATCAGACCAATATAAAGACAACGGTATTGCCCGTGTCATGAACTTCTCTCAACTTGTCCCACCGGAGAAAAGTCGTTTTTTTAATTGGAGCAAGCCTTTCGTACAACTGGAAACTACCCGAGGATGTTTCAACACATGCGCTTTCTGCGTCAGCGGAGGTGAAAAACCGATTCGCACCATTTCATTGGAGGCAATCCGCGAACGATTGAATGTTATCCATCAGCATGGCATCAAAAATGTGCGTGTACTCGACCGTACTTTCAACTATAATAATAAGCGAGCCAAAGAACTTCTTCACCTCTTCCGTGAATATGCCCCGGACATCTGTTTCCATTTAGAAATTCACCCGGCACTTCTCTCCGAAGAATTGAAAGAAGAACTCGCTATTTTACCTAATGGTTTGCTACACCTCGAAGCAGGTATTCAAAGCCTTCGTGAACCCGTATTAGAGAAAAGCCGACGTATCGGAAAATTATCTGATGCCCTTCAAGGTCTGAAATATCTTTGTTCCCTTAAGAACATGGAGACACATGCTGACTTAATAGCCGGTCTTCCTCTCTATCACCTATCCGAAATATTTGAAGACGTTCGTACACTTGCCGAATATGGTGCAGGGGAAATACAACTGGAATCATTAAAATTACTTCCCGGCACGGAAATGCGAAGAAGGGCGGAAGAGTTAGGCATCCAATACTCTCCTCTCCCTCCCTACGAAGTTTTGCAGACTAAAGAAATTTCCGTAGAAGAATTGCAAACCGCCCACTATCTGTCCCGTCTTTTAGACGGATTCTATAATACACCTACATGGCGAAGTCTGACTCGTACCCTCATTTTGGATAATCCGCATTTCCTGCACGAGTTACTTGACCATCTAATACAGACAGATGTCATCGACACTCCTTTGAGTCTAGAAAAAAGGGGACTTATCCTCTATAATTTCTGCAAGAATCATTATCCCGATTACGTGACACAAGTCAGTATTGCATGGATAGAAGCCGGTATGTCGTTAAAAAAAATCCCCGCTGAAAAAGTAAAGACAAAACGCCAAGTTCCTCCCGATAATTGGGAAATTATATATGGCTCATATCGTGAGAACCTCTGGTTATGTTTTCTTCCTATTGACGAAGAAGGACATGGCTATTGGTTCGGATTTGAATCGGAGATTCAGAAGATAGAACCGGTATTTAAAGCAAAAAGATTATCTTAAATACAAAACATTAAAGAATGATAATAAGAACTATGAGTCCTGCAATGCTCAGAAAAAAAGTGGTTGTAATTATAACATCTATATTTTTCCACCTCATTTTTTCTCTCAATATCATTCAAGATTTATGAAAGATGAACCAATCAAGAAACTAGAACTTATCACTCAATACATAAAAAAACAGCTATATAGGTTTTGTTTCCATAGGTGCGACTGGACACGATAAATGTGCTTAATACACCTATACAAAAAAAAGAAAAGTATTCTCATATTATGTGAAATACCCATTATTTATTGATTACATAAAGCAGCATTTTCACTTTTTCGTCGTCCATATAATTAAACTTAACTAGCACATTATATGGACGTTTATAAATATCGTTTAAGCACTCTTTGTCTGATATTACTTCCTTTATCCGTAACAGGACAAGAGTGGAGCAAACAAGATTCATTGAGGCTACAGCAAGCATTAAATTCTGAGCAAGAAATCAGATTCAACAAGGAATTCGTAAAGAAAACAGAACAAAACATGTTATATCATACAAAACCCTTTGTTGACTTTGATCCAACATTACCGACTCTTAAATCAACAATCATATCTCCGAAATTACCTTTTCATACTCATAACATCTTTCAACAGACCAATTCTACTTTCTTACCCACTTATTCACGGCTCAAAATAAACAAAAATTTCACTCTGCATAGTAAAAGTAACTTTAGTGAAAGTTCAAACCACTTTCATATCCAAACTCAAATGGATTATAAGCTCTCTAAAAAATGGTTTCTTAGCATATGTGGTAAACAAAATCTGGACACCCGAAGATATCGTGGACTTTCCTCTGAAGCAATACCAACCACACTAGGCAGCGACATTGTTTTAAAAGTAGGTAAAGGCTGGAAATTGAAAACCGGCGTACAATATCAATACAACACCATACAAAAAAGATGGGAATGGGTGCCTCAGATCTGTATTTCTTATGAATGGTAAAAAAGGAATCACATGATAAACGATTTCATTTTCCATTTATTCTCGTACCTTTGTAGTACGATTAAAAAACATCCTATAATAATGAAGAACTTTATCAAGGGATTCCGGTTTACTCCCTCCAATTACCCGGCTGAAGTAGAAGCGAAAATACAGAAATACAGAAAACAAGGTTACAAACTCCCACCGCGCAAAGTACTGCGTACTCCCGAACAACTGGAAGGAATCCGTGAGAGTGCCAAAATCAATACTGCCCTGTTGGATTATATTTCGGAGAATATCCGTGAAGGAATGTCAACTGAAGAAATCGATGTCATGGTATATGACTTCACCACAAAGCACGGTGCCATCCCTGCTCCTCTTAACTACGAAGGATTTCCTAAAAGCGTCTGTACCAGTATCAATGATGTGGTATGCCACGGTATTCCCAGCAAAACAGAAATACTGCAAAGCGGAGATATCATCAATGTAGATGTTTCTACCATTTACAAAGGATATTTCTCCGACGCATCCCGTATGTTTATGATCGGTGACGTAAGTCCCGAAATGCGCAAACTGGTTCAAGTGACTAAAGAGTGTATGGAAATAGGTATAGCCGCCGCACAGCCTTGGAAACAATTAGGAGATGTAGGCGCCGCTATTCAGGAACACGCAGAAAAGAACGGATTCAACGTGGTACGCGATCTTTGCGGGCATGGTGTAGGAATGCAGTTTCATGAAGCACCGGATGTGGAACATTTCGGACGCCGGGGAACAGGAATGATGATCGTTCCGGGCATGACCTTCACCATTGAACCGATGATAAATATGGGTACTTATGAAGTATTTGTTGACGAAGCTGACGGATGGACGGTATGCACAGATGACGGACTGCCCTCTGCCCAATGGGAGAATATGATTCTGATTACTGAAACCGGAAATGAAATTCTGACTTATTGATGGAACTGATTCTACTTATTGTTATTGCCGCATTAGCAGTAATCTCGATTGTACTATCACTGGCAAAAGGAAATAATCATGCGCAAGCGGAACAATTACAGGCAGCCTTGCGACAGCAAATGCAAGAGAACCGCGAAGAACTAAACCGCAGTATCCGGGAACTTCGCATGGAAATGACCCAAACGCTGAATCAGAATATGCAACAATTGCAAGACGTACTGCATAAGAACATGATGACAAACGGGGAACTGCAACGCCAAAAGTTCGACACAATGGCACGCCAGCAAGAGGTCTTGATAAAATCGACTGAAAAGCGGCTGGATGATATGCGACTGATGGTGGAAGAAAAATTGCAGAAGACATTGAATGAACGCATTGGACAGTCCTTTGAAATCGTCCGCTCACAACTGGAAAATGTACAGAAGGGACTGGGAGAAATGAAATCTCTCGCACAAGACGTCGGTGGACTGAAAAAAGTATTGAGTAACGTAAAAATGCGCGGTACATTTGGTGAAGTTCAGTTAGGAGCATTGCTGGAACAGATGATGAGTCCGGAACAATATGACGCCAATGTGAAAACCAAGAAAAGCGGAACTGAATTTGTGGAATTTGCCATTAAGTTACCGGGTAAGGATGATGCGAACAGCACTGTATACCTGCCTATCGATGCAAAATTCCCGAAAGATGTATATGAGCAATACTACGACGCTTTCGAGGCAGGAGATACTGCATTGATGGAATCATCCGGCAAGCAGCTGGAAACAACCATCAAGAAAATGGCGAAAGATATTCACGATAAATATGTAGACCCGCCTTTCACCACAGACTTTGCCATCATGTTCCTGCCTTTTGAAAGCATCTATGCAGAGGTGATCCGAAGAACAAGCTTGGTAGAGACGCTACAAAAAGAATATAAAATTGTAGTGACGGGACCAACTACCCTTGGTGCTATATTGAACAGTCTTCAGATGGGGTTCCGCACGCTGGCTATTCAAAAGCGTACCGGAGAAGTGTGGACAGTTTTGGGAGCAGTTAAAACTGAATTCAGCAAATTCGGAGGCCTACTCGAAAAGGTACAGAAGAACCTGCAAAGTGCCGGTGACCAACTGGAAGAAGTGATGGGAAAAAGAACCCGCGCTATTGAACGGAAACTACGCCAAGTAGAACAATTGCCCCATGAGGAAAGTCAGAGAATTCTGCCGATAGCGGATGACGGAGATGATGAATAAAACAAAAATTATAGACCTTTTAAGATGGTGTCGCTATCCGGTTGGGATAGTGTCACCATGTTGATTGGATAGTGTCACTATGCTGGCTATATAGTGACACTATTTATAAACTAATTAGTTATCAGTTGAATAATTAATCTTCAATGCACTACATTCCCTCAACACCTGCTTGGTATCCGTCACGTATCCTATCTTACACCCTTTCTCTATCTTGAGGCCAATAACCAAACTTTCCGGATCAGCTTGCTTTGCACGTGCAGCAGTGACTTTCTGTTTCAATTCCGTTAAAGTAAAATCTTTCATTACTTCCTTCCCTTCCGAAGTGTGAATTGTTACCACAATCCCACTGATTTTCTCCTCCATTGACAGCTCTTTCAATCCATAATTTCTCGCAGCACCTTCCGACAGTAGAACAGGAAACAATCGGTCCAACGCTTCTTCACTTTTATCTGTCAATGTAATAGACAAATCAGCACGAATTTGCTCAAATGCTCCTTTTACTTCTTTGAGTATAGTAGTGAGTGCAGCAATTTCACTTCCGCGATCAACCTGAAAAGAAATAACTTGGTATTCTTTCCTCTTACTTTCTTCCCAGGATTTCATCAAATTCTTCACAATAGTAGACTTCAACTCATCCACTGAACATACATCATTATCGAACATCACCCTATTTTGTTTATTAACAAAAAGGGAGTGAACCTGTCTTGCTTTAATCTTAGAGGGTGGATACGCTCCATTAACCAGCTTGCTGTATCTCTCTCCCCCTTCTTTGAAAAAAAACATCAAAGATGAATAATCATCCGCTTCTTTCTGCTGAAGTTCAGACTGAATCTGTCGCGGAACTTCTTTCACTTCCGGCTGTGCAAACACATAAAGCGCTCCAGCCATCACAGGCACGGCAAGCAACAGCTTTAATCGTGCCCAACGATTGGTTCTTTCTTTTAACATCATAGTGATACGTTTTTTAAGTTTAGAGTGATTAAAGCCATTAGCCATAGAGTAGAGCCTTGTACCAACAGCTTTTTTCACCAGTAATAATTGATATTTAGTTGCATCGATGCCTGTATTAATTACGCCATTATCGGCTTCAAATTCATGTACTTCCTGCAACTCCCGTTTTAGTAGCCAAACGACAGGATTAAACCAATAAACAAGCAGGAATATCTGCATAAACAATAAGTCCAAAGTATGATGATTTCGTAAATGCATCGTTTCGTGGAGGAGTATTTCTTCGGACTGTTGAGAGTAGTCAGCTGCTGAAATAACAATATATTTACCCCAGCTAAATGAAGCAGTTGGCTGCTGAGGAATCACTAATACATAGTTTCCAAACTGTTTTTTCTCTGACGTACGAATCAACTGAATCAAACGACAAGTGGACAAAGACAACCAGATCAGTGTCACCAAAGCCCCCACTCCATATATAAAAGCTAAAGTCACAGGAATCCAATTCAAAGAGTTTATTTCCGGATTCTTTTCAGATATAAGAATAGGATCTTCCATCTGTTCCGGATTTAGAATGACAGACTCCGTACTTTGCAATATCTCGTGAATGGCATACAACGGAGTATGCAAAAAAGTCTCCTCGGTAGTTGTCAGCTCTATAAGTGGAAGCAAAGTACATCCTAACAACCCAACCAACAAAGTGATGCGGTTGAAACGGAAAAAAGTACTCCGGCTCATCAGCAGCTTAAAGAAAATATAAAAGACCACTAAGCAACATCCGGATTTCAGCAGATAGAATAAAAAAGCTCCCATTGTGTTTTCAGATTAAAAGTTGTTTGTCCATAGAATAAAAATCGTATCTTCCGATAGACCAGAGAGAGATTACTTCTTCTTTTTACTTTGCTCTATATACTCTATAAGCGATTTTAGTTCATCAACAGACATCCCTTCTTCTTCAATAAAAGAAGACACTACATTGATATAGGAATTATTATAATACTGGGAAACCACTTCTTTGAGTGCCGAACTCTTATACTCCTTTTCCGAAACAAGAGCATAATATTGATAAGTATTTCCGTAGGCTTTATACCCCACAAAAACCTTTCTCCTCCAGCCCTCGAACAAGGGTAGAAACTGTGTTATAATGCGGTTTTGGTTCATCATAGAATGATAGAAGTTCACGAACAAACATAGGTCCATGTTCCCAAAATATACGCATAATTTCTTCCTCTTTGACGGTCAATCGTCTCATCTGTTTCATAGTCTACATATTTATTGTTCTTCCAATGGCACAAATATAATACTATTTTTCAAACAAACAACTAACACTATTAGTTAATCTACTAAATAAAGCAGTTGTTTAACTAATATTATTAGTAGATATCATTTTCACCTTATATTATATATACAATAAAAAAGGCATATCGCCTGATGAATATCCGATATGCCTGAACGACTGATCTCTAGTTATTATTTCCGCTTTCGGACAGGTAATACTATCCTGAGTACAATGTATCCTAATAATCCGGAAAGAATAGTCCCCGATAGCACTCCGAACTTAGCCTGATTCAACAGAACAGGATAATTTGCACCAAAAGAAAGATTGGCAATGAAAAGCGACACCGTAAAACCGATCCCTCCCAACAGAGCTATACCGGAAAGATTCTTCCAAGTCATACCCGGCGGCATTGGAGTAAGTTTTATCTTTATAGCCAACCAGGTAAAGAAATAAATTCCCGCAAATTTACCAAACAGCAACCCTGCTGCCACTGCCATCCCTACACTTCCTACCAACTCACCGCTGCCACTAAAGACAACGCCTGCATTGACAAAGGCAAACAACGGAAGAATCAGATAATTGACAGCTCCATGCAAATTATCCTCCAAAGACTGCAGAGGACTGATAACACGGTCGGAAGCAGATTCGACCTCTTTCAGTTTGGCAATCTGCTCATTAGTCAATACGATACTTCCCGATTCCACCACCGGGAAACCTGCAATTGTATGACGAATATGCTCGATATATTTTCCAACATCCAGACGGGGTTTCGCCGGAATAACAAACGCCAGAATAACTCCCGAAATGGTACTATGAATACCGGATTGCAAAAATAAATACCATATAACGACACCGATCACTAAAAAGAAAATCTTATTGGTAGTCCCACGCTTTCCTATAAAATAAAGTAAAACGTAAAGCAATGCGGCTATCAGAATATACCCATACGACACATGCGAACTATAAAAAAGAGCAATTACAAGGATACCTCCGATATCATCAACTACCGCAAAAGCCGTCAGAAATATCTTCAGGCTCAACGGCACACGGCTTCCCAACAGACTTAATACCCCTAACGAAAAAGCAATATCCGTTGCCATTGGAATGGCCAATCCCTGACTTCCCGCACTGCCCGGAGGACAGATTGACATATAAACAATCACCGGAAACAGCATACCGCCACAGGCAGCAATAAAGGGAAGCGCCGCCTTGCGGAAGGAAGAAAGCTCACCAACCAACAACTCCCGTTTGATCTCCAATCCTACCAGCAAGAAAAAGATGGTCATCAACCCGTCATTGATGAACTCGATCATCCGCAGATTCTCTCCGCCATGAGAAAGCAGATTAAAATTACCGATCTGCAAATGAAGTTCATGCAAAAGGAACTCCTGATAAACCGGAGCAACCGGAGAATTGGCTATGATAGCAGCCGCTATTGCCGCTACAAACAAAAGGATACTCGCCGCAATATTCATTGACGAGAAATTTCGCATTGTACGCAAAATTGTCATAATGAAAGGTGTTTATAGTATTTGATCCGCAATATATGGATTTTTTTAATCATTATAGCTCCTTAAAGCCAAGTTTTTCACCCAAAGGACAAATATTCCTGTCAGAATAAGATTCAACACCAATGTAAGTACGGAAATGACCAGTGCCGGACCGCCGAGATTATAACCCAATGCAATAAATATAATTCCGGCACCTACCTCACCGCGGGTAAACATACCAATGGAAAGTGCCAGTCGCTCACTCAACTTCCGGTCACGATAGAAGAACATCGGACAAAGTTTGCCTATATTCGATAAGAAAGAGACTATGACAACATGGAACAAAATCATTCCCCAGGACATCATCTCCTGCGAACCTGTCACCGAATGCGTTCCTGTATGAGTTTCCGCAAAGTTAACTCCGATAAAATGAGGCATACTCATACCTACCAAGAACATAAACAGGAAGGAGATTCCAGTAGAGACTTTTCGTTCTACAGGAGTATCGTGCTCTTTATGCTTCATGATCATACCCAATACAAATGCCGGCAACAGAACTTCGATATGGATACTTCCTTCTTCTCCATACAGCTCTTTACTGCCGAGATAAAGTATCTGCGTAGCTAGAAATATGATAACGGAATAGAAGAGAATAGCTTTCCAATCCTGCCGCCAGTTATACTTATTCAGTTGTTTCCATCCAATGGACAACAGCATAAATACAATAACCACCACAATAATCAGCTGCCAACGCAAACCAATCATCATGATCTGAAGAGGGATCATCAAAAGAATGGTATCCAGATCATCAAAAATAGCCAGGACCTGAATCTTCTTATATATCCAGCTGGACTTTAACCCGATAGCCGCCAGCATCGTAAACAAGATGCCGGCCGACGTAGGTGCGGCAAAACGACTTAGTAACAGATTCTCTTTCCAAGCCTCCCAACTATTCCAGTAATCAGGCGGAAGAAGCACGAATACATAATAGATAGCAATCATGAACCAAGGCAGGGCAGCTGTAGCCATCGCTATAAAATAATCCTCGGCATAACTTTTCCAGCGGACTTTGTCGAGCACAAACTCCCGACCCACATTAATCATTATAAAACTAAGACATACATAAAGTAGTATATTCGACAGGACCTTAACAGTTCCATATCCTTCTCCCGCTATCATCGGGAGGAATTGTGAAATGACGAGCCCCAACATCAGGAAGCCCGAAAAAGACAGAACTTTTCTCATATTTATAGTTGTTTGTTTCAAAAAAGGTGATTGCCAAGGAAAGCTCTGCAGACAGAAGACAATCACCTGGTGTATTAAAAAACTAACCGCAAGCCGATTTGTTCAGAATAACTCTCTGAAAAATCGCTTGCGGTTCATTTTTTAATCCAGCTTCAGTACGGCGAGGAAGGCTTTCTGCGGCACTTCCACATTACCGATTTGTTTCATTCGTTTTTTACCTTTTTTCTGCTTTTCAAGCAGTTTACGTTTACGGCTTACGTCACCACCATAACACTTCGCAGTTACATCCTTGCGAACTGCCTTAATAGTTTCACGAGCTATAATCTTAGCCCCGATAGCTGCCTGAATAGCGATTTCAAACTGCTGGCGAGGGATTAATTCTTTCAGTTTCTCACACATCCGGCGTCCCATATCATACGCGTTATCGAAGTGAATCAGCGTAGAAAGCGCATCGACCGGTTCACCATTCAACATGATGTCCAGTTTCACCAACTTGGAAGGACGGAAACCATTGGGATGATAGTCGAACGACGCATATCCTTTCGAAATACTCTTCAACCGGTCATAGAAGTCGATCACGATTTCACCCAAAGGCATGTTATAATATATTTCCACACGATTACCGGAAATATACTCTTGTTTCAAGAGTTCTCCACGTTTCCCCAGACAGAGGGTCATAATCGGGCCGATATAATCGGTAGTCGTAATAATAGACGCTTTGATATAAGGTTCTTCAATATGGTCGATCAACGTCGGATCAGGCATACCACCGGGGTTATGCACTTCTTTCATATTGCCTTGTTTATCATATATATTATAAGATACGTTAGGCACGGTAGTAATCACATTCATGTCGAATTCACGATCCAGACGTTCCTGTACAATCTCCATGTGAAGCAATCCGAGGAAACCGCAACGGAAACCGAAGCCCAGTGCCAATGAAGATTCCGGCTGGAAAGTCAGCGAAGCGTCATTCAACTGCAATTTTTCCAAAGAAGCACGCAGATCCTCAAAAATCTTCCGCCTCAATCGGATAGACTCCGGCAAAAACCATTGGCTTCACTTCTTCAAAACCCGCAATCGCTTTATCACACGGACGGGCAACATGAGTAATGGTATCTCCCACTTTCACCTCTTTCGAGGTCTTGATACCCGATATAATGTAACCTACATCGCCCGTACGAAGTTCGTTACGTGGAACCAGTTCCATTTTCAGTACACCTACTTCATCGGCATCATACTCTTTTCCGGTATTAAAGAACTTCACTTTATCTCCCTTGCGGATTACTCCATTTTCGATCTTAAAGTAAGCGATAATACCACGGAAGGAGTTGAATACAGAGTCAAAAATCAATGCCTGCAACGGAGCTTCCTCATCACCTTCGGGATGCGGAATGCGTTCGATAACGGCTGCGAGGATTTCCTCCACGCCCATTCCGGTCTTACCGGATGCACGGATAATCTCATCACGCTTGCAGCCCAACAGTTCTACGATTTCGTCCTCTACCTCTTCGGGCATGGCACTTGCCATATCACATTTATTGATAATGGGGATAATTTCGAGATCATGTTCGATAGCCATATACAGATTGGAGATGGTCTGTGCCTGCACTCCCTGCGATGCGTCTACGATAAGCAACGCACCTTCGCAAGCGGCAATGGAACGGGATACCTCATACGAAAAATCCACGTGCCCCGGAGTGTCAATCAGGTTAAGGATATACTTTTCACCTTTGTAGTTGTACTCCATCTGGATAGCGTGGCTCTTGATGGTGATACCTCTCTCCTTCTCCAAATCCATATCATCAAGCATCTGCCCGTTAGTCACCTGAATAGTGTTGGTAAACTCCAGCAAGCGGTCTGCCAGGGTTGATTTACCGTGGTCAATGTGGGCAATGATGCAGAAATTTCGTATATTCTTCATTCTGAATTCTTATTATTTTGTCTTTTTGGTGTGCAAAGATACGTAAATGGCGGAATATAAAAAAATGCGTTGATAACATTATAATCATGTACCAACGCATTTTTTTATTGCTTAAGTGAGTTACTCGCTTAGATCAATTTGATGAAGAGTTCACCTTCTACTTCTTCAGCAGAAACTTTATCTTCTCTCAATAACCAGCCAAGGCCGAGGAACAAATCTTTGTCAACCAATTTAGTTGCTTTTTTCAGTTGCTTGGCAGTCATTCCTTCTGTTTCATTCAGTGCATTCCAGATATTACCTGCGATTACACCTGCTTTTTCTTTCAACATTTGCTTTTGAAATTATAGTTAGACATGCTTTAAAAATCATCCGGCCCGAAAGCTTTCAGATTTTATTTCGGGGACAAAGATAGTTATTTTTATGTTATATAACACTTTATTGAATCTTTTTTTGCTGATTTTGTAATAAAAAAGCATTTTATCCCCTTATTTAGGGTGTTTTTCGAGGTATTCTACCCAAATTCTTGCCGCTTCTTCCACCATTTTAGCACACGGACGTTTGCTATAATATTGAGTATTACGTTCTTCGGGAACAGTCGAAATCGGCTCTTTTTTCTTTAATCCCAACAATACTCCGCAAATCAACGACCCGTTGCGTTTTTTAAATTCGGCAGCCAATTCCTGCACTACCGCATAGTTTGCAGCTTTTCCTTCACGATCTGTCGCTTCGGTAGCTCCGGTTTCCAGTCCGGCTATCAGGAACAGTCCGCAAGCAGCCCCGCATGTCTCACGCATCCGCCCGATTCCTCCGCCAAAAGAGGCTGACATACGCACTGCCTGCTCCTGTGTGAAACCATACATATCGGCAAATGCAGCTACTACAGACTGCGAGCAGTTATATCCGCTCTTAAAAAGTTCTACAGCTTTTTGTATTCTATCTTCCATGCTATTTTCTGTTTTTATTCTATTTCCAAAGCCATTGGACAATGATCTGAATGTACGGCATCGTTCAGTATGCTGGCACTTTTCAGCATCGGACGTACCGGCTCACTGGTCATGCAATAGTCAATCCGCCAGCCTTTATTCTTGGCACGCGAATTAAAACGATAGCTCCACCACGTATACTCCTGTTTCTCCGGATAGAGCAGACGGAAAGAATCAATAAATCCTGCAGAAAGGAAACGAGTCATCCATTCCCGTTCTTCGGGCAGGAAGCCGCTGTTCGTGGCATTCCGGACAGGATCATGAATATCAATCGGCTCATGACAGATATTATAGTCACCGCAAAGGATAAGGTTCGGACGAGTCTTGCGCAGCTCTGTCACATATTTCTGAAAGTCTTCCAGCCACACCATTTTAAATGCCTGCCGTTCGTCTCCGCTCGTTCCCGAAGGATGATAAACACTGACTACGGACAAGTCGCCAAAATCCGCACGGATAAAACGCCCTTCATTGTCATAAGCTTCTATCCCCATACCATATTCCACATGATCGGGTTCCTGCTTAGTAAGGATCGCCACACCGCTGTATCCCTTCTTTTGTGCAGAATAGAGATAAGCCTTGTAACCCAAAGCTTCAAATACTTCTGCCGGATATTGGTCCGGCTGTAGTTTTGTCTCTTGCAGACAAAGAATATCCGGATTCTCCTGCACCAGCCATTCCGGCAAACCTTTAGAAACGGCAGCACGAAGCCCGTTCACATTATAAGTAATAATCTTCATCATTTTATAGTTTATAGATTTATGTTCGTTTTATGAAAACAGCAGCATTATATTCAATGCCGAAACAATGACTGCAATAGCATATAATACAAAAGTACTCCAACGGCTATTGACATAATTCCCCATTACCTTTCGGGATGAAGTCAACCCTACTTGCAGGAATACCGTGAAAGGCAACTGAATACTCAATATCATCTGCGAAAGCAGTAATCCCTTGAATGGATCGCCAATAAAGAAAATCAGCAACAGCGCAATTCCCAACGAAAGGATTACTCCTACCTGCGAGTGACTGTCTTTAATATGATATGACTCTCCAAAGATACCTGCAAAGATAGAACCTGCCGCCATTCCGCTTGTTATAGTGGACGAAATACCTGCCATCAACAGAGCCAATGCGAATACGATTGCCGCATTACTTCCCAACAAAGGTTCAAGCAGTGATTTGGCTTGTTGCAATTCTTCCACCTGAATGCCGCTTTTAAAGAAAGTAGCAGCAGCCAGCAGAATCATAGCACTGTTAATTGCCCAGCCAACGATCATCGAGAAAAGCGTATCGAACAACTCGTATTTCAATACTTTCTTGATAGACGCATCGTCTTTCTTATTATACTCGTGACTCTGTATTACTTCCGAATGCAGAAACAGATTATGAGGCATCACAACCGCTCCCAGCACACTCATAATAATCAGCATACTACCCTTCGGGAAAGCAGGCGTCACCCAACCCATCGTCGCAGCCGGCCAGTCTATTTCTACCAGAAACAATTCATAAATAAATGAAAGACCGATCACCGAGACAAAAGCAATAATGGAACGTTCTATCTTTTTATAGGAGTTGGTAAAGAGCATGATGGAGACAAAAAGTGTGGTCAGCACCGCCCCCCACATAATAGGCATATCAAACAGCATCTCCAATGCGATGGCTCCTCCCAGAATCTCAGCCAATGAAGTAGAAATAGACGCCAATACCGCCGTACCCAAAATAGGACGGGATACCCATTTAGGAGTATATTTCGTAGCGGCTTCCGAAAGGCAAAGCCCCGTAACAATCCCCAAGTGAGCAACATTATGCTGGAGGACAATCAACATGATAGTGGATAAGGTGACCACCCAAAGAAGTGAATAGCCGAACTCGGAACCTGCGGCAAAATTTGATGCCCAGTTGCCCGGATCAATAAATCCGACAGTTACCAAAAGTCCGGGACCAATATATTTAAAAACATCCAGTCCGCCCAGATAACGTTTATGATCTTTCCGTTTCAAGTCTTGAAAAATATTCTTCATCATTGCATAATAGTTTATTCAGCACAAATATACTTATAAATAACGACCGAAGGTCGATTTTGGTTCAAAATACCGACAAATAGGGAAAGGTACGGCACAATAAAAAACCTCCGGCAAAATGAATTGCCGGAGGCCAGTGTATATTTTATAAAGGGAGACTTCCGTTAATATCCCATTTCATGCAGTGCATGGCACAACTGATCGGGACATGACGTCGGTCTGCCACTGCAACGTACTCCTTCAAGTTTCTTGATAACCTCTTCTACCTTCATTCCCTTTACCAGACGTGAAAGTCCCTGAAGATTTCCGTTACATCCTCCCCAAAAGGCAACTTCCTTCACAACTCCATCTTCTACATTCAGTTCGATGTTTGTGCTGCAAGTACCCTGGGTTCTATAAACATATTCCATAATCCGCTTACTCCTCGTTTCCGCCTTCTTCCGGCTTCATGTTTGTATAAACAGTCTGCACGTCATCAAATTCTTCAAGACGTTCTATCATCTTATCTAAAGTTTCGCGTTGTTCCGGAGTTACCTCTTTCAGATCGTTCGGGATATAAGTAAAATCACCGCCGACATCCTCGAAGCCACACTCTTCAAGATGTTTCTGAATAGCGGCATAGCTCTTAGGATCACCGTAGATAGTGATTGTTCCTTCTTCGTCATCCTGTTCGTACTCATCTTCTACGTCGTAATCAATCAGATCAAGGATCAGTTCTTCCATATCCATGCCGTCCTTTATCTTGAAAGTGAACATACATTTATGGTCGAAAAGGAAAGCCAATGATCCCATTGTTCCGAGGTTACCACCAAATTTATTGAATACAGAGCGTACATCGGCTACCGTACGAGTCGTATTATCAGTCAGCGTATCTACAAAGACAGCAATTCCGTGAGGACCGTATCCTTCGTAAGTCATGCTCTTGTAATCGCTCTGATCCTTACCCATTGCATTCTTAATCGCACGTTCGATATTGTCCTTCGGCATATTCTCACGCTTACAAGTAGCGATGACCGAACGCAGTGTCGGGTTATTTTCCGGTTCCGGACCACCCGCCTTCACGGCAATAGCGATCTGTTTACCCAGTCTTGTAAATGTTTTAGCCATGTGGCCCCATCTTTTCAGCTTTGCGGCTTTTCTATATTCAAATGCTCTTCCCATTGGTTTGTATTAATTTTGAATTGTGAATTTTAAATTTATCTCAATTTTGCATTCAGCTTATCTTCCAGATTCTTCACCAGTTTAGACATGATCTTATCGATCATCTTATCGTTCAGCGTCTGAGTTTCATCCTGAAGCAGGAAGCTGACCGCATACGATTTCTTACCTGCTTCGATGTTCTTACCTTCGTATACATCGAAGAGTTCCACTTCTTTCAGCAGTTTCTTTTCTGTATCGTAAGCGATTTTTTCGATTTCGGCAAACTGTACGTTCTTGTCGAGCAACAATGCCAAGTCACGCTTCACAGCAGGGAATTTGGAAATTTCCTTGTAGCTGATCTTCACTGAACGGATAGCCTTCATCAGTTCTTTCCAGTTCAAGTCGGCATAATACACCTCATTATCTATATCGAATGCTTTCAGCAGTTTCTTCGTCACAACGCCGAAAGAGGCAAGACGCTTCCCCCCCTTGGTATGAACAGAAAGTGCGGTAGCGAAAATATCGTCAGTCAGATTGCCAACTACCAGGTTGTGCAAATCCAGTCCCAGGCGCTTCAATATATTCTCTACATAAGCCTTCAATTCGTATACCGAACTGTTTTCATCCGGGTGTGCCCATGAATTAGCGACTTTCTTTCCAGTCACCCACAAACCCAAGTGATAGTCTTCCGAATAGGTAGCCAGTACTTTTTCCGGATTCTTCTTGTCCGCATCGAAGTAATAGCAGTTACCGAATTCGAAGAATTTCAAATCGGCATTCTTGCGGTTTGCATTGTGAGCGATACTTTCCAGTCCACCGAACAGCAATGTCTGACGCATACAGTTCAGATCGGCACTCAGTGGATTCAGCAGCATCACCAGATGGTTGGATGAATAGTTCTCCAGACCGTCGTAGTAAGCGGCACGAGTCAGAGAATTATTCAGTATTTCATTGAAGCCACAGCCAACCAGCTGTTCTGCAACCAGATTCTGTAATTTGTTTGATTTATCATGCTCACCCTTGGTTGTCAGACTGGAGTTCAGCGTAGTCGGGATTTCTACATTATTATATCCATAGATACGTAGAATATCTTCGATCACATCGCAATCACGCTGTACGTCTACACGATAAGGAGGAACGGCCAATGTCAGTCCGTCAACTGTCTCATTCATGATTTTCATTTCCAGGCTGGTAACAATGCTCTTGATCGTTTCCACGGGAATCACTTTACCAATCAGCGAATTTACTTTCTCATAAGAAAGTTCTACCATAAAGTCTTGTGGAGCTGCAACGCAAACATCCTTAATTTCGGATGAGATAGTGCCACCGGCCAGTTCTTTCACCATCAGAGCAGCCAGTTTCAGACAATAGATTACTCCGTTCGGATCGATGCCACGTTCGAAACGGAAAGAAGCATCCGTATTCAGACCGTGACGACGGGCAGTCTTACGCACCCATGTAGGATGGAAATAAGCGCTTTCGATAAATACATCTGTCGTAGCTTCCGTAGAACCGGAATCCAGTCCGCCGAATACACCGGCAATACACATCGCTTCTTCTTTGTTGCAGATCATCAGATCGCGTTCGTTCAACTTGCGTTCCACTTCATCCAATGTGACGAATGGAGTGCCTTCCGGCAATGTCTTGACAATTACTTCATTGCCTTTTATCTTTCCGGCATCGAAACAATGCAATGGCTGACCGAAAGCATGAACGATATAATTAGTAATATCCACTACATTATTAATAGGACGTACACCGATCAGGCGCAATTTATTCTGCAACCATTCGGGGCTTTCCTTCACAGTAACGCCTTTCACCGTAACGCCGGCATAGTGAGGACAGGCTTCGCTGTTTTCAACCACTACTTCGATATCCAAATCATGATTTTCCACCTTAAATCCATCTACAGATGGACGTTGCAAAGTAGCCTGCTTGCCATTCTGAATCAGGTAAGCATACAAGTCGCGGGCCACACCATAGTGTGAGCAAGCGTCTGCACGGTTAGGAGTAATATCTACTTCGAGTACGTAGTCACTCTTGATATTATAATAGTCTTTGGCGAGAGTACCCGGAACAGCTTCAGCCGGCAACACGATGATTCCTGCATGATCGGTACCAATACCGATTTCGTCTTCTGCACAAATCATCCCTGTAGATTCTACACCACGGATTTTTGACTTCTTGATAGTAAAGCATTCATCACCGTCATAAAGTTTGGTACCCAAAGTGGCAACCACTACTTTCTGTCCGGCAGCTACATTCGGAGCACCGCATACAATCTGTACAGGTTCGCCGTCTCCCAGATTGACGGTAGTGATATGCAAATGGTCGGAATTCGGATGTTCTTCGCAAGTCAGCACTTCACCGATTACGAGTCCTTCCAAACCACCCTTAATGGTTTGCACTTCTTCTACACCACCTGTTTCCAAGCCGATTGAGGTCAGCGCAGCAGCCGTTTCATCGGGGGTCAAATCAAAGTTGACATACTCTTTCAGCCAGTTATAAGAGATATTCATATAATTAAATTTTTATTGTTTCTCAAAAAGTTTCGCAAAGTTAATAAGATTTTTCGGTTGACATAGAACGATTTGAGAGAAAAATGTCAAGAGAAGCTAAACTAACAAGGACCTGACTGTATTATTCCCCAATAAATTCATGGTTGGTGACAAAGTGGCAAAAAATAAAGGGGTATTCTTTGTCATTTTTGCCACCTATCCCTATCAGAATACAACCCGGCTATACTCTATAAAAAATAATCGACCGCTCGATTGGAGTAAATCGAGCGGTTATTTTCATCTGACTAAGCGGTCATTTCTATTCAACCCAAACGAATGTTTTTTAGAAAGGTAACGGCCCTTCCGTTGCACCGAACGGATTATTTCCCTGCGGAACAAAGTCCGGTTCCGGCGGAGGCGGAGGCATAGCACCGGCATTCAGTTTAGACCCCAGCATGGCACCTGCAGGTTCACCCGGCATCGGTATAACCATATCATCTTCCGGATTAGAGAATCGTGTAAACTCACCTTTGAATCGGAGCAAGACTTCACCTACCGCACCATTACGATGCTTGGCTATCACAATTTCCGCCATACCGCGAAGGTCGTTACCACGATCATCCTGATAAATCTTATAATATTCCGGACGGTGAATAAAACACACCATATCGGCATCCTGCTCGATGGCTCCGGATTCACGAAGGTCACTCAACTGAGGGCGTTTACCGTCAATACCTTCACGACTCTCCACACCACGATTCAACTGCGACAAGGCTATAATGGGAATGTTCAACTCCTTTGCCAATCCTTTCAACGAACGAGATATCGTACTAACCTCTTCCTGACGGCTACCGAATGCCATACCACTCGCATTCATCAACTGAAGGTAGTCAATAATAATGATTCTCACCCCATGTTCACGCACCAGACGACGCGCTTTGGTCCGGAGTTCAAACACAGACAAAGACGGAGTATCGTCCACATAAAGCGGAGCATCCAGCAGATCTTTCAGTTTGTAGTCCAACTGTTGCCACTCATAGCTTGCCAATTGTCCACTTTTGATCTTCTCACTCGGAATCTCACAAACATTGGTGATAAGACGGTTGACCAACTGGACGTTACTCATTTCAAGAGAGAACAACGCTACCGGATTCCGATAATCAACAGCAATATTTTTAGCCATAGAAAGTACGAAAGCTGTCTTGCCCATGGCAGGACGGGCAGCGATTATAATAAGGTCGGAGTTCTGCCAACCGGAGGTCATCTTGTCCAGTTTCGTAAATCCACTTTCAAGACCACTCAGACCGTCTGTTCGTGCAGCCGCTTTCTGAATCAGCTTATACGCTTCGTCAATTACCGGATTAATCTGCGTATAGTCTTTCTTCATATTCTGCTGGGAAATCTCAAACAACTTACCTTCCGCCTCCTGCATCAAGTCATCCACATCCAGTGTCTCATCAAAAGCCTTGCTTTGAATATTACTGGTAAACGTTATCAATTCGCGCGCCAACGATTTTTGTGCAATAATACGGGCGTGATATTCGATATGTGCGGAAGAAGCAACCTTACTGCTCAACTGAGTAATATAGAACGGTCCACCGACCTCTTCCAACTCACCTCTTTTGCTCAACTGCTCTTTGACCGTCAGAATGTCCACCGGCTTCTGATTAACGGCAAGATCAGTAATGGCAGCATAAATCAACTGATGACGATGCTCATAAAATGACTCCGGGCGAAGAATCTCACTCACCAGCGAATAAGCATCCTTCTCAATCATTAAAGCACCCAACACCGCCTCTTCCAGCTCCGGTGCCTGAGGTTGGATACGACCATAATCATTGACCGGTTGTACTTTAGTTGATTTTGTGTTACGGGAATTTCTTCTTTGTTCAGCCATCTGCTTATATACAATTTTATGATTTACAATTTATGATCCCCGGCTTTTATACATAGTAAAAGCCGAAAGGGATGACAAAGATAGAATATAATAATGAAGAAAAGATAAGGAAAAATGAAGATTTTAGTAACTTTGTCACCAATAGCATAAATTCGCAACCCATAATTTAAAATTCTAAAATAATAATTCAGAACGAATATGATCACTTTCCCAAACGCAAAAATAAACCTGGGACTCTCTATTACCGAGAAGCGTCCGGACGGATATCACAACCTCGAAACCGTATTCTCCCCCGTCGCTCTCGAAGATGCGCTGGAAATCCGGACCAGCCCCGAAGCGGACAAAAAGTTCTCCCTGCATCAGTACGGAATGGAGATATCCGGTAATCCAGAAGACAATTTAGTGGTGAAAGCATATCTGCTATTAGATAAAGAGTTTCACCTCTGTCCTATCGAGATCCATCTGTACAAACACATTCCTTCCGGTGCCGGACTGGGAGGAGGCTCATCAGACGCGGCTTTCATGCTGAAATTACTCAACGAACACTTTCAGCTGAATTTATCCGAAGATCAGCTGGAAATATATGCCGCAACTTTGGGAGCAGACTGCGCTTTCTTTATCAGAAACGCCCCGACCTTTGCCGAAGGAATCGGTAACATATTCTCCCCCATTCCACTATCCTTAAAAGGATATAAGATTCTGATCATCAAACCGGATGTATTCGTATCAACGCGGGAAGCTTTCGCCAATATTCACCCTCATCATCCCGAATACTCGATCAAAGAAGCGATCAAACGCCCGGTAAATGAATGGAAAGAGATATTAATCAATGATTTTGAAGACAGCGTATTCCCCCAGCATCCGGTGATCGGAGAAATTAAAGCCGAGCTATACAGGCAAGGGGCTGTTTATGCCTCTATGAGCGGTTCCGGTTCTTCCGTATATGGATTGTTCGAGCCGGAAGGGACTTTACCTGAAACCGATTGGGGAACTAACGTATTCTGTTTTAAAGGCAGGCTGTAAAAGAGTAACAAAAAACGGTACCACGACTCCCGTCGTAGTACCGTCACAACACAAACACAAAATAAAACACGACAAAACTACTATGCAATCATACCTGTCTATGCCGGAGAGGCATAAGTACCATTTACTCATATTCACATACTCACAAACAGATCAAGCTGATTAGCATCTAATAAACAAATCGCATGAACGATTTGTTTAAACTTTTATGTTAATTAAAACAAATATCTTTTTACTGAATGCCTCTTTCACCGGAGTTTCAGCTGCCAATTCCATGCAGAGCGTAAAGTATCTTCTAATGTTTCTACCGCTTTCCAACCCAGTTCCTGGTTGGCAAAATCGGGGTTAGCCCATACCTTTTCAATATCACCTGCGCGACGGCCTACAATCTGATAATTCAGTTTAACGCCAGTAGCTTTTTCAAAGCCATTAATCAGTTCCAATACTGAAACACCGCGTCCTGTACCGATATTGAATACTTCTACTTTTTCTTTCTGTTTTTGCTCCAAAATACGGCGGATTGCAATCACGTGTGCTTTAGCCAAGTCAACAACGTTGATAAAGTCACGGATACAAGAACCGTCAGGAGTATCATAATCGTCACCGAATACACTTAGTTTTTCACGGATACCCATCGCTGTCTGAGTCAGATAAGGAATCAGGTTTTGAGGAACACCGTTCGGAAGTTCACCCAGCAATGCTGTAGGATGTGCGCCAATCGGATTGAAATAACGCAGCAAAATAGCATTGATCGGGGCACCGGAAGCTATTGTATCACGGATAATTTCTTCATTAATCTGTTTTGTATTTCCATAAGGAGATTCCGCTTTCTTGATCGGAGCCTTTTCCGTTACAGGCAACTCATCCGGTTGACCATATACTGTACAGGAAGAAGAGAACACTATGCCTTCTACTCCATGTTTAGGCATTAACTCCAGAAGGTTGATTAAAGAAACCAGGTTGTTACGATAATAAAGCAACGGCTTCTCTACCGACTCTCCTACTGCTTTGCTTGCTGCGAAATGAATAATCGCTTTAATTCCTTTATATTTGGCAAATACGGCATCAAGGCCAGCAAAATCAAGACAATCCAGTTTCTCAAAAGCTGGGCGGATACCGGATACTTTCTCTATATTGTCAACAACGTCAGCACTCGAATTTGATAAATTATCGATAATGATTACTTCGTATCCACTGTTTTGTAGTTCTACAACGGTATGAGACCCAATATAGCCTGTTCCTCCCGTTACTAAAATTCTTTCTTTCATATAATTTTAAAATATGGTTAGTTTTTCGGTTTTCAGTTTGTTTGAGGTACAAATGTATGGAAATAAAATGGAAATGCAATAAACTATCGCAATTTTATTCACAGGAAGATACTTACGGGACGATTTGAGGGCGTTTTGGTATGATAAAAAACATATTCGGTATGAACATATATAAAGAAAAAGGCCGGAAACAAACTGCCTGTATGTTGCCATACGACAGAGTTTCCAGCCTCTTTATCTAATTATCAACTTAGTCTTTTACACGACGCCAGAGAAGCCCATGAATGCCATTGCCAGCAAACCTGCGGTAATCAAAGCAATCGGAGTCCCCTGCATTCCTTTCGGAATCTTCACCAGGGTCATCTGCTCACGCAATCCGGCAAACAATACCAGTGCCAGACCAAAGCCAAGAGCAGTAGAGAATGCGTATACAACACCTGTCAGCAGATCAAAGTCTTTCTGGATTACCAGGATTGCCACACCGAGAATACAGCAGTTCGTTGTAATCAACGGCAGGAACACCCCCAGTGCCTGATACAAAGAAGGAGAAACTTTCTTCAGAATAATTTCTACCATCTGCACCAGTCCGGCAATAACCAGAATAAAAGTGATTGTCTGTAAGTACCCCAATCCGAAAGCGTCCAACACAAACTTCTGAATCAGGAATGTGACGATGGTAGCGATAGTCAGCACGAAAGCAACTGCCGCACTCATACCCATCGCTGTTTCCACCTTCTTGGAAACACCCAGGAACGGACAGATTCCCAGGAACTGCGACAACACAATGTTGTTTACAAAGATTGCCGAGATAAATATCAATATATATTCCATATTCTTTTCTTATTTAATAGAGTTAGGCTTTCTTCAGACTATTAATAATGGCAATCAGATAACCTAAAGCGATAAAGGCACCCGGAGCCAGAACAAAGATCAGCATTCCGTATTCTTCCGGCAGAATGGTCAGATTAAATATCTTACCTGTTCCGAGAAATTCACGTACGGCACCCAACAGAGTCAGGGCAATGGTAAAGCCAAATCCCATACCGATACCATCAAACATAGAGGCCAGCGGATTGTTCTTCGCTGCGAAAGCTTCCGCACGTCCCAATACGATACAGTTTACTACGATCAGCGGAATGAAAAGACCGAGAGTAGCATACAGATCGGGCACGTATGCTTGCATTATCATCTGCAACAGTGTCACGAATGACGCGATCACCACGATAAATGAAGGGATGCGTACCATATCCGGAATCAGATTCTTGATAGATGAAATTACCACGTTCGAGCAAATCAGGACGAACATAGTGGCCAGTCCCATACCCATACCGTTGATTGCCGATGATGTCGTACCCAGTGTAGGACACATACCGAGCAGGAGCACAAAAATAGGATTCTCTTTGATAATCCCGTTCATCATTACTTTAAAATTATTCATAACTGTCTCCTCCTTTCTTAGTTATTAGTGTCATTAGCAACTGCTTCACCTTCCGGTGCAGCAGCCGGTTCATTTTTCTGGGAAGCTCCGGAATTCGTATCCACCTCACCGCCTTTATATGCCTGATAAGCAGCATTCACCGCATTCAGGAAAGCACGTGAAGTGATAGTAGAAGCCGTGATAGCATCTACCTGTCCATTCATGTCTTTGGTCACAGCCAATGGAGTCTCTCCCGGATTCATGCCCAAAATAGACTTTGCACTTTCTTCGTGAGATACCGGTTTTTCGTTCTTTGCAGGATCATAAGCTCCAAACCATTTGTCCGCTTTCGAACCCAATCCCGGAGTTTCAGCGTGCGCCAATAAAGAGTAGTTATAAATCTTGCCTTCAGCATCAAAGCCCACCAGCACTTTCAGTTCACCGCCAAATCCCATTGACTTGGCTTCAACGGCAGAACCTACCCACTTTTCGCCATTCTTGGCCGGATAGATAATGAAATCCACGATTTTCTTTCCGTCTTTCTCGCTGAAAACAGTATCGCTTTCAGCTACCGGATTATTGGTATATTCAGGAAGCACCTTTTTCAAGGCCTCGTTCAGCGTCTTTGCATTCGCTTCGGCAATCGGGCCTTTCGTCAGTTCGTTCACATAAGCCAGCAACGCTACGGAAACGGCTGTAACGCCCGTAAGTACCAGCAACATATTCTTTAAAGATGATTGTAACTTTTTCATTTCTTCTTCGCTACCTCCCCAAAGCGTTTAGGTTTACAATAGGTGTTAATCAGCGGAGTGAACGCATTCATAATCAGGATGGCGAATGACATACCTTCGGGATATGCACCGAACAGACGGATAACCACCGTCAGCAGACCGATACAAACACCGTAAATCAACATACCTTTCTTGCTCATCGGAGAAGTCACATAGTCGGTTGCCATAAAGACAGCTCCCAGCATCAGACCTCCGGAGAGTAGTTGCAATATCGGAGAAACATACTTTTCGGGATCCACCATGTGCATAATGCCTGCAAATACAAATACAGTCACAATGATAGAAACCGGAATATGCCAGGTGATGATCTTTTTCCAGAGCATGTATACCAGTCCGAGCAACAGTGCCAGCGCACTTACTTCACCGATACATCCGCCGTTCTGTCCGATAAACAGAGTCAGCGCATCAGGTATCTGGCTCAAAGCACTTGCATCGCCGTGAATAGCCTGTTTCATCAATGCCAGCGGAGTAGCACCGGTGGTAGCGTCCATATAAGATGTCAGCTGACCTACTACCGGCCATGTTGTCATCTGCACCGGGAAAGAAAGCAACAGGAATACACGTCCCGCCAATGCCGGGTTGAATGGGTTGCAGCCCAGACCACCGAAAGACATCTTGCCTACACCAATTGCGAACAGTGCACCCAGAATGATAATCCAGATAGGCAGATTGGAAGGTAGATTAAATGCCAGCAACACACCTGTAATGACAGCAGAACCGTCACAGATGGTTGTAGCAGGTTTCTTCATTAAGAATTTAACGATCGCCCATTCGAAGAATAAACAGGCTGCTACCGAAGTAGCCGTGACAATCAGAGCCCCCAGGCCGAAGAAATAAAGCGACACCAGAAAAGCCGGAATCAGTGCGATCAGCACACCATACATATTTTTCTGTACGCTGTCTCCGCCATGCACGTGGGGTGATAGTGATACGATTAATTTATTTTCCATACTTCGTTATTTTTTAGCTTGACGTGCACGAATCATAGCTCCTACTTTACCCTTACCCAAGCGGCAGTAATCAAGCAGCGGACGGTTGGCAGGACAAGTGAACTGACAGGAACCGCACTCGATACAATCCATGATTCTTTCTTTTTCCATTGTTTCAAAATCTCCGTTTTCGGACAAAGCTCCGAGCAAGTACGGCTCCAGTCCCATCGGACAAGCGCTCACACACTTTGCGCAACGGATACAGGTTTGTGCTTCACCACGTTTGGCTTCCTTCTGATTCATAATCAGGATACCGGAACTGCCTTTTGCGGTAGGAACTTCGATATTCACCAGAGCCTTACCCATCATCGGACCGCCACCGATCACTTTTCCCGTATCCTCCGGCAGACCGCCACAAGCATCAATCAGCTGTTTCATCGGTGTACCGATACGAGCCAGGAAGTTGGAAGGTTTGGTCACAGACTTACCAGTTACGGTAATCACACGCTCAAACAACGGTTTATTTTTCTGAACAGCTTCATAAACAGCAAATGCCGTACCCACATTCTGCACAACTGCCCCAGTAGAGATAGGCAGCGCACCACTTGCCACCTGGCGTTTGGTAATCGCATCAATCAACTGTTTCTCACCGCCCTGCGGATATTTCACTTTCAAAGGAACAACTTCGATGCCTGCATAACTAGAAGCAACTTTCGTCATCAGTTCAATAGCATCCGGCTTGTTATTCTCAATTCCGATAAATGCCTTATTTACCTTCACGGCTTTCATCAGAATGGAGACACCTACCATGACTTCTTCCGCGTGTTCCAGCATCAGCTGATGGTCGGCAGTCAGATACGGTTCACATTCCACCGCATTGATAATCACACATTCTGCCTTGAACGAAGGAGGCGGACAAAGTTTCACCTGTGTAGGGAAACAAGCACCACCCAAACCTACGATACCGGCATCGGCAATCTTCTTCACGATTTCTTCGGACGAAAGCTCACATTCTTTGACCAGTGTCTTGCTACGGTCAATGGTTTCTTCCCATTCGTCGCCTTCTACATCAATAAAGATAGCAGGTTTTGCATAACCGCTCGCATCGACTACTGTATCAATCTTCGCCACTTTTCCACTGACAGAAGAGTGAATTGCTGCCGAAACGAAGCCGGCAGGTTCGGCAATCTTCGTGCCTACCTTCACCATATCACCTTTTGCTACTATCGGTTTGGCAGGTGCGCCAATGTGCTGCCCCAACAGAATAACTGCCTTTGCAGGAACTTCCGCTGTGATGATAGGTTGATGTGCCGACAATTTATTTTCGTGTGGATGAACTCCACCAATTGAAAATGTCTTTAACATACAATTCTGTATTTTATTCTGTTATTATTCTGTTACCTTCGGAGCTTCTGCAGCAACTGTTTTTGGTGCTTCTTCCGCCTTCGGTTTACGTGGAGGGAAGTTCAGCTCGATAATCGTGTTCTGCGGACAAACTTCCACGCACTTACGGCATGATTTACACTTGTTCGGATCGATGTAAGCCAGGTTGTTCTCCAGCGTAATGGCTTCGAACGGACAAGTCTTGACACACTTACCACAGCCGATACAGCTCACTGTACAAGCCTTACGTGCTACGGCTCCCTTGTCTTTGTTCACACAAGAGATGTACACACGGCGTGATTTCTTGCCTTGCGGACGAATCTCGATGATCGCCTTCGGACAAGCCTTCACACAAGCGCCACAAGCTGTACATTTGGCTTCATCCACTTCCGGAAGTCCCGTTTCAGGATTCATGTGGATAGCGTCAAACTGGCAGGCAGCCACACAGTCGCCACATCCGAGGCATCCGTAGCTACAACCTGTTTCTCCACCATACAATGAAGCGGCAATAGCGCAACTCTTCGCACCATCGTATTGATTAATACGCGGACGATTGGCACAGCTTCCGTTACATCTTACTACTGCTACCATCGGTTCAGCTTCAGTAGCTGCCAGTCCGAGAATATCAGCAATTTGTGCCATGACAGGCTGACCGCCTACAGGGCAGAATTTACCATCCAGCGAACCGGCTTTGACGCAAGCATCGGCAAATCCGCTACAACCAGGATAGCCACATCCACCACAGTTTGCCTGGGGCAACACTTCCCCCACCTGGGCAATCCGCGGGTCTTCATACACGGCAAATTTCTTGGAAGCTACATAAAGAATAGCGGCCAGCACGAGCGCTATAGCTCCCAATGAAATCACTGCAATCAGAATCAAATTCATAATGTTTTAGTTATTTATTGGTTTTATAGTAAATGAAAAATGTTGTTTCATTCGCGTTTTATTGAGCCACAATACGAAATAATAAGGAATAAGAACTGCCAGAGAAAGAAGAGCCGCATACAGTTCATTCCCTATCAACGCCATCCATGCGAACAGGGAAACAATCAGAAGTACAAAAGGAATTATGAATGCAAGGGTTACAGCCATCATGCCCATCGACGTTTCGCCGATCACCATCACCCGCTCTCCTACCTGATAGGAAGCAGCTGTAACATCCGTTATATCTATGACTTTGTCTTTACTATCCGCCGAAGAACAGTGGCCTTTTGCGCTACAAGCCGCACAAGCCGACGTCTGAACGATTCTCACCGACAGATGAGAACCCTGTATGTTTTCCACAATACCTAGATGCTTTATAGTATTATTCGTCATTTTGCAAACTCAACATTACAAATCGCGGCAAATTTAATCATTATTTGTGAACTACGAAGCATTCCCTCATTTTTTTCTACATAATAAAATGTTATTTTTTGTGTTTTCGTTATCGCACACGAAAAAGTAACGCCAACTATTTGATATTTTAGCATACAACAAAGCAGGCGGGAAAGTTCTTCCCGCCTGCCTGTCTTATCTAACCAATTACTTTATTTACTGAATGCTGCTTACAATGATGCAGCCTGTACTCCCAGTACTCCGGCAATCGCACCGGCTACAGCAATGATTACTTTCAAAACTACACTCCAAGTTTTCTTCATAGATTTTTCCTCCTTTCTTTTTTAAGCTTTTCAGATTATACAGTCGGATCCGGAGCTTCCTCATCTCCTCCTCCTTCATTTCCACCACCGCCATTTTCACCATCATCCGGATCATTCGGAGTCACAGAGGCATTCAACTTCTTCAGATATTCATCCAAACTGATCAAATCCAGTTTTTCATCTGCACGGGTAGCCGTCTTCGTGATACGCAGTTCCTTATTCGCCTGAAAGAAGATGCGCACGCTATCCACACTTTTAGCATTGACATCTTTCGCTGCATCCGCTCCTTTCGAACAAGCAGTCAGCATAAATACCCCCAAGCCTTCGATATTCACAGACTTACCTTCCAGAAGTTGCTCTTTCATTTTCTCCACAAAATTCTGAATCACACTCTTGATATCACCGATAGATAAAGAAGAATAGCCCTGCATTTTCTGCGCAATATATTTCAGATTGACAGACTGACCTAAAGTGATCAGATGCGGATAATATTTCTTGGGAGAATTGGGAACACGCGGGTCAGATGGTCGCGTAACAACTTTGTAAATTACACTCATAATACGTTTTTTTAAAGATTTAAATTCAAGTTATTTTATTCACGTTTTGTTGATCAACAATGCAAAGGTGAGGCTTTTATTTCAGATAACAAAAAGAAAAGCCCCTTGCGGGGCTCTTTTTCTGAAAAAAGTTATAATTCATAGATATTCAGATATTTATCTTTTTGTATCTTGACCATATCCATAGCCGTAACCATAACGTTTACCATAACCGTAGTGTTTGCCATACTTACCGTAGCCGTAGTAATAACCGTATTTTCGCTTCTTCAGGTCTACGCCGTTGATGACGGTACAAAGATTAGGCAGCTTCTTCTCAAAAGACAGTTCATTGATCAATGTATATTCTGCCTTATGAGTGTAGTCAGCACGGCATACGTAAACTGACAAGTCTGCTACACGACCTATTAATAAGGTATCCGTTACCATGCCGATAGGAGCAGTATCAAGGATGACATAATCGAAGTTCTTCTTCAAGGTTTCTATCGCTCTGTCCAGTCCGTTACGAGCTAACAATTCTGTTGGATTAGGAGGAACAGTACCACCCGGAAGAATAAACAGATTCTTATTCACATCAGAAGGTTGAACAAGTTCCATCAAATCCATTTCAGGATTGGAAAGATACTGAGTAATACCTTTCTCCTTATTAGAGAGCTGGAATACTTTATTCAATCCCGGCTTACGAATATCAAGCCCGACAATCACCACCTTCTTTCCCAAAAGAGAAAGACTGATAGCCAGGTTCGATGAAACGAATGATTTTCCTTCGCCACTGACAGTTGAAGTCACAAGAATCACCTTCTGATCATTATCGAGCATAAACTGAAGATTGGTCCGAATATTACGGAAAGTTTCACTCATCAGATTATTCTTGTTCTCGAAGACAGCAATGGAACCATTCTTATCATTCTTCTCATCAGTCAATGGAATATCACCGACAATAGGAACACTTGTCAGTTTCTCTACATCGGCACGACCTTCGATCTTGAATTTTGTCAGTTCAATTAAATAGATGATACCAACCGGAATTCCAACACCAAGTACCAATGCAATCAAATAGATCATAGAGCGTTTAGGAGATACCGGAATATCGTCAGCTATCGCTTCATCAATAATCTTCGCATTATTGGCAGTAGCAGCAAGTGCAATCGCATTCTCTTCACGTTTCTGTAACAACATCAGATACAATCCGGCTTTAATCTCCTGCTGACGGGCAATACTTACATAAGCACGTTCCTGTCCCGGAGCGTTACTGATACGACGGGAATAGCGGCTCGCTTCACGGTCAAGGCTCTCTTTGGTAATCATCAACCCCTGCAAGGTTCCTTCAAGGATAGCCTGTACATTGGCTTTCATGGCACGGATACTCGTATCCAAATTCACAATCGTAGGGTTGCTCTCTGTTGATGTACGCAACAGGCGTTTACGCTCAATAAGCATTTCGTTATAACGTTCAATAGCACCAATCAAGGCAGCATCCTGCAAACCTACATTACTCGGCAATACTTCGTATTCATTGCCTCTCAAGTATTTACGCAAATCATTTACCAGACTGATTTGAGTACGGTTCTCCACACTCTTTTTTTCATATTCAGCATTACCGGCCAAGGCGATCTGGGCTTCGCTTGTCAAATCCGTGATACCCGCATCACGCTTGAAAGTCTCCAGATTAGCTTCCGTACTACCTAATTCTTTTGAAATAATGCCAATACGTTCATCGATAAACTCTGCTGTCTTCTGGGCGATCTCGTTCTTATCATTGTTCGTATTACGATTATACATTTCAAGCAACTGGTTGATAAAGTCCTGACCACGCTGCAAACTGGAGTTCTTCAACGAGATTACGGCTACGGAAGTAGTCTTGGAAGTGGGGGCAATAGACAGGCTGTTACAATAGCCTCTTGCCACTCTCATCGGTTTGCTTATTGTCGCAGTTATATGACGTACGTTCTTCTCTATCCGAGGAACTTTCGTTCCATCCTGCAAGGTTACCGAATCAGCTACCTGAAAGAAAGCCAGCGTACCTTCATCTGTCGGGAAGATAGCAGGCAGCTTTTCAAAATGCTTCTGATAGCCTTTCTCACCTATAGTCACATTTACGTCCATACCCCCTTCAGGCTGTAAGGTCATTTCTACTACCATCGAAGTATTCAGTTTTTCAGCCTCCTGAGATGTCAGACTCACTTGGACCGGAGATGTCTTATATAAACCTTTAGCAGGAAACTCATCCTCATCTTTATAGGTAATATACAGTCCCAACTGATTAACGACTTCTTTTACCAAGGTTTTCGAACGCAGAACTTCCAACTCGTTATCAATGTTTTTAGAAGATGTCATCAGGCCGCTTAACCCCATATCCTCCAATTCCGAAGAAAGTCCTGCACCTCCGCCCTTCTTCTCATCTTTCATAAGAACAGTGGCTGAAATATTATAAATTGGCGTAGCCCAATGCAAATAACCCCAGGCACCAACCAAACAGAGCAGTACCGCTCCTACAAACCAGGGCCAGTGGATGATATATTTAAAAAGCAGTGCCCGGAAATCGATCTGTTCCTCAGCTATTTCACGTTCCTTACTGTTTTGATTTGCTTCTTTCATAACTCTTTCTTTATTTCAGGATATTAAACAACAAACTGGCAATAGAAACAAGGATCGAAGTAGCAGAGAACCATAAGCTTGTACTATTTCCCACGTCTGAATTTCGGGCTTTTGCCTTATTAGGAGTTACGTAAATAATATCATTCTGCTGCAAATAGTAATAAGGAGAAAGAATAGTCTCTGCCTTATTCAAGTCCAATGGAATAATTTCCTGCTTGCCATTAGCATTCTCCCGTATTAATTTCACATCATCACGCAGACCATAAACGGTCATATCACCTGCCATAGCCAAAGCCTCCAGGATATTCACCTTTTCATTGGAAATCGTAAATGTACCGGGACGGGCAACCTCACCAATCACGGAAATCTTATAATTCACCATACGTACCGTTACAATAGGCGTTTCCTTTATATAAGGTTTCAATTTTTCCACAATCATCTGTTCAGTCGCCTTCTTTGTCAATCCACCCACATGAAGTTCGCCCAGTACCGGAAAGTTAATATTACCGTCATTATCCACCAAATATTGCTGCAGAACAGGCTGAGTAGTCGTATAATTCAAAGCAGCATTATTCTGCGTAGCCACCGTCAGGTTGAAAGGTGCCGCCAATTCAGGACTGGTACATGACACTACAATAGTTAACAAGTCTTTGGGCATGATTTTAGCATCATATAATTGCTCATTCTGAGTACTGTACAAAACGACTTCAGCATCCTGCAAGTAAGGTACCTTTTTGTAAGACTGACAAGCTGTAAGAAGCAAAATCAACAACAGTATTAAAACATTCTTTCCGTTTAATTTTTCCATAATATATAAATTATAAATTTAGACACCTTTCAAATACCATTCATAAAGGCGCTCAATTCCTTCATCAATCTCAATCTTATGATGCCAGCCTAAACTGTGTAACTTCGATACATCTGTCAACTTACGTATCGTACCGTCAGGCTTAGAACTATCCCAACGCAAATCGCCCTTAAACTGAACTTCCTTCATGATCATCCCGGCAACTTCACGGATACTGACTTCCTTGCCTGTACCCACATTGATATGACAGTTACGGATGTCTTTGCTACCCTCCCTGTAGGTATCCTTGAAATCAACGTTCAACAATACATGAACACTCGCATCAGCCATCTCTTCGCTCCACAAAAACTCACGCATAGGTGTACCGGTACCCCAAAGAGTTACAGACTCAGGAGTAATGCCAAACTTAGCCAGTTTATCCAATATTTCAGTATCAGAATTACTGCCACTCACACCTTCCACAGGACGCAAGTCAAGGTCTCTGCGAACTGCTTCCCAGTCAACTTCATTTAAACATTTTGCCAGATGAATCTTACGAATCATAGCAGGGAGGACATGACTGTTTTCCAAATGAAAATTATCATTCGGACCATAAAGGTTGGTAGGCATCACAGCAATATAGTTCGTACCATACTGAAGATTAAAGCTTTCACACATCTTCAAACCAGCAATCTTGGCAATGGCATAAGGCTCGTTCGTATATTCCAAAGGAGAAGTCAGCAAAGCATCTTCCTTCATCGGCTGTGCGGCATCGCGAGGATAGATACAGGTACTGCCTAGAAAAAGCAGTTTCTGTACGTTATGACGGAAACTTTCCCCTATCACATTCTGTTGAATCTGAAGGTTCTGATAAATAAAATCGGCACGATACTGCAAGTTTGCCATAATACCACCGACATGCGCAGCAGCTAGGACAACAGCATCAGGCTGTTCTTCATCAAAAAATTGTTTTACGGCTATGCCATCAAGAAGGTCCAGCTCTTTATGGGAGCGTCCTACAAGATTTGTGTAACCACGACCTTGTAAATTATTCCAGATAGCGGAACCCACCAAACCATGGTGGCCCGCTACATAGATTTTCATATTCTTATCCATTCTTATTCTTCTCTATTTATTCATCAGTTCTTTCATGTGAAGCTTCTTCACAAACTTCATATCATGCGATACCATGATTTTCACCAGTTCGGGGAAAGAAGTCTTAGTGGGATTCCAGCCAAGTAACGTACGGGCTTTCGTAGGATCACCCAGTAACTGCTCTACTTCAGCAGGACGGAAATATTTAGAATCGACTTCAACCAGAACTTTTCCCGTCGATACATCAATACCTTTCTCATCCACACCTTCACCGTCCCAACGAAGTTCAATGCCAACTTCTTTGAAAGCCAGTGTCGTAAATTCACGTACAGTGTGGTATTCTCCCGTAGCAATTACAAAATCTTCAGGAGTATCATACTGGAGGATCAACCACATGCATTCAACATAGTCCCTAGCATATCCCCAGTCACGAAGTGAGTTTAAGTTTCCCAAATAAAGTTTGTCCTGAAGCCCTTGTGCAATACGGGCAGCGGCCAATGTGATCTTACGAGTTACGAAAGTCTCGCCTCTACGTTCACTTTCATGATTAAACAAAATTCCGTTGACAGCATACATGCCATAGCTTTCACGATAATTCTTGGTGATCCAGAAACCGTATTGCTTGGCTACTCCATATGGGGAACGGGGATAGAATGGAGTAGTTTCCTTCTGCGGAACTTCCTGTACCAAACCGAATAGTTCGGAAGTAGAAGCCTGATAAATGCGTGTTTTCTTTTCCATTCCAAGGATACGGACAGCTTCCAGCATGCGGAGCGTACCGATAGCATCCGCTTCGGCTGTATATTCAGGTACGTCAAAAGATACTTTCACATGACTTTGTGCAGCCAGATTATAAATTTCATCCGGCTGTATCTGCTGGATTATACGGATCAAGGAACTAGAATCTGTCATATCTCCATAATGAAGATTGACCAGACGGTCCTTTTTCATGTCACGTACCCACTCATCTAAATAAAGATGTTCGATACGCGCGGTGTTAAAAGAAGAAGAACGACGAAGGATACCATGGACTTCATATCCTTTTTCTATTAGAAACTCGGCTAAAAATGAACCATCCTGACCGGTGATTCCTGAGATTAAAGCAACCTTTTTCATTTTATTCATTAATATTTATTTATAGTATATACAATATCTTTATCAGTTCTACACAAAGACCGCTTAGTAGACAAAACCTCATAGCCCCATTTTGCTCGGCCAATACAACATACAGATCTGAATTATCGAGTATTTTTCACTTCTTTTATATCATAATCAAACAAACTGCGAGCAAAGCATCTTTTGATCTTATTGCACCTTCTTTTTCTACTTCTGGTATACTCATGTATATCCCCATGCCCTCTATTTCGAGAAATATCTTCCACTCCTCCAACATATCCTAGTTTATTTTCCAACAGACAAATTTTATCTTGTTCAAGAGTCTGATATACTTATTCAAGAAATGATAGTTTTCAGAGAGATATGTTCTTAACTCATCACAAAAGGCAATAAAGTCTTGATCATTCTTTTCTGTCCATTAACTCGCAATTAAC
>NZ_GG774705.1:0-4258 GCF_000162515.1 Bacteroides sp. 1_1_14 | reverse complement strand
TTTCATTTTATTTCATTAATATTTATTTATAGTATATACAATATCTTTATTCAGTTCTACACAAAGAACCGCTTAGTAGACAAAACCTACATAGCCCCACTTTTGTCTCGGCCAATACAACATACAGATCTGAATTATCGAGTATTTTTCACTTCTTTTATATCATAATCAAACAAACTGCGAGCAAAGCATCTTTTGATCTTATTGCACCTTCTTTTTTCTACTTCTGGTATACTCATGTATATCCCCATGCCCTCTATTTCGAGAAATATCTTCCACTCCTCCAACATATCCTAGTTTATTTTCCAACAGACAAATTTTATCTTGTTCAAGAGTCTGATATACTTATTCAAGAAATGATAGTTTTCAGAGAGATATGTTCTTAACTCATCACAAAAGGCAATAAAGTCTTGATCATTCTTTTCTGCCATTAACTCGCAATTAACGTTATTCGTGGTCTGACATCCGGCTATTGGAAGGCTGATTCCCTTCCCGCCTCCCGAACTATTACAACCTCCTTGCGACATCAAGAAAGGTCATGGGACCGTTATAGTTAAGGTCCGAAACAGCATTGTCAAAGTCATTGAGAGCATAGTCCCCCATCCAAAGGTGTCAAGGTCAACCTTATTACCATCGAGACAATTGTTTCCATAACTCTCCTCTAAACGCTCTAGAAACATATTCCCCATATATCCCCCTTCATAACAAATTTGCGAGATACCCTGAACACTCAGGCTTGAGAATTATAGTGTAGTTCACGAACAGCCTCCACAAGATCAGATGACACAGAGTATTTTGTCATTGTTCCAATAGGGTTGCCCAATTTGATTTAACATAGAAGCCGATTTTCCAAATCATGGAAGTTTTGTTCGCAGACTTACTGACGAACACACCGAGAAAAGTCACAATCTGGAAAAGTTACTCTTTATAGACCTGATTCAGACAACTACGATATATAAACGATATAACGCTCATTGCATCTTTATGGGAAATGTAGATGAGATTCATTGGTTATGATATTAGTATATTCCTGTCTCTTTCATTACAGACTCCACCTGTTCAAGAGGCACATTTAACATGTGAGAAACGTAGAGAGGAGAGATTGCATCCATGGAACCTGACTGACGCTCCATACTAATAAGGCACTCAATGTTCTTCTTGAGGTCACCAAAAGAGTTTGAAAAAGTAAATGCTTCTGATAATTCAGATGAGTTCTTGAGTATATACTCATCAAAAGTTTCGCTTCCATCCTCTCCATATTTACCGTCTTTTGCTTCATAGATGACTGACGGTTCAAGTACTTCAACAGTGTGCCATGCGCCTGCAGGTACTACGCAACCGAATTTACCGGTCGTTGGATCGAGGTGAACACGCTCTATTTCATTACCCTCTCCATCATACAATATCTCTATCAAGTCACCACATAGGAGAATGACATTCTCATTGCTGTGTGGATGATGATGGATTGGCACATCTGTTCCGGGTATCAAAGCATTCAACATACGCTGACCACCATCGTTAGAATTTGTACGTAGGTCATAATTCATACGAAGACGTGAATTACCCAACGCCTTATCGAATAGTTCAGAAATCAGTTTTTGGTCTATCTGTATCATAAGTCAGTATTTTCAAGAGATGCCAAATACTCTTCATGTAAATGATAATATTTCAACATAAACAACACATAAGCCACAGCAAGAATTACAATGGCAAAGACGAGGTAAATCCAGTGAGCAACAACCGTATTCGGACACAGGTATATAAAACCCAGTGATATAACCAACTGAAGCAACACATACAGGGTCGCCACCTTTACATGCCCAATATTCAGTTCATTCGCCATGATCTGATAAGCATGTTTACGATGTGCCTCTCCCAAGTTTTCATGCAGCATAATACGATGGGTAATAGTCAGACAACCGTCTACGCCATATACCAACAGGAATATCAGCCAAGTAATATCACCGGTCTTGATAGTCACATTGCCTAACAAAAACAACATAATAAAAGCAATACCAATAGAACCTACATCCCCGGCAAAGCATTTCGCCTTGCCTTTCGGTCGGAAGTTGAATACACAAAATACCAATGATGCAAGAATTGTAGAGACAATCAGACTTTGCTCCACAAATCCTATATCCATATTTAACAATGCTAATGGAATCAATACCGCTAACGAATATCCTGCCGTAATACCATTGATGCCATCCATAAAATTTATTACATTCGTTGCACCAACATAAACGATTAATGCCAGTAGTACAAACAGACCACCCAGCAGTACACCAAACTTTTCAAACCAAGTAGCATTCAACATACCTAACTCATAGAATACCAAGCCAGCAGCTATAAACTGCACCACCAGTCGCAAACTATCAGGCAACGAATGGATATCATCAATAAAGCTAATGCCAGCCACCAATGTCAAGCCCAACAGAATCCATGGGTACTGAAAGCCAAAGAATACGCTCCATATCCATGCACCAACCAGAAATATAACACCTCCTCCACGAAGTACGATGATAGAGTGGCTCGATCTCTGATTAGGTTTATCGATAATATTAAATTTATCAGCAATCTTGAAGTATGCTAACTCAAGAGTTAATAGTATCACAAAGATGATTACATAAGTTAAATATATGTTCATAATCGTATATTATTTTCAAATTATTCCTTCCAATCAAGATGAACGCAATTCAGGAAAAGCGTCATGTTAGTGATAGCTTTATCATTGCAGAGAAAGTGACCTTTGAAGAATTTTTTCTCGTGGTTAAAAGCTGTCTGAGGGTATGGATGCCATTTCACGAAGAAGATAAATCTCAATCGCCAATCCAGCATATCCGTTTCAGGATCTTTGTATCGTAAGTGAATTCGGTGAGGGGTAATATGTTTTCTGTTGAAGTAGTCCATTTTAATCTTTGATTGTTTCGAACCTCCTAAGGTAGCCCCAAAGTAGAGTAAGAAACACAAGTAGCCACCATTCGCTATAAAAGTAGAGTAAGAAACACAAGTAGCCACCATTCGCTATAGATGAGAAGATGTTCCCATCGATTGTTCCACCATCCTTTTACATTGAACCTAAGGACTGAAAAAGTGTCACTTGCTTCTCCTCGCAGAACTCTGAATGAAGGACGTCTTCTGTGATGCGAGTCTCTAAATCCTTATTTCGTTTGATGGCAGGAACGCTATCAGAAAACTTTATGTCCAAATAGTTCTCGCAAACCACATTTATCTGATTAAAGAATGACCAACTTCTCATCTCTTTCAAATAGACACTATCTCTTTCCAATTAACCTTATCGCCATCAGCCTACAAGCCCCCCAATCCAACAGTTAGCGAAGAGTTATATACTCTCCTGCCAAGTGCTGTCCAAGGTGGCGAATCAGAAAAATAACGTTAAAGTCTACTGATAGAAGATACATATCCGAAATGGTACAAACAAAAATTTTCTTATCTACGAACTCTTTCAGCTTTGCCTCAATAGCTAGAGCATCACGGTGAACCTAACTCTTGATGAAGTCGTAATAGTTCTCCACCATTATACCTTTATAATTAAAGTTTGTGTGATGTTCGTGACCAGACTCTACTTCAACTCCAAACCTATTCTGAACATTTGACCGCCCAATTACCATAAGTGCCCAGGGTAGATGTTAATCTCTCTTACAGGTCTATAAATTAGTTGTTGACCAATAACCGTATCCTTTGAAAAGCATCATCTTAATGGCATTATCCTGATAGAATTTGACTAATGCCTCAATGGCATTTTGTTAATACTCAATTTAGAGCGTACCCTTTTTATAAGGCATCAGAATGGATGCCTCACAAAAATTGCTATTAAATTCGATTGTTTTTTAACTATTGGCATACTGCCAAGTCTATATTTTGTGGTGTCAGACTCAAAAAATCTCTGCAACCGTTAAAAATTCCGGTAAAAAATTTACCAAGATAATCCCATGCGGACCTGCCTTGCAGCTTCACCGTGCTGATTATGCTATGGTATACAGCGGCAATCTCCGCTCCCTCGTCACTTCCGAAGTGCAGGGAGTTCTTCCGTTTGGTGGTAAAGGGACGCACCGCCCGTTCCGCCAGATTGTTCGAGATCGGATAACGGCCGTCCTTTATATAAGTGAAGGCCTCATTCCAAAACTTGTGAAGATAATTCAGGGCCTCCCGCATATAACAACTTTTTTGCTCCTCCTCACTTTTCAACTCCTGCAGCAGGTTTGCCCGCAGGTTTATCATCGCCTCCATGGTCGGC
>NZ_GG774706.1:463025-621995 GCF_000162515.1 Bacteroides sp. 1_1_14 | reverse complement strand
GGAGTTATCAACTATTAAAGGATGATTTATCAATTATTAATGTCTGAAATATCAATCGTTAAGAATTGACACCTCAGACATTAACACACTGTAAATCAAACGACAACATCAAACAAATGACAGATAATGATACATGGAAGAGTGAGAGCAAACACTTGCTCTCATACCTGCTACCACAATTGCTGCCATACCTGAAACTACGATGAATAAAGGCATACAGACAATCTGTTAGGGCATGAGAGCAAAAGTCGCGTTGAATTACTGTGGAGAAAGCATAAAGCAAAATGTCTGTTCATTTCAAATAGAACCTTTGTTTATCTCAAATATAAGTTCCGCTTTAAGATAAACAAAGAGTCAATGTGTACAAATATATAACAACAAGATATCGAAAGAAAGTCTCAAACACCCAACACTTTTATTATCCTTTCAACTAGTAATAGCAAGCTTAAATACTATACATATTCATACACAATCACAGATATATTACCACCAAATAAAAAAACAATAAGCTTATTATCAATGTTTTAAATTAAAAAAAACAGGAACTATCACTAAAACAATAAACATCAACAACAAATCACAACTCCCCAAGTTCAAGTTCATCATAAGGGCGATAGAATTTCTAGTAAATCTTCACTACTTTTCAGATCATTTTATCACACACACTGACTTCCTCTTACCAAAGACATACACAATAGCCGATCAATAGAAAGATGATAAGACACGAGAAGCAATTTCGGGATTACTTCTTTTCTTTATTTTATAATCGTTTCCACGCACCCGTTTTTGAAAAAAAGATAGAAAGAGCTGGAATACATCCATTGCACTTCACCATTTGATTCTGAGATTGTTTGTGGTTTGCCAAAAGCCAGCAGGCATTCATCTTCTGTCATCCCCTTTACCGGTTTGCCGATATTTATTTCATTCCAATGGGTGATAGGAGAAAGCTGGTTTGTGCTGACAAAATCAAACAGTTTGTTCAGCATCTGCGATTCTATTTGCACAAAGTCATCCATAGTTTCCTTGTGAGAAGGCTTCTTCTCAGGTTGTAGTTTTTCCATCGGAGTGACTTTCTTCATTATAACCACCGATGATTCTATCTGAATATTGGAAAGATAATAGACCAGCTTCCCATCTTTTACCTGAAATTGGGCCGTACAATAGTACGTATTCTTTTGTTTGGCATCCGCCTGGGAAGTAAGCACCAAGTCACAACTAAAACTCTTGGCAGGAATGCTTACTTCTGTTATTCCGTCACGCTGTGCAGAGCAAACGTTTTTAATAGTCCACAACAGAGCATTAGCATAAATACTTTCATCGATCATCGGACTGAAAGGAATAAATCCGTTGACTACATATTTGCTGCCGTCCGCACTGAGCGGATAAGTATTCTTTTGTTCAGTAAAAGTTTGTGCAATCAAAGAGGGCAGTACTCCACCCAATAAAAATACAATTACCCAAAGTCTCAGTCTTGTTATCATACGCCGCTATGTTTAAGAAAACAGCATTCACGTCTTTTCCATCAAAAGAAAAGAGCGCAAATGCTGAAATTTATATGATTAAAATATGTGTCTCAATTAGAAAGCAATCCCCAGACGGATCATAAAGTTACTAGTCTTGATTCCATCGAGATCGGAAAATACGTCAATGAATCCACGCTGATAAGTGAAATCCAGATTGAAACGGTCATACCACAGTCCTACGCCAATATTCATACCGGCATCGAAATGATTGTAATCCACTTCCAGATAATCTGCAAAATCTCCCCAGCTGATGCTTTCACCACTTTCTTTCATTTTGCTGGTATAGTCATAACTGGCAAAAACACCCAGATGCGGATCGATGCTAAGATTGTCCGCTACTCCAATTTTCCATCCGAAAGTGAACGGTGAATATTGAATATTGTGTGCGATACATTTCATTTCATCGGCTTTAAACCCACGGGAACCGAGGCCGAATTCCATTCCCCAATATGCTCCGGCACCGCCCATAGGCTTTTGATAGCCGAATGTAGCATTGTAGCCAATGTTTGAATCCGCTTCAACTCCGTCACCGTTGAGGTTCATGATGTTCAGGCCTGCACGCAGGAACCATTGTGTGTTACTCGCTTGCTTTTGAGTCTTGACGATTGCACTTCTGGATGATACAATCTGTGCCTGTGTTCCTACGCACAACAAAAGCGCAGCAACAATTGATAATACTTTTTTCATTATTGTCTATGTTTTTTGGTTATTAATTCTTGTTCTTTATGACAGGTGCTATTTTGGTTCTATCATCGGCACCCGAAAGTTTCTGGATACGTATCCATTCGTAATCTTCTGTCGTGGCAGTATGCCAGTTGGTGAACACGCCCGGATAACCTACGACCGTAACCGTATATCCTCCCGACTTTTCATCATCCTCTATCTTAAAAGTGGCTCCCATGATTACATCACAATCGTTCTTGATAGTGGACAAATAAGTTCCCCATGCACGGATGTTATCAAGCTCACCCTTCATGGCAACTTCCACCTCTTCTCTGCTCAGTGTCCATACATCCTTTATTCGTCCTTTCTCTTCAAGAATTTTCACCTCTACAACTGTAGGCTTTACACAAACTTCGGTTACTGCATCTCCGGCACGTGCCTGCGCATCACGAAACTTAAAGACAGTCTTTTGCGCATACGTCCCAATGACACAACCGAAAACCAGCATCATAATTAGAATCAGCTTTTTCATATTCTTTTGTGATTTTATGTTAATATGCCGCAAAGGTATGCGAAAGGAGTATACCAGCAGGAGAAATCATAGTTCCGAATAGGATACAGAAATGTATCTTATTTGGATACACATGAAGAAGTACCGATACGGATGTTATCGGATAAATCGCGGAAGAAATCATGATCGAGTATGCACGAAATGCGCCAAAGAAGATGGATGTCGATATTTTCCTTCTTGAATATCTTGTATATATTGGGACGTGTACAGCATAACTGTCCGGCGAACCAGGTAACTGTGCGTCCCTGTTCGTGAAGCGTACGTTCGATAAGCTGTCCCGCATGAATCATGCCCAATCTTCCTATGAGTGTCCCCCTGACTCCCACCGGGTAAACGGATAAATGTAAGATGAAAGGAATATATAAAAAAGCGTGGGAATCTTACCTTCGTCCGTTCCATGTTCAAGGCCTTCGCAATGCCCACCACCGAGAACGAACAACGCAGAAAGCCCACGCCGATATGTACAACACCCGTAACCTCCCTTTGTTTTCTCAAAAAGAGGCACGGATGTATATAAATACACATCAGGAGGACGTCTTAGTTGCTATTCGTCATTCCGGTGGTCAAAGTTTGCGAAGTTCTGAAACACGAAAGACAAACGCTTGTAAACGTCTTCTCTATATACACGGCTCCCCCACCACCCGGAGGCTTTCTGCGGAAGAGTCCGTTGCAAATGTATAAAAAAATAAGTTTAGTGCGCCAATTATGATTAATAATCTTTTAATCACTCTCAGCAAATGACAGTCCAATTATCCCAATAGAGCCATCAGACTTTACACAAAATTCGTTCTATCCCGTTTAATTCTTCAGCAGTAAATCCCAACTGGTTTAAAGCCTGCAAATTGTCTGCCAGCTGATTCACTGAGCTCGCTCCTACTATGACCGATGTCATCCGTTCGTCTCTCAGCACCCATGCCAAAGCCATTTCTGCCAGCGTCTGTCCACGGTGACGGGCGATTTCATTCAATTGTCGGGCAGCCTCCACCTTTTCAGGCGTCACTTGCGAGCGTTGCAGAAAAGTGGAAGGACGTGCCGCGCGTGAGCCTTCGGGGATGCCATTCAGATATTTATCCGTCAGTAATCCTTGCGCCAAAGGAGAAAAGGCGATAAAGCCGGAACCGTATTCGGCAGCCAAAGGAAGGCTTTCAGCCTCAACCGCACGGTCGAACATACTATAACGATACTGGCTGATAAGACAAGGAACGCCTGCTTTTGTCATCATTTCATAGGCAATCCGCGCTTGCTGAGGAGGATATTTTGAGATTCCGATATACAGAGCTTTTCCTTGCTTTACAATATCAATCAACGTTTGAATGGTTTCTTCTACCGGAGTGACTCCGTCATAGCGATGACTATAGAAGATATCAAAATACTCCAGCCCTGTCCGGCGCAGACTCTGATCGATGCTTGCCATCAGGTTTTTGCGGGAACTGTTACCGCCATAAGGTCCTGCCCACATATCATGTCCGGCTTTGGAGGAGATTATCATCTCATCCCGGTATCCCCGGAAGTTTTCTTTGAGAATCCGTCCGAAATTAGTTTCGGCACTTCCCGGCACAGGGCCATAGTTATTAGCAAGATCGAAATGGGTGATGCCATGGTCGAAGGCATATTTAATCATGTCGGTCGCTACACTAAAGTTATCTACGCTACCGAAGTTATGCCACAATCCTAAAGAGATGAGAGGCAGTTGCAAGCCACTCTTGCCACAGTATTTATATTGCATGCGATCGTAGCGATCAGTAGCCGGCTGATTATTCAATGGGTAATCCATAAGGTTCAATGTTTTTCGTTATTGCAAAGAAAGAGAAAATATTTTAATAATGTTCCATCTTATTGCTAAATTCAAAGGTTGAAATCAAGGAACAACGTCCTTCAGTCTGCCAGTAAAGAAGACACATTCTGATCAAAAAAGACAGATGATGTCACTATACTGACAGTACGATGGACGGTCCTTGGAAAACCAATCATACAAACCCTAAAAAACTATTTCAACAAGTTCTCCTTGAACTCTATTTCTACAATACGCAATTCATGGCCGGTCTTGTCCCCATCCTTCGCTTTAAACAAATCCAGTTCATTGGCAACGGGGGCGGCAACTTCCACTATTTGTCCAAAGGCATCTCCTTCTTTGCTTGTACCTTTCAGCCGGATGGTAATTTCATTGGTCAGTACCGGTTTTACATCCAAGTGGACGTATCCCAGACTCTCATCCGTATCTCCGCTCCATATCAGTTCTTTGCCTGCATATATCTCCAGCGGATAACTGCGCATACGCCATCCGGTCAGTTTCATGCAGACTTCATCCACCCGTGCGGCACGTTCCAACTTATAGGTAATCCATGCGGTAGCTGCTTTCCCGTCATTCCGCCATTCGCTCAGTTCATTATCATCGAAACTGTTGACTGTACTCTCATTATTGGCTCCGGCAATGGCGGAAACGATACCAACATCCACTTTTGAGACCTTGTATGAAGGAGTCTGCGGAGTCTCGCCACGAGTCAGCCTGCCTTCGAGTTCATCACCGGGGATATAGTTACTCAAACCGTTTTTCACTTCGACAGGTGAGGAAGTAAGGCTGATTTCTGCCGGCTTCAATCCGTCGGCCTTCGCTGTGATACGGACGTTTCCGGCAGTAGTGAGCGAACGGATCAAAGCACGATTGATACCGCATTCTACCGGCAAGTCTTTTGAAAGGATATAATTATTTTCTCCTTGTGCGATGCCGCCACGCCATTCGGCAGGTCCTTCTACTTCAAAGTGTATCAAGTCATTTGCCAGCGGGCAACGGTTGCCGTCTTTATCCATGACTTCTACCTGAAGCAGTACCATATCCGCACCATCCGCTTTCCATCCTTCGGGACTCTGGATGAAGCTCAATTGAATCTGTTCCGGCTTGCCGGCAGTCTGCAACTGAGTACGGCAACATTCTTTTCCTTTTTCGTCGTATCCTACGGCCTCCAGTTTGCCCGGTACGAAAGCGATATCTTTGAAGGTATACAGAAAATGATAATCCCGTTCACCATTGCCCAAAGACTTACCATTCAGAAATAATTCTACTTTATCGGCACTCGATACGACATATACCGGTTTCAGTACCGTATCATTATAATTCCAATGACCGACGATATAGATGCGAGGACATTCCGTATCTACCCAGCCGTCCCACATCACCTGATGTGCAAAGAAGGGATCTTTAGGAATACGCATGGCGTCAGTTACTCCGCTACGACGATAATTTTCTACTCCGCGATAGTGCGTATTGGTATCGGAGAAGATTATCTTCACGCCACCCGAACTTACGCGGTCTCCCGTTCCCGGACGTTCACGCCAGTAATCGAACCAGCGAATGATATTTTCGATGGTAAAGGAATCCTGATTACGGTTGTAGACACGGGCATCCACTTTCTTCTGTACTTTGTTGGTAACGGTGGACTTATAAGAATTGCTGCCGTCTCCATCCTTGTGATAAGGATAGGAATAATCATCCCAGTATTTGCGCAATCCCTCGTCACGGCAATACTCCATTGCCCACATCGGATGATGCGCACTCTTATTGATATACAGCATTTCGCCTCCATATTCCGCTTCGCGGATGTCCAGCATTTCACGGGAACCGATTGCACGGCCGCCGTGAGGATCGTACAAATCACGTATCGCTTTCATCTCAATCATGTGTTCACGACTGATGGACTCATTGCCGCATTCATAAAATAAGATACTCGGATTATTACGGTTATAGATGATGGCGTCGCGCATTAATTCCGTACGCTGTTCCCACTGACGTCCTTCACAATCTTTTTCGGCATCTCCCGCCTGCATAGCCTGAATCAATCCCACACGGTCGCACGACTCGATATCCTGTTTCCACGGAGTGACATGCATCCAACGCACGAGGTTCGCATTGCCCTCCACCATCAGATGATTGCTATAATCGCTCAGCCAGGCAGGTACGCTCATCCCGACTCCCGGCCATTCATTGCTTGTCCGCTGGGCAAAGCCCTTCATCTGAATGACACGGTCATTCAGCCAGATCATTCCTTTACCGAAGCGCGTTTTACGGAATCCGGTGCGGGTGGCAACTTCGTCCACTTTCCTGCCATCTACCCACAGGCTTGTCTTTACTGTATACAGGTAGCCATATCCCCAGCTCCAGAAATGCAGGTTATCCACTTCGGATGCCGCTTTCAGCGTGATTGTCTCACCCGGTTTCACTACTGCCTTTGTTCCTTCGAATGTTTGGACGGATGTGCCGTCACGGTCTATCAGTTCTACTTGATAGGAAACGTGCTTATCACGATTATATTCGTTTCTGATTTCAGATTCCGCATGGATAATGGCCTTGCGCGATTTCACACGGATGTCTTCGGCATAGATGTAGACTCCGGTCGTTTTGAGATTACTATATAAAGGTAAAGTCTGATACAGACGGTCGGTGACGTGCAGCCATACATTTTTGGGGATACCGCCATAATTGGCATTAAAGTTCTTATTGCTCCACTGGTATTTCGTGCCCGTCGCCCGTTCTTTATAATTCCAGTCATTGTCGATGCGGACTGCGATTACATTTTCCTGTCCGTACTTAATATAAGGAGTCAGATCAAAACCGACAGCCATGACACCATTCTCGTGCAGGCCGACATTCTGACCATTTATATAGAAATCCACCCCTTGACGGACTCCTTCAAACTCTACAAAAACTTTCTTATTCTTGCTGTCGGCAGGCAGACGGAAATGTTTCCGATACCACATAATCGTATCGGTCAGTTCATCAATGCTCAGGCGGAAAGCCTCATCTTCATTGAAGGCATGCGGTAAAGTCACTTTCTTCCACTCCGAATCAGAAAAACGCGGCTGCTTTGCCTCGGGAACATCGCCCACATAAAGCAACCAGTCTGAATTGAAGTTATATTTATTACGGACATCGGACGATGTCACGAACTGGCTTATTCCGATAAAAGCCAAAAAGAAAAAGAGGATTCTATGTCTCATAGTATGTCTATTTATCTGTTCGTGGCAAAGCTAGCGCAAAATACCACACACGTCCATAGACTAAAATACAGATTACATAGAGATTTGTTCACAACTGTTAAAAAATGAATCAAACAGTAGTATCTCCATTGGAGATACTATTGACTATCATTTAGCTCATAACAGTGTGGAAAGAAAGCTAAAACTGGAAATAAATAAACGGCTGAATCTCCGAACTCTTCATCTGAATGACCAGATAAATCAGAGCCACCATCAGCAGAGCTTTCCCTAAGAACGGCAAGCGAATGACTCCACGACAAGCAGCATTTTCCCAACTATCCGGAGTGAAATGAAGCAGAAAGCCGAGCAGCATCAAAGCAAACACGCGCCAGTAGCCTTCGATCAACTGCGGGAAAAGCTGCGGACGGAAAGTGGTGAATATCTGTCTCAACATATCCATCGAGTTCTGAAAATCGGCATTACGGAAGAATATCCAGCAGAAACAGACAAAGTGGAAAGTGATAATGACTCCGAATACACGACGCCAGCCATGACTTTGTTCTCCTTTCTTACGACCTATGATGGACATCCACATCTTATGCACCGCCAAAGCGATGCCGTGAAATGTTCCCCAAAGTACAAAGTTCCAGGAAGCTCCGTGCCACAATCCACCCAGAAACATGGTAATAATCAGATTCAGATACTGGCGGAACTTACCTTTCCGGTTTCCTCCCAAGGATATGTACAGGTAATCGCGCAACCAACTGGACAATGAGATATGCCAACGCCGCCAAAATTCAGTGATGGAGGCGGACTTATAAGGAGAATTAAAGTTGAGATTAAAATGAAAACCCAGCAGCAGAGCGATACCGATAGCCATATCGCTATATCCGGAGAAGTCACAGTAAATCTGTAAAGCATATCCGTATACTCCCATCAGATTCTCGACACCGGAATAAAGAGTCGGATTATCAAAGATACGCTCCACGAAGTTGACACTGATATAATCGGAAATGATTGCTTTCTTGAACAAACCGGAGAGAATAAGGAAAATCCCCCGCCCGAACATCTCCTGAGAAACGAAAAGCGGTTTCCGGATTTGCGGAATAAAGTCACGGGCACGCACAATCGGTCCGGCCACCAGCTGCGGAAAGAAGGATACATAAAACGCGTAATCCAGTATGTTGGTCAATGGCTTGATGTCTTTCCGGTAAACGTCAATGGTATAGCTTAATGACTGGAAAGTGAAGAATGAGATACCTACGGGCAGGAATATATCAAGCGCCGTAAATTCTCCTCCCATCAACGAGGCAATCACTCCTCCCAAAAAATTGGTATATTTGAAGTAAGCAAGAAGTCCCAGATTGACTCCCAGACTCAGAGTCACCAATCCTTTGCGTTTCCAGCGTCCTTCGGTACGGTCCATCCATTGCGCCAGCAGGAAGTCGCAAACCGTGACCAGCGCCAGCAGGAAAAAGTAAGTGCCGCTGCTCTTATAATAAAAGTAATAAGAGAAAAGCGTCACAAACAGAATACGGGCCGTATACTTACGCTGCAACAAGGTGTATACGATCATAAAGGCGGCAAACAGCCAAAGGAAGATACCACTGCTGAATATCATCGGTGCCTGCGGATCGTAGGTAAGCACCTCTTTTAACCGGCTGAAATCAATATCAATGGGAAACATAATCGTTATAAGCTTGAATAATGGCTTGGTATAATAAATTTCCTTGCAGGATATATCCCTCAGGTAAATAATGCACATGATCGGGACGCATCAGTTTCGCTTCCGTCCAGTTGGTACAGGCACGGCGCTTGCCCCCTACTACATCGTACATATCCCACACGAGCAGACGATGATCTTTGGCATAACGGCGAATTGTTTCTGCCGCTGTAACCGTCCGGGGATTGATGGCGTACGTACGTTTCCGCCGCCTTTGCCGGAAACTTTCGTAAGAACCCGGAGGCGTGGTGAGAAGAATAGGGACATCGGGAAGGCTGTCGCGCAACAGTTTGACTAGTTCGTCCATCTGATTATAATGTAGGTTGACGTTATACCGCCGGTTATGGCTTTCGTTGGTTCCGAAGGACAGAATCAGCAGTTCCGGCTTCATGGCTGCAATATCGGCAATACGTCCCGGATGGGTAAACGTCAGACAGGTAGCCCCGTTCACCCCCATATCGGTATAAGAGACAGCACCAAAGGTTTCTTTCAGCAGCGTTCCCGTAGTCTGCGGATAGATGTGCCCGCGTACGTGACTGTCTCCGATATGGAGAATACGCACCGTATCTTCGGAAAGTCCGGCACGTACCTGACGGAGACGTTCAAATACGGGTGTCAGCAGGGCAATGCTGTCGATTATCTCATTCCTTCCGGTTTCGCGGAAAGCGGAAGGAAAAGAAGTCTGCACGGCGATGGTATCATTCGCCCAGTTCATTTCCCGCAAAGGTTTTATCATTTTCAAGGTCTTCCCCAGTGGAGGACAGGCAGGGATACGGTCTTGCGCCTTTCCTGCCGAAAGAAGAAAGAATGTTCCCATCAGTCCCAAGATAAAGCCCAGCAACAGGTTATTCTTGCTCATAAGCACGCCTCCTGTCATATTGTTCCTTACCATATATCAATGTTTCATAGAGCAGTCCTGCCAGATGTTTGCCTCCCCGGAAGTTGATATGAGTATAATCGTAGTTCGCCATCGAAGGTTTGGCGTGTACGAGGTTCGCCATACTGCCTTCGCCTCCCATCGCTTCAAACATATTCCAGAAAGCGATACCGCTTTCGGCAGCAATGTTCTGCTGATAGCGAATCAGATTCTTGACTCCCGGCATGGTACGAAGTTCACCGTCTTCTGTCTTATAATCACGGTCGCCGACGCTTAACAGCAAAATACTCGCCTGTGGAAAACAATTCTTCAGATGTTCGATAGAAGTGAGCAGTCCCTTCTGATAATTATCATAATTGCGTCCCCGTTCGGTAGCCACATTCAATCCGTATTCAAGAATAATCAGATCATAAGGACGCTGCTCGTTAAACTGACGCAGCATTTGTTGCGGAATCCCCCGCAACGATAAGCCGGAACTGCCTCGCAAGGAGAAATTATCAAGAATGATTCCTTTCTTACCATCCATCGCCAAGCCATAGAACAGCGTAGAATCGGCACGATCTACCGTCCACCGGACAGAGCCGATGCGTCCTTCAACGGAAATCTTCTGCAAATCGCCCGAAGGCGCTAAGGAATAATTCTTACTCTCCCCCCGATTCACACGGGCAGTAAGATGAACGGAATCTTTATTATAGAAGAAAATCGAAGCCTGCTGACAGGTATCAAGCAGCGAAGCATATTTGCTTTGCCCCCTCAACTCAACGTATGCTCCTTCACGGGGAATAAAGTAATGTCCGGAAATACCCTGTTTCTTTTTATCGAAATACACACTGTCCGTCACCGCATGACTGGACCACCCGCCGAAAGTATGCCGCACGGTAGGACGATACCCGCTCGTCATCGAAGTTATTGTGACAAATCCGACACCGCAACCGCCAAACCGCTTCTGAAGCATTTCACGTAAATCAGCCGTAAAGATATCCGCCTCTATAAATGAATCACCGAAAACGGCGATACGTACCAGCCCGTCATGATCCGGATGTGAAGAAGAAGTACGGTCGAGCGCTTCATAAAAAGAAGCCATACCGCGACGGGTAGAGTCACCGTAATCTTCAATGCAAGTCATGCCCGCACGACAAGTATCGACAAAAACCGGCTTTACGACAGGAGGTAAAGGAATGGTATCCGAATCGGCTACCGCCACTTCCTGCTTCGGATAGCGAAGATCGCTTAAAAGATCGACACGCCTCATCGTGTGTCCGTCGATCGTTATAGCCGGAAGCCAGTGCAACCCAAAGAGTGCTGCAAACACGATCAGTACAAGCCATAACGAATATTTCAGGTAGTTCTTGATAATCTCCATCTTATAAGTAGATATAAGCACTCATTGAGTCCTCGTTTTTTACCCGGTGCCGAGCCACCTCCTCATCGGTGCCGAAGGAAGGCCTCATCGGTGCCGGACCACAAGTTCATCGGTGCCGGACGTTTTCAGGCTGCAAAGATAGGGAAAAGCAAGAAAAAAGAAGGGAGAATCTACATTATTTATAGATTCTCCCTTCCGATTATTTATTCACTGTTCGAACGCTAGATGGTTCGTTCAATGTTCCATACAAATGCACGTAATCCCAGCTGTTCGGTCTGCAAGTCCATCTTATGTAGTGTATCCAGCAACGGATCGACTTTATTGTCATCGACCACCGTAAGGATAGCCGAACACATACTGGGCCAGGCATGACTACCGAAGTGCGGATCGCCTGTCTTTGAGCCACGTCCCTGCACCTTTTCAAGGTATGTAAAGCCCCGGCAGTTCAGACGGTCGAGCAATGCCATGATCCGTTCGTAATACGCCTGATCGAATGTTATCAATACTGATTTCATATTTCTTTTCTGTTATTTCTTAATAATTTCATCTTTATGTTCCTGGAAGTAGACATCCAGTTCGCGTTTGCGATGGAGTTTACGACGTCTGTTCTTGATACCTGTTCCGGCAAATACACAGTACAGCGTAGGAATCAGGACGAGTGTCAACACAGTAGATACCGTCAGACCACCGATTACGGCAATCGCCATCGGACTCCACATCTCAGAACCTTGTCCGCCACCGATAGCCATCGGGATCATACCCAGAACGGTCGTGGCTGTTGTCATCAATACCGGACGGAGACGGCTCTTACCAGATGTCACCACAGAGTTGATGACCGCCATACCCCGCTCTCGACAGAGCGTGATGTAGTCGATGAGCACAATACCGTTCTTCACCACAATACCGATCAGCATGATACCTCCCAGCAAACTCATTACACTCAGCGTACTGCCCGTAAAGAACAACGCCATCAAGACTCCACTAAATGCAAACGGCAGAGAGAACATGATAATGAACGGATAAGTCAGAGACTCGAACTGTGCTGCCATTACGATGAATACAAGAATGACAATCAGGATACCCAATGTTCCCAAGTCGCGGAACGAATCCTGCTGGTCTTCGTACGAACCGGAAATCTGAATCGTGATTTCTCCCGGAATATCCATCTTATCAATAAGCTTGTTACCTGCTGCCACTACGTCACCCAACGGAGCACCGGAGATAACGGCGGATACGGTCACGATACGTTCACGGTCTTTACGCTCAATGGTAGGAGGCGCAAAACGTTCGACTACCTTTCCGACATCTTTTACACGCACGGACTCGCCTTTGGCATTATAAATAAGGATGTTCTCGATGCTTTCCAGACTTGTACGATATTCGGGTGCATAGCGCACTTTGATATCATACTCATCCCCGTCTTCACGATATTTGGAAGCAACGGCACCATTGATACGATTACGCAAGTAGTTACCGGCTGTAGCCAGGTTCAGTCCGTGCATCGCCAGCTTCTCACGGTCGAAATCAACCTGATACTCGGGCTGGTAGTCACTACGGCTGATGTTCACCTCGGTCACCCCTTTCACGGTCAGCAACTCACGTTTCAAACGGGCTGCTACGCTATCAGTCATCGTCATATCGTATCCGTATATCTCAAAGTCGGCACTTGCCTGAGCAGACATACCTGTATTACTACCTCCCAGAATAACCTGTGCCTTGCTGAACTCCGGATAACCTTTCAAGTCCTGACGCATCTCGTCACAGACTGCTTCCAGTGAGATATCACGATCTCCCGGGTCTACCAGACTGATGTTGAAGGAAATAATGTGCGAGCCGTTGTCCTGCATGGAAGCCCACGTATTATCCGAGTCCGCCTGACCTACGGTATAGTTACATACCTTCATGATATCTTTATACTTCGTCAGCCACTGGTTAGTCAGCTTCTCGGAAAGTTCCTGAGCAATCTCTTTTCGTGTACCGATCGGCAATTCAAGCTGAACAGCAATACGGGCATTATCCTGTGCAGGGAAGAACTCCGTACCGATTCCTTTCGCACACAGCAAGCTGACAACGAAGAAAGCAATACATCCCACAATCACAACCGGACGATGACGAACTGCCCAGTTCAGCATTTTCGCATAACCTGTATCGAGTGCGTCCAACGCTTTCTCTATCGGAGTAAAGAAGAGCTTGAACATCTTCGACGGCCGCTTCTGCAGGCGAAGTAATTGCGAACAGAGCATCGGGGTCAGTGACAGAGCCGCGACTGTAGACACAAACATGATGGCACACATCATCCAGCCCAGCTGTTTGAAGAGCACACCGGACATACCGCTTACCATGGTCAACGGGAAGAACACGGCGATCATGGTCAGCGTAGAAGCAATTACGGAAATAGCCACCTCATTCGTTCCATGTACTGCTGCCTGTTTCGGGTCCGAACCACGCTCAATATGTGTCGTCACGTTTTCAAGTACCACAATCGCATCATCCACCACCATACCGATGGCAATAGACAGAGACGACAGTGAGATAATGTTGATCGTATTTCCGGTAATCGCCAGATAGATAAAGGAGGCGATCAACGAAAGCGGAATCGTGATACAGATAATCAATGTCGCACGCCAGCGTCCCAGGAACAGGAACACGACGATCACAACGAACAGCAAGGCATACATTACAGTCTCTGCCAAACTGTCAATCGTATTCAAGATATTATCGGAAGTATCGACAATCACTCCCAGCTTCACATCACTCGGCAGGTTCTTCTGCAAACGCGGAAGCGCTTCTTCTACCTTACGGGAAATTTCTACAGAGTTGGCGCCCGACTGCTTCTGAACCACAATCATCGCACCCTGCACACCGTTATTATAGGTTTCCTGCGCACGCTCTTCCACCGTATCCACGATGCGGGCCACATCACGCAGGAAGACATTCGCTCCATTGTGCGTACCTACTACGATATCTGCCAACTGGCGGGAATCATCAAACTCCCCTTCCACACGGAGGGCATACGTCTCACTACCGATATCGAAGTTACCGCCCGGAATATTCTTGTTTTCGGCTCCGATAATAGAGCTGATAGTCTCAATGCTCAGGTTATAAGCTTCCAGTTTGTTAGGGTCGCAATATACCTGAATCTCACGCTGCGGCGCACCACTGATAGACACCGTTCCCACACCGGGAATACGTGCCAACGGGTTAACCACACGGTCGTCCAGTATCTTGTAAAGCGCGGCCTGGCTCTCATTGGCCTGTACCGAAAGCAATACAATCGGAATCATGTCCGTACTGAACTTGAAGATGATCGGATTCTCGACATCATCCGGCAGCTGTGAGCTTACCATGTCGAGTTTGTCACGTACATCATTCGTCAGCACGTCAATATCATTACCAAACTCAAATTCCAATGTAATCAATGACATATTCTCGGAAGAACGAGAGGTAATATGTTTCAGGTTACTCACCGCATTCAAGGTATTCTCCAGCGGCCGGGTAACGTTATTTTCTATATCCGAAGCACTTGCGCCAGGATATGCGGTCATTACCATGATCGTATTTGTATCGATGTCCGGATACAAGTCGATAGGTAACTTGGACAAAGAGAAAAGACCAAAAATCACCACTGCCAGAAAGCAGAGGGAGGTCATAATCGGTTTCTTAACCGCACCTTCGTATAAACTCATTTCTTTATAGTGATTAGTTTAATAGTGATTTTACTTCTCGATCTCTACTTCCGTACCGTTTATCAGACGTGCCTGTCCGGCCACTACCACCTGCGAATTATCGGGCACACCGGATTTCAGCTCATACTCCGAACCCATGCGTCTGCCTAACTCCACTTTGTTGTAGGACACTTTGCCATCTTTATAAACGTACACATAGCGATCGCCGGAACCTGCCTGTTTCACAATAGCCAAGTCGGGCACTACAACGTTGTCCGCCGTACCGAAGTTCAAGGTAGCACGGGCAAACATTCCCGGACGTACACGCTGATCTTTGTTGTCCAACTTGATCTCGATCTGGAAAGTACGGGTAGTTGCGTCGATAGTCGGATAGATCAGGCTGATAGTTCCCTTGAACAGTTCGTCGCCATATACATCCAGCTTCACATCTACCGGTTCGCCTTTCTTCACCTTCGTGAAGTAGGTTTCAGACACATTGATCATCAGCTTGACCGGAGTGATCTGCTCTACTACCAGCACCGGACTTCCGCCACTATACATATCACCATTATCGTAATTACGGGCAGTGATTACTCCGTTGATCGGGCTCAACAGAAACGTATTCTCTACCAGATTATCATAAGCAGTCTGCTTCACATCGAGCTGCATCTTCGCAGCATCCCACTCTGATTTGGAAGCACCGCCTACCTTATAAAGTTCGTCGATACGATTAAATTCAATTTTCTGATTGTCCAGTTGCAGTTTCGTCTGTGTGAGGTTGGCTGCATCCATCTGCACCAGCTTCTGGCCTTTGGATACACGGTCGCCCACTTCTACCAGAATCCGGTCGATGCGGACAGGTGACGAAGGAGCAATGTTGTTCTTTACTTCAGCTTCTACCGTCGCTGTATAATCCTGTATCTGATCTACGGGACGGGCTGTTACATCAGCCACTTTTACTCTGGGCTTCTCGTCTTCCTGTTTCACAGCAGCCTTATCTTTTCCACCCGTACATGAGCTCATTACTACTGTCAATAGCAGAGCCACTAATTGGATACCTTTTTTCATATTCCTTAGTTGTAATTTTAGTTGTCTATCTTTATTGTTTTCCCAAAACCTGATCAAGGTCAGCCTTAGCTACCAGGTAATCGTAGATTGATTGATTGTAAGTAAGTTGTGCCTGCGTCAGTGATACCTGCGAACTGTTAAGTTCAAGCACGGTTCCCTTACCGACTTCATAACGTTTTCCGGCAATCTGTACCGCTTTTTCAGCCTGCATCACGTTTTCTTTGTTGCTGACCACCTGCTCGGAGCTGGCAGTCATATTGTTACGGTAGCTGACTACCTGCATATTCAGTTTTCTCTCCGTATCGATGCGGTTCCAGTCAAGCTGGCGCATCTGGATGCGGGCCGATTTTACCTTCGTAAAGTTGCTCGCCCTATACAAAGGAATGCTCAGATTGAACATCAAAGACGAACTGTTGCTCCACGTATAATCAAAGAAATTGATGTTCGGATTATACAAAGACTGATATTGATAAGAGAAGCTCATCGACAAAGTAGGCATGAAGTTCGTTTTCAGCGACTTCACGTTCTTTTCGAGCAATTTCATATTCAGCTCGAACTGCTTCATCGTTGTATTGTTCTCCAGACTCATATCTTCTTCTTTCAACTGATTGGCAAACAGCATTGATTCGTAGTTTGTCAGATTATCGTCAGTCTTAATATCCACATCAGCCGTAATGCCCATCAACACTTTCAACTGGAGTTTTGCCAGCGTCACGGCATTGGCGGCAGAAATGACATTCGGCTTGATGCTGCGCATCTGTACTTCTGCGCTGATCTTATCAAATTCGCTGACTGCACCTTGTTGATATTTGGCGTTCACGACATTGAAATTATCTTCTGCCAACTTATAGCTGCCTTGAAGCACTTCATAACTATCTTGTGCAAGCATCAGCTGATAATAAGCCTTGGTTACCTGATTGATCAAATCCAGTTCGGAAGCACGCGACTTCTCCACTGCCAGTTCGATATCCGTCTTTGTCATTGACATGGCCCGGTAGACTGCCGGTGCAAACAAAGGCAGGTTAATGCTCAGTCCGGCATTGGCGGTATTCGTACCATCCTGCCCCATCTTGAACGACATATCGTTCAGTTTCATTTCAGCCGCTTTGATCGTGTGATCCAATGATCCGTTTAGGCTTGCTTCGGGTAACAGGCTCTGCCATGCTTCCTTACTTGCAACTTTCTTTAAGGCAATTTCTTCTGCCGCCACCTTTATCGTAGGATTCTCATCCAACGCTATTTCCAGGGCTTTGTCCAACGTCAATGTCAGCGTATTCTGCGTTGTCTGCTCCGTCTGAGCCTTTGCAAAGCCAAACGCACAGAGAGCCATTGCCGTCAGAAGCATTTTCTTGCCTGTCAATCTTTTCAATCTGTTCATAAACTCGTTTCTATTTGATCCTTAATTGTTTGTCATCCGAACCTAGCTCCTATTGTTGCTCGACCCGGTTTTTACGATATTCTGATATAAATTCCTCTAAAACTTTGGCTCCTTTTTCCGTGGAAATGCCACGTATATAGGTAAACATGATGGATTCGTATACTTCTATAAAAGGATATTCGTTGCAAATGTCCGTATTCAACAGCACATCAAACTGCTCGCGCACCAACAGATTGACTATCTCAAAGTTGACATCCGCCCGAAAGATACCTTGCTCTACCCCCGACTTAAAGAAAGACATCGTCTTCTCCGAGTCACTTTCACTACGGTCTTTCATCATCGCATATACCTTCGGATATTTCTTGATATCCTCGAAGAAGCGCTTGTTGGTCTGATGAAAGATCTCGATGCTTTTCTGAAAGACAGCAAGTATCACCTCCAGCACATTGTTGGATTGCTCGTATATCTCCTGCAAGTATTTGTCTCTTTCGGCTTGCTTTTGCAGAATACACTCCTTCAATAATGATTCCTTATCTGCAAAAACCTCATAGAGCGTACGTTTGGAAATGCCCAATGCTGCCGCAATGTCATCCATCGTAATACACTTGATACCTTTCAAAGTAAAAGCTTCTGTCGCGGTCATTATAATCCGTTCTCTCAGCTCCGCCTTTTGGGACGCGTCTCTTCCATGCTCCATCATCACTCTTTTTAGATTTTGTTAGACTCAGTTTTCTATAAATTCACCATTTAAAGCGAAAAACGGAACAAAGATATATAGAAAACTCAATTAACAAATCAAGTTTCCTTTTATTTATAGCCCATTTGATAAATATTATCATTCATTAGAGGTATATGAAAACAAGTGTTAAGAGGAAATATAGAGCAAAAGTAAGGAATAGAGGTATATGAAGTAAAGTTTTATCGCTGTAAGAGGGAGAATAATCGGCAAATGCCGGATAAATACCGATAAGAATCGATCGTTTATCCGGCAATAACAGTCACCATTATTAACGAAAAGCGAAAAAGGAGGTTTAGTACTCTAACTTAGTCCTTTTTAAAAAAGCGACTGTTTTATGTATTTCTTTATACATCACGATGTCATCTTTCACAAAAGGCACTTCTTTCCGGTAGGCATGCAGGAAACTCTCCAGCAGCGGAGACGTTTTCAGCGGACGGCGGAAATCGATGCCCTGCGCAGCATTCATCAGTTCGATGGCAAGGATATGTTCAAGGTTGTCCATCACTTTATAAAGTTTGGTTGCGGCATTGGCTCCCATACTTACATGATCTTCCTGCCCGTTGGACGAAACGATGGAATCGCTCGATGCGGCATAACAGTACATTTTGTTCTGGCTGACCATAGACGCAGCAGCATATTGGGGAATCATAAAGCCGGAATTCAGTCCCGGATTGGCTACCAAAAACTCCGGAAGTTCGCGAAGTCCCATAATCAATTGAGAGACACGGCGTTCGGAAATGTTTCCCAGTTCTGCCAAGGCAATGGCGAGAAAGTCATAGGAGATAGCCAACGGCTGACCGTGGAAATTTCCACCGGAAATGATTCTGTCTTCGTCAGGGAAGATCGTTGGATTGTCCGTGACGGAATTGATTTCGGTCAGCAGTACGGAGGAAACATAGCGGATAGCGTCTTTCGTAGCACCATGCACTTGCGGGATGCAACGGAAAGAGTAAGGATCCTGTACGTGCGCCTTGGGACGTTCGATCAGTTCGCTGCCTGCCAGCAGTTTACGGAAAGCCTCTCCCGTCTCGATCTGTCCGGGATGAGGGCGTATCTGCTGGATGCAATCCATAAACGGGTCGATGCGTCCGTCGAAGGCTTCAAGAGAAAGAGCAGCTATCAGGTCGGCTTTCTTGGAAAGGCGGAAGGCTTTGAGAATGGCAAATACACCGTTGGCACTCATGAACTGGGTACCGTTGAGCAGTGCAAGCCCTTCCTTGCTCATGAGCCGGACGGGTTCCCAGCCAAATTCGTCGAGCACGCTGATTGCTTCGCATTTCTTTCCTTTATAGTTGACGTCGCCCACACCGATCAAAGGAAGGAACAGATTGGCTAATGGGGCGAGATCGCCGGAAGCTCCCAAGGAACCGCGATCATAGACGATGGGCAGTACGTCGTTATTGAAAAAGTCGAGGATACGCTGTACGGTGATTAGTTGCACGCCGCTATGTCCCAACGAGAGAGCGTGGGCTTTGAGTAACATCATCAGTTTGATGATGACAGGACGGATTTCTTCGCCTACACTGCAGGCATGGCTCTTTATCAGGTTTTCCTGCAAGGTTCCCAATTCGCCGGAAGAAATATTTTTAGTGCATAATGAGCCGAAGCCAGTGGTGATGCCATAAAGAGGTTCTTCGGAAGAAGCTATTTTATGGTCTAGATAATCACGGCATTTCTGAATGCGGAGCTTGGCTTCGGGAGCCAGTTCCAGCTTCAGATTCTCGTTGATGATCCGTTCGATGATTTCGAAGGTCAGTTCTCCGGAACCTATTTGATACACATTCTTGCTCATACGCGTAAGTCTTGGTTGACGGCATCCAGTAATTCTTTCTCTTTCCGGCAAGCGGTTTGCTCTATCCGGTCCGCTTCGGCTTGCAAGCCCAAGACAAATTCTTTGTCTTTGAGTACCCCCAGATTAATGCGGACATTCAGCAATGCCCCCAATACGGCGGATCGTGCCGCCATCATGGCTACACAAGCGTCTGTAATAGCGTTCCGATTCCCCAGACGGGCGATGTCTGCTATGACGGGCATCACTTCGAGTGCTTTTCGGGCAACTTCCATCGGAATGAGGGCGGCATGCCTGGTGGCTTCCTGAATGGCAGCGCTGCGGGCAGCTTTTTCTTCATCGGTAGCTTTGGGAAGTTTAAAATAGGCAAAAACTTCATCATAGGCTTCGGAGTCTTTATCAATCAAGGCGATGAATTCTTTTTGGAATCGGGTGGTAAGCGTCTGTGCGTGCTGCATTACTTCTTCACTGGCTTCATATCCTTTCTTGCCGATGGTGAGTCTCGTCACCATCGTGGCCAAAGCGGAAGCCAATGCTCCGCCTAAAGCGGCAATACTGCCACCGCCGGGTACCGGATCATTGCCGGCTACCTTATCTAAGAAATCTTTTACGGTTAAATCTGCTAACATGGTATTTTATGATTTTAGTTATCAATTGACGGGGTATAGCATACCGCCTTTAATAGTCATGATGACACAGTTCATGCCCACGTAGTATGGCAGAATGTGATAATTGTCCGAATTCAGTATGACAAAGTCGCCTTGCTTGCCTACTTCGATGCTTCCGATCCGGTCTGCCCGATGAAGGGCAGCAGCCCCGTTTAGTGTGAGGGCAGTGATGGTTTCTTCAATGCTAAGTTTCATGTAAATACACGCCAAAGCAATGGTCAACGGGATGGAACCGGAGAAACAGCTTCCCGGATTCAAGTCTGTGGCAAGTGCTACGGCACAGCCGGCATCAATCATTTCACGACCGCGTGCATAAGGTTCTTTCAGTGCGAAAGCCGTCAGAGGCAGCAGGGTAGCTACTACTCCTGCGTCGGCCATTGCACGGATTCCGGCATCGGAAGCCTGAAGCAGATGGTCGGCAGACAAGGCGCCCAGTTCGGCTGCCAGCTCAGCGCCACCAAAGGAAACGATTTCATCGGCATGGAGCTTTAACAGGAAGCCTTGTTCTTTGGCTGCCTGAAGGAGACGGCGGGACTGTTCGACAGAGAAAACTCCTTGTTCGCAAAAGACATCGCAACATTCGGCAAGTCCGTTCTCGCGGATAACGGGGAGCATTTCACGGATCAGAAAGTCGATGTATTCGTCTCCTCTTCCTTTATACTCTTCGGGAAGGGCGTGGGCTCCTAAGAAAGTGGATACAATGTCGATACGTTTGTGCTCGTCATTGTTCAGGCTGCGCATTATTTTCAGTTGCAGCAGCTCTGTTTCCCGATCGAGTCCATAACCGCTTTTACCTTCTACCGTGGTGACTCCCATAGCACTCATCTTCTTCAGAAAGCCTTCGGCTGCCGAGCGAAGTTTCAGGAAATTCATTTGCCGGGTAGCTTTTACGGTACTGGCTATCCCTCCGCCACGTTCCATGATGGACATATAGCTTTCGCCTTTCAGCCGCCAGGAAAATTCTTCGGAACGTTCTCCGCCAAAAACAAAATGGGTATGCGAATCGACAAAGCCCGGAAGCAGGCAATGTCCCCGGGCGTTATAATGCCAGTAATGCTGGTAATAGCCGTCACGATCTTCGCCACGACTCTCGCCGACGTAAGTGATGATGCCTTTGGTCACTTCTACCGTTCCGTTTTCTATGATGCGGAGCTGTCCCATTTCCGCACCTTTACGGGCGGAGATTCCTGTCGGGGTGACAATACGGGCATTGAATATAATCAGGTTTTCACTCATTGATCTTTTATTATTCGGTTCTTACTATTTCAATCATAATTCGATATAAGTTTCAGCAGCTTTATATCGGACGCACATTATTTTAATACTCCGGGCGCTATTCCATGATACGCGCTTCCAGCACCTGCTGCATGGAGAAATTCTCCAGTCCTAAATAATAGGAGGCCGTATCTATCAGCGCTTCCATCGGCACCAGACCAATGATCTCACTTCCAACAATCGTCACTCCATAGCGGCGGGCCTCAATACGCACCAATTCGAAAGCACGGTAAAGGGCGGTGCGGGTGTAATCGGTCATATTAATGGATACTTGGGTGATATTCCGCTCTTTCAGTTCCACCCCCATTGCTTTGACGTAGCGGAGACCGCCGTTGATATGCCGGATATTTTTTGCTATCTTCGTGGCTATTTCAAGATTATTGGTACTCAGATTGATGTTATAAGCGACTAGCGGCATTCGGGCACCGATAGCTACCGTTCCGGCAGTGGGATGACGCTCGGCAGGGCCGAAGTCGGGCTGCCATTCGGGAAGTCTGATTTTCTCCGCCATTCCTTCAAATTCTCCCTTACGGACGGAGGCCAGATTTTCCCGATGCGGGGCTGTGGCGGACTTTTCATACAGAAAGACAGGGAGATTATATAGTTCCGCCACCCGGGAAGCCACTTCTTTCGACAGGGCGACGGCTTCTTCCATCGTCGTATTCTTGATCGGAATGAAAGGAACCACGTCCACCGCTCCCATGCGGGGATGCTGTCCGCTATGATGATTAAGGTCTATCAGACGGACAGCAATGCCGATAGCTTCAATGACTGCATCGCGCAAGGCTTCCGGTTCGCCAACCAAAGTGACTACCAGACGGTTATGATCTTCATCATTGCTATAATCGAGCAGCTTCACGCCGGATTTGCCACGAAAAGGGGCTACTATCTTGTCTATTTTCTCCAAATCACGTCCCTCGCTAAAGTTGGGGACACATTCGATGATCTTACTCCAATTCATATTTATTTCTCTATTTCGTTACTTTCTATTACAATGCTTCTTTTATTGTCTTTTTAATCAGCTCGTCATCAGCCAGATAAGGCATCGTTATATGATACCCTTCCGAATGTGATTCATTGAAAGCGTCACTAGTTTCCATTGCATGCGGATTGCGGGCCCACGAACGGCGGGCCACTCCGCCCATCACATCCCAAAGCATAGCCGAGCGAAGTATCTCGTCTACCCGTTCGCTGCCGTCACATACCATGCCGAAGCCGCCATTAATCGCTTTTCCGATGCCGACTCCGCCGCCATTATGCAGGGCTACCAGGCTCATGCCACGCGCACAGTTTCCGGCAAAACACTGCACGGCCATATCAGCCATGACATTACTTCCGTCTTTGATATTCGATGTCTCACGGAAAGGCGAATCGGTTCCACTCACATCGTGATGATCACGGCCCAACATAATCGGTCCTACTTCTCCCCGCCGTACCATTTCATTGAAACGGAGGGCGATATTCATTCTTCCTACGGCATCCTGATAGAGAATACGTGCCTGAGTACCTACTACCAGCCTGTTCTTTTCGGCGTCGCGTATCCAGTTATAATTATCCAGATCCTGTCCCCGTCGATTGACATCAATGCACTCCATTGCGGCACGGTCCGTTTTTATCAGATCTTCGTGCCTACCGCTCAGACATACCCATCGGAAGGGGCCATAGCCATAATCAAAGAGTTGGGGTCCCATGATATCTTCTACATAACTCGGCCATATAAATCCGTCTTTCTCATCAACTCCATTGCGGGAAATCTCTTTCACTCCGGCATCATAAATCGCTTTCATAAAGGAGTTGCCATAATCGAAGAAGTAAGTGCCGCATGCCACCAGTTTCCGGATTACCTCAAAATGGCGGCGCAAAGAAGCGTCTGCCAGACGACGGAACTGATCAGGAGATTCATGAAGAAGGCGGGTGCGCTCTTCGAAAGTCAAGCCTACGGGACAGTAGCCTCCTTCGTAAACGGCATGACAAGAGGTCTGATCGGACAAAAGTTCAATATGAATCTGCTCACGTTCCGCATATTCCAGCAAATCGACGACGTTGCCATGATAGGCTACCGAGCAAGGTTCCCGACGTTCCATCGCTTCTTTTGCCAGACGGAAAGCCTCCGACAAGTCTTGTGTGACATGGCCTACCCATCCCTGCCGATAACGTGTTTCGATACGGGAGCTATCGACTTCGGCTATAATAGAGGCTGCTCCGGCTATTTCGGCTGCCTTTGGCTGTGCCCCGCTCATTCCTCCCAAACCGGAAGATACGAAGAGGTGACCACGCAAATCTTTGTCCTGCGGAATGCCGAGTTTCAATCGTCCGGCATTGAGTAATGTATTGAAAGTGCCATGAACAATACCCTGCGGACCGATATACATCCAGCCGCCCGCCGTCATCTGCCCATAGTTGGCAACTCCCATTTGTGCGGCAATGTGCCAGTCGTGCTGATTGTCGAACTGACCTATCATCATAGAGTTGGTAATAATAACGCGGGGAGCATCGGGACGCGAACGAAACAGGCCCAACGGATGTCCGGACTCAATGACCAGTGTTTGCTCAGGAGTAAGTTCTTCGAGATATTGCTTGATCAGGAGGTATTGCATCCAGTTCTGACAAACTTGGCCGGTTTCACCATAAGTAACAAGTTCATAGGGATACAACGCGATATCAAAACAGAGATTGTTGTCAATCATTACTTGAAAGGCTTTGCCTTCCACACATTTGCCACGATATTCATCAATCGGCCTGGCTTTCAGATCGCCTGCGGGACGGAAGCGGTATCCGTAAATTCGCCCACGGGTACGCAATTCTTCCATAAATTCAGGTGCCAGTTGCTCATGCAATTCCAAGGGGATATAGCGCAATGCATTCTTCAATGCCGTAGCTGTCTGCGCCGGCGTAAGCGTATAACTACGGTCGGGGGCCCTCCGGATACCTTCTATGAAAGCTGGGTAGGGAGGTAACGTGTTGCCAAGAGTTATCTTCATAATAAGCAGAATTAAGGATTACAAACTGTAAGCAATACAGTTCTATAACTCTTCGCAATATAGAAAAAAAGAAGAGAAAAGACAAAGGTTTTGGTAGATTTATTATCAGAAAGGTATTATTTATTCTTTCTGCTGCTCACCACACAGCATTTGCAGATACTTGAAGGTATGCTTCGCTTCCTGACTGTCTTTTGTAAGGTAGGCTTTTTTCCATTCCGGATGTTTTTCCAGCAGTTGCGCCATCTTTTCTTTTCCTACAAAATCAATCTTTCCGGTCTCACCGTTCAGCTCATAGCAGACCCGTTTAGTAACCAGACTTGAAGCAGCAAGAGCATCTCCCACATTTCCGCCCAGTTTCACATCATCTTCTTCTGCAAATGTCCCACCGATTACCGACCCTAATGGCATCGCACAGAAATAGATATTTTTGCCCAACTGAACAGCCGGAGCATACCACGCCCCGAAACGCATCTTTTTATAACGCAACTTACGACAGTTGATAAATAAGTCTCCTTCAGAAGTACGCACCGCAAAACAACGCTTCTTCAACTGGCGGCACATAGATTCATCATTGCCTGCCGTTATCCGGTAGTCAGCCCCGCCTGTCAATAGAATCTGGCTTCTGGAACGCTTCTCTACTCGCAACACTGCAAGGGTATCGCCATCTTGAGCCATCAACTCCTTCAAGTTTGAATAAATGATATTCTGCGCAACTACCGGAAGGCTAATCACGCTTATCAGCAACCACAAAATATATCCTTTCTTCATAAGCCATCCTCCTTTCTTCATTCAACGCCTTTTCGAGTGGAAAGTTATAAATTTTAGCGCATAAATGCAAGAATGGAAAAAGAAATGTTGAAAAAAGAAGCCAAGAAGCCCCTTTCGCCTTCTTGGCACAGCACCTCTTACACGCAATTATCCCGGAAGCAAGTCAATCGCACCCGAAGTTTGTTTACTCATGAGATACAGTTTATGGTTCTTTTCATAATCTTATCTTGGCTTTTTTCATCCGGAATATCAAGCGTTTTATGTGGTATATCAGGCGTTAATACCTGAGTCGTCAGGGTTGACTAAAAAGTCGGTAGTATCTTAAATCTCCTCCTTCGGGAAGGAGGGGTGGCTGAAAGCCGGGGTGGTAGGTAAAACAAGGTTATCTCTAATTTACTAGGAATAAAAGAATTGCGTATTCACCTACCACCTCCCCCTGCGGGTACTCCTCCTTCCCGAAGGAGGAGATTTAAGATACTACCGACTTTTTAGTCAGCCCCATATCAACTATGAAAGAATAAGCTCCCGGGAACAACAGCAAATGAACGATTCATTATGCTATCATGCAGGCATGATTAATATATTCCGTCAGTAACAATAAATCGTTTCACGTACATGCTCCCATCAGTCCACGTACGTAAACTATTGGGCTCACATACGTGATCCGAACAGATCACGGACGTGAAACGAAAATATGAAACGAACAAAATATATTAGCCAAACCTTGTTTGCAGGTTAAGGTTGCCGAGTCTTGTCTTAATATAGGCGGCATACAGGAAGTAATATATGGCATAAACAACGTACATTCATGCCTAAAAGGGAGTTTTTAACATAGATGGATAAAGGCTTTAAAATAGCACACTAATATCTGATAATCAACAGATTAATTATAATACTCCTTAAAAACAGGTGATAATAGAAAGCAAAAAAAGATCTATTATCACCTTATTATCACCGGTTATTATCACCATTACTTAACTAATTATAAGACACTTATCACGCAAAGGTGACAAGTGACAATAACAAAGTGTGTTTATTCCCTATGTTACTTTGTTCTAAACCATCACAACTTACTTCATCGCTGATTACTGAATGACCGTTAATAAAGAGTAAATCTGCTCTTTACAAAAACACGCTCCCATTCAGCCTTTTACGAATTATATTACCTTTGTCCGAAAAGCAATATAATCGTATGGAAAAACAAGAAAATATTATAGCAACCTATCAACAAATCATTCAGGAAACAGAAAAACAACTACAAAAAGCGCGGAAACGCATTCGCTATATCAGCCTTCTGAGACTGATCTTATTCGTAGAAGCAGTAGCCTCCGCCATTATTTTTTGGTCCGACGGATGGTTAAAACTCATCGTACTTACCGTACTTCCCATCATCGCTTTCATTTGGCTGGTGCAAAGCCACAACCGATGGTTTTACTGGAAAGATTATCTCAAAAAGAAAATAGAAATCAATCAGCAGGAACTACGAGCACTGCAATATGACTTTTCCGACTTCGACAACGGAAAGGAATACATCGATCCGTCTCACCTCTATACTTTCGACTTGGACATATTTGGCGAACACTCGCTATTCCAGTATATCAATCGTACTTCAACCCCCATCGGCAAACAACGTCTTGCCAACTGGTTCAATGCGCATCTGGAAGAAAAAGAAGCTATCGAACAACGTCAGGAAGCGATTCGGGAACTATCTTCAGAACTTGAGTTTCGACAACAATTCCGCCTGCTCGGATTACTTTATAAAGGCAAGCCATCCGACATCTCTGAAATTAAAGAATGGGTCAACAGTCCGAGCGACTATCGGAAACACGCTTTCCTCCGTATCCTCCCGACAGCAGTAGGTATTATAAACCTCCTGTGTATCGGCGCAACGATTCTGGGATTTCTCCCTGCAAGCATCAGCGGGATAGTATTTGCATGCTTTGTCGTATTCAGTTTTATCTTCTCAAAAGGAATAACCAAAATACAAGCGACGTATGGCGAAAAACTACAAATTCTGTCTACTTACGCCGACCAGATTCTCATCACCGAGAAAAAAGAGATGCACAGCCCTGCATTGCAACAACTGAAAGCCGAACTTACAAGCCAAAATCAAACAGCTTCCCAGTCCGTACATCGCCTTGCTAAACTCATGAATGCACTCGACCAGCGAGGTAATCTGTTAATGAGCACCATCTTGAACGGCCTCCTATTTTGGGAACTCCGCCAAGTCATGCAAATCGAGAAATGGAAAGAAGCACACTCCGCAGATCTTCCCCGCTGGATTGAAGCTATCGGAGCAATTGATGCTTATTGTTCTCTTGCAACATTCTCATACAACCATCCGGATTACATCTATCCTCAAATAACTTCTCAGTCTTTCCATCTGCAAGCCGAAGCCTTAGGGCATCCGCTCATGGACCGCAATAAATGTGTCCGCAATGGAATCGATATGGAGAAACGCCCGTTCTTTATCATTATTACCGGCGCCAACATGGCAGGCAAAAGTACTTACCTGCGCACCGTAGGTGTCAACTACCTCTTGGCTTGCATTGGTGCTCCTGTATGGGCTGCGAAAATGGAAATATTTCCCGCTCGTCTTGTCACCAGCCTCCGGACAAGTGATTCACTCACCGACAATGAATCTTACTTCTTCGCCGAACTCAAACGACTGAAACTAATCATTGATAAACTCAAAGCCGGAGAAGAATTATTTATCATCCTTGATGAAATTCTGAAAGGAACTAACTCTATGGATAAACAGAAAGGTTCTTTTGCCTTAATCAAACAGTTCATGAGCATGGATGCCAATGGTATTATCGCTACTCATGACCTACTGCTAGGCACACTAATAGATGCTTTTCCACAAAATATCCGGAATTATTGTTTCGAAGCGGACATTACCAACAACGAACTGACATTTTCATACCAGATGAGAAGCGGAGTCGCACAGAACATGAATGCGTGCTTCTTAATGAAAAAAATGGGGATTGCCGTCATCGACGGTTAATCCCCACATGTCAAATTATTCCTTAAAGCCTGCTTGTATCTAAGCTATTAAGACATAGAAGTGCGATATTCAGTAATTATCAATCCATTATCCATTTATCCCTGCATCCCTGCACTTGACTATCTTAGAAATGATCTTCTGATGAATGACAATTCGCCATCAACATGAATACCATTTGGCATTAAGCACTTTAATTCAATTGACTTTTAGTCAGAAACGCAGCAACAGCTGCAGCTGCATCATTGGTAAAATAATGCACAGCAGTCACCGGCTGATATGTATAAGGTACAAACTGGAATAGCTGTACAGCTGCAAATTTATTATCAGCAGATAGTATCACGTCCATACGTATATTACCACTTGTCTCACTCTTAATCTTTGAATCCGCAGAAAATGAACCGGAATTAACAAGGTCAGTCAACTTGTCCATATGCTTCAGATCAAAGAAAATACTACGCTCTTTCGCTATGCTTCCTGTCGGTACATAGACCACTTCTTTTGACTTCCAGAAAAGCCGGAATATACCTAAAAGGAACAATCCTGTTCCAAAGACCATCAGAGCCATACTGACAGTAGACGATTTATCTTCCAGTTCAAAAGTAGAAGCAAAAGATAAAATACCAATCAGTAACATTACACAAGAAATTAAAAGACCGGAGATACTCGTACGTTTAGCGATATCGGGATGTGAAGATGCAAATATAGTAGCATCAATAGCTTGAGTTGCCATAATATTGAAGTTTAAATTATTAGTAAAAATATGAAGATAATAAAGACTGACCGGCACTATATAATTAACGCCAGCAATCCGTAAAATAATACCAATAAATAAACGTCTAAATAATAATATGCCTTAAAGTAAATACATAATATTCACTTGCAGGCTGGCAATAATAGGAAGTTGTAGTATTATAAATCCTTCCCCAATGCTGTGACAGCGAGTTATCACGGTCTGCACAACATTGCAGCACATTTCTCAGAGAAGAGAAGTATTCACCGATTTGCACACGTTGGATGCGTGTCACCGATATCTGATGGCTTTGCAAACTAGTTAATTCAGCCACAGGAAGATAAGGAGATTCTGGAGCATTAATCTGCCCCTGCGGTTTCATAGAATATGTAACAGCATGCTCTGGTTGTTCCACCTGTTTTTCAGTGAAAACATTGCCTGCGACCCCATGAAGGGCAACTGCCAGCAACAGAAACAATATTACCTTTACAAATTTTGCCATATTCTCCTGCAAATATAACAGATAATTCTTATGAAAAGTTCATTCGGTAAATCTTTTAATGTATCTTAGTATAACTAAAATATAAGGATACAAAAAAGGCTACCCGTGTGAGTAGCCTTTTTTATATGTATACGAATAACTTTAAAATTATTCAGCTGATTCAGCTTTTGGTTCTTCAGTTGCAGGAGCTTCAACAGCAGCAGGAGCAGCAGCTTCAGCACTCTTCTTAGAACGACGAGTACGAGTAGCTTTCTTAGCAACTTTTTCTTTAGCCATGTTTTCATTGTAGTCAACCAACTCAATGAAACACATTTCTGCATTGTCACCTAAACGATTACCAGTCTTGATGATACGAGTATAACCACCCGGACGGTCAGCAATCTTAACCGAGATTTCTTTGAACAATTCTGTTACTGCAATCTTATCTTGCAGGTTGCTAAATACAACACGACGAGAATTCGTAGTATCTTCTTTAGACTTTGTAATCAAAGGCTCAACAAACTTCTTCAAAGCTTTTGCCTTTGCCACAGTCGTAGTGATTCTTTTGTGCTTGATCAAGGAGCAAGCCATGTTAGATAACATAGCGCTTCTGTGAGAAGCAGTACGACCTAAATGATTGAATTTTTTATTATGTCTCATTTTTTATTCTTTATCTAATTTATATTTAGAAATGTCGGTTCCAAACGATAGATTCAGACTTTCCAGCAAATCATCAAGCTCGGTAAGCGATTTCTTTCCGAAGTTTCTGAACTTCAACAGGTCAGTTTTGTTGAATTGTACCAAGTCGCCGAGAGTTTCTACATCAGCAGCCTTCAAACAGTTGAGGGCACGAACTGACAAGTCCATATCAACAAGCTTAGTCTTCAACAGCTGACGCATGTGCAATACTTCTTCGTCAAACTCTTCATTGCCATCAGTATCGTTACTTTCAAGCGTGATCTTCTCATCAGAGAACAACATGAAGTGGTAGATCAGAATTTTTGCAGCTTCTTTCAGCGCTTCCTTCGGGTGTATAGAACCGTCGGTACTAATCTCAAGCACTAGCTTTTCGTAGTCAGTCTTCTGTTCTACACGGAAGTTTTCTACAGCATACTTGACATTACGTATCGGTGTATAAATAGAGTCGATTGGAATTACATTAACATCCGTGCAATATTCGCGATTTTCATCAGCAGGAACATATCCACGACCTTTGTTAATAGTAATATCAATCTGCATAGTTGCCTTAGAATCTAAATGACAAATAACTAATTCCGGATTTAACACTTCAAATCCAGTCAAATACTTACCTATGTCACCTGCTTTAAATTCACTTGAATTCTCGACAGTGATGCTCACTTTTTCGCTCTCGAATTCTTCAACTACTTGCTTGAATCTCACTTGTTTCAGATTCAAGATAATGTTGGTAACATCCTCTTTTACTCCAGGTACACTAGAAAATTCATGCTCCACACCATCTATTCTGATAGTAGTGATAGCAAAACCCTCTAATGAAGAGAGCAGGATACGGCGCAATGCATTACCTACAGTAATACCAAACCCCGGTTCCAACGGACGAAATTCGAATTTACCGAATCTGGAGTCCGCCTCCAACATTAATACTTTATCAGGTTTTTGAAATGCTAATATCGCCATGAAATTAATTATTATTTAGAATACAATTCAACGATCAAATGTTCTTTAATGTTCTCAGGAATGTCTGCTCTTTCAGGTATATGCAACATTTTACCGACCTTAGAAGTTTCATCCCACTCCAACCAAGCGTATTTGCTGTGATTGAAACCTGCAAGAGAGTTAGCAATTACTTCCAAAGATTTAGATCTTTCACGAACACCAATCAATTGTCCTGGTTTTACTGCGAATGAAGGAATGTTTACCACTTCACCATCTACAGTAATATGCTTGTGACTAACCAACTGACGAGCAGCAGCACGTGTAGGAGCAATACCCAAACGGAATACTACGTTGTCAAGACGGCCTTCCAGCAATTGAAGAAGCACCTCACCGGTAATACCTTTAGCGGTAGCGGCTTTTTCAAACAAATTGCGGAATTGTTTTTCTAAAACTCCATAAGTGTATTTCGCTTTCTGCTTTTCACGAAGTTGCACACCATATTCAGAAGTTTTTCTTTTTCTTGAATTTCCGTGTTGTCCGGGAGGATAGTTCTTCTTTGACAAAACTTTATCAGCTCCAAAGATGCCTTCACCGAATTTACGGGCTATTCTTGATTTTGGTCCAGTATATCTAGCCATTTCTTTTAAATATTTAATTGTTTATTCATGAACTCAATTTGTTGCAGCCGCGATTGCAGAGAAGAAATTATTGCAATCCAAAAACAAAATCAAGATCATTTTAAGTTAAAGGTAAATTAAACTCTACGTCTTTTCGGAGGACGACAACCATTGTGTGGAAGTGGAGTTACGTCGATGATCTCTGTAACCTCAATACCAGCTCCGTGGATAGTTCTAATAGCAGACTCACGTCCGTTACCTGGACCCTTCACATATGCTTTTACCTTTCTCAGGCCAAGATCAAATGCAATTTTTGCACAATCTTGGGCAGCCATCTGAGCTGCATAAGGAGTATTCTTTTTTGAACCTCTAAATCCCATCTTTCCTGCAGATGACCAAGAGATTATCTGCCCTTCACTGTTTGCAAGAGAAACAATAATATTGTTGAAAGATGAATGAACGTGTAACTGTCCATTAGCGTCTACTTTCACATTTCTCTTCTTAGCTGCAACTGTTTTTTTGCCATATCAACAATTATTATTTAGTAGCTTTTTTCTTATTAGCAACGGTTTTCTTTCTACCCTTACGAGTACGTGCATTGTTCTTAGTGCTCTGACCTCTAACCGGCAGACCAATACGATGACGTACACCACGGTAACAACCAATATCCATTAATCGCTTAATGTTCAATTGGATTTCAGAACGAAGATCACCTTCTACTTTATACTCTGCACCGATAATCTCACGAATCTTAGCAGCTTGATCATCTGTCCAGTCTTTAACCTTCAGATCTTTATCTACACCAGCTTTATCTAAAATTTTTGCTGAACTACTGCGACCTATTCCATATACATAGGTCAACGCAATTTCACCTCTTTTATTCTGAGGTAAATCTACACCAACTATTCTTATAGCCATATACTAAATTATTTTTTTTGCAAAAATAACAAATTATCCTTGACGTTGTTTATACTTAGGATTTTTCTTGTTAATAACATACAAACGGCCATTACGTCTAACGATCTTACATTCTGGCGTGCGTTTCTTTAATGATGCTCTTACTTTCATATCTTAATTTTATTTATATCTAAACACAATTCTTCCTTTCGATAAGTCGTAAGGAGACATTTCGACTCTCACTTTATCTCCCGGCAAGATCTTGATGTAATGCATACGCATCTTACCTGAAATATGTGCAGTAATCTCATGTCCGTTTTCTAATTCAACACGAAACATTGCATTAGACAATGCTTCAACTATAACTCCATCTTGTTCTATTGCAGATTGCTTTGCCATATTATATTGCTTTATCTCCTAAAACTTCTTCTATGAATTTGAATGAAGACAAAATATCAGCCTCACCAGCTCCAACAGCTACCGTATGCTCAAAGTGCGCAGCACATTTACGATCTCTGGTCCTCACAGTCCATCCGTCACCTTCCATAATCACTTGTCTGTCTCCCAACGTTATCATCGGCTCAATTGCAATGCAAAGACCTCTTTTCATCAAAGGACCATATCCTCTTTTACCATAATTAGGTACCTGGGGATCTTCGTGCATTTCCTTACCGATGCCGTGACCGACAAACTCACGCACTACACCATAAGAATGAGACTCACAATATTGCTGAATAGCATATCCGATATCTCCGATTCTTTTTCCATGTACTGCATTCTGAATACCGATATATAACGCTTCTTTAGTTACCTTCAACAAGTTACGAATTTCTTCGTCTACCTCTCCTACACAAAAAGTATAAGCAGAATCTCCACAAAAACCATTCATATAAGTTCCGCAATCCACAGATACGATATCGCCGTCTTTCAGAACAATATCCCCCGGGATTCCATGTACTACCTGCTCATTTACAGAAGTACAGATGGATGCAGGAAACGGGTCTCCATATTGATTCGGGAATCCTTTAAAAGTTGGAGTTGCCCCATTATCTCTAATGAATTCTTCAGCAACTTTATCCAACTCACGTGTAGTTACACCAGGCTTCACCACTTTAGCAACCTCAGCTAGAGTTCTACCGACAAGCAGGTTACTCTGACGGAGCAATTCTATTTCATCTTCTGTCTTAAGAAATATCATTTCTATTCTAAAGAATTAATATGCCGCTACACCAGCGCGTCCCTTAATACGACCTGATTTCAACAGACCATCATAATGTCTCATCAACAAATGACTTTCAACCTGTTGCAGTGTATCAAGAACAACACCTACAAGAATTAACAAAGATGTACCGCCGAAGAATTGAGCAAATCCAGCTTGAACCCCAAATATACCAGCAAAAGCAGGCATAATAGCAACCAATGCCAAGAAGAAAGAACCCGGTAAAGTAATACGAGACATAATATCATCAATATACTCTGCTGTTTTCTTTCCCGGTTTGATACCAGGGATGAAACCATTATTTCTCTTCATATCCTCAGCCATCTGAGTCGGATTGATTGTAATTGCAGTATAGAAATATGTAAATAATATAATCATTACCGCAAAAACAAAATTATACCAGAAACTTGTATGATCTGTAAACGCATGCAAGAAACCGCCTGCGTTATTTACATTATTGGAAAAACCGATAAATGTAATTGGAATAAACATGATTGCCTGAGCAAAGATTATAGGCATTACACCAGCAGCATTCACCTTCAAAGGAATATACTGTCTTGCACCACCATATTGTTTATTACCTACGATTCTTTTAGCATATTGTACAGGAATCTTTCTTGTACCTTGTACCAACAAGATTGCAGCACCAATTACTAACAATAAGAATACGACTTCAATTATAAACATAATCAGACCACCACTCTTATTTGCTACTCTGGATACAACTTCTTGTATCAAAGCATCAGGGAAACGAGCGATAATACCGATCAGGATGATAAATGAAATACCGTTACCAATACCTTTATCAGTTATTCTTTCACCAAGCCACAAAATAAACATACTACCTGCTGCCAAAATAATGGTAGAGGTAACCATAAACAGAGTCCAATCTAATGAAGCATTTAAGGAAGGGCCAGCCTGCATTTTAAGATTGAGCAAATAAGAAGGGGCCTGAACTAACAATATAGCAATCGTCAGATAACGAGTATATTGATTCATTTTTCTTCTGCCGCTCTCACCTTCGCGCTGCAACTTCTGGAAATACGGCACAGCGATTCCCAATAGCTGAATAACGATAGATGCAGAGATATAAGGCATGATTCCTAATGCAAAAATAGAGGCATTAGAAAATGCTCCTCCAGAGAACATATTTAACAAGGCTAAAAGGCCTTCACTTGTTTGTTCGTGCAATTTTGCCAGCATTGCCGGATTAATACCCGGTAATACGACATATGATCCGAAACGGTAAATTGCCACAAACAATATGGTGATGAGGATCCGCTGTCTCAGATCCTCAATCTTCCATATATTCTTTAATGTTTCAATAGCTTTTCTCATTGAATCAGAGTTTTACTACAGTTCCACCAGCAGCTTCAATAGCAGCAGCAGCACTCTTAGAGAATGCGTTAGCTTCTACTTCCAGCTTGTTAGTCAGAGCTCCGTTACCCAATACTTTAACCAATTGATTTGAAGAAATAAATCCTGCTTCAATAAAGTCGCTAATACCAACTTTTGTCAGATTCTTAGCGTCTGCAAGCGTCTGAATTGTATCCAAGTTGATAGCCTTATATTCTACACGATTGATATTCTTAAAACCAAATTTAGGTACTCGACGTTGAAGAGGCATCTGACCACCTTCAAAGCCAACTTTCTTAGAGTATCCAGATCTTGATTTAGCTCCTTTATGACCTCTTGTAGAAGTACCACCCAAGCCAGAACCGGCACCACGTCCTATTCTCTTTCTTGTCTTAGTAGATCCTTCTGCAGGTTTTAAATTACTTAAGTTCATATTGTAATTCGTTTTTTATTCAACAAATAATTACTTAACAATGGCAACCAAGTGTTTTACTTTATCTACCATTCCAAGAATTGAAGGAGTGCTTTCGTGTTCAACCACACGGTTCAGTTTGCGAAGTCCCAGTGCATCAAGAGTTCTTTTCTGATCAGCTGGAGCACCAATTCTACTTTTAACTTGTTTAATCTTTATAGTTGACATATCTCCTCCTTATCCTCTAAATACTTTTTCAACACTAATACCTCTGTTCTGAGCAATCATTCTTGCATCACGCATCTCACTCAAAGCTTCAATTGTAGCTTTAACAAGGTTGTGCGGATTTGAAGAACCTTTAGATTTTGCCAAAACGTCAGTAATACCAACACTTTCCAATACAGCACGCATAGCACCACCAGCTACTACACCGGTTCCGTGAGATGCAGGTTTGATGAATACTTCAGCACCACCAAATTTAGCTGATTGTTCATGAGGAACAGTACCTTTCAAAACAGGTACTTTCACCAGGTTCTTTTTAGCTGATTCTACGCCTTTAGCGATAGCAGCTGTTACTTCACCTGCTTTACCAAGTCCCCAACCGATAATACCTTCTTCGTTACCTACAACAACGATTGCAGAGAAACTAAAAGTTCTACCACCTTTGGTAACTTTAGTAACACGATTAATAGCAACCAATCTATCCTTCAGTTCTATATCGTTAGTAACCTTAACTCTATTATTAACTCCTGCCATAATGATTAAAATTTAAGTCCACCGTTACGAGCAGCATCAGCTACTTCTTTTACTCTCCCATGATACAAGTAACCATTACGGTCGAAAACAACAGTAGTTATACCTGCTTCCTGAGCCTTTTTAGCAATCATTTCACCAACTTTAGCAGCTTGTTCTTTCTTTGCGACTTTCTCAGTCATACCTAAAGAAGAAGCAGCAGCCAGTGTCTTACCAGAAAGATCATCGATAATCTGGACATAAATTTGCTTGTTACTTCTAAATACACTCATACGCGGACGTTCAGCAGTACCTGAAATCTTATTGCGTACTCTATATTTGATCTTAACTCGTCTTTCTATTTTTGTTGTCATAATAATCTAATTTTATATGATTTACTTAGCGCCGGCTGATTTACCAGACTTTCTACGAATTACTTCGCCAACAAACTTAATACCCTTACCCTTATATGGTTCAGGTTTACGGAAAGAACGTATTTTAGAGCAAACTTGACCAAGCAATTGTTTGTCACACGATTCCAATATAATAAGAGGATTCTTATTTCTTTCAGACTTAGTTTCAACTTTCACCTCAGCAGGCAATTGAATGAAAATATTGTGTGTATAACCTAAAGCCAGTTCAATGATGTTACCTTGGTTAGAAGCACGGTAACCTACACCGACAAGTTCCAGTTCCTTTTTATATCCTTCAGACACGCCCACAACCATGTTATGAACTAAAGAACGATACAAACCGTGGAAAGCATGCTTTTGCTTCGGGTTATCAATCATTTCTTTTCGTTTTCTGTTAAAGTCACGTGTCCGTCTTCAATGGCAACATTGATAGCAGGATTCACATATTGGCTAAGTTCGCCTTTGGGTCCCTTAACGGTAACCACATCATCCTTCAGAGTGACTGTCACTCCAGCAGGGATACTAATGGGTAATTTTCCTATTCTTGACATTGCTTATTCCTCCTAAATTAATATACGTAACACAAGACTTCACCACCGATTTTCAGTTCAGCAGCTTCTTTGTTAGTCATTACACCTTTGGAAGTAGATATTATAGCAATACCCAGCCCATTAATAACACGCGGCATATCTTTGTAACCAGTATACTTACGCATACCCGGAGAAGATACTCTTTCTAATTTTTTGATTGCGTTAACTTTGTTAACAGAATCATACTTCAAGGCAACCTTGATAGTTCCTTGAGGACCATCTTCTACAAACTTATAGTTAAGAATGTAGCCTTTTTCAAAAAGAATCTTAGTGATTTCTTTTTTCAAGTTCGAAGCGGGAACTTCTACAACTCTGTGCTTAGCACCAATTGCGTTCCGCAACCTCGTCAAATAATCTGCTATTGGATCAGTCATATAAAAATAAATTAAATTAATCAGGACTTCCCTGACAATATTTAAACAATAATTACCAGCTTGCTTTCTTTACGCCCGGGATCAGACCGTTAGATGCCATCTCACGGAACTGGATTCTTGAAATTCCGAACTGACGGATATAACCTTTTGGACGACCAGTCAGTTTGCAACGGTTGTGCATACGAATTGGATTTGAATTCTTAGGCAACTCTTGCAATTTCTGTGCAGCTTCAAAAGCATCGGCAGGTTCACCTGTTCTCACGATTTGCTTCAAAGCGGCTCTTTTCTCGGCGTATCTGGCTACTAATTTAGCACGCTTTACTTCACGTGCCTTCATTGATTCCTTTGCCATATTCTATTAATCTTTTTTAGCGTTTTTAAAAGGTAAACCGAATTCCTTCAACAAGGCATAACCTTCTTCATCTGTCTCCGCAGAAGTTACAAAGGTAATATTCATTCCGAGAATTCTTGTAATACTATCGATATTTATTTCAGGGAAAATGATTTGTTCCTGAATACCAAGGGTATAGTTACCTTTACCATCAAACTTACTTTCGATACCTTTGAAGTCACGAATACGAGGAAGAGCTACACGAACTAGTTTTTCCAAGAATTCATACATTCTCTCACGGCGCAAAGTTACCATAACGCCAATCGGCATTTTTTTACGTAACTTAAAGTTTGCGATATCTTTACGAGAAATGGTAGCTACGGCCTTCTGACCTGTGATAGCTGTCATTTCATTGATTGCTACTTCAATAATCTTCTTATCAGCAACAGCCATACCTAAACCTTGATTGATAACAATCTTCTTAAGTACGGGTACCTGCATCGTTGAAGAATACTGGAATTGTGATTTCAATGCAGGTGCAATACGATCTGCATATTCTTTCTTTAGGCTAGCAGTATTACTCATTACTAAATCTCCTCTCCTGATTTTTTAGAATAACGCACTAAAGTTCCTTCAGAACTCTTTCTTCTCCCAATACGCGTTGCTTTACCAGTTTTTGGATCAACCGGGTTCAAGTTTGAAATGTGGATAGAAGCTTCTTGCTTCACAATACCACCCTGCGGATTCTTTGCATTCGGCTTAGTGCTCTTAGATACCATATTGATACCCTCAACAATTGCACGACCTTCTTTAACAAGAACCTTCAATACACGACCAGTTTTGCCCTTATCTTCGCCAGCATTTACGTAAACTGTATCGCCTTTTTTAATATGTAATTTACTCATTACTCAAATCTTTTACAAAATTAAAGTACCTCAGGCGCAAGTGACACAACCTTCATGTTTGTAGCACGAAGTTCTCTTGCTACAGGACCGAAAATACGACTTCCTCTAATTTCACCTGCATTATTAAGCAACACGCAAGCATTATCATCAAAACGTATATAAGAACCATCAGGACGACGGATTTCTTTCTTCGTACGTACAATCAAAGCCTTTGATACTGCACCTTTTTTAACATCACTCGAAGGGATAACACTCTTTACGGAAACTACAATAACATCTCCTACTGAAGCGTAACGACGACCTGTGCCACCCAATACACGGATGCACAAAGCTTCTTTAGCTCCACTGTTATCACATACTGTAAGTCTGGATTCTACTTGTATCATAATTACTTAGCTCTTTCAATTATTTCTACTAATCTCCATCTTTTAGTCTTGCTCAAAGGACGAGTTTCCATGATGCGTACAGTATCACCGATATTGCATTCATTCTTTTCATCATGAGCATGGTACTTCTTCGTTTTACTAACGAACTTACCATATATAGGGTGTTTTTCTTTAAACTTGGCAGCAACTGTGATAGTTTTTTCCATCTTGTTGCTCAATACAACCCCTGTTCTTTCTTTTCTTAAATTTCTTGCTTCCATCAAGCTGATCATTTATTGTTAAGTTCTCTTTGGCGTAATTCTGTTTTCATACGCGCAATAGTCCTGCGTAATTGTTTGATTTGAGCAGGATTTTCCAAAGGAGAAATAGAATGATTGATAACCATCTGGTTATAATTAGCTGTTTCTGCCTCTACTCTTTCTACTAAATCATTAGTAGTCATTTCTTTAATTTCTGCAATTTTCATAAACCTTACGCATTTTGATTTTGAATATCATAATCACGTCTTACGACAAACTTCGTTGTAATAGGAAGCTTTTGAGCAGCTAAGCGCAATGCTTCTTTCGCGATTTCGTAAGATACTCCTTCAGCTTCAATAATGATTCTACCTGGAGTTACAGGAGCCACAAATCCCTCGGGAGCACCTTTACCTTTACCCATACGCACATCGGCAGGTTTTCTAGTAATTGGTTTATCCGGGAATATACGGATCCAGATCTGTCCTTGACGTTGCATATATCTTGTTACTGCAATACGAGCAGCTTCGATCTGACGGCCTGTAATCCATTTAGTTTCCAAAGCCTTAATGCCAAAAGAACCGAAAGCCAGCTGGTTACCTCTCTGGGCATTACCTTTTGCACGGCCTTTTTGTTGTCTTCTGAATTTTGTCTTTTTCGGTTGTAACATAGTTTCCTAAAATTCAAATTCGTTTAGCGATTATTTTTCTTTCTTTTGAAGTTCTTTCCGCCGTTGTTTCCACCATTGTTTCCACGACCACTTTCTTTGCTTTGTGTAAAGTTCGGAGCTAATTCTTTCTTACCAAACACTTCACCTCTACAAATCCAAACTTTGATACCTAAAAGACCAACTTTAGTCAATGCTTCAGCATGACAGTAGTCGATATCAGCTCTGAAAGTGTGCAACGGAGTTCTTCCTTCTTTATACATTTCAGAACGAGCCATTTCAGCTCCATTCAAACGTCCTGAAATCTGAATTTTGATACCTTCAGCACCCATACGCATTGTATTTGCGATAGCCATTTTAATGGCACGGCGGTAGGCAATTTTACCTTCTACCTGGCGAGCAATGTTGTTAGCAACAATTACAGCATCCAGTTCCGGTCTTTTCACTTCAAAGATATTAATCTGAATATCTTTGTCGGTAACCTTCTTCAACTCTTCTTTTAACTTATCAACTTCTTGGCCACCTTTACCGATGATAATACCCGGGCGAGCAGTGCAAACAGTAATAGTAACGAGCTTCAGCGTACGTTCAATTACGATTCTTGATACACTTGCCTTTGCAAGTCTTGCATTAAGATATTTACGGATTTTGCTATCTTCCAGCAAAGAATCACCGTAATCATTTCCACCATACCAGTTAGAATCCCATCCTCTGATAATTCCTAAACGGTTGCTTATTGGATTAACTTTTTGTCCCATCTACCTTAATTTTGATCTTCGTTATTACTTTTAGCACCAACGAACAATGTTACGTGATTTGAACGTTTGCGAATTCTATAACCTCTACCCTGCGGTGCCGGTCTCATTCTTTTGAGTGTAGCGCCACCATCAACAAAAATCTGCGTTACGAACAACTCGCCGCTTTCTGCTTTACGTTCGTTTTTCTGTTCCCAGTTAGCAATTGCAGAGCGAAGCAATTTTTCCACTCTTGCAGCAGCTTCTTTTGAAGAAAATTTCAAAACACCAAGTGCTCTGTTCACTTCCATACCACGAATCATATCAGCGACTAAGCGCATCTTACGTGGAGAAGTAGGAACATTTTGCAATTTAGCAAAATACATGGTCTTAAGGGCTTCTTTTCTTTTTTCAGCCGATATTTTTTTTCTTGCTCCCATTATATTTATTACTTTATTATTTCAAATAATTCCTGTTATCTTTTCTTGTTACCAGCGTGTCCTCTGAATGTACGAGTTGGAGCAAATTCGCCCAACTTGTGTCCTACCATATTTTCGGTAACATATACAGGAATAAATTTATTTCCATTGTGAACTGCAACTGTATGGCCTACAAAATCAGGCGAAATCATTGAAGCTCTGGCCCATGTCTTTACTACGACTTTTTTGCCAGATTCATTCATGGCAAAAATTCTCTTTTCAAGCTTTACGTTAATATATGGACCTTTTTTTAATGAACGACTCATAGTTTACTCAATTAATCAGATTACTTTTTTCTTCTCTCAATAATGTACTTAGACGATTGTTTCTTAGGAGCTCTAGTCTTAAGTCCCTTAGCGTACAATCCCTTACGAGATCTTGGATGTCCTCCGGAAGAACGTCCTTCACCACCACCCATCGGGTGATCAACCGGGTTCATTACAACACCACGGTTACGAGGACGACGACCTTGCCAACGAGAGCGTCCAGCCTTACCTGAGCGTTCCAATCCATGATCTGAGTTACCAACACTACCGATAGTAGCTTTACAAGTGCTAAGAATCTGTCTTACTTCACCTGAAGGCAATTTAATCACACAATACTTACCCTCACGAGAAGTTAACTGAGCAAAGTTTCCAGCTGATCTAACCAGAGCAGCACCCTGTCCCGGACGTAACTCAATATTGTGAATTACAGTACCAACCGGAATGTTCTGAAGGGGAAGAGTATTACCAATCTCTGGCGCTGCTGTTTCACCCGACATCAGAGTCGCACCAACTTGCAATCCATTGGGAGCAATAATATATCTTTTTTTCTCCATCAGCGTAATATAACAAAGCGATACGAGCCGAACGATTCGGATCGTATTCAATTGTCTTAACCACTGCTGGTACACCGTCTTTGTTTCTCTTGAAATCAACAATTCTAATCACCTTTCTATGACCGCCACCAATGTAGCGCATAGTCATCTTACCTTCGTTGTTACGACCACCAGATGATTTCTTACCATATACAAGAGACTTTTCTGGTACTGATGCAGTAATTTCTTCGAAAGTACCAATAATTTTATGTCTTTGCCCCGGTGTTGTGGGCTTTAATTTACGTACTGCCATTTTTATTAAATATTACTATAAAAATCAATAGTATCTCCTTCTTTCAATGTTACGATTGCTTTTTTGAATGCATTCGTACGTCCATTGATGATACCTGCTTTAGTATAACGGCTTTTATTTTGCCTGCATACTTCACTGTATTCACATCAACTACAGTAACATTATAAAGAGCTTCAACTTCCTTCTTAATTTCCAGTTTGTTAGCATCAGGACGTACAACAAAGCCGAAACGATTCAGCTTATCAGTGATTGCAGTCATTTTCTCTGTTACCAACGGTTTAATAATAATTCCCATTATTTAAGCCTCCTTTTTAAATTAAGATATTGTCAATAGCCTTCAGAGAGTTTTCTGTAAGCACAACAACCCCAGCATTCAATACTCTGTAAGTATTTAATCCTGAGACAGTCTGCACGTTTGCACCCTCTATGTTACGAGCTGACAAATATACGTTTTTATTTGCTTCCGGTAAAATTACAAGTAGCTTTTTATCGGAAACTTTAAGATTTTTTGTCATAGCAACGAAATCTTTTGTCTTAGGAGCTTCAAAAACGAAGTCTTCAACAACAATAAGTGCGTTGTTCTGAACCTTATAAGACAATGCTGACTTACGAGCCAATGTCTTAACTTTTTTATTCAACTTGAAGAAGTAGTCTCTTGGCTTCGGACCAAAAACACGAGCACCACCAACGAGCACCGGTGAATTCATATCACCACGACGTGCTCCACCACCACCTTTCTGGCGACCGATCTTACGAGTAGAGCCACTGATTTCACTTCTTTCTTTTGACTTATGAGTACCCTGACGCTGGTTGGCCATAAATTGCTTTACATCCAAATAGATAGCGTGGTCGTTGGGCTCAATTCCGAAGATAGATTCGTTTAACGTAACCTTTCTCCCAGTGTCTTCACCTTTAATGTTATATACGTTAACTTCCATTATTTCTCAATTATTACGATTGAACCTTTGCAACCCGGGATAGAACCTTTGATCAAAAGAAGGTTATGATCCGCGATTACTTTTAATACCTGCAAGTTTTGAACAGTAACTCTGTCACCACCGAGCTGTCCGCCCATGCGCATTCCTTTGAATACTTTAGCTGGATAAGAACAAGCACCGATAGAACCCGGCTTACGAGCACGGTTATGCTGACCGTGAGTAGCTTGACCTACACCACCGAAACCATGTCTCTTAACTACACCCTGGAAGCCTTTACCTTTAGAGGTTCCGACAACATCTACGAAAGTAGCGTCATTAAACATCTCTACAGTAATAGTATCACCCAGATTCAACTCTGTCTCAAATTCTTTGAACTCGGCCAAGTGTCTCTTCGGTGTTACTCCAGCTCTCTTAAAGTGACCCATCAACGGTTTAGTTGTATGTTTTTCCTTTTTGTCCTGGAAACCCAACTGAACAGCTGCATAGCCATCTTTTTCGACAGTTTTAACCTGAGTAACAACACAAGGACCTGCTTCGATAACAGTGCATGGTACATTCTTACCATCAGCACTGAAAACGGATGTCATTCCGATTTTTTTTCCTAATAATCCTGGCATTTCACTAATTTTTAATTATCAAACTTTAATTTCTACTTCCACACCACTCGGCAACTCAAGCTTCATAAGAGCATCTACTGTCTTAGCAGTTGAGCTATAGATGTCGATCAATCTCTTATAAGAAGAGAGTTCAAACTGTTCACGTGACTTCTTGTTAACGAAAGTCGAGCGGTTTACTGTAAAGATACGCTTGTGCGTAGGCAGAGGAATTGGACCACTAACAATAGCACCCGTAGCCTTTACGGTTCTTACAATCTTCTCAGCTGACTTGTCAACCAAGTTGTGGTCGTAAGATTTCAATTTAATTCTAATTTTCTGACTCATTATGGTTTTAAATTAATATATTTATAAATAAGATAAAGCGGCAGGCTAAGAGTCATTCGCTAGCCTGCTGCTTTTGATATTCTTCTAGAGTAAATCAGCACGTCCTTTAACTTCTTCCAATACTGCCTTAGCAATAGAGTTAGAAACTTGAGCGTGATGAGAATATACCATTGATGAAGTTGCGCGACCTGATGTAATAGTACGTAACGCTGTTACATAACCAAACATTTCAGCCAGTGGCACCATTGCTTTCACGATACGAGCACCGGAACGGCTAGATTCCATACCTTCAACCTGGCCACGACGCTTATTCAAGTCACCGATCACATCACCCATGTTTTCTTCCGGAGTAACAACCTCCAGTTTCATGATAGGCTCCATCAATACCGGACCTGCTTTAGCACATGCATTCTTATATGCCTGAATAGCACAGATTTCGAAAGACAACTGGTCAGAGTCAACCGGGTGGAATGAACCATCAATCAAAGTTACTTTCATTGAATCCAACGGATATCCGGCCAACACACCGTTCTTCATTGCGCTTGTGAAACCTTTCTGAACTGAAGGAATAAATTCTTTAGGAATATTACCACCCTTCACTTCATCGATAAACTGCAATCCGCCTTCTTTGAAATCTTCATCAACAGGACCGATCTTAACGATAATATCTGCAAACTTACCACGACCACCAGACTGTTTCTTATAAACTTCACGAAGATCAACTGTCTTAGTGATAGCTTCCTTATAATTAACCTGAGGTTTACCTTGGTTACATTCTACTTTAAATTCACGTTTCAAACGGTCAATAATGATATCCAAGTGCAACTCACCCATACCAGAGATTACAGTCTGTCCTGTTTGCTCATCAGTCTTAACTGTAAATGTCGGATCTTCTTCAGCGAGCTTAGCCAAACCGTTAGACAATTTATCCATGTCTTTCTGAGTTTTAGGCTCAACTGCAATACCGATTACCGGTTCTGGGAAGTCCATAGACTCTAATACGATCGGAGCTGTTTCATCACAAAGCGTATCACCAGTATGAATATCTTTAAAACCTACACCTGCACCAATATCACCAGCACCGATTACTTCAACCGGATTCTGCTTGTTTGAATGCATCTGGAACAGACGAGAAACACGTTCTTTCTTACCAGAGCGAGAATTATAGATATAAGAACCAGCTTCAATCTTACCCGAATATACACGGAAGAAAGTCAAACGACCTACATAAGGGTCAGTAGCAATCTTAAATGCCAAAGCTGATGTTTTCTCATCATCACTCGGTTTACGATCTTCTTCTGCACCTGTATTCGGATTTGTACCAATCACATTCTCAGTATCCAATGGAGAAGGCAAGAAAGCACAAACATAGTCCAACAATGTCTGAACACCCTTATTCTTAAATGAAGAGCCACACAACATTGGTACAACTGCCATCTGAACTGTTGCATTGCGAAGAGCTCTCAACACTTCTTCTTCTGTAATAGTAGAAGGATCGTCGAAATATTTCTCCATCAAAGCATCGTCAAACTCAGCTACCTTTTCAAGCATTTTATCTCTCCATTCATTTGCTTCATCAACGAGATCTGCCGGTATTTCTTCAACTGTATAGTCAGCTCCCATTGTTTCATCATGCCAATAGATAGCTTTCATTTTAATCAAGTCTACTAGACCTTTGAAGGTTTCCTCAGCGCCAATAGGAACAACGATTGGACAAGGATTAGCACCCAAAACAGCTTTCATCTGGCGTACAACCTCAAAGAAGTCAGCACCCGAACGGTCCATTTTGTTTACGTACGCAATACGTGGCACATTATACTTATCAGCTTGACGCCATACAGTTTCTGATTGAGGTTCTACACCACCTACTGCACAGTAAGCAGCCACAGCACCATCCAGAATACGTAACGAACGTTCTACTTCAGCAGTAAAGTCAACGTGTCCCGGAGTGTCAATCAAGTTGATTTTATAAGTATCACCAGCATATTTCCATCTTGTTGTTGTTGCAGCAGATGTAATAGTAATACCACGTTCTTGCTCCTGTTCCATCCAGTCCATTGTTGCAGCACCATCGTGTACCTCACCAATTTTGTGAGTCAATCCAGTGTAGAACAGGATACGTTCAGAAGTTGTTGTTTTTCCGGCATCAATGTGAGCCATGATACCGATATTACGAGTCAAATGTAAATCTGTCTTTGCCATTTTCTTATTCCTTTACTTTAAGTTTTTAATCTAAATCGGTTATATTCTTATAGTATTAGAATCTGAAATGGGCAAATGCACGGTTAGCTTCAGCCATTCTATGCATATCTTCTTTACGTTTGTATGCACCACCTTGTTCGTTAAAGGCATCCATGATTTCAGCAGCCAATTTGTCTGCCATAGATTTACCACCTCTTTTGCGAGCAAACAGAATCAAGTTTTTCATTGAAACCGATTCTTTACGATCAGGACGGATTTCAGTAGGAACCTGGAAGGTAGCACCACCTACACGACGAGATTTTACTTCTACTTGCGGAGTTACATTATCCAAAGCCTTTTTCCAGATTTCGAGAGCTGATTTTTCTTCGTTAGGAAGTTTTGCTTTCACTGTTTCCAGAGCGGCATAAAAGATTTCATAAGACGCATTCTTTTTACCATCATACATCAAATGGTTTACAAACTTAGAAACCTTTTGGTCATTAAAAACGGGATCCGGAAGGATTACGCGTTTTTTTGGTTTTGCTTTTCTCATTTGTTTGAAAAATAATGTTTTTGTTCTTGGTTGTCTACTTCTTGACTTCTTCAACTCTCCCACCGGAGAATTTACTCAACCTTTAGCATTTCCAACAAACTAAAACGTAAGTTATTACTTTAATTCTAATTAGGTTTTAATCCTTATTTTTTCTTAGCCGGCGCAGCTTGTCCTGGTTTCGGACGCTTAGCTCCGTATTTAGAACGTCTTTGAGTACGACCAGCAACACCTGCAGTATCAAGTGTACCACGTACAATGTGGTAACGTACACCAGGAAGGTCTTTTACACGACCGCCACGTACCAAAACGATTGAGTGTTCCTGCAAGTTGTGTCCTTCTCCCGGAATGTATGAGTTAACCTCTTTTTGGTTAGTCAAACGTACACGAGCTACTTTACGCATTGCAGAGTTCGGCTTCTTCGGAGTAGTAGTATATACTCTCACGCAAACGCCACGTCTTTGAGGACATGAATCCAAGGCTGGAGATTTACTTTTCTCCACCAGCACTTCGCGTCCTTTTCTTACTAATTGCTGAATTGTAGGCATTTTAATTGTTTTTTGATTTATATTATTGTTATATTAATTTCGTAACTATACATTTTGGGCTGCAAAAATACGAATAATATTTGAATATTCAATGCGCTACAACTTTTTTTTCTTTTTTAATGTTTTTATATCAACCTCATGCTTCGCCTTTTACAACACTTAGCGGAGGCATCGGTGACTCTTCAGAAATACGAATAGGTCCAAAAGCACGTTCATACTTTGCTATGTTATCCTCCAATGCCCGCAACAAGCGTTTTGCGTGTTCTGGAGCTACTATAATACGAGATTGCACTCCTGCTTTCGGCACTCCTGGCATAACCCGTACAAAGTCTAGAATAAACTCAGAGCTTGAATGAGTAATGATTGCAAGATTCGCATAAGTTCCTTGCGCTACTTCTTCTTTCAACTCGATCTGTAACTGGTTGTTATTTTGTTCTTCCATATTAAATAAGATAAAATGTTTTTTTGCAAAATAACAAAATTTTATCGAGATAAGAATGATACAGTCAGGTAAAAGAAACAAAAAAAAGGAGCAACTGCCTGCTACAGCAATCGCTCCTTTTTCATATAGTCAATTGAATTGTATTATTCTACTTCATTGTAATCAAGTACTGTCTTCTTGTTCGCCAAGATACGATCATACTCTTCTTTTGAACCAACGATAATCTTTTCAAATTCACGCTGACCTGTACCTGCCGGAATTAAGTGACCGCAAATTACGTTTTCCTTCATTCCTTCAAGTTTATCTGTCTTGCCATTGATAGCAGCCTCATTCAACACCTTCGTTGTTTCCTGGAAGGATGCAGCTGACATAAAGCTTGAAGTCTGCAGTGCAGCACGCGTAATACCCTGAAGAATCTGAGTAGAAGTTGCAGCTACAGCATCACGTACCTCAACAGGTTTCAAGTCACGGCGCTTCAGCATACTGTTCTCATCACGCAACTTACGGGCAGTCACAATCTGTCCCGGCTGCATATTCTGAGAATCACCTGCATCAACAACCACTTTCTTACCCCAGATACGATCGTTTTCCTCCATAAACTCAAGCTTATCCACTACCTGTTGTTCCAAGAAGCGAGTATCACCCGGCTCATCGATCTGAACCTTACGCATCATCTGGCGAACGATAATCTCAAAATGCTTATCATTGATCTTCACACCCTGCAGACGGTATACATCCTGAACTTCATTCACAATATATTCCTGTACAGCCGTAGGACCTTTAATTGCCAGGATATCAGCCGGAGTAGTAGCACCATCAGATAATGGAGTACCAGCACGCACATAGTCGTTCTCCTGAACCAGAATCTGTTTGGACAATGCAACAAGATACTTCTTCACTTCACCTGTTTTCGAAGTTACGATGATTTCACGGTTACCACGCTTGATCTTACCCATTGTAACCTCACCGTCAATTTCAGAAACGACAGCAGGATTAGACGGATTACGTGCTTCAAACAACTCAGTAACACGAGGAAGACCACCCGTGATGTCACCCGCCTTACCTACAGCACGCGGAATCTTCACGATTACTTCACCGGCTTTCACTTTCTGACCATTTTCAATAATCACGTGACCACCTACCGGTAAGTTATAAGTACGAATCAGATCACCGTCTTCTGTCAGGATATGAGCCGAAGGAACTTTCGTTTTATCCTTAGATTCAATAATGATGATTTCACGAAGACCAGTTGCTTCATCCGATTCCACCTTATAAGTAACATTCTCAATTACACCTTCGAATTCAATCTTACCAGTTGCTTCAGTTATAATAACGGCATTGAACGGGTCCCATTTAGCAATTAACTTACCCTTTTCAACCAGATCACCATCCGATACATATAATGTAGAACCATAAGGTACATTGTGCGTAGAAAGAACGATACCAGTATTTACGTCCACAAAACGAACTTCAGCCAAACGGCCTACCACTACTTTTGCAGCTTCACCCATTTCGTCTACGATATCTACCGTACGAAGTTCTTCAAATTCCAGACGAGCACTGTTCTTAGCCACAATACTTGCATTTGCCGCAATATTCGCAGCAGTACCACCGGCGTGGAATGTACGCAATGTCAACTGTGTACCCGGCTCACCGATTGACTGAGCAGCAATTACACCAACAGCCTCACCCTTCTGAACCATGCGGCTTGTTGCCAGGTTACGTCCGTAACACTTAGCACAAACCCCCTTCTTCGCTTCACAAGTCAATACAGAACGGATTTCAACGCTTTCAATCGGAGAATCCTGAATCTTCTTAGCAACTTCTTCTGTGATTTCTTCACCACCGGCAACAAGCAATTCGCCTGTAGTAGGATGAATAATATCATGTACAGAAACACGCCCTAAGATGCGTTCATACAGGGTAGCAATTACTTCATCATTATTCTTCAAGTCTGTACAAACCAATCCACGAAGTGTACCGCAGTCTTCTTCCGTGATGATCACGTCGTGAGAAACGTCTACCAGACGACGAGTCAAATATCCGGCATCGGCAGTCTTCAAAGCGGTATCCGCCAAACCTTTACGGGCACCGTGAGTAGAGATAAAGTACTCCAACACAGAAAGTCCCTCTTTAAAGTTTGACAAGATCGGGTTTTCAATAATCTGACCACCTTCAGCACCAGCTTTCTGGGGCTTAGCCATCAAACCACGCATACCGGACAACTGACGAATCTGTTCTTTAGAACCACGGGCACCCGAATCCAGCATCATGTATACAGAGTTAAATCCTTGGTCATCCGAAGAAATAGTTTTCATCAAGATGTTAGACAACTCAGAGTTCACATGTGTCCAGATATCAATTACCTGATTATAACGTTCGTTGTTGGTAATGAAACCCATATTATAGTTGTTTACGACTTGTTCAACTTCGTCGTAACCTTTTTGTACCAATGTCTCTTTTTCTTTCGGGATAATAATATCACCCAAGTTGAATGACAAACCACCCTTAAAGGCCATTTGGTAACCTAAGTTCTTGATTCCATCCAAGAAGTCTGCAGCTTTAGCCACACCACAAACCTTGATTACATCACTAATGATATCACGAAGAGATTTCTTAGAAATAATCGTATTGATATAACCTGCTTCAGGAGGAACAATTTCATTAACAATCACACGTCCTACAGAAGTTTCACGCATAACGTCAACAATGTTACCATTTTCATCAACGTCTTTCACGATCACCTTTACCGGAGCATGAATATCTACCTTACCTTCATTATAAGCGATTAATGCTTCTTCCGGTCCGTAGAATGTAAGTCCTTCTCCCTTAGCACCGGCACGCAACTTGGTAATGTAATACAAACCAAGAACCATATCCTGTGCAGGCACAGTAATAGGCGCACCATTTGCCGGATTCAGGATATTATGTGACTGAAGCATCAACATCTGAGCTTCAAGAATTGCTTCGTTACTCAAAGGCAAGTGAACAGCCATCTGGTCACCGTCGAAGTCGGCGTTGAATGCCGTACATGCCAACGGGTGCAACTGGATAGCTTTACCTTCGATCATCTTCGGCTGGAATGCCTGGATACCCAAACGGTGCAATGTCGGAGCACGGTTCAACAGTACAGGATGTCCTTTCATTACGTGTTCCAGAATATCCCAGATCACCGCTTCCTTACGATCTACAATCTTCTTTGCAGATTTCACTGTCTTAACGATACCACGTTCAATGAGCTTACGGATAATAAACGGCTTATAAAGTTCGGCAGCCATCAATTTAGGAATACCGCACTCACCCATCTTCAGTTCCGGACCAACAACAATTACCGAACGTGCAGAGTAGTCAACACGTTTACCCAGCAAGTTCTGACGGAAACGTCCTTGTTTACCTTTCAAGCTATCAGACAGTGATTTCAACGGACGGTTAGCATCCGTCTTCACTGCACTTGATTTACGTGAATTATCGAACAATGAGTCTACAGATTCCTGAAGCATACGTTTCTCATTACGCAAGATTACTTCCGGAGCTTTGATTTCGATCAATCTCTTCAGACGGTTGTTACGAATGATAACACGACGATAAAGGTCATTCAAGTCAGAAGTAGCAAAACGACCACCATCCAATGGAACCAATGGACGGAGTTCGGGCGGAATAACCGGTACGATACGTACAATCATCCATTCCGGCTTGTTACGTCCACGTGATGCACGGAACGATTCTACAACCTGCAGACGTTTCAATGCCTCATTCTTACGTTGCTGTGAAGCATCATTGCCTGCACGGTGACGCAATTCATAAGACAGAGCATCCAGATCCAAACGAGCCAGCAAATCATAGATTGCTTCAGCTCCCATCTTAGCGATGAACTTATTCGGATCATTATCCTCCAGATATTGATTGTCCTTCGGAAGTGTATCCAGAATATCCAGATATTCTTCTTCAGAAAGTAAATCATATTCGGCAATGCCATCTTCAGCCTTTACACCCGGCTGAATAACAACATAACGTTCGTAATATATAATCGAATCCAGCTTCTTTGTCGGCAGTCCGAGCAAATAACCGATCTTATTTGGAAGCGAACGGAAATACCAGATGTGTGCCACCGGCACCACCAACTGTATATGTCCCATACGTTCACGGCGTACTTTCTTTTCTGTAACTTCTACACCACAACGGTCGCAGACGATACCTTTATAACGGATACGCTTATATTTACCGCAATGGCATTCGTAATCCTTAATAGGACCAAAAATGCGCTCGCAGAACAAACCATCGCGTTCGGGTTTGTACGTACGGTAATTTATGGTTTCAGGCTTCAAAACTTCACCACTCGAATTCTCTAGGATTTCTTCCGGAGAAGCCAGACCAATTGAGATCTTCGAGAAATTGCTTTTCGTCTTATTTTCTTTTCTAAAAGCCATACTCTATATAATTGAGATTTGATAATTGAATCATTGGAAATTGAAGAAGATGCGAATGTCAACAGACCTTCATCGGCCTATTGACATCCTGCATTCTTTCATTATTTTATTCTAGGTTGATACTCAAACCTAAACCTCTCAACTCGTGTAACAATACGTTCAAGGATTCCGGAATACCGGGTTGCGGCATCGGTTCACCTTTCACAATTGCTTCATAAGCCTTAGAACGTCCTACTACGTCGTCAGACTTAATAGTCAAGATTTCCTGCAGGATATGAGCAGCACCGAAGCCTTCGAGTGCCCAAACCTCCATTTCTCCGAAACGCTGACCACCGAACTGTGCTTTACCACCAAGAGGTTGCTGAGTAATCAATGAGTACGGACCGATAGAACGAGCGTGCATCTTGTCTTCAACCATGTGCCCCAGCTTCAGCATATAAGTCACACCTACGGTTGCTGCCTGGTCAAATTGCTCACCTGTACCACCATCACAAAGATAAGTTTTACAGTAACGTGGCAATCCCGCTTTGTCTGTCCACTGATCCAAGTCGTCCATCGTAGCACCGTCAAAAATAGGAGTTGCAAATTTCACGCCCAAAGTTTTTCCGGCACGACCTAATACAGCTTCAAAAATCTGACCAATGTTCATACGAGAAGGCACACCCAACGGATTCAGTACAATGTCAACCGGAGTACCATCTGCCAAGAACGGCATATCTTCCTGACGCACAACACGTGACACGATACCCTTGTTACCGTGACGACCTGCCATCTTATCACCTACACCAATCTTACGTTTCTTAGCAATATATACTTTAGCCATCTGAATGATACCAGCCGGAAGTTCATCACCGATAGTGATAGCAAACTTCTTACGCTTCAATTCAGCATCCAGCTCTTTGTATTTCTTGATAAAGTTCATAACCAGATCACGAACCATACCATTAGTATGGTCATCACTAGTCCAGTTACTCAGCTGAATAGAAGTAAAGTCAAGTGAATCAAAATCAGAAGCACTGAACTTAGATCCCTTAGCAATAACTTCTGCTCCTAAGTAGTCTTTCACACCCTGAGAAACCTTGCCTTCAGTCAAAGTCATCAGTTTCTTAACCAGAATACGCTTCAAGTCTGCAACCTTTGATTCAAACTCATCGTCAATCTTCGGCAACAATGCTTTATCCGCCAGTTTAGAGCTACGGTTCTTGATTACACGTGAGAAAAGTTTCTTATCAATAACAACACCTTTCAAAGAAGGAGAAGCTTTTAAAGAAGCATCTTTCACATCACCTGCCTTATCACCGAAGATAGCACGAAGTAGTTTTTCTTCCGGAGAAGGATCAGATTCACCTTTCGGAGTAATCTTACCGATCATGATATCACCCGGTTCGATACGCGCACCGATTCTTACGATACCATTTTCATCCAGGTCTTTAGTAGCTTCCTCACTTACATTCGGAATATCAGAAGTCAATTCTTCCATACCGCGCTTCGTTTCACGAACTTCCAAAGAGTATTCTTCTACGTGAACAGAAGTCAACAAGTCCTCGCGAACCACGCGTTCGTTCAATACGATAGCATCCTCATAGTTATATCCCTTCCATGGCATATAAGCAACCAACAGGTTTTTACCCAAAGCTAATTCACCCTTTTCGGTAGAATAACCTTCAGTCAGGATGTCACCCTTCTTCACGCGCTGACCTTTGTCACAAATCGGACGCAAGTCAATAGTCATGTTCTGGTTCGTCTTACGGAACTTCGGAATTCTATATTCTTTCAAAGCAGGCTCGAAGCTTACAAATTCTTCGTCCTCTGTACGGTCATACAAAATACGGATCGTAGTAGCATCAACGAAGTCAACAACACCATCGCCTTCTGCAGTAATCTGCGTGCGAGAGTCTCTCACTAACTGTCGTTCGATACCTGTACCTACAATCGGAGCTTCACTTCTCAACAAAGGAACTGCCTGGCGCATCATGTTTGATCCCATCAATGCACGGTTAGCATCATCATGTTCCAGGAACGGAATCAGTGAAGCAGCAATCGATGCAATCTGCTGAGGAGAAACGTCCATCAAATCTACTTCAGACGGTTCTACAACCGGGAAGTCAGCGTCCTGACGAGATTTAACTTTATTGCGAACAAATGTACCGTCATCATTCAACGGAGCATTACCCTGTGCAATAATCTTTTCTTCTTCTTCTTCAGCAGTCAGATAAACCAGACCATTATCGGAAAGATCCACTTTTCCGTTTTCCACCTTACGGTACGGAGTTTCAATGAATCCCAGCTCATTAATTTTAGCGAATACACACAAGGAAGAAATCAAACCGATATTCGGACCTTCAGGAGTCTCAATCGGACAAAGACGACCGTAGTGTGTATAGTGAACGTCACGAACCTCAAATCCGGCACGTTCACGAGAAAGACCACCAGGACCTAGGGCAGACATACGGCGCTTGTGCGTAATTTCAGCCAACGGGTTTGTCTGGTCCATGAACTGTGACAAAGCATTTGTTCCAAAGAAAGAATTGATCACAGAAGAAATAGTCTTCGCATTGATCAAATCAATCGGAGTAAATACTTCATTGTCACGAACGTTCATACGTTCACGAATCGTACGAGACATACGAGCCAGACCAACAGCAAACTGGTTAGAAAGCTGTTCACCTACTGTACGTACACGACGGTTGCTCAAGTGGTCAATATCATCCACATCTGCTTTTGAATTAATCAACTCAATCAGATATTTGATGATTTCAATGATATCTTCCTTCGTGAGGACACGCACGTCCATATCAGTCGTCAGATTCAGTTTCTTGTTGATTCTGTAACGACCTACATCACCAAGGTCATATCGTTTTTCTGAGAAGAACAAGTTGTTGATAACTTCACGTGCACTTGCATCATCGGCCGGATCGGCGTTACGCAATTGACGATAGATATACAACACAGCTTCTTTTTCCGAGTTACTCGGGTCCTTCTGCAGAGTATTATATATAATAGAGAAATCAGATTGATTCGGCTCGTCCTTATGCAAAAGGATGTTTTGAACTCCCGATTCCAGAATTTCATCAATATGTACTTCCTCCAGTACGGTTTCACGGTCGATAATAACCTCGTTACGTTCGATAGAAACCACTTCACCGGTATCTTCATCAACGAAATCTTCAATCCATGTTTTCAAAACACGTGCAGCTAACTTACGACCCAGAACTCTCTTCAGATTTGTTTTGTTTACCTTAACATCTTCTGCAAGGTTGAAAATCTCAAGAATATCCTTATCGTTCTCGAAACCAATCGCGCGTAACAAAGTAGTTACCGGCAATTTCTTCTTACGGTCGATGTATGCGTACATCACATTATTGATGTCGGTAGCAAACTCAATCCACGAACCTTTAAACGGAATAATACGAGCCGAGTAAAGTTTCGTACCATTGGCATGTACACTCTGACCGAAGAACACACCCGGAGAACGGTGAAGCTGTGACACAACTACACGTTCGGCACCGTTAATGACGAAAGTAGCCTTATCAGTCATGTAAGGGATCGGGCCGAGGAATACGTCCTGAATAACTGTATCAAAATCCTCGTGATCGGGGTCGGTACAGTATAGCTTAAGTTTCGCTTTCAAAGGAACACTATATGTGAGCCCACGCTCTATACAATCATCGATGGTATAGCGCGGCGGATCAATATAATAATCCAAAAACTCAAGAACAAAATTGTTTCTTGTATCGGCAATAGGGAAGTTTTCAGCAAATACTTTATACAAACCCTCATTCTTGCGCTTTTCAGGTGGGGTATCTAATTGTAGAAAGTCTTGGAATGACTTCAATTGTACTTCCAGGAAATCCGGATATTCAAGCGGATTCTTAGTCGAAGCAAAATTAACTCTTTGATTTACAGTATTTGAAGACATCTGTGAATGAATTTGGAGAACTTAATTTGAAATATATACACAAAAAGGTTAAGAATCCTCTTGCGAAGGATTCCTAACCGAATTACCTGATTACCAGGCTAATGTTATTTAAGTTCAACTTCAGCTCCAGCTTCTTCCAATGTTTTCTTCAATGATTCTGCTTCGTCTTTAGCCAAACCTTCTTTTACTACACTAGGAGCACCGTCTACCATGTCCTTAGCTTCTTTCAAGCCAAGACCACAAGCTTCCTTAACGGCCTTAACAACCTGAAGTTTAGCTGCACCAGCGCTCTTCAATACTACGTCGAAAGAAGTTTTTTCTTCTACAGCAGCAGCACCAGCTGCAGGACCAGCAGCAACAGCAACAGCTGCAGCAGCAGGTTCAATACCGTATTCTTCTTTAAGGATAGTTGCAAGTTCATTAACTTCTTTTACTGTCAAGTTAACTAATTGTTCTGCAAAAGCTTTCAAATCTGCCATTTTTTGTATGATTTTAATTGTTTAAATACTTTGTTGTTTTTTGAAAATTATTCGGGTCTCTCACCAAGAGTTTTGAGAACTCCGTGAAGGGTGTTACCACCTGATTGAAGAGCAGAAATAACATTCTTGGCCGGAGATTGCAACAATGCAACGATATCGGCGATAACTTCGTTCTTACTCTTGATAGCAACGAGAGCATCCAATTGGTCTGCACCAACATAGAAGCTTTCTTCTGCATATGCAGCTTTCAGTCCGGGAATTCCGTCTTTAGCTTTGTCCTTGATCAGTTTAGCAGGTACGTTTGCAGTATTGCAAAACATAACAGCAGTTGTACCTTTCAAAGAACCGTAAAGAGGAGAAAAGTCTTCTTCCAGGCTTTCAAGAGCTTTGTGAAGCAATGTATTCTTAACTACCATCAATTTGATGTCAGACTTGAAACAATCTCTTCTCAATGCACTTGTAGCAGTAGCGTTCATCGCTGTAACGTCTACCAAATAGAAGTGGCCATATTCCTTTACTGTAGCAGCAATTTGCTCTATAATCGAATTTTTATCTTCCTTTCTCATTATTTCTCTGTTTTATTAGATTTCATCCACTGATTTCGGGTCGATTTTGATACCCGCACTCATTGTACTAGAAAGATAAATACTCTTAATATATGTACCCTTTGCTGCGGTCGGTTTCAGTTTGTTCAGAGTAGAGATGAACTCTTTCGCGTTGTCGCGAATCTGATCAGGACTGAATGATACCTTACCGATAGAAGTATGAACAATACCGCTCTTATCAACTTTAAAGTCAATCTTACCTTGTTTTACTTCTTTTACAGCTTTAGCAACATCCATAGTTACAGTACCACTCTTCGGGTTAGGCATCAATCCACGAGGACCGAGTACACGACCGAGTGCACCAATTTTACCCATGATAGATGGCATAGTGATGATTACATCAATATCAGTCCATCCACCTTTGATCTTTTCAATATATTCGTCAAGACCAACATAGTCAGCACCAGCTTCTTTTGCAGCAGCTTCAGCATCCGGTGTACAGAGTACCAAAACACGTACTTCTTTACCAGTACCATGAGGAAGTGAAACAACACCTCTCACCATCTGGTTAGCTTTACGTGGGTCTACACCTAAACGTACGTCAATATCCAGTGAGGCATCAAATTTAGTGAAAGTAATTTCTTTTACTAAAGATGCAGCTTCTTTCAGTGAGTATGCTTTCCCTGCTTCAATTTTTTCTGCAGCTAACTTTTGATTTTTTGTCAGTTTACCCATTACAATTGAAGTTTATTAGTTATTAACCGGGAACTCCCCTTTTACAGCGATACCCATACTTCTAGCTGTACCAGCAACCATTCTCATGGCAGCATCCACAGTAAAACAGTTTAAGTCAACCATTTTGTCCTGAGCAATCGTACGAATCTGTTCCCAAGTAAGCTCGGCAACTTTCTTACGGTTAGGCTCAGCAGAACCACTCTTTACCTTAGCTACTTCAAGCAATTGAATAGCAACGGGAGGAGTCTTGATTACAAAATCGAAAGACTTATCTGCGTAGTAAGTAATGATAACAGGCAAAATCTTACCTGCCTTGTCTTGGGTTCTGGCATTGAATTGCTTGCAAAATTCCATGATATTAATACCCTTGGAACCCAAAGCAGGTCCAACTGGGGGTGATGGATTTGCAGCGCCTCCTTTAATCTGTAACTTGATTAGTCCAGCAACTTCTTTAGCCATTTTTTTATTGATTTATATATAAACATTAAACGAAGAACAACAACAGCGTAACAATTCCGCGTTATTCTTTTTCCACTTGCATAAAGCCTAATTCAAGCGGCGTTTTGCGCCCGAATATCTTCACCATGACCTTTAGTTTCTTCTTTTCACTATTCACTTCTTCAATGATACCACTGAATCCGCTGAAAGGACCAAAAGTAACTTTTACAGTCTCACCCACTACATACGGAATATTGAGTTCTTCACCCGTTTCCTGTAGTTCGTCTACTGTACCAAGTATACGATTCACTTCTGATTGTCTGAGAGGCACCGGTTTCTCGGAGCCGCCTAAAAAGCCTATCACATTCGGAGTATTGCGCAGATGATGAGCGACCTCACCAACCAAAGCAGCCTCCACCAAAACGTAACCAGGGAGATAACTTCTCTCTTTCACAATTTTTTTACCATTGCGAACCTGATACACTTTTTCAGTTGGAATCAATACCTGAGATACATATTCACCAAGGTCGCTGTTTTTAAGGTCAGCTTCAAGATATTCCTTTACCTTAGCTTCTTTTCCGCTAATAGCACGCAGAACGTACCATTTCTTTTCAATCTCAGCCATTTTCAATTCCTAATTTTTTAATGTGGATAAACAATTTTTTCCATGAAGTTCTGGAAACAGACATCCATACCCCATACTACCAATGCAATAAGCAGGGAAGCATATAAAACAACTACTGCACTGTTAGCAAGTTCGGAATACGTAGGCCACGATACTTTATGAACAAGTTCGTCGTAAGATTCTTTAATATAAGCTATTACCTTTTTCATTTCAATAATATTAGCACGGGAGGAGAGGCTCGAACTCCCGACACCCGGTTTTGGAGACCGGTGCTCTACCAACTGAGCTACTCCCGTTTGTACATAATCAGTTCCCGATAGTAAAACCGGGAACTGATTAATTATTGTGTATTAGTCGATAATTTCAGTAATCTGACCAGCACCTACTGTACGTCCACCTTCGCGGATAGCGAAACGAAGACCTGGGTTCAATGCTACTGGGTAGATCAACTCTACAGTGATAGTTACGTTATCACCCGGCATTACCATTTCTGTTCCTTCCGGCAAAGTGATTTCACCTGTACAGTCCATAGTACGCAAGTAGAACTGAGGACGGTATTTGTTGTGGAACGGAGTGTGACGACCACCTTCTTCTTTCTTCAGGATATAAACCTCAGCTTTGAAGCGAGAGTGCGGTTTAATCTGACCCGGTTTACAAAGAACCATACCACGTTTGATTTCGTTCTTGTCAACACCACGGAGCAACAAACCTACGTTGTCACCAGCTTCACCCTGATCCAACAGTTTACGGAACATTTCAACACCAGTTACAACTGATTTCTTATCTTCACCTAAACCAAGGATTTCAACTTCATCACCTACGTGGATGATACCAGATTCGATACGACCTGTTGCTACAGTACCACGACCTGTGATAGAGAACACGTCTTCAACCGGCATCAAGAATGGTTTATCAACATCGCGCGGAGGAAGTGGAATCCAGTTATCAACTGCATCCATCAGTTCCATAACTTTGTCTTCCCATTTTTCAACACCGTTCAATGCGCCAAGAGCAGAACCCTGGATGATAGGAGTATTGTCACCATCGAAATCATAGAATGAAAGAAGTTCTCTCATTTCCATTTCAACGAGTTCCAACATTTCTTCGTCGTCTACCATATCGCACTTGTTCAAGAATACAACCAGACGAGGAACGTTTACCTGACGAGCCAACAGGATATGTTCGCGAGTCTGAGGCATCGGACCATCAGTTGCAGCACAAACGATGATAGCACCGTCCATCTGAGCAGCACCAGTTACCATGTTCTTTACGTAGTCGGCGTGTCCCGGACAGTCAACGTGTGCGTAGTGACGGTTAGCTGTTTCGTACTCAACGTGTGAAGTATTGATAGTAATACCTCTTTCTTTTTCTTCAGGAGCGTTGTCGATAGAATCGAAAGAACGCAATTCAGAAAGACCTTTTTTTGCCAACACAGTAGTGATAGCAGCTGTCAACGTTGTCTTACCGTGGTCTACGTGACCGATTGTACCAATGTTTACGTGCGGTTTGGTACGTTCAAATTTCTCTTTAGCCATAGCTTTACTTGTTATTTATTTGATTAATAATCAGCATTTACATCTTTATGAGCTGTTACCGGGACTTGAACCCGGGACCTCTTCCTTACCAAGGAAGTGCTCTACCGCTGAGCTATAACAGCAAGAAAAAAAGAGCGGAAGACGGGGCTCAAACCCGCGACCCTCAGCTTGGAAGGCTAATGCTCTATCAACTGAGCTACTTCCGCATTCTTGCCAAAGTTGTCACTCTGATTGTGGGCAAAGATGGATTCGAACCACCGAAGTCGAAAGACAGCAGATTTACAGTCTGCCCCATTTGGCCACTCTGGTATTTGCCCTTAATATTTCAAACAAAGAATTAAAATCAAATAGCGAACAATACTCTGAACATAGATGTTTTATTCTCAGTTCTTCTTCTAATTCTTCCCCGCCATGCGAACCGAATTGACTGCCGTCATCCCTTTCGCTAAAATCGGATGATCCTCATTCATCCTTGGAGCCTCTTGTCGGATTCGAACCAACGACCCCGAGATTACAAATCACGTGCTCTGGCCAACTGAGCTAAAGAGGCATTCTAGCTAAAAAATGCAACCGTCACGTTCTAACGCGAGCGAAACGGCTGCAAATTTAGTTATTTATTTCTTTCCCGCAAAATATTTGCGATTTTTTTATTTGCTACGCTGTTTTTCCTTGTATTTCACCAGTTGTTTTTCAAGTGCTTCCACATCCAAATCAACTGCTTCCTCGAATGTATCGCACACTTTACTTGCATAAAACTCACCATTAGGAATAAGAATCTTTATGCCTGCCTCTTTATTTTCAGCAGCTTCCGGCTTAACTACCTTTAATGACACCTCTACTTTCTTTATATCTTCGTAATATTTTTCCAACTTAGACACTTTCTTCTGAATAAATGCCTGCAATTGCTCTGACGCATCAAAGTGAATTGATTGAATTCTAATATCCATACTTACCTCCTTTTTTTAAGCTCTTGGATGAGCTTGTTTATACACTTTTTTAAGTTCTTCAAATGTGGCATGCGCATAGATCTCGGTAGTTGCAATACTCTCGTGACCCAAAAGTTCTTTTACCGCACCCAATTCTGCATCATTATTCAGCATTGTGGTAGCAAAAGTATGCCTCAGCACGTGAGGACTTCTTTTTTTCAACGTCGCCACCTTTGACAGGTTCCGTTTCACTAAATTATAGACTAGATTCTTATAAAGCCGTCCGCCATCCTCTTTAATAAAGAAAGCCTTCGACCTTTCCGGAATCGCTTCGTTTCTTACATTAATATATTCAAGCATCAACTCTTTCAGTTCATCACCGAACGGTATTAGCCGTTGCTTGTTTCTTTTCCCGGTTACTTTCAAAAGAGAAGCAGAAAAATCCACATCCTTATCATCCAGACCTATCAATTCCGATAGTCTCATGCCTGTAGCATAAAACATTTCAATAATCAACCGATCACGACAACCTTTAAATCCTTCGCCAAAATCCGTATCATCCAGCAACTTATCCATTTCGTTCTCTTTCAGAAAGACAGGTAACGGTTTCTTATTCTTAGGTCCTGTTATTTTTCGTAACGGATCTACGGTCACCTCTCCTTGCCTTAAAAGATACTTATAGAACGACCGGAGCGAACTTAGCTTTCGATTTACAGAAGTTGAAGTATATCCCCTGTCCATTAATGAAACAATCCATTCACGAATCAGTTCACCTTCCACTTCCAACGGATCAAACTTTCCGTACTCTTCCTGAGCAAACTCCTGTAGTTGCTTTATATCCTCGCCATACGCCAGAACGGTTTTTTCGGAATAATTCCGCTCATACCGGAGGTAATCAAGAAAAGATTTAATTAACATAATATCGCTACATCTAAAATCGTGCAACGAATGTATGAAAAGAATTCAATAATTCAAAGGAAATTACGAATTATTAATCTTCTACTTGCTGAAGTTGTTGTACATAAACTGCACGTTCTTTCTTAAGTCTTTTAGTTACAGACGGTTTATCAAATTGCTGTCTGCTTCTTAATTCTTTCACGATGCCAGTTTTCTCAAATTTTCTTTTAAACTTCTTCAGCGCTTTTTCAATGTTTTCGCCTTCTTTTACAGGTACTACAATCATTTTGTTATTATTAATATGTTATTGGTTAAAAATTTCCGCAGTCAAATTGCGCCGCAAAATTACACATACTTTCTTTATTCACAAAACTTTCGGCAAATATTTCTCAAAAACTATTCATAAACAAATCATTAACCGCGAAAAGTTAGTACCTTTGAGACTCATAAATATGTCTATAAATAACATAATAAGGTATGAAGCAGAGCATAAAAGAGCGTATACACGCACTACGGATGACATTCCGCCCTAACAATATCAAAGCGTTCATCATTCCCAGCACCGATCCTCACCTGAGTGAGTATGTAGCTCCTTATTGGATGTCCCGTGAATGGATTTCCGGTTTCACGGGTTCCGCCGGAACAGCCGTCATCTTAATGGATAAAGCCGGACTATGGACAGATTCCCGTTATTTCCTGCAAGCGGAAAAGGAACTGGAAGGCAGCGGCATTACATTATATAAAGAGATGCTGCCGGAAACTCCTAGTATCACAAAGTTCCTCTGTCAGAATCTAAAGCCGGGAGAATCTGTGAGTATTGATGGGAAAATGTTTTCCGTGCAACAGGTGGAACAAATGAAAGAAGATCTTGCCCCCTATCAGTTACAGGTCAATCTGTTTGGCGATCCACTGAAAAACATTTGGAAGGACCGTCCATCCATGCCTGATGCTCCGGCTTTTATCTACGATGTTAAATATGCAGGAAAAAGTTGTGGAGAAAAAGTTGCCGCCATTCGTACCGAGCTGAAAAAGAAAGGCATCTTTGCTTTATTTTTATCCAGTCTGGACGAAATAGCATGGACTCTCAATCTGAGAGGAAGTGATGTGCATTGCAATCCGGTTATAGTAAGTTATCTACTGGTTACTCAAGATGAAGTAGTCTACTTCATTTCGCCGGAAAAGATTACCCAAGAGGTAAATGAATACTTGCAAGAGCAGCAAGTCAGCCTGAGAAAATATGACGAAGCTGAATCTTTCCTGAATTCTTTTACAGGAGAAAACATACTTATCGACCCAAAGAAAACGAACTATGCGATTTATTCGGCTATCAATCCTGCATGCAAGGTCGTTCGTGGAGAATCTCCTGTGACATTACTGAAAGCCATTCGCAATGAGCAGGAGATTGCCGGCATCCATCACGCAATGCAGCGGGATGGCGTGGCGCTTGTCAAGTTTCTCAAATGGCTGGAAGCATCAGTGCTTTCGGGCAAAGAGACCGAACTGAGCGTAGACCGGAAGCTGCATGAGTTCAGAGCAGCCCAACCTTTGTATATGGGAGAAAGTTTTGACACAATCGCCGGATATAAAGAGCATGGAGCAATCGTACACTATTCCGCAACGGAGGAGAGTGATGTCACGCTTCAGTCTAAAGGTTTCTTGCTGTTAGATTCGGGAGCGCAGTATCTGGATGGAACAACTGACATCACCCGTACCATTGCATTAGGCGAACTGACGGAGGAAGAAAAAACAGACTATACCTTAATATTAAAAGGCCATATTGCATTGGCAATGGCTAAATTCCCGGCCGGAACACGCGGCGCCCAACTCGATGTATTGGCCCGTATGCCTATCTGGAGTCATGGCATGAACTTCCTTCATGGTACCGGACATGGCGTAGGACATTTTCTGAGCGTACACGAAGGTCCGCAAAGTATCCGTATGAACGAAAATCCCATTGTGCTGCAACCCGGTATGGTTACATCCAATGAACCTGGTGTTTATAAGGCAGGCAGCCACGGGATACGCACCGAGAATCTGACATTGGTCTGCAAAGATAAGGAAGGCATGTTCGGAGAATATTTCAAATTTGAGACGATCACCCTATGCCCGATTTGCAAAAAAGGCATCATCAAAGAAATGCTGACGGCAGAAGAAGTCAAGTGGTTCAATGACTACCATCAAACCGTTTACGAAAAACTTTCTCCAAGTCTGAACGAAGAAGAAAAGAAGTGGCTGCTAGAAGCAACAAAAGCTATTTAAAACAGCTTTTGTCCGACACCCGGGTGTCAGGCTGCTTAACACCCGGGTGTCAGGCAGTCTGAGATCCGGGTGTCAGACATCACGAGACCCGGGTGTCGAACAATCCCCAATCATATTCAATAAAAAACATCATTAGAAACAATATAATTTATGGCTTTAATCAAATCAGTGCGGGGCTTTACCCCCGAAATTGGAGAGAACTGTTTTCTCGCAGATAATGCAACCATCATAGGAGATGTAAAAATAGGAAATGACTGTAGCATCTGGTTTTGTACAGTATTGCGCGGTGACGTTAATTCCATACGGATAGGTAATGGAGTCAATATTCAGGATGGAAGCGTGCTACATACTTTATATGAGAAGTCAACCATCGAAATTGGTGATCACGTTTCCGTAGGACATAATGTGACGATTCACGGAGCAACCGTCAAAGATTATGCACTTATCGGGATGGGATCTACTATACTGGATCATGCCGTAATAGGCGAAGGGGCCATCGTTGCCGCCGGTTCTTTGGTCTTGAGCAATACAGTGATCGAACCCGGAAGTATCTGGGGAGGGGTACCGGCTAAATTTATCAAGAAGGTAGACCCGGAACAGGCAAAGGAACTAAACCAAAAAATCGCTCACAATTACCTGATGTATTCCCAATGGTATAAATAAAGAAAAAATAGATTCATAAAAAGATCCCCCTATTTTAGCTTCGTCCACAACAGGAGTTCTAAAATAAGGGGATCTATATTCTTTATATCAAACTTCAGTTCATTAATGAAGCCGCTCCATTTATCTATTTCAAATTATTTATTCTGAAGACTTGAAGCAACTTTATCCATCTCTAAAAGTTAATCATGTGCATAATCTTCTCCGTAGCTCCGGCATTACTGGTCACATAATAACCGGCATTCGCGCCGGTCTCACGCATGAAAACGTCATCTGTCCGGAAACGGTCCAACAAGGTTTTCAACTCGTTATAGTCTTTAATAGAGTATGCGCCTTTAGCTTCGAGCAACCGGATTGCTTCCATAAACTTCTGATATTTCGGTCCGAAGATAACAGGAATGCCATATACAGCAGCTTCCAGTGTATTATGAATACCGACGCCAAAACCACCTCCGATATAAGCCACTTCTCCATAGCGGTAAATAGAAGATAACAGTCCGAAGCAATCGATAATCAAGCAATCAACTTTCAGTACATTCTTTTCATCAGCACGAGTATAGCGTACATAAGGACGTTTCAGTTTACTGATAATCTCCACCAGATGATTTTCATCAATCACATGCGGAGCGATAATCAACTTCATTTCCGGATGGGTGTTGAAGTACTCCAGAAATAAATCTTCATCCGGTCCCCAAGAACTGCCGGCTACAAACGTAAAAGCATTGTCTCCTTTAAACATTTTCACCAATGGGAGATCTTTGGCCTCTTCCCGAATCTGCAACACACGGTCGAAACGGGTATCTCCCACCACTGTCACACGACTAATGCCAATCTTCGACAAATAGCGTTTGGAAGCCTCATTCTGCACAAACAAATGATCGAAATCCTTCAGCACATTACGATAAGTCCCACCATACCATTTAAAGAATATCTGATCGCGACGGAAAATGGAAGAAACACTATACACCGGGATACGACGCTTATGAAGCTCATCCAGGTAATTCTTCCAAAATTCGTACTTGATAAAGAATGCCATGCACGGGGTTGCAATATCCAGGAACTTCTTCACATTCCGCGGTTTATCAAACGGCAGATAGCAGACAATGTCCGCTCCCCGGTAATGCTTGCGCACTTCGTAACCGGACGGAGAGAAAAATGTGAGCAATATCTTATAATCAGGATATTTTTCCCTGATCATTTCTATTAATGGACGCCCTTGTTCAAACTCGCCAAGCGAAGCAGCGTGAAACCAAATATACTGCTCCCCTTTCTCCACTTGCTGTCGTAGAAGTTCATACACCACCCAATGCCCTTTCATCATTTTTCGGGGCTTACGGCTGAACGGAGCAGCAAAATGAACCAAAAGGTCATAAACAACTATTGCCAGATTGTAAAGCATAATTTACAAATCCTAATTATTTAAGTACCTCTACGGCACGCTTCATACGAGCCAATGTCTCTTCCTTACCCAATACCCAGGAAATATCGAACATATGCGGACCTTTACCTTCGCCCACCAGTGTCAGACGGAAGGCATTCATTATATTACCTGTATGGTAACCTTTTTCAGCAATCCAGTCCATCACTACTCTCTCCTGGCCTTCAATGCTGAAATCCTCGATGCCGGCAATTACTTCCGCCAACTCAGTCATACATTTTGCCGAGTCTTCTTTCCAGCGTTTCTTCACTGTCTTTTCATCATATTCAGCAGGAGCCACAAAGAAGAAGCTACATACATCCCACAGTTCCTTGATAAAACTTACACGGTCTTTCATCATGCCGACTACCGTAACGACCTTCTCGAAAGGAGCCTCTACCCCATGCTCTTTCAGCACAGGCAAAAACAGTTCGGCAATTTCTTCATTCGGTTTAAGCTGGATATACTGATGATTGAACCAAATACCTTTTTTGTAATCGAACTTAGCTCCGGACTTGCTGCAACGATGAATGTCGAACAGTTTTATCATCTCGTCCATAGACATCACTTCCTGATCGTTGCCCGGATTCCATCCCAACAAAGCCAGGAAGTTAATCACCGCTTCGGGCAAATAACCCGATTCACGATATCCGGAAGACACTTCCCCCGATTCCGGACACCATTCCAACGGGAATACAGGGAATCCCAAACGGTCACCGTCACGCTTACTTAGTTTACCGTTTCCTTCCGGCTTCAGCAGCAAAGGCAGGTGGGCAAATTCCGGCATCGTGTCTTCCCAGCCGAATGCACGGTACAACAGTACGTGCAGCGGTGCCGAAGGCAACCATTCTTCGCCACGGATTACGTGAGACACTTCCATCAAATGGTCATCCACAATGTTCGCGAGATGATAAGTAGGCAGTTCGTCAGCCGATTTATAGAGCACCTTGTCATCCAGAATAGATGAATTAATAACGACTTCGCCACGAATCAAGTCATTCACGTGAACATCCTCGTTCGGCTCAATCTTAAAGCGGACCACATATTGCTTTCCTTCAGCAATCAATGCGTCCACTTCTTCTTTCGACATTGTCAGAGAATTGCGCATCATCCCGCGGGTAGATGCATCATATTGGAAGTTAGCAATTTCCGCACGCTTAGCATCCAGTTCCTCAGGAGTATCAAAAGCGATGTATGCCTTGTCATTATCCAACAAAATCTGCACGTATTTCTTATAGATTTCGCGACGTTCGGACTGACGGTACGGACCGTGTTCTCCACCGAAGCTCACTCCTTCGTCAAAGTGGATACCCAACCACTTGAATGACTCAAGTATATACTCTTCCGCTCCCGGCACGAACCGGTTGGAGTCAGTATCTTCAATACGGAAAATGAGGTCTCCGCCGTGTTGACGCGCAAATAGATAATTATACAAAGCTGTACGCACACCACCGATGTGCAATGCTCCCGTAGGACTCGGAGCAAAACGAACTCTTACTTTTCTTTCTGCCATAATTTGGGTTAGTATAGGTAAATCGTGGCAAAATTAAACCTTTTTTTCCACACTATTGTTTTTTTTTGTACTTTTCGCAAAAATTTCAATGCGTATGGAACATATGAAGAAGAAAAAGAGGTTCTCAAGAAGAGATATATTATATAAATCATTGCTGTTTGTAGCGACAGTGACACTGATTGTCTATTTCCTGCCACGTGACGGAAAATTCAACTATCAGTTTGACATAAACAAGCCCTGGAAGTACGGGCAGTTGATAGCCACTTTTGACTTTCCGATCTATAAAGACGACGCAGTGGTGAACCGGGAACAGGATAGTCTGCTGGCTTCCTTCCAACCTTATTATCTGCTTGACAAACAAGTAGAGAAAGACGCAATCGCCAAGCTGAAAGAGAATTACCATACTCACCTGAAAGGTATACTTCCTTCCGTAGATTATCTGCGATACATCGAACGGACATTAAAAGAAATATACGGAGAGGGCATCGTTTCGACAGAAAACATACAAGAACTCCACAAGGACAGTACTTCGGCAATCATGATCATCGACGATAAACTCGCCAACTCCAAGCCTACCGATCATATATATACGGTCAAAAAAGCTTATGAGTACTTGCTATCCGCAGATACGACCCACTTCAACCGTGAGATTCTGAGACAATGTTCATTAAACGAATACATCACTCCCAATCTCACATTCGACCAACAACGGACACAGACCGCCAAAGAGGAAATGCTGAACAACTATTCCTGGGCCAACGGATTAGTCGTCAGCGGGCAGAAAATTATAGACCGTGGAGAAATCATCAGCCCGGAAACGTACAATATTCTGGAATCATTACGCAAAGAGTCCATCAAGCGAAGTGAATCCATTGATCAGAGCCGCTTGATTCTTGGCGGGCAGATTTTGTTTGTCGGTATGCTGATGCTTTGCTTTATGCTCTATCTCGACCTGTTCCGAAAAGATTATTATGAGCGCAAAGGCAGCCTGTCGTTACTGTTTACACTGATTGTATTTTATAGTGTGGTAACAGCTTTCATGGTATCACATAATATATTTAATGTATATATGATTCCGTATGCGATGCTGCCCATCATCATACGGGTTTTCCTCGATTCACGAACTGCCTTCCTGACGCATGTCATTACGATATTAATCTGCTCTATATCCCTGCGTTTTCCGCATGAGTTCATTCTGACGCAGTTGGCTGCCGGATTAGTTGCCATTTTCAGTTTAAGGGAACTTTCGCAGAGGTCACAGCTCTTCCGCACGGCCTTATTGGTGATACTGACTTATGCGGCTATTTACTTCGCATTCGAGCTAATGACCGAGAATGGACTTGCCAATGACTTCTCTAAGTTGAATGCACGGATGTATACCTATTTCTTTATTAATGGTATTCTGCTGCTGTTTACATATCCGTTGCTGTTTCTGCTGGAAAAGACGTTCGGCTTTACCTCTAATGTGACTTTGGTCGAACTTTCCAATATCAACAGTGATCTTCTCCGACAGATGTCCGAAACAGTGCCCGGAACTTTCCAGCACTCTATGCAGGTAGCCAATCTGGCGGCAGAAGCAGCGATCCGTATTGGAGCGAAAAGTCAATTAGTACGTACCGGAGCTTTATATCATGATATCGGCAAGATGGAGAATCCCGCTTTCTTTACGGAGAATCAGTCGGGAGGCGTCAATCCTCATAAGAATCTGAATTATGAGCAAAGTGCCCAGGTCGTGATCAGTCATGTGACAGACGGATTGAAACTGGCGGACAAGCATAATCTGCCGAAAGTTATCAAAGACTTTATCAGCACCCATCATGGACGGGGGAAAACGAAGTTCTTCTATATCTCATGGAAGAACGAGCACCCCGACGAGGAACCGAATGAAGAACTGTTCACCTATCCGGGTCCTAATCCTTTCTCAAAGGAGACAGCTATTCTGATGATGGCGGATGCTGTCGAAGCGGCGTCACGCAGTCTGCCGGAATATACGGAAGAAACTATCAGCAACTTGGTCGACAAGATCATTGACTCCCAAGTTGCTGAAGGTTATTTCAAAGAGTGCCCTATCACTTTCAAGGACATTGCGACCATCAAGACGGTATTCAAAGAAAAGCTGAAAATCGCTTATCACACACGGATCAGTTATCCTGAGTTAAAGAAGTAAGCAGACCGGCACAAGCGTCTTCGAGTACATCCAGCACATATTCAAATCCTTCGGCCCCTCCATAGTAGGGGTCGGGGACATGGTCGGCGAGAATGCGGGTACAGTACTCCGTCATGCGATGAATCTTTTTCCACTCTTCCGTAGAAGGAGCTTTTTCTTTCAGATCATCTATGTTACGGTCGTCCATGCCAATAATCAGATCAAAATTATAAAAGTCCTCTGTCCGCACCGGACGGGAGCGATGAACCAGTTGATAACCACGACGGGCAGCGTGTGCACGCATCCGGCTATCCGGCAATTCGCCTTGATGATAAGACAGGATTCCGGCGGAATCAATCACAAATTCTTCTTCCAGTCCGGCTTCTTTGATCAGGTGAAGCATTACTCCTTCCGCCGTAGAGCTACGGCAGATATTTCCGAGGCAGACAAATAATATTTTCTTCATAATTTACGTTTAATAATTGACAGGCTTCATTCGTTTCTATTATCAAAACGAATTAAGTATCTGATTGGCCCGGTTTACGGTAACGGCTGCCGGTATTTCCGGCATATTACCCAAATTGAACGGGGCCAGCATTTTCTCTATCTTCTTTAATCCGGCTTTATTTCCCTTCTTCTCAAATTCCTGACGAAGAATCGTTATTTTCTCATGTGCCTGAATACCTTCGATCAGACGTTCGAAGCGGATACAGCTACGGGCTCCCGGATACACGAGATAAGTATCTCCTGCCGCCCACGTGCGGAAACGTGAATCGAGCAACGGCTCCAAAGGCCAGCTATTGTATGCCCAACGCAGATAGCCGTCCAGATGCTTCTTCGAAGAATAGAAACTCACCCATGCAGCCTCAGCAGGGTCGGAAAAAGTGAATGTATTGGGATGTGCTTCCGTACAACAAGTATAATAGGTGGTACGTTTATTCTCGGCCGCACGGCGGAGACGCACTTCTTCCGGGAAGTTCTGTCCGATAACAATGCAATAATCGTACAAGTCCGGCTCTATCTCAGCATGATAATTACCGGCCAGTGAAACTTTAAACTCCGGATCTGCCTTACGGATTACTTTCAACGTTTTCTGCATTACATCCATCGGACGCTCATCCATCGCAATCGCACAAATATCAAACCATCCTTTTTCTCTCAGATGCTTGGAAAAAGAAGTAAGCATCGCAACCCACATTTCTTCATAAGCAGGTTCTCCCGGTGCTGTCTTTACAAACTTCAATGAATTTGTTGCCTGATCAAAATACTGGAAAGATAATTCCCAGGGAACCATAGAGTAACAGTTAATCTGCTGATCGATACCGACACTCATCATAAACTCTACCCAGCGATCAAAAACCGTATAGTCGAAAGCCCAAGTACCGTCGGCACGTTTCATCCATGTAACCATCGTCTCGAAATAATCTTCAGTCTGACCGTTCCAGGGTTTATGTGTCAAAGTGGCTGTGATAATCTTTTGACCGGCATCTGCCAGCATTTTCATCAGCGGGCGCATAGCGTCCAGATGCTCCTGGCTCCACAAGGGAACCTGATAATAACGGGCTACGGCAAACGGGCTCTGCCACAAATCCAGATGATAAGCCCATTCGGACGGTGCAGGAAGTTCACGGGAAGAAACGAGGATTTCGAGATTAAGCTGCTGCAACAGACGGGAACCGTCTTTTACCAGCAAAGCACCCTTGTAGGTTCCGGGAGTAGCCGATTGAGGAATCCAGCATTGCACCCAGATAGGCTGAACGGTACGTGCCGGAACAGACATTGATTTCAAGTTCGTATCAATCGGGTCGGCTACCAACAACGAATCGTAATCCACTGCTTGACGGTGACCGCACGCGCCTCTGCCATCTTTATTCAGTTCATCGGTCATTACATAACGGATGAAACCGGCTTTAAACGCCTCATCCGAAAGGCTATTCCCTTTTTTATCTTTAAAATCGGTAAAGCTGAAGTTCAGATCTTTCACCTCAGTGCCGGTCCAGACAACAGCCTGCGCGTTTACACGTTCGCCACGCCAGCCTTTTAAAGTGGTAAGCTGCTGCTTTTTCAGCTGGGGAAGCCGATGCTTCGCATAGCGGGTGTCAATAGTTCCCCAGGAAATCTGAGGGATGGTAACTGCTGCCCAGTCTTTATCAGAGGGGGAAGAAGGATCGGGCAGTTCCTGATAAGTTTCAATTGGAAATTTCGGTTGCCCCGTAGGGGTTCCACACTGCGTCACTCCTTGCTGGGCAAAAAGAGGACTCACACCAATAAGACATGTTAAGCAATAAATCGTAAGTCGTTTCATGGTTAGTTAATTTATAAAGGTTATTATAAGGAAAATATTAGGTCTGTATCAAGTGCTACATCGGGTCTACATCATAATAGACAATCAAGGATTTATAGCGCTCATCTTCCAGCATCTCTTTCTGGATACGTTGTAGCAATTCCCGCGCACGTCCCATCGGGGCATTCTGTTCGATCTTCAACACTATCTTTTTGATGAATAATGTCTGGATACGGGCAACGGGAGGTTTGTCCGGTCCCAATACCCGGTTTCCGAACACGGTTCTTAGTTTATCTGCCATGACCGCAGCCATCTGGTCCAGCAAAGCTTCATTATGGTTTTTCAGATATACATACACCAACCGATAGTAAGGGGGATAATGAAACATTTGCCGTTCGGCGAGCTGACCGTCTACCATTTCTTCATAGTTATTACCGATAACCTGATGGATAATGGGGTGATCAATGCTTTTCGTTTGCAGTACCACCCGCCCGCGTTTATTCTTACGCCCGGCTCGTCCCGCTACTTGTGCCATCAGTTGGAAAGCACGTTCGTAAGAACGGAAATCCGGATAATTAAGCATGGTGTCCGCATTTAAGATACCCACTATACTTACGTGATCAAAGTCCAGACCTTTCGATACCATTTGCGTACCGATAAGTATATCCGTCTTTCCCTGTTCAAAGTCGGCAATAATCTTCTCGTAGGCAGCTCGGGTACGGGTAGTGTCCAAATCCATTCGGGCGACAGCCGCTTCCGGAAAAAGGACTTTGATGTCATCTTCAATCTTTTCCGTACCAAAACCGCGGTTGACCAGTTCTGTTCCTTCACAGGCGGGACAGGACTTCGGCAGTTGATAGGTATATCCGCAATAGTGGCAGGTCAGTTGGTTGATACCTTTATGATAAGTCAGACTCACATCGCAGTTCTTACATTTCGGCACCCAGCCGCAAGTACGGCATTCTATCATCGGTGCAAATCCGCGACGGTTCTGGAAAAGAATGACTTGTTCTTTCTGTTCCAGTGCTTCTTTCATATATTGTATCAGCAACGGCGAGAACTGTCCGACCATCCGCCTCTTGCGATGCAGTTCTTTGATATCCACCGGAATAATCTCCGGCAGCTGAATTTCTTTATATCGTTCTTTCAGTTGTACAAATCCATATTTTCCGTTCCTTGCGTTCTGCCATGTTTCTATGGAGGGGGTAGCAGTGCCGAGAAGCGTTTTTGCTCCATACATGGCAGCCAGTACGATAGCCGCATTCCGTGCATGATAGCGGGGAGCAGGGTCTTGTTGCTTATAGGTGTTCTCATGCTCTTCGTCTACAATCACCAGCCCCAGATCACGGAAAGGAAGAAATACGGAAGAACGGACTCCAAGGATGATATCATATCCTTTTTCTCCCAGTTGCTTCCGCCATATCTCTACCCGTTCGGCATCCGGAAACTTGGAATGATAAATCCCCAAACGAGAACCGAATACCCGTTGCAGGCGTTCTGTGATTTGAGTAGTCAATGCTATTTCAGGCAAGAGATACAATACTTGTTTCCCCTGACGAATCGTTTCTTCTATCAGATGAATGTATACTTCCGTCTTTCCACTGGATGTGACTCCATGAAGCAGGCAGACATTTTTCTCCTGAAAGGATTGCACGATCTCATCGTGCGCCCGCTGCTGAAACTCGTTCAAGGCATTCAACTCTACGACCTCCTTCACTTCCTGGTTCAGCCGGCCGACTTCATGGAAGTAAATCTCAAATATCTTTTTCTCCACCAAGCCATTCAGAATAGAAGGAGACACTCCTGCACGTTGCAACAGCTCTTTTTTCGAAACTTCTTTCGGTGTTTCTCTTCCAAGGATTCCCGAACACTCGACATATTTCATCAACAACGCCAACTGCTTCGGAGCACGGGACAGGATATCAAATAAGATATGAAGCCGCTTTTCATCAGCAGAACCGGTCAATCGCACTCTCGCCTCCGTTTTTGGCTTGTAAGTACGACGTAATTCCTCTTTCACAAAGATAGCTTCTTTATCCAGCAGAGATTTGATGACTGTGAGGATATTTTTCATGCCACTCTCCTTCTCCAGTTTCGTGACACATTGCTGAGAATCTACTGAAAGCAAATCAAGAATACGCTGCTCTCTTTCCGACAACGGTGCATCTGCCTCAAAATCGGGATTATATTCTACAATCGTTTCACTCTCCAACTTCAAACCGGAAGGAAGTGCCGCTTTATAAACGTCTCCTTGTGTACAGAGATAGTAATCTGCCAGCCACTCCCAAAACTTAAATTGAGTGGACAATAAAATAGGAGAAGCATCCAGCAATGCAGATATATCCTTCACCTCATACTCCGTCGGAGCACAATAATGAACATTACGAACGATAGCTGTATAAAACTTCTTCCGTCCGAAAGGAACTATCACACGGCATCCGATTTCAACTTCTTCCGCACATTCATCCGGCAGGGAATAGGTAAAGTACTTCGGAAGCGGTAATGGTAATATGACATCTACATACTTTTTCATTGCAAGCACAAAAGTACAATAAAAAAATGGGGATTTAAAAGAGGGAAGGGAACACTGATAAGAAAAATAGTCTGTACACCGGAATTTAATAAAATAGATTCAAGTTTACAGACCAGTATCTTAAACAAAATACCTTAGAATAAAAAAAAGAGCCTCCTCTATCGGAAGCTCTTTCTTTTTATGATAAAAAGTAACGGATAGCTTAGAATATATAAGCAACGGATACTTGCCAAGTCTTGGTTTTGTATGAGCCTTCAATGTCTTCAAAGCTGGCAGTCTTGCCCAACGGAATATTATAATTAGCTCCTACTTGCAGATGATTCAGAAACTTCACACCTGCGCCGACATTGATACCGACTTCAGCTTTCTTTTTATCGGTTCTTACTCCGTCTATTGTCTTATTACCGGCAAAATCAAAGTAAAAATCAGGACCGGCAGCCACATAAAGACCTACCAGACTTCCCAGGCCGATGTTATATTTCAAATTGACCGGAATATCCAAGCCATTCTGCTTGACAGTAGCTTCTTCACCTCCATCAGAGATTTTTATACCTCTTTGAGCAAAAAGCAAAGACGCATCGACTCCTAATCCCACAACCGGGATATTGAATTCCGCCATCGGACCGATAAAGAAACCTGTAAAATTATCCTTTTTAAAGTTTTCTTTCACATCAGAAAAGCTTGCTTTAGACAAGTTTAAACCACCCTTTACACCAAAATGTAATTGTGCCTGGGCAGGCATCGCCATACCGATACATACGGCAATCATTAAAGCACCAAAAATCTTTTTCATAAATCTACGTGTTTATAATTCGGGACAAAGATATATATTTATAATAAATAAACACAAATTATTGCTCTTTGTTCGTTTCAGAGTCGTTGTTGTTCATCCAGTCCGGCTCCTGTACCTTTATATTTACTTTTCTGAAGATTAAACTTATAATGTACCGTCAGCTTAACCTCCTGTGTGTTCCGTTGAGTTTCACGGTATATCTTAACCTTGTTGTCATACTGGGTAGTCGCATCTCTTACCGTATGAAACAAATCATTGCCCTCTACTGTACAATCCAGCCGCCCGTTAAAGAATGACTTATAGATACTTACCCCGAAGCAACTTACAGGCCGTGTAAAACTGTTCTGATATACTCCTTTGCCTGTATAAGTTCCATTTAACCGAAAAATATATCCCATTGGCAACTGAAATGAGTTATTCCAGCGAATCCCTACTGTTATCCCATTCATATTCTTCGTCCCATCCAGATATCCGATGTTGAACCATTGAGACTGAACAGAAGCAACCCATTCCGGTCGCCAACAACCAATGCCGGGAGAATACACCAAAGAAGCTGTCATTTCATCCCTGTGTTCAACATTGCGGAACTTAATAAGAGTAATCTTCGGATCGGAAGTCGCTTGTTCGATGGAAAACAGAATATCATCATTATAACGATTGTATCCTACGGAAAGCTGCAAATCCCTGTAAGCCGCCCGCATTTCAGCGGTATGTATATAGGTCGGTTGCAAATTGGGAGTTCCGCCCAGATAAGTAAACCGATTCCCATAATGGATTTCATTTTTCAGCTGCTCATAGTAAGGACGGGCCACTTGAATGTGATAACCCAATCCCCAATGCACTTTTCCCACCGAGCCTTTTAAAGATAACGAAGGAAACAGATTACGATAATGTTTGCTCTCGTCGGACTGATAAATACTGTTTTCATAAAAATCGGACTTTACATCTTCATACCGAAGGCCGGCAGAAGCATCAATTCCACCCAAACTCCAAGTACAATTCAAAAAGAAAGCAAGATTCCTCTCCCTGATTTTATCACTGGTTCCGAGTATCTGATTTCCAAAACCCGAGAAATCACTTATACGGTGTATATAGCTATATTCACTTCCTCCCGAAATCCTTCCTTTGAACAACGGATATGCCAAAACCAGTTTACCCGCATATAGTTTATTGCTGGTTTCGCTAAAGGTCGTCATAGAGAGATCGTCATAGTTCAGACTCAGTTCTTTGATGTTCTCTTCTTCCTTATTTTTCCCCACCAATACATCAGCATTCAAGTCAATCTCCAGACTATTTATATCACCATGATAGTAGAAATTAGAATGATGCGTCGGATATGTTTTCTCAATTGAAAACGCATTGGTATTCCACACATCATATAGTTCATGATCGGCATATACTTCTGTCCGGTTATCATTACTCATTTTATCGCGCGGAGCAGATGTCAACTCATAAGTCGCGCCAAAGGAGTGATTTTTATTAATCTCATAGTTGAATCCAAACTGCCCGAAGTAACTGATATTCTTTCCCAAATCTGTAGAATGAGTCCTTTGTTTCCACAAAGTATCTACATCCGTCATTTGTACTGTCTCCCCTGTTTCCTTCAAATGTTGCAGACGATACTGGAAAGTTCCGAATAAGTCCAGCCCATTCTGCCGATATTCCACATTCAGTTGGTCGTTATTACCTATCTTATATGAATAATCCGCTACTGAGCGCAATCCTATGCCGAAGCCATCGATTTTCTTTCCGACCGTTTTCAGTTTTAACACAGCTCCTACCGCTGCTCCATATTCCGCGCTAGGATTCGTGATCAGCTCTACCTGCTTTATATTCTCAGCACTCAGCCGGTCAAGCTCATCCAAATGACGAACTTCCCTGTTATTGATATAAATCAGCGGAGTTCCCTTTCCCAAAACTTCCAACGTACCATCCGGCCTTTTCAAAACTCCCGGCAGGAGTTCGGCTACATTCATCGCAGTACCTGCTTTACTCAGAATGGTATTTTCAACTTTTGTCGTTAACCCACCGTTGTCCAACCGATACAAAGGAAGATGCTGTGTGACGACCACTTCATCCAACATCCTGTCGTCAGGAATTATCACGATATCACCGATGATAGAGGGCATAAGCCTCTGAATACTCCTTTTATATCCCACATAAGACACAGCCAACAGATAAGGCTTACTCTCAGAAACCTCTATTTTAAAAATCCCCTGCTCGTCCGTGACAGTTCCGCTAATCAGCGAAGAATCCGCTACAGACAACAACGCAACTGTAGCATATTGCACAGGAATTTTCTGATCATCCAGCACTCGCCCACTGAACATCTGAGCCGAAGCATTCAAAGAGACGATCAACAACAAAACCAATAAAATACTATATTTCATTTTTCTTTTCATTTTAAAGTTATTCTATAAACAGCTGCCGTCCGAACAGGCACAGACCTTCTCCTGCCGACATCTCCGAAGAGACACCGATACAGATATTTCCATACACACATCTGTCTGAGCATCTGCCGGACGGCAGACAAAAGGAAGAGAATAGTTAGTTAAATAAGAATGGTCAGTAAGTAAGAATATCATTATACAAACCTTCCAAACGTTTACGCAGGAATTTAACAGCATAATGTTTACGGGAAAGCACCGTATTGGCAGGGACACTGATCAATTCCGACACTTCTTTCACCGAAAATCCTTCCAGTTCCATCAGTTCAAAAACTTCCCGCTGTTCAGAAGGCAATTCGGCAAGTGCCACTTTCAGTTCCTGCCACACTAACGAACGCATATATTCCGTTTCGGGCGAAGGTGCCAGTTCATCATCGGCAAAAAGTACCGTTGAAAAGTCACTCAAAACACTCTCTTCCTCTTCATACTGAGAAACAGGCCACTCTTCCTCACTTTTCTTTTTTCCTTTGTTGATAATCGTATTTCTCGTCACTCTATAAAGCCATGCCGTCACCTGCTCAATTGGATTCATTGTGTTATTGACAGCCTTCACCAACTGATAAAATACGTCTTGTAATATATCCTCCGCATCTTCCTTACTGGAAACCCTTCGATGGATAAAGGCTTTCAATTGCGGCTGATGTTCTACTATCAGCCGCTCCACATCGCCTTCGTGCCCCTTTTGCCTATTCATTTTTTACTGAGGGGGCTATATGGACATCCTTTCCTTGAGTTACATCAGCACTCTTACCAAAGTCTGCATCCGTATTCCTGCCAAAATCCTCCCTGTCAAAGAAACGTTCTCTGTCCCACGGACCGAAGCCCATATGTTTCCTTTTCTTTATAAATTCTCTGCGCTGTTCAGGAGTCATATGCATCCATTTTTCATGAACCGGATTCCCACCCCGTCCTGGCATTCCTCTACGACCAAAGCCGAAGCTCCCAAAAAGAATACGAGTCAGGACAAACAATCCCAATGCCTGCCATAAGCTGAGCACAGGCAAACCAAAGATAACCGGCATCAGCCAATTCCACAATAACATGATGATGGCTCCTATGGCTACTGCCAAAACCAACCAAAGAACTACAAAAACAAATGGATTCCTGAAAAAAGGAAACTTACGACTATGTTTTCCCCTACATCCTTTATCACAATCTTTTGTAACCATTATATTCCGATTTTTAATTAATTATTCTTGTTATCTGAAAGAGCTCTCTACTCTAGCAGACAATCAAGACGAAGAAATATTTTATGAAGTTACAAAAAATAATGGATTACCGGAAAAATAATATGCGAATCACCTCTTATCCCGATTTGCCAGCAAGGCCTCCTTAGTTCCCGCTGCCATCGAAAGAATACCGTCATTACACGTAACCATACCGCTCTCCTTGCGTCGTGTCAGCCAATCGGTAACAAAGTCCGAAGCATATCCTCCCGTACTGAACTCACCGTCCAGCGCTATTATCTTTTTATAGGCAGACAGGTAATCTTCTTCCGTCGTATCGGGATAAGCATTGGTGTAAAGCCACAACTGGATATCGTAAAGCAGATAAGAACGTTCGTCGGCATGAAGCGCAAAGAATCCCTTATCGATTACTATTTCTTCCGATATCTTCCGAATCCACCGTTCCGTATCCACGGGATGATCACACTTTGCGCACAAATCGGACAAGAGCGGTGAGAAAGCTGCGTTCCGAACTTTTTCCAGCTCCATTCTTTCATCTTCTTCCGATGTATCAAAGACATCTTCGTTAACAAGTCCCCGAATAAATTTTTCAAAGTTATCGGCAAGGAAAGTAACATAATAATCATCTTCCTGATCGACATGAACGACTTTCGGTTCACCCTGCGGACCACACTCCCGATAATCAAGAAAAATCATATCATGTCCCGCAGAAGGACAGTCGCAGATGGCCACTCCGATATCCGGATACCCCCATTCTTCAATCATGAAACGGCTGCCGAGCTGTCCGCAAAGAGAATATATCTTATCCTTATCAACTCCCATAATGCCGGTGATAGCCACATGATCGTCCGCCCAACTGGTAGGCTCGTCGCAAGGAAAACAAACATTGAAAGGTATTCCACCGTTATGCTGCTTCATCAGCCAAATATAAGATTCGGGGAGTTTGTATCCCAGTTCACGTTCTGTTTCTTCTATCATCTCTTCTGTAGGAGGCGCGCCAATATATTCATTCATAGCATATTCATCATCATCCCAGAAGTCTGTAAAGTCAAAATTCTCAAAAGGTCTGTTTTTCATAATCGCTGTTTTTAATTTGTATTCTTTTAGTTTTGCTTTGTATGTACACTACTTTTTACGAATATACTAAAAAACAGACATTATCAATTTATTTCCTTTATTTATTTCGTTTTTTTTACGAGTAGATGAAAAAGAATCCAAGATTAAATATATAAAATACACTAATGATACAAAACACAGAGACCAGCCTATATTAACAGGCTGGCCTCTCATTTTACCCCTATGAATCAATGATTCGGATGAATATCCAGTTTCACCGGTTTAATCATATTTTCCGGTTTCAAGATCGTATCCAGGTCTTCTTTGGAAAGAATGTTATGTTCCAGCACCAGCTCATACACTCCTTTACCCGTTTCCAGAGCCTCCTTCGCTATCTTTGTAGAATGTTTATAGCCAATTACGGGATTCAGTGCGGTCACTACTCCGATACTGTTGTGTACATCCCGACGGCATTTTTCTTCATTGGCTGTGATGCCATCAATACATAAGGTACGCAATGTATCAAAACCGTTCATCAACAAATCCGCAGATTCAAAACAGCATTGTGCCATGACAGGTTCCATCGCATTCAGTTCCATCTGTGCAGCCTCTCCACTCATAGCTACACAAAGGTCGTTTCCTATCACTTTATAAGAAACCTGATTCATGACTTCGGGAATAACAGGGTTCACCTTTCCCGGCATAATGGAAGACCCCGGCTGCATGGCAGGCAGATTGATTTCTCCCAGTCCGCAACGAGGACCGGAAGCCAATAGCCTCAGATCATTACAGATCTTGTTCATCTTGACAGCTACACGCCGCATGGCCGAAGAATATCCTACCATGCAGGAAGTATCCGAAGTAGCGCCTATCAGGTCATCTGCCAGTTTGATATCCAGTCCGGTAATCTTGCGCAGGGCAGCAATGCACTTTTCCGCATATTCCGGTTCGGCGGTAATTCCGGTTCCGATGGCTGTCGCCCCCATGTTGACCGTCAGAAAATCCTGTGCGGCAAAATCGAGATTCTTCAGTTCGTGTTCCAGAATGCTGGCGAATCCATTAAAAGTTTGTCCAAGTGTCATTGGTACGGCATCTTCCAGTTGGGTACGTCCCATCTTAATAATGTGTGCAAACTCCGCTCCTTTCTTTCGGAAAGCCTCGATCAGTGTTGCAAAGTGTTTCACCAATTTAAGATGGGTATAATACAGACCAATGTGAATGGCTGTAGGATACGCGTCATTGGTAGATTGCGAACGATTGACGTGATCGTTGGGCGAGCAGTATTGGTACTCTCCGCGTGCGTGTCCCATCAGTTCCAGTGCACGGTTGGCAATCACTTCATTGGCATTCATGTTGGTAGTGGTTCCGGCCCCTCCCTGAATCATATCTACAGGGAACTGGTCATGATGTTTTCCTTCCAGTATTTCTTTACAAGCCTTCAGTATGGCATCCGTCTGTTCCTCAGTCAGTAAATCCAGTTCACGGTTGGCAACGGCAGCTCCCATTTTAGTGATGGCCAATGCCTGAATAAACAGGGGATACTCATTCAAATGAAACTTGCTGATGCGAAAGTTTTCAATACCACGGAGTGTCTGTACTCCATACAATGCACTTTCCGGCACTTCACGACTACCTATCAAGTCGCTCTCTGTACGAGTTTTTTTTGATAATTTCTGTTCCATATCGGTTGTTTTATAACAATAACACATTCGTTAGTTGATATAATAACCAGTCAGAGATGTTATTGTTTTAATAAATATGCAAAAACTATTCAATAACTTTTTTGTTGTTTATCTTAGAAACAGAGAAAAAACGAAGATAAATCCTTTATCTTTGTTAGGAACTTATAAAACAACAACCAATGATATTACAATTAGCATTTGTTCTGACAGCCATTATTATTGGCGCACGTTTGGGAGGCATCGGACTCGGTGTCATGGGAGGAGTAGGATTGGGAATACTCACGTTTGTTTTTGGTTTACAACCCACCGCACCACCTATCGACGTTATGTTGATGATTGCCGCCGTTATTTCCGCTGCCTCCTGTATGCAAGCAGCCGGCGGACTGGACTATATGGTGAAACTGGCAGAACATTTGCTACGCAAAAATCCTTCGCACGTCACGTTGCTCAGCCCATTGGTGACTTATCTGTTCACCTTTATTGCCGGAACCGGGCATGTAGCTTATTCCGTATTGCCCGTGATTGCTGAGGTAGCTACCGAAACAAAGATTCGTCCGGAACGTCCGCTGGGTATTGCTGTGATTGCTTCGCAACAGGCTATTACAGCCAGTCCCATCTCTGCTGCAACGGTAGCTTTGCTCGGGTTACTGGCAGGTTTCGACATTACATTATTCGATATTCTTAAAATTACGATTCCCGCCACTATCATCGGAGTATTGGTCGGCGCTTTATTCTCCATGAAAGTCGGCAAGGAACTGATAGAGGATCCCGAATATCAGAAACGCTTGAAAGAAGGTCTTTTCAATGACAAGAAGATAGAGATTAAAGATGTCAAGAACAAACGTTCCGCCATGCTTTCCGTACTCATCTTTATATTGGCAACTGCTTTTATCGTCCTTTTCGGATCTTTTGAAGGTATGCGTCCCAGTTTCCTCATCGATGGAGAAATCGTCACGCTCGGTATGTCCTCCATTATCGAGATCGTAATGTTGTCGGCAGCCGCTATCATCCTTATAGTAACCAAGACGGATGGAATCAAAGCAACGCAGGGTTCTGTATTCCCTGCCGGGATGCAGGCTGTTATCGCCATCTTCGGTATTGCGTGGATGGGTGATACTTTCCTTCAGGGCAATATGGCACAGCTCACTCTTTCCATCGAAGGAATCGTGCGGCAGATGCCATGGCTGTTCGGTATTGCGCTGTTCGTCATGTCTATCCTGTTGTATAGCCAGGCGGCCACGGTGCGGGCATTGATGCCGCTGGGCATCGCGTTAGGTATTTCTCCGTATATGCTGATTGCCTTATTCCCCGCAGTGAACGGATATTTCTTTATCCCGAATTACCCGACTGTCGTAGCCGCCATTAATTTCGACCGCACCGGGACAACAAAAATCGGTAAATATGTGTTGAATCATTCGTTTATGATGCCCGGACTGGTATCTACCGTAGTCGCTATTGTTTTAGGACTGCTCTTTATTCAAATATTCTAATATATTATTAACCTAAACTCATTTCAGTTATGAAACAAATTAAGAAATTAGGCCTGGTAGTAGTAACACTACTATTATCCGCAACAATGGCATTTGCCGCAAAACCGAATATCCACATCCTTGCTACCGGAGGAACCATTGCCGGAACAGGAAGCTCGGCTACGGGCACCAGCTATACGGCAGGACAAGTTGCTATCGGTGCATTGCTGGATGCAGTCCCCGAAATCAAAGATATCGCCAATGTAACCGGCGAACAGATTGTGAGAATCGGTTCACAGGACATGAATGACGAAGTCTGGCTGACACTTGCCAAGAAAATCAACGAGTTATTGAAACGACCGGATATCGACGGAATCGTGATCACTCATGGAACGGATACGATGGAAGAAACTGCTTACTTTCTGAATCTGACTGTCAAAAGTGACAAGCCTGTTGTATTGGTAGGTGCCATGCGCCCCTCTACAGCATTAAGTGCCGACGGTCCGCTGAATCTTTATAATGCAGTAGTTACCGCTGCAGCTAAAGAATCAAAAGACAAAGGTGTACTGGTTGCCATGAACGGTCTGATTCTAGGTGCAGAAAGCGTAGTTAAAATGAACACGGTCGATGTACAGACTTTCCAGGCTCCCAACTCCGGCGCATTGGGATATGTACTGAACGGTAAAGTATGTTATAATCAGATCACACTGAAGAAACATACCACCCAATCCGTATTTGATGTCACCAAACTGACTTCATTGCCCAAAGTCGGCATCGTATACAGCTATTCCAATATTGAAGCCGATATGATGACTCCGTTGCTCAACAACGGATATAAAGGAATCATTCATGCAGGAGTCGGAAACGGTAATATCCATAAAAACATATTTCCGTCATTGATAGACGCCCGCAGAAAAGGCATTGTAGTCGTTCGTTCTTCCCGCGTACCGACTGGTCCTACCACTCTTGATGCGGAAGTGGATGACGCCAAGTATCAGTTTGTAGCCTCTCAAGAATTGAATCCACAAAAGTCACGTGTACTATTGATGCTTGCGCTGACCAAAACCACGGACTGGAAACAAATTCAGGAATACTTTAACGAATACTAAAAACCGGACCTACTTATGAAAAAATTAATGTTTATGCTACTCCTTGCGGGTAGCATACAGGCAATGTATGCCCAAAAGTTCTCCCCAAACACTCCTCTTTTCGAGGAACTGACAGACGTAAAAAAGAAAACGGATAAGTTCAACTTATATCTGAATATGCAAGGAAGTTTTGACGCTCATTTCCAGAATGGATTTCAGGAAGGTGACTTCAATATGCACCAACTCCGCATCGAAGCGAAAGGAAATATCAACAACTGGCTTTCTTACCGTTACCGCCAGCGTCTCAACCGCTCGAACGACGGAAACAATATGATAGACAACCTCCCGACCTCCATCGACTGGGCAGGCATCGGTATCAAGCTCAACGATAAGTTCAACCTGTTTGCCGGTAAACAAAGTGCCAACTATGGCGGCTTCGAGTTTGACCTCAACCCGATCGATGTCTATCAATATTGTGATATGATCGATTACATGAGTAACTTCCTGACCGGTCTGAATGCAAGTTATAACATTACTCCCGATCAGCAACTTAATCTGCAGATATTGAACAGCCGCAATAGCTCTTTCGACAACACTTACGGAATCACAGAGGATGCGGAGGGTAATCTCCCCGATCTGAAATCCGGAAAAATGCCGCTGGTCTATACCTTAAACTGGATTGGCAATTTTTAATAATGTATTTAAAACCCGCTGGTCGGCCTCTGTGATGAACGAAGCCAAAGATCATAATATGTATTACTATGCTGTAGGAAATGAACTGAATCTCGGAAAGTGGAACGCCTTTGTCGACTTCATGTACTCAAAAGAAGAGATTGACCGTAAAGGGATTATCACCGGCATCGTCGGTCGCCCGGGCGGACACAATGCGTTTGATACAGGTTATTTATCCGTAGTAGCCAAGTGTAACTACCGTTTCCTCCCGAAATGGAATGCCTTCGTGAAAGGAATGTATGAAACGGCTTCCGTAACCAAAGCCTCCGAAGGGATAGAAAAAGGTAACTACCGTACCTCCTGGGGGTATCTGGCAGGTATCGAATTTTATCCGATGGAAACCAACCTGCATTTCTTCGTGACCTATGTAGGACGTTCTTATGACTTCACCTCCCGTGCCAAAGTGCTGGGACAAGAGAATTACAGTACCAACCGGATTTCGGTAGGATTCATCTGGCAGATGCCGGTCTTTTAATATTGTATGAGAATAAAAAATACCCGATAGCCGTGTGAAAGCTATCGGGTATTTTTATATGTTCGGTTTCTTTTTCTAAATCAATACTCTTCCTCGTTAAAAAAGAAATCTTCTTTACTAGGATAATCCGGCCAAATATCTTCGATACTCTCATAGATTTCGCCTTCATCTTCCATCTCTTGCAGATTCTCTATCACTTCAAGAGGAGCACCCGAACGCATAGCGTAATCAATCAATTCGTCCTTGGTCGCCGGCCAGGGAGCATCTTCCAGTTTCGATGCTAATTCCAATGTCCAATACATAATCTTGAGTATTAAAAAGTGAATACTTATTTTCTATTTTTCGGCAAAAGTATAATAAAATCTATCATTTCCAACTATTATCCCAGAATATTTCACTATTTTGTTCATCAAAATTAATTTTTCGGGATAAAACAAACAAATAATCTGATAATCTGTTGACAAAAGCTAACACTTCGGGAGAAATTGTACAAGTTTCGGACAGAGTCAGAATGCGACGTTCGGCTCTTCGACAAATCGTACGGCACACATGACAAACAGCCGCTCCACGGCTACCTCCAGGTATGATAAAGGCACAAAGTTCGGGCAGTTGTTCATCCAGCTTATCAATCTCGCGCTCGATGCGTTCCACATCTTCCGGAGTAAGGATACTGGCGGCTTTCAGTTGTGTTTTTTCCTGGTCAGTTGCCAGATGTGAACCGATAGAGAATAGCTTATGCTGTATACTCAGGATAAAATCCCGGTCTGCCTCATCCAGCAAATACGTATTCAGCCATCCCAGATGGGAATTAAGTTCGTCAATTGTTCCGTATGCTTCCAAACGAATATGGGTCTTCGGAACGCGGCTTCCGCCAACAAGACTGGTAGTTCCTTTGTCACCGGTCTTTGTATATACAAGGCTTTTTTTCATAAACGTCTATTTTTCATCATTACTATATATAAGATTAACGTATAAAGGTGATCAGAAGTTGACGATATAATGCTGTTTAATCTTTGTTGTATCAAAAAAAAGCAAGCCTGCATCATACAAGTCAAAAGTGATTCCCACCCGCTCATCATTCTGTAACTGTTTCCAAAGATTTTTCATTGCCTTTGAATAGCAGATCCCATGAACGACAAACAAACTATTCGGAGTAGTCCGACGGGAACAGATGTTAAAAACTTCTTCCAGCAAAGCCGGATTCCGATAGTCATTCAGATACAGAAAGTCTACCGGAGTATCGGCATCCAGAAAGAGCTCTGATAAGTCAGAAGCAAAAAGATACCCGGCAGAAGGTTTGGCTGACTGTAAATATAAAGAGGCTGCCGAGGGCTTTCCTACTTCTATGATAGTGGCCGGTTGCACTTTATTCACCAGGCGGAACAACAGACGGTTGATTCTTGGTATTCCTTTCTCCCACCCCTGTGTTGTGATTCGCTTTTTCTGTTCCACCTTCAGCAGGTCGTATGCATAATAAGGCATCTTCTCATAAATCACGTCCGTGATCAGACTGAAAGCAAAAGGAGAGTGCACACCATATCCACAACGGTAGCGGAAACGGGAGAGCCAGATAAAAGGTCTTTTTAGGTAATACAGAAGATTCATAAACCAGTCTTTCATTTTTTTGTTCGTGACGCAAAGATATATTATTTTATTGAAAAAAGGGTCGGCTCCCGCGGTGGACCGACCCTTTTAATCATTTATTTCAAGTAACTACTGCAGTCTGAATACTACAGGTACAGTATATTTTACTCGAACTTTCTTACCGTTCTGCACTCCGGGCTTCCACTTTGGCATTCCACTTATCACACGGATAGCTTCTTTATCCAGGTAAGCATCTACCCCTCGTACAACTGTCGGATTAGTAATCGATCCGTCTTTGTCTACAACAAACTGAACAATTACGCGTCCTTGTGAGCCCATCTCCTGAGACATTGTCGGGTATTTGATATGACTACTCAAATACTTCAGCAATTCAGCTGAACCACCAGGAAATTCAGGCATGATTTCTACACTTACGTGAATAACATCTTCCTCAACTTCTTTAGTTTCCACTACTGGCGGTACCCAAACAACCTTGTAAGGTTCATTCACATTGTCTGGTACTACTGAAACGTTATCCGTCACCTCTTCGGTATCATCTACTATTTCGAACAATTCTGTTACTTTAGTTTCCGGTGGAGGAGGCGGTTCCAGTTTCTCTTCAGGGAATGTGATTGGAACGAGCTCCGTTACAAAGATGGATTCATCATCAGATGATACTGCCGCAACTCTTACATCATGCTGTGTCCATTCGAACGATACGAACATGAAAGCAAGCACAACAACCAAACCCATCAACAACCAAGAACCTCTTTGATTCTCAATTGCAGCCTTTTTTGATTTTTTGGCTTCCATAAAAAATGTGTTTAAGTAATTAATAATAGAAAATATATAGCATATATACTACTTTTCGTTTTCTGTCTTAAGCATTACTTAAAGTGCTCTCTAGCTGCAATAAATATAGTATTTTTATGAATAGGATGTAACTTTAGTTCTTGTTTATTTTATTCTTTTTCCTTCTTTTGGATAAAATTTATGAATATTATTCCAAATTATCCCAACAAGAAATACCATCACGTTTCAGTTTCAAAACTAAGTAACAAATTAGCAATCCTATTAGTTGGAAAGGAATAGACTCCATTGCAATAGATGCAAAAGAAGCTAGTATACAAGCGGTTAACAATATCCAAAAACCAATTCTCTTCCAAGCAAACAACAATAGCATTCCTACTACGACAACTATATTACCTATGCCACAGAAATAATAAACTAATAACTGTGAAGAATCAGTGCAGGCATAGGTACCCCATGCCCATTTAGGGAAAAAATTAATAACAGAACAAAGTAGATTTAAAATGATGATAAAAAAGAAACAAAAACATTTCGACGTTTAGGCATATATTTTGTTTCTTCACAGAAAAGATTCCTATGTGTCCGCTTATATCTTTCCAGATCTCTATCAGCCAATATTTTCTCCTCTCTCATTTGTTGCTCAGCAATAGAATCAAGCCGTAGTTTATCTTCCGTTTGTATCCTCATTTCTTTTGACAATTTATTCCAAAAGGAAAAAATATCAATAGAGTTTTTAAAGCAAAAATCTTCTACTGAAGCTGTGTCATCAAAATGACTTACCTCATCAAATAAAATTCTTGTTGTAGGATATTCTTTAATAATATCAACTACTTTGTCTTTGGGGCTAAATGTTTCCATAAAAAAGTATTAATCATAATCCTTAGGTAATAATACAAAATCATAGAGAAATTGTCCATCAATATCATAATAAATATATTGGAAGCTAAAATTAGGATCCATACACTTAGTTATGAATTCTACATTGTTCCTATATGCTTTTATGTTTTCAATAGTGGATTCTTTCCTACTTCTCGCATTTTGCTAAGTTCTTCTTCTTTAAAATCACTTCTTCTCACATTCGAAATCTTATAAGAGTAAATCAGACGATTCTCATTATCAGCTAAAATAATGTCTTGCGCATAGAGGTTATCATCAACTTTATCACCTTTGACAAGATCCTTAATCGAACTAAGGTATTGACTAGCCTCTTCTCTAATGTTTGTATATTCTTTTTCTATATGGTCACATGTTTTTATTTCTAATGTATTCCACATTGAAAGAAACTCAGAACTATTTCCTTTTAACCATAGTTCAATAAATAAAAACGTAACATTATTTTCACAAAAAGCATACGCATTACCCTCGTAACATCTGCCATATAGATCGTTTTCGAATGAGACCTTCATGACTTCTCTGCCTATAAAAGAAGATTCTTCAATTCCATTTTTGAACAAAGCTTTATTAAAAAGGGGAATTTTTGCTTTAATAACTTGTTGATCCAATAGTAAAGTAGGATTTATTTGTTGATTCATGCACATAACCATTGCCATCACATCTATTATGTCCTCCCTATTGGAATGTGATAATGATATAAGCTGTCCTTGAGGAACTGACTGGAAGTTGTTCTATCTCAAATTTCCAAGAATCAGGAATTCTAATACTAAAATAATCACATTCATAATTATGCAAGTTTTGGCATGAGATTAAAAATAATACCCCCGCCAATAGCATGAATTCAAGTTTCATTTTCATATACATATTTTACTTCCAAATTATAATATAAAGTTTCTCAATAAAATAAGACATTTTCAGTCTTAACTATTTGGTCTTTACAGAAATACTATATAAAGAATTATCTCTAAAAATTGAAACCGATTTATTTCCCTTCGGATTCCCCTTATCAAAATCAAATGTAAACTCCAAAAGATTGTTATTAGAAATTGCCTTTATCTTTGCTTTCAGCACTTTACGTCCTTCAAACCCTATAATTTTAGGTTTTTCTAAAACATTTGGCTTTAAATCAGCTCTTTTTAATCGCAATAACCACGAATTATAAGGTAACTCCCATTCAAATTTAAAAGCTTTTATCCATTGTTGTGGCATAATAGTAGACCTCGTAATATACATATAATCAATAATAGCATCTCCATCAGTATCCTTAAAGATTACTCCTTCAATATTATATGTAATCCCTTGTTCATCTATTGGATTTTGTCCTTTATTCCGCAACTCAATCGTCGTTGTTTTTCCCAAATACACACCCAAAACGGGAAAAAACACACTATCAAAATTCTTTCGTATCGTACTTACAACCGGCTGAGATACTGACATGACCACAGGCTTTTTATCATCATAAAGCTTCTCAAAAACATCATTGGCTGATTCTAAAGCTTTTAGATTTGAATAAAATACTTGCATATATTCCTTCATGCTAGACACATATTGTTCTATTTGAAGAACAGCAGTATTTTCTTCACAATACATTTTTACACATTTATGAGTTGCATTAATTTCATTACAAATTTCCAACATTAATTCCTTTTTATAAGCATCTGGTCCCACTAAAGAAAATCCACGTCGACTAAATGTTATAAAAAACGGTTCCTCATCTGAAATAGTAATCCAGTGCAGCACTCCTTCTTTTTTAAAATAAATGACATTTGATCCATCCTTTTGATTGGAAAAGAATCCTTCTTCTTTCAAGAAATTAATCAATTCATTCTGAAAAACATTCTGTTTAGGAGTCAATTCTCCTCCTAAAGTCAGATCAACCGAACATAATAAAAAGATTATAATTATTACTGTTCGACGGGCTGCGATATTTCCTATTTTCATAATTATTTCATTTCAAACACACCAAAATTTTATAAAATTATTTCTCTACATTTTATAAACAAGCAAACTACTTACCAGCACTAACTAACATAAAAAGACAATCATGATCATCAAAGTTATTATCATATCGGTTCAATTGACATAAAAGGCCTAGTCATTGGTGTGTCCGCATTAGGAACATCAAATCCGCTAAAATTAAAATAAACAGTATAATCACTATCCGGATTCTTTGCTCGAAAATCCGCTTTAAAATAATTCTTATAGGTTCCTTTTCCCTTTTCTATTGTAGGAGCATCGTATTGTTGCACAATTTGAAATCCTATACTTTTAAGAAATTCAACCCACTGATTGTATGATCTACTTCTATCAAATCCTAACTGCTGAAAATTAGGTGGCAGTTGATGATAGCTACCTATTATTATTTTTCGAACCTTCCCATCTTTAGTATATACCCAACATGAATTAATTACATACCGACAACTGCCATCGTCCTCTTTTTTCTTTTCTGTATAATTCATTGCTTTCACAGCCGATTCAGTTGTATTAAAATCAATCCCATATATAGGTAAAAGCGATTCCGACGTGCCGGACGAACTTCGCACTACTCCTGATGAAGAAGAACAATAATCCGCCAATTCCTTTTTAAGCGTACTGAGCTGATCCATTAATTTATAAAAAGTGTATTTGAAATGTTCTGCATTAACCAAATACATTTCAGCATGGTAGGCATAGCTATCTTCAAAACAAACCACCTTTACAGCTTTATATGCATTTAGTTCTTTCAATGCTTTGGACACTTTATCGACAGAATATGTGTCATTATAAATATAAGATAACCCCACAGTTAAATACATGGGAGAAGTATCCCTTTTATCAATCGATATGAAATACTTGTCACCTTCTTTTTTGAATTGAATATTACCGTTAGTATTCAATTCCGGCATATACCCTTCTTCCTTCAAAAATAGCATAATGTCTGAGCGCAACTTCTTTTGAATTTCAGTAAACTCCTGTGCTAAAGAATCCATGCTTAAGCTTAATAAAGCAACGAACAACAATATTATCTTTTTCATACATATTAAAAATTACACAAGTTATTATAAAAACAAATTACTTCCTTATAGAACGCAATTGCCTTCCCTTACTATCAAACAGTATTCCCGTTATGACCACACTAGAGGGCAAACTTTCTGATTTTATCTTAGTAACGACCAATTTTATACTAGCAAAATACTCATTTACTTCCGCTTCCGTCATTTCATATTTTGATTTCGGAGTTTTAAAACTGAGCTCGCACGAATTGCTACCAGTAACTAAAAATGACGATGCAACTAAATGTTTAGTATTCTCTCCAAAATCAATAGGAAGTTCTGCATTAAATTTACGTACATCTTGCTGCCAATTTCGGGAAATTGGTTCGGGTGATGAATTTACCCACTCTTTTCCGTTCCATTTTTGTGTCAGCAGAATCCGTCCAGATGCATTCGTGTATTTCCGAGATTCCATCTCACCATCTTTATTATAAGTCAATTCGATTTTGCTATAGCCATCCTTACAATCAATAGACTTGCCATTTACTCCCAAATAGGATAGGCTAATAGCCTGTTGATTATCATTATACTCATACACTTCTTTGAAGTAACCATCAGGACAAAGCATAGGTTTATTCATTATATCATAATAACATTTTTCCTTCTCATTACCTGAAGAAGTATAACTGATAACAGCTTTGTGGTATCCATCCATACGGCTTATCAAAGGCTTCTCATTCTCATCAAAATAAGCTTCCAATAATAATTTTCCACGAGAATTATATTCGCTTTTCTGGATACTCCAACCTGTTTTCGGATTAATAATTAAATGTCCCTTCCCATCTCCAGCGGCCAAATATATCCTATTTCCCCATCTGTCATATCTACACAGACCTTCTGGTACCATCACTTTCGGATCAGTAGGCTTCCCATCTATACCGAAGAAAGACTGCTTTAAGACATTACCTAAAACATCATACTCACGAGTAGAACTTGCCCAGCCTTCGTTTGAAACCACTAATTGTTTATCTTTTCCATAATAAGAAGTACGAACAATATAACCTCGTTCATCATATTCATCCTTTTGGATCGCATATTTATCATTATTATAGGAAGTCAGCTCCCCATCTTTTCCATAGTACTCAATTTCAATCCGCTGATTTCTACTATTATAGATACAGACATATTTATGATAATCTAAAGAATTTAACGCTGGTTTATTGTTTCTGTCATAAACGGAGAACTCTATTTGATTATCAAATTTATCATATTTATATCTTGCTATTAGTTTTCCCGAAGCCAACTGTTCATCAGTACCAATTTCTATTTTCTCCAGTATATTACCTCGTTTATCTCGTTTATAATTAGCTCCAGCAGAACCATTTACCATCATCAACTTTCCACTTAAATTATAATAACGCAAGTTGGTCTCATTACCTTGTTCGTCAAACTTTGATATCCATTTTGCACAACTTCCAGCACATACGGTAAGATTGTTTTTATCATCAAAGAAACTACGTTCTGTTTCATTCCCATTATCATCATATACAGAATTCCACCCTGCAATATTTTCATTACTCAAAACTAAAGTCTTTCCTCCAGCATCATAAAAAGAAACTTTGATTTGATTTCCTCTTTTATCATAATCTCTTGCTGCAATAACAATTCCATTATTATCTTTACATGGCGATAAATCAACTCCTATGTTTACTAACTTAGTGATCAGATTCATGTCATTATACTCAGCCTTATACCCAGCCGTTCCATCCGATTTCAAACAAGGCTTTTGGTCTATACCATATGTGACATACTCTATTATATTACCAATTGAATCATAGTTGAGCTTTACTCCGGCATAACCTTCGTTTATTTCATTTAGTTTTCCATCAAGTCCATAAAACCACATTTCCTGAACATTTCCTCTATTATCATTGATATATTTAGCAGATGAGTTTCCGTCATTAGACAAACATTGATTTCCATCAACATCATAAAAAGTTTGATTTATAATATAGCCATTATCATCAAATTTACGAACGACCTTTGAAAATCCGTCATTAGGTATAAAACATGCCTTTCTATCTATATCCAGATAAGAAGCTTCGATAGGGAATCCATGCTGATCGTATATATATTTAATCCCAGCAACTCCATTCTTTTTAGGCAACATCAATTTCCCGTCAGCATCTTGATGAAGGGCATATACCACATTTCCGTATTTATCATACTCCATCACATACACACCAATACCATCAGCGTCATCATAAGCAGGTTTACCATCTACAGTCAAATACTCTGCTTTTACCCAATTATCGTTCTCATCATAATAAAATTTCTTCATCCCTAATCCCCATTTTGTAGCTTTCGGAGTACCATCAAATGACAAATAGTGTTCGCTCAAAACACGACCTTTCTCATCACGCACATATTTACGCCCATAAATATTATGCGCATCACCAACTAATACATTTTGGAAACCTGCATAGCGAATTGTTGACACATATCCATTTTCATCATACTCAAGCAACCATCTGGATATTTTTCCTTTTTCAACTCCATTATCCTCCAATGCACGCACATATCCTATAGTTTGAGCTCCCAAAGTCTTTTCCGTTCCATATTCATCATCATATTGAAATATTACAGTATTCAATTTATCATTATATGACTTCACATACAATACTTTCCCACTTCTATCCAACACTTTCGCACGGCTTATATTCCCCTTATCCGTATAATACAATAACATATCAAGCGGTCTTTCATTACGCTCCGATTCACCATCCTCGATAATATTCTCCTTGCTGTTCACATGAGACATACGCTGTAGTTTATGTTTTTTATATTCAAAACGATACAGCCTGTTCACATGACTCATCTCCCTGCTACTCAATTCTCCGATTCCCTGAGGAACTCCCCATTGTTCGACATAATCTTTATAATAATACACTTTCGTACGATTATAATCCCAAAAATAAACTCCACCTCCTATCATCAGCAAGACAATAGCAGCCACACTCGTCCATACCCATTTGGGAATCTTAGGAGGATAAATGACCCGATGCAATGCCTTTTTAAAATCGTCACATGTCTGATAGCGTTCTCCCGGTTCCTTAGCAGTAGCTTTATCTACAATCTTCTGTACTTTATCCGATACATATTTATAATAGGTCCGCATCCGTGGTAATGGCTCTTCAACTACTTTCTTATTAATATCATATTCAGTAAGTGTGGTGGTATCATAAGGAGCATTCCCCGTCAGCATTTGATGCAACATTACGCCAAGCGAATATATATCCGATCTAGAATCTAAATGATCACCTCTCACCTGCTCCGGACTCATATAGGAAGGTGTTCCCATCACCATATCATCCTTCTCCACAGATTCCCGATTGATAATAGTAGCAATACCAAAATCCAAAATTTTGGGAATGCCTTCTTTGGTTATAATAATATTCGCAGGCTTTATATCCCGATGGATAATATTATGTTCATGAGCATATTCCACTGCATCTAATATAGGCTCGAATAACGGACAAATCTTATCTTCCACGATCAAACCAGAAACGGTCTGTATATATTTGTCCAGACTAATGCCATCAGCATATTCCATAATCAGGTAGATACTACCCAATTCGTCAATATGGTAATCATGGAAACGAACAATGTTCTGATGATTAAGACTTGCCAAATGTTCCGCTTCTTCTTTCAGACGTTGACGGGTAAAATCATTAACCATGTCACTATTGATCACCTTGATGGCTACCTTTTGTTGTTTAATGTATTTGTGTTCTGCTAAATACACACTACCCATCCCTCCTTTTCCTATCAAAGAGACAATGGTATAATTAAGAACCTCCTTACCAATCATTTTATTCTTTTTTTAAGTTAACGAAAGAATGTTAATAAAAACTCCCAATCCAAAACCTACCCAAGCCCAAGTCGCAGCTTGAGATGCTCGGTGAGGAGTTTCCCCTTTCCAACAGAAATACATAATCCAGCCTGCTAACGGAATAAAAAAAGCTAATATTCCCCAGCCAATTTCCAATTCATCTTTTTTATACGATCTATATTCCTGTGAAGAAGATACAGGAATATGTTCGACTATTAAGGTATTTGAGCCGACTTTAGTTTCTTGTTCATAAGGATGAGCGCCTCTAATAGGTAACAAGGCATAAATTTGCGCCCATGGCAGAGGTATATGGTTGGACAGTAACACAGTAGCACCAGGAGCAATCACGACTTTTTCATTAAGAATAATACGCCCACCAATATTACTCCCGTTTTTACTGACATCTTTATATACATACTTATTATCAACCAAAGTAATTTCAGCATGGACGCGGCTCACTCTCTCATCTGCAATTACAATATCACAGTGACTACTTCTTCCTATTGTTATTGTTTTCATATACTACTTAAGATATTAATTATAAATCCGACTACAAACCCTATCCAACCACATATAGCAGCCGCTCTTGCTCGTCGAGGCGTCTCTTTCTTCCACTGTGCCCAAAGTACCCATCCTACAATTGGACATACCACAGACAAAATTCCATATCCTATCCCAAGTTTATCTTCCTTGACAGATGGAGTTGGAGGAGTAGGAGGCAGGATATCTCCTACCACTTCTTCCATTATGACAGTTCTTCCTCCTTTATCCCGAAGTTTCTGTATGACTTCGTCCCAATCTAAAAGATATTCGCTTCTCCCTGCCAGCCAGACATTCGGCAATGGGGACGGATTCTCAAAAGAAAATGGTATTTTAATGCTCCCATGACGTAAGTATTTGCCATCTACACTGGTGCCATTTGTACTACTATCTGTAAATAGGAGATAGCGATGTATCGAACCTGTACATCTTTCCTCCCTATATTCTATTTCCAGATGGTGACCGCTGATATAATCACTAGGAATGGTTATGTCACACTCTCTCCGCCCAACAGAAACTTTTACTCTATTCGGGTCTACCACCGTTTCTCTAAATAGTCCTGATTTAAATTCCATCACCGTTTGAAAACGACGAAGCATATTTTTATCTACAGCCTTCAATATCGCTTCTTGAGTTTGATCAGATAAATGCGGATTAAAAGTCTTTGCACGTGGAAATTCATCATTCAAAATAGAGCAAATAGTATCATAATCATTTGACCGCTTTTTGATGGCATGAGAACCAGTGAGCATATAATGTAACAAACAACCTAAGGAATAAATGTCTGTGCGATAATCTATGCTATCTCCTTTAGCCTGTTCCGGACTCATGTATCCGTCGGTCCCGATAATACGTCCGATTGTTTTGCCTGTGCTGGTTTTCATATCTTTAGCAATCCCGAAATCTATAATGCAGATACTACCATCGGGACGTACCATTATATTAGAAGGCTTAATATCACGATGAATGCATCCCATCCTATGTATATAAGCCATTGCATCCAGAATTTTCCCCATCAAGTCCTTTGCAGTAAATTCCGTATAAGGTCCTGCCATTTCCACATGGTGTTCGATGGTCTCTCCGTCTACATATTCCATAGGCAAGTACATATTTCCATGCTCATCCGAAAAAGGATTGTCAACAATGCCTACCACTGAAGGATGCCGCATCTTTTTCAATGCAGCAGCTTCAATATAGAAAAGTTCTTTAAACTCCGGGTTCATAGTAGCTTTACTATTCATCATCTTTATTGCTACACGTTTCCCATCGCCACTTCTCCCTTCATAGACGCTGCCCATGCCTCCTTGACCTATTACTTTTATCAATTCATATTCAGGCATAACTATTTTCCTTCCTTATTAATATTAAGACTAATAATTATATTAAGTAATACATCAGTAGAGTTCTCTCCTTCTTTCTCTTTTCCTTTTATTACAATATCTATTTTTTTAGGTGGTTCTTTCTCTGTAAAAGAGATATCAAATCCTGTTTCCTTTTTTGTTTTCTTGAAATAAGTTGCATCATATTCTATGTCAGTTATCTGAAAATGACGATTGAGTTTTGAAGGCTGTGATTGTCCTTCAACTAAAAAACACGCATTCTCACCTTCAATAAAAGAAAAGGCTTTTCTTTTAGGAACAAACTGAGCATCAACTCTATATGTAAGAGAATCCACTTTTCCAGTAGCTGCCACAATAGCAACAATACTACCATTTGCGGTATTACTTGCATCATTTACAACAGAGGGAGTAGATTCTTGATGAGTTTGCTTCGGCTGTGTCAATGTCATATCTTTTACCACAGGAACAACAAATTTGAATATCTTCACAGAGTCTGCCAAAGAAAAACGCAATTGTTCGTTTTTTAAACTCTTGTCGAAACACTAAAAGACGGTTACCATATGCCACATCAATATCCTCATCATACTTTAATGAATCACTTGACAGAGCACGGTTTATTTCTATCACCTTTTCTTTTTCTTTGCCCATAAGGATCTCCGTATGTCCTTGCTTATAATTTATTTCTAAAATATCTTCACCTTTCTGGAACTTAATTTCAGGCAACATAATAATTGTATCCCTTCGCATAAAGGATTTATATATAGTAATAGATTCCGACTTAAAATGCTTATTCCAAAAATAATAACCTCCACTGGCGCCAATACATATCAGCAAAATGACAGTTAATATGATCATTCCTATTTTTCTTCTTTGAGGTTTAGAAGGCGAACCAGGAGTAATAGAAAACTCTACAATCTCTACCGTTATATTGTCCAATCCCCCATTGTCCCTTGCTCGTTGTACTAAATAGTCCACACGTTCCTGTGACCCCATTTCAGATTGTCTGCTGACGATGCGTTCTATCTCCCTATCTGATATCATTCCGCTCAATCCATCCGAACAAAGCAAAAAACAATCTCCAGCTTCGGGTAAAATCGCATCAGGCAGTACTGTAGCCGGTTTCATATTGGCAATGCCTAAAGCATTTGTTATTTCGTTTTTCCGTGGGTGATGTTCTGCCTGCTCATTAGTCAGTTGTCCCATATCCACCAACATCTGTACATAAGAGTGATCCTTGGTTAGTTGTTTTATACATCTGTTACGTATTAGGTAAACACGACTATCTCCCACATGACCTATATAAACTTTAGAGTCACGGACCAACAACAATACACATGTAGACCCCATTCCCTGCAACTCAGGTTGTATCATTGCCTGATGAAGTATAGCCTTATTGGCAGCATCAATAGCTTCTCCAATGGCTTCACGAGGATCTTCATAATACTGTCCGTCAAGAAAACCATGAATCGCTTCTACAGCTAAGCGGGATGCCGTAGCTCCTCCGACGTGCCCTCCCATACCGTCACATACAACAGCAGCAAGGCCATTGATCGTTTCGAAGTTGCCCATACTGTCTTCATTTGCCTGACGTTTGCAGCCAATGTCGGTACGCCCTGCAATGTGACAATAGTTATATATATTTTCTTCTTTCATTGCCTAATTTGCTTTTTATTGAGGAATAGCCAAGAAAATCATTTTGGTAGCTCCCAAAACAATAACATCATTCGTATACAACTGTACACGGTCACCTACAAATGTTCCATTAATATATGTACCATTTGATGAATTCTGATCAGCAGCCCAGAAAATACCTTCAGCCTCTCTGTAAAGTATCAATAAATGCTGGGATGACATATTGCTATCTCCTGGAATAGGAATATCTGAAGTAGCAGCACGTCCTATCACATTTCTCCCCTCATAGATTTTGTATACTTCGCCCATTGGATTCTGGTCGTAAGAAACCAGTAAGCCTACCAAACGACGATTGTCAGAAGCCATTCCTGTTCCACCCGTAGGATTAACGTGACGAATAACAGTAGCACCTCCCGGATTATTTTGACCACTTTTCCCAAGGTCTATTGTATCCGTTTCTGCGTTCATATTTCCACCTAGCACTTGAGTTTTACCTGTCGTTGTATCATCGTCGAGTACTCTAGTTGAATGGGAAGAAGGACAAAAAGGACAATTATCCCCATAAATACTCGAATCATATTGATGTCCGTTTATACATTTTTTTGTTGCCATAGTTATTATAATATTTAGTATGATTATTTAATTAATTCCACCGCTCGTTTGGGTTGTACAGCCTGATTGTAGCCTTGCGACAATCCTAAATATCCCGAAACGATAACGCCCGCAAACTTTCCTCTTTCGTTAAATACTGGCGAACCGCTTGCCCCCTGATGTATCGTAATATTATGCCCATACTGATATTCGCCTCTTTGCTGAGTAATCTCTCCGCTCTGATTATTCGCTTCCAAACCGATCTCTGTATCTCCCAAAATAAAAGATTGAGGGAAACCTATAGTATATACTTTCTTGCCTAACTGTAACTCCTTATCCGTAACGATATCATTCAGATCAACTATATTAACTACTCCATCTGGAGTCTTCTTTGTATTTACCTGTATAATTGCAATGTCTATCTTATCATCATTACTCACTTTACAAATTGAGCATGGGATAAAGTCGTTTACCGAACTCACATGAGTATCATTCAAAGCAACTCCTGTATAAAAGATATTATATTTTACTGTAACAGCACGCGCCAACGCTAATGCTCCTGCATTATTGGGATACCTTTTCACAATAGCCATTTGAATAGTTTCCTTTACTTTTTCCGCTTTTTCTTTTTCTCCGTCCAGCAACGACACAACATGTTTATTGGTCATTATCTTACCATCTGTAGAAATGAAAAAATCCTGTCCCTGACGATCCGCCTACTCCTTGACACACATCATCTTTATCGTCCAAATAGAAATAATTCCACGAATCATCTCCCATATATTCGCCCAACAACTTATCACCAACACTCGCTACATAAGCAGTTTTTTGATAAATCAACACAACCGATTTCTGGTATTTTTCGTAGATTTCTTCCGGAGGCAACGACCGGTGTGTCCAATAATACCAGATACCTACACTCACTGCCAACAAAATCAAAAAGGCACTGCCCCACTGCCACAAGTACCCTCCTTTGGGAGGAGTCAAAGCAAATATATTCTCCCACTGCAACGGATACTTTTTAGAAATTAGCACTACATCTCCTTTCACCAAGACATGAGACGAAATTCTGTTTCCATTCACATAAGTACCGTTCGTCGAATTGTTGTCAATGATTAACACGTCCCCATTAGATCGTTGGCATAATATAGCATGTTCACTCGACACATCATCAAAATTCAACCGAACTTGAGCCTCCGAAGAACGTCCGATACTCCGTCGACCTTTTACATCAGGCGGAATAATCACCTGTCCCTTACCAGCAGATACCACTGTCTTCTCAGGTTGCTGTATTATTCTATTCCAATCAATGCTTGTATTACCCAACTTCACTTTGTCACCATTTGACAATTGCACCTGATTTTGTATACGCATGCTGTTAACAAAAGTTCCATTTTTAGAATTAAGATCTTTAATACATACTATACCAGAACTCGACACGGTGATGACAGCGTGCTGTGATGATACGCCCGGGTCACTTACCACAACATCATTAACGGGATTCCGCCCAACCTTGATAACTCGCATAGACTCTTCCTTATTTATTATTCGTATATTTCTCTATATTTCAGTCTGTTACATTTCAACAAGCATCCAAATGTAGCAAATTAATATAATAAAAAAAATCGCAAAAAGTATCAATTGTACCTAAACGGTCAAAAAAGGGGATTATTACTTCAAAAAACATGCTTATTATGAGTTTTTTTTCCTATCGTAATTAAAGAACTTTTTATAGCGGCTGTCTATCTCCGATTTTCATCTTCACCAACACTAATCGAAATACCCCATCAACAAAATTAGTTTATAGAATGAAGTCTTGATTCATTGACCTGCCCTTCAAATAATTGCCATTGAATATATGTATTTCAAACCATACAAGAATGAATCTTTACCTAGTACAGTAATGTTATGATAAATAAGGCTTTCTTTTTTCATCAATCTATGGAAAATTTAACTTCCATAGCTATAGACTCCGGTAGGTTTCATAATTGTTCCTTCGCTATCTTCACTCCTTTCTATCATACCATAATCCTGTTAAGTCATATCGTGACAAACATTCCTATTAACATTTCTCCATCATTTCAGATAAAATTATAAAAAACATTAAGTTTTTTTCTATCACCTATCACCCACCGCTCCACATCCATTTATTCATCGCACTTGCAGACAAGATGACAAGTTATCCGAACCTATCACCACATCTATCACCTATCACCACTTGTGTCATCCAAAACATTAATACTTATCACCTAGGATATTAGTAGATAAGTTCTACTCTATTAGAACTAAACTTACTTTTCTCTAATAGATAAGTTATTTTCCACCTATTGAAAACTATAAACGCAATCTCTGTTTTTATAAATGCAAGCTTCATTTATAAAAACAAAGATTTCATTTCTATAATTAAAACTTGCATTTGTAGTTTATAAGCGGACAAAAACAACTTTACTATTAGAGGAAAGGAACTTTGCAATAGGAAGAAAGGAACTTTTCTATTAATAGACAACACGTAAACCTATAATAGACAACGAACCAACCGATATATAAAAAACTTTAAGAAAAGTACAACACAAACATTTGTGAAGCCGAATAATAAAGCGTACCTTTACATGCCTTCCGGAAGAAAGACATTAACAATAACAAATTCAATAATTAGATCATTTTACAGACACATTCATTATGAAACTTACTTTGATGCGGGACAACGGAGGGACACCAACCATGCGAACGTTGGACATAAACCTACAAATAGAAGCGATGAAGCATGAGACGAAAGCCCAACCGATCAGCAATCTACGGACAAGCATACGTTACGCATCACCGGACGCCAAGCTGGACGACGCCAAGAAATTGGCAAAAGTCATCCCGGCTGCAGCTTTTCGCAAAACGGCCAACGGCATACAGATGACCGCATACAACGGAATCATACAAATAGAAGTCAATCATCTGGCAAACTTGATGGAAGTGAACCGGGTGAAGCAGGAAGCGGAAGAGCTTTCGCAGACTTATCTTGCTTTCATGGGTTCCAGCGGACATTCCGTAAAAATATGGGTACGGTTCACACGACCGGACAAATCACTTCCCAAAAACCGGGAAGAAGCGGAAATCTTTCAAGCGCATGCCTATAGAAAAGCTGTCAGCTTATACCAGCCGATACTCTCCTATTCCATTGAATTGAAAAATCCGGCATTAGAGCAATTTTGCCGGCAAACATACGACCCGGAACTTTATTACAATCCCGACTCCACCATTATGTATATGCGCCAGCCAATGGAAATGCCCTCGGAAACGACCTACCAAGAAGCCGTACAGGCGGAAACATCGCCATTCAAGCGATTGATCCCGGGATATGACAGTCTTGAAACATTGTCTGCGCTCTTCGAAGTGGCTTTAAACAAGGCATGCCAATCTTTAAGCGAACTTCAGCCGGGGATATATCCCCGATCCGATGAAGACTTGAAGCCTTTATTGGTTCAGTTAGCCGAAAATTGCTTCCAGGCAGGCATACCGGAAGAAGAAACCGCCCGTTGGGCAATCGCTCATTTATATAGGCAGAAAAAAGAGTTTCTGATCCGCCAGACAGTACAGAGTGTATACACCATTGCCAAAGGCTTCGGCAAAAAATCTCCCCTATCGGCAGAACAGGAACTGGAGCTGCGAACGGAAGAATTTATGCAACGCAGATACGAATTCCGTTACAATACAATGACGACAGTAACGGAATATCGGGAACGGAATACGTTTTGTTTCTACTTCCGTCCCCTGAGTAGCCGTGTTCGAAACAGTATCGCCATGAACGCAAGGCTGGAAGGACTCAGTCTTTGGGACAGGGATGTGGTCCGTTATCTGGACTCCGACCGGATTCCGATTTTCAATCCGATCGAAGATTTTCTCTTCGGACTGGATGTACGTTGGGACGGGCACGACCGGATTCGCGAACTAGCAGCCCGGGTTCCCTGCAACAACCGACATTGGGCGGACTTGTTCTATCGCTGGTTTCTGAATATGGTGGCACATTGGCGGCAGACAGACCGGAAATATGCGAATTGCACTGTACCATTGCTCGTAGGTCCGCAGGCTTACCGAAAGTCTACTTTTTGCCGGAGTTTACTTCCTCCCGAATTACAGGCATATTACACGGACCGCATTGATTTCAGTAACAAACGGGATGCCGAGATATCCCTCAATCGGTTCGCACTGATCAATATGGACGAATTTGACCAGAACAGAGTGAATCAACAGGCTTTTTTGAAACATATTCTTCAGAAACCGATTGTCAATGTCCGCCGTCCACACGGTACGGCTACGCAAGAGATGCGTCGTTACGCCTCCTTCATTGGGACGAGCAATCACAAAGACCTGCTGACGGACACTTCCGGTAGCCGCCGTTATATTGTTGTCGATGTGACCGGACCAATCGATTGTTCCCCAATTGATTACGAACAGCTCTATGCACAGGCGATGCATGATCTATACAAGGGGGAACGGTATTGGTTTGATCCGGAAGATGAGAAGGTGATGAATGAAAGTAACCAGGAGTTCCAAGTGATGCCAATTGCAGAACAATTATTCCATGAGTATTTCCGGGCAGCTACAGAAGGAGAAGAATGCGAACAATTCCTTGCCATCGAAATTCTGGAGCAGGTGCAACATGATAGCAAGATTCGCGTATCCGATTGCAATATTATTCAGTTCGGAAGAATATTACAAAAGAATCGGGTGCCTTCTGTGCATACCAAACGAGGTAATGTGTATCGGGTGGTACGGATTAAAGCAAAAAGAGAATAAATATATGTGTGTGCAGACGGTGATAGGTGATAGATCAGTGGCAGATGGTCTGCGACCTATCACCAGCATACATTACTGATGAATAAAGAGTTTCAGGAGGTGGTGACAGGTTGAAAGAGGAAAATCAATTTTCATTAGTTTCCTTCACTTTCTTCCCGCCAATAATATTCAGAATAATGTTCATAGCCCCCTTTCCCACGAAAGAAGTACCTACCACGACAACTTTGGGCAAAGACTTCAACGCCTCTTTCACGGCTACACGCTTTGCTTTTCTTTTGGCTTTGATTCCATTTAATGAATTCATTCCATCAATCAGATAGTTACGCGTCACATAACCGATACGCAAAGTCATCAACGAATTCACGATTCCATCGCATATCGAGCCGATGACTACACCCGGTATTTTCACATTAGACAGAATGCTCAAAAAGCCGGTATCTCCCGAAACGGTATCACCAATGTCATCCAAATCAACATCGGCAGCGTCAACAGAAGCATCGGAAATATCGATATCGGAAGCTGCATCCGAAGACTGGTCTGCCAACGAACCGAAGGGGCAACCGAACCCATATCTCTAAAGACCTCCGATGCGACGAAAGTCATTAATGAAGTAACCAGAATATTGACATACTGCCGGAACAACTGTTGCCTCGTAGGCCGGAAACCGGAAGCTACAATCACATCCTCTATCATTTTATAATTCATATAAAGCACGGATACAGTGTCCAGCTTTCCATTCTGCGAAATAGCCGTAATCATAAAGACAGATTTTGCCCATTCTATAATACGACGATTGATACCGATGATACGAACCGAATACATATCCTCTATACGCGGACCTGAAGTTTCTTTCAGTTCTCCCCCTTCAATGCGCAATTTCAACTCTTCGCTTATGATTTGCACCAGTTCTTCCTTACTCGTTGCATAGCGTTCCAAATCTTCACGCAATCTCTGCTGATGCAGTTTTCTCAACTCGGAACAGGACTTATCTTTAGGTATATAATTGCAGTTATCCGCCAGTTTATGTCCAAACGCAACAAGTTGTGCAGTATTCCACTCCCCATCAATAGACAAAGCCGGAATCTGCGGAGCACGATGCACCCGAACGACCGGACGTATAACGACGGCATAAAATACAACCAGAATCAAGGTGTAAAAAGCATACTCTGCCCACGCAACCTGCGATAAGGAGGCTATTTTCTCACCAATAATAATGATGTTACCCAACAATAAAATCACAAAAGAGCCCAAAAACAGGAGTGTGATAATTAATAAATTTCGTTTCATTGGCTTATTCTTATCTTATTGAATCCTTAAAACTCTGAACTTGTGCATTTATTGACCGAAGCAACGCATCCTTCCTGTCAAATTCTTCTTTATCAGACACCAGCGCATTCAGATACATTGTTTTTTGTTGTTCCAAAAAATCAATGATACTTTGTTTGCGTACAGGCACATACTGATCATAAAGGTCATTAGCCGCCTTATATATACTCTTCCCGACAGTCAGCTGAAGATATCCTTTGATCGTTTTCCCGGTATGCGTATGATCGATTCCGGTGATACATTCCATCGCTTTTCTCAGAAAACTCTGAATTTCCATTGTCGAATAAGTCCCGAACGGATTGGGTATTCCGATATGCGGAACAGTCGGATTATTAATATTCTTCACATCAAAAGCTCCCTGCAAATCAAAATCGACCACCGGAAAATCCGTCACTTGCGGCACTGAATCAAAAAGTGCACAACCTTTTTGCTTCAGAAAAGTATTCATCTTCTCTATAAAAGCTACATCATCTTTCAAGTTAGAAAGTTTCCGCAAATACTGCCGAGCCAGACTATGTTCATGGGAATCAAGGAATTTACTTTTTATCGCCGCTGACGAATCAGTCATAAACTTTGTAACAAGGCTGCGTGTCGCATCTTTCCCCTTCGCTCCACCGGCAAATGCGGAATTGCATCCGGAATCATAATACTCCCTAACGATTTCAGTAAACTCTTTCAAATCATCATCCATATAGACTTGCACCATTTTTCTAAAATCGCTCCCATCGTAACTAAGTTCACTCGCCTGACGGAGTAACTCGTCAAACGAAGTTCCCGCAGCCTGATATTCTATATCGATTGCTTCCTGTTGACCAATTGATTCTCCAACTAAATTATCCAGTTTTTCCAACTGATTCAGCGTTCTTCCGATTACGCTTCTCAGACGTATATCAGTACTATTGGAGATCACCTTGCCATACAAATCCTTCTCAAATCTCTGAAATTTCGCAGCTTCTTCCTGAAGATCCTCCATTCCCTCATAGCTGGCAGCATCCGCCACTTTTCCCAAGTTCAAACTATATATATTCTCCTTCAACTGGAAGTTACGTCTGCCCATTTCATTCTCGGCAAATTCTACCTGTGCCTTAATTACAGCCTGCTTCTCCTCTTCCGAATGCCAGTAAGCCGCTTCAAACACATTATGTAGAAGACAAACCGGAACTTTCGGATTATTCTCCTGCAGCAACTTCAGAAAACGATTGGAAACCTTCGATATAGCAGAATTTGAACTTTGCACAAATATCACGAAATCTGCCCTTTGAGAGATCGTTTCATAAATAGGATTATCCAAATTCGCATACCCGCCATCCAGCCCGGGCATATCCACCAGAAATATATTATCTTTCAAAAGCTCCCCACCGGAAGTTGTTATGGATGTCACCAGCGTATGATCTGTATTTATCACGCTTTCTTCCAAAGCTAACGAAACACACTCCTCCAGATTAGCATCATTCAATTCTTTCTTTTCAATGCTTATCTCGGAAATGCTTTCCAGTTTTTCAAATCCGCGCAGGCTATCAATGACCGAATCAAACTGTTCTACCTTTCTGGCTTTATCAGCAACAGAAAAAATACGGGTAATGGATTCCTCCTGTCCTTTTGAAATTATAGACGGACGCACCGTACACTCTAAAAAATGAGTGGGGCTGACATGAGCATGTGCTATGAGATTTACTAAAGTAGATTTTCCCGATTTCACGGGTCCAACCACTAATATAAGAAAAGATCCTCCGTCAAACTCGGAAACACGATTGTTTAGTTTCTGAGTTGATTTACAAACAGCCTCCAAATCTTTTATTTCCCTTACTGACTCCAGAGTTGACATCAATTCCTTAGATCTGTTCTTCAGTATATTCAAGAATATCTTAAGCTCCGACGAGGACATTGTTTCCACTCTTTCTTCTATAAATTTGTATTTACCCATAAACGAGATTTAAATAATGGTACAACCGACTATTCACATGTCATTATAATAATGATGATAAAGTTAGTAGTTTGTCGGGAAATAAAAAATGTATAGAGCACAAAGATTGCATAATAATTGAAAGTTCGTCAAAGTTTTATGAATTCAAGTTCAATTTATCAACAAAAAGTTTCTTCATATCCGCAAAAAACAAGATGTTAAAAACCGAAAAAGCATGCAGTCTTTTCGTTTTCTATTCATCATATTAAAATAATACACGCACATGGATATAAAAGAACTTGTAGATTTATGTAAAAAAGGGAATGAGCAGGCATTAAGTCTACTTTATAAAACCTATTCGAAAAAGATGATGGGAATATGCCTTCATTATATACCTGATAAACAAATCGCACAAGATCTCCTACACGACGGATTCATTGTCATTTTCACTTCGATTAAGACATTACGTACTCCCGAAAAACTGGAAAGCTGGATGGGAATAATTATGAAGAATATTTCATTAAGGTATCTCAACCAAAAGAGTACAAACTCTGCAATTCCCTTATCTGATATCCCTGAAAACGAGGAGCCTATTGACAATTCGCTATCATCTGATTCTATTCCTTATGATAAAATAACAGAAATGGTAGAGAAATTGCCAGAAGGATACAGCAAAATCTTCAAGTTAGCTGTATTGGAGGGATTATCTCACAAGGAAATAGGTAAACTGTTGAATATAGCTCCCCACTCCTCCTCTTCTCAATTATTCAGGGCAAAAGTCTTACTTAAAAAGATGATTTCTGATTACAGGCTGATTCTTATACTAGTGATTTTATTTTTTTTCCCAACGATACACGACTATCTATACTGGAAAAGAAAAGAGACTAAAGATAATCATTGGTCTAACAATGTCATTCGGAAAGTGAAATTAGATAAGAAAGAAGAAAATGAGAGCATTACCTCTTCCGGACATATCTCTCACTACAAAGAAGAACCCCCTTTTAATACTACTTTAGCAAACCTCCCCCGGTTAGCATTAGACACAAGTGCAACAGGATTATCTACCACTTCTGAAATAAAAGACTCAGTAGAGAAACAGCCTGTTGCCAAACCATCTTTTACATGGGAGCATGCAGAGAAAATTATTACATTCTCATATTCAAGCCAAGAATTCACTTCACTCCCCAAAAAGAAAATAGGGAAATGGAAAATGATGTTGGCAGGGTCAGTCGGACCACAACTGGCACAAAACCTATACAAGTTGATGACAACACCACACTCTGACGGTTTGGAAAGCGGTCTCCCCCAGCAAGTCAATACTTGGGAAGAATATTATGACTATTTAAACACCCGCAATCAGGAAGGAACCTTAGGAGACTCGCTTACGCTAATGACAATTGCCAAGAACAACAGTGGAAGAATTATAGAACATCAACACCATAATAGCCCCATCACTATCGGACTAGCATTGAACAAAAAGTTGAATAACCACTGGAGTATAGAAACCGGATTACAATATATTTATTTAAAATCAGAGTTCACCACAGGAAAGGAATATCGGATTCAGGAAACCCAGAAGCTCCATTACATAGGTATTCCTCTCCGTATTTCCTACCGTTTTGGGAATTATAAACAATTCTCATTTTACTCAACAGCCGGTTTACAAATGGAAATCCCGATAAAAGGAACTCTGCATACTTCTCATGTCACAGATAGTGTCCCCATTAATTTGGGTTACCAGTCATTAGATGTACCTTTGCAATGGTCAATCAATGCGAGTACAGGTGTACAATACCACTTTACACCTCACACCAGCATCTATATAGAGCCAACCATTAATTACTATATTCCCGATGGAAGTTCATTGCGCACAATCCGAAAAGAACATCCGGTTACGTTCTCTGTTCCTGTAGGCATTCGTTTCTCTTGGTAAAAAAACATTCTGCCATGCAGTCTTCCGGCTGATAGTTTATCATAACTATAGAACAGTTAGAAACAATAGACAAATCAGATGCAGAAACGACATACAAACCGTGAACGTTATTTTGAGGAACAAGCTCAGACTACGAGAAATTATTATATTCCTTATATTAAAGAATATACTGGAAATCTGCCAAACAAAGTATTGGAAGTAGGGTGTGGCGAAGGAGGGAATCTGCTTCCCTTTGCCGAGCTAGGTTGTGATGTCATTGGAATTGATATTGCCGCATCCCGAATTGAACAGGCACAAAACTTCTTCATCACTAAAAGGCAAAAAGGAACTTTCATCGCTTCTGATATCTTCTTATTAAAAGATTTACAGAAACATTTCCCGCTTATTCTCATACATGATGTAATAGAACATATCGACAACAAGGAGCAATTTCTGCGCAACTTAAAAAAATATCTATCGCCTAACGGAATGATCTTCATTGCTTTTCCTGCCTGGCAAATGCCATTCGGCGGACATCAGCAGATTGCAAGAAGTAAGATTATCTCTCATATGCCATTTATACATTTACTACCTCGTATTTTGTATAAATGGATATTGGAATTATTCAGCGAACAAGAAAGTACAGTCAAAGAGTTATTAACTATCAAATACACCCGATGTACAATAGAAATGTTTCGAAGAGTAGTAAAACAGACTGATTATCAAATCGTCAATGAACAGTTATACTTTATTAACCCACACTACAAAATTAAATTTGGACTAACCCCTCACAAATTAAACAAAACAATAGCATGTATACCTTTCATTAGAAATGTATTCAGTACAAGTTGTTTCTATTTAATAAGACCAACATAGCATTTTATTTCATTATTTACATTAATATTCAGGAAGTTATCAACAAGCTAACTATAAAAGACAAACAGCATCATCAATCATACAAAGCACATAAAAGTCATATTTTGTTCTTTATTGAACAGTATTTTTCCAAAACTATAAAAGGGCTGCGTTAAATTTGCATCTGAAAAAGTACGTTAACATTTTAAATTCTAAAAAGTATGCATTTATCTAACACATTACCCCATAATAATCGTATAGAAATAGCTGATGTGCTACGTGGGTTCGCTGTAATGGGAATTACACTTATCCATTTTATCGAACGGTTTAGCCTCAATAGCTTTCCGGAAGAGACCTGTAACTTTCTGATATTTACGGATAGGGTAATTTGGGATAGTGTATTTTTTACCTTTTCCGGTAAGGCATACTGCATCTTTGCATTGCTTTTTGGATTTAGTTTTTTTATTCAAGACAATTCACAAAAACTTAAAGGAAAAGATTTTCGTGGGCGGTTTGCCTGGCGGTTAGTATTACTTCTTTTTATAGCTTGTATTAATTCGGCTTTATTTCCGGGTGAAATATTGGTACTCTACGCCTTGCTTGGTTATGTACTGATCGCAGTCTGCCGACTCTCTACCCGAACAGTCACGATCATAGCAGTCATTCTTCTACTTCAACCTATTGAATTGGGACAAATAATTTATGCACTCATCAACCCTGACTATATTATTAATGCTGAGCTTGATGCTCCATACTGGGAGTTAGTCAATGCAGCTCAGAAAGAAGGTTCTTTCCTCGAAATGTGCAAAACTGCCATATGGACGGGTAATGTTGCCAACATGGGTTGGATGCTATTACACGGAAGAGTTACTCAAACCGCCGGTCTGTTTATGGTAGGTATGATAATTGGGCGTAGCAACGCGTTTCTCTATTCAGAAAAGAATATAAAAATCTGGATTAAAGTATTCATCATAGCCGTTACCGCCTTTTTCCCCATTTATGGTTTGATAAATATACTCCCCGACTTTATAAGTCGCGAAGCACTACTTGTACCTTCTGTCCTTCTATGCAAGTCACTGTCAAATATTGCATTTACAGGAATCATGTTTGCAGGTATCATACTGGTTTATTACCTGACAACCCTTAAGAATGTTCTTCATAAATTTGCACCTTATGGACGCATGAGCTTGACCAACTACCTGTCACAATCTTTAATCGGAGGATTCTTGTTTTACAACTGGGGATTAGGACTTTATCTGCATACAGGCATTACAGCGTGTATCCTTATTGGTGTAAGCGTATTCTTTTTACAATACTTTTTTTGTAACTGGTGGCTTCGTTCACATCGCCAGGGTCCATTAGAATGGCTATGGAAGAAAGCAACCTGGATAAAGGTAGGCAAGGGATAAATGATACTGAGAGATAAGAAAAGGTGCAATTCATCGTAAAAGTGAATTGCACCTTTTTAGTATTTTTGCTGCAAATAACACAGTCTATAGAAAATATCGAAAACCTTCTGGTAGTGCACATTAGAAAGAAATACCCTATAACAAAAAAGCTAAGTAATTGATTGCTCAATTCTTAGCTTTTCGTGGTACCCAGACCCGGTACAAACCATAGAAATCATAGGAAAACAAAAGAAACTATCTACCTTATTATCAATAACTTGCATATTTCCTATTTTCTCCATTTTTGCCATATTTTGCCCATTTTCTGTTATTCAGTACACTTTTAGTACACTTTGAAATATCATTTTCTTTTGTACCTTTGCAATATCAGAAAACAAAAGAAAATCAACTATTTAGCGTAATCACCCGGTTATGGTACCTAAATCGGGATAAAAACCTCTAAACAATGGCAAAGTTAGAAAATAAAACGAAAGAAAACCCCAAGTTAGAGCAAAATAAGCTCTCGGATGGTAGAATTAGCCTTTACTTAGAGTATTATTTAGGTAGAGAGGAAAAGCCCGTATTAGATGAAAACGGCAATCAAGTGTACTATGATAGTGGAAAGATGCAAGGCAAGCCCAAGTTTGCAGTAAAGCACAACAGGCGAAAAGAAAACCTTAGTCTGTATCTGATAGATAAGCCCCGTACCCCTGCGGAACGTCAGCAGAACAAAGAAACGTTGGAGCTTGCCACAAAGATACGCGCAGAGCGTGAACAGGAATTTAAGGAAAGTATGTTGGGGTATCGGTTGAAAAAAGATAGAACGGTCAATTTCTTAGACTATTTCCAAGCTTATATCAACAGTTATACCAAGAAAGATATTCGCATGGTACAAATTGCGCTTAGCCGTTTTAAGGACTTCTTAAAAGAGCAGTACCCCATGAATGAGTTTAGTATCAAACCGGAACTTATCACCAAAGAAATGATGGAGCAGTTTGTAGCCTACCTGCAATCCCGAAGTGTGGGTGAGGGTGCTAAAAGCATTTACCAGCGTTTCAAGAAAGTTATTCGATATGCGATTGAACACGATGTAATGTTGAAAGACCCGTGCAAAAGTGTTACCTGCAAAGTAGATAGTCAAATGCTTCGGAAAGATGTGCTTTCTCCCGAAGAAATACAAAAATTGGTAGCTTGCCATTACGATAATGAAAATCCGAATGTCAGACGGGCTTTTGTCTTCTGTCTGTATTGTGGGCTGCGTTTCTGAGACGTAAAAGACCTTACTTATAAAAATGTGGACTATGCTAACCGATTATTGAAGTTCGAGCAAAGCAAGACCAAGGGGCATTCTGCCAGTAGCGGTGTAGTTATTCCCTTGAATGATGGTCTATTATCCATTATTGGCGAAGCTCCGGCAGACAAGAACTGTTTGATATTCGATTTACCTACATACGAAAGCTGCTGTAAATCAGTAAAGCGTTGGGTAAAGAGAGCCGGAATAGACAAACATATAAGCTGGCATTGTGCCCGACATTCGTTTGCCGTGAACATTCTGAATAATGGGGCAAATATCAAAACCGTAGCCAGCCTTTTAGGACATAGCGGATTAAAGCATACGGAGAAGTACACCCGTGCGATGGATAAATTAAAAGAGGAAGCAATAAACAGCTTGCCCGAACTAAAGTTTTAACCATAAAAGACTTATCTTTGTAACTATGAACTTTGAAGCATTAGTAAAACATATCAATACGATACAGAACACGTTGCAGGTACAAGCTGCACACGCTGTAAACCTTGCCCTTACTTCCCGTAACTGGCTTATGGGTTGCTATATCGTAGAGTTTGAGCAGAACGGAGAAGACCGTGCCGCATACGGTGAACAATTGTTGAAGAAGCTGGAACAACGGCTGAAAACAAAAGGTCTGAATGAACGTAGATTCCGTGAATTTAGGCGGTTATATCTTGTTTATCCACAGCTAAAAGAGTCTGTCACACAATATATTGCATCACAAATACAAATTCGGCAGTCATTGACCGCCGAATTCACCGAACCAATTCGGCGGTTGGTGACCGCCGAATCTGAAAATGGCGTTTGGAAACTATCAACAGAACACCCACAAACCGAAACATGGATGATTCCGGCTGATAGATTATTCAACAGATTATCTTCCACCCATTTAAATACCATATCGGGAATTGAAAACCCGGTAAAACGTGCTTTCTATGAAATGGAAACTATGCGTGGTTGCTGGTCTGTAAAGGAGTTGGAGCGACAAATAGCGTCTTTATATTACGAACGTAGCGGACTATCCAAAAACAAAGAAGCACTCTCCGCTTTAGTCCAACAACAAGCAACCTTATTACAGCCCAAAGATGTAATCAATACCCCTGTTACTTTGGAATTCTTAGGCTTGAATGAACGTGCATTAGTGACAGAAAACGACTTGGAGCAATCCATTCTTGACAATCTGCAACGCTTCCTGTTAGAAATGGGACATGGCTTCTGCTTTGAAGCCCGGCAAAAACGTATCTTGATTGATGAAGATTATTTCTTTACTGACCTTGTGTTCTATCACCGTATTTTGAAATGCCATGTTATTGTGGAATTAAAGATAGACAAGTTCCGCCATGAATATGCTTCACAGTTAAATATGTACCTCAACTACTTTAAAGCAGAAGTGATGCAGTCGGATGATAATCCGCCTATCGGCATTTTGCTCTGCACCGAAAAGGGAGATACATTAGTTAAATATGCCACTGCCGGATTAGACCCGAATATCTTTGTACAGAAGTACATGATAGAACTTCCAACCGAGGAAGAAATAAAAGAGTTCATTTCTTCCTCAAACTATTAAGGATAAATCAAGACTGAAAAAGATTGCTAAAAACGATACTGGCGAAAAAGGTAATACTATTTCTTTTTTCGCCAGTATCGTTTCTAGCTGTCAATAGAAATTGGTTTAGTTCGTTTTGGCTATATAAACAAAGGGATAAACTAAACGTAGTTTAGCACCACCTATTTCTTTTGCCTATATCACATATCCACATCGTGGTTCTCTTTTCATCCCACCTTGCTAAAAATAGTCAAATTCCTTTTTAAACTATGAATGCAACAATATTATCCCTTTCTGTTTTATTATTTTTGTAGAAAGAGCAAAAACATTGATAATGGATAATATAATAAGAAAGATACAAGAACTCTATCCTGTTTCGGATGATTCATTGCATCTGCTAAAGTACTGTTTTAAACAACAGACTTTTCCAGCTAAAACTATCATCATACAAGCTGGTCGTTTTGACAATCAAGTCTATTTCATAGAAAAAGGAATAACACGTTCATATATCCTGCATAATGGAAAAGAAATAACAACATGGTTTTCTATGGAAGGCGATGCGACTTGTGGTTCATGGGATTTATATCGGCACAAAGCAGGATTTGAATATGTAGAAACCTTAGAAGAAACTTTAACCTACTCCATTTCTATAGACAAGTTGAATGATTTATATAAATCCCGTATTGACATTGCCAATTGGATGAGAGTGTTACAGCAAGAAAATTTTCTACTTTTACAGGACATTCATATTTCCCGGCTGAACTTGTCTGCCCAAGAACGTTATGAAAAGTTGATAAAAGAATATCCCAGCATTTTCCACCGAGTGACTTTAGGACATATTGCCTCTTTTTTAGGAATAACACAACCTTCTCTTAGCAGAATCCGGTCAAGCCGATGATTTTTTAACATAGGACAAAAATAAAGAATTTCATTTTCCATACCTTTGTAAATCAATATAACGATACTAACATTCACTATATGAATAAAATAGTACAACCACAATGGCTTGAATGGGCAAAAGAACTACAATTCATTGCCCAAGGGGGATTGACATACTCCAAAGATGTATTTGATATAGAACGCTTTGAACGCATTAGAGAAATTGCAGCAGAAATGCTTAGTCTGCAAAGTGAAATACCCATAGAAAAAGTAAAGAATCTGTTTTGCAATGAAACAGGATTTCAAACTCCTAAATTAGATACACGAGCTGCTATATTCAAAGATGATAAAATACTGCTTGTGAAAGAGAAAAATGGAACTTGGTCTTTGCCCGGTGGTTGGGTCGATATAAATCAGAGTATCAAGACTAATACAGAAAAAGAAGTAAAAGAAGAAGCAGGATTAAATGTAAAAGCTATCCGGATAATAGCTATACAAGATAGAAATTTGCATAATATTCCCCCCTATGCCTACAATGTTTGTAAAGTTTTTGTTCTTTGTGAGATTGAAAGCGGATATTTCCGACCCAATATTGAAACGGATGAGAGTGCCTATTTCGGATTGGAAGAATTACCTATTCTTGCAAAAGAGAAAAATAACGAAGAACAAATTAAAATGTGCTTTTCAGCTTACTACGATAGAAACTGGCAAGTATTATTTGACTAATAAATCAACACATGAAATATAAACATATCGTATTCGACATAGACGGTACATTGATAGATACGGAATATGCAGTCATCAACTCTTTAATAAAAACAATTACAGAAATAACAGGAAGCGCACCTCAATATGAAAGTCTGAAATTTGCTTTAGGCATTACCGGAAGAAATGCGTTGGAATTACTCAAAATACCCGACATAGAAGATGCATTGAAACGATGGGATAGGAATATGAAATTGCTCCAGCACACTATTCAACCTTTTCAAGGTATCAAAGAATGCTTGCAATCCCTTTTATCAAGAGGCTATATTTTAGGCATTGTAACCTCCAAAACATATCAAGAATATTATTCTGATTTTGAGCCATTAGGGTTAGCGGACTATTTTTCCACAATTGTATGTGCCGATGATACTGATGAACATAAGCCCCAAGCAGCACCCTTAGTAGCATATTTGGCTAAAGCCCATGTAAGCCCCGAAAACGCTCTCTATATTGGTGATAGTATTTATGATATTCAATGTGCTAACAATGCCGGTGTTGATTCCGGATTGGTTTTATGGAGCAATAATGTATCTAATCCTATACGTGCAGACTATTATTTTAAGACACCCAATGATATAAGTAAAATTCTATAAAAGACGAACTAACTAATTATGAAATTAAAAATATTAATAGATGAAAGCATTATTACAACAGAGTTTTTTTTCGATTACTATCGGAATACTCACAGCGCAAAGTTTCTGCATCTGAACTAACAAAAGCTGTTGAAGAATTAGCTATCCATGTAGCCAATTTCAGTATTAACGAGCAAGATTATAGTGTATTACTCCGCTATTTTTCTTTTGGTTTATATCGTCTTAAGTCATACCGTGTACGGTTTGAGCAAGAAAAAAATGCCCTATTTGCATCTAATTGATGAAGCGATAGGACTTTTAAACACAGAAATACGCCTTATTGAATGGCGCATCAAATACCCGGAACAACTCAAACAGCGGATTGAAAAACAAAGCCTTTCCCCTCTCTATCTCGCTGACAAAACAGCCCTTATCAACATCATGGAAATGGTAAGCGGTCTGTTCCTCTCCAAAGACATTGTTTATCAGAACGGCAAACCTGCCTATTTGGTAGATTTATCCAAAGGTTTTGAATGGTTGTTTAACATCAAGATAAGCGACTGTCACCAAAAGCATGAGGACGTGATAAAACGAAAGCCGGGCAAACTCACAGAATTTCTTAATGGACTGGCAGACCTTATCCGAAAGGAACATGACAAAAAAGGATATAGATAATCAGTGCTTTATGATTTATTTATAATGGATTCCATGTGCGCCCCCGTAATTTTCTTGCATTCTTTTTCTGAATTTTGCTTCATCAATTCACAAAAGGTATAATCTGAAATATGAAGCAATTATGTATATAGAAAATGATGAATTTGGCGAATGGATGCAGAAGTTGTATGCCAAACTGGAAGAACTCTGCAAAGATGTACGGGTGTTGCGTAACGCCGATAAGGTGCTGCCCGAAGATGATAACCTGTTGGATAATCAAGACTTGTGTCTGTTGTTCAAAGTAAGTATCAAAACCCTTCAACGTTACCGGGCTATCGGTGTGCTGCCGTACTTCACAATCAGCGGAAAAGTGTATTACAAGGCTTCCGATGTCCGAGAGTTTATTAAAGAAAGGTTCAGCATTACCACGCTACGCCAGTTCGAGAAAGAACACTGCACGAAGAAAAAGAAGTGAATTAAAACAGCCGAAACGGTGAATGTGCTTCATCCGTTCCGGCTTTCTCTGTTTATGGCTTACCCAACTTATCGGCTTCTTTCTTTAGTTGCTCGGCTTGTTCGTTCAACAGCCTTGCACGTTCCAGTGCTTCCGCCTGCTTTTGGATGCGGTATTCAAAATCTATAACTGAATCGGTCAGACTTCGGATAAAACCGTTATCCCGTTGCCACTTGAACTTGTTTTCCAGCATATCAAAAGTTTCCCCGTCTGCCTGTCCTTGCATCAGTAAATAGCGGTATTTCATATCGTTGTCCTGCAACTGCTGCATACGTTCAGCCAAACAAACATTCAAGAATATGGAAGCGAAACAGATAACCAGCACTGCCGAAAAAAGAAACAATCCCGGACAAATCCAAGAAGCTACCTTGTTGTAAATCCGTTGATAGAGCGGTAAGGGCGTAGCTTCCTCTTTATCCGTCTTGCAAGAACCCAAGGCATCAATCATTACCTTGAAACAACGGTAGGTTTCCAATACTATTTTCTTGGTGTCCTCAATATGTTTCTGCTGACCTTGCATCCTGTTCCTTATCTCGTCAAGCTGGCTTCGGATAGCCTGCAAATCCTTTTCGGGAACAGCCGGGTTACTATGCAGTTCCGACAATGCCTGTTCGATTGCGTTCAGTCTTTCGAGAGTTTCCTCCCGACTGGCTGGCGTCACCTGTGTTTCCTGCTTCTCTTTCAGTTCTGTAACCATTGAGAGAAGCCCCTCTAAAATCAAATTTTCCTCCATGTATTTACAGTTTAAGTTGTTTTTTCTTTTTCTTCTTCTTTCTCAAAAAGGAATCATCGGGTATTTCATCAGCCGGGGCTGACAAACCGGAAAACAGACCGTCTAAACCTGCAATAAAAGAATTATTCGCTTTGTCGGGTGCTGATACTGATTTCTGAATAGGTGCAGTAACCGTCTGCTTATTGCTTCCGACTATCGCCTGCCCTACATCCCCAAAACATTTATCCAGTTTGGAGAAACTGAAATTACGGTCTATTTCCGAACCCTTGAACGTGTATTCGCCTTTGGAAAAGGAAACGCCCTGTATCTCCTGCCCCTTATACTTGAACAGGATAGTAATACCCTTTTCCGCTAACCGTTCCTGTAACTGCTGCCAGTTCTTGGACTTTCCGATTTCATTCTTTACAGCGTTGTAAATCTCGTATTTCGATTTGTCCGGCTCTTTCAAGCGGTGCTGCTTTACTTGTTCTTTTCCACCAGCGAAATAAAGCCCGTGTTTGGCTTTCAGCTTCTTGCATACTTGTTCGTTACGGTACATATCGTTCCTGTCCGAAATAGTCTTGCCGCTGTTGTCTATACGGTTGAACACGATATGCACGTGCGGATGCTCCCGGTCTTGATGGCGCACGATGATATACTGCGTATCGGTAATTTTCATTTCACGCATATATTCCTGCGCAAGCTGTATCATCTTCTCGTCTGTCAATTTGGGTGCATCCACTGCCGAATAGCTTAACGCAATATGTCCGACTGGCTTTTTCAAGTCGGGATTCATCCCGGTCTGCATACAGAAGCTGCGGATTATATCTCCCTGACTTTCTGTCAGTACCCCGTCCGCATGGAGCAAAGCCGCCTGTTCCTTGCCCAACACATAGTTTACGCAGCCCTTAAACCCGCTTCCCTTTTTATTTTTCCAATCATCCGACAACTGGTTTATAATTTCGACAATCCTGTTTTTCAGTTTCACCAGTTCCACCGCCACCAGTGCGAAACCTCCGGCATTTGCCCGGTGTGCCAGTTGGTTGATGTTGTTGGCTTCCCCTGCCAGCTTGCGGATGGTGTCCGCATCCTGCCTATTCAGCCGGGGTATGACCTCTGCCGAAACAACTGCCTGCCGGACATACTCACTGACACGCAACCCGGCTTCTCCGGCTCTCTTTCTGATGGCGTAATACTGCAACTCGGTCAGTTTCGTACTGACAACCCGTTGCTGCTTCTCTATCCGTTTCTTTGCCGGACGTCCCCCCGGCTTATCCTTTATATTCGTCATAGGTTTTTACGTTTAAATGGTGTCTTAAAAATTGCGACCAACGGGAGAAATTTTCTTTGTGATGAGCAAAGCAAGGTAGTTTCGGTTTACCGAAACATAACCTTGCTCTCCAAATTAAACCGCCTGCCGTTGGTAATCCTGCCGGACTAAATCCCCCTGCCCCTTTTCTGTCTTGGGGCGGCACGTTGTCCGGTTTCCTGCTTTATCTCCTGTACTTGGCTGGTGCTGTTCTTCTGTTCCTGCTTCTTGCCGCACAGGTAATCGTTCAAGTCTGAATAGCCCCTATAATTGTCCGAGAAGTCACGCACATGGTAGGAGTATTCCAATGCAATAGCCTGTGTAGCCTGAAACCCCGTCTCGTCATTGTCAAGCATACAGTGGATGCGTTCATATGGGTACAGCACGTCAATGGCTTTCGGCACGTTGACAGTAGAGTTGAGTATGACATAATCCTGTCTGTCAAGGTCGGGCATGGTCGGACAGTTCTTCATCCGGAGCGTGAGGAAAGAAAGATAATCCATAAAACCCTCGAATACCAAACATTTCTCTCTCAGCTCTCCCTGCTGCCGTATATGGGTGATGTCTTTCGGGGCGATGCAGCCTTTGAAAAAGGAATTGCGAACCTCGTAACCTCCTGCCATATTCGGGAAACCGATAGCAAAGAACGGTCTGCCGTTATTGGTAAAATGGAGTTCCTTACATTCTCTTTTTGCCAGTTCGATATTGATACCCCGCCCCTGCAAGTAACGGAGCAATGCCGGATGGGTCAAGTCACGGACTTCCAAATGTTGGAAACTCGGTTCTGTCCTACGCTGGGGAAAAGAAAAACTGACCGGGCGGACGTGCGGTGTCTGTTCCGCTATCCGGTTTAAAAGGTATGGCAGGCTGCCGGAGCAATAGAGTTCCTTTGCCAGTGCAATAATGTTGCCGCCCTTGCCTGCTCCAAAGTCATACCAAAGATTGCGGTCAGTGTTCACCTTGAAAGACGGTTCGTGTTCCTCCCTTAACGGTGATTTGTACCATAAGCCGTTGCCCTGCTGCTTGACAGGAGAGTAACCTAAACTGTGCAGATAGTCTGCGATGGGTATTTGTTTCACATCTTCGATGTTCATAACATTTTCTTTTTTGGGGATTAAAAAATAGTTGAAAAGTGCGCCAGTCCTGTTTAGTCCGTTATATATATACCCGTACCATACTAAACCTGCTTGTTCCGAAACAGGGAAATAGTAAGTCCGTTCCTCTTATATATACACCCGGACTAAACCAAACTGACTTTTAATAATGGAAATCGGGATTATATCGGTAGCCCTTGCCCTCTTTCACAATCATGCGCTTGTTCACAAGAAACTTGTTAAGTGACACAAGGACATTGCGTCCACGCTCGTAGCCGATACTCGCATAACCCTGCTTCAATGCCGCTATGACATTGGAATAGCCTTGTACCACCTGCTTGCCGAAACCGTTCTCCAACGCTTCCCGGTGTTGCTGTTCAGTCAGTTCCGTAAGCGGAAAATTCCTGTCTTGCTTAGGTTGTTGGAATACATAATCATCCACGATTTCGGGCAAAGCGTTGTCATTGATACGAAATGCGAACGGGTCAAATTCCCGGTCACGTATGTGCATCGCCTTTACCTCGCTTATGTTGCCGTCCTGCTGGCTTTTCGTGATTTGCAGGACGGTTTCAGCCTTGTTGTTCAGCTCCGTACCAATATGTCCCCTTGTGTTGTCATCCCCCTTGTTCAAATGCAGTACAGTATGGATATGCAGGTTATATCCGCTTGACCAGCGCATCAAGAGGTTGATTAGGTCAGTCGATTCACTGGGGCTGTTGATGTCATACATCAAGTCACGGATTCCGTCAATAATGAGTAACCCCACATCGGGCATATTTTCAAGCATATAGCCGATAATCTGTTTCCGCTTGTCGGGTGTCTGCTCCCTTAGCACGATGAAAACAAAATCGTCTCTGTCCTTGTCGGTAGGCAGTCCGGCAAGTCGTAAAATACGCTCCATGACCTTGTGGCAATGGTATTTACTCTGCTCTGTATCGACATAGAGGATTTTCCGTTTGTTCGGTGGCAAGTATGCCGAATACTTCAGTACTTCGTCATTCTTCAACGCTGCCGCAACGATAGCGGAAATGTTGAATGTCTTTTTGCTCTTGGCTTTACCCGTGGATGCACTGAAATTACCCAGCGTGCCAATGGTAGAGCCGTTCACCCAGAGTATTTCGGGCGGTACTTCGTAAGTGTCCGTCACCTTTAGATGAATGGTTTTCCAAAGAACTGCGAAATCCTCTTTCTGCATAGTGACGTCCTGCCCAGCTTCTGTCGCTTTTCTATTTTCCATAACCGTTATTTCTTTAGAGGACGGTTAAGGATATATTTCTGCGCTTCCTGCTCTATCTGTGCCTGCGTCTTGACCGGGTTCTGACGCAACCATGCTTCCAACTCCGCTTTCTCAAAATAAAGCATTTTGCCCTGCGGCTTGTAATGGGGTATCAAGTTACCCGAAGTCAACTTGTACAGGTAACTTTTAGAAAGGTTCAAGAACCTGCTCGCTTCATCGAAGCTAAGCACATTCTTTGAAAGGAACACTAATTTTTCGAGTTCTGAAACTCTTAACTCTAAATCTCTTTCCATATTGTTTAGGAATTTAGGTGAAACAATATGAAGGTGCGCACCCTCGTTTTTTTTGTTAACGGGGGCAAAGTTAAGAGGTTGAAAATGAAGTCTAATTGACCTTTGTTTGAGCGTTCAATCTATGCTCAACCTTTTTTCAGTTGTTTGATGTACTTGTCTATGATTTCATATCCTTTCGGATAGATGTTTTTTGCTTGGTCTGTTGCACTGGATAAGTCAGTACGTGTAAGTGGTTCTCCTTTTATCTTTCCTAATATCAGCTTGTTATTTGCTATGACAGACTGCCATTCATAAACAATGTAATTATAGCAGCCAAGCTGCATCATAAGATAGGCTAACAGACGGGTATTATTAACTTTCAATACCCCATTCAGTTTGCAGTTGAAAAAATCGGTAAGTATTTTGGCACTGACGGTAGTAGTAAACATATTCGCTTCATTCACACAGTCGGTCAGAAGTTTGATTTCATTGGCTTTCAACGTGGACTTGAAAGGATTGCTTTTGCCCACAATCTTGGTTGGATTAGTATCTGCACTTTCCTCTTTCTCTTTTGGCAAGACTTGCTCTTGGATGGCAACCGCATCTGTATGGTAATTGCTTTCCTGTTCTTGCAGATAGCGCAAATACTTGGAAAGCACGACAAGATTAACGATAATGGACAAATAGGGAAGCCGCCCATCATAACAGGACGGTTCATGCAAATATGCGTCCATATCAAAATCAGAGCAGCGGAAACCGATATACTTTTTTCTTTCATCAGAATTCAAGTCCTCAAAATAACCGCTTTCCCACAAAAAATCGGGAATATCCATATCCAATACAATGTTACGCACGACACGGTATTTTTGTTGGATGGCTACAATATTTTCAGTCACACGGAAAATTTCTTGCCGCAAATAATCCTTTAGCTGAGCTTGCGTCAAATATTCACGTTTTAAAAATAGTGCATCTACTTTAGTTTTATAGTCATGAGCTATACAACTATCTAATATCTTCTGTATTTCTCTGAAATTGTTTTCCATATGATTTTCCATAATCGTGCGCCTTTAAACGTTCTTACTACAAATATAAGGTAAGAATCTCACTTTTCCCGAAAACATCGGCAATAATAAGGTAGATAAAGATAGGATAAGCGTTAAGAAATCATAAAGATATGGGGAAGAAAACTATTAAAGTACACCTTTTCTTTGTATTCGTCATTCAGTACACTTTTAGTACGCCCTATAAAAGCAGAAAACCCTGATAATCAGGTGATTATCAGGGTTTATTCGTACCCAGACCCGGGGTCGAACCGGGATGGAAGTGAATCCACTGGTGTTTGAGACCAGCGCGTCTACCGATTCCGCCATCTGGGCATGCTTGATTTCTCAATTGCGGTGCAAAGATACGACAATATTTTGATTCCACAATAGTTTGAGAAAAAAAAGGAGCAAAAAATAATAAAACATGTCCCAAAGGCTTCTATATTTAGAGAATAAACCGTACATTAGCAAAAACATTTAAAAATAGAGTCACTATCATGACAAACATGGATAATTATTGCGTGATTATGGGTGGTGGTATCGGTAGCCGCTTCTGGCCGTTTAGCCGCAAAACATTGCCCAAACAATTTCTTGACTTCTTCGGAACCGGTCGTTCACTCCTACAACAGACCTTCGACCGCTTTCAAAAGGTAATCCCAACCGAAAATATTCTTATTGTCACCAATGCAATGTACGCCGATCTGGTGAAGGAACAACTTCCCGAATTGGATGAGAAACAGATTTTATTGGAACCCGCAAGAAGAAATACCGCTCCATGCATCGCATGGGCTGCCTATCACATCCGCGCTTTAAACCCGAATGCGAATATCGTCGTTGCTCCCTCAGATCATCTGATTTTGAAAGAAGAAGAATTCCGTGCGGCAATCATTAAAGGACTGGAATTCGTTTCTCACTCTGAAAAGTTACTGACACTAGGCATCAAGCCCAACCGTCCTGAGACCGGATATGGCTATATACAAATTGACGAACCAACCAGTGATGGCTTCTACAAAGTAAAGACATTCACCGAAAAACCGGAACTGGAATTAGCCAAAGTATTCGTAGAAAGCGGTGAATTCTACTGGAACTCCGGATTATTTATGTGGAACGTCAATACCATTATTAAAGCTGCAGAAATCCTGCTTCCCGAATTAGCATCCAAACTGGCACCGGGAAAAAACATCTATGCTACAGATAAAGAGAAAGCATTCATTGAAGAAAACTTTCCCGCATGTCCCAATGTATCCATTGACTTCGGCATCATGGAAAAAGCGGACAATGTATATGTATCTTTAGGCGATTTTGGTTGGTCTGACCTGGGCACATGGGGATCACTCTACGACTTATCAGAAAGAGACCGGGAAGGCAATGTGACCTTAAAAAGTCATTCTTTGATCTATAATGGAAAAGATAATATGATCGTACTCCCCAAAGGAAAGCTCGCCGTGATCGATGGCTTGGAAGGCTATCTGATAGCCGAATCGGACAATGTCCTGCTAATCTGCCGTAAAGACGAAGAACATTCTATCCGCAAATACGTGAATGATGCCCAGATGCAACTGGGAGACGATTTCATTTAAGAATGAAGAACTAAAAAAAGAAGAATGAAGAATTGCTATGCAGCATACAGCGCAGCTAATTCTTCATTCTTCTTTTTTAATTCTTTATTTAAATAATTTCTATTCCTTGCTCCTTACAAAGCTGCAATCCAAGATCTTTCAATCTGAATTTCTGAATTTTACCACTGCCTGTCATCGGAAACTCCTTCACAAAGAAGACATATTTCGGTATCTTATAACGGGAAATCTTATTCTTACAGAAGTCACGAACGTCCGACTCATGCATTTCAACTCCTTCCTGCAATATGATAAAAGCACCAACCGCTTCACCATATTTCTTAGAGGGAATCCCTGCTACCTGAACATCCTTTACTCCATCAAGCTTATAAAGGAATTCTTCGATTTCACGCGGATAGATATTTTCACCACCACGAATAATCATATCCTTGATACGTCCTGTGATCCGGTAATTTCCGTCCTCATCTTTAATGCCTAAGTCGCCCGAATGCAGGAAGTTATCTTTATCAATCACTTCAGCCGTAGCTTCCGAATTCTTATAATACCCTTTCATCGTATTATATCCACGATTGCACATTTCGCCTTGTACGCCTACCGGACATTCTTCGCCGGTTTCAGGATCAATCACTCTGACTTCTGTAAATTCAAAGTCGCGTCCTACCGTATTACAACGTACATCAAACGAATCATCGATGCGGGTAGCGGTCATACCGGGAGCGGCTTCAGTCAGTCCGTATACACTGGTAACCTTCATGTACATCTTTTCTTCTACCTGTTTCATCAGTTCAACCGGACACAACGAACCTGCCATTATACCGGTACGCAGACAAGACATATCAAACAAGTCGAACATCGGATGATGCAACTCGGCAATAAACATCGTAGGCACTCCGTAAAGAGCCGTACAGCGTTCTTTATGAATGGAAGCCAACACGACCAACGGATCAAACCGCTCTACCATCACCTGTGTACACCCATGAGTCAGACAGTTCATCGTAGCCAACACCACTCCAAAACAATGGAATAGCGGCACACAACAACAGAGTTTGTCATCCGCCGTAAACTTCATGTGTTCGCCGGTCAGAAAACCGTTGTTGGCAATATTATAATGAGTCAGCATCACTCCTTTCGGGAAACCGGTAGTTCCTGATGTATATTGCATATTCACTACATCATGACAGTCTACTTTACTTTTAAGTTCAGTCAGGCGGTCATCTTCCACATTATTCCCCAGCAGCAAGATTTCCGCAGTATTATACATTCCCCGATGTTTCTCCTGACCGACGTATATCACATTCTTCATATACGGAAAGCGTTCACTCTTCAAATGACCGCGTTCACAGGTTTTCAGTTCAGGAAGCATCGTATACGTCATTTGCACAAAATCACTGTCCTTTTCACCATTGACGATACAAAGTGTATGCATATCGGAATTCTGGCAAAGATACTCTAGCTCGGCCTGCTTATAATTCGTATTCACCGTGACGTATACCGCACCAATCTTGGCACAAGCATACAGCAATGTCAGCCAATCGGGCACGTTCGCCGCCCAAATACCGACATGAGTACCACGTTCCACACCAACAGCGATCAGTCCTTTCGCCATATCATCCACACGCTGGTTTAGCTGGCTCCATGTAAAACGAAGATTACGGTCGGAATAAACGATATATTCCTTATCGGGAGTCTCTTCAGCCCAATGTTCCAGCCATTGCCCAAGAGTACGTTCAAATAATTGCATGCGATTATTCTTAATATTTGGTATCAGATTTTATTAAATCGGAGTGTAGACTACAGCCAATATTTTAGCAGCCTGCCCTTCGTAAGCATGTACATGATGAGGAACGATGGAGTCATAGTAAATACTATCACCTTCTTCCAGCAAATAGGTATTCTTACCATAGCTGATTTCCATAACCCCTTCCATAACCATGATAAACTCTTCTCCTTCATGCGAAGAAAGCACAAAGTCGCTGTCCTCTGTCGGCATCACGTCAATGATAAACGGCTCCATGTGACGATCCGCTTTCGATTTAGACAATGAATGATATTCCATGTGCTTGCGTGAATGAATCGCATTATTGGAAAAGCTGATGGCATCTTTAGCCTCTTTTTTACGGCATACCACAGGCCCGATTTCATCCTGATCATCCAGGAAAGTGCCCAGACGTACCCCCAGCACACGCGCTATTTTAATCAGCGGTGCAAGAGACGGTATATCGATGTTATTTTCAATTCGTTCGATCTGCTCGATAGCCAAACCCGAACGCTGTGCCAATTCCTCTATACTTATTGATTTATCTTCCCGGAGCGCTTTAATTTTCTCTCCAACAATCTTACTCGTATCCATATTGAAAGTTTTTTAGTTAGCAAAGGTGATAAATTAGAATAATTAGGTTGCAAAAATAGCAAAATCTTTAGATGAACACAATTATAATCCTAAAATATCTCCCATAATATATCTCTTTTCACCTACCTGCCTTGAAAATGGATTAAGTAATATATAGACTGGAGATTAACACTAATTAAACTCGGAATTTTCATATTATCATTATTTTTTCCTTTCTTGCATAATCATAGATCATAAGTAGTTATTGTTAAGCCTCTAAAATATATAGCTTATGAACACACACAATCAATTCACAAGTAGTAAGGAAAGAATCCATTTACTATTAGTATTATTCCTCTCAATCATTTTTTGCAGTTGTACGAAGGAAGACAGCCCTGTTAGTATAGAAGCGACCAGTAAAGTGGTAACAACAAGAACGAGCCAGGACGAGTATTTTGAGCATGCAAAATTACCTCAGATTATTAAAATAGAATGGAGTCAATATATTCCATTTCCACCTTTGCTAAATATTCAGATACGACAAGGTCAAGGGAAATATGATCAGATTCAATTAGGAGCAAGTCGTGATTTTGATCCTAATCCAGTTGAATATTCCTTCTTTCCTGTCCGTGAAGTTTTGGTTCAAGAAGGAACCTATGAAACAATCCAAATACCTGTAACCGATCTACAACTTCCCGAAGGAGGAGGATATATTGCGGTTCGTGCTACCTGCTCAGAGTTAGTGTATGATCGACCATATCCTGATAAAGGCCCATGGAATCCCTATGCAAACTTCGTCGGATATGATTTTGATAAGCAAGAGTACACTTTCTCTAAAGTTAATTCAATGTATGGTTCTATTTGTTTTCGTTTTCCACCCGATATACCTTTCCCTATGGCATGCGATGTACTCATTACAGGCAGTGGTTATTGGGAACCCATTACGGTCTCTGCAGTCTATGATCCTTGGAATAAAGACTCCCCTATTCAATGGGGATACTTTTCTTATGATACAAAAGGAGATGAAGTATCATTTGCTTATCGCACAAATTATTCCAACTCCAGTCATTACGATGGCTCAACTGTTCATTTCGCAACAGTTAGTGATCAAACAAGTATAGTTATGCTAACACTTGACGTTCCCCAACCTTCAAGTTACTGATCATTCAAAATGTAATGAGAATACGCTCCATAATCATCACTTTCTGCCTCCTATCAAGTATAGCCGTGCAAATCCATAGCCAGCAAGTTGCGGATTCTATATTCGCAACTTACTTTGCCCGTTCTCAAGCCTACGCCGATGCATATCCACGCGAGAAAGCCTATCTGCACTTGGACAACACCAGTTACTACATCGGAGACACGATATGGTATAAGGCATACGTAGTAACGGCCGAGCAAAACCAGCCTAGCCCAATCAGTACCCCCCTTTATGTAGAACTATTAGACCAACTGGGAAATACTAGCGACCGACAAATCATACAGTTGCGGGATGGAGAAGGAGAAGGGCAATTCATACTGACCAAAGCCTTATTCTCCGGTTTTTATGAGATTAGGGCCTATACGAAGTGGATGTTGGCATTCAGTGAAAAGCAATATTTCTCGCGTACGATCCCTGTATATAGAAAACGGAGAAGCGAAGTAGACGAAAACCGGAGCATCATCACTTACCGAATGGATGAATCTATGAAGCAACGTCCGCGTTCAAAAGAAAAAGATTTCATGATTCGATTCTTCCCGGAAGGTGGACAATTAGTAGAGGGAGTGCCTTCAGTCGTTGCATTCGAAGCGACAAGTAAAGAAGAAGGTACAGTAGGCATTTCAGGAACTGTTTATGGGCCAGATGATGTAGAACTTACACAATTTACAACTCTCCACGACGGTATGGGATGCTTTACATACACCCCTACAGACAAACAAGCCAAAGCTGTAGTGACCTATCAAGATAAAAAATACTCATTTCAGCTACCGAAGGCTTTACCCCAAGGATATGTGCTAAATGTGGCGTCTAAAGAAAAAGCATTAGTCATCAAAGTTCTCAGAAATTCGACAAGTCTCAAAGATACACTGGCTTTATTCATATCACATCAAGGACGTCCGCTCATGTATCAGACCATTGATTTTAAAGATCAAACAGTATATCATCTCCCGTTATCCACTCAGGGATTGCCGAGAGGAGTCATACAACTCTCTTTAATGAATAGCAATGGGGCAACGTTATGCGAGCGCTTTTGCTATGTAATGCCTTCTCCATCTTTACAATTAACAGCCACATCCACCAATGCATTATACTATCCTTTTGAACCAATTGAGTATCATATCTCAATGAAAGACCATACAGGTCAACCAATACAAGGACATTTCTCCGTAGCGGTCCGGGATGCTTTAAAATCAGACTTCCAACGGTTCGATCAGACAATTTACACAGACCTTTTACTTACATCAGATCTGAAAGGATACATTCATCAACCTGGATATTATTTCGCAAACAATTCTCCCAGACGAAGAGTGGCATTAGATAATCTGTTGATGATTCACGGATGGAGAAAATATGATATAAGCCAAGCCATCAGTGCCACTCCAGAAATACCAATCTATCTGCCGGAAACGAGACTGACTCTGCATGGGCAGGTAACATCTTTTCTGAGAAACAAAGAGCAAAAAGATATCTCTGTAAGCGTCATTGCCCGGAGAGATACGATATCAGCAGCAGGTACTACGGTCACAGACTCTTTGGGATTCTTCCACATTCCAATGGATGCCTTCAATGGTTCCATGAGTGCGGCTATTCAAACTCGCCGTAAAGGAAAAAAGCTGAACCGGAAAACAAACATATCACTTTTCCGTAACTTTACACCCGAACTACGCAAATACGCTTACGAAGAGCTACATCCTAAATGGGAAGATATTAGCGGACTCAGTTGGTGGAGCAGTCTCTCCGACTCTCTTTATCTAGATTCAATTATGGGACACGACACTCATTTGTTGGATCAGGTAACGATTAAAGCCAAACGTACGAAATACAAAAAAATTCTAGCTTTCGAGCAATCTGTAAGAGCTTATTATGATATCCCTAAGGAACTGGATCGAATGCGCGATGAAGGAAAATTCATGGACTATTTCCCTTGGCTAATGACCACATTAAATCCCAATATTCAAGTGAAGTCTAAGTGGAAGGGAGATCCACCATTTATAACCATGAAATACAAGAATCATTATATACTATGCGTCATAAATGGAGTTCTTTACTCAACATTTGATCGGGAGCTTTTTATAGATAAAAATATCGATGCGATAAAATCTGTTATGATTTGCGACGGCACGACAGCAAGTGCCGGAATTGATGACGACAGCGCTTATCACCTGAGCGACGAAAGTCTAAAAAATCACATGGAAACTTCCAGACTCTCTCCCTTTGAAGAAAAAGCCCTCAAAAGTTATCTGAACAACACAACTCCCTATAATCAACCGGGAAATCAATTTGCAATTTGCTATATCACTACCATCGACAATTGGGACCCGGAAAAGAAGTACCAATCACGTGGTATCCGAAACACACAGATCCAAGGTTACTCCCAACCCATTGAATTTTATTCACCCTATTACCCGGATATCAGTAAAGGACAAGGCAATGACCACCGCCGTACAATCTATTGGAACCCTAAAGTTACCACCGACGAAAATGGAGTAGCCATCATTCGCTGTAATAATGCGAACTCGTCTACATTCCTGACAATTAGTTGTGAAGCACTATACAACGGACAGCCGGCTGCAATCAATGTGCACAGCATAAAATACTAATCCTTCATTGAAAGCCAATAAAAAAACCGTTTCTCAATGTGAGAAACGGTTTTTAATCTTTTCGCGGCAAGTAGATTACTTACGCAAACCAAGTTCTTTAACAATAGAACGATATCTTGTGATATCTTTGTCCTTCAGGTAATTCAGCAAACGACGACGTTTAGCTACCAACATTGTTAAAGCTCTCTCTGTACTATAATCTTTTCTGTTGAGCTTCATGTGCTCAGTCAGGTGAGAAATACGGTAGGAAAACAAAGCTATCTGCGCTTCAGTTGAGCCAGTATCAGAGTTAGACTTCCCGTACTTTCCAAAGATTTCTTGCTTTTCAGCTGCGTCTAAATACATAATTTTTAGAATTTTGATATAGTAAATTATTCTTTTGAGCGTGCAAAGATAGACATTATCTTTATATCTCACAACGTTTTACAAGAAAAAAATGGGGCTATTGCATTTATTTCTAATCCTATTTTCGTACCTTTGCAGCCAAATAATAGGTATTATATGCAAAATATTCGAAACATTGCAATCATTGCCCATGTTGATCATGGGAAAACAACGCTGGTTGACAAGATGTTGCTGGCCGGAAATCTATTCCGCAGCAATCAAAATAGTGGTGAACTTATCCTGGATAACAACGACCTGGAACGTGAACGTGGTATAACGATCCTTTCTAAAAATGTATCCATCAATTACAACGGTACTAAAATTAACATCATTGATACTCCGGGACACAGCGACTTCGGTGGTGAAGTAGAACGCGTATTGAATATGGCAGATGGCTGCATTCTGTTAGTCGACGCTTTCGAAGGTCCGATGCCCCAAACACGTTTCGTACTTCAGAAGGCACTGGAAATCGGTTTGAAACCAATCGTGGTAGTAAATAAGGTAGATAAGCCTAACTGCCGCCCTGAAGAAGTTTACGAAATGGTTTTCGACCTGATGTTCAGCCTCAACGCAACAGAAGACCAACTGGACTTCCCCGTTATTTACGGTTCCGCCAAAAATAACTGGATGAGCACAGACTGGCAAAAGCCGACAGATACCATTACCCCGCTACTGGATTGTATTATTGAAAATATTCCTGCTCCCGAACAACTGGAAGGTACTCCGCAGATGCTGATTACTTCTCTGGATTATTCTTCTTATACCGGTCGTATTGCCGTAGGTCGCGTACATCGCGGTACCTTGAAAGAAGGAATGAACATCACGCTGGTAAAACGTAATGGCGATATGTTCAAATCTAAAATTAAAGAGCTTCATGTATTTGAAGGTTTGGGACGTGTAAAAACAAACGAAGTTTCATCAGGAGATATCTGTGCATTGGTAGGTATCGAGGGTTTTGAGATCGGAGATACGGTCTGCGATTTCGAAAATCCGGAAGCATTACCGCCAATTGCTATCGACGAGCCGACGATGAGCATGCTATTTGCCATCAATGACTCTCCATTCTTCGGAAAAGACGGTAAGTTCGTGACTTCACGCCACATCCACGACCGTCTGATGAAAGAACTTGATAAGAATCTGGCACTCCGTGTAAGAAAGAGTGAGGAAGACGGCAAATGGATTGTTTCCGGCCGTGGCGTACTTCACCTTTCTGTATTGATCGAGACCATGCGTCGTGAAGGATACGAACTGCAGGTAGGTCAGCCACAGGTTATCTTTAAAGAAATCGACGGCGTCAAGTGCGAACCGATCGAAGAACTGACAATCAACGTACCGGAAGAATATTCAAGCAAGATTATCGATATGGTTACCCGCCGCAAAGGTGAAATGGTGAAGATGGAAAATACGGGCGAACGTATCAACCTTGAATTCGACATGCCTTCACGTGGTATCATCGGTCTTCGTACCAACGTACTGACTGCTTCTGCCGGTGAAGCTATCATGGCACACCGTTTTAAAGAATATCAGCCGCACAAGGGAGAAATCGAACGCCGTACCAATGGCTCCATGATCGCAATGGAAAGCGGAACTGCTTTTGCCTATGCCATCGATAAATTGCAGGATCGCGGTAAGTTCTTCATCTTCCCACAGGACGAAGTATATGCAGGCCAGGTAGTAGGAGAACACTCCCATGACAACGATCTGGTTATCAACGTTACAAAATCCAAAAAGCTTACCAACATGCGTGCTTCCGGATCTGATGACAAAGTTCGTCTGATTCCGCCTGTTCAGTTCTCACTCGAAGAGGCATTGGAATACATCAAAGAAGATGAATACGTAGAGGTAACTCCAAAAGCAATGCGTATGCGCAAAGTCATTCTGGACGAAATCGAGCGTAAACGCGCGAACAAATCGTAAGCAATAGCCCGAGATAATGCAGAAAGCCCGCCGGATTTTATCTAGCGGGCTTTTTCTATTTCCAGTTCATGCATATTAAGCAACTTCTTTACGATCCAGTAGCCAACCCTAGCTTCTGATATACCTTTGAGCAACCGGTGAGGACATACAAAATGATCCTCCCTAATCTCAGCTTCCATATAGTAAAAACAGCAAGAGCAATCATGTTCAAAGGCTTTCGCATATTCAAGGATATGCGTCGATATCAAGAAATGGCAATGTGGAAAGTCCCTGAGCAACTCATTTACTGCAACGGAAGCTTCAAACGCATCTTTCGCATTAGTTCCCCGAAACATCTCATCCAGCACTACCAGGCATTTCTTTCCGCTCCCCACCTTTATCAGTATTTCTTTAATCCGAAGCACTTCTGCCATAAAATGGCTCCGTCCGTCCCTCAAAGAATCAGGCAAATTAATAGAAGTATATATACCTTCATAGACCGGACACGTCATCGATTCGGCAAAAACAGGCAATCCGCAATGCGCCAGCCATACAGCCAGAGTCAACGCCTTCAGTGTGGTGGATTTCCCCGCCATATTGGAGCCGGTAAAAAGCGAAATGTTTCCCTGAGACATCTCCCAATTATTTCTTTGCGCATTCTTCACGAACGGATGCACCACTCCCTCTACAGAAAACTCCATCGCCTGCACCATTTTAGGAGTACAATTGAGCTTCTTTTCCCTCGCAATCCGATGTGCCGTTCTGCAAACATCCAGCAAATAAATAATGGATAACAATTCCTTTATAGACAAAAGACGAGTACAACGAAACAAATAATCGTATTTATCGACGGCATAAATTGACAAACGGGCTTTTTCGTCGGAAGTCTGCTCCAGTACTTCCTCCAGTTCGCTTCCATACAAGATCCCCCGTATAGTGCCGGCCGCTTCCTTCAACAGTTTAGGCATATTATCCCTCGCTCCTGTCACCCATTCTTTCAAACGATGAAGCATGTGAACAACGAGCTTCACACCTCTGCAAATCACATAACGATTAGGGTCATATCGCACCAGACGGTCAATAAGTCCGGCACAAGTAAATAAGATATTGTTCCTCCTTATCTGATCCCGATACCCTAGATAATATTCGATAAAATCCAGTTCCTCCTCATTCAGGGGAAGATCCGGCAGGAACTCCCAGTCAATCGCTTTCTGGCGTTTACAGATAGTCTCCCAATCACTTAATGGATACATAATCCATTCCAGCATCAGAGATTTCCCTTGTTTTGTTTCCGTTTTCATAAACAAGGAACAAAGGGGCTGCTCGTCATACACGCTTTCCGTTATGCTTAAATCTGCATAGGTTTGCTTATCGGTATCCAGATACACCATAAATCTGTTTTTTTATCCAACTTTCACAAAAATAGACAAAGTAATGACAGACAAGCAATAACGTTCCTTATAATAAGTTTTTTTAATACAAGATCACCCCCACCAGACCTGCCAGACAAATCAGCAGAATAGGATGCAAATCCCATTTCCAGGTGATAAGGAATGCTCCTGCAAAAATCCCTATACTTTTATAATCAATAAAATTCTCCCTGTTCATCATCAACAAGGCAGCCGAGGCAATCAATGCCACTGACATGGGAAGCAAACCGGACATCGCTGCTTTTATGTATTTATTATCCTTGCATTTCGCAAAGAAATAGGAAATGAGCAATACGAGAATAAAAGAGGGCAGACACACCGCTACGGTAGCAAGTACCGCTCCCCATACACTGTGTGTCACTGCATAGCCCACATAAGTAGCACTATTAATTCCAATCGGCCCCGGAGTCATCTGCGAAATTGCCACCACATCCGTAAATTGTTGGGGAGTCAGCCAATGGTGGAGATCTACAATTTCATGCTGAATCAACGAAAGCATCGCATAACCACCTCCGAAACCAAACGTACCTATCTTCAGATACACCCAAAGTAACTGTAAATATATCATGCCTTTATATCTTTAATCTTATTTTTCAACCACAGAGTATACACTAATCCACCGGAAATCCCCGCCAATACCACATAAATAGGAGAAAGCCCGAATTGCCAGATCAGTACTGTGGCAATCACAGGAGCTATCAGTTGCACATACTTCAAATGCAAAGCTCTGACCGCAGATATACAAGGAAACAAAATCAGCGCCACTACAGCCGGACGTATCCCGTTAAAGATACGAATCATCACCTCATTGTCCTGAAAACGGGCAAAGAACATGGCAATCAACATCATAATGACAAATGAAGGGAGAATAGTCGCCAACGCACAAACCAGACTTCCGCTAACCTTATGAAGTTTATATCCCACGAAAATGGATATATTTACCGCAAAAACTCCGGGCAACGATTGAGTCAAGGCAAACATTTCCATAAATTCGTCCTTGCTCATCCAGTTTTTCTTTACTATTTCCCGTTCTATCAAAGGAATCATGGCATATCCCCCGCCAATGGTAAACATACCAATTTTCGCGAATGTACAAAAGAGTTTTAAATAAGTAATAATCATGTATTTGTCAGCGTTTTATCGAACATAATTCAGATTAACAAAGATACAAAATCACCTTCATATAAACAAAAAAAGGCGGCTCCTTTCGGAACCGCCCACATTTTGCATTACATATCTATTGCCTAAAAGGCTTAGAGTTTCGGACCAGCAGCAACTAAAGCCTTACCAGCTTCGTTACCTGTAAATTTAGCGAAGTTCTTGATGAAACGTCCAGCCAAATCTTTTGCTTTTTCTTCCCATTGGCAAGCACATTCGTAAGTGTCGCGTGGGTCAAGGATCTTCGGATCAACACCCGGAAGTTCTGTAGGAACAACAAAGTCGAAGTAAGGCATAACCTTAGTAGGAGCTTTGTCGATAGAACCGTCAAGGATAGCGTCGATGATACCACGAGTATCTTTGATAGAGATACGTTTGCCAGTACCATTCCAACCAGTGTTAACCAAATATGCCTTAGCACCAGTTTTTTCCATCTTCTTCACCAGTTCTTCACCGTATTTAGTTGGGTGCAGTGACAAGAAAGCAGCACCGAAACAAGCCGAGAATGTCGGAGTCGGTTCAGTGATACCACGTTCTGTACCAGCCAATTTAGCTGTAAAACCAGACAAGAAGTAATATTTAGTTTGTTCTGCGTTCAGGATAGATACCGGAGGCAATACACCGAATGCGTCAGCTGACAAGAAGATAACTTGTTTAGCATGAGGACCTTTAGACACCGGTTTAACGATGTTTTCGATATGATAGATAGGATAAGAAACACGAGTGTTTTCAGTTACTGACTTGTCAGCGAAGTTGATTTCGCCTTCAGCGTTAACTGTACAGTTTTCCAACAAAGCATCGCGTTTGATAGCATTCCAGATGTCCGGTTCGCTTTCTTTATCCAAGTTGATAACTTTAGCGTAGCAACCACCTTCGAAGTTGAATACACCTTCGTCATCCCATCCGTGTTCGTCATCACCGATCAACAAACGTTTCGGGTCAGTAGACAAAGTAGTCTTACCTGTACCTGACAGACCGAAGAAGATAGCTGAGCTCTTGCCTTCTTTATCAGTGTTAGCAGAGCAGTGCATAGAAGCCATACCGTTCAAAGGCAATAAGTAGTTCATGTAAGAGAACATACCTTTCTTCATTTCACCACCGTACCAAGTATTCAGGATAACCTGGATCTTTTCAGTCAAGTTGAATACAACTGCAGTTTCCGAGTTCAAGCCCAGTTCTTTGTAGTTTTCAACTTTAGCTTTAGAAGCGTTCATGATAACGAAATCAGGTTCACCGAAGTTAGCCAATTCTTCAGCTGTCGGACGGATGAACATGTTTGTTACGAAGTGAGCTTGCCATGCTACTTCCATGATGAAGCGCAGTTTCAAGCGAGAGTTTTCGTTAGCTCCGCAGAAAGCGTCAACAACGAACAGTCTTTTGTTAGAAAGTTCTTTAGTTGCCAAATCTTTCACAGCTGCCCAACATTTAGCGTCAACTGGTTTGTTGTCGTTTTTGTATTCTTCAGAAGTCCACCATACTGTATTTTCGCTGGTTTCGTCTTTTACGAAGAATTTATCTTTAGGAGAACGTCCTGTATAAACGCCAGTCATTACGTTTACAGCGCCCATGTTAGTTACCTGGCCTTTTTCAAAACCTTCCAAACCTGGTTTTGTTTCTTCAGCGAACAAAACGTCATAAGACGGATTGTGCACAATCTCGGTCACACCTGTGATACCGTACTTGCTTAAATCTAAATTTGCCATTTTTTTTGAATTAATTAAAATTGGTATTTCGTTTTATTATCTCTTTTCACCTGAACATGAGGAGCTTTGGGTGCCTCCTTGTAAATCCGGGTACAAAAGTAATACTTTCTTTGAAAAGGAAGAAGGGATTAGAGAAATTTTTCCCTAATTGAATCTCTTTTATAAATTCCTAACAATATCTGCAAACTGAATATTGCAATTTGAAAGATTATCGTTTACTTTGCAAGCCAGAACGTTCTCAATACGATGAAAATGAGATTAAATTATGATTAAACTATAATATGAAAGTAATTGATTTTAGCCAAACAAATTCGATTCTAAACCAGTACATATCCGAAATCAGAAATGTAGAAGTTCAGAATGACCGCCTACGTTTCCGCCGTAACATTGAACGGATCGGAGAAATCATGGCTTACGAAATGAGCAAAGAGTTCCGATACTCAGTAAAAAACATCCGGACACCACTGGGCATTGCTCCCGTCAGCACACCGGACAACCAGCTTGTCATCAGCACCATTCTCCGCGCCGGCCTTCCTTTTCACCAAGGCTTCCTAAGCTATTTCGACGGAGCAGAAAATGCATTTGTGTCCGCCTATCGAAAATATAAAGATACCCTGAAATTTGATATACATATAGAATATATCGCATCTCCGCGTATTGACGACAAAACGCTGATTATCACCGATCCGATGCTGGCTACAGGCGGCAGTATGGAACTGAGTTATCAGGCCATGCTTACCAAAGGGCATCCCGCCGAAATTCACGTAGCTTCGATCATTGCCAGCCAACATGCAATCGATCATATCAAGAGCGTATTTCCCGAAGACAAAACAACCATTTGGTGTGCTGCCATCGATCCTGAAATCAATGAACATTCCTATATTGTACCGGGGCTGGGCGACGCAGGCGATCTGGCTTATGGAGAAAAAGAGTAATTTCGATTAAAGATTCCTTCGATATTGCTGCGGCGACATCCCCATTTGCTTCTTGAAGAATGTGCCAAAATAAGAAGCATTGGGGAAGCCGAATTCATTGGAAATCTCCTGAATATTTTTTTGCGTATTCTTCAACAAAGAGATACACTTACGGATAATCGCCTTGAATACAAGTTCCTGCACCGTATACCCACAGATGCTTTTGGAAAGAGCCGAAAGGTATTTCGGAGACAAACAGAGTTTATCCGCATAGAATTCCACACTCCTTTCCTGCATATAATATTGCTCTATCAACTGGATGAGACGGACAAATATCTCATTTTTCCGCCCGCCCGTTTCCTGTCCGGCACTAATCAATTTACGGTTATAGACCGAACAAATACGATAGGTCAGTGCCAGCAGAAGAAGTTTCTGCTCATAAAGGCTAAACGCACTCTCCTCCATTTCCAGCACACTGTCTATCAAAGACATATACTTCATAATCTCATCTTCCTCGCCGGTATTCCATACACAGGAAAGTTCAGGGGTAAGCTTCGAATACATATACATGGAAACCACTGAGTTACCGATAATGTCACGTATAGGTTCTATCTGATAGGCAAGAATAAGAATTTCCATATCTTCGGTCTCTTGAAACACTTGAAACCAAGACTCCTCATGGATAAACAAAGTCTCACCCGCCTTGGCAGAAGCGCACTTATTATCAAGAGAAAACTGGAAACTACCTTGCCGACAGACAATCAAACCAAGCCCCTGCATCAGAAAAGGTTCTTTCAAAGAAGATGGAAAACAACTGAGCACACCTCCCGAACTGCATATATTCCTCCCACTTTTCAGATCGCGGTCAAGCTGTAATAAACGTTCCTGCTGAGTATCCATAACACTGACTCACTGATAAATTACTATTGAAAAACGATACTAAGTTAGCAATTTTCGTTTGGGATAAGGCACTACGAGCACAAAAATCATACAAATAACGCCTGCATAAATAGTCCACCCTGCCATTTCTTTCACAGCAGAGAGCGTAGCCTGCACCTGTATCCGCCCCTTGACGGACATGGCAGCCATGTTATGCGCTTCCGTTTCACTCTTTCCCTGATATTGCATTCCCTGCACGGTATTGGTATACGAAGCAGAAGCTTCGGGGTTTACCAGATCAACATTTTGTGCATAACGGGTAATATAATGTTGCTGGCGCTCCTGTAGTACATTTGAATAAATAGCCCCTCCGATACCCGGTCCCAGTACCATACGGACGGTAAGCATGATGCAAATCCAGGTCGAAAGATATTTGAAAGGCATCCGCTGATTGGCATATGCTGCCGTCAATGCATATAAAATCATCATTCCGATGGTACGAATAATTACGGGATACTTCATTCGTTCGTAAAGTCCGGCTGTCTGCACTTCGAAGTACATGAATCCTGCCGACAATGCCAGAAAGAAAAAGCCAAGAGCAAAAAGATATTTCAGATGCACCCCTTTAGACCCCAATACAATGGAAATCAAGGCACCGATAAAATAACCGACCATACACCAGTTTGCCAGCGATGCATTCTGCAAATTATCCAGGTGCATCCCGACTCCTGCATACACATTGACAAACATCGCGCTGGAATTGATGATCATCAGCAATAAATAAAGCAAAGCCCCCATACGAATGGTACGCAGCCTCAACGCCCCCAAAATAAAGTAGGAAGACCGCCGGGTAACATCCATATAAAGAAAAATCCCAGCAAAAAGGATACTGATCGCCGTTGCCCAGCAAATAGATGGATCATCATACCAATCCAGCACCTTGCCATAAACCAGCACATAAGTGATGCACGTCAATGATATGCAAAATGCGGTCACATTGCCGAATTTGCGGAAGTTGATAGGGAAACGTCCGGCAAAACCATGATTAGGCATCGTAATGAACAGTATCAGAATGGACAGCAGCAGAATACCCATCATAAAATAATATACATATTTCCATTCGTATTCGAAAGCCAGCCAAGCCGTTAGCGCCGTACCCATTTGCCCCAGGATCATAAAAAACAGATAAACTACCGGCTGGCTGACACATTTTTCGATATCCAGTTTATTCCATCCCGTCGCGTCTTTCGGTTCCATGCCGGGAGTAATATTACGCGTTGCCTCCATGCCAAAAGCATATTTGATCAGCGTAAACAGATTGACCATCATCAGTACCATACGCAGGAACCCTGTCAGCAGGCTGCAGAGTGCCAGCAAAAAGATACTGTCGGTTTTGGCACATACATAGCTGAATACATACATCAGTGCAAAACCTGCGATACACATCAGTTTCTCCCGTCGTATACAAACCAGTTCATACAAGAAGGGAGCAAATGCCGCCATACCGATGGAAGTCACAAAATTGGCAAACTGAATATGCTCGGAAATAATACCCAAGCCGCTCATCATCTCGGTACTGTTCACGGAGTATACCCCGCCCACCGAAAGAATCGGCAGGAAAAAGAACAGCAGAATAATAATACCTATCGGTTTGGGCACCCAATTGTAAAAAGGATAATTTCTAGGACACGAAGGCATGGCTATCAGAGTTTAGCTTTTACTACTACCATCATACCCGCCGCCAGCTTATCATTATCTTCCTTCGATAAATCCGTAAAATCAATACGGACAGGGATACGCTGCTGTATTTTCACAAAGTTTCCGGCAGAATTGTCAGTCGGCACCAACGAATATTTAGAACCTGTCGCTCCGGAAATAGCAGTCACTTTGCCTGTAAACTCTTTCTTACTGATAGCATCTACCGTGATAGCCACCTTCTGCCCGATGCGGAGATTCTCTATCTGCGTTTCTTTATAATTAGCAATAATCCATTTTTGTGTATCGGGCAAAATATATGTAATGCATTGCCCTGCTGTAATGAACTGCCCTTCTTCCAGAGAACGTCTGCCTAACTTGCCATCGCAAGGAGCCAGTACAACCGTATACGAAAGATTCAGCCGTGCCATTTCAAGCGCAGCCGTAGCACGCTGGATGGCAGCTTCCGTATTCTCACGACGGTGAGATACTTCATTCACTCCCGAAAGAGCCGCCTCCCGCTGGCGCCTGGTTGCTTCCAGCTTCTTAAAGGTAGCTTCATACTCTGTTGTAATCTGTTCCAACTGGATAGGTGTCGCCGCATTTCGTTTGACCAAATTTTCATACCGCTGACGGTCTTTCTCCAGTTTTGCTAGCCGGATTTCTATTTCAGCTATAGACGCATCATACACAGATGCAGTCGTTTGTGTAGTCTGCAAGGTAGCATTTATCACAGTGGCGCCTGCCTGCGCATCCTTCAATGCAGCCTCAGCTTCCATCACCCGGATTTTATATTCGCGGTCGTCCAGCACCAGCAAGGTATCACCTTTGCGTACCTGCTGATGTTCCGTAAAATAAATCTTATTAATATAGCCCGATGCACGCAGATTGACAGGCGACACATATTGCTCTATCTGCGCATCATTACTGGTTTCCGTCTGCTTATAGCCCAGAAAGAGAAAAACAATTTCAATTACTCCCCAAACAATCACAGCAACTCCAAACAGACTTACTATAATCTGCCAGCGGCGTAATTTTCTCATTTTCTTAGCTTTCTCCTGATGCGTACTGGAGACTGTATTATTTTCCATTGTTTCCATATGAATGATTCAATTAGTTATCTGTTATTTGAACAAGGATGAGATCTGTCCGGTTAGTTTCAGTAACATCAGGTTGGTCACCCGATAATTATAATGTGCACTAATGTAGTTGTTCTGTGCCTCGCTCATCCGCATTTCATCCTGCAGAACTTCAGTCATTGAAGTGATTCCTTCCCGATAGCGGTCGGTAGTAACCGTATACACTTCTTCGGCAAGCAGATAATTGTCTTTCTGTTTTTTAAAGTTCCGCTGGTTATTCATCAAGTCATTTACAGCATTCAAATACTGTGTTTGCAGATTCTTCCGTGTATCCAACCGTGAAAGTTTCATGGTTTCGATATCGATCATTGCTTTCCGGATCTTATACTTCTTATCCAAGCCATCAAAAATAGGAATACGCAAAGTCAGTCCCACTCCATAAGAACGGAACCAATGATTGGACGGACCGGAATGAAACCAATGATAAGCCTCATCAGTATAAGCGGCAAACCTCCAGTTTCCCGTCAGATTGAGAGAAGGAATATAGCCATTACTGATCAATCGTTTCTGCCGCTCTGCCAGCTGCACCTGTGATTGGAGCAACTGAAGCTCATAGAGGTTTTCCGACAGTCCGGTCAAAGCAACCGTAGCGATACTATCCGTATTGACCGGCAACAGGCCGATTTCTTTTTCTGCCGGATAATCCATGATGTACTTCAGCATATTAAGCTGCTGCGTCATCATCGCCTGCGCATTGTCATACTGTACTTTCAGATTTTCCAGATTGATATTCACCCGCTTCAAGTCAACTTCCATTGCCATTCCATTATCAAAGAAAGCCTGTGTGATATCTCTCAGTTCTTCCAATCGGGTGATATTGGCTTTTATCAATGCAATCTGTTCCGCAGTAACCTGTCCCAGATAGTACATTTTACTGATCTGCAAGATCAAATCTTCCCGTGCCTTTTCATACGAAAGCCGGCTCATCTCATCCACAATCTCTGCTATGGAAATCGAAGTATAGAGAGTCTGATTATAAAGTGGCATCTGCAATTCTATCCCGGCATTGGCACTATATTGCAACGTTCGGGTAATATTATAAGGTACTCCATAGGAAGAACCGTCAGTTACTGAGACAGGCGGATCGATATTATCATTAAAGTTGGCAAAGCCATTGATTTGCGGCAACAGCTTCACCCGATTCTCCGAAATGCCATACTTACTTTTCTGCATCGCTTTTCGTTTTCCCTGTAAAGAGAGATTGTTCTCAATCCCTATACGAAGGCAGTTCTCCAGAGTCAGAATATTCTGTGCGCCTCCATGAATGGCAAGGAGGCAAAAAAAGGTAAAAATGAACAATAGTCTTTTCATAATAATCGCTCTATATTCAGGCACAAATTTAATGGGTTGCGACAAAATGGGACTATCCATATATCGACTGTTTATGTTCATATTTTCCTTTTTCAGTCCTGATATCCACCTTAATTATTATAATATCACTATATTTAATAGACAAATCTTCGCCCTTTGTCGATTTCCTTTTCTTCTGTTTAAAGAACCACTTAACTTTGGAATATAAAATCAATTAACAGCAAAACAGCGTTTGTTTTTCATAATTTTTTAGTGAATGCATAAGCGGCTCTCTTCGGGATGAAGAGAGCCGCTTAAGGTATATAGAGTACAAGATCAGAAAAAAGTTTAAGAGTTCTCAGCCTCCTTTTTTTTTCGGAGTTGTTAACTTCTTCTTGCTGAACCAAATCAGAATCATCACCCCGATCAGCAATAAAGCCAGTGACGCATAAGCTATGCTTTCCGTAACATGCAAGCTCTGCGGGTCAAACCACATCTCAATCGTATGCTGGCCTGCGGGAACATTCATCACACGCAAGATATAGTCAGCACGGGCAATGTCCACCGGCTGTCCGTCAATCTTGGCCTGCCAGCCCGGATAATAAATCTCAGAGAAAACAGCCACTCCATCTTTAGCAGAAGAAGTTTCATATACCAGGCGATTCGGTTCATAGCTGGTCAGACGAATGGTAGATAAGGAGTCTTTGTAACCTTTCGTCACACCCTTCAACTGATCTTTAAATTTCGCATCAACCACTGCTGTTTCCGTTGGAAGAATATCATTCAGCGCATCAATCTCTTCATTTGCATTATTGACATACTGCACCTTATCCACAAACCAAGCGTTACCATACGCATAAGGGTTTTCAACAGGAACCGTCTGTCCTTGCTGTCCGGCAGGGAAAATAAAGTACTTCGTATTCAGCATATTCAGCACACGGAATTTGGAAGCGTCCACACTATCCATCGCACCGCCTGCGCCGGCAACTTCCTGATAGGCATCCTTCATTTCCGGAGTTATATGATGATCGATCATTTCCTGATAACGACGCAACTTGGCCGCATGATAACCACCCACACTCTTATGCCAATATGAGGTATTATTTTCATTGAAAGTATTACCGGGAAATCCTACGAAATTCAACACCCTATAATTCAAAGCCGTATCCTGAAGAATTATCTCATCCGTCTGAGTTTTAACGAATGCTCCTGTCTGGTTTGACTTCGATACAAATTGTTCATCATTCAAATAGCGCTTATTGACAGTCCACATATCAATCAGACACAGAAGCACGATACCTGTCATAGTAAAAGAAGCCTTCAACTTTTTCTGCTGATAAAGGAATAATAAGAAGCATCCTACTACTATAATAAAGAAACTGCGCCATGCATCCGAAGTCAGCATTGCCTTGCGCATTTCAGCCAGATTCGTAATGATCGGAGATAAATACTCGGCAGGCAGTCCTTGCTGCAGAGCTGCCATCTCTTGTGCCGGAATATAACTAGAGAAGAAAACTCCCGGGGCAACAGCCAGAATCAGTGAAACACCGGCTGTTAATACCAAAGTGATAATTACTCCTGTCCGATTTTCTTTCAACTTTAATATTTCCGGTTTAGCCAGCACTTCTTTTAAGGCAAAGACCGCTAATAAAGGTATCGTAAATTCAGCTATAACTAGGATAGAAGATACGGCACGGAACTTGTTATACATCGGTACATAATCGATAAAAAAGTCCGTAAGTCCCATAAAATTCTTTCCCCACGAAAGTAGAATAGAGAAGATAGTAGCTCCCAGTAAAGCCCATTTCAGCGGTCCTTTAACAATAAAGCACCCCAATATAAACAGAAATAAAACAAAAGCTCCCACATAGACCGGTCCGGAAGTCATGGGCTGATCGCCAAAATACTGTGTCAGCTGCGAATAGATGTTACTATACATCGGATTCGCCTTTGCCATGGCAGTCTCATTCTTGGATAAAGGAATCGATGCCCCTCCCTTTACATTCGGAACCAGCAAAGTAAGCGTTTCACCAATTCCATAACTCCAGTTCGTTATATAGTTACGGTCCAGTCCGCTGCTGGTCTGATTGGCAGCAGGTCCTTCCTGTTTCAGTTCACTCTTTCCGCGCATAGTCTCCTTACTATACTCATAAGTATGGTATAGATTGGAGAGGTTCGCACACACTCCTATCATCGCAGCCAATGCCAGAACGGCACTTGCCTTGAAAAAATGCGGCAACTCCTTCTTCTTATAAGCATCTTCAAAGTAAGCTCCTACAAAAAACAGGATGACAAACATGAAGTAGTAGCTCATCTGAATATGGTTCGACTGAATCTGAAGCGCGATAAACAAAGCAGTCACAATCCCTCCCAACAGATATTTCTTCCGATAAGCCAGTACAATACCGGCAATCGTAGGCGGAATATAAGCCAATGTGACAAATTTCCAGATATGCCCTGCCGATATCAAAATAAAGAAATAGGAGGAGAAAGCCCAGATAATCCCCCCTAAAGCAGATAACCAGACAGACAACCCGAATGCCCGCAAAAGGATATAAAACCCGAGCATCATGATGAAGGTCAGCACCACATAAGATGGAAGATACAAGTGATAGATGTTTTCTATCCACTTCAGCGGTTTGGTAGAATCATAACTCGGAGACATCTGATAGGTAGGCATACCACCAAAAAGAGAGTTTGTCCAGCGGGTACGTTCTCCTGTACGTTCAAGATATTCCTGAGCTTCTTGACCGGCTCCCACTCCAGCCACCGTATCGTGCTGAAACAGAATACGACTTTCGATATCAGCCGGAAAAAAATAAGCAAAAGAAAGGATGATAAAAGCTAAAATAGCAATTAAGTCGGGAAGGAACTTCTTCATAAAATTGACAATTGACAATTGACAATTGACAATTGATGGTCAACAATAACAGCCCGGCAGATCACTCGTTCCATATAGCTGTTCATTGTCATTTGTCAACTGTCAATTGTCAATTAAATTAGTATCTATAATGTTCAGCCTTATAAGGTCCGTCTACCGATACACCGATATAAGCGGCCTGTTCCGGAGTCAGCTTCGTCAGTTTCACCCCGATCTTTTCGAGATGCAGGCGAGCCACTTCTTCATCCAGGTGCTTCGGCAAGCGGTATACATTTACTTCGTATTTCTTGTTGAACAACTCGATCTGGGCCAGCGTCTGATTGGTAAATGAGTTACTCATCACGAATGACGGATGGCCTGTCGCACATCCCAAATTCACCAGACGACCGTCAGCCAGCATAAGAATGCTGTGACCATCCGGGAAATAATAGCGGTCTACCTGCGGCTTGATGTTTACACATTTGATGCCCGGATAATGTTTCAACGCATCCACCTGGATTTCATTATCAAAGTGGCCGATGTTACATACGATCGCCTGATCTTTCATTTTCTCCATGTGGTCAATGCGAATGATATCGATATTCCCCGTAGTAGTCACGAAGATATTACCTTCGGTGCAGGCATCTTCCATCGTTACGACTTCGAAACCTTCCATAGCAGCCTGCAACGCACAAATCGGATCGACTTCCGTCACAAGCACACGCGCACCATAAGAGCGCATTGAATGCGAACATCCCTTGCCCACATCACCGTAACCACATACCACCACTACCTTACCGGCAATCATCACATCGGTCGCTCTCTTGATACCGTCAGCCAGTGACTCACGACATCCGTAGAGATTATCAAACTTAGACTTGGTAACCGAATCGTTCACATTAAATGCCGGGAACAGCAATTTGCCTTCTTCCTGCATCTGATACAAACGGTGTACACCGGTCGTTGTCTCTTCCGATACGCCGCGCATTTCCTCAGCCACACGATGCCAGCGAGTCTTATCCTCAGCCAATACTTTTTTCAGAATGGCATTCAGTTCGATTTCATCCTCCGCATGCACTTCCTTGTCCAATACGGCAGCATCATTCTCTGCATCATAACCGACATGAATCATCATGGTAGCATCACCACCATCGTCTACAATCACGTTCGGACCTTTGCCGCCGGGGAAATTCAATGCTTGCAATGTGCACCACCAGTAGTCAGCAAGATTCTCGCCTTTCCATGCGAATACCGCAACACCGGAAGCAGCAATCGCAGCAGCAGCATGATCCTGCGTTGAATATATATTACAAGAACACCAGCGGACTTCAGCTCCCAATGCAACCAGTGTTTCAATCAGTACGGCGGTCTGGATGGTCATATGTAATGATCCCATGATACGGGCACCTTTTAACGGTTTGGATTCTCCATACTTTTCGCGTAGAGCCATCAGGCCGGGCATTTCTTTTTCTGCCAAATCGATTTCCTTGCGTCCGAAATCAGCAAGTGTAATATCTGCCACTTTATAAGGCAGAGTAGAGAATAATTCTGTAGACATATTGTAAATCATTTAAAATGTAATTGGTGCAAAGATAGAACATTCTGATTAGTAGGGCAAAAGCTATCCTTCTTTTTTATAAAAAAAACACTTACACCGGGCTCCCATTGGCTAACCAATATAATATGCATATATAAAATGCGGTGAACATCTTACTAATGTCCACCGCATTTTATATATGACAATCAACGTTACTTCTTTTCAGCTTTCGTTATCGGCGCGCTCAGCATTTCCTTATACTTCGCAGGATCATTCAATACCTTTATTGCTTCCTGCAAATCATCATCATCCTTCAGTTGCTCGATAATACCACCTCTCTGGAAATAATAACGCTTGATAATTTCATTAGCAATCATTCTCTTGATATCCTTTGAGAAATAATCCAGGTCACGGTCAAGATTATGATTCAACTTCTTTTCCAGTGCCTTGAACTCTTCTGCAGCATCTGTCATATAGCCTTCGAATTCAGCGGCCTCTTTCAGTGTTTTCAGAATCTTCTCACTTTGCTGGTCATATTTGAAATCAGCCTTCTTCACCAGTTCCTTGAAATCATTGTAATCAGCATCCGTCACTACAAACTTTTCAGGAGCAGCTACAGTAGGATGCTTCAAGCAGTAATGAGTCGCATAGTCAAAAATCAGATTATCACGTACCAGATAGAACAAGATATTCGGCAGTTTTTCCTGCTTGACAGTAATATCAGGCATTACACCACCTCCGTCACGTACTTCACGTCCGGCAGCAGTATAGAATACGTTAGTCAGACTGTCGGGAATCGTTCCCACACTTCCATCTTCGTTCCGGTGCTTATAGTCAATCGCCTGCACACAACGTCCGCTTGGGATATAATATTTGGAAGTAGTCACTTTCATCATTCCTCCATAAGGTAAAGAACGGGGAACCTGTACAAGTCCCTTTCCAAATGTACGGTTACCAACAATAACGGCACGATCTAGGTCTTGCAATGAGCCCGACAGGATTTCTGAAGCAGAAGCCGTACCACTGTTTACCAATACGGCAATCGGAATATCCAGATCCAGCGGTTCACGCAAAGTCTTGTATGTGTTGCTTGCCTGTTTCGTCTTTCCCTTGGTGGTTACGATTACTTTTCCACGGGGCAGGAAGTAATTGGCTATTTCCACTGCTTCATCCAACAGACCGCCACCGTTATTACGGAGGTCGATGACCAGAGAAGTAGCTCCCTGTTTCTTCAGATCCAGCAATGCTTTTTTGAAATCCTTGGAAGGGTTGCCGGAGAATGTGCTCAGGCTGATATATCCCACTTTATTATCCATCACGGTAGCATATGGGATGGCAGGGGTCTGAATAGATTCACGCACGATAGTAAACTCCATCGGGGTTTGTCCGCCTTTCTCATTAGGACGCTCCACTTTCAGTTTAAAGCTCGTACCCGCCTGTCCGCGCAACATCTGGCTGACTTCCGAATTATTCTTTCCTGCCAGATCTTTTCCGTCTATTTCCATCAGGATATCTCCCGCCTTCAGTCCCGCTTTGGCCGCCGGAGTTCCTTCGAACGGTTCGGCAATCATGGAACGTTTCAGCTTCGTATTATAGGTAATAAGAGAACCGATACCTCCAAAGCTTCCTTTCACCATCTGTTCCAGTTCGCTTTGATCTTCCTCCGGGTAATATTCTGTATAAGGATCCAGCGAGAAAAGCATATTGTCGATTCCTTCACGAATGGTCTTGTTCGGATCAATAGTATCCACATAGAACATATCCAGTTCTTTCACAATCGCATTAAATGTATCCAGATTCTTGGCAATCTGGAAATTGCGGTCGTCTCCACTCTTAAAACTAAAGAAAGCTACGGTAGCTATTACAGCCACCAAAACAAGAGCTATCCGCCTATTCAGCAATTTTTTCATATATCTTTCATTAAAATGAGACGTAAAAGTAACTCAAACCTTGGTTATTCCGCCAGAACCTTGTTAATATTTAACTTAATTTCATCCCAGCGCTCCGGAGAGATTGTTGTTCCAATCACCTGAATAACATTTCCCGAGAGAATAGAACCAATTTTTGCACATTTTTCGAGCGAGTATCCGCACGTCAGACCATACAGAAATCCGGAAGCGAAATAATCGCCTGCACCGGTGGTATCCAGAACTTTCTCTACAGGAATAGCCGACACTTTAATTTCTTCCGTACCTTTACGGATATAAGATCCGTTTGCTCCAACTTTCACAATAGCAATGCTGCATTTCTTGGCTATCACTCTCAGAGCTTCCTCCGGTTCTTCGCCGGTAAATGCTTTCGCTTCTTCCTCGTTTGCAAAAACGATATCCACATACTTATTTATTAATAAGGAGAAAAATTCCAGATCATTCTTCACGATATTATAACTTGCCATGTCGAGACAGATTTGCAGGCCAGCCTCTTTAGCCAGTTCGATGGCATGAAGAATCATTTCGTGATCCTGAACAAGATATCCTTCTATAAATAAGTATGCATATCCTTTGAACATCTCCAATGTCAGATCTTCAGCTTTCAAAGAAGCGGCCGCTCCCAGATAGGTACCAAAAGTACGCTCTCCATCCTGAGAAATAAAAGTGGATGCCACTCCCGAAGGAAGCTGTTCGGAGGTCAATAAATTGTCTTCAATATTATTTTTCTGCAGATTTTTCCGAAAAAAAATCGCCATAATGATCATTTCCTACTTTTCCGATAAAACCTGTTCCGGCACCCAGACAAGCGAGTCCAAGTATGGCATTTCCTGCCGATCCGCCTGTTGCCAGATGCGTTTTCATTTGTGAAAATTTTGTGTTAATCTGCTGTAACTTAGCGTCATCGATGAGTTGCATGCTTCCCTTGGGTAATTCCAGTTCATCCAAGAGTGTATCGTCTTTCAGGGTTGCAAGTACGTCTATCAGGGCGTTGCCCAATCCTATTATTTTGTCCATTCTCAATATTTTTTTTGCAAAGATATTGCATATTTCAAAAAAACCTACTACTTTTGCATCGCAATTGAGAAAAACATTCTTCCTTAGCTCAGTCGGTTAGAGCATCTGACTGTTAATCAGAGGGTCCTTGGTTCAAGTCCAAGAGGAAGAGCAAAACTGAAATTCTTGATTGCAACATTCTTCCTTAGCTCAGTCGGTTAGAGCATCTGACTGTTAATCAGAGGGTCCTTGGTTCAAGTCCAAGAGGAAGAGCAAAAAGAGGTGTATCAATAACGATGCACCTCTTTTTTATTTCTCTATCCTCAAAAAAAAATCCGGTTCAATGCAATAAATCAGCTACTCCCGTATTTATTAAGTAGGTAACAACTCTTTGTATCCCCCAAGCAAGTTATAACAATATGAAAAAGCAATTAATAGTATTTATTGTCGCCGTGACAGTTCTCGCTTTTGCAAGTTGTAGGAATGAAGATGAAACGTTTCATCCTTTAACCTTAAAAGCTACCGATATTGATTTAGTCCAAGACGAAGCAAACAAATATAAATTATGTGGAGAAATAGGTTCGGATGGTATAGAATTTACTCTTCAAGGTACAGACCAATATTCAGACATGGCCTATGTGACTAATGTAATGGTAGATGGCATCGAATGTAAAATCGAGCCCAACATAAAGTATGATGATACCACAACTTACAAAGGTGACTGGGGAGAGATCGTAAATTCATCTGTGGAACAACCTTGCAAAATGTTTTTTCATATAAAGCCGAATCCTGCTGACAAGGAGCGGGTATTTGATGTGAGTGTGGGTTACGGATATTGGTATAGAGATATAAAAATAGTACAGGCTAAACGGAATTAGGATATTCATAAACCGATTCCTATAAATATAATAATTACATTTATAATAACACTATCCAAAGCCTTTCTTTTGCAGTTATTGCAGCTTACTGAATCTTTTTAAGAATAGCTACTTTATTCTGCCATAGCCAACGTCAACACACTAATCCGTACTCCTTCAATCTCTGCCAGCCGAGAAGCGCACGCTACGGTAGTTGCTCCAGTCGTCAACACATCATCTACTATTAATATATGCTTTCCTGCCAAATACTCCGAACGATGCAATTCGAAGATTCCATCTACATTCTCCCAACGTTCTAAAGCTGACTTTTGTGTTTGCGTTTCCGTATTCTTCCGGCGTATGATTGCTTCGGTATCCACCGGAATACCTGTTACGGCCATAATCCCGCGCGATATCCATTCACTTTGATTGTAGCCACGTATCTGCTGTTTCTTCTTATGCAAAGGGATGGGAATGATTACATCAACTCCATGAAAGAAGTCGGAAGCCTGCAATTCGGATGCCATATATCGTCCCATAATAGCACCAATTTCTTTTTGTCCTCCATATTTGAGTTGGTGGAGAACTTGCCGAAAATCACTTCCTTTGCGATAAAAGAAAAAAGAAGTGGCACGTTCCAGAGGAAACTTACCCCAAAAGAGTTTTTCTACCGGATTGTCTTTCCGAAGATGATAATCGGTACGAGGCAAGTTTATATTGCACATGGTGCAAATACACTCTTCTCCTTTAGCCAACGATCCGCCACAAACGACGCAGCAACGGGGAAACCAAAGGGACAAAAAGAATAAAGCCAATCTTTTATAAGTAATGTGTGTTTCATAGTAGTAGCTATTTATACAATCGCAGCAGTCTTACATATCCAACGGAGGAACTTCTGCTAAGAGTTTCAAAAATAAAGGATGCAGGTATCCATTGGTTGCAATAATATGATGACCTTCTATAAAATGGTCGTCACCATAGAAATTAGTCACGCGACCGCCTGCTTCCAACACAATCAGGGCAGCCGCCGAATAATCCCACTTACCGATAAACGCTTCGGCCCATGCATCAAAACGACCATTAGCTATATAACAGATTGCAGCCGCAGCCGAACCGTTCATGCGAATGCCTCCCACGGCTCCATAAAGGTTATCAATCAGATGGAGAGCCGTCGGTTTATACTGATCATAATTATAAGGTAATTCAGTAAACACAAATGCATTCTTGATATCCCGGACATCCGAAACATGAATTTCCTCACCATTCATGAAAGCCTTTCCTCCTTTCCAGGCATAGAAACATTCATTCCGGCAGACTTCATACACAACTCCCAAAAGCAATTCGGTACGACTGCGCAGAGCGATGCATACACAATAAGGAGCCTCATCATGAATATAATTCGTAGTTCCGTCCAACGGATCAATGACCCAGCAGTAAGGTTCGTCCTGATAAGTAGCAGAGCCTTCTTCCGTAATAAATCCTGCTTCGGGCAACAAGGCAGAAAGCGCTTTTACCAACCGTACTTCAGACTCTTTATCCACATACGACACATAATCATGCGCATGTTTTTCCATAACACGCTCACGACGGAAGTTTTTCCGCTCTTCTTTCAGAAAATGCCCAGCTTCGGTAGCTATGCGGCATACTTCAACTGTAAGTTGCTTTAAATCCAACATTTCATCTTTATTATTAAAAAGTACATCGAAGGTATAGCTTTTCTTATGAAAAACCATCCAAAATGAGTATTATTTTCAGATAGACTATCAAACATTCAATTTTCAAGGCAGAAAAACATTCAATCACATTATAATATATTTTTCTGATCTGAGGAAATGAGAATTCCCTGCAATTTTCAGAACAGGCCCGGCCTCTTCCCACAAATATACGCAACAAAGAGCTACAGAAAACACAAAGTGACAGAATGCCAGATTTGCTTTTTACATAAAAATTCCCGAATATTGCAATCTAATACTAATGCAAAGAGTTCCCTATGAAAAGAGTAGATTCCGTTATATCCCTGATATACTCGTTATCTAAATCAGAAAAGAAGCACTTCTCCCTACAGGTTATCAAGGACAAGGAGGAAAAAGACTATCTGGTGATTTATGATATTATCATAAAGAGTAAACAACCGAATGGAAATACTGTAAAAGAGGAATTTTACAGACGCAAGCCCAATGGCTCATTTGAAGTATCCATTCAATACTTATATGAAAAGCTGACGGATACGTTACTCACCCTGCGTAAAAAGAAAGATATCTATTACGATCTGCTGAATAATTTGTGCAAAGCCCGAATGCTTTATGAACGTTCTCTGTTTGAAGAGTGTTTCGAAATACTATCCAATACAATAGAACAAGCACAATTCTATGAGAACAACGAAATTCTGACGATAGCTTTGAAGCTGGAACTGGAATATCTGCTCCGTCTGAACTTTCCCAACATGACAGAACAGGAGCTTTTTCACAAACACTTCATCCAAAATGAAGCTTTGAAAAAGATTCGGAAAATCACAGAGCAATCTTCATTACACAACTTATTGAAATATCGTTTATCTCATATTGGCTCCATCAGAACAGTAAAGCAAAAACAGGATATGAATGACCTTATGGTCAACGAACTTTATATAGCCGCTTCTTCAGACTCCGAAGGTAATTTTGAATTAACACGAAACCATAAACTTTTTCAGGCTAATTACCTGATGGGAGCAGGCGATTACAGAGCTGCCTTAAATTCATACAAAGAACTAGACTCATTATTTGAGCAGAATCAGCAGTTCTGGTCAAATCCTCCTATATACTATTTATCTGTACTCGAAGGAGTACTCGGTAGCCTGCGGTCTGTGAGCAACTATGACGAAATCCCCTACTTCCTTGATAAATTAAGAAAGCTTATATCAGACAGCACTTCGCTCGAATTTAAAGTAAATGCAACTTGCCTTCTCTTCCAATACGAACTATTTCCCTATCTGGATAAAGGAGATTTTTCGAAATGTACCCAACTTATGGCAGACTACCAGGAAATACTTTATGATAAAGAAGCCTGGTTAGGCCCTATTCGAAAAAGTGAATTATTGCTTTACACCACACTCGTACACATTGGTAACCAAGAATATAAAACTGCTAAAAAGTATATCAGCAACGCTATCATAGACCATAACATAAAGTATCTGCCTTTAATGAGAACTATTCGTCTGGTCCGCCTCATCGTCTTTTATGAAGTGCAGGAGCATGAGCTAATCCAGTATGAATCCCGTTCCATCACCCGAAGTCTATCTTCGCCCAAAGAGCAGACTTTTAAAACAGAACGTATCATTTTATGGTTTCTGAATAAAAGAAATATTCCCATCCTGAAAAAAGACAGAGAAGCATTTTGGGAAAAGTTGTCTCCTGAGATTCATGAATTATATAATAATAAATATGAAAGTCAGCTTTTACGCCTCTTTGACTTTACGGCGTGGATGGAATCCAAAATTCGGAAAGAAAAACTGTCTGAAGTCCTCAGAGCACGTGCTAGCGCAAAAGAATGTTAAAGAGTAAGGTGTCTGATTCGTATTTCAGACGATAAAAACACTCTTTTCAAATCTCCATTTTCTCTTTGTAATTATATAAATTCGCTTCACATTACCTCTATATTCTCTCCTATATACAAGGAAAATCCAATATAAGATATCATTTTTGAGATTATATAAACCAATTATTAATGTAGAAAACTATGCATGATTATTGCTTTCATTTGCATAGTCTTAATTTTTAATACTATGGAAACTATATCAATTCATAGACCCAAAATTGTAGTCATCGGTAGTTGCAATACCGATATGGTCGTGAAAGCCAACAGACTACCTGTTCCCGGAGAAACCATACTAGGCGGAACCTTCTACATGAATCCCGGTGGCAAAGGAGCTAATCAGGCGATTGCAGCCGCCCGACTGGGAGCTGAAGTCACCTTCATATCCAAAATCGGATATGATTTGTTCGGCCTGCAAGCATTGGAAATATACAGATCAGAGAAAATTAATACGGAATATATATTTACCGACCAGAAAAGTCCGTCCGGAGTTGCACTTATCTCCGTAGATTCTTTCGGTGAAAATAGCATTATCGTAGCACCGGGAGCAAGCCGTTCGCTTTCTATTGAGGATATCAATAAAGCCGAAGAAAAAATCAAGGAAGCTGATATTATTCTCATGCAACTTGAGATTCCCATAGACACAGTGGAATATGCAGCTACTATTGCTTGCAAATATGGGAAAAAGGTAATCCTCAATCCGGCTCCCGCGTCCAGCCTGAGCAACTCATTCTTAATGAACGTGCACACCATACTCCCCAACCGCATTGAAGCGGAAATGTTATCCGGAATCAAAGTGATGAATATAGAAAGCGCTCATCGTGCCGCTCAGGCTATCGGAGAGAAAGGTATAGAGAATGTTGTCATTACTTTAGGTAAAGACGGGGCTTACGTAAAAGAGAAAGATGAATATACCATGATTCCCGCAAAGGAAGTAGAGACGATTGACACAACAGGTGCCGGAGATGTATTTTGCGGAGCATTCAGCGTCTGCCTGTCTGAAGGGCATTCACTCGCTAAATCTGTGAAATTTGCCAATGCGGCGGCAGCTATAGCAGTCACGCGAATCGGTGCACAGAGTGCGATTCCTTATAAAAGAGAAGTTGTGCTATAAACGAGATAAGACCTAGGTTAAACACATAAATCTGTTCAAATGAAAGTAGTAGTTATTGGAAGTTCAAACATCGACATGGTTGCACAAGTCAACCATCTCCCGGCGCCTGGCGAAACAGTCGGAGATGCCAGTTTCATGCAATCCCTCGGGGGGAAAGGCGCCAATCAGGCTGTAGCAGCAGCAAGACTCGGGGGATCTGTAACGTTCATTACCTCTTTGGGAAATGATATGTATGCAGAAATTCTAAAAAAACACTTTAAGAAAGAAGGTATCACTACTGATTATATCATAGATGATGTTAATCAGCCCACAGGGACTGCACTCATTTTTGTTGCCGACAGTGGTGAAAACTGCATAGCAGTAGCTCCCGGAGCTAACTATTCTTTATTACCCGGTTCA
>NZ_GG774706.1:425103-462971 GCF_000162515.1 Bacteroides sp. 1_1_14 | reverse complement strand
AAAGGTAATTGACGAAGCAGATATCATAGTTATGCAAGCCGAGATTCCTTACGAAACGATTAAAAGAATAGCTCTTCTGGCTAAACAAAAAGGTAAAAAGGTATTGTTTAATCCCGCACCCGCCTGCCTGATTGATGAGGAGCTGATGAAAGCCATTGATATACTAGTCGTCAATGAACTGGAAGCAGCCTTCATCTCAGGAATTGAATATACAGGAAATAATCTTGAAGAAATCGCTCTAAGCTTATTACAGGCAGGTGCACGCAATGCTGTGATCACATTAGGAAGTCAAGGTGTATATATGAAAAACGACAAAGAAATCATTCAGCTTCCCGGATACAAAGTAAATGCGATTGATACTATTGCAGCAGGTGACACGTTCTGTGGTGCATTGGCTGTAATTTGTGCCCAAAGGGAAATAGACCGAGATGCATTGAGTTTTGCGAATGCCGCGGCAGCTATCGCTGTTACACGTTCTGGTGCCCAACCGTCTATTCCTACTCTCGATGAAGTAAAACACTTCATGTTAGAAAAAGAATTAGCCTTATCATTCAACTTTTAAATTTCATGGATTATGAAAACTAATCGACACTCTACTCTCTTAAAGAAAGCTGTCCACCTGATAACTTATAACTCAAGTCATAAGCTTATCTGCCTGCTGGGCTACCTACTTTTATGTTCAATGAATACATATGCTCAGAATTATGTATCCGGAACAGTAAAAGATAATAATGGAGAACCTCTACTGGGAGTTTCCATAAAAGTAAAAGATGGGAATATAGTATCCGGAACCGTCACTGACTTTAACGGACACTACCAAGTGAAAGCGGATCCAAGTTCAACTATTGAATTCAGTTACATCGGATTTAAAACAGTCCAGTTTACAGTAGGTGATAGAAAAATGATAAACGTAACACTGGGAGTTGACGACAATTTATTGGATGAAGTGATCGTTGTAGGTTATGGTACCCAAAAGAAGATTAATTTAACCGGTTCTGTCGGAGTCATTGACTCGAAAGCCTTCGAAGCAATCCCTGTATCCAATGCAGTCCAGGCATTACAAGGACAGGTTCCCGGTTTGAATATTTATAGCAATCAGGGAGGAGGTCTCAATCAGAAACAATCGATCAATGTACGTGGAGTCGGAACTATCGGAGAAGGTTCTACAGGAAGTGCCCTAGTCTTGATAGATGGTATGGAAGGAGATATTTATTCCATTAATCCGCAGGATATAGAATCTATTTCAGTTCTGAAAGATGCGGCAGCTTCTTCTATTTATGGTTCCAGAGCGCCATTCGGAGTAATCTTAGTAACGACCAAGAAAGGAAAGGCCGGTAAAGCGCAAGTTAACTACAACAACAGTTTTCGTGTAAGTAGCCCTATCAACATGCCTTCTTCATTAGACTCTTACACGTTCTCCTTATACTATAATGATGCAGCTGCCAATTCCGGATGGGGACCTTACAACTGGGTCTCGGAAGAAAGGATAAACCGCATCAAAGACTATATGGCCGGCAAGATTACCGATTCTACCATCCCCGTGCCCAATAATCCTTCGTTATGGGCAGACGGATATTCACAAGGAAATGATAATATTGATTATTATGACTATTTTTTCAAAGACAATGTCTTTGCACACGAGCACAATATCAGCGTTACTGGCGGGACAGACAAAATACAATACTATTTATCAGCGAACTATTTAGGTCAGGATGGAGAGCTCAGAATCGGAGATGAATACTCAAACAGATATACTGCATCTGCAAAAATCAACGCACAATTATCAAAAATAGTATCAGTCGGATTCAATACTCGCTTTATCAGAAGTGACTATGTACAGCCGACACATCTTAATGAAAGTTTTTTTGCCGAAATCGGACGCCAATGTTGGCCTACCAAACCTCTCTATGACCCAAATGGTATTCTATATGACGACCATGTGCTCCAAATGCAAAACGGAGGTGAAAAACAAGAACGAAACACTTGGCTCTACCAACAACTGAATATAACGGTAGAACCTATCAAAGGGTGGCGACTGATTGGAGATTTAAGCTATCGATACAATACACAATATTCACACTGGGATTACTTAACTGTTCATCAGACAGGTGTTGACGGAAAGACTAAGGGCAATACATGGAATAACGATTCCCAAGTACATGAAGGCACTTATGCCAGCGATTATTTTAATGTAAATCTCTATACAGATTATGCAAAGACCTTTGCAAAATCACATAATATGAAAGTTCTTTTCGGGTTTCAAGCCGAACAAAATAATTATAAAGATATAGCTGCTGAGAAGCTAGGAGTCATTTATCCGGGAAAACCGACTATCAACACTTCTACCGGAATGGATTCAAATAACCAAAAAGTTGCTCCGAATGTAGCAGGTGGACACAACAGATGGGCTACCGCCGGATTCTTCGGCAGATTGAATTATGATTACCTGGAAAAATATCTTCTGGAAGTAAATCTACGCTATGACGGTTCCTCACGATTTCGTAGTGACAGTCGTTGGGGATTTTTCCCTTCCGCATCAGTAGGCTGGAACATAGCCAGAGAAAAATTCTTCCTGCCTGTCAGCAAAGTTGTCAACACATTTAAGGTCAGAGCCTCTTATGGTAGTTTGGGTAACCAAAATACATCTTCTTTATATCCGACTTATTCTACAATCGGTACAGGAACAGGATCATGGATCATTGACGGAACATTAGCCAATATTGCCTGGGCACCTTCACTCGTCAGCTATAATCTCTCCTGGGAGAAAATCCGTACATGGAATGCCGGAGTTGACTTTGGCCTGTTTAACAATCGGCTAACCGGCTCTTTTGATTATTACATTCGTAAAACTGACGATATGGTCGGCCCTTCGGAGAAATTGCCTGTAGTCCTTGGAACAGCCGTTCCCAGTTCCAATAATACAAATCTTAAAACATTCGGATGGGAACTGGAACTAATGTGGAAAGACCGGTTAAATAATGGATTGAATTATAGTGCCCGCTTTACACTTGCCGACAGTCGTACCAAGATTACTCGTTATTCAAATCCTTCCGGACTGATAGATGGATTTTATGCCGGAAAATACGTGGGTGAAATATGGGGATATGAAACGATAGGCATTGCACAATCTGACCAGGAAATGGCCGAACACATCGGAAGATTAATCAACGGTGGACAAAGTAATCTCGGACAAGACTGGAAAGCCGGAGACATTATGTATAAAGATCTGAATGAAGACGGAAAAATTGATGCCGGAAGCCGCACCTTACAAGATCACGGTGATTTAAAAAGAATAGGTAACTCCACGCCCCGATATAATGTAGGACTGGAATTAGCCGCCGATTGGAAAGGATTCGATATCAGAATGTTCTGGCAAGGAACATTGAAAAGAGATTATTTTCAGGGTAGTTACTACTTCTGGGGTGCAAACGGTAGACAAGGGCCCTGGTTTTCCACAGCACTAAAAGGACACGATGATTATTTCCGAAATGACGAAGCCAGTCCATTGGGAACGAATCTGAATTCCTACTATCCAAGACCCTTATTCAACACCGATAAAAACCAGCAATCACAAACTAAATATTTACAAGATGCATCTTATCTACGTCTGAAGAATCTGCAGATAGGATATAGCTTGCCACACAACATCGTACAAAAAATGGGAATGCAGCACCTTAGGATATTCGCATCCGGTGAAAACTTGTTCACCATTACGAGCCTTATTGACTTCTTCGACCCCGAATCAATCGAAGGCGGTAGTTGGGGACACGGAAACGTTTACCCACTATCCCGAACATTCTCTTTTGGATTAAATGTCACATTCTAAAAACAGGATATTATGAAAAGACTTACGATATCAACCTTATTGAGCGGAGTGCTCTTTTTGACAAGTTGCAATGATTTCCTAAATCAAGAACCTCTTGATCAACTTTCTCCAAATGAATATCTGACAACAGAAAGTAATATTGCAGCTTTTGCTACTGATCAATATCAAGTGCTACCTACTCATGGCACCTATGGATATGGAACTTTTGAAATTGACAATAACACAGATAATATGGCCGGTATGCAACCTAACGTAATGTATGCACCCGGATACTGGAAAGTAGGACAAGAAGGAGGCTCATGGTATTTCGCTGATATTTACCGATGCAATTATTTCTTTGAAAATGTGCTTCCATCGTATGAAAACAATGCCATTGTCGGAAACACGACCAATATCAAACACTATATCGGAGAAATGTATTTCTTCAGAGCTTTCATGTATTTTGAAAGATTAAAATCATTAGGCGACTTTCCTATTATTACTAAAACTTATCCTAATGAACGTGAAGCTCTGATAGAAATCAGCAAACGAGCCCCCCGAAATGAAGTAGCCAGATTTATCTTATCTGATCTGGACAAAGCTATAGAAATGATGCAAAACATAGCTCCTTCCGGAGGTAAGAACCGGCTAAGCAAAGACTGCGCTATCCTTCTCAAGTCAAGGGTCGCACTTTACGAAGGCTCATGGCTGAAGAATTTTAAAGGAACAGCTTTTGTACCCAATGGACCGGGATGGCCGGGAGCAAATAAAGATTATAATGCTAATTACTCATTTAAATCCGGAAGTATTGAAAAAGAATCAGAGTTCTTCTTTGATGAAGCTATTAAAGCGGCACAAATCATAGCAGAAAAATATAATATATTAACTGCCAATACAGGAGTATTCCCACAAACTTCTTCGGAACCTGAAAATCCTTATTTCAGTATGTTCTGCGATATTGACATGGAGAAATACAATGAAGTACTTTTATGGAGGCGCTACAACACAGGATTAGGAGTGGCAAATGAAGTTTGTCAATACGGATGTGTCGGCAACAATGGAGTAGGCACTACTAAAAGCATGATTGACGCCTTTATTCTTAAAAATGGAGAACCTATTTATGCATCCCCGATGTGGGCAGATGAAAACTCATCTTATTGGGGAGATAATAATATCATTCATATCACTAAAAACAGGGATACCCGTGCAGACATCTTCATCAAAAAGCCAGGACAGAAAAATTTGCATACTCAGGCAGGAGATCATGGGGTAGTAGAAGAATGGGGACCCAATATAACCGCCTCTTCTGTTACAGAAAAGTACAATACAGGCTATGCCTTACGCAAAGGATTAAACCCTGACGGGAAATACACAAATAACACTCAAAGTATTGTCGGTTCTATCATATTCCGTACAGCCGAAGCCTATCTCAACTATATAGAAGCTTATTATGAATTGCATGGTTCACTCGACTCCTATGCAGAAAAGTACTGGAAAGCGATTCGTCGCAGAGCCGGCATTGATGAGGACTATACCAAAACAATCAGGCTTACAGATATGTCAAAAGAAGCAGAAACTGATTGGGGGGCATATTCCGGCGGAGAAATTATTGATGCCACACGTTATAATATCCGCCGTGAACGAAGATGTGAGTTGATGGCGGAAGGTTTACGTAGCATGGACTTACATAGATGGCGTTCAATGGACCAGATGATTACCAAACCCTACCATATCCTAGGAATGAATTTATGGCAGGAAATGTATGGCTGGGACTGGTATAAAGATTCTAACGGCAACTCCATTCTTAAAGAAGGAGAAAATGTTTCACCACGTAGCTTCAGTACTTATCTTGCTCCTTATCACATCACAGCCAATAACATTGTTTACAACGGCTATAAATGGAATATGGCACACTATCTCGATCCGATAGCAGCAGAACATTTTCTGGTTACTTCATCCGGAGGTGATTTGGATTCTTCTCCTATCTATCAGAATCCGGGCTGGCCTATGACAGGAGGAGGAACCCCGCAATAATCCAATAATCTACTAATTTAACAAAGACCAATTATGTATAAAAGAATGATAATACTAACTTACGCACTGGTTTTCTCTTCATTATTCGCAACAGCTTGTTCTGACAATAATAATGAAACATACGTCGAACCAATACTTTCTCAAATAGAAGTAAGTAAACTAGTGACTGAAAACAACAAAACATATGTTTCTGTTGACGGTAAACCTTTTCCGTTTCTTGGTGCACAAATACGCCTTGATGCCCTTCTCAATTGTGACAAGATGACTATTAATGAAGTGGAAAACTACTTCAAGAAAGCTCAGGAACTGGGACTAAATTGTGTACAAATTCCAATTTCATGGAATATGGTAGAGCCTAAAGAAAACAAGTACGATTATAGTATCGTAAACTCAATCTTGCAGTTCGTCAACAAGTATAATTTGAAAATGGAATTACTTTGGTTCAGTACGAATATGGTAGGAGATTCATTCTCCTACCTGATACCTCAATATGTGCTTCAAGAATATAACAAAAGGCTCAGCCGGAATGATGAAGGAAATTTTTGGAACTATTATGGTTATCAATACACCATGATTCTTGATGATGAATGGATACTGGAGAGAGAAACCAAAGCCATCACCGCCTTATTTAACCACATCCGATACTGGGATTCTCAAAATGGAGACAAGCACCCCGTTATATCAGCTCAGATCCATAATGAACCTGATGCGTTAATGCGCTGGAGAATCGACCAAAAAGATTTAAAATATCGGGATGGGACCCCTCTAAGCAAAGAGAAGGCCTGGACAATGATCACAAATGCATTAAATACTGTAGGAAAAGCTGTAAAAAACAGTTCTTACAGAGTAGTAACTCGTGTCAATCTAATTTACGGTGATGGTATTAATCCATTTCCAGAGGCTACTAATGCTCGCCCCAAAGATGTATTCGATCTTCAAGGCATTGATTTCATTGGCGTTGATGCTTATAAAGATAATGTTAAACATCTCAAAAATGAAGTCATGGCATACGCATCAATTGCAGGAAATTATGCGCTGGTTGCCGAGAACAAAGGTAGTTATGCAAACAGTCCGAGTCTTATCTTGACATCTTTCGCATTAGGAGGAGGCTATGATATTTACGATTTGGCTACCAGTAACTTCTTTATCAACAACACCACCGAACCGGACCAAATTGACCACGGAATTTATACATGGGATTTACAAGAAAAAGATTTTACACCTCCTACTCGTAGTCTCATAAAAGGCTTGGCGGCAGCTTATATAGATGTTGCCAAAGTAAAACCGGAGAACTTTGCAGCATTTAATATTAACGATAATCAGCCAAAAGACAAATTAGAACAACTAATATGTACTACTGGAGCACAAATCACATTCCAGACAAATAATGCTTCTTTAGGTTTCGTATTAGATATGCACAATTATTTACTGATTTATAGTTTGAATGACTCTCAATTCAAACTAGAGAATGGTAAATTTGGAGAAACCATTTCCGGAAGATATGATGTAAATGGCACATTTACCAAAGAAGGAACTGCAACTTTAGAAAATCAGACTCTCCATGCTAAAGGAGGCGTACTTTATAAAGTAAATTATTCCTCGCAACAATCATTAACCAGCAATACAATTGAGAATATTGGAAATAACTTATAAAAACCCAAGATATGTTCAAATATATAGCAATCATTCTAATAACCGTCTCTTTATTCTGTTCCTGTGCACAACAGAAAGAGACTACTTCTGCAATTCCTGTCATACTCGACACGGATGTTGGAAATGATATCGATGATGTTTTAGCCATGCAAATGCTGCTTAATTATGAGAAAAAAGGAAAAATTGATTTGCTAGGTATCACTATAAGCAAGTGTAATCCTTATTCACTGGAATATATTGACGCTTATTGTCGTTTCAACGACAAATACGACATACCTTTAGGTTATGCTTATAATGGGATGAATACAGACGACGGACATTATCTCCGCCAAACGCTGGATACTATTATTGACAACAATAAAATATTACATCCAAAAAGAAGCCTAAAAGATCATATTCTGGAAGGATATAAACTGTTGCGTAAATTGCTGGCAGAGCAAGAAGATCATTCTGTGGTATTTATAGCCTTAGGCCCGGAAACAAATCTAGCCCGTTTGCTTATCTCGGAAGCAGATGAATACAGCGAGCTGGATGGAAAAGCCTTGGTAGCACAAAAGGTAAAATTACTATCTGTCATGGGAGGACTCTATGGTAATGAATTCGACTTCCCTGAATGGAACATTGTTAATGATCTGAATGCAGCCCAAATTACTTTCAAAGAATGGCCTACTCCAATTATTGCCAGCGGATGGGAACTAGGAAACAAAATTCGATATCCTCATCAAAGTATATTAAATGATTTTGCCGGCAGTTATAAACATCCTCTGTGCGTATCATATAAAATATATCAGGAAATGCCATATGACAGAGAAACATGGGATTTGACATCCGTGCTACAAGCCATAGAACCGGGGAATAATTATTTCAATTTATCCGAGAAGGGAACAATCACCATAGACAGTATCGGACAAAGTATTTTTTCTCCTTCTGAAAGCGGTAAACACCAATATCTCACTATTCAAGGGGAAGAAAATATTCGGGCAACCCGCAACGCACTTATAAGACAAGTGACAGGAAAAGAGAATTGAAATCTTAAAAAAAATCATTATGTATATAGTCAATAGTTACACCTTAGCTATTATCTTCTGCTTTATCACAATGATATGCTGGGGATCGTGGGGAAATACCCAAAAACTGGCCAGTAAGAATTGGCGTTATGAACTTTATTATTGGGACTACACCATCGGCATCTTGCTGTTCGCCCTACTTCTGGTATTCACACTAGGAAGTTTCGGAGATTCGGGAAGAGGTTTTCTGGAAGACATCCAACAAGTGGAAGCGGCATATATTGCCAGTGCACTTATCGGAGGAGCTATTTTCAATGCTTCCAATATTCTCCTTTCCGCCTCTGTATCCATTGCCGGAATGGCGGTAGCTTTTCCATTGGGAGTAGGACTGGCATTGGTATCGGGAGTATTCATTAATTATTTCAGCTCTCCCAAAGGAGATCCGTTCTGGCTATTCACAGGAGTCGTGCTGATTGTTATCGCCATCATTTGCAACGGTATTGCAGCCGGTAAGAATCAAAAGGCGGGAACCAATAACAGCAAAAAGGGAATTATTCTTGCTGCTATTGCCGGTATACTGATGTCATTCTTTTACCGGTTTGTCGCCGCTGCCATGGATTTGAACAACTTTGAATCACCGACAACCGGAATGGCAACTCCTTATACTGCATTCTTCATCTTTGCTATCGGAATCTTCCTAAGCAACTTCCTCTTCAATACACTTGTGATGAAGCGTCCGTTCGTTGGTCTACCCGTCACTTACAAGGAATACTTTGCCGGAAAAGCAAGTACACACATGGTCGGAATTCTCGGAGGATGCATCTGGGGATTAGGTACGGCATTAAGCTACATTGCCGCAGGAAAAGCGGGAGCAGCCATTTCTTATGCACTTGGACAAGGAGCACCGATGATTGCTGCCCTTTGGGGTGTTTTCATCTGGAAAGAATTTACCGGTAGCTCCAAAGCGACAAACAGACTTTTGGGAGTCATGTTTATATTATTCATTTTGGGCCTGACATTCATTGTCATCTCAGGAGGAAGCTAAAATAAAAAAGAGGTAAAGGAACTATTAGGTATTATCAATATAAAAAGAATCACCCCAAAAGTTAGAAACTAAACTTTTGGGGTGAAATTCAATTCTATGATTCAAACTATCATATACATTATTCAGACCGTTATATCCAACAAAGTTTCTCCCTTTGCATTCAACACCCTGACTCTGAGTTCTTCCTTCTTCTTCTCAAGAATCATCACGGTAGCACCCTCCATCTTATATCCTCCACCTATAATAACCGGATAATGATTCCCCAATTCACCTTTCGGGTGATAAGCATACTTATGAGTATGAGCATTCAGACAGATATCAAAAGGAGCTTTTTCCAGCAGCTTAGTCCATAGTTCAGTACAAAGATTCTTTCCATCATTACCATAAAGAGGGATATGGTGCAGAAGGATACGTTTCTTCGCTTTCTTAAATTCTTTGGCAGCCAGTTCTTTCTTCAGAAAACCGACCTGTTCATTACGTAACTGGGTGAAATCATTCAAATCATAATAGACCCAATGATCGTCTGTTTTGTCTTCTCCACAGTCCAGCATGACAATACGGGTATCTCCCCAGTTGAAAGAGCCATAAGTCTTGTCACCTACATAATCGAAATGGTCACGCAAACCGATAGAATAAGCGTTCCGGATTTCGTGATTCCCCCGCATAAAGAAAGTCGGGATACAATCTCCGTGCACTCCTTCGGTCAGTTCACTGATAAAGGCAGTTGCCTGATCATGACTTGCCGGGTCGTCTACACAGTCACCGTTGAAAACAACAAAATCATAGTCAATATCTTGAATTTGCCTGCACAAAGCCCGGAAAGTATGGGTATGCTGATGCAGATCATTGAACACAACAGCAGTAAAAGAATCCGTACCGGTTACAGGCAGAGTAAATTCACTGAAAGCAGAACGGGCAGTATTTCCGAAAACTTTCTTATATGCCTGATAAAGCAACATTTCTTGTGAACAGACACGATAATAATACTTTTGACCGGGCTGCAAATCATCCAGCCGTATTTTATGTAACTTGTTATTGCAGACTACCTGTCCGTCAACAATAGTACGCGCACGCTTTAATTGAGTCGTATCCGTACCGTATTCTACCCAACAATAAGCAGGAACAGTGGTTTCCCACATCACGGTCATTCCATTTCCAACCGGATTCTGCAAATAGGGTTTAGTACGGAATATCTTATCCGCCTTTTCGGCTGTGCGCAGTTCCACAACAATAGGGCGATGATCGGATGCTACAGGTTCATTCACCACTTCCGAAGAGACGACGGCAAATCCTTTATCATTCTGCTTAAAAGCCGCCACGTAATCAATAGTCTCCTTTGGGGCGGGAGCAGGAAAAGTGTGTTGTTTGGGATTAGAGAGTATCCGAAATTCTTTCTGCAACTCTTTGATAAAATCCGATTCCGGCTCCGCATTCATGTCTCCTGCCAGAAAAAGAGGCTTTTTATAGGAAGCAGCAAAAGTTTTCAGAATCTCCAATGACTTCATCCGGTCTTCTTCCGTAAGGGATAAATGAGTGCAACAGTAAATATAATCTTCAAACTCCGCTAAGATCAATGCACGGGCTTCTTCCCTGCCGGGCAAAGCTATAGCCTGCAAGTGAAGCGGAGCTTTCTTTGACAGCAGACCGATTCCGTATTTTCCGCCATCATAATCTATAGCCGGAGCAAAGCAGGCATACATCTGCGTCCGCTCGGCTATCTCACCTAATACATATTTCTGATTACTCCGATTGGTCACGCTATCTACTTCCTGCACGGCTACCACATCAGGAGAAGCGTTATTAATCACATTTGCAATACGCTGGAAGTCACAGACACCATCCATGCCTGTTGCATTTTTAATGTTATAGGTCATCAGTCTCAACGTACGCTGAGCCTGCACCGGAACAATTAACAAGATCGCGGAAATCAGTAAGAATATCTTTTTCATGTTTCTCATTGGGGGTTAAATATTAGAATCACAAAGGTAAGAAAAAAATAAAAGCCACAAGAGACTTTTTACAATCTCTGTGGCCATTACTTATACAATCAGCCCCCGCACGCGGTCATCAAAGGCAGAAAGGGCAGCTTTCGCACCTTCGCCCATAGAAATAATAATCTGTTTGTAAGGTACGGTCGATACGTCTCCGGCTGCATAGATTCCCGTCACATTGGTACGGCAATGCGCATCGATAACGATTTCACCCGGTCGGTTTGTTTCCACAATATCACGGAAAACGCTGCTATTGGCGGAAAGTCCGATCTGCACGAATACTCCGTCCAGTTCTACCAAACGTTCTTCTTCCGTCTTACGGTCTTTGATGCGCAAGGCTGTCAGTTTATCGCCATTACCGATTACTTCTGTCGTTTGCGAACTCACGAATACTTCCACATTCGGCAGAGATTTAAGTCTTTCCTGAAGGACATTATCCGCTTTCAGTTCATCCATAAATTCAAAGACGGTGACTTTAGAACAGATACCTGCCAAGTCAATGGCTGCCTCGATGCCGGAGTTTCCACCGCCCACTACCGCAACCTGCTTTCCTTTATAGAAAGGACCGTCGCAATGAGGACAGAAAGCGACTCCACGCCCGATATAATCGTTCTCGCCGGGAACATTCAGTTTTCGCCAGCTTGCACCTGTAGCGATAATCAATGCAGGAGCAATGAATTTCTCTCCTACGGAAGTAGTTACCAGTTTATCTTTTCCGGCAAGTTCTACCTTTTCTATCTTACGCTGTTCCAACAAATCAACAGGATAACGCAGAAGATGCGTTTTCAGATTATCGGCAAGTTCGCTTCCTGTTGTTTCGGGAACCGAAATCAGATTCTCAATGCCTACCGTCTCTTTCACCTGTCCGCCGACACGCTCGGCAACAATCGCCACGCGCAAGCCTTTACGGGCAGAATAGATGGCTGCCGATACTCCGGCAGGACCGCCACCGGCTACGATAACATCATATTCCTTCACTTCCGTCTCCACCTTGGTTTCATCAATACCGTATTGCGCTTCCAGTTTAGCAAGCAATTCACCAAATTCGCCACGACCTACATGAAGCAGTTTTCCATCGGCAAATACAGAAGGTACGCCTTGTATCTTCAAGGCATCCACTTCATCCTGATACAGTGCACCGTCAACCATTTCATGAGTAATGGAAGGATTCAGTGTGGTCATTGCATTCAATGCCTGAACTACATCCGGACAGTTGGTACAAGTCAGTGAGACATAGGTCACTAAGTGTATCGGACCCTTCAAGGCTTTCACACGGTTGCAGACAGCCTCATCCGGAAAATTCTTTCCCTTACCGTCCAGATTCAGGATGGCGAGTAATAAAGAAGTAAACTCATGTCCGTTGGGGATAGCACGGAAAGTAATTCCTGTAGGTTTACCATTCTTTCCTATCGTAAATTTAAGTCCGCTTCCTTCATTTACCATACAAGTAATGTGATCGGAACATTCGGCTACATCGCTCAGCAATTCCAGCAATTCGGCACGGCTTTCATGACTGGCTGATACGGATATATCAAAGGTAAAGTCAGCCTCCAGTCCGGCAAAAATACCCTTCAGTTGTTCTTTTAATGCAGGTTCTAACATCTCTCTTTCTCCTTTCATTCTTTTAAAAGAAGGGCCGGCAGCGTCTCCGTTACCGGCCCTTCACACACATTATCAAGATCTATCAAATCTTACCGACAAGGTCAATGCTTGGCTTCAGAGTAGATTCGCCCTTCTTCCATTTAGCCGGGCAAACTTCTCCGTCGTGAGTAGCCACAAACTGTGCGGCTTCTACTTTGCGAAGTAATTCGCTGGCGTCACGACCAATATTGTTATCATTCAGTTCCACCACTTTAATCTTTCCTTCCGGGTTTACTACGAATGTACCGCGGTAAGCCATACCTTCTTCTTCGATATATACACCCAGTGCACGGCTCAAAGCGCCTGTCGGGTCTGCCAGCATCGGGTATTTGATCTTACGGATACTTTCGGAAGCATCATGCCAGGCTTTGTGTACGAAATGCGAGTCAGTACTTACCGAGTAGATTTCCACACCCATTTCCTGGAACTGAGCATATTTGTCAGCCATATCTACCAATTCTGTCGGACATACAAATGTAAAGTCTGCAGGGTAGAAGAAAAGGATTGCCCATTTACCTTTCAGGTCGTTGTTGGTTACTGTCTTGAAAGCTCCGTTTTGAAAAGCCTGAACACTGAATTCAGGAAGTTGAGAATTTAAAATTGGTTCCATACTCTTTATTGCTTTTATTGTTATTAATTGATTTGACTTATAACATCAGAAACATCGTTTTGTTTTTTGTTTCTGATGCAAAGATAAAGGCGGAAACCCCGCCTTTGCAAAAAAAGTCCAATCGAATAATTCTATCGGATAATAGATGAAACCAATATGCCTGCCAGTGAAGCTGCCTTCTTCTACTTCTTTGTTTTCAGTAAACACATACTGAGAAAGCCTGCCAAAAAGATAACAATGGTTCCGAAGACAATAGTCAGGTTAGCATGAAACGGGCTTGCATATTCGCTCATAAAACCATCTTTAAAGAAGATAGGAGATAAGCTCATCCAGACGACAACGATAATGCCACAGATCACTCCCAAAACGGCGTCAACATTCCGCGCCTTCTTTGAAATATACCCCAGTAGGAAGAGTCCCAGCATACCACCGCTGAAAATGGAGGACAAAGCCCACCAGGCATCCAGCGCACTCTCTACGTTCAGAAATGCCAGCGCTATGAAAATACCGATTATTCCGATCAGTACATTCGAAACATACAAGGCTCTCACCGATTGTTTTTCTGTCGGTTTCTTATTTATATAACGGGCATAATAGTCCGTCAGAATGATAGTAGCCGAACTTGTAATGCTTGTAGCCACCGTACTCATTCCCGCCGCAAAAATGGAGGCAATCAATAATCCGGTAAGTCCGGTCGGAAGCGCATGTACAATAAAATAGGGAAAGACCGCGTCCCCCTCGACCCCTGCCGGAAGCAGTTCCGGAAACGTCTTGTAATATGCATACAATGCCGTACCTATCATAAAGAACACTGCAGAAACCGGAATAAACAAATAACCTCCGAAGAGAGCGGAGAACTTAGCCTGTTTATCACTCTTTGCCGTCAGATAACGCTGTACGTAGTTCTGATCGATACCATAATTCTGTAGATTGATAAATATACCGTAAATAAGGCATACCCAGAAAGTAGACTCGGTCAGACTGCTGCCGAAACTTCCCAAACTGAATTTCTGGTCAGTAATGGCTATCTGAAATACCTGCGCAGGCCCTTCGGGTATTTTAAACATCAGCACACAAAGGCAGGCTATCGCACCACCAATCAGAATAAATCCCTGAATCGCCTCCGTCCATATCACAGCTTTCAGACCACCCAGCATTGAATAGGCAATAATGGCAACGCTGGTTACTGCGATAATCATCTTAATATCCCATCCCAGCAGGGCATTCATAGGCAATGCGAGCAGATACAGAATAGACCCCATCCGGGCAACCTGCGTCAAAAGATAACACGATGACGCATATACACGCGCCCAGGGGCCAAAGCGTTCTTCCAGAAAACTGTAAGCCGATACGCTTCCGATAGAACGATAAAAGGGTACAAAGTATTTAGCAGCAAAATACGAGGCTATCGGAATGGACAAGCTGAATACAAAAGCATTCCAATCGGACATATAGGCCTTGCCCGGATAAGCCAGATAACTGATACTACTTACATACGTTGCGAAAATAGACATTCCCACAACCCAACCCGGAAGGGAACGTCCAGCCGAAGTAAATTCCTCCGACGAACGTTTCTTGTTGAAGAAAGAGCAGCCGAAGACAACAACTCCCCCCGTGAAGAATAAAAAGATAATAATGTCGAGAATAGACATAGCCGTTCATTTTTTCTTGATTAATTACCTGAGCACTACATCAACTCCCAAATTTTGAAGTGCCTTCCATATTTTTCCTCTTTCCCGTTGTTCGAACTTATGGAAAGGCGCAGCCACATAATCGCTGCATATTCCAAGTAGACTGAGAGCACATTTCAGACCTTTCAGGTAACTGGACCCATGTTGCCCTACCGTATATATCGTAGCACTGATTTGCATTACTTTTTCCTGCAAACGTCTCACTTCTTCCATATCTGCATTCTTCGCAGCGTTGTATAAGCTCACATACAATTCGGGGAACATATTCGCACCACCGTTTACGCCGCCATGAGCCCCCAGCAATACGGATTCCGCCATAATTTCTTCCGGTCCCACCAGCATCGAGAAATCCGGATTATCTTTCATGGCATACATCACCGACTGGAAATAAACCGTATTTGCCGAACTGTCTTTAAAACCGATTACGCCGGGATTCTCCGCTATCCGCTGAATCGTAGCCGGTGCAAAGTTCACCTTTGTATGAGTCGGCATATTATACAAGAATAATGGTAACGGCAACTGAGGCAGCAGATGCTCATAAAACTCGATCAGTTCGGGCTGACCTGTCGCAAAATAGTAAGGAGGAGCGGAAACGACGGCATCGGCTCCATGATCTGCCGCAAGGCAGGCAAGGTTCACACTCTCCACAATCGAAGTATCGGAAATACATACCAATACCGGCAACCGTCCTTTCGCTATACGGCAGGTATTTTTAATCATTTCCATCCTCAATTTATAACTGAGGCTCTGTGATTCACCGGTAGTTCCCAACACAAAAAGAGCATGTACTCCCCCTGCTATCAGATGTTCGATCAATCTTTGCAAACCTTCCACATCCAACACATCATCGTCCAACAAGGGAGTTACCAACGGAGGAATAATTCCTGATAAAGGAATATTCATTTTGTTATTCATAGTCTGATTCTTTTAATTTGTATATGATTGTTATTAATGATACTAATAAGACGGGGTATTTAGCATTTTGTAATCACATTATTCCATATCTGAAGAAAAGATTTTATATTTTTGTCGGCAAACAATCTATTATATAAAATCAGTTATGATGAAACATCCTCTTGCCCAATTCCTGTACTGTCCCGAATGCGGTTCTCCGCACTTCGAAGTGAACAACGAGAAGTCTAAGAAATGCACAGACTGCGGCTTTGTTTATTATTTCAATCCGTCTTCCGCTACCGTGGCACTGATTCTGAATGAAAAAAAGGAACTGCTGGTCTGCCGCCGTGCCAAAGAACCGGCCAAAGGGACACTCGACCTTCCCGGAGGATTTATCGACATGAACGAAACAGGAGAAGAAGGAGTAGGCAGGGAAGTATGGGAGGAAACAGGATTGAAGGTAGAAAAAGCGACCTATCAGTTCTCCCTGCCGAACATTTATATCTATTCCGGCTTTCCCGTTCATACGCTCGATATGTTCTTTCTCTGTACCGTAAAAGACATGAGCCATTTCTCGGCAATGGATGACGTGGCAGATTCTTTCTTCCTGCCATTATCAGAGATACGTCCGGAAGATTTCGGGCTGGATTCCATTCGGCGGGGACTTGTACAGTTTCTGGCTCAACACAATTAACTAAAAGGGGCACTAAACTTTTGGGTATCAGAAAACGTTTTAAATGAGGAAAATACTAAGATTCGTATTATCTTTGTAACCACCAATAATTATAAAACAACAATCACATGAAATTCAACATCAGACTTAATTACTCTCATCAGGAAGATAAAAAAGAGTCCAAAAAGAATAAGTATTTCGGATTCAAAATGGATGAGAGATAATTTACATAAAGATTTAAATGATTATAAAATAACTTTCAAAGGGTTTTCGTTGGAAGATATAGTCGTATTTTTGTCAAAACACTAGATTATGAAGAAAAGAATATCACGAATTATCTGCACCTTGTTGTGTTGTGCACCAATTGCCATCTCCGCACAGACAAGCGAAAAGATAACCTCTCCTGTCAACCTTTATAAAGAAGGGAAAGAACTTTTCCAGGAAAAAAATTATGCAGCTGCCATACCTGCATTGAAAGCATTTGTAAAGCAAAAGCCAACAGCAAGTCTCCTTCAGGACGCAGAATATATGTTAGTCAGTTCGGCTTATGAACTGAAAGACAAAAACCGCATCGAGTTACTGCGCAAGTACCTCGACCGTTATCCGGATACTCCCTATGCCAACCGAATCTATTCACTGCTGGCTTCCTGCTACTTCTACGAAGGGAAATATGATGAGGCCCTGGCACTCTTTAATTCTACACGGCTCGATCTACTGGGAAATGAGGAGCGCGACGACCGCACCTACCAACTGGCAACCTGCTACATGAAGACTGATAATCTGAAAGAAGCCGCCATCTGGTTCGAAACGTTACGTGCCAGCAGTCCCAAATATGCAAAGGACTGCAGTTACTATCTCGCTTATATCCGCTACACTCAGAAGCGCTATGATGAAGCGTTGAAAGACTTCCTCCCTTTGCAGGACGACCCGAAGTACAAAGAACTCGTTCCTTACTACATAGCAGAAATCTATGCTATCAAAAAGAACTATGATAAGGCGCAGATCGTAGCACAAAACTACCTGTCGGCCTATCCGAACAACGAGCACGCTGCCGAGATGTACCGCATTCTGGGAGACGCTTACTACCATTTCGGACAATATCACCAGGCAGTGGAAGCATTCACCGGCTATCTGGACAGAGATCACTCTGCTCCCCGCCGGGACGCACTTTATATGCTGGGACTCTCCTATTACCAGACAAAAGTCTACTCCAAAGCAGCCGAAATGCTGGGACAAGTGACAACCGCCAACGACGCACTGACCCAGAATGCTTACCTGCACATGGGACTCTCTTACCTGCAACTGGCAGAAAAAACAAGGCACGTATGGCTTTCGAACAGGCAGCCGCCTCCAACGCCAACCTGCAGATTAAGGAACAGGCCGCTTACAACTATGCACTTTGCCTGCACGAAACATCCTACTCCGCTTTCGGTGAATCGGTTACTGCTTTTGAAAAATTCCTCAATGAATTCCCGACTTCTCCGTATGCCGAGAAAGTAAGCAACTATCTGGTAGAAGTTTATATGAATACCCGCAGCTACGAAGCTGCTTTAAAGTCAATCGAACGGATTGCCAAGCCGAGTGCACAAATCATGGAAGCCAAACAAAAGATTCTCTTCCAACTGGGTACACAGTCATTTGCCAATGCCAATTTCGAACAGGCTCTCCAATATCTGAACCAGTCCATCGCCATCGGGCAGTACAACCGCCAAACAAAGGCGGACGCTTATTACTGGTGCGGAGAATCTTACTACCGACTCAACCGGATGATGGAAGCCGCCCGCGATTTCAACGCTTATCTGCAACTGACCACGCAACCCAATAATGAAATGTATGCGCTCGCCAACTACAACCTAGGATACATTGCTTTCCATCGTAAGGACTATACACAGGCAAGCAATTACTTCCAAAAGTATATCCAACTGGAAAAAGGCGAAAACAGAACAGCGCTTGCAGATGCCTACAACCGTATCGGAGACTGTCATCTGAATGTGCGCAACTTTGAAGAAGCCAAGCACTACTACTCGCAAGCCGAACAAATGAATACTCCTTCCGGCGATTACTCATTCTATCAGCTGGCACTGGTATCCGGTTTACAGAAAGACTATACCGGTAAGATCACTCTTCTGAACAGACTGGTCGGCAAATATCCTTCTTCTCCATACGCAGTGAATGCCATCTACGAGAAAGGACGTTCTTATGTACTGATGGATAACAACGGTCAGGCTATTACCTCTTTCAAGGAATTGCTGGAGAAATATCCCGAAAGCCCCGTCAGCCGGAAAGCTGCGGCTGAAATCGGTTTGCTGTATTATCAGAACGGCAACTTCGACCAGGCAATCAATGCGTACAAACAAGTGATTGAGAAATATCCGGGCAGCGAAGAAGCCCGCCTGGCAATGCGCGATATGAAATCTATCTATGTAGATTTGAACCGTATCGATGAATTTGCGGCTTTAGCCAATGCGATGCCGGGACACATCCGCTTTGACGCCAGCGAACAGGACTCACTTACGTATGCGGCTGCCGAAAAGATTTATGCACGTGGCAGAACAGAAGAAGCCAAGAGCAGCCTTAATAAATATCTGCAAACTTTCCCAGAAGGAGCATTTAGCCTGAATGCACATTATTACCTCTGCCAGATTGGAAATGAGCAGAAGAATTATGATATGGTGCTCCTCCACTCCGGAAAATTGCTTGAATATCCGAATAATCCATTCGCAGAAGAAGCGCTGATCATGCGTGCGGAAGTACAGTTCAACCAGCAACAGATGGCAGAAGCTCTGGCAAGCTACAAGATGCTGAAAGAAAAAGCTACCAATGTAGAACGCCGCCAGCTTGCCGAAACCGGCATCCTGCGCTGTGCCTTCCTGCTGAGAGACGATGTGGAAACAATTCATGCAGCAACCGAGGTGCTGGCTGAAGCCAAGCTTAGTCCGGAACTGAAGAATGAAGCTCTTTATTATCGTGCGAAGGCTTATAAGAATCAGAAAGCAGACAAGAAAGCATTGGATGATTTCCGCGAACTGGCCAAAGATACCCGTAATTCTTATGGTGCCGAAGCTAAATACCAGGTTGCCCAAGCACTTTACGATGCCCAAGAATATGCGGCGGCAGAAAAAGAGCTGCTCAACTACATCGAACAGAGTACGCCACACGCTTATTGGCTGGCACGCAGCTTTGTCCTCCTGTCGGACGTATATGTCGCTATGGGTAAAGACCTCGACGCACGCCAGTATCTGCTGAGTCTGCAACAGAATTACCAGGGCAATGACGATATCGAGAGCATGATTGAAGACAGACTAAAGAAACTAAACAAGTAAAGATTGAAAAGTATGAAACGAACTCTTTATATAGCAGGAGGCTTTACACTGGCATTTCTGATGCCGTTCAACCTCCAGGCACAGAATACTCAGCCGAAAGATACGACCATGAACCGCACGGTCGTCGTAGAACAGGAATATAATCCCGACATTCTGGATGCTTCCAAAGTGAATGTGCTGCCCAAAGTGGAAGAACCTACCGTCAGCAAAAAGGAAGTGGAATATGCCACTACTTTCTTCCCGGCTACCTCTATTCCTGCCGACCTAATGCGTCCCTATGTAGGAACGGAAGTGCAGCCCGGCAGCAAGCCCGGATATATACGCGCCGGATATGGAAACTACGGTAATCTGGATCTCCTTGCCAATTACCTGTTCCGTCTGTCGGACAGGGACAAGTTGAACGTCCGCTTTCAGATGGACGGAATGGATGGCAAACTGACTATGCCGGAAGCAGACACGAAATGGAACGCTTATTATTACCGTACCCGTGCGAATATCGATTATATCCACCAGTTCAACAAGGTAGATTTCAACATCGCCGCTAATTTCGGACTCAGCAATTTCAACCTTTCTCCGGTTCAGCCCGGCAAGCAGAAGTTTACTTCAGGAGACTTCCATCTGGGAGTAAAATCGACAGATGAAAATTATCCCATACAGTTCGAAGCGGAAACCAATCTGATGATGTACAACCGTCAGAACAATAACACTTTCTTTTTCAATGACAAAGTCGGAGAAACACAAGTGCATACCAAAGGATTGATCAGCGGCGCTATCAGCGACGAACAGAGCATCAACATCGGATTGGACATGCGTAATCTCATCTACAATAAAGACCTGAAACTTGCTGACGACCTCCAGGTATATGAGAACCGTACCACTCTGGCACTGAATCCGCATTATAAACTTAGCAGCGACAGCTGGAATCTGCGTGCAGGAGCCAATGTAGATCTCTCATTCGGCAGCGGTAAATCATTCCGCGTGTCTCCGGATGTAACAGCACAGTATATCTTCTCCGACAGCTACGTACTCTATGCGCAAGCTACCGGAGGCAAACTGGTCAACGATTTCCGCAGACTGGAAACGATCTGTCCTTATGCCTTGCCGGCAGCCCCTATTCTCGATACGTACGAACAGCTGAATGCAGCAATAGGATTTAAAGCGAGTCCTTATCCCGGATTATGGATTAATCTGTATGGCGGTTATCAGGATTTGAAAGACGATTTCTTTGAGGTGCAGGAAGAAACATTTGTCAACTATGATCCCTCACTTGCTGGTGATGCTCAGGAAGGGAATTCCTCGTCCCCGGTCACAGCACATCAATATCTGAATCTGGAATTTAGCAATGCCAACAACTTCTACGCTGGTATGAAGATCAGCTATGAATACAAAGACCTCATTGCATTGTCCGCTGCTGGAACTTACCGTAACTGGGATGCGAAAGAAAAATACAGCCTGTATATGAAACCCGCCTGCGAAATTAATTTCAGCGCAGACTTCCGCCCGATCACAGGACTGAATATCAATCTCGGTTACGATTATATCGGACGCACAAAGGTAGAAGGCATTAAAGCCGCAGCAGTCAGCGACCTACATGCCGGAGCCAGCTATAATGTGTTCAAAGGAGTATCCGTGTATGCCCGGATTAATAATATCCTCAATAAGAAATACCAGTATTATCTGGGCTATCCTACAGAAGGTCTTAACTTCCTGGGAGGATTAAGCTTCAGCTTCTAGACAAGACATATTCTCCAAAGAGAAGAACCAATCAGATGCCCATCCTGTTATTGCCTATGTGCAACATAACAGGATGGGCTTTTTTATTGTTCCTTACAAAGCCTCCTTTTCCATTCCGTCTATAATTTTGTATCAAGGTCTACCCATTTGTTACAGATAGTGTTTCTAGCTATTTGTGCACCTAATTTGGTGAATATTGCACGTCCATTTTTCACATCACCCCTAATTTTGCATCATCATTAAAAGATAAATGAAGTTAACCTTATTGCACATAAGCAAAGGATATATTTAGAAACTGAAGAGAGAATAAAGAGAATAAAAGTCACCCCCAACCCGGTTGACCTAACTATAAACTAAATATATTATTAACCTATCAAATTAAACAGTATGAGAAACGCGCTCAATTTAAGATTCTGCTTTCTTGTTACGTTTCTTTTATTCATACCGTTGATGTATGCCTTGCCCCCGGAAGGTATCACAATTAAGGGTAGAGTAACGGATGAAACACTCAAAGAAGGCGTTCCCGGAGCTAATGTGACTGTGAAAGGCACGAGCATTGGGACAATCACAGACTTTGACGGTAACTTTACGATCGTCGCCCCAAACAAAAAATCCGTATTGAACATTTCCTTTATCGGGTATGTAACCCAGGAGATCGTGGTCGGAGACAGGACAATCATCAATGTTTCCTTAAAAGAAGATGCACAGAACCTCGGTGAAGTGGAAGTTGTAGCTATCGCCTACGGTAATCAGGACAAGCGCATGCTTACCAGTGCCGTCTCCTCCATTGACAACAAAGAGCTGATCAAATCTCCGGCAACAAGTATCACGAACCTCCTCGCAGGAGCATTGCCGGGTGTATCTTCCGTACAGACTACCGGACAACCAGGTAAAGATGCTGCTGCCATCTACGTACGTGGTGTCGGTTCATTAAATGATTCACAATCCAAGCCCCTGGTTTTAGTAGACGGAATAGAACGTGAGTTTTCACAAATCGACCCGAACGAAATCGAAAGTATTTCAGTATTGAAAGACGCCTCTTCCACCGCTGTATTCGGAGTAAGAGGTGCTAATGGCGTTGTATTGATCACCACCCGAAGAGGTAAAGCAGGCAAAACGCAGATTTCCGCCAGCACCAAACTGGGTCTGCAACAGCCCATCTCACTGGTAGAGCAGACCGGAAGTTACGAGTTCGCACGCTTCTGGAATATGAAGCAGGAGATGGACCACGTTACGAATCCTAAGTTATACTTCACTCCGGAACAGGTAGAAGCCTATCGCACCGGCTCAGACCCCATCATGTATCCCAGTATGGACTGGAAGAAGTATATTTTTAATAATATCTATCTTCAAAGCCAGAACAACCTAAATATCTCCGGTGGTAGCGATAATGTACGATACTTCATCTCAGTAGGTTATACTTATCAGAACGGACTTCTGAAAGAACTTCCCGGACAAATGTACGACAATAACTATCGTTACAACCGCTATAACTACCGCGCCAATATCGATGCCAATCTGACCAAGACCACTTCGATGAAACTCGGTGTCGGTGGTGTTTTAGGTAAGATACAGGAACCGCGCAGCGTCGTTTCGGGTACAGGAGAAGACCAAAACCCCTGGGTAATCGCACAGATCTGGTCACATCCGTTTGCCGGACCGGGATTTATCAACGGAGTACGTACACTGATTCCTAAAGATATGGTTCCGCTGGGAGAAGTGATGCGTGACGGTATGTTCGTATTCTACGGACAAGGTTACAATCAAACGTATGACACGACATTGAATCTGGATTTGGACATCACACAGAAACTGGACTTTATCACTCCGGGACTGAGCGTTTCCGTGAAAGGTGCTTACGACAATAAATTCAAACTGGAAAAAGTACGTACGGGAGGCGCCATCGAAGCGCAGACTGTGTACTACAAATCATACTTTGACACCAACGGTACGATGTCACAGACCGATCCCGACTACGATAAATCACTTATCTATGTACCCAGCGGCAGCGATACTCCGCTCACTTACTCGGAAAGCAGCGGACGCGGACAGAACTGGTATCTGGAAGGACGTATCAACTATGACCGTACATTCGGCGACCACAGAATATCCGGTCTGTTCCTTTACAATCAGTCGCGTAACTATTATCCGGACAGCTACACTTATCTGCCCCGTAACTACGTAGGATTGGTAGGACGTGCTACTTATGCCTATCAAAGTAAATATCTGCTCGACGTAAACGTCGGCTACAACGGTTCGGAGAACTTTGCTCCGGGCAGCACACGTTTCGGTGTATTCCCTTCCTTCTCTGCCGGATGGATCGCAACTGCCGAGAAGTTTATGGAAAACCAAAAAATCGTAGACTACCTAAAACTCAGAGCATCCTGGGGACGTGTAGGTAACGACAAGGGAGTAGACTCACGCTTTATGTACATGCCTGCCGTATGGGGATCATCGGGCAGTTACAGCTTCGGTGTGGACAATCCGATTTCCCAATCGGCAGCAGCCATCTCACGTATGGGTAACCCGGCAGTAACCTGGGAAACAGCCGACAAGCAGAACTACGGTATTGATCTTAAGTTCTTCAACAGCCGCCTGTCCGCTACCTTCGACTACTTTATCGAACACCGCACAGGTATTCTGATCTCTCCGGAATCGACCCCAAGCATCATCGCAACTGCACTGCCTAACCTGAACATTGGTAAGGTAGACAACCACGGTTACGAAGTTTCTCTCGGCTGGCGCGATAAGATCGGAAAGGATTTCACCTATAATGTGGATGCCAACGTCTCTTTCGCACGCAACAAAATCCTCTATATGGACGAAGTGCCCAAGCAATTCTCTTATATGAACCAGACCGGTGGCTCTACCGGACGCCAGACCGGAGTATACAACTACATCCGTCTCTATCAGTACAGCGACTTCATCACCGGAGCCGACGGCGAACTGACCTTAAAGCCGGAACTGCCTCAGCCTTATCAGAAGGTATATCCGGGTGACGCCATGTACGCCGACCTCAACGGAGACCACATCGTGGACGGTAATGACAAGAGCGTAGCAGGTTATGCTACCCGTCCGGAATACGTTTTCGGTATGAACATGGGATTCGACTGGAAAGGATTCAACTTCACCATGCAATGGGTGGGTTCCAAGAACGTTAACAGAATGTATGACATCGAATACCGTATCCCTTATACGAATGCCGGAAAGCGTGGTTTGCTGACCTACTTCTACGACGGTTGCTGGACTCCGGAAAACCAACTGGGAGCTACTTATCCGCGTCCGTCGGAAGAATCGGAAAGCTGGAACTCCGAACCCTCTACCCTCTGGTTGGTGGATGCTTCCTATCTCCGCTTGAAGAGCCTGAGCTTCGGTTATACCATCACCGGAAAGAAATTCCTGAAGAAACTGGGCCTCAGCTCACTCGGATTAAACTTCAGCGGCTACAACCTGCTGACCTTCTCACCGCTTAAATATCTTGATCCGGAAAGTGATCCTAACCGATTCGGAGATTATCCGCTGATCAAAGTATATAGCTTCGGTTTAAATCTTAACTTCTAAAAAACGACTGTATGAATAGAATAATAAAAGGACTCGGAATAGCATTGGGTTGCGTACTGATAGCCTCCTCCTGTTCTGAAATCAGCTTCGGGGATAAATTTCTGGGCGACCAGCCTGAGAGTTCCGGAGCGACTACCGAAGAAATGTTCTCTTCGAAAATAAATGCCGAAAAGGTGCTGACCAAAGCATATACCGGATTACCTTATGGGCTACCGACCGGCTCTGACTACAAATTGGGTGTGAACATACTTGAATCAATCACAGACTTATGTTATAGTTTCCGTGATAATATCAGTGACGGTCCTGTCAAGCTCTATTACAACGGAGCACTCAGCGCCAACAATGTTCCCAAAAATTCCGCTTACCGTTATGGAAGCAAATCCGACTGGACTACAATCCGTTATGCCTGGTTGTACATTGAGAACGTAGAAAAAGTGCCCGACATGACAGCCAGCGAGAAAAGCGAGCGGATCGCGGAAGCCAAAGTTTTGATCTCCCTCTGCTATTTCGAAATGCTGAGATATGTAGGCGGTGTGACATGGCTGGACCACTATGTAGACGTAAACGAGACAATGAATTTCCCCCGTATCACTTTTGCCGAAACGGTAGAGAAGATCGTAGGATTGCTCAACGAAGCCATCAACTCCAATCTGGCCTGGAAAGCCGAGAAAGCAGATGACGGACGTATGACCCTGGCAGGAGCGATGGCATTAAAGTTCAAGGTATTGCAATGGGCAGCCAGTCCGACTTTCAACTCAAACACTAAATGGCATCCGGAAGCAGACGAATATACCTGTTACGGAAATTACAGCGACCAACGATGGAAAGATGCCGCCGAAGCAGGCGCAGCCTTTTTCACAGAATTACAAAAACGGCACGAATACGAACTGATTCAACCTACGGAAGAGACGCACCGGGCAAGACGTCTGGCCTATCGTCAGGCCTACTACAACCGCGGCGGAACAGAAATATTAATCTCTACCCGTCAAGGATATGGCTCCGATGTTCACAGCAGCTTTATCGGCCAACGTTATTACAGCGGCCCTACATTGAACTATGTAGATATGTTTCCGTGGGAAGACGGAACTGATTTTCCGGCAAATTTCGACTGGAAGTCACCCTCCAAGCAACCGTTCTTTACAAAAGGCGAAATGGTGCCCACCCGCGACCCACGTCTGTATGAAAATGTAGCTTGTCCCGGAGACACCTACTGCAACGGAACAACAGCTCCTGTTTATATCAACCATGCCGACTACAAAGACGGTAGCGGATTCCTGATCATGAAGTACATCTTACAGGAAAACAACGATCGCGAAGGTCCGGTACAATGGTCACACACCCGTCTGGCGGAAATCATGCTGGGATATGCGGAAGTACTCAACGAAGTCAACGGACGCCCTACCGACGAGGCTTACAAAATGGTAAACGATGTACGAAAGAGAGTAGGTCTGCCGGAACTTTCCAAGACGATGAATCACGATCAGTTCCTCGAAGCAGTACTGAGAGAAAGAGCACTCGAATTAGGATTTGAAGAAGTACGCTGGTTCGACCTCGTTCGCAGAGACCGTCAGAGCGACTTCAAGAAGAAGTTGTACGGACTCAGAAGCAGAGGTAACGACCTGAACAATCCGACTGAGTTCACCTTCGAGAAGATCGAACTGGGAGACCATTACTGGGCTACCAACTGGGATACCAAGTGGTATCTGGCTCCGATTCCTCAGGAGGAAATCAACAAGCAATATGGAATGACCCAAAACCCGGGCTGGTAAATGACACGTTAACTAATATCGTTTGAACAATGAATAAAATAAATTATATATTAATCACTCTGCTCCTGGGAGGTTCGGTATCCCTGAATGCACAGACATCGAAAGCTGCTTCGGAAATGCAGCTGGCAGATACACTGAGCATCGGCTACCAGATGAACGTATCTTCCCAGACCAGCAGTTACTCTATCAACGGAGTCAATGCTTCCGCATTCGAAAAATCCCCGTACATAGATATCAGCAAAGCTTTGTATGGAAAAGTGGCAGGTCTGAATGTATATCAGGGTACAGGCTCGTCAGCCGATAACGTATCCACCCTCTCTATACACGGAAATGCCCCGCTAGTATTAATTGATGGTTTCCCACGTGATATCAGTGACATCACTTCGATGGAAATCGAATCATGCTACGTTCTGAAAGATGCGGCAGCCGCTGCTCTCTACGGTATGCGTGGTGCGAATGGAGTAGTACTGATTACGACTAAACGCGGAATAAGCAATGGTCTGAAGGTAAATGTGGACTATAATTTCGGTGTCAATACCCAATTCCGTTCTCCGGACTTCGCAGATGCCTATACGTATGCGAACGCTCTTAACACCGCATTAAGCGGAGACGGTCTGCCTGCACGCTACAATGCACAGGAACTGGATGCTTTCCGGACAGGAATCTATCCGTATGACTATCCGAATGTAGACTGGTGGAATGAAACGCTGAACAACACAGGATTGACCCACAACCTGAAAATGTCTTTCAGCGGAGGTAGTGACAAGTTCCGTTTTTACACGGTAGTTGACTATTACCGGGATCGCTCCATGTTGAAGAAAAACACGGAAGATACACGTTTCGACACTACACCTACAGACACACGTCTGACCGTACGTACCAATCTGGACGTAAAAGTGACGGAAAGCACATTGCTGAAAGCCGGCATTGTAGGCAGACTGAAAGAATTCAGAGGTACCCGCTATGGACGCAGCGCTATTTTCAACAAAATCTATGGCATTCCATCCGCTGCATTCCCCATTCGTTATGAGAATGGCATTTATGGAGGTAGTTCTGTGTACGGAACCGGTAATCCGGTAGCTCTGTTGAAAGACTACGGACACATCCGTAACGTATACGGAACATTACTCGCCGACCTGAGCATCCGTCAGGATTTAAGTGCGTTGACCAAAGGGCTGGCAGCCGAAGCATCCGTCTCTTTCGATAATATCGGAGGAATGAATGAAACCACCAATAAAGAGTATCGTTACATGAACAGCAATGCAAGTATCACCAGCGATGGTACACTGGTGACAACTCCTGCCATTTATGGTACAGACTCCGAAACACTGGGACATACACAACCTTTCGAAAGACTGATGCTACGCAGCGATTTCCAGGCAAAGGTGGATTATAACCGCACTTTTGGCAAACATCAGGTGGGAGGAGCATTGATTTATGATATGCAGTCTGTTGTCAAAAACGGCAGAAACAACTCTCAGAAGAATCAGTCTGTGCTGGTGAACGCCACATATACTTACGACAACCGTTACAGCCTCAATGCCGTATTCAACCGCTCGGGATCAGCTTACCTGCCCGACGGAGACAAATACTCGAACTATCCTGCCGTTTCCGCTGCATGGATCGTTTCCAACGAAGCATTTATGGAAAAGGTGACACCGATCAATCTCTTTAAGATTCGCGCCTCTTACGGTCTGTCCGGATGGGACGGCAATCTGAGCCACGAACTATGGCGTCAGTCTTATGGCAGCGGCGGTGCCGGTTATAACTTCGGAGTGAATGCCGGAGGACAGTCCGGTGGCAGTGAAGGCGATCTGCCGGTTATCGGCCTGGTAGCGGAAAAATCACAGAAAGCGACTTTCGGATTTGATCTCGCCGCTTTTGATAATCGTTTGAATGCAACAGTAGAAGGTTTCTACGAAAAACGTTCGGATATACTTGTGTCAGGTGCCAATTCTACTTCCGGTATTATCGGTATCACAGTAGGTCAGGTGAACGAAGGAATCTATAAATACAAAGGACTGGATGCTTCTTTGAGTTGGAATGATAAGATCGGTGATTTCCATTATGGCATTGGCGCAAGCATGTCATATCTGAACACAGAGGTAGTCAATGTAAATCAGGCATATCAGGAATACGACTACTTGTATACCAAGGGCAACCGTATCGGACAGATGTACGGCCTGGAAGCTATCGGCTTCTTCAACAGCCAGCAGGAAATCAACAACAGTCCGCAACAAACCTTCTCGGACGTAGCTCCCGGTGACGTGAAATACAAAGATCAGAACGGTGACAACCGCATCGACGAGAAAGACGTTGTGAAAATGTTCGGTTCATCTGTTCCACGCTTCTATTTCGGATTCAATCTGAACTTCTCATACAAGAGACTGGAGCTTTCCGCTGATTTCCAGGGAATGACCGGAGTCACTGTTTCATTGCTCAACAGTCCGCTTTATAGTCCACTTGTAAGCAATGGCAACATTTCAAATACATTCCTGAATGAAGAAATAAGCTGGACACCGGAGAATAAGACCAATGCAACCATGCCGAGACTGACTACTCAAGAAAACTTGAATAACTATCGCGCCAGCTCACTGTGGTACCGTGACGGTTCATTCCTGAAACTGCGTAACCTATTGGTAGCTTATACTTTCCCGAAATCGCAGACTCGCTTTGCCGACCTGAAAGTATTCGTACAAGGCACCAATCTGTTCTCATTAGACAATATCCATTTTGCCGATCCGGAACAACTTGGCATCGCTTATCCGTCGACAAGAAGTTATTGGGCAGGTATCAAACTTAATTTTTAATGCAAAGTAACAAATGAACATTATGAGAACCAAATACATACTCTTAACCATTTTGTCTTCGTTGGTCTTTGCTTCGTGCAACTACCTTGACTTTGATGAAACGAACAACCTGAAGACAAAAGAAGACATGTACAAGTATTTCGGTACAAGCAAATCAATGCTTACCCACGTATACTCATACATGCCACAAGGCTACCAACTGTTTGCGACCTCCGGCGGAATTTTCACCGAAGACAGATATTCCATGCGCGACTGTGCCAGTGATGACGGCGAATTCGGAGCCTATGCAGATAATATCCAGAATACCAATAACGGTAACTGGTCGCCTATTAAAACTTATGACGATTCATGGACCCTGTATCGCGGTATACGTGCTGCCAACAGCTTTATAGCAGAGATTGCCCAAGTGGACTTCACACGCTACGAGCACGACGGACAATATACAAACTGGATGAAGCAGCTGAAATATTTCCCTTACGAAGCCAGAGTGCTGCGGGCACACTACTTCTTTGAACTGGCACGCCGCTACGGTGACATCGCCATGCCATTGGAAGTACTGACTGAAGAGGAAGCCAATACAATCGGCAAGACACCATTCAGCGAAGTTATCAGCTTCATTGTCAGTGAATGCGACGACGCTGCCAATAACTTGCCGGACAGCTATGTAAACGAACCGGGAGCAGAAATCGGCAGAGTGACCAAAGGCTTTGCAATGGCAGTAAAGTCAAAAGCACTGCTATATGCTGCCAGTAAGCTACATAATCCTTCTATGGATACCGAATTGTGGAAAAAGTCTGCCAAAGCAGCAATAGATATTATCAACACAGGGCTTTACTCTCTCGACCCCCAGGAGAGTGCCAACAACCTCGACTCAAAAGAAGTTGTACTGATGAGGATCAATGGTGATGATTCGGACTTCGAAATGTTTAATCTCCCGCTTCGCATGACTGCGGGAACACGCACTTCCAGTCTTATCCCATACAGCAATTACCCATCACAAAACCTTGTGGACGCATTCGAGACAGTCAACGGTTACAAAGTAACCCTAGAAAACACAGGATGGGTTTGCGAAGACCCTGCATTTGACCCGCAATCACCTTATGAGAATCGTGACAAACGTTTCTACCGCGCTATTCTTGCCAACGGAATGTCGTTTAAAGACTACACCATTGAAACCTTCAAAGGTGGCGCCGACGACGGAATCGTATCACAAGGCGGTTCACCGACAGGATACTTCCTGCGCAAGTACATTCAGGAAGCTACTAGCTTTGAACCGGGTAAAGAAGCTGTCAGCAAGCATCATTGGGTGATTTACCGCTATGCGGAAACATTACTAACGTATGCGGAATCTATGGTCAACGCTTTCAATGATGTCAATTACACAGATGAGACTTATAAGTATTCTGCTCTGTGGGCCATCAATGAAGTGAGAAAGAATGCCGATATGCCGTTGATTCCTTCCATGGGAAAAGATGAATTCATGGAACGCCTGTACAATGAATGGCGTGTAGAGTTTGCTTTCGAAGATCATCGTTTCTGGGATGTACGGAGATGGAAGATTGCCGATACTACCCAGCGGGAACTATACGGAGTAAAGATCGAGAAACAGGCGGACGGTACGTTCAACTTCTACAAGAACCTTTACGAAACCCGTAACTGGAGAGATTGCATGTATCTGTATCCGATCCCTCAAAGCGAACTATACAAGAATACAAACTTAAATCCTCAAAACACAGGATGGTAATTAATTGTCTAATCTAATATTTAAAAGATATATGAAAAAGTTATATAGCAACACGTTAATGCAACTGATTCTTGCACTGTGCACATTCAGTTTTGTAGCATGCCAGGAGTTTGACATCGACTCACAGCCGGAAGGTCCTCTCAATATCCAGATAGATGCTTTGGAGTCTTATACTGCTTTGGCAACTTCTCCAAGCAATGTAGTGTTCAACATCAGCTCCAACACTCCCTGGACGATTGAAAGCGACCAGCAGTGGTGCAAGCCGACTCCTTCGATGAGTGCAGCCAGTTCATTGGTGTCGGAGATTGTGGTGACAATGGAAAACAATACAGGAAAGAAAGCACGTACAGCCAAACTGACTATCAAGGCAGAAGGCGTTGAAGGCACCAAGGTAGTTACTATCGAGCAGGCTTCGAAAGAAGACCTGGTGGTGGTTCCTTACGATGAACTGGTACCGACAGAAGGCGGCAGCATTACCTTTACCATTGCTTCCAACAAAGCTTGGGAAATCATTCCTTCCACCGCTTTCCTTTCCAATATCGACAAAACATCCGGTACAGGTAATGAAGATGCCATAGCAGAAACCGTAACTGTGACGCTGCCTGCCAATGCAGGCGCCAAGAGAGCAGGCACGCTGACTGTAAAAACTGAGTTTGAAGAATACACCTTTACCATTACTCAAAATGGAGTGATCATTGAACTGGAAGAAGATCCCGAAAGTACAACAATCAGCATGCCCGGAACAGGCAGTGGTATGGAAAAGACTGTACTGATTCGCGCAAACAAAGAATGGAAAGTTGAAGTTCCTAAGGAATATCAGAATTGGCTGAAAGCTGAGGCACTGAGTGAAACAGAGTTGAAAGTAACGACAACAACGACTAATAATCTGATGGTAAACCGTGTCGGCCACATCATTATGAAGACCAAAGAAGTCATCGACGGATTTGACGGCATTACGTTCGACATCAGTCAGGGTACTGCTTTCTGGAAAGAAGGAGGAGCAGATAACTATGTTGTGGATGAGGAAACCGGTTACATGACACTCTATGGCAGTGGAATAGTCACCAACTATTTATTCAAAAAAGGACGTCTCGCATTCGATTTCGAATCTATCAATTTAACCGGAGAAGATTGGATTGAGTTTAATATGTGGCCCAACTCAGGAAATACAAACTTCCATTTGCATTTCTACGCAAATAAAGAAAGTAACTTCACTTGTGGAGGTTCAGGCTTAAACTGGACTCAGAAAACATTTACCTGGACATCGGAACAAACGAATGTAGTGAAGAAGATTGAATTCCTTGTTGTCAACAAAGAAGAAGGTTCGAACGCATTAGTTCTTAAACTGATTATTGATGGTGTTGAGGTTGCCGTATTAGATAATAACATAACCGATCCTTATGCAACCGAACCGGGAGCACCTGTATACTTCAGGATGCATACCACAAATAAAGCTTCCAATTTCACCGTGAAGTCTATCACATGGGAACCAGTAGAATAATAACCGAACCCTAAAATTCAAGAGTATGAGATTAAATATCAGAAAATCAATAATTACAGGCATTTCTCTCGCTACATTGCTACCTGCATTCTCTTTATTGCAGAGTTGCGATGACAGTGAAGCAGAGAAATGGGTAGACCTGCGCTATAGAGTAGAAGACTCCTATCTGGTTGAAGCGAAAAATCCGGAACCAGTCTCCTTCCAGGTCAAGTCAACTGACCCGTGGGAAGTATTCGGAAAATATGATTGGTACACCATCTCACCCAGTACAGGTGAGGCAGGTGAGACCTACACCGTAACTGTTACCTGCAAAGAAAACACTGAATTGGACGACCGTATAGACACACTCAACATTAAAAGTGACTACTGGACCGGAAAAAGATTCGTTCTGACCCAGAAAGGTACTGCTTACCTGAATGTAGAAGGCGTGGATATGATCGACCAGGAAGGAAACAGCGAAACATTCAGCGTACTCAGCAATCAGAAATGGACTGCTAAAGTAACAGACGGTGATGTTTGGCTCTCCATCCAATCCGGAGCATCGGGCGAAATGAACGGAGAAATTACTGTCACCGCTTCACCGAATACAGGCGAACAACGTACCGGTATTGTAACCATCTATGACCGGCACGGGAAAATAGCCAGAGAAGTACAATGTATACAAGACGGTGTGTTGCTGACACCAGATACACCGGAAAACGGTAAGTGGTTTGCTATGTATGAACAGGCTCAGCAACTCACCATCCACGTAGAATCGAATGCAGAATGGGAAGTATCCAAAGAAAACGAAGCGGATGATACCTGGTATCACTTCGAAAAGACTTCATTCGACGGTTCTGCCGACATCGTGATTAACGTAGACGCACACGAAGGCTCTTCTGTCCGTACCGGAATTATTGTACTGAGCACCAAAGCTGCCGAAGGCGCTACTCCGCTTATGAAGACAATCAAGATTAAACAAGCGAATCCACAAAGACCTGTGGTTACTGAAGTAAACAGATCCATCAGCGGTGCTTACTACGGACCGGGTGGTTTAATGCCGGGTCATTACAGCTTCTATTGGGAACCGCTTGGCGACGCCAGTCTGACTACTTTCTTCTCTTGGAGCGGAAAAGCATTTGACGGAGGAGACGTAGAACTTCGCTTCCATATTCTGAACAAACGGACTCAATTAAGTACAAGACCGTGGAACGGTGACGTATACAATGAGAACAGCGGCCGTGATGTAGATACCAGCAAGCCAAACGTATTATCATTCGAGATACGCGAAGCTATAGATGCCAATGATCCAACTCAATCATGGATTTACTCGGAATGGATTCTCAACGGTACAGTCATAGGAAAAGCAACCAGCGACGGTGTGATAGACGCTAACGGTACAAGTGATACTTACAAAGTACCATTCTCGGATACCAAAGATGGTGGTAATTTCTCGATGACAATTTCCGGCGGCAGTGCCACACTGACTAAATGGGAATACATCGCTCCACTAGTATGGGGAGACTAATTCTCTAAAGATAGTGATTGCCTGAACTCCCTCAATCAGGCAATCGCTTCTAACAAACTCAAAAATCAATAAAAAGAAAAGAGTATGATGAAAAGAAAAATATTACTTATACTGAACATGGCAATCATCGGATTTTCCACTGCTGCCTGTTCGGATGATGAGACCAATTACATCACTCCGGAAAAGAAATATCCGCTCACCGCTTTTGCCGTAGCAGTAAATAATGTGTCAGCGAATACGACTTCCTATTATCATGGGAAGATAGACCAGACAACCCACAGAGTGGAAATCGGTACGATCGAGGATGCCAATACCATCACCGGCGTAGACTATACGCTAATGAGCGATGGAGCCACCATCTCACCGGACCCGGCAACATTTGTACACAACTGGAAAAAAGAGCAGACAGTGACCGTCACCACCGAAGACAATCAAACAACGACCTATACTATCGTACTGACCAAGTTTGACGACACCATGAAGGACGTTCTCTTCATGGACGAGTTCGATGTGGACGGCAATCCGGACCCGACCAAATGGGTACTCTGCCAGAAAGCAGGCTCCGACTGGAACGACGAAATGTCCGAAAGTTATGACCAGGCTTACGTAAAAGACGGCAGACTTATACTGAAAGCCGAAAAAATAGGTGATGAATACAAAGCCGGCGGTATCGAAACGCAAGGTAAGTTTGACTTCACCTTCGGACGGGTGGAAGTAAAAGCCAAAATCACCAGTTACCCCAATGGCGCATTCCCCGCTATCTGGATGATGCCGAAGAAATATATCTATGACGGATGGCCGAATTGCGGAGAAATCGATATCATGGAACATGTGAAACAGGAATCCGCGATCCATCATACGATACATACTCACTACACGTATGATTTGAACATCAAAGATCCGTCCAACACCGCACAAGTAACTTGCAATTATCAGGATTGGAACATCTACGCTTTAGAATGGAGCGAAGACAAACTGACTTTCTTCGTCAATGGACAGGAGACTTTCTCTTACTCAAATCTGAAACTGGAGAATGAAGCAGAAATGAAGCAATGGCCGTTCACAAAAGATTCTTCATTCTATCTCATCCTGAACATGGGATTAGGAGGAGACAGACCGGGCTCATGGGCAGGTCCTATCGATGATGCCAACTTACCTGCCATCATGGAAATTGACTGGGTAAAAATAACCAAGTTAGATAAATAGGTTTTAAGGTAGGAGCCAAGGTTTTTAGGAACTTCTAAAGAAGGAGGAATGGAAGTATAGAGACTATTCAAAACTTTCATTCCTCTATTTGTTTTCGGGTATTAAATCTTTTTTACTTATTAAACATGAAACATGTATTATACGCATTATTAACGGCTGTAAGCATTTTATTCACTAGTTGCGGACCCTCTTCTAATACCAACAACCCACAGGTGCCCAATGTGCCTCAACCGCAGCCTCAGCCCCAACCGGAAGTCACCCAGAAAGTAGTTATCGGCTACCTTGCGCTTGACGACTGGGAGTTTGAAAATTTATTTCCTACAATAGAATGGAGGTATCTGACGCATATCAATGCCAGCTTTGCAAGAGTAAAAGCAGACGGCACACTCAACATCGAGCCTGTCCGGAAGAGAATTGAAAGTGTACGTGAAACGGCTCACAAACATAATGTCAAGATTCTGATATCTTTAGCAAAGAACAGTCCGGGAGAATTCACTACCGCCATCAATGATCCGAAAGCCAGAAAAGAACTGATACAGCAGATTATTGCATTCACTAAAGAATATAAACTGGACGGCTTCGACATCGATTATGAGGAATATGACAACTGGGATAAGAATTTCCCCTCATTATTGGTTTTTGCCAGAGGTTTATACCTGGCAAAAGAGAAAAATATGCTGATGACCTGTGCCGTCAACAGCCGCTGGCTTAATTACGGAACCGAATGGGAGCAATACTTCGACTATATCAACCTGATGAGTTATGACCGGGGAGCATTTACCGACAAACCGGTCCAGCATGCTTCATACGATGACTTTGTGAAAGACCTCAAATACTGGAATGAACAATGTCGGGCATCCAAAAGTAAAATAGTGGGAGGACTTCCTTTTTATGGATATTCCTGGGAGGAAAGTCTGCAAGGCGCAGTGGATGACGTTCGTGGAATCCGCTATAGCGGCATACTCAAACATCTTGGAAATGAAGCAGCGGACAAGGATAATATAGGCAAGACTTATTATAACGGCCGCCCTACTATAGCCAACAAATGTAAGTTCATCAAAGAAAACGACTATGCCGGCGTGATGATCTGGCAATTATTCCAAGATGCCCACGATGATAACTATGACTTAAAGCTCATAAATGTTGTAGGCAGAGAAATGATGGAATAGACGAGATATACCGCTTTCCCTTATGCAAAAGAACCTATCCTGTCGTGCTTTTCACCTATTGTTATCAGATTTTTAATAGGACATCTTCATCGTTCCACCCGAGTGATCTGATCTCATCACTGTAGTGAACAGATCTATCCACTCTAGTGACACGATCGTTTCACCCGGGTGGAACGATGAAGATGTCGGTAAGAAAACATAAGTATATAGGCTTGATATGGCAAAGATATAAGGTATCCGAGCTACAAAGTACCTGTTATTTGAAACTGACATATGAGATATTAACCCTCAAAAGGTAGACAGTTTTACCTACTTACGCAAGGAAAGGGAATGAGAGATGCTTTGAAAAAGGATGAGAGATAAGCTAAATTGAAGGCATTTTGCGTAGAAAACAATGAGAGATACCTTATAGAAGAAGTATCTCTCATTGTATATCACACTGATTATATGCTATTTACCTCATATAGAATGAGAGTATGAGACTAATATTTATTTTTTTT
>NZ_GG774706.1:301189-424741 GCF_000162515.1 Bacteroides sp. 1_1_14 | reverse complement strand
CACCTATTGTTATCAGATTTTTAATAGGACATCTTCATCGTTCCACCCGAGTGATCTGATCTCATCACTGTAGTGAACAGATCTATCCACTCTAGTGACACGATCGTTTCACCCGGGTGGAACGATGAAGATGTCGGTAAGAAAACATAAGTATATAGGCTTGATATGGCAAAGATATAAGGTATCCGAGCTACAAAGTACCTGTTATTTGAAACTGACATATGAGATATTAACCCTCAAAAGGTAGACAGTTTTACCTACTTACGCAAGGAAAGGGAATGAGAGATGCTTTGAAAAAGGATGAGAGATAAGCTAAATTGAAGGCATTTTGCGTAGAAAACAATGAGAGATACCTTATAGAAGAAGTATCTCTCATTGTATATCACACTGATTATATGCTATTTACCTCATATAGAATGAGAGTATGAGACTAATATTTATTTTTTATTTCTAGTATATGTTCCTAAGTTCAAGTTATCAATGCGATTTACTTATCCTGCTTCCTATAAGCGGAAGGAATCTCTCCTTTAATAGACTTGAAAACCTTACTGAAATAACGCAAAGAAGAGAATCCGACCACTTCGGAGATTTCAGTAATGTTCATGGTAGTAGTAGTAAGTAACACGATTGACTGCTCAATGCGCTGCTTATTCACATAGTCTACAATCCCCATACCCGTGATGGCCTTCACTTTATTGAATAATAACGAACGACTGATACACATATTAGTAGCTATAAACGCAACATCCAGATCCGGATTACTCATATTATCCGCAATCAATGTATTCAATTTCAGCAGGAAAGTCTCATCCGCATTACTAAAGCTCACTTCCTTATGCGTCAAGAGCTTATCATCTTTATATCTTGCCCGTATCTGTTCGCGCTGCCTCAACTGATTATGAATCAATGCCAGCAATCCGTCTATTTCGAAAGGTTTCGGCAAAAAGGCGTCCGCTCCAGTCTTATAACCGGTATACATATTCTGAGAATTATGATAGGCGGTCAATAAGACAAAAGGAATATGGCTGATATCCAGATTAGTCTTCACTTCCCGGCAAAGTTCAAACCCATTCATCCGGGGCATCATGACATCACTGATGATAATATCCGGCAATCGGTCTTTGATCTGTTCCAATCCCTCTTTCCCATCCTTGGCAACATATACACGGGCAAAATAATTACTCAGCGTTTCTTTCAGATAACTTCGCAGTTCGGGAGTATCTTCGACCACCATCACTGAATATTTTTTCAGGAAGGTATAATCGATTCTATCCGGTTCATTCACTTCCACGCCTGTAGCTGCTTCCACAGAAGCCGGTTCCAGCTGTCCGCAAGTATCCGTGAATAAGGGTAGTTCAAAATAAAAGATGGCCCCTTTTCCCGCTGCATTCGAAGCGCCCACTCTTCCTTTATGGTGTGTGATGAGACTCTTCGCATAGGATAATCCGATGCCGCTTCCTCCTTTTTCATGTCCCCCCTGATAGAAACTGGAGAAAAGAGAGTCTGTGTCTACCATATTCAGTCCCATCCCTTCATCCCTGACAGAGATCCGAACCCAGTCTTTCTCTTGTGACAAGGTGGTAATCAGTGTAGTAGTGGTGCCCGATTCGCTAAACTTCAACGCATTCATCAGGAAGTTAGAAAGAACGAACTCGCACTTATTCTGATCGAAAGGTACCTCTTTTATCTGTTCGTCCAACTCATATTCGAGTCTGATACCTTTCACATGAAACTCATTGATGAACTTATCTCCGACAGAGCGCACCCACTCATTCAAAGGATGCGGCAATATATGCAGCATATCTTTTCCTTCTTCCAGCTTCCTTACATCGAGTACCATATCGATGATACTCTTCATCTGGTATGCCTGCTTATAGATCGGGACCAACAACTTTTCCACATCCTGCTTGTCCGACTCCTGATTGATAATACGCTTTAATGGTGCGCAAATCAGTGTAAGAGGAGTGCGAAGTTCATGACTGATATTCGTCAGGAAATTAATCTTTTCTTCATACATCTTATTTTTCAGACGCATAATCTCCCGCTTCTGTTTGGCTTTCTTCTTGCGATAGAAGTAGTAGACAATGCTATAAGCCACTGCTCCCAACAATATATATAATCCCACATAGAACCAACCGGTCTTCCACCAAGGCGGAGTAACCACAACATGCAGAATGGGTTGTTTCATACTCCACCCTCCGTCACGGGTATAATAAGAAGCGGTAATCGTATACTCCCCTATCGGCAGATAATTGATAACCAAAGAGTTTGAATTGGAACTCGCCAATTCCTGATCGAGCCCCTCTATATTGAAACGAAAGAAATTCTTGCGGAACACATCGCTTTCATTCAGCAGAACTTTCAGTTGCAGGGAAGAAAAGTTCCAGGGAATCTGAATTGTTTCAGCCGCTTCCTGCGGCTCTTCGGATAACGAGACAGGCAGACCGTTTAATAATACATCCAGCAGTTCGACCGTATAATCCTCATCTGTATCAAAATGAACGGCAGAGTTTATCACCGTCATGCCTGTAGTTCCACCGACAAAAACATCTCCGTTTTTGGCCAGAAGAGTAGCATGAAAGATGAATTCGTTAGGCAAAACTCCATCTACCTCCTCCAAGGTAGTAAAATTATGGGTACGGGAAGAATAAACAAATAAATGACGTCTCGTTCCTATCCAGATTCGATATTGATTATCGGCAACAACAGAAGCTACATCCTGAAACAGGCTTGTATTTATCAGTTCACTCTTCCCTGTCCGTGGATCATAACGTACCAAACCTTCGGTAGAAGCCAGCCAAAAAATACCATCCTGATCCATAGAGGCGTCATTGATAGTGTATTGTCCTTGATAAATCGTCCGGAAAGTCCCTTCCGAAGAATCATACTCACAAATATTCTTCAGATCGGAAAGGTATGTCTTTGCACCTTTCGTAGCTATTATCAGTGGAGAATGACGCTCGTACTCTTCTCCCATAGTAGCCACTATATCAAACTTACGGGTGACCATATCATATATAAAAATATGCTGGGCACTGAAAAGAATTTTAGTCTTCGTTATCCGCTGGATATTGACAGAAAAACCATTGATACAGGTCTGATCATTCATTTCCTTGTCAATCAGCACAAAGGGACGTATCTGCCCCGTTTGCTTATGAAAGATAAAGAGTCCTTTATTAAAGGAGAAGAACAACAGTTCGTCAGGAGTATATTCCACAATGGAAACAACTTTCTCATATTTGGTGGCAGGATAATGTTTGAAGGTACCCGATACCGGATCAAACCGGTTGATACCTCCCCCATCGGTCCCCACCCAGACTATTCCGTCACTATCCTGAAAGAAACTATTAATAGTCTGGTTGCTTAATCCGTACAGATTGCCAAAAGGAACGTTCTGATAAGAACAGGCATACACATTCTTTATACCAATCAACCCTCTTCTGATACTGCCTGCCCACATATTATTGGCCGGGTCCAGATAGAGGCGGTATATAGTATTTGCTGGAAAGGAATGAACATCATCCTGTTTTTGTTGAATATTAGTAAATGAGAAATCATCTAAAGAGATTATATTGATTCCACCACCATCAGTGGCTACCCAAAGCTGATTATCTCTCTCCATGATATCATGAATGACATCATACGTCAAAGGAGAATTTGACGCCGTAAAGTGTTTTATCAGCTGGTCTCCCTGATAGCAATACAGTCCGTTACCATAAACACTTACCCACAGACGCTTGTAGGAGTCCAGATAGATACTGGTATAGTTATTTTCTGTAAACGACTCTATTTTCTTCACTTCATACGTCTTCATATTGAAGGAATATATGCCGTGCCAACGTGAATTGAGCAGGATATTCTCTTCATCATAACGTATCATCTGCCAAAAGGGATTGTAATAAACAGGGTCTTGCGCATAATACAAAGGTTCCAGCTTATTAGTGGCATAGACATATTTGTATATAGCTCCTGATCCTCCCAGTAAGATTCCTCCTTCAACCAATAAATAGGAAGCAACATAGATCGGTTTACCATTATTCGATAAAGTTCTGAAACTATCACTCCCTCTGTCGTAAAGGCAAATGCCGTTCATCGTAGCTACCCATAGATTGCATAAAGAGTCCTCGGCGATAAAAGTGATATTGTTGGAAGGCAGTGTTCTTTCATCTCCCGGCCGATGCAGATATTGCTTCAGATGGTCACGGTCATAACAATTCAAACCGGATTCCGTACCAATCCAAAGATACCCCCGATGATCATTCAGAACACATTGTACTTTCGACTGTGAGAGTCCTTCCTTTATTCCGAGTTGTTTGTAATAATAATAAGGAGACTGGCTCAATATAGGTTGTGCAATACCTACAAAGAAAAACAATAGATATATTTTAAATAGAATCTTTCTCATAAATAGCCACATAATACTGTACAAAGGTGTAAATATAGGAAATTCTATTTAAATAAAACTGTTTTATATTAATTTCCCCTTAATTATAGAACATTTCTTTAATAATACTTGCACATACAAAAGAAATGCAGATTTACTCAAAACCTATTTTTTTCCAAAAAAATATTAGTTTCTCCTTATATTATAAGGTAGGGCGAATCTTTTTTTTTACTTTTGCCCCGAAATATTATGGTACAAGCCATTATAAAAGAAAGAATTATGCAAAAAAAACCTTGTCATTGTCGAGTCTCCGGCAAAAGCAAAAACGATTGAAAAATTTCTCGGGAAAGATTTCAAAGTCCTTTCTAGTTACGGACATATACGTGATCTGAAGAAGAAAGAATTCAGTATCGACGTAGATAAGAATTTTAAACCCGATTATGAAATTCCGGCAGACAAAAAGGCTTTGGTCAGCACGCTGAAAGCAGAAGCTAAAGAGGCAGAAACCGTATGGCTCGCATCCGATGAGGACCGCGAGGGAGAAGCTATTGCCTGGCATCTGTATGAAGTATTAAAACTAAAACCGGAAAACACAAAGCGAATCGTATTTCACGAAATTACCAAAGGTGCTATTTTAAAAGCAATCGAGCAACCACGCAATATCGACCTCAACCTCGTAAATGCACAGCAGGCACGACGAATCCTGGATAGAATTGTAGGTTTTGAATTGTCTCCTGTACTTTGGAGAAAAGTTAAACCATCTCTGTCGGCAGGACGCGTACAGTCGGTAGCTGTCCGCCTGATTGTAGAACGTGAACGCGAAATTCATGCGTTCAAATCAGAAGCCGCTTACCGGGTTATTGCCATATTCCTGGTTCCCGATACAGACGGCAAGCTGGTAGAAATGAAAGCGGAACTGTCACGCCGTATCAAGACGAAAGAAGAAGCAAAAGCATTCCTTGACGCATGTAAGGGAGCGACTTTTACGATTGAAGATATAACCACCCGTCCGGTAAAGAAAACACCGCCGGCTCCATTCACAACTTCCACCCTGCAACAGGAAGCGGCACGCAAACTGGGATATACCGTAGCACAAACGATGATGATCGCACAACGTTTGTACGAATCCGGATTTATCACTTATATGCGTACGGACTCCGTCAACCTGTCGGAATATGCAACAGCCAGCAGCAAAGACGCTATCATACAGATGATGGGTGAACGCTATATACATCCGCGCCACTTTGAAACAAAGACGAAAGGAGCACAGGAAGCGCACGAAGCCATTCGTCCGACTTACATGGAAAATCAATCCGTGGAAGGCACGGCACAGGAAAAGAAACTGTACGATCTGATCTGGAAGCGCACCATCGCATCACAAATGGCGGATGCGGAACTGGAAAAGACTACTGCTACCATCTCTATAAGCAAAAGCGGTGATGTATTCACTGCCATCGGCGAAGTTATCAAGTTCGACGGTTTCCTGCGTGTATACCGTGAGTCTTATGACGATGAGAATGAACAGGAAGACGAAAGCCGTCTGTTGCCTCCTTTAAAGAAAGGCCAGAAACTGGAATATGGACCTATCGTTGCCACTGAACGTTTCACTCAACGCCCGCCACGCTATACGGAAGCAAGCCTTGTACGCAAACTGGAAGAGTTGGGCATCGGTCGTCCGTCCACATACGCTCCTACAATTTCTACTATTCAGCAACGCGAATATGTGGAAAAAGGAAATAAAGACGGTGAAGAACGTACATTTAATGTGCTGACACTGAAAGACAATCAGATTAAAGATGAAAGTCACAATGAAGTGACGGGAGCAGAAAAGTCGAAACTCTTTCCTACAGATACAGGAACTGTGGTGAATGACTTCCTTACCGAATACTTCCCGGATATTCTGGATTACAACTTTACCGCCAGTGTAGAAAAGGAATTTGACGAAATAGCGGAAGGAGAAGTAAAATGGACTTCGATCATGAAGACTTTCTATGATCAGTTCCATCCGGCAGTAGAAAAGACATTATCCATAAAGACAGAACATAAAGTCGGCGAACGTATGCTGGGAGAAGAACCGGAAACAGGCAAGCCTGTATCTGTGAAAATCGGTCGTTTCGGCCCTGTAGTACAGATCGGTGCCGCAGATGATGAAGAGAAGCCTCGCTTTGCCCAGATGAAGAAAGGGCAGTCCATGGAGACCATTACCCTGGAGGAAGCACTGGAACTGTTCAAGCTACCGCGTACTTTAGGGGAATATGAAGGAAAGACTGTCACTGTAGGTATAGGTCGCTTTGGTCCTTACATCCAGCATAACAAGGTCTATGTATCACTGCCGAAAACACTTGATCCGATGAAAGTTACTCTGGAAGAAGCAGAGCAGCTGATTCTGGAAAAACGGGCGAAAGAAGCAGAACGCCATATCAAGAAGTTTGATGAAGAACCGGAACTGGAGATTCTGAATGGTCGGTACGGACCTTACATTGCATACAAAGGCAATAATTACAAGATCCCTAAAGACATTGTTCCTCAAGATCTAAGTTTGAAGAGTTGCTTGGATCTAATCAAAATACAAGATGAGAAAGGTCCCAGCACTTCTGCCAAAGGTAAACGAACTGCAAAAAAGAAATAATATTTGCATCCAATGAGACATCAAAGTCCGGTAACCTATATCAACTGGTTACCGGACTTTTGTTGTATTTACCATGCTATATATTTCTTTTTAAACGATTTATTTCCAAACTCTTTGTTTTGATATATTAAATGCATACATTTGCGGGTCACAATCAAATTATCAGAACACAGTTATGCAAACAAACAATTTCAAATCTCTCTCAATGGGGGTACTATGCGCACTCTCGTTAGTCGGTTGTATGGAAAAGGACTTATATCAGGCTCCAGAAGAAAAAACTGCAGATGAATATTTTGGCTTTACAACATCCTCCAGTTGCACAGTTGATGTAAACTATGGTTTAAATTATCAAGTTGTATTTGAGTTATATGCCGAAAATCCACTTGAGGAAGATGAGGATGGAAACATTATAAAGACAAAAGAAGAGCCTGTCTATCGCGGGGCTACGGATAAAAAAGGAATTTTTAATGATTTCATATCCATTCCATCTTATCTTACAGAACTTTACCTTTATTCAGACTATCTGGGAACTGTCAGCCCGATTCAACTACAAATTACAAACGGAAAAGTATCTTTTGATCAGAAAGCTTTTATACAAAGTAAGAGAAATGCGAAGGGTACGAGTAGAGGGGTTACCAATAGCGGCTACAAATATCCGGAAGGTTTTCAGATTTTAGGTGAATGGAATGAGATAGGATGTCCTACTTATCTTTCTTCTACTCCGACGGAAATAGATGGGCAGCTCATGTATAATATCCGCGAAGTTTTTATTAAACCGGGTGGAAGTGCAGCGATGGAAGATTATTATCCTGAATATATAGATGATAATGTAAATATAGAGATCAATATTAAGAAGCCTACGGAAATCGGACTGGTTATGCTCAGCAGTACAGGTACCAAGCAAAATACAGTCGGTTATTTCACCTACCCTACCGATCAAAAGCCGACTGATATAAGTCAAGTTACACCGATCATTGCCTATCCGCGCATATCGACTGCCGTGTGTAATTCCAGCAGTACAGCAGGTAGTATGTATACCGGCGACAGAGTAGAACTGAAATATTGGGATGGCACAAAGTTCGTGAACGAGTTCCCTGCGGGAGTAAGCATAGCATGGTTCCTTATTGAGTCCTCCTACAACCAAAGCACAAAGGAGGTTCTGAACAATAAACGTACTTTCTATTCGATTCGTGATCTGAATAAGAGCAAAGAACACCGTACCATTGCCCTAAAGAACAAATCAGGAGAAGTCGTTGCATTTGGTATGGAGGATGCAACCAACTTCGAACCGACAGGAGATAATACCAGAAAAGGAAACTTTGGCGATGCCGTATTCTATCTTGATTTCTCAGATGGATCAGCCATTGAGACTGGTGGTGTAGAAGAACTCCCTGACAAATCCATTAACGACAAAGAGATTTATAACTCCTTTAAAGGTGTATTATCATTTGAAGATTTTTGGCCATCCAAAGGAGATTATGACATGAATGATATGGTTGTCGAATATAAGCGTGAGATTTATAAGAGCGTTCTCACAAGTAAAGTCGTAAAAGTTATAGATACATTTGTGCCTAAACATGATGGTGCAAACTGGCAGAATGGTTTTGGTTACCAGCTCACAGGTATAGCAAATAGTGATATAAAGAAAATAACCGTAGAATCCGACGGAATCGTCTCACAATTCATGGAGGGGCAAGACCGGGAGCCTGGTCAAAATTATCCCACTATTATCCTTTTTGACAATCAAAAAGCAGCTATAAACAAAACATTTACAGTAACGATAGATGTCGCTCAAGAAAGATTTACAGAAACGGCATTCACCCCTTTCTTTAATAACGAATATTGGGAAAAAACATACAGCAAATTTAATATGAACCCCTTTATCATCATTTCTACCAGCACAGGACGTGATAAAGAAGCACATATTGTGAAATTCCCTCCGACAAACAAAATGAATTTCTCTTATTTCGGTACAGGCAGTGATGTATCCAGGCCTGATGAGGGATTATATTACGTAAATAATGAGAATATGCCGACGGGACTACAGATTAGCGGTATCAGTGTAGGAATCAAACGAAGTGCCGATTTTCTCGTACCAGTAGAAACGACAAGCATTTTGGAAGCGTATCCTAAATTTGGTGACTGGGCATCCAGCTTCGGCGCTTCCAATCCATATTGGTGGAAAGATCCTGATAATTCGAAAGTAATTACCCAATAATACAAAGACTGTCTGAAAAGTATGTAATCCCTATCATTAACTTTACCCAAAGCCTTTCTTAAAGATAGTGTACAATTCCTTTTCGGACAGTCTTTTTCTATTCAACAACATCCCAGTCCCGTTCCGGAACACATAAATATATTTTGTTCAGGGCAAGTATTACATTCTGGAAGGTACCTCAATGCCCAACAAGCCCATTCCTAAACGAACCACTTTTGCTACATTGGCAGACAGAGCAATACGGAATACTTTTACCGCCTCATTCTCTTCACGCAGAATGCTGAAATCATGGTAGAACTGATTATATTCTTTCACCAGATCATAGGTATAATTCGCGATAATAGACGGACTGTAGTCTTCTCCGGCCTGTTTTACAACTGCCGCAAAGTCAGCAACCATCTGAATCAGTCCTTCTTCCTTCTCGCTCAGCTCGATACCAGCAGGAATCTGTTCAGGTATCACAATTCCAGACTCAGCCGCTTTACGAAGCACAGACTGAATACGGGCATACGTATATTGAATGAACGGTCCTGTATTACCATTGAAGTCAATAGACTCTTTCGGATTGAAAGTCATATTCTTACGGGCATCTACTTTGAGAATAAAGTACTTCAAAGCACCCAGACCGACAATACGGGCAATATCATCCGCTTCTTCCTGCGTCAGACCATCCAGTTTTCCGAGTTCCTGCGAAGTTTCTTTTGCAGTCGATACCATCTCTTCCATCAGGTCATCGGCATCAACGACTGTTCCTTCACGAGATTTCATCTTACCTTCCGGCAATTCTACCATACCATAAGAGAAATGTACAAGGCCTTTACCCCATTCAAAACCGAGTTTATCCAACAGAATAGAAAGTACCTGGAAGTGATAATTCTGTTCGTTACCAACGACATAAATCATTTTATCAATCGGATAATCAGCGAAACGAAGTTTGGCCGTACCAATATCCTGCGTCATATAAACAGAGGTTCCATCGCCACGAAGAAGCAGCTTATGATCCAGCCCCTCGGCAGTCAGGTCAGCCCAGACAGAGCCGTCTTCTTTTTTGAAGAAAAAGCCTTTTTCCAGTCCCTCCATTACTTTCTCTTTTCCTTCGAGATAAGTATTGGATTCATAATATATCTTATCGAAGCCGACACCCATCTTCCGGTAAGTCTCATCAAATCCGGCATACACCCAGTTGTTCATCATCTCCCACAGGGCACGTACTTCCGGATCGCCGGCTTCCCATTTCACCAGCATTTCGCGGGCTTCCTGCATCAACGGAGAAGCAGCTTCCGCTTCCTCTTTCGTCATGCCTTTTTCCATCAGTTCGGCAAGTTCCGCTTTATAATGCTTGTCGAAAGACACATAGTAGTCGCCTACCAGATGATCACCTTTCTTGCCGGTGCTTTCAGGAGTTTCGCCGTTTCCGTATTTCTTCCATGCCAGCATGGATTTGCAGATATGGATACCACGGTCGTTTACTATATTCGTCTTTACTACTTTATTTCCGTTTGCAGCCACAATGTTAGCCAGCGCATTTCCCAAAAGATTGTTGCGCACATGCCCCAAGTGAAGCGGCTTGTTGGTATTCGGTGAAGAATACTCAATCATCACCAACGGAGAAGTTTCGGTAGCTTTCACCAGACCGTACTCTTCATCCGACTGAATCTCATTCAGCAACTCAATCCAGGTAGCCGATGCAATAGTCAGATTCAAAAAGCCCTTTATTACATTGAAAGCAGCTACAGCTGGTTCGTTCGCCTTCAGATATTCGCCAATTTCCTGCGCTGTCTGTTCCGGTCCTTTTCTTGACATTTTCAGAAAAGGGAACACCACCAGCGTCAAATGTCCTTCAAATTCTTTCTTCGTTTTTTGCAACTGCACCATCTTCTCAGGGACTTCCTGACCGTAAAGTGCTTTTAGTCCGTTGATGACGGACGCTACAAGTTTATCTTCTATCTTCATAATCAAGTTGTTTCTTGCGCGCAAAGATACAAAAAAAGGAGACGCACGCGCCTCCCTCTTCTAATTTCTTTCAACTATATGTTTATTCAACAGCTGCAGACAATTCAGCACCAGCTTTAAATTTAGCTACTTTCTTAGCAGGAATAGTAATAGCTGCCTTTGTAGAAGGATTAATACCGGTTCTTGCTGCTCTTTCACTTACAGAGAACGTTCCAAAACCAACCAAAGCTACCTTGTCACCAGCTTTCATAGCGTTAGTAACTGAAGAAATGAAAGCATCAAGAGCTTTCTTCGCATCGGCTTTACTCATTTGAGCTTCAGCAGCCATTGCACTAATAAGTTCAGACTTATTCATGATACGTAAAATGATTAATTAATATATATGTTACACAAAAGATTTCCCATTACGACTTTACAAATATAGATGAACAAAACAACATATCAAATAAAAACATAAAAAAAACGCAGCAAATTATTGAAAAAGAGCTAATAGGGAAGCTTTTCCATGCTTTAAAACAGAATTTATTCGTACTTTTGCGTTCATTACTTAAATATTCAGAATATAAAATTATGCCAACTGTAACTAAAAACCTGATAATTATCAATGTACTAGTCTTTTTCGGGACACTTGTCGCCCAACGATACGGTATCGATCTGACTAATTATCTAGGATTGCATTTTTTCCTCGCCAGTGACTTCAATCCGGCACAGCTTATCACTTATATGTTCATGCATGGCGGATTCAGCCACATTTTTTTCAATATGTTTGCCGTTTTCATGTTTGGAACTGTTCTTGAACGGACCTGGGGACCGAAACGTTTCCTTTTTTATTATATCGCCTGTGGTATCGGTGCAGGACTCATCCAGGAAGGAGTGCAATACATCAAATATATAGTAGACTACAGCCACTATTCACAAGTGGATATAGGAACGGGGATTATTCCTATGGGAGAGTTTTTGAACATGCTGACCACCGTGGGCGCTTCGGGAGCTGTATATGCCATTTTGCTCGCATTCGGTATGTTGTTCCCCAACAACCAGCTATTTATCTTTCCGCTGCCCTTCCCTATCAAAGCTAAATTCTTTGTTTTCGGTTATGCTTTGATTGAACTGTATGCCGGTTTTGCCAATAATCCCGGAGATAATGTCGCGCATTTCGCCCACTTGGGAGGTATGATATTCGGATTTATCCTGATTATGTATTGGAGAAAAAAAAGTAGAAACAATGGGACATATTATAACTGATTTAAAAGAAACGTTCAGAAGAGGAAACACTTTCATCCGACTGATTTACATTAACGTAGGCATCTTTGTTATCGGTACGTTAATCAGTGTCATATTGCAGCTGTTCAACCTGAGTGCAACGGGAATATTCGATTTATTCGCCCTTCCAGCTTCCCTTCACCGGTTTATTCTTCAGCCATGGTCATTGCTCAGCTATATGTTCATGCATGCAGGCTTCCTGCATATCCTGTTCAACATGCTCTGGCTGTACTGGTTCGGAAGTTTGTTTCTCTATTTCTTTTCGGGAAAGCATTTACGGGGATTGTATGTATTGGGAGGTATCTGCGGAGGATTGTTCTACATGATAGCCTATAACATCTTCCCTTATTTCAGCCAGACATTGCCGTTCTCCACACTCGTCGGGGCTTCCGCTTCCGTGCTGGCCATCGTAGCTGCCACCGCCTACAGAGAACCGAACTATCGGGTACAGCTTTTCCTTTTCGGCGCCGTCCGTTTGAAATATCTCGCACTGATCGTTATCGGAACGGACCTGCTCTTTATTACATCCAACAATGCCGGAGGACACATCGCCCACTTAGGCGGCGCACTTGCCGGGCTCTGGTTTGCAGCCAGTCTGAGCAAAGGCAAAGACGTGACTTACTGGATCAACTGGTTCCTTGACGGCTTCGCTTCCCTGTTTCAGAAAAAGACATGGAAACGCAAACCAAAAATGAAAGTACATTATGGAAGCGATACAAGTCGCGAGAAAGATTACGATTATAACGCCCGTAAGAAAGCACAATCGGATGAAGTAGACCGCATTCTGGAAAAGCTGAAAAAATCCGGTTATGAAAGCCTGACGACGGAAGAGAAAAAGAGCTTGTTCGACGCAAGCAAAAGATAAAGAATGGAACACATTGGCAAATTTGTCCTGTATTTGATATTGGCAGTCAACGCACTCTTTGTAGGGATGTTGATTCTGAGTGCCTATAGCCCGTATCTTCAACCGAAAATACACCCGATAGCTTCTTGCCTGGGGCTTGCCTTCCCCATCTTCCTTGCTGTCAACATCTGTTTCACCCTCTTTTGGGTAATCATCAGCTACCGCTATGCCTTATTACCGGTCATCGGTTTTCTGGTATGTATTCCACAGATACGAACCTATATTCCCATCAATTCTACAGTAGAAACGATACCGGATGGCAGCATCAAATTCCTCTCTTACAATGTGATGGGATTTAACAATCTGGAGAAAAAGGAAGGAAAGAATCCGATATTATCCTATCTGGCTGACAGTGAGGCTGACATAATCTGTCTCCAGGAGTACAATTCAACCAAAAACAAGAAATATCTGACAGACGAAGACATCAGAAAAGCATTGAAAGCATATCCCTACCGTTCCATTCACAATCCGGAAAGAGGAGGCAGCCAGTTGGCCTGTTTCTCCAAATTCCCCATACTTTCAGCACGTCCCATCAAGTATGAAAGCACTTACAATGGTTCGATGCAGTACACCCTGAAAGTAAATGAGGACACTATCACCCTCATAAACAACCATCTGGAATCCAATAAACTGACGAAAGAGGACAAGGTGATTTATGAAGATATGATTAAAGACCCGAACGCGAAGAAGGTAAAAACGGGACTCCGGCAATTAATAAAGAAACTGGCAGAAGCGTCGGCCATCCGTTCTTCGCAAGCGGATTCGGTAGCCGTCGCCATCGCAAACAGCAAATACCCGACTATTATTACCTGTGGCGATTTCAACGACGCTTCCATTTCGTATACCCATCGTATCCTGACTCAACAACTGGATGACGCCTTTACACAATCCGGCAGGGGACTGGGCATCTCCTATAATCTGAATAAATTCTATTTCCGGATAGACAATATTCTGATCAGCCCCAATCAGAAAGCCTATAACTGTACCGTAGACCGTTCGATCAAAGATTCGGACCATTACCCGATCTGGTGCTATATAGGCAAGCAATAAAACAGAAAAAACTTTAATAAATACCATGATGATTAGAAAAACTTTAACCATTTTAGCAGCAAGTTGTATGATGTACTCCTGTGGAACAAAAACAGAAAGCAACCCTTTCTTCACTGAATTTCAAACAGAGTATGGTGTTCCTTCCTTCGATAAAATCAAACTGGAACATTACGAACCCGCCTTTCTGAAAGGTATTGAAGAGCAGAATCAGAATATCCAGGCCATTATCGCAAGCCCGGAAGTACCTACCTTCGACAACACGATTGTAGCTTTGGACAACAGCGCACCCATTCTGGACCGTGTAAGTGCCATTTTCTTCAATATGACGGATGCGGAAACAACCGATAAACTGACCGAGCTCTCTATCAAAATGGCACCGGTCCTTTCCGAGCACGAAGATAACATCTCCCTGAATCAGGAGCTTTTCAAACGTGTAAACGCTGTATATCAACAAAAAGATTCCATGAATCTGACCACGGAACAGCAACGCCTGCTGGACAAAACTTACAAAGGATTTGTCCGTTCGGGTGCCAATCTGGACGCAGAGAAACAGGCACGTCTGCGTGAAATCAACAAAGAACTTTCTACTCTAGGCATCACATTCAGCAATAATGTACTGAATGAAAACAATGCTTTCCAGCTTTTCGTAGACAAGAAAGAAGATTTAGCAGGATTGCCCGAATGGTTCTGCCAAAGCGCAGCCGAAGAAGCCAAAGCTGCCGGACAACCGGGGAAATGGCTGTTCACCCTGCACAACGCCAGCCGCCTTCCATTCCTGCAATACTCTGAGAACCGCCCTCTCCGTGAGAAAATGTACAAAGCATACATCAACCGCGGCAATAACAATGACAAGAATGACAACAAAGAAACGATCCGCAAGATCGTCTCCCTCCGTCTGGAAAAAGCAAACCTATTGGGCTTCAACAACTACGCCAACTTCGTACTGGATGAGACAATGGCAAAGAATGACGGCAACGTAATGAGTCTGCTGAACAACCTTTGGAGCTATGCCCTCCCGAAAGCGAAAGCCGAAGCCGCAGAACTTCAACAGTTAATGGACAAAGAAGGTAAAGGCGAGAAACTGGAAGCATGGGACTGGTGGTACTACACAGAAAAACTCCGCAAAGAGAAATACAACCTCTCCGAAGAAGACACCAAACCTTACTTCAAATTGGAGAATGTACGCGAAGGAGCTTTCGCAGTCGCCAACAAACTATATGGTATCACGCTAAGCAAACTGGAAGGTATCCCGACCTATCATCCGGATGTAGAAGTCTTCGAAGTAAAAGACGCTGACGGCTCCCAACTGGGTATATTCTATGTAGACTATTTCCCGCGTTCCGGAAAAAGCGGTGGCGCATGGATGAGCAATTACCGCGAACAGCAGGGAGCAATCCGCCCCTTGATATGCAACGTATGCAGTTTCACCAAACCGGTCGGAAACACCCCTTCCCTGCTGACTATGGACGAAGTAGAAACCCTGTTCCACGAATTCGGGCACGCTCTGCACGGCTTATTGACAAAATGCGAATACAAAGGGACCTCCGGCACCAATGTCGTACGCGATTTCGTTGAACTTCCTTCTCAGATCAACGAACATTGGGCTACCGAACCGGAAGTGCTGAAAATGTATGCCAAACACTATCAGACGGGAGAAGTAATCCCCGATGAAATCATCGAAAAGATTCTGAAACAGAAAACGTTCAACCAAGGATTCATGACCACCGAGTTACTGGCTGCCGCCATCCTCGACATGAACCTTCACATGACAACAGATGTAAAGAATCTGGATATGCTTGCTTTCGAAAAAGAAGCCATGGACGAGCTCGGTCTGATCCCCGAAATTGCCCCCCGTTACCGCGTCACTTACTTCAATCATATCATTGGCGGATACGCTGCCGGATACTACAGTTACCTTTGGGCGAATGTACTTGACAATGATGCCTTTGAAGCCTTCAAAGAACATGGGATCTTTGATAAAAACACCGCCGACCTCTTCCGCTACAACGTATTGGAGAAGGGAGACAGCGAAGATCCGATGATACTTTATAAGAATTTCCGCGGTGCGGAACCAAGCCTGGAGCCGTTACTGAAAAACAGAGGAATGAAATAAAACGGCAAAAAAGCCCTTAAACATCAAATATTTGAGGGCTTATTACATATGAATGTGAAAAAAAAACTATATTTGCAGCCTTGTATGCGGCAAAATGGACTTGTATACGACAGAATTTAACTGAAAATTAAATTAAAAAAGTAATCATCATAAATTAAAAGTAAAATGCAAAACAAAGGATTTGTAAAGGTTTTTGCGGTACTACTCACGCTGGTATGCGTGTTCTACCTCTCCTTCTCCTTCGTAACCCGCCATTACACTAATAAGGCGAAAGAGATTGCGAACGGCGACCCGAAAGTAGAACAAGACTACCTTGACTCTCTCTCCAATGAGAAAGTAATGCTGTGGAACTGGACGCTGAAAGATTGTCGTGAAATGGAGATCAGTTTAGGTTTGGACCTAAAAGGTGGTATGAATGTTATCCTTGAAGTTTCTGTGCCTGATGTTATCAGAGCATTGGCTGACAACAAGCCGGATGAAAACTTCAATAAAGCGCTGAATGAAGCTGCAAAACAAGCTGTCAACAGCCAGGACGATATCATTACCTTGTTCGTCAGAGAATACCAGAAAACTGCTCCGGGCGCAAAACTTTCCGAACTCTTCGCAACACAACAGTTGAAAGATAAAGTTAACCAGAAATCATCAGATGCCGAAGTAGAAAAAGTATTGAGAGCAGAAGTAAAGGCTGCCGTTGAAAACTCATACAACGTGCTTCGTACCCGTATCGACCGCTTCGGTGTTGTTCAGCCGAACATCCAGAGCCTCGAAGATAAGATGGGCCGTATCATGGTGGAACTTCCGGGTATCAAGGAACCGGAACGTGTGAGAAAACTTCTTCAAGGTTCGGCTAACCTCGAATTCTGGGAAACATATACTGCAAAAGAGATTCTTCCGGCTATGCAGTCGGCTGACTCAAAATTGCGTGCTATCCTGTCACAGGAAACTGCCGCTGATTCTACAGCCACTAACGCAACTGCAGACACAATCCCCGCAGCCAAGCTGGCAGAAGCTACTCCGGCAAAGAAAGCCGTAAGCGTTGCCGACAGTCTCGCAGCTACTCTGAAAGGAGATGCCAAAGACGAAAAGGCGGGAGCAAATATGGAAGAAATCAAAAAGCAATATCCGTTGCTAGCTGTTCTTCAGTTGAATTCAAGCGGTCAGGGTCCGGTGATCGGCTATGCTAACTATAAGGATACTGCCGATATCAACAGATATCTGAGCATGCCCGAAATCCAGTCAGAACTTCCGAAAGACCTTCGTCTGAAATGGGGTGTTTCTCCTTCTGAATTTGATAAGAAAGGACAGACATTCGAATTGTATGCTATCAAGTCTACCGAACGTAACGGCAAAGCTCCGTTGGAAGGTGACGTAGTAACAGATGCAAAAGACGAATTCGACCAATACAGCAAACCGGCTGTAAGCATGACCATGAATTCTGACGGTGCACGCCGTTGGGCACAGCTGACCAAACAGAACATCGGTCGTTCTATCGCTATCGTTCTTGATAACTATGTATATTCTGCTCCAAACGTGAACTCTGAAATCACAGGTGGACGTTCACAGATTACAGGTCACTTCACTCCTGAACAGGCAAAGGACTTAGCTAACGTATTGAAATCAGGTAAGATGCCGGCTCCGGCGCACATCGTACAGGAAGATATCGTAGGTCCGTCTCTAGGTCAGGAATCTATTAACGCAGGTATTTTCTCATTCGTTGTAGCTTTGATCCTGTTGATGATCTATATGTGTTCCATGTATGGCTTCATCCCGGGTATGGTTGCCAACTGCGCATTGTTCCTGAACTTCTTCTTCACGCTGGGTATCCTTTCATCCTTCCAGGCGGCACTGACCATGTCCGGTATTGCCGGTATGGTGTTGTCACTCGGTATGGCAGTAGATGCGAACGTACTTATCTATGAACGTACAAAAGAAGAGCTTCGTGCCGGCAAGGGTGTGAAGAAAGCATTGGCTGACGGTTATTCAAATGCCTTCTCTGCTATCTTCGACTCCAACCTGACATCTATCATCACCGGTATCATCCTGTTCAACTTCGGTACAGGTCCTATCCGTGGTTTTGCCACTACATTGATTATCGGTATCCTTGTATCCTTCTTCACTGCTGTGTTCATGACTCGTCTGGTTTACGAACACTTCATGAATAAAGACAAATGGCTGAACCTGACATTTACTTCCAAGATTTCCAGAAACTTGCTGGTAAATACCCGTTTCGACTTCATGGGAACCAATAAGAAATCACTGATCATCGTAAGCGCTATTATCCTTGTTTGTATCGGTTCGTTTGGATTGCGTGGTTTAAGTCAAAGTATTGACTTCACCGGTGGGCGTAACTTCAAGGTACAATTCGAGAATCCGGTAGAACCGGAACAAGTTCGTGAACTGATCGCTGACAAGTTTGGTGAAGATGTAAATGTAAATGTGATCGCTATCGGTACAGATAAGAAAACAGTACGTATCAGCACCAACTACCGTATCGCAGACGAAGGTAACAATGTAGACTCTGAGATTGAATCATACTTATACGAAACACTGAAGCCATTGCTGACACAGAACATCACATTGGCTACTTTCATCGACCGTGACAATCACACAGGCGGTAGTATCGTAAGTTCACAGAAAGTAGGTCCGAGTATCGCAGACGATATCAAGACAGGTGCCGTATGGTCAGTTGTTCTGGCTCTGATCGCTATCGGTCTGTATATCTTGATCCGTTTCCGCAACATCGCTTACAGTATCGGTTCTATCGTAGCTCTGACTTGTGATACGATCATGATTATCGGTGCTTACTCATTGCTGTGGGGTATCGTTCCGTTCTCACTGGAAATCGACCAGACATTTATCGGTGCTATCCTGACGGCTATCGGCTACTCTATTAATGATAAGGTGGTAATCTTCGACCGTGTACGTGAGTTCTTCGGCTTGTATCCGAAACGTGACAAGCGTCAGTTGTTTAACGACTCTCTGAACACTACACTGGCTCGTACCATCAATACTTCATTGAGTACGTTGATCGTATTGCTGTGTATCTTCATCCTAGGTGGTGATTCAATCCGCAGCTTCGCATTCGCTATGATTCTCGGTGTTGTTATCGGTACTTTATCTTCCTTGTTCATTGCATCTCCGATTGCATACAACATGATGAAGAACAAAAAAGTAGTGGTAGCAGCTACGGAAGAATAATAAATTCCAGAAATAGAAAAAGCCTCTTCCGAACATTCGGAAGAGGCTTTTTTCTATTGATTATTAAAACAAATAGAAGCTATAAGACGTTAATCTTTAAAGAAGCCATTGTAATACTTAAAACTCAATACAGTATGAAGCAAAACAACACCGCCTCCCGCAGATTTCTCTTAGTAGCCCCGAGGGGAATCGAACCCCTATCTAAAGTTTAGGAAACTTCTATTCTATCCGTTGAACTACAAGGCCGCTTTTATTTTGGTTGCAAAGATAACGGTTTCTGTTGATTTAACAAGAATAAAAATGCAGGTTCCTTTCAGTAATTCCAATTATTTGGCGTCAATAGGACAATAAAGTTCGATTTATTTTGATAATTCGATTAACTTTCCGACCTTTGCGCTCACAAATTGAAAGTAAAATCAGTTTTTAAATTAAATATAGTAATTAAAGTTATGGCAGACGAAATGATGGTTAAAGAATTGGAGGAAGTCGTAGTACGTTTCTCCGGCGACTCCGGCGATGGTATGCAGCTGGCAGGCAACATCTTCTCGAACGTGTCGGCTACGGTAGGAAATGACATCTGTACATTCCCCGACTATCCGGCAGACATCCGTGCCCCGCAAGGTTCGCTAACCGGTGTTTCCGGTTTTCAGATCCACGTAGGCGCAGGACAGGTGTACACTCCAGGAGACCGTTGCCACGTATTAGTAGCGATGAACCCCTCCGCACTGAAAACACAAATCAAATTCTGTAAACCGCAAGGACTTATCATTACCGACTCCGACTCGTTCGAAGCCAGAGACCTGGAAAAAGCACAATTTAAGACCAACAATCCTTTTGAAGAATTAGGCGTTAAACAAGAAGTGCTGGAAGTGCCCATCTCTTCTATGTGCAAAGAAAGTCTGAAAGATTCCGGACTGGACAATAAAACGATTCTCCGTTGTAAGAATATGTTCGCGCTCGGACTGGTTTGCTGGCTGTTCAACCGCAATCTGGCAGCAGCAGAAAAGATGCTGCGCGAGAAGTTCGCCAAGAAACCGGAAATCGCAGAAGCAAATATCAAGGTATTGAACGATGGCTACAACTACGGCGCCAACACACACGCTTCTACCTCTACTTATAAGATTGAAAGCAAAGCCCCGAAATCAAAAGGGCTTTATACAGATATTAATGGTAACAAGGCAACGTCTTACGGACTGATTGCCGCAGCCGAAAAAGCCGGTCTGGAACTATATCTGGGTTCGTACCCGATCACTCCGGCTACCGACATTCTGCATGAACTGGCCAAACATAAATCACTGGGAGTAAAAACCGTACAGTGCGAAGACGAAATCGCCGGTTGTGCTTCTGCCGTTGGTGCAGCTTTTGCAGGTGCGCTGGCAGTAACGACAACTTCCGGTCCGGGCATCTGCCTGAAAAGTGAGGCGATGAACTTGGCCGTTATCGGCGAACTTCCGTTGGTGATTGTCAACGTACAGCGTGGTGGCCCGTCTACGGGTCTACCTACCAAATCGGAGCAGACCGACTTGCTGCAAGCACTCTACGGTCGTAACGGTGAAAGCCCGATGCCGGTTATCGCCGCCACTTCACCGACCAACTGTTTCGATGCCGCCTACATGGCAGCCAAAATTGCTTTGGAACACATGACTCCGGTCGTATTACTAACAGATGCTTTCGTAGCCAACGGCTCTGCCGCATGGAAACTTCCTGATCTGAATGACTACCCTGCCATCAATCCTCCGTATGTAACTCCGGACATGGCAGGCAACTGGACTCCGTACCAACGTAACGAAGAAACAGGCGTACGCTACTGGGCGACTCCGGGAACAGAAGGTTTCATGCACCGTATCGGTGGGCTTGAAAAGAGTAATGAAACCGGAGCCATCTCTACCGAACCCGAAAACCACAACAAGATGGTTCACCTGCGTCAGGCAAAAGTGGACAAGATTGCAGACTACATCCCCGAACTTGAAGTGCTGGGCGATGAAGACGCAGACTTGCTGATTGTAGGCTGGGGCGGTACCTACGGACATCTCCGTCTGGCTATGGACTTCATGCGCGAACATGGAAAGAAGGTTGCATTCGCACACTTCCAGTACATCAACCCGCTGCCGAAGAATACAGCCGACGTATTACGTAAATATAAGAAGATCGTAGTAGCCGAACAGAATCTGGGACAATTTGCCGGTTACCTGCGTATGAAAGTACCTGGACTGAATATCAGCCAGTTCAACCAAGTGAAAGGACAGCCTTTCGTTACGAGAGAATTGATAGATGCATTTACTAAATTATTGGAGGAATAAGAGATGAGCGATAAAGTATATACCGTACAAGATTATAAATCAGGTCAGCCTCGCTGGTGTCCGGGATGCGGTGACCACGCTTTCCTGAACTCACTGCACAAGGCAATGACCGAACTGGGAGTAGCTCCACACAATATCGCCGTAATTTCCGGTATCGGTTGCTCTTCCCGTCTGCCTTATTATGTAAATACGTATGGTTTCCATACCATCCACGGACGTGCCGCTGCCGTTGCAACGGGTGCTAAAGTGGTTAATCCGGATTTGACTATCTGGCAGATTTCCGGTGACGGTGACGGTCTGGCTATCGGTGGTAACCACTTCATCCACGCTGTTCGTCGTAACATCGACCTGAACATGATTCTGTTGAACAACCGTATCTACGGACTGACCAAAGGACAGTATTCACCGACTTCCGAACGTGGATTCATCAGCAAATCATCTCCTTACGGAACGGTAGAAGACCCTTTCCATCCGGCAGAACTGGCATTCGGTGCACGCGGACGTTTCTTTGCACGTTGTATCGCTGTAGACGGCGCCGCTTCTGTAGAGGTTCTGAAAGCAGCAGCCAACCATAAGGGTGCATCTGTTGTGGAAGTTCTGCAAAACTGTGTAATCTTCAATGACGGAACTCACGCTTCTGTTGCAACGAAGGAAGGACGCGCAAAGAATGCGATCTATCTGGAACACGGCAAACCGATGTTGTTCGGTGAAAACAAAGAGTTCGGACTGATGCAGGAAGGTTTCGGACTGAAAGTGGTAAAACTTGGCGAGAATGGCATCACAGAAAAAGATATTCTGATTCACGATGCTCATTGCCAGGACAATACTCTTCAGTTGAAGCTGGCTTTGATGGAAGGCCCCGATTTCCCGATTGCACTCGGTGTGATTCGTGAGGTAGAGGCACCTACCTACAATGACGCTGTAGCAGAACAGATTGAAGAAGTCAAAGGCAAGAAGAAATATCATAATTTCCAGGAGTTGCTGATGACAAACGATACTTGGGAAGTGAAGTAATTCATTTTACTGAGAAAAAATAGAAAAGCGCAGGTAAAGGAGTTCGTCTCCTGCCTGCGCTTTTGGTTTATATAGTTTCTACATAAATACATGAAACACTCTGTTCCATTTTAGCAAACTCCTCTACAAAGCACCTACACCTCTGTATTCAAAGGTTATAGCCTTTTTCTTCTTCAGCCAATTACAGAAGCCGCTTGCTTAAGTAACGCACTGGATACCATACTGACAGGAATCCCACTGCTAAAACAGTAATAAAAATAAGCACTACATCCCATGCATGGACGCTTACCGGATAAGCGTCCACCACAAAAGTTCCACCACCTCCGCCAAGGGTAATGATGCCAAACTTCTGCTGAATAAAACATAATATCAACCCCAGTATAATACCGGAGATAGCACCAAAGAGAGAGATGAGCCGTCCCTCAAATAAAAAGATACGGGATATCAGTTTATCACTGGCTCCCAGACTGCGCAAGGTTATGACATCGTCTTTCTTATCCAGAATCAACATAGAAAGAGAACCGATCACATTAAAACAGGCAATCATCAGAATAAAAGTAAGAAACAGATAAGAGATCAGCTTCTCTATTTCCATGATACGGAAAACATCTGCTTGCTGCTGATAACGGTTCTGTACCACAAAGTCATCACCCAGCATTTTTTCTATTTTAGACTGTACGGATGATATATTGGCATTCGGTTTCAGTTTCAACTCAATGCCGGAAACCTCTGTCGTATAGTCCAATAAGTTACGAAGGAAATCAAGGGAAGTGAGAATATAGCTTTCATCATACTTCTGTTGGTTGACCACGAACACAACACCCGGTGAATAAAGATAGTCGCGATTGAAAGAAGCCCCGGGATTCGCCATATTCACTTTGGCATTACGCTTGGGAAGATACACCTGCAAAGGATCTACGAACGCCAGTCCGGTACCCAAAGTCGAAACCAGTTCCACGCCCATCACCCCATAATTCACTATCGAATCATGAAGAATAAACTCGCCGGCTCCGTAAAGAATGCTATCTATTTCGGTTAAATCCTCAAAGTTATCTTCCACGCCTTTCAACACAACCATAGCCTGACGGTCTTTATATTGCACCATCGCATTCTCTTCCAACGTCTCTGTAGATACCGAGACATCCGGAAGCGCACAGACCGCACGAATCTTTTCATCCTGTCCGTCGAAGACTTTTCCCTCGCGGATGGTAATCTTCAACTGAGGATCAAAAGCTGTGAAAAAGCTGGCTACCATATCCTGAAATCCGTTGAATACGGAAAGCGTGCAGACCAGTGCCAACGTAGCAAGTGCCACCCCGCATACTGATATGCCGGAAATAATATTGATAGCATTATGCTTCTTTTTCGAGAAAAGATAACGCCGGGCTATGTAGAAGGGAAAATTCACTTCAGCAAAGAATCAATCTTCTCAATATAATCCAGTGAGTCGTCCACGAAGAACTTCAATTCGGGAATAATCCGTAATTGATGACGCACACGGGTTCCGAGCTCAAAGCGAATGGACTTCATGTTCTCATTGATATTCTTCACCATTTCTTCTGCTTTCTCTGACGGGAAAACGCTCAGGTACACGCGCGCAATACTCATATCAGGACTGATACGAACGGCGCTGACCGATATTAATATACCCGGCATTGCCTTTGTCTGAAGCAGGAATATCTCGCTCAGCTCCTTCTGTAACAGGCGGGATATCTTATTCTGTCTGGTTGTTTCCATAAATTTACTCCTTATCTTACTTTTTTCTTATTATAGTTAACCCATCACGCAAAGGCAGGATTACTTTCTCCACCCGGTCGTCCGCCGCAAGGGCGTCATTGAATGCTTTGATGCCAATGGTCTGCGTATCCGCACTACGAGGTTGTTCCAACACATGACCATCCCACAATGTATTGTCGGCAATGATATACCCACCTGTGGAAAGATGCTTTAAAACCATCTCGTAATAATCGATATATTTACGTTTATCACCGTCAATGAAGGCCAGATCGAACGTAACGCCCAAATGAGGAACAAACTCCAAGGCATCTCCTATATAAAAGCGAATCTTGTCCGCAAAAGGAGAATTCTCCAGCCAGGGACGGGTAAAGTCCTCTTGTTCATCATTAATTTCAAACGTATGCAACATTCCGCCCTCCGACAAGCCTTCCGCCAGACAAAGGGCAGAATAACCGCTATACGTTCCGATCTCCAGTATATGCCGGGGGCGAATCATCTCCACAAACATTTTCAGCATCCGCCCCTGTAAATGCCCGGAAGCCATACGGGGACGAAGCAGTTTCACATGCGTATCCCGGTAGAGTGCTTTCAGATAGTCACTTTCCGCATCGATATGCTGCAAAATATATTCATCAATAGATTCAGTCTCCTGCATAAAAACCTTATTTTAGATGTAACAGTTAGAGATAACGATTGTTGTTAGGCAATACAGTTTCTCCCGCATGTTTCAACGCATCTTCCACGACATTGATTTCGAGGAATGAAGTTTGTGTACCTGCCTTACCGCTACTCAAATATCCTACCATATCAGTCGGCTGCAAACGTCCTTCCTTCAACAGGCGGCGCAAAGCGGCAAAATAATATTCCTGTCCGTTGGCCAGCTCCGGCATATAGATTGCTTCCACTCCATAAGAAAGTGCCAGATGACGCATGGTCTTTTCTTTATAGCAGATAGCCAATACCGGGAATTTACCACGAAAAGCTGCCAGATTACGGGCGGTCCGTCCGCTATAGCTGTCTGTGATGATAGCACGTATCTTCAGTTTCGATGTAGCTTTCACTGCCTGTTTAGCAAGGAAGGCCGTTACATCGTTACTGTTTTCGTTCAACGGGATACGGATATCATTCTCTTCCAGTTTATCTTTTTCAGCCTGGGCCGCGATCTTGGTCATTGTCTTGACTGCATCTACCGGATATTTGCCATAAGCAGTCTCACCGCTCAACATCAGAGCATCCGTACGATAGTAGATTGCATTCGCGATATCGGTCACTTCCGCGCGGGTCGGACGAGGATTGTTGATCATGGTATGAAGCATCTGAGTCGCAACGATCACCGGTTTCTTTGCCAGGATACATTTGCGGATCAGCACACGCTGGATACCCGGAATACGTTCCTGCGGCACTTCGATACCCAGGTCACCACGGGCTACCATCACGCCGTCCGCCACTTCAAGAATCTCGTCGATGTTGTCCACCCCTTCCTGATTCTCAATCTTGGCAATAATCCGGATATCACTATTGTGAGCATCCAGAATTTCACGGATATCAAGTACGTCCTGACGGTTGCGCACGAAAGAGTGAGCGATGAAATCGATATCCTTTTCAATCGCGTAAAGTATATTGTTACGGTCTTTCTCTGTCAATGAAGGAAGATTGATACGAACACCCGGGACGTTCACGCTCTTGCGGCTTCCCAACGTTGCATCGTTTTTCACTTCGCAAAGCAGATAATCGGCTGTCTTATCGATTACTTCCAGTTCAAGATCACCATCGTCAATCAGAACCAGACCTCCGATATTCAAATCGTTCACAAAGTTAGGATACGAAACAGCGATACATTCACGAGTCGTCTCCTGATCAGGATTGCCGACAATCTTTACTTTATCACCTATCTGATATGGAATCGGTTCCGCATTGGCAGTTGTACGTACTTCCGGTCCTTTGGTATCCATGAGGATTGCAATCCGGTTGGATACGGAACGTACATTGGCAATCAACGCTTCAAAACCTTCACGGCTAGCGTGAGCCGTATTCATACGTACCACATTCATCCCAGCTTCAAACAGCTGTTTTATAAAGTCCACATCGCAACGTCTGTCCGAAATGGATGCGACGATTTTTGTCTGTTTCAGTAACATAGCCTTTTTACCTATTTAATATATTAATACCTTATTTATTACCTAACAAAGCCTCCAGAGCCAAACGATACGAGTTCAGCCCGAAGCCACAGATCACTCCTTTGCATGCGCAGGCGATCATAGATACATGCCGGAAAGACTCACGGCTATGTACATTAGAAATATGTACCTCGATCACCGGAGAAGTCACAGAACGAATGGCATCCTGCAGAGCGATGGAGGTATGTGTATAAGCGCCGGCATTCAGAATGATGCCGTCTACCTCAAAACCTACCTGCTGAATGCAGTCAATCATTTCTCCCTCAATGTTCGATTGAAAATAGTCGATCTCCAAATCAGCATATCTTTTACGAAGCTCAGCCAGATAGTCTTCAAATGTAACACTTCCGTATATGGAAGGTTCACGTTTGCCCAACAGATTGATGTTCGGGCCATTAATAATTTGTATTCTCATCGCCGTAGTCCTGCTTTTTTAATACCTTTGTATCCAAAGAACAATATTTCAGGCTACAAAGGTAGAAAAAAGAAATGGAAATCAACGAAAAAAACAAGAAGAAGGAGCAACAAGCACTGATAATCAGAAAGTACCAGCAGTACCTCAAGCTGGAAAAGTCTTTATCCCCCAATACATTGGACGCTTATCTGACCGATCTGGATAAACTGATGAGTTTTCTGACTCTGGAAGGGATAGATGTTCTTGAAGTATGCCTGTCCGATCTCCAGCGTTTCGCTGCGGGATTGCATGACATCGGCATTCATCCTCGTTCTCAGGCACGCATTTTATCCGGCATCAAGTCCTTCTTCCGTTTCCTTATTATGGCGGATTATCTGGAGGCTGATCCCAGCGAACTGCTGGAAGGTCCCAAGATAGGATTAAAACTCCCCGAAGTGCTGACCGTAGAAGAGATCGACAACATCATCTCCTCCGTAGACCGCAGCAAAGCCGAAGGACAGCGCAACAGAGCTATTCTGGAAACATTATACAGCTGCGGACTCCGTGTATCCGAACTTGTCAGCCTCAAATTATCCGATCTCTATTTTGATGAAGGCTTCATCAAAGTAGAAGGCAAAGGAAGCAAGCAACGTCTTGTTCCCATTTCCCCCCGTGCCATTAACGAGATCAAACTTTATTTCTTGGACCGCAACCGGATAGAAGTTAAAAAAGACTATGAAGATTTTGTGTTTGTCAGCCAGCGGAGAGGCAAATCACTTTCCCGGATTATGATCTTTCATATGATAAAAGAATTAGCACAAAATGCGGGTATCACCAAAAACATCAGTCCGCACACTTTCCGACACTCCTTTGCCACTCATTTACTGGAAGGTGGCGCCAATTTACGGGCCATCCAGTGCATGCTCGGCCACGAATCGATTGCGACGACCGAAATTTATACCCATATCGACCGAAACATGCTTCGCAGCGAGATTATCGAGCATCATCCCCGAAATATCAAGTATCGGCGAGAAAAAGAGTCGGGTTTTCATTAAATTATGATAAAAACCTCCTGCTAACTACATAATTATATTAAGAATTAATATCTTTGCGATGTTTTTCCTTTATTAGGATTGAAAAGGGGTTATAAATATGACGATATTTCAATTACAAACATTTAATTTATACCTAAAATGACAAAGAAGTTGTACTTGCCTTTACTCATGGCAATTGTTGTTGCACTTTTCTCTTCGTGCAAGAAAATGGGTCCCCTGTCAGCGGACTACTTCACTGTTACTCCACAAGTGTTGGAAGCAGTAGGTGGTAAAGTTCCTGCTACCATTAATGGTAAATTCCCTGAAAAGTATTTCAAGAAAAAAGCTGTAGTAGAAGTTACTCCGGTTTTGAAATGGAATGGCGGTGAAGCTAAAGGACAAAGTGCTGTGTTCCAAGGAGAAAAAGTAGAAGGAAACGATCAGACTATCTCTTACAAAGTAGGTGGTAGCTATACGATGAAAACATCTTTCGACTATGTTCCTGAAATGGCAAAATCTGAACTGTGGCTTGAATTCAAAGCTAAAGTTGGTAAAAAGGAAGTCGTTATCCCCGCTGTGAAAGTAGCTGATGGTGTAATCTCTACTTCTGAATTGGTAAATAACACATTGGGCAGCGCTAACCCGGCTCTGGGCGAAGATGCTTTCCAACGTATCATCAAGGAAAAACACGATGCTAACATCATGTTCTTGATCCAACAGGCTAACATCCGTTCAAGCGAGTTGAAAACTGCTAAAGAATTCAACAAGGAAGTTGCTAACATAAACGAAGCTGCCAACAAGAAGATCAGCAACATCGAAGTTTCTGCTTATGCTTCTCCTGATGGTGGTGTAAGCCTGAATACAACTCTGGCAGAAAACCGCGAAAGCAACACCACCAAGATGTTGAACAAAGACTTGAAGAAAGCTAAGATCGACGCTCCGGTTGACGCTAAATATACTGCACAGGACTGGGAAGGTTTCCAGGAACTGGTTTCTAAATCTAACATCCAGGATAAAGAACTGATCCTTCGCGTATTATCTATGTATCAGGATCCTGCACAGAGAGAACAAGAAATCAAGAACATCTCTTCTGTATACAAGAACCTGGCTGACGATATCCTTCCTCAACTGCGTCGTTCTCGTTTGACTTTGAACTACGAGATCATCGGTAAGTCTGACGAAGAAATCACTAAGCTTGCTTCTTCTAATCCTTCTGAACTGAACATCGAAGAATTGCTGTATGCTGCTACACTGACTAACGATCCTGCAAAACAGGAAGCTATCTATACTCAGGCAACAAAACAGTTCCCTAACGATTACCGCGCATACAACAACCTTGGTAAGCTTGCTTATCAAGCTGGTAACGTTGACAAAGCTGAATCTTACCTGAAGAAAGCTGCCAGCGTAAACGCTGCTCCTGAAGTAAACATGAACTTAGGTTTGATCTCTTTGATCAAGGGTGACAAAGCTGCTGCTGAAGCTTACTTCGGTAAAGCTGCAGGTACAAAAGAACTTGGCGAATCTATGGGTAACCTGTACATCGCTCAAGGCCAGTACGAAAGAGCAGTTAACTCATTCGGTGACGCTAAGACTAACAGTGCTGCTTTGGCTCAGATCCTTGCTAAGGACTACAACAAAGCTAAAAACACACTGGCAGGCGTAGAAAAACCAGATGCTTACACAGACTACCTGATGGCAGTTCTAGGTGCTAGAACTAACAATTCTTCTATGGTAACCAGCAGCTTGAAGAGCGCTGTTGCTAAAGAACCTGCGTTGGCTAAGAAAGCTGCAACAGACTTGGAATTCTCTAAGTTCTTCACAAATGCAGACTTCATGAGCATCATCAAATAAGAGAATTACCACTCTATTTTAGATATTGAGAATTGCTCGTCATTACAAATGACGGGCAATTCTTTTTTTTATCTGTAAAAAACCGTACTTTCGCAGAAAAGAAATCAAAGCAATGAAAAAGAGTAGTATTTTAATCCTCATCATTATCTGTCTGGTCGGATGCAAGAAGGGCTCCAATGAGACAACCATCACCGGAGAGATCAAAGGACTCGGAACAGATACACTTTATTTGTACGGCATGGACGAACTGTACGACCGGATAGACACCATTTATGTAGAAAACGATAAGTTCTCCTACACTACCAGCGTAGATACGATCACTTCTGCCTATCTGTTACTCAAGAACCGGATTGAATATCCTGTCTTTCTTGATAAAGGTAACAAGATCAAAATAAAAGGAGATACGATCAACCTGAATTTCCTGACTATCAGTGGAAATATATACAATGAGGAGTTTACAGACTTCCAAAAAGCACTGGAAGATCCGGCTGATCCTTCAGAAAAAGCCGGCGAAGAAACAGTGGATAAAAGAATAACTGTAGAGAAAGCAAACACTGCCGAAGAAATGGCGGAAGAGTTCATACTGCAACATCACTCCTCCTATGTAAGCCTTTACTTATTAGACAAATACTTCGTTCAGAAAGAAACGCCTGACTTCAGTAAAATTAAAAAGCTAGTTGAAGTAATGACAGGTGTATTACAGGACAAACCGTATATCGAACGTTTGAATGAAACAATCACTCAGGCAGAAAAATCGGAGATTGGCAAATATGCACCTTTCTTCAGCCTGCCCAATGCGAAAGGAGAAAAGATTACCCGTTCATCAGACGCCTTCAAGCAGAAAAGCCTGCTGATCAACTTTTGGGCTTCCTGGAACGACAGCATCTCTCAGAAGCAGAGCAACAGCGAGCTAAGAGAAATCTACAAAAAGTATAAGAAGAACAAATATATAGGAATGCTCGGCATCTCACTGGATGTAGACAAGCAGCAATGGAAAGACGCCATCAAACGCGATACGCTGGACTGGGAACAGGTATGCGATTTCGGCGGACTCAATTCTGAAGTAGCCAAGCAATATTCTATCTATAAAATACCTGCCAACATACTTCTCTCGTCGGACGGAAAGATTTTAGCTAAGAACCTTCGGGGAGAAGAGCTGAAAAAGAAAATAGAAAACATCGTTGAGGAAGCGACAGAAAAAGAAAAGAAAAGAAAAACAAACAGAAGAAATAAACGGTAATCAAACGTGCTAATTAAAGTTTTCGGAGCGGCTGTTCAAGGGATTGATGCAACACTCATCACAATCGAAGTCAACAGCTCACGTGGCTGTATGTTCTATCTCGTCGGTCTTCCGGATTCCGCAGTGAAGGAAAGTCACCAACGTATTATCTCCGCACTGCAAGTCAATGGCTATAAAATGCCGACCAGTAACCTGGTTGTAAATATGGCACCGGCCGATATCCGCAAAGAAGGCTCGGCTTATGATTTGCCTCTTGCCATCGGCTTGCTGGGTGCCAGCGAAACCATATCTTCCGAAAAGTTATCCCGCTATCTGATGATGGGAGAACTTAGTCTTGACGGGAGCATTCAGCCTATCAAAGGAGCACTGCCTATTGCTATCAAAGCCCGTGAAGAAAACTTTGAGGGACTCATTATTCCTCAACAGAATGCGCGGGAAGCAGCAGTTGTCAATCAACTGAAGGTATATGGCGTCAGTAATATCAAAGAAGTTATCCAGTTCTTCAATGGTGAGCGGGAGCTGGAACAGACCGTTGTCAACACGCGGGAAGAGTTTTATCAACAGCAAACAGCCTTTGACCTGGACTTTGCAGACGTAAAAGGACAGGAGAATGTGAAAAGGGCGTTGGAAGTTGCTGCCGCCGGAGGACATAATCTCATCATGATCGGCGCTCCCGGCAGTGGTAAATCAATGATGGCTAAACGGTTACCTTCCATCCTTCCTCCCCTCTCCCTGGGTGAAAGCCTGGAAACGACCAAAATACATTCCGTTGCAGGAAAACTAAACCGGGGCTCTTCACTGATTTCCCAACGGCCATTCCGTGATCCCCATCATACGATATCGCAAGTTGCAATGGTGGGAGGCGGAAGTTTTCCCCAACCGGGAGAAATAAGCCTGGCGCATAACGGAGTTTTATTTTTGGACGAATTACCCGAATTCAACAGAGGGGTATTAGAAGTCCTGCGCCAGCCACTGGAAGACCGGCAGATTACCATCTCCCGCATAAAGAGCACAATCAGTTATCCCGCCAATCTGATGCTCATTGCATCCATGAATCCATGCCCTTGCGGATACTATAATCATCCGACCAAGGCATGTGTATGCAGTCCTGGTCAGGTACAAAAGTATCTGAACAAGATATCCGGTCCGTTGCTGGACCGTATTGATATTCAGATAGAGATTGTTCCTGTTCCGTTCGACAAGATATCCGATCAGCGACAGGGAGAAGCAAGCAGTGTTATTCGGAACAGAGTCATTCAGGCACGCCGTATACAGGAACAGCGCTATGCCGATCATCCCGGTATCTACTGCAATGCACAGATGAGCAGCAAGTTATTATCCATTTACGCTCGGCCGGATGACAAAGGACTTTCCCTGCTGCGAAATGCAATGGAACGCCTCAATCTTTCCGCACGCGCATACGACCGTATATTAAAGGTGGCACGTACCATTGCCGACCTTGAGGGTGCGGAACTGATACAGCCCTCCCATTTGGCTGAAGCCATCAGTTATCGCAATCTAGACAGAGAAAACTGGGCGGGATAAAAGCGCTTGACAGTAAATCAATAAAATACCATAAAGAAAAAGTCTTTGTCTCATATAAAATACTATTTTCGCAAGATAGAATCTAGTATATGAATAAACACGACAACCCATATTACCCCCTATTTCTACTCATCGGATGGCTTATCATGCTGAGTAGTTGTCAACCTGCCCCATCTCATCTTCTGGAAAAAGCGATGCAGATGGAGAATGTATCAACCGACAGTATCTTTTTCTACCTGCAACAAATAGAAGAACCCGACAAATTACCTCTCAATGATCAGGGAGATTATTACCTGTTGCTCTACAAGGCAACTCTGTGGAAAACAGGAACACCTGATGATTCATTATTGCAGATCGCCATCCGGCAATATAAACAAAACGAGCAGCAAACCCAGTATGTACGGGCACGCATTGAGCAAAGCGCCTCCTATTTATATCGTAATCTGCCCGATTCCACATTACTGATGAGCGAACAAATCCTGAAAAGATACCAGCTAAATGATACGCTAAAAACAAGGCTGTACGGGCTACGAAGGGCAGCATACAGCAGAAAGCAGGATTATCCGCAGGCATTGGTGATGGCAGACAGCAGCAGACAACTGGCTCTTAAGATGAAAGATACACTTTTCTATTTTTCTACCAGCCAGCTATATCTGCAAATTATAAACAAAATGCAAGATCATGACAGATACACCCAAAGCTATCTGCAGCTAATGAAAGAACTTATGGATTCGCCCAAATACCAGTCTTTGAATTATTATGCGCTGGAAAGTCTGTTGAACACCAGTCTGCAAAGAAAGGATTTCCGGCAAGCAGTCATATATCTTCAACAATTATCGAGCCAACGCCGCGGAAGAAATGAAGTACCACACTATCTGCTGCTATGCGGAAGAACCCATGCCGCCTTGAATCAGATTGACTCCGCCCAATATTACTATCGGCAAGCCGCAATCTCATCTTCCAGCTTTATTGCCATGGAAGCCAATGCACGCTTATTCAATCTGATCAACGAAAAAGAATATCCGGAACAAGTCTTTTATACCAAGCAGAAGGAAAGCACGATAAGGGACAATATACTAAACAATATCAGTACAGGGATACGGGAAAGAGAATTCAACCAACTCAAATTACAGAATGAATTATACCAGCTGCATCTGCAACAGCAGCAAAGGGAACTATGGATGCTGGGAATCGTTACAGCTCTGCTGAGTATCGGATTCATCGCATTTTTCTTTTATCAGAGAGAGAAAAAGAAGCGACTGCTGCGGGAAAACCAGTTACTGTACAAAGAAGCCGAAGTAAGTGGACTACGGGAGAAAGAAATCCGGCTAAGGAATAAAGAGACTGAACTCCGTGAAGCGCTTTTCCGGAGAATGCCATTCTTCCATAAGTTGCCCTCACTCCATGCCAACAACAATCAGGACGAACCGGGCACCAGTCACAAGATAGTAGTGACAGATGCAGAATGGGCAGAAGTCACTTCAGTAGTGAACGATGCGTTCGACAATTTTGTCGTTCGGTTACGACAGGCTTATCCGCAGTTGGGAGATAAAGAAATCGGCTTCTGCTGCCTCGTCAAAATCAATGTCAACATACAGGATTTATCTGATATCTATTGTGTGAGCAAAGCTGCCATTACCAAACGGAAATATCGGATAAAGACTGATAAGCTGGGAATTACTGATGAGAATATAAGTTTAGACAGTTTTCTCAAAGTTTTTTAGCTGTCGCCCCAGGGTAGTTGAAGTCTTTGTCCGCCTGAAAACAAACGCATATATACATTATATTATTAATAATCAATAACATACATCTAGTCACATCGTACCTTTTTGTCCGCCTGTTTTTTTGTTTTTCTACTCACTTCGGTCTACTTTTGCCTCAGTGATAATCAGAAAAACAGTACTAACCAAATACAGAACCGTATGAAGAACAGAATTATTATTTTAAGTTTATGTGCTAGTTGTCTACTTGCAATTGTTGCTTTTGTATACAACAGTGAAACAAAGACCGACCCGCTGGCACTCTCCCCTATTGTAGCAAAACGAGTCACGACACCTACCGGCACATTGGTCTCATGTAATTTAAAGGCTTTGAAAGACACAGTAGACATTCCACTCAGCTATTTGACAGAAGAACTTCAAGTTGTCAAACTAGACAACCGGGACGAAGCACTAGTAGGAGGCTGGATACGCACCACAGTGGGAGAAAAATACATCCTGGTGAGCAATAACAAACAGACTCCCTACAAACTTTTTACCCGCGACGGCAAATTCATCACCACTATCGGTGCCTACGGACAAGGGCCCAACGAATATGGAAACACATACGCCGACCAGTTGGACGAAGCCCACAACCGTATCTACATACTACCCTGGCAGAGTGACAAGTTGCTCGTATTCGATTTACAAGGCAATCCTCAGCCTCCCATTCCTTTATGTATGCGCGTGCCCAAAGGCAAATTCAGAGTAGATACGGAAAAGTCGGAAGTCACTCTGACAACTCTGCCTTTCGAAGGCTGGCCGGCTGTCGTGTGGACACAAGATTTCAAAGGTAAACGCAAGAACTTTATCGCACCGGGACATCTGACCGTTCCGCGCGACTTTAGCAACGAAGTATTTATGGATAATAATACTAATGATTACGGCGTTATGTTAATGGTGATCATGCCTGCCCCACGAACGGACAGTCTGTACCACTATAACGCAGCCCAAAATCGACTCGAAGCCAGATTCACCGTGGAATATCCGAACAAGGAGAAAATCCCCTGGCACGGCTATTCCGAATACCCACGTCACTTTATCGGAGACGTTTCCGTGCCGATACAAGTATCAGAAAACACTTGGAGCGGCAGTAAGCCTGCCAAGTATATCATAGATAAGAAAACACTGCATGGCAGCTACTTCCGCCTGTACAATGATTTCCTGGGAACGAAAAAGATGCAGATATGGCCCTCATTCGGCCATGGTTATTATGTTGCCAACATGGAACCTGCCCAGCTAAAAGAAACACTGGAAAAAGAAATAACCCGGAAAGATATTCCGGCAGAGGCAAAGAAACGTGCACAAACATTGATAAATTCACTGGATGAAGAAGGCAACAACGTCATTCTACTCGCTAAAATGAAGAAATAACTATCAGAAAGCCAGAGGGTGTTTCAAAAGTCAATAGTAACTAAAATGGAGTTGTCTATAATTTACTATGAATGAAAGAATTGCGTATTCACCTACCACCTCCCCCTGCGGGTACTCCTCCTTCCCGAAGGAGGAGATTTAAGATACTACCGATTTTTAACACACCTTCCGGCATTCCGTTGAGAGAGCACATCCCCATTTCCTTTCGATAGAAAAACACAGACACAATTCTTATAATTGTCCATCTTTAAACTGATTTTCTCTATTTTCTGATTCTTTGATTTTGCTTTCCTTTGCAAAGCAAAAGATTCATATAAAATAAGCAGATTATGCAGTTTACAATTACACATTGGGGATGTACTCCATCGGGAGATTCCATCTATCTGTTCCGGTTGACCAATGCTACCGGAGCCTCCATCGAGCTTACAAACCTGGGAGCCACCTGGGTTTCGGCCAATATGCCGAACCGATACGACGTCTTTGAAAACATTCTGCTGGGATATGACCATGCAGAAGGATATCTCAAAGACACCTATTATATGGGAGCCACTGTCGGCCGGTTTGCCAACCGCATTCATCAGGCATCCTTTTCTATCGAAGGCACTACCTATCTGCTGGAGAAAAACGACGGAGAGAACACCAATCACGGCGGACTATCCGGCTTTCACAAGAAGATATGGCAATGGAAACGGACAGATTCCGGCATCCGTTTCCTTCTCCACTCTCCGGACATGGAAGGAGGATATCCGGGAAATGTACAGGCGGAAGTGGAATATCAATTCACGGAAACCAACGAACTGACAATCAGCTATCACGGAACCACAGACCGCCCTACTTATCTGAATCTCACCAATCATGCTTACTTCAACCTGTCCGGCGACAAACGAAAAATAACGGAGCATGAGCTCATGATACCTGCTGCACGAATATTAGAGACAACCTCACAATTTATTCCTACCGGACAGGCACAGGATGTCAAAGACAGTCCGTTTGATTTCAGCACCAGTCGCAGCATCGGAGCACATCTTTACGACGATAACGAGCAGTTGCACTGGAACAAGGGATACAATCATTGCTATATCCTGAAAGAAGAGTCGTCCGACACGTTATTGACAGCCGCCGTATTATCCGACCCTTTCTCCGGCAGAAGGCTGACTGTCAGGACTGACTTACCCGGTGTCTTATTATATACCGCCGGCTATCTCGCTCCCACACCGGATATCGGTGTATGTCTGGAGACACAATACTTTCCGGATACCCCTTCGCATCCGCATTTTCCGTCCTGCCTGCTCATGCCGGGGGAAGAGTATCGCCACAGAACTATTTATACATTCGACAAATGATTTTTTAAGTATTCTACATATTGTTCCCGCTTAGCTTCGTATAAACAGCGATATTTTTTTTACTGGCTATATCTTTTTTATTCATATATTTGTTTTACATTTGTAGTAAATAATAAAAGCAATAGTATGAAAACGTCCATTGTAACTCTTTTAATCACATTTTGTTTTTATCTGTCAGTTTATGCACAAGCACCTCAGGATAAAGCCACAGAACTAAAAGAACAGGCTTTAAGCAGCCTGAAGCAGAAAGATTACATCAAAGCCCGTTACCTGTTTAAGAAAGCGTATGAAGCATTTGCCGTGCGAGAGAACTATCCACAAGCTATAGAATGTGGTATTCAAGCCAATGCTCTATATGTCAGAGAAAACTTCTACAAAGAAGGTTTCGAATTATGCCGTAATATGGAACAACTCATCTGGACAGGCGAACAGAAGCAAAACAAAGTCTTTTATGACTTACGCTTTCCCATCAGCAAGGAACGGTTGCAGATGTACATTTCACTGAAGAATCCTGCACAGGCAAAAAACCAGCTGGACAAATTGGAAGAGATTGCCAGTCTCGCCAAAAATGATTCTTTAATGGAAGTGCTGCTCTATACGAAAGCCAACTATTACTATACTTTCAATCAGAATACACAAGGAGACGCCTGTTTCCGCAAACTCATCAGCCAATACAAGGAAAAGAAGGACTACGATAAAGTGAGCGACTGCTACAAGACTCTTATCGGCATCGCCCGCAAAGCCAACAATGCCCCGTTGATGGAACGTACGTACGAAAGCTATATTGTATGGACCGACTCTGTAAAAGCCCTGACTGCCCAGGATGAGCTGAATGTCCTGAAACGAAAATATGACGAAAGCCTCCAGACCATACAGGACAAAGACAGCACACTATCCGCCAAGCAATACATCATCATAGGACTTTGTACGCTTGTAGCTATCCTTGTAGCCACAATCATTGTACTTGCCATCTTACTGCTGAAATTTATCACCGGCAACCGCAAACTCAAAAAGAGCGTGGTCATAGCCAATGAGCACAACGAGCTGAAAACAAAGTTCATCCGGAATATATCCTCACAAATGGAGCCGACTCTGAACACTTTAGGGACTTCCGCCAAAGAGCTTTCCGCCCAAGCACCAAGGTATGCAGAGCAGATGCAGGCACAAGTAGCAGCCTTAAAGCAATTCAGCGACAATATTCAAGAGCTTTCCTCTTTGGAGAACTCACTGACCGAACCTTATGAAATGGGAGAAGTCAATGCGGGTACTTTCTGCGAAAGCGTCATGGAGAAGGCTAAAGAATTTATGAAGCCGGACGTCACCCCTTCTGTAAACGCCCCCAAACTCCAAGTAAAAACGAATAAAGAACAGCTGGAACGTATCCTGCTCTACTTGCTGAAAAATGCCGCTTTCTATACGGAGCAAGGACGTATCAGCCTCGACTTCAAGAAACGTGGCGCGCACACCCATCAGTTCATCATAACCGATACGGGAACAGGTATCCCGGCAGAACAACAGGAAAATCTCTTCAAACCTTTCACCCAGGTCAAAGACCTGACTACAGGTGATGGCTTGGGATTACCTATCTGCTCACTCATCGCCACCAAAATGAATGGCAGTCTGACATTGGACACAAGCTACACCAAGGGATGCCGGTTTATACTGGAACTTCACGCATAAATAACATAAGGTATTCAAGAGCTTTGTATAGTTAGATTACCCGCAATCATTGTCAACTATAATTATCGTAATTAGCTATAATCGGAGAACGCACATTCTAACTATACAAAAATAGTAACAGAGTACTGCATAAACGGCAACCGGGTTTATAATAAATACTGTGATCGTTTATTATAAACGTCCCCCTCGTTTATTATAAACTTTAAAATAGAAATTTGTAGAATCTGGATTGAATTTATAATACAAAAAAGGCTGCAAACCTCATAAAGTTTGCAGCCTTTTCCTATATCGGAGTATCCTATCCTCTGTTATACGTCAGAGAGATAAGTACTATTTGTTACTATATTATACCACCGTAGAGGATGATCACACACTAATTTTCTCATTTTATTATATCGTTCTTATATTATTCAGTTCAGGTTTGGAACTACAAATATACAACAATAAAAAGCGTTTGTCAAGTACCTGCTGCATTTTCAAGTATTCAAGCGATTATTTCATGACTCTCGGTTCAATGACCTCTCCGCTAATAGAAACCACTCCCTGATCTGAGATAGCGAAATCCTTGAAATAGGAAGTACGCGGATGTATTTTCTCTTTGCTCCAGTGGGCATGGAAAATGTATTTCCAGCTGCCATCTTTGCATTGAAAAGGCGCGCCATGCCCCGTACCGACCAATCCCATGCCCTCAACTCCTTGCAGAAGCGGATTCTTGCTATACTTAATCCATGGTCCCATTGGTGACTTGGAAGTGGCATAGCCCACTCCATAGCCCTTATTCTGATAATGGTTGGCAGAATAGATCAGATAATATGTTCCATTCTTCTTGAGGACTGAAGGTCCTTCTGCTACTTTAGCCTGCAAAAGTTCCCACGGTGCTTCCGCTTTCACACATTGAGATAATGTCTCCGTTTTAATCTTCATCAAATCATCGGTCATCCGAGCTACCCAAATAACATTTCCATCGGTAAAACGCACAAAATAAAGATAGGGAGTACCATCGTCATCTATAAAGAGGGAAGTATCAATGCTTTTCTCCTCCCAAACAGGTTGTTTCACTTCCTGCCGGAACGGGCCTACAGGGGAGTCGGAAGTAGCCACACAGATATGCTCTTCTACCGAATAGAACATATAAAATTTCTTTTTCGATTCGATATAGTAAACCTCTGGTGCCCAAAAGCCCCACTTCCCGTATGAATCGGCTGCCGACAACGCTTGTCCCTCCCGTTTCCAGTTCTTCAAATCGTCCGAAGAAAAACAGGCGAAACCTTCACCTTTCGTTGTGCCACCGGTACCATAGGCATAATACTTGTTATTATAAAGCATCACATACGGATCAGCAATAGGCAGACGATCTGACTCAACACTCACTTTTTTCTCCGGAGCATTGTTTCCTTCTTTCTCCATTGCACCACTTTTTCCGTTGCAAACCAACAGGATGCAAAGAAGCAAAAGAGCGTTCATCCCTTTCTTTATCATAGACAGACTTTTTAAGTTTATAATTGCAGACAAAGTTACTTATTTTTTCGGGCAAAACAGTTATGTTCTGCACCTTAACCATCAATAATGACACAGGGCGGGCTAAAAAGATTTTTTTTAGTCCACCCCATACCAACAATCAGATAAATATCATGAGTAAATGGAACCTGTTATTTCAGAGCATCACAGATCTCCTTATTCATCTTCCTCAATGTTTTCTCATCCAGCTTGATAACCTTACGGTCATAAGTCAATAATCCGTTTACTTCTACTTCCACATCTGTAGTCTGAGTATAGACAGCAGCCGAGAATCCACGGGGAATCAGTTCTTTCAATACATTGGCATATTCCATATATTTATCGGTTGCCTCCTTAGAAGTATTAAACTGAACATATCCCCAGTTACGATCCGGTTCCCATAGATGCTCTTTCAATACCAGACCGATACCACCATATTCTCCGAGCACTGTAGCACGCTGGGCGTCATACAGAAACATTTCCGGCCCCGGATAATGGTGCAAGTCAAGCATATCACCACAAGTATAATGATTACCACCACTGGCAGGATTCACCAGGCGTGAAGGGTCATATTGTTTGGTCCATTCTGCAATTTCAGGAGTCTTGAACTGTCCCCAGGCTTCATTAAACGGTACCCATGTACCAATACAAGGATAAGAATAAAGACAATCGATGATTTCTTTCCATTCTTTTCGATAGGTTGCTTCTGATTCTGTGGAACGTTTCTTCTCCGTTCCTGTAAAATACTCGCGCATCTGCCATTCCGGATTCTTATCTCCGCTCGGCATATCTTGCCATACAATAATCCCCAGACGGTCGCAATGCGTATACCAACGAGCCGGTTCCACCTTGATATGTTTACGGATCATGTTATAACCAAAGTCTTTTGTCTTTTGAATATCATATACCAATGCCTCATCACAAGGAGCCGTATACAGCCCATCGGGCCACCAGCCTTGATCTAAAGGACCGAACTGGAACTGGTCCTTATTATTCAACTGCAAGCGCACAATGCCGTTCTTGTCTCTCTTGGTAGAGAATTTACGCATGGCAGCATAACTCTTGACCTTATCCACCAGCTTATTGCCTTCGAACAGGCTGATCTCCAGATCATACAAAGAAGGGGACTCCGGTGACCATAACTTCACATCAGCCGGCATGGCTATTTCAACAGGAATACCATTAATGGAAACTCCTTTAGCCACCAGTTCCTTTCCATCGAACACCTTCACTTCTATTTTGTCCGATAGCTTCTTCTCATCAGTAGCAACTTCTACTGTCAGTTTATTCAGATCGATATCAGGAGTTATTTTGATGTTCGTGATAGACTGTGCAGGCACAGGTTCCAGCCATACTGTCTGCCATATTCCACTAACCGGCGTATACCAGATACCGGAGGGCTTATTCACTTGTTTTCCTCTAGGCTGAGTACCATTATCCGTCGGGTCCCAAACCTTTACTACCAGTTCATTCTCTCCATTCTTCAAGGCAGGAGTGATATCGAATGAGAAAGGAGTAAAGCCACCAGTATGCTGTCCTATTTTAATTTGATTTACCCAAATATCTGTTTTCCAGTCAACAGCTCCAAAATGCAGCAATACACGTTCGCCTTTCCATTTTGACGGCACAGAGAATTTGCGTTGGTACCACAAGTCATTCTCCTTTCCGAGTCTTTTTCCTACACCGGACAAGCTGGATTCTATCGCAAAAGGAACCAGGATCTGTCCCTCATATTTTTGAGGAGCCGCCTGCCCTACCGGAGTTATGGCGTAATTCCACAACCCATTCAGGTTCACCCAGTTCGGACGTTCCATAATCGGACGGGGATACTCGGGCAACACATTCTCAACGTCTATTTTGGTAGCCCATTCTGTTTTAATCCGTTCTCCTGCCGGTTTCCACTGAGCAGGCAGATACGAACAATTAAAAAACACGACTAATAAGATAATAAATTGTTTCATCATGATATAATTTAAAAGGTTTCTGCAGGACACAACCTGTACTGTTTTATTTCTTCAGGAAAGTCTCCGCACGTCCGGGAGTATAAAGTTCCCATAAGGAAGCAACCGTCCAGCCGGGAGCAAAAATATCGTTGTAATATCCTTTTCCATTCTTTCCATAATCCCAGTTGGTGTGCTGAACCACTTCAGGATAATAACCGACCTTAGCAATGCCGCACATATGGCCCTCATGAGGCAGCAACTGACGCATGGAAGTCGAGATCACCTCTGCAAAATCAGACAAGCGGTTCTCTTTGTATTCTTTGGACAACCAACGAAGCACGTCAGCAAATTCAAAAACAAATACATCGATATGATTATTTTCCACTGACACATTTCCCCAACCGCGGGTTTTCATGCCAATGTCTCCCAACATCTGTCCCGGAGCAAACGGAACATCCCACAGATAATACCATGACAGGGCAAAGTAGGCGGCCTTCTTTGTCAGGTCAGCATAATGCTTATGTTCTTCGCCTTTCGTAATCAGTGAAAGATAGTATGTAGCAGTGGCTGCATACAGCGATGCTTCTTTGTCCTCGCAGTTCGCATCAAGTGTAGAAGAGAAATAGTCTGCTTTGGAGATCAGTTCTTTCTCAAGATATTCAGCTGTCTTTCTGGCGCTGGCAAGATAGCGTTTGTCCTTGAAGTATTTATATCCCAGCACTAGTGGCAATGTTGCTGAAGGAGTACTACCTCCGCTCTTATCCACAATCGTAAAGTCATCACGGAATTTTCTGGGGAAACTGCCGTCAGCGTTCTGAAGTTTCAGGAACATTTCAAACATCTGTTTGACCCGCTGTTCCCACTCCGGGTACTTGCGTCCCTGTTTCTTTTCGTATGCCAGAAAATGAAGTATCGCATAAATTCCTTCAGATTGACGTCGAATACTATGTACCGGTTCTTCAAACCCACGGTTTAAATTAACAAATTCCTTAAAGAAACCCGCCGGTGTAAATCCATTCTTCAGATAACTGTCAAAGATCTTAAGACTATTTTCCTTCAGTTCTTCACGATTGGTTTCCCAGCCATATTCCCAAGCATTGAACGAGTTCAAGAGCACACGTCCCACGAAACCAATTTCCGCTTCACCGTTACTCTTACAGTCATCTGTTCGCAGACCGACGCCCGAATTATAGGTCAACTCCGGCTTGCTTACCAAGCTATTCACAAAGTAATTGCTGAGCGTCTGCTTCATATCAGAAATGGAGTAAGGAGTGTCAACCGGTTTCGGAGCATAAGTATCATAAGAATATTCCCAGGCATGACGTACAAAATCGGAGAAGTCATCCGCACTGTTTTCCGAAATTTCCCAAGTTAACATGATGTTTTCCCCTTTCTTCAGCAGTTGGAAAGCTTTTACTTTAGGAGCCAATGTCAGTTTACGGATATAACTTCTGGGAGCTTCTTCATAGGGGAAACCGAAAGAAAGCGCAGCCACTCCATTCTGATTTTCAAAACCTGTAAAACCCAAGGATGTTTTTCCGGAAAGAATCACTTCACCTTCCTTATGTGTAGTCAAAGCGTCGGTCGTAAACTTATCCAGTCGGTTTACTGTCATATATCGCTTGTCCTTCTCATTATAGATTCCCGTCAATGGAGCACTCAATCTATCCTCACGGACTACCCAACTATCAGATGTATGGAATGAAGGAGCTTCTTTGGGCGAGCGCAGATTACGGCGATACCAAAATCCGGGCATGTAAAACAAGCAATCGTCGTGACGGAAACCGGTAGACACATTCTGTCCATAGTTAAAGTACACATCCTCCAGAGCTGTAATACACATGTCAATATGTAGACGCCCATTAGCTTCCTTGACCTTTTGAGAAATCGTCAGCGGAATATTTTCAGAGGCTACTAACTGATAGGCAGAATTATCATTCTGCGTTCTCTTTAAAATTAAAGGGTACTGCTTAGCCTTATTTCCGGGCACTTTCAAAGAAATATGTGCATTGACCTGTTCCGGTGTATAATTAACGGCCCAGGCAGACCCGGTCAATAGCCCGATAGCTATTCCACAAAGCAAGAATTTTAAGTTCATACAGCTCATCATAATTATATGAATCAGCACTAATCCTGATTCTGTTAATACTTTATTTAGATATATTTCCCAAGCCATTACCGGCTCTTATCAACGAGGACAAAATTAGCGAAGATCACCTTATCTCAGTAAAACAAATTGAGCAATTAGTAAAAGAATTCGTTCTAAATGAATGTAGAATGAGTAAAATAGTACCAAAACAGAACATATTACGTCCTTTTTGCCTGTTCATCGAGTGCCGATATCTGAAGATCCAGTCTCATGCAACCGTATCCGTTATGATAAAAGCATCCGCAGCTTCCCTCTCTCAAAAGGGAAACTACGGACTATGATTCTCCTTGATTTATGCGGCAATAAAACAAGAATAAGGAAATACTCTGTTATTTTTCCAGAAGAGCGACAGTACACCAAAGAACGGGACCTTGTCCATGATAATCACCAGTACGACGAGGACGATCATAATAGTACTGCAGATCATTCTTTTTATTGGTTCCGACACAAACTTCTCTTACCTGGTTCTTTTCATTAACGTATGGAACCAAAGCCAACCAAGCTTTCCGGGCAGCAGGTGCATACTCTTCCGCATCCAGCCAGCCATTCTTCACGCCCATAATGAATGCGAAAGTAAACATTGCCGATCCGGATGACTCTGTCCAGCAATCAGACTTGTCAATCAACTGATTCCACAAGCCATCTGCATTCTGATACTCCTTCAGGCTTTTCATCATTTTCTGATAGCCTTCCAAGATACGGGCACGGTCTTTGTGCTTCTTTGGCAAACAACGGAGCAGCTCCGACATACCTGCCGCCATCCATCCGTTCCCACGTCCCCAATAGAAAGGAACATCCGGTGCATGATAGAAAAGACCATTCGGGCGTTGCAGTTCATCCAGGTACATCACCATTTCTTTCGCCGCCCGATCAATATATTTACGGTCCTTCGTCACTTTATACGCATGAGTCTGCACAATCGTAATCATGTACATGTCATCAATCCACAAACGTGTCTGCCAGGAATACCCTTTTTCAGCCCATTCCTTTTCTTTAGGCTTTGCATTTGCGGGAACTTCCCACTGAGAGTCGGCATAAGGCAGTCCAAGATACAGGTATTTCTTATCCTTTGTCACTCGGTACATATCCAGTGGAAGGCTACCGAACATATTCAAATCCACATGATTCATAATCGGCTGCAGCGCCTTCTCTGATGTAAACAAAGGGGCAAACTTATCTTCCAGAAGCTTTATCAACTCTTTATCTTTTGTTACCGCAGCATATTTCAGCGCGCCATTCCAGTAGAATGTTTCCGGATATCCAATCCATTTACCGGCATGAAGTGCGTGCTTCTCGCCTACAAAGCGGTATGCCAAACGCTTACCGACCTCTTCGGGAGTGTATCCTTCCGGGAAGTCCGTCAGCAATTTAGTCTGAGCTGATAATAGTTGAAAAGGCAACAAGAGCAATAATAAAAGTAGTTTTTTACACATAACGACTTATTTTTATTTATTATACAATTATAGAATATCTACGGGAGTTATTTAACCTTCAGGTTCTTTACATTGTCGCACACGGCCACTGCTATTCTTGAGTCCGCACAACCACAATAGAGATATAACTTCTTCTTGTAATATGCCAGTCCCTCGATAAATACTGTTCCATCTTTGTATTGCCCGCTCTTCTCAAAAGGTGCTTCAGGCACAAAGAAAGGTTTGTCCAACCGGTCCAGTACTTTATAAGGATCATTATTATCAAATAAAAATTGTCCGGCGCAATAAGCACCTGCCGGATATGAGGTATCCCTGTCCTTTCCTGCATTTTTTCCATTATACAGAAGCACAATACCCTTTTTGGTTCGTATAGCCGGAGGTCCGCATTCTGTCATCTGACAGTCAAAATGCCCTTTACGCGGTCTCGCCAACTTCTTTAATTCATTCTTTTCGTCCAGTACCGGATACCAGTCTACAAGGTTGTCAGAAGTAGCCGCGTGAACAGCATACTCTCCCCAGTACATGAAATACTTGCCGTCTACTTTATCAATAACCAGCTTTTCTTTCTTTACTTTGGTCAGTATGGAAGCAGATTTACTGGCTATCTTAGTGAAGCGTCCGTCGTAGGCCTTTTCAAAAGCAAGTCCATGCTTTGTCCAGTTCTTTAGATCCCGGGAGGTGGCTACAGCGATACGCGGTGTCTTCCGGTTCCATGCCGTATAAAGCATCACATACAGGCCGTCTTCCGTCATTGCTACACGTGGGTCCTCACAGCCACCGGGCCATTCTATACCTTTAAAGTTATCTTCCGCTGGAAATAATACCGGAGTGTCCAGTCTTGTCATTGTGACTCCATCCGTGCTCTCAGCATATCCGATACGTGAAGTCCTTTTACCGATGCCCCGTGCTGAATTATCTTCTGCCCGGTAAAGTACGACTATTTTCCCGTCTTTCACGGTAGCCGCCGGATTGAATGTATCACTCTCTTCCCACTTCACCTGTTGCTTCTGCATCGGACAATAAAAAGAAGTAGGTTGAGGTGAAATTACGGGATTAGCACCTTCAGGACGTACGAAGGGACCGAGTACCCAACTTCTGTTATCCTCCTTACCTGTAGTCGTATCCGTAGAAGGTTTCATGGTAAATCCATATAACATCAATATACCGGTCAGACTAATTACGAGTTTTAGTTTCATCTTATTTTCCTGCTTTATTCATAATAAATCATTTACCTTTACAGCAAATATTGTCCCTCCTCCTTCAATCTTTTACGCAGATAATCAGTATCGATTTTGTGGACATCATTCTTTGCCTGTTTTATAGCATGCACTGCAGCCATTCCGGCAGCTTCGCCAGTCACCAGACAAGGAGGCATTACCCGTAAACTCCCGAATGCTTCTTCATCAGTAGATATACAGCGTCCTGCAGTCAATACATTTTTCAGTCCTTTAGGTGTCAGGCAGCGATAAGGGATTCCATGAGATTCTCCTTTTTTATAACGTGTCTCTTTATGGCCGGGCTTATGAACATCTATATAATAACAGTTACGTCCGATTTCATCCTCAAAAGTTCTACGTTCTTTCCAGTCCTCTACCGTAAAAGTATAATCACCTTCAATCCGACGGCTGTCTCTGACTCCAAGCAAAGAAGCAGTCTTCACCAAAAAAGCACTACCAAAAGTTTTGGGCTGAACATCCTTCATTGCTTCCAAATATTGTCCTGCAATTTGCCGACCTGCCATCATTGCCTGCGTAGTTGCCCAGGGATCCGTTGAATCGACATTATCAAGATGCCCGGCATTGAACTGCACCACATCCGGACCAATAAAATTACTATTAAAATGCTTATCTATCAATGGATATTTCCCAGACTCAATCGCTTTATAAACAGGGCTGTTCTTATTACTAGTATGTAATGAGGGCCCCGTCAGATTGTAGTTATAGCTATCGACATTAGCAAACGAGAAGCATAAAGATGAGCTCTGTACCACCCCACTATCATCTCCTCTCTTGAATGATGCGCCTGCCCATGCCGCCAAATCCCCGTCACCTGTCGCATCAATAAAAACTTTTGCCTTGAAAGCAACAAGCCCGGATTTATTTGCGACAATGATAGCGTCTACCGTTTCATCGGCTGCTTTTTCTACAGCAGCAACTCTTGAGAAGAAGAGTACTCGGGCTCCCGATCCAGTAACCATCTGATCATAAACTGTCATCAGATATTCGGGATTTATACTCACCCAATTCATTTTCTGTTTTCTCTCATGCGGTACTCCTTTCCTCGAAGCTTCAAAAATTTTCTCTGCCAGACCTCTATAAATAATCTTCTCACCATCAGAAAACGGACACCATGCCGGAACCATACCGGCTGTGCCCATCCCGCCAAGTTGCCCCATTGCTTCAATCAATAGAGTCTTGGCCCCTTCGCGCGCTGCCGAGATAGCGGCAGCACAACCGCCAGGTCCTCCGCCAACTACAATAACATCCCACCGATCATCTACGGCAATCTTTGTATTCTTCAGACTCAGCCTGGATTGCGTTGTTTCTCCCTGCGTATTGAGAGTGGGTACAGTGAAAGCTGCGGTCAACAGCCCTGCTTTTTTTAAGAATTCTCTTCTAGAAGTCATAGTATTCTATTTATCATTTGATGAACATTAGTTCCTTTGTCCGATTCACTAACACTCAATTAAACAATCCACCTATCAATGTAGCTATAAGTTTAAGTTTCATCTTACTTAAGTTTATACTTTTGGCTATCGATATTCCATCCTTTTAATACCAATATTACTCCTTCACCCAGTTTTTTCTTCGCCGTCTCGATCGTTACCGTCTTCTTTTCACCCGGAGTCAGGGAGAAGAAATTATCCGTATAGAATGACGGACGTATCGGACTCATCTTTGCATTAAGGAATTGCAGTTGATTGAAGAAAGCTATCTGATTGGATGTATTCCTCATAGTGATATCAACAAAATAGTTATCACCTTCTTCCCTCACCTTATAAGCCAGTTTCACTTTAGAAGTCCGAAGTTTACTCAAATCCTCAAAGCCAGAGGCTGCCGGGCCGGTCAAGGTCGTCTTTCCTTCGTACTTATCGTTGGAACGCCAGTAAAAATTAGAAGAAACGTCTTTCCCTTTCTCATCTTTCAGTATTAATTTGATAAAGTGAACTTGAGAAATGTCTTCGGGAAAACGAATAGTCAACGCATCATTCGCTACTCCATCAGCCGGTAGATTAACAGTAGCCGATTCTTCAAACACCTTCCGGCTATTTATATCATACACCTGTGCTGTAACCTTGTAGTTATCGAAAGAACGATAGAAATCATTCACTACGGAAACCGTATTTTTAAGATAATCGAACTGAGCATGCAAAGGTTCTAAAGAATTGGCCGTGTGATAAAGAGAAGCTGTCGGCTCCAGAGACCAGTCCCACATACGGGAAGCTACCTGCCTCATAGAACAGTTATGATACCAAAACAAAAGCCCTGAACAAAAACGGTCACCATAATCCAGTTTATTATAGTTCCATACTTCCCAAATGCTCTTGGAGTTTATTGCACCCAGCAATTGTCCTTTCTGAGCAAATTCGTCAATCGAAGATGACTTTCCATAATGATTTACCAAGTCTGTATACATAGTAGTCATCAGATGGAAACCATTTCCATCCAAATAATCCCACACTTCTTTGTTGATAGGCCACAGGTCTTTCTCATCCATCATTTCCCGGAGTATTTCTACTGTAGGAAGAGTCGGTGCACCATATTCAGGATTAAAGCCATCTACACGACTACCTCGTGGAGAAGCTGTATTTTCATAATGCTGCATCGGATTCACCTGTTTATAAGGGCTGCCATCATGTACTCCAGCACACTCCGACTGCATCTGATATCCGCGTGTACCATCCAACTGATTCAGCAGTTCGGGAGTACCGGTCATTTCTGTGCTTTCATTGGAAGCAACATAATAAGCCAGAGACGGATGATTACGAATACGCTTCACTGTAGACTCCACGTTACTCATATAGAGAGCCTTGTCATGAGGATGACGAGTATCCCCTGTCATCCAGAATTCCTGCCATACCAGCAAACCCAGTTCATCACAAAGCTGGAAGAAATAGTCAGATTCGGCAATACCACCTCCCCACATACGCAGAAGGTTGACGCCCGACTGGCGGGTATAGCGCAATTCAGCATACGTACGTTCATCAGAGTGTCTCAACATAGCTTCCGGTATCCAGTTCGTACCACGGATAAACAATCGTTTGCCATTTACATAAAAGACACGTGATTTGTCCGGCGTTTTAGTATCAGAAGTGATTTCACGAATACCAAATCTCGTCTTTACAGAATCACAGACCACTCCGTCAACCGATACGGTCAACTTCAAATCATATAAGTTTTGCGGTCCTTTGTTGACCGGCCACCACAAGCGAGGAGAATTCATCACAAGTTGCGGAAACTCGTCCGGAGAAAAAGTAACCAGTTTTTGTTCTCCCCGAATCACCCGGAATGATTTCTCAAAAGATATATTCTCACCTACAATCTCACCCTTTACTTTGCAATTAATTCCACTATTGCTAGTTGACGGATTGATCACTTCTACAGATACGGTCTCACGTGCCTGGTCATAATCCGGTTTGCGCAATTCAGACTTAATAAACGGATGACGTAGAGCTACCTTTCCGGTAGCATAGATAGAAATATTTTTCCAGATACCTGTATTACGATCACGGATACCATCCATAAAGGTAAAGTCCCAGCCTACAGTCATCAACATCGTAGTATTCAATCCGATATTGCCGTTACCACCATTATGGAATTCTCCCGCAGCCCCCCAAGACTTCGGCTTAGTACTTCCGGGAACATCAACCGGATACACTTTTACAGCCAGTGCATTATTCTTCCCTATCTTTACAAAATCGGTCACATTAATATAGTCCTGTATAAACATACCATTGATGGTACTAAGCAAATTCCCATTCACCCATACTTCTGCCCGATAATTGATTCCATCCAGCTGTAACCAAACATTCTTCCCCTTAAAAGATTGAGGAACTGCAAACTCGGTACGGAACCAATAAGTATAAAAATCTCGTCCAACCTGAGAAATATCAGGAATCAGCTTCGATTCAATCTTATTATTAACTCCATAATAAGGTTCAGGGTATTTTTGGTTATACACTAAAGAATTTAAGACTGTACCGGGAACAATGGCTGGCAACCATTGTTCAGTCGGATAATCTGATAAAGATATTTTCTCACCCGGATCTGTGATATCGCCTGCTTTCATCATTTTCCACTGATAATCTCCATGATGAGTGACTTCCGAATCAAGCCAAATACGATTTGGATCTCTAGCGTCATTCATCCTATTTTGTGCAGTCAATACTGAACAGAAAAGTAGTAGCAAAACAGAAAAAAGGGTCTTAACAAAGTTGTGCATATTTATGTTATAGTTTTAAATGTTTTTTGGCATGGAACAAAAGTAGAGGTTTCCTTTTATTCAACATGCCAAAAACAGGTCAATAAATAAGATTTTAGTCCCAAAATACTTTAATAAAAGACAGAATTGCCCGTATTCATCGTTATTTTTCCAGAAGAGCAACCGTACACCAAAGATAGGGTGCATGTCCATGATAATCTCCCGTATTACGCGGACGATCATAATAATACTGCATGTCGTTCTTTTTGTTGGTACCGACACACACTTCTCTTACTTTATCATTCGAGTTTATATAAGTAAGCATAGCCAACCATGCTCTTCGAGTAGCCTCACCATACTCTTTTACCGGCAACCATCCATATTTCACTCCCATAATAAATGCGTAAGTAAACATAGCCGAACCTGATGTTTCTACCCAGCAGTCCGGTTTATCAATCAACTGTCTCCACATCCCCTCTTCTGTTTGATAATTTTTCAGACTTGCCATCATACGCTGGAAACCTCTTACAATAGGCAAATGATATGGGCTCGATTCCGGCAGATAGCGAAGCACTTCCGCCATCCCTGCCGCCACCCATCCGTTTCCTCTTCCCCAAAAATAGGGTACATCCGGTGCATGATAGAAAAGTCCATTCGTACGTTGCAACTCATCCAGATACATCGCCATTTCTTTAGCAGCGCGCTCAACGTATTTCAATTCACCGGTCACTTTATAAGCATGCGTTTGGATGACAGGAATCATATACATGTCGTCAATCCACAAGCGAGTTTGCCAACTATATCCCTTCGCTGCCCATGACTTCGCACTTGCACTTGCATTTTCCGGTACTTCCCATTGAGTATCTGCATAAGGCATACCCATTTCCCGATATCGTTCGTCTTTAGTGATCAGATACAACGTCAGAGGAAGACTACCGAACATATTCCGGTCAACATGATCCATCCTAGGCAAAAAGCTCTTGTCAGTAGTAAAGAAAGACTCAAACCCATCTTTCAAAGGCTGGATCAGTTCATTGTCTTTTGCTACCTCCGCATATTTCAATGCTCCGTTCCAAGTAAAAGTTTCCGGATAACTGAGAGTTTTTCCATTATGCTTTCCTTTTGCAAAAAGCCTTCCCAGCCGTTTGCCTATCTCCTTAGGAGTACTCCCTTCCGGGAAATCAGTCAGTAAGGGAGTAGCAATGGTCCGCTTGGTCTGCAACATCCATTCTTGAATTTCGATTCCTTTTCCTCCTTGATTCCGATGAATGGTCAGTTTATAATACTGATACGTCTCCTTATGCCTTAACTCTAGAAACTTTTTCTCTTTTTTTTCAAACTCCTGCCGAATTCTATTGTCTAGTTCGGTCCACTTCACATTGTCATTCGATCCGTAAAGAGACCACGCACTGGGTGCATTTCCTTCTTTATCTCCGGTTGCAATAACCGAATAATAACGTATTACAACCGGCTCTTTTCCCTTCCAGATGATAGAGACAGAATTATTAGGAGTATAGAAAGAAGTTGTCCAGTCTCCATCAACCAAATTGCTAATATCTTTTCCCTCAGGAGAGTCATCATATTCAGGGGAGATAGTACCCTCTGTCGGCATATTATAATTCTCCGCCTTTAACTGATATACATAGGTATATTTTTCCTTTGTGTCATTTCCTGTACCTTCCTGAGCTGGTGGTACAGGTTCTTCATCTTCACTGGAGCAGCTATAAAGCATACCTCCTGCTATTGATATCAGGAATGTACAAAATAATGTCCTCGCTATATCACGTATCCAGCTATTATTTTTCATGGTATTCTTAGTTTAAATAATTACTTTATTCTCACCGGTTCAATTGTTTCTCCTGTAATACTAATTACTCCTTTATCGGAGATATTGAAGTTACTGATGTAGGAAGTGCGAGGACCTACACTAGTCTCACTTGCATGAGCATGAAAGATATATTTATAACTTCCATCTGCACAGACAAAAGGTGCTCCATGCCCTGTACCAACCAGTCCTACAGACTTAGCGGCCTCTTTGTCTCTTCGGAGAATCGGATTTCCACTATACTTGGTCCAAGGTCCTTTAGGAGAACTAGCCGTTGCATACCCCACAGCATAATCTTTACTTTCATAATGGTTTGCCGAATATATTAAATAATATGTATCTCCTTTTTTCAACAACGAAGGACCTTCGGCAATCGTTCCTTGTTTTTTCTCCCAAGGCTCAGTAGCACTTATACATTTAGTCAATGTTTCTTTTTTTATGCTGGTCAAGTCATCATTCATTTCTGCTACCCAAATCACGTTTCCCCCGGTAAATCGCACATAATAGAGATAAGGAGTACCATCATCATCTATAAAAAATGAGGTATCAATTCCTTTTTCATCTGCTACAATAGGTTTCTTTTCTCTCTGTACGAATGGACCTTCCGGGCTAGTAGAAGTAGAGACACAGATATGTTCATCCACTGAATAAAACATATAAAATAGATTCTTCGACTTCACATAGTATACTTCCGGTGCCCAATACCATCTCGTTCCCCAGGAATTTTCCGGTGACAAAGCTTTAATATCATTTCGTTTCCATTGTTTCAAGTCTTCAGAGATATACACTTCAAAGCCATTAACACGAGTGCCATATGCATAGTATTTACCTTCATAGTATAGTACAAAAGGGTCAGCAATAGGCAATTTATTTTCTACTATAATATCCGGATCAATTGTATCTTCTTTAGCTGGAGTAGCCGATATAGTTACTTTCTCAGAACGCTTCCCATAATTGTCAATAGCCACGGCACTAACCTGATAAATTCCATATTCTACTAATTTAAGGGTATAAGAACTGTTTCTCTCACCATATACCCGTACATTTATAGTTTCAGAAAGTTCCTCTTTTCCTTTCAGAGAATAAAGTATTTCAACAACTGCAATATCGGAAGGATTTTTCCATTCTAATAATAATTCATTTGCTCTATTAGTTTCTTTTGCTACAAAACCTGAAATAGGTTCTACAACTACAATTTTCTGCCCATCCTCTTTTTCTATATTTATATCAGCCAATGAATCATTACCACCGCTACATGACATTAAACATATAGCACCTAAAACAAACCACATTTTCAAACATATTCCGTATCGCATATAGTTCATAATATTATAAGGAGGACTCTTTCATCCTACGAGTCCTCCTTCATTATTCAACAAAGTTTAAAGTTCCATGTTTTTACCATTGGATTTGCTGATCTTCGTCAGGGATCAAAGTATTAAGCTGACGTAACATCGACAACGATCCTTCCACCTGATAATTAATAGACGCCCCCGGAATTTGAGTAATGTCCTTAAAAGAGTAGTTCAAGTTGAGAGTAATGAATATTTTCTTCAAATAAACCTTCAATGGATCCATTTCCTCACTTATTGAATAACTCTGTATTCCACTAGTAGTCAATTTTATTTCATCATTATCCGACCACACTTCCAGTTTTTTAGTCTGCAAATCTACAATCTCGTCCGTAAATCGAATAAAAACCTTATATTGTTTACGATCCAAGTAATCAATATCTCTCGTACCGGCATAAATAAAAATCGTATTATCATCTACCACATATGCCCGTGTTGACTCAACAGTCAAAGGAACCGTTTTATCTCCTTCTAGATAGCACTTGTACTGACTTGCATCATACAACCCCGAATAGTCATTGAATGGAAGGAGGTGCAACATTGCTCTCCGATAATATTTTCTCGGATTGGCTTGATAATCATAAGACGGATCTGTCAATATCTGCAATGGCAACACCCACTTATCCGACTGATCTAATGACTCATCCAATGTGAACTCAACAGGAAGTACCGCCAATGATTCTCCAGCTAGCATTTCCACAGTTTCCGGCATATTATAATATTGACTGGGCAACTGCCGAAAATAAAGTTCTTCACGATGCCCATACTGTTCTTCATTCAGTACTGCCAATGTATCAGGATCCAAACCAATATGAATAGTTCGATTTTGTGTATTTACAGTTGAACCACTCATCAAAATCGGAAGGTTATATTTGACTACTCCACCAGAATTGAAACGTACATAAGTTGTCGTCACACCTTGGTCAGTGACATTCGCTTTGAAAGATGCCTGTAGCAAATACTGCTCATCTTCCCATTCATTATTGCAGGCTGCAACCCCCAAAATGGTCATCAACCCTAAAAATAGATAATATATATTTTTCATCTTTCTGATTTTAAAAAGATTATTCAGGATTTGTCCAACCCGGATTCTGAATTAAGTTTATATTGTGTTTTAGCTCTTCATGATTAATCGGCCATAGCCACATCTTGGTAGCAAAAATAGTTGGCAATGTCGTACACATTGTCGGAGTATGAAACTGATCTTTCATCGCTTCCGTAGCTAACATATTGCAACCATACACAGGAGTAGCCTCTTCTACTGGAGCATCCATCCAGCGACGCAAATCCCAGTAACGATGCCCTTCAGCAAAAAATTCAATCTGCCATTCACGTTTCAGTTTAGTACGGAATTTGTCTTGACTACTATATACTTCCATACTATAATCAGGCAATCCTGCACGACAACGAACCGGACGAATACCTTTTTTCATTTCATTAATATCGCGACTAACAGAATGAACTTTATTTCCATCCCATGAAGGAATGTCATAAGATCCCGTTAATTCGTTTAGGGCCTCCGCATAAATCATTAGAATTTCCGCATAACGAATAGCCGGATCTGTTTTCTTCTCTAGACGAGTTTGATCATAAGCGGTTTTCTCCGTATAACTAATATCATCCGGATGCACATACTTCTTTACTCCAATACCTGTCTGAAGAGTATAACCACTTGTATATCCATTGTTATACCCTTTATAGCCTCCCCGATAATAAAATATAGGAATATTCTTTTCCTCGTTTTTACTATCCTCCGCATTCAGAAAGTGCCATGTACTTCCATTATAAGCAACTGAAGCATAAAATCGTGGTTCGCGCCTCACATATTGTTTGGATACACCCTCACCTAACGGTCCTAATTCCGGATACTGTGCAAGTTCACTTGCTTCCACATAACCTGCCGGTCTAGGATCTGTGTTGTAACGTCCTTCATATCCTGCATAGCCTCTATACATATCATTCATACCCGGACAATCTTCACCATCGTTCATATAATATGCATCACACTGTTTTTGTGTCATACCATGCGAACCATATCCCCCACCACCACTTCGTGGTAACTGATGAACTACCATAATACCTATTCCTTCATTACCCTGATTTATACCACGAGTAAAAATCAGTTCTTCGTTCTGACTGGCTATGATAGAGCCGTCAAACAATTCACGATACGATTGAAAAGGATCTATGTTTCTCCAACCATTTGGCCAATCCTGTTCGGAAAAATCCCCATCAGCCGGCGGAGCTATTGTTTTGGGATAAGCAATATTTCCTTCACTAGCATTATAATTAGCCACATGTAATCCATAGATATTCAAATCCATCACATCTTTAGCAGCAGCCACTGCTTTAGCCCATTTAGATTCATCATAAGATTCTGGAAGCAAACGCTTTCCATCTTTATTAATCAAAGCCAATGAAACAACATCTGGAGCCTTACCATTAAATAATGGACTAGCTGCATACAGAAGAACTTTAGCACGTAATGCTAATGCAGCTCCACGGGTTGGACGAGTAATCTCTTGCACTCCTCGCTGAAGAGGTAAAACACTTGCAGCTTTCGTTAGTTCACCAGTAATATATTCCACACATTCGTCATAAGAATTACGAGGATAGGCTAACTCATCATATTCCTGAGTATAATCTATTCCCTCATCCGGAATAATCGGCACAGGTCCAAACGCCCGAAGTGTCAACCAATAAAAATAAGCTCTGAGAAAATGAGCTTGTCCTTTAAAGTCTGAAATTTCTTCCGGAGTAAACAATTCATTTTTATCAATATTATTCAGAAAGATAGATACTTGACGAATTCCCTTATAAGCGTTCTGCCAAATACCCGAACTCGAACCATATACCCCATTTTCATTATATCGTCCACTTTTCCACTTTCTGTAACCACTAGCATCAGAATCCTCCCAATAATACATATCATCTGCAAAATTAAAAGGAACATTTTTCTTACTACCAACATCTTGCAAATAACCATTAGCAAGAAAAGCATAACCTCTTGCTAACCAATTATTAGTATAATCTTTATTATGAAAGACATCGTCTATAGACATACGCTCATCAAAGATGTAATCTGAGTCCAAATAATCAGAGCATCCTGCCAAAGAAATCAATCCTACTGTAAAGGATAAAATTACTATCAGTTTTTTCATATACACGTTCATTTTTATAAATTAACAGATACTCCTAAAGAGAAAGTTTTATTAAGCGGATATTTCTTTCCATCCGAACTTCCCATTTCAGGATCCCAAAGCTTAAAACTTGAGAAAGTAAGCAGATTTGTAGCGGTAAAAAAGAAACGTACCTTATTCAAATGAGCCTTACGTACTAGTGCCGTTGGAAGTGAATAACCTACATCCAAGGTTTTCAGACGAAGATAAGACCCATTTCTAAGCCAGAAGGTAGAAGCACGATTATTATTAGAATTATTCCCGTAAGTTAAACGAGGATAATCGGCATTCGGATCTTCATTTACTCCCAAAACCCATCGGTTACTATTGGCCATTTCCTTCAATACATTTCCCCAACCATCACCACCAGAAAACATATAGACAGTGGAACCGTTTATAAAGTAAGAAGATTTGCCTACACCTTGAAAATGCACACTCGCATCCAACCCTTTCCATTGAGCAGATGCACCAAAACCATAAGTAAAATTAGGCTTTGTAGTAGATCCAATAGCTACTTTATCATTATCATCAATTACACCATCTCCATTAATATCTTTATACTTAATATCACCCGGCATAACCTCACCAAATTGTTTTGGCCAATTACGAATTTCTTCATAGTCCTTGAACAGACCCAGTGAAACCAGTCCCATTGCCTGATTCACACGATGTCCTTCCTGCATCTTGTACCAATAGATACTATTTTCTTCATCGCGTTCCACGATCTCATTCTTACCATAAGTCATGTTTCCGCGTATTGTCAGGTTCACCTTATCAACCTTTTGTTTAAAAGTGAAACGACCATCAAATCCTTCTGCTTTTACTACTCCAACATTAGCAGATGGCTTACTTTCCAAACCAGCGATCCAAGGTAAATAGGCACGCTCCATATAAATACCTTCTCTTTTCTCTTTATAATAATCGATCTCACCTGTCAACTTATCATTAAAAAGTGAAAAATCAATACCCAAATCCTGTTTAGTAGAAATTTCCCATGAGACATTAGTCGAGGCTAATGATGAATAACGCATACCTCCATAATATCTGTCATAACCGACATCCGCAAACTGATATCCTCCTGTAGGTTTAGGTTCATTCTCATCCGTCATCATAGTTTCGATTGTATACAAGTAAGGAAAACGAAGATCTTTTTTCAAGATATCATTACCTGTTTTACCCCAAGAATAACGGACTTTAAACATATTAAGCCATGTTAATCCCTTCATAAAAGTTTCTTCCGCAATATTCCATGCGCCAGAAACAGCAGGGAAAAAGCCAAAACGGTGATCTTTATGAAAATTCTCAGAACCTGTATATCCAAAATTAAAATCAATAAAATAACGATAGTTCCAATTATAATTAACACGCCCTGCAAGTCCTTGATTACGACGGGCAATAGCATTCTTTAGCTCAGTACCGATATTTTGATTAGAGACTTTGGAGGATTGCGTATATTTCACTACGGCTCCAGTATGATGGTTGTTAAATCCACGTTCATAATGCAATTCCCATTCGAAGAATTCATTCCGTATACCGTCCGACCCGGATGTTTGAGTCATTTTCTTTTCTGGTGAAACACGATCAAACTCTAATGTTCCATCAGAATTCCGGTATGAATGAGCCTTCCATAACTCCGGCCATTTCACTCGCTTTATCCAATTCGAATTTTCCGTATCATATCCAAACCTTCCAATAAACCTAAGTCCCTTAGTGATAAAGTCTAATTTCTGTTCTAATGTCACATTCGTTTGAATATTATTTTTCCAACTCTCATTAAAACCTGTTTGTGTAGCCTGAGTATATGGATTTATATTATCTTCTTTCTCACTCCAAGAAGGGATCTTGCCATTCGAATACGTCACTGGCATCATAATAGAATTATAGCCCATCAATGTTGTCCATATAGCATCTGTCCCTACTCCCGGATCATTCTGTTGACGTAATGATCCAGAAACACCAACTTTCAAAAGAGTCGTTTTTGTTATATCAATATCCACATTCATACGATAGGTCCATTTCCTGAAGTTTGCATTGGTATTATAGTCTTTCAATGATTTATCAGTCTTGTATATACCCTGTTGATTTTGATAACTACCTCCTACATAATACCGAGCAGTTTTACCTCCACCAGTCATATTCAATGACACACGGGAACTATAAGATACATCACGTAACATTAAATCCATCCAGTCTACATCTGGATATAAATCCGGATCAAGCCCTAAACGGAAAACTTCTAGCTCTTCCGGCTGATAGAGAGGTTCTTCATTACGTGCTAATTTTGCCTCATTTGCCATTGATGCATAAGTATATCCATCCACAAATTCAGGAAGTTTAGTAGGCATGGATGCAAACCCCTCCACTTTTGCATTAATATTAATTTTGCCTTCTTTACCACGACGAGTATTGATCAAAACTACCCCATTAGCACCTTTACTACCATAAATTGCGGTGGCAGAAGCATCTTTCAATACACTAAATGATTCTACATCCTCCACATTAACTTCGTTCAAATCTCGTTCAAAGCCATCAACTAAAACCAACGCTGAACTATTAGCACCAAATGTAGAAATACTACGTATCCAGAACTCTGAAACAGTACCTGGGCGTCCATTAGCCTGCATAGCCTGAATACCCGGTACAACTCCTGCTAAGGCATCTGCCATAGATGTACTTGGAGTTGTTTTCAGCTCTTCTACATCAACATTTGTAATAGCCCCCGTGACCGTAAGTTTTTTTTGTATACCGGTTCCAGTAATAACAACTTCGTCAATAGATGTAGCACTAGACTCCTGCATTACAACATTAACTACACGCTGTTCTTTTACCAATACTTCCAACTTCTCATAACCGATATATGAAAACACGATTTTATGATACGGAGGTGTCTTCAACGAATATTTACCATTTATATCTGTAATGGCTCCCAAACCAGGCATATCTGCAACAGATACATTTACACCAATCATAGGTTCTTTGTTCGTATCAGTCACGATACCTGTTACTACAATATTCTCTTGTGCAAAAACAAAGCCAGAGAATCCTAGCAACAACAAACATGTTAATAAAAAATGTTTCATTATATTATATGTGTTTATCATTATTATTCCTCTAAAGCAATCTTACGTATACGATGATTATTAGAGTCTCCCACTAAGAGACATCCCCTCACTTCATCGTATACAATGCTCGCTGGATAATTAAAACGAGCCTGTGTACGCAAATCTCCATCATTAAATCCTTTAGTTCCATCCCCATTCGGACGTCCGGCATACAAAGTTACTTTTCCAGCCGGTGTCATAACTCGAACACAATGATTCTGTTTATCTACGAAATAAAAATCGTACTCATCCGCCTGCCCCTCATAATCAGGATTTTTCACAAAACATCCTTGTTGAGGTTGGTTTAATCGAACCATACTACCTACTCCATCTTCACAAGCCGATGTACCATCTTTGCCACAAGCTAGATAAGGAGTTCCAAATGTTTTTGTTTCCCAGTTATAATCCGCCCGATAAATGGTATGTCTATTTCTCACCATGATATACATATAGTTCCCTGTCGGATGTATTACAACATATAAGTCAAGGCTAGCACGATACATTTGTAAGAAACTTGGATTATACTCTCCCGTTTCTGGATCATATCTACCAATCCACCCTTTATCATACCTAGATGTGTATATTTCTCCATTCACAGGATGAGGAATTGCCGCTCTACATCCTCGAGCATAAAGAGCCTTTGTTTGTGTTGTGAAATTTGATTCAGGAGAATAAAAGAATATACCATTTTTATTGTCTGTCGTTATATTCCGAACAACAATTAACTCTCCATTATTACTGAAGCTCAAAATATTACATTCTCCAGCCGCCTCACCTGTAAACGCAATAGTTCCTAATGTCTTCTTTGAAAAATCAACAACACGATGTGTTTTTGCCCCACCACAAACATACAATTTATCCTTATTATTAGGGTCAAAAACCATCCACTCCATTTTTTCCAAACCTCCGCAATCGCCCCATGGACCATCTTTTACATCAAAATTTTTATTTTCATCCGCTATCTCCGGGTCTGTTTCGCCTATAAGTGTAGTTACCAACATCTTTTTCTTATAGACAAAATTTTCTTCTGCCTCAGCATAGGCAATCTCTTCACCTCTATCATCCAAAATGCTTACTTCAATATCTCCATCATAAGCCCTTGCTGGAACGAAACAATACAAATTATGATTTTTGATTCCAATCACGCTTGCTGTTTGTCCACCAATCGTCACTTTTACTTTTGAGACATCATTTCCAAAATTATCTCCATATAATACCAAACGGCTTCCTAAGCCCCCTTCTTTTGGAGTAAAATCAGAAATAACTACAGGCTTGCTTGGGTCAAAGGGCTGTTCTCCTCCTTCGTCATCATCTTTACAACTGACGAAACAGAAACTAACCAATGCCAACAATCCCCACAAAAAATGCCAAACATGATTCTTTGTTTTCATTTTCATAATACATTGATTTTAAATGTTAATAAATATATATCGATTTCAATTATTAGAATTAAATACCGGTATCAATCCTGAATTAGAAGGAACACAATTCTTGATGTATGGCCAACCATCATTAGTCCACAATACTCGGTCTAGCATTCCCAAGCGTCCACCGACGCCACCATTTGCATCTTTCATATAACTATGATAAATCATCCAGTCTGTACCTTCATCATCTTGTATAATAATAGAATTATGCCCCGGTCCGATCCATTTCTGTCCATCCCCTTCCAACACAAGCTCCCAACTATTATCAAGCATGCCTTTTCCTTTCTTATCTACATAAGGACCTAATAAATCTTTAGAGCGACCAACTACCACTTTATAACTGCTATTAATACCATTACAACAGTTACCAATGGAAGCAAATAAGTAATAATAACCATTCTTCTTATAAATATTTGTCCCCTCAAATGCATTACCACAAACTTGTTTCTTCAAAACAGGCTTACCATCCACATCACGTTTAACAGAAAGACCATCATCTGTAAGTTCCGTTACATAAATTCCCTTGAAACTTCCAAAAAACATGTATTTCTTTCCATTTTCCTCATAATAAAACTGGTCAATTACATTAGAACCAAACTCTTCATTAGTAATTAACGCCTTACTGTTCGGAAAAGGACCTAAAGGAGAATCAGAAACAGCTACAGCCGTATAGCTAACATCCGCTCCATTCATCTTAGCCCATGAAAAGTAAAGAACATATTTCCCATTAATATATGTCATTTCTGGAGCCCAAAAAGCACCTCCACCTGATAAAGATGGCTTAGTAGCTTGTGTAAAGGCTGTCTTTTGATATTCCCAATTTACTAGATCTTTCGAACGATAAATCGGCATCCAATAAGTGCTAGTTTGAGTAGCATATAAATAAAAATACCCGTCATTAGCGCGAATTACCGTAGGGTCCGGTACGCTTTTATCTGATATAATTGGATTAGTATATGTACGCCCTACCTTAAGATAGCATATCTCTTCCTGGCAAATAACTCCATTGTTAGAGCACTCTCCAAGTTGCAATGGTAATAAATAATCCACAACAGCCATTCCTTCACGCTTAATTGTAATTTCTCCATTAGCTTGAGTTTCACCAGCCTTAAAAGACACACCCTCACCTAAATCATAATTACTTGCGGGCAGAAGTTGATATGAAGTTTTATAGACTTTATTATATTCTGCAACCAGTTCTTCAGCATTAGATGGCAGAACGAAACCACAGACAAAATCCCAAGGATTAGCTGTTGGTATCCCATCTATTGTATAATCAAGTGATGCAGCAATAGATACAGGAATCACATCTTTATTGACACTAACCTCTACAAAAGAGGTAGCAAAAGAAGCTGTTGGATAATCATAAGAAATGCCAAGTAATATTTCGCTCTGACTATCTCGTACCTGAATTTTATCACTACTAAGTTTTAAAGCAATGACATATTCAGCACCTTTTTCCCTAAATTCAGCAAATACTTTAGACGGATTAAAGCTAACCTCTACATCCATAACTGAAACTTCTTCTTTGAAAACCTGTTCTGTAGAAGTCAGAGAATACAACGATGAGGGCAAAAGTACATAAGATGTTTTCTCCTTATTATTATATGCTTTCAGTTCATCCTCACTCCATGGGTTTATTTGAGCTTTAAACCCTTTATTAGTTCCATTCCCTATAACCTTGATTTGGAAAGGAAACACAAAGTTTTCTTCTGTACAAGAAACCCTAATTGCATTCAGACCATTCGGTTGTAATTGTAGGTAGTAATTCGTAGTATTTCCCGGATCCTCAGTCGGATTATTGTTATCCGATCCGCACGATAGAAGCAAAAGTATCCCTGTCAGCATATATATAAAACGATGTGTACGACGAGTGATACTTGTTTTTTCAATTGACTTGTTATTCATTTCATAAGATTTAAGTTGGAACTCAATACAAGCTCCTTGTACGACATATGATTAAAAAATAAATGTGTTATCCTTCAAACATTCTTTTTAACTATACTTCAAAAAACAATCGTTATATTCTTTATCTTCTTTATTTTATTTTATCAAGTACTCACATAAAATGACCATAATAGTTTTTATGAACGACACAAAAGTAGAAATTCTGTTGCATTTAGAGTGATACAAACAGGTCAATAAATGGAAAATTAGTCCCAAAGCGTTTTTAACAACTAATAAGAAAGACTTCACTAAATTATAATGACCAATTATTTGCATTATGGACAATTTATACTTTTTATTGAACAGTTTCTATCTTTCTAAAAAATCAAAAGTCTTACCTTTGTTACAACGAACCATTTTAAACTCTAATATGAAAACTAAGCAATCTTTAATGATGTTACTAATGATCATGTTTTGGATAACATCTGTATTGGGACAATCAACGATCCCTCCATCATGTTTTACCAATAGTCACGACATCACCTCACTGCAAGCTTGGGGGCCTTACTCTAAGCGATACGCAGGAATCTCACATATACCCGATATGAAAGCCGGGATGCGTTTCGATTTCTCTGTAATGCCAGGCTATTACCGTAATCGTCAACTGATTCCTCATGTGCTTTTCGAATCATCTTATTACCCATGGGATATCAATTCATCCATGAGCCGCATTACATACCGCTATGAAATGGAGTGGAAAAACCGAGTATTTACTGATGTCACCTATTATATACTAGATGAACACCGAACACTGGTAGGTATGAATTGCGTCAATAATACTGCTGTTAACCAAAATCTCGTTCTCAATTTGATGGCATATATCGATTATGAAGGAGAACAACCTCAGTTCAAAATCCCTGAAGATTCAAATATACAGTGGCATAACGCAACCGATTATATATCAAATGAGCCTGTACGCAAATCTCCACAGTATAATTTAGTATACGACGGATGGAAAAGGAACGAAATGCGAACTTCTCAATCACTCAGTGGTTTTGTTCTAGGAAAAGGATTTGGAAGAGATAAGGGAGACAAAGTGAGCTATGAAATAAATATTCTACCTGGAAAAGAAAAAGGAATGATAGGATTTAGATACAATACTCCTAAAGGAAAAACAAGCACTTTTCAAGTAAAAGGAATAACCGAAAGCCGCCTAGAGCTACAAGGCACCGGAGAATATAACATAGTCTCAATCCCCTATACTTGCAAAGAACCGGGAAAATACACGCTAGAATTAATATCAGAGGGTACACACAATACTGATTTAGATGGTTTCTTTATCGGTAGCGAAGAAGATATAAAGCAAATCAAGATACTACCTAGGAAGCTTTCTTTTATTCCCGAAATTAAATTGGGAAAAACGAAACAAGATTTTATCTTAAAATATCCGGAATGTGATAACTATTATGGAATAGCATGGAATTACCAAGAATCTCAGATTCGGGAAGTTCTGGATAACAATCTGGAATCTTTCTTCCGCAAAAAGACTCACGACCATGTATCATCGAGACTAATAGGAAACAGAGAGTGGCATTATTCTAATGCTTTTCTACGTCCGATTGTCTTGGCACCTCACTCCGAACAGACAATATACGCCTTAGTCTGCACCGGAACACCCCAACAAGTCAATGAACAGATTCAGAAGTTTCATTCCACACCGGAAACTCTGACTTCATTAATACAAAAGGATTCGAATAACTCTGAAGACAGAATATTAGCAGATGGCAAGAAGTATGAATTCGGACGTCGCTTGCTGCAATCAGCATTATTATCCAACATTGTTTATCCCGTCCATACCCAAGGGCAATATATCCGGCATTTTACGCCCGGCAAAAATTGGAATAGCCTTTATACATGGGATTCCGGTTTCATAGCTCTGGGATTAATAGATGTGGATATTACTAAGGCTTTTGAGTGTATCAGAGCTTATACAACTCCTGTAGGCAGTGAATCTGCATTTATTCATCATGGCACTCCATTGCCCATACAGATGTATGCCTATTACGATTTATGGAATAATACACAGTCAAAAGAAGCATTGCAATTTCTATACCCGCGACTGAAGCAGTTCTTTGATTTTATGACAGGTAAGAATCCCTACTCCACAACCCGAATGAAAGGTTCCGGTCTGCTACGAACATGGGATTATTTCTATAATTCAGGAGGATGGGATGATTATCCGCCTCAACATGCTTTACGTGACAAGGCTTCTGTTACTCCAGTGGTATCTTCGGCTTATTATATCAGAGCTGCTAAAATTTTACGTTTAGCAGCAAAAGAACTAGGTCTTAAAAAAGATGTAAAAGAGTATGAGCAAACCATCAAACAACTGTCAAATGCATTACAAACCTATTCATGGGATGAGGAAACCGGTTATTTCGGATATGTAATGCATGACAAAGATGGCAAACCTAAAGGCATCTATCGATATAAAGATGGTTCTAACTTTAATAAGGGACTGGACGGAGTAAGCCCACTTATTGCAAACATCTCCTCCAAAGAGCAAACAAGCAGGATGATAAACCATGTATTTTCTCCTGACGAGATGTGGACAGAAGTAGGAATTTCTACAGTAGACCAGTCTGCACCTTATTATCGTACAGACGGTTATTGGAATGGAGCCGTTTGGTTTCCTCATCAATGGATGGTGTGGAAAGCCTTGCTGGATCTTGGAGAAGGAGAAAAAGCCTATCAAGTAGCAACTACCGCATTAAATACATGGGAAAAAGAATGTAAGGAGAGTTATTACACCTTCGAACACTTCATTATCTCCTCACAACGTGGAGCCGGATGGCATCAATTCTCCGGTTTATCATCTCCTATACTCAACTGGTTTGCTGCATACTATCGGATAGGGAAAGTTTCAACCGGCTTCGAAGTGTGGATTTCCAACAGCCATTTCAATGATGATTATACACAGTATCAGGCAGAAATAGCTTTTGATGATTCAACAGTTCCTCATCAGCGAACAATTCTTGTTTGCATGAATCCGGAGAAAGATTACCAAGTAACTTTCAATGGGAAAGTAGTAGAAAGCAAAACATATCATCAAGGATTATTAGAAATTACATTGCCTAGTACAAACAAATCGGGAAAACTCACAGTTACATCAGTCTGACATTATAAACCTTATACAGGGTAACCACATCAACAGTTTTATTCGTTATTATACAGGTAAAACCGTTGGTGCAGTTGCTCTAATAAAAGGTTTCATTTCTTACATATCATAAATGCTCAGACATACTTTTATTCATAACCAAAAGCATATTCTGATATATAAATATCTACATTTTTATCTCCAGCAGAGTAATCCCTATAGGTCGTATCATAGGTCACATCACCAGTCAACTTATTAGTTCTTTTTGCAATTACTTCAATTTGACCACCACTTTTCCCTATATTTGTACCGATAGCCATTCCCTCGTTATTACTGTTCGTAGTTCCTCCAAGGGATTGCTCATAACCCGAATTATGATTATACATAATACACGAGTAACTATATTTATCTGTATTCATTGGCAAATAAACTCTCACAATAAAACTTGTTTCGTCCACTGCAACCTCACCATTAATAATGTCATCTACGCTTGGTTGTGGTCTATTATACCCCCAGTAATTACAATAAGGATCTCCAATCACTTCTGGATAACTCCACATAGAAAATAAGCTACGATCATATTTATATTGAGTTTCTACTTCTGGTACTGGCGTAGCCCCTATAAAACTTTCATGAATAGTACGCATTCTCATGTAAATATATCGTCTTGTTGTACTATAAGGAAAAGCATATGCCGGTATTTTTTCAAGAGCACCATCACCAAGTATTTTGACAAGGCCATATTTACTACCGCGCATATTTATATAAGCCCACTCATTCATATAACCAGTATAGCTCCACTGAATTTGCAAAAAATATTGATCAGAAACATCCTGTCCTGTGCTTTCCTCAATAAATCCCGCATTCCAACAAAAATCAGCATAATAACTATAACCATCTTCAGTATCAGAATCTAAGTCTGGAACAAATTTAAATTCACACAACCCACATGGGGAATAAGGGCACTTACCTTCCCTATCCTCTGCCCACTCTAAAGCAGACTCTTCTTCTTCCTCCCATAGATCACTTCTCGTTAAAGCACTGTCTTGATCCAATCTCAAATCAACAGCCTCTTCAACAGCGCTTTCTAAATTGCTATCCATTTCATGGCTGCATGAATAAAACGCAAACAACATCGCAAAAGGGATACTCCATCCTAAAAACAGTTCCTGTCTCATAGCAATTATATTTAAAAGTTAAACAATTTATAAATATAGAGACAAATAAACATTTATACAAATTATAAGGAATGTTCGTAAACACAAAAAAGTTCCAAATTTACAAAGCAAAGGAATAAAGATAAAAAAATATGTTATAATCGCACTCTTATTTAAATTTTCTCCTTTATAAATTGGAAAATTTGAAAAATAGAATTTCGGATATGACAAAAGCAATATAAGTCACGGCTTATTGTGATTTATGGGCAAAACACTCATATTTGTAGAATAAAAACTTGTAAAGTAACATCTAATTGTGGTTTTCTATGATGGAAAAAATTATAGACCACTATAGAAAATACATAATTCTTTAAAGAATCTCTACAACCCACTTCTCTATATTGCGAGTTTTAGCACTGAAGTTCACTCCTATTTTGAATAGTTTCCGTTCATCCATTTCGAAGGGGAGCGCACAATGCTTCTCGTTGATCTGCTGTAAAGCCTCTTCGACAGTACCTTCCAACTTAAATTCTATGATATAGATAAATTTGTCCGTCTTCAGAACGAGATCAATGCGTTCGTCATTCGTGTGATACTCCACTTGGGTATAAAAGCCGAGCAATTTGAATACGATAAAAAGTACGTTTTCATAGTGCAGCTCCTGATCACAAATCACCTCGTAGGTAGTATCTGCAAAAAACTTTGTAAACGACGGAAGAAAGAATCATAATCACCGGAGCGTATCTCACGGACAAATTTCTGAATCTCAAACGGAGATTCCACTTTATTCACGCTGGCATAATAAGGAAGCAAGAAGCGAATAAATCCCTCTTCCACTTCCCGGTTGGGAAAACCCAAACGATATATACCAAATTCCTCGTCATATCCCTTGATCGTAAGATATCCGCTTTGATAAATCACCGGAATGGGGTTAGTGGATTCGGAGTCAATGCTGTTCAACACTTGCGCATCAGTCTCTTCGTGCGCCATTCGTTCCAGATCGTAATGATGCTTTTTCAGTAATTCCACCAAATAGGTAGGCGTTCCGGTTTCAAACCAATAGCTACCGAATTCCTTATACTTAAAGGCATTGAGCAGACTGAACGGATTGTAGATACCAATAGAATTATGTGTAAAGTGATAGCCATCGTAACGCTCTCTCAACTCTGAACAAAGTTTATCATAGGTCACTCCCCGTATATCGGCAAAATCATGAAGTTCGGCTTCCAGATTATCATGAATCTCCTGTTCGCTAACACCACAAATGTCAATGTACTGATTCCGCATAGAAATATCATCCAAATTGTTCAGATCGCTGAATACACTGACTTTACCGAACTTCGTCACCCCTGTCAGTAGGGCGAACTTGATGCAACCGTCCATTGTCTTAAGCGCTCCATAGAAGGGTTTTAAGGTGTCCCTAAATTTCTTTTGAAGCTCCACATTACCGATGGATTGCAGCATGGGTTTGTCGTATTCATCCACCAGGATGGCAACGCGTTGCCCCGCTTTCTCGTATGCACGCTGTATAATACCTGCAAAACGCAGGGAAAAGGAACGTTCAGACGGTTCGGCACCATATAGTTTTTCCCATGCTGTCAGAGACTTTTCAAGTATGTTGTCAAGGCTCTCCAAAGTATCATATTTCTCGATATTGAGGTCCAGATGCAAAATAGGATGTTTATTCCAATCCTTTTCCAACTTTTCCATAGCCAATCCCACAAATAATTCCTTTTTGCCTTGAAAGTATGCTTCCAGAGTGGATATGAGAAGACTCTTTCCGAAGCGACGAGGACGGCTTAAGAAGTAATAACTACCCGTCTTTACCATTTGATAAATCAATGCTGTTTTATCAATATAGAAATAACCGCCATTCCGAATCTTTTCAAAATTCTGTATGCCAATGGGATAAATCTTATTGCTCATATTCTCCTGTTTTTATACACCAACACACAAAAATACAAATTTCCCTCTTATCTCCAATTATCTCCAACACTATTATTTGAGAAACTTCTTGTTTTAAGATGGATAGCAGGAATATGATTTTATACTATAGAGTACTAATAACAGAAAATATAATTCCTCATAATAATATCAGTACATTAATAAGATTCATTTTCAACAAGACACATCGCGAATAATTACTCTTTCGATTTTTCTATTAATAATCTATCACAATATCATGAAATGCTCTCACAGCTTTATCACCTATGTATGCAGGGGTCCATTTAGGCATCCGTAAAACGATTGGAATCATTTCTTCATCAAATCCGAACATATTTCTCTCTATTACACAAGGAGAACTTATGGTACCATCCTCTTCTACTATAACCTTTATTATTCCACTGATCTTCCTCCTTTGAGGATTCTTCAGATTTTTTTTTAAAGAATGCCTCTAATGCTTCATCCCCTCCCGGGAATTCAGGTTTCTTATCTACACACCAATAAACCTTATTCACCCGACTTCCATTTTCTCCTTTTAAAGGTGTTATGGAATGTACTATTTCTTTTTTCTGCATTCTTTTGCCCAAAGGTGTCATATAATAAATCCTATATTCAATAAATGCTACTCCTTCTAAACAACTATTACCAATAATGATCCCACTACAAAATTTCTTGGTTTCTCCTGGAGAAAAATAGGTTCTTATATGTCCATTTTGAAGAAACAGATTACCTGTCCTGAAAGACTTCCATTGTACACCATTGAAAGTATATATATCAATAGTACTCCCTGCACCTGTCACCGCATCTGAAACCAACCGCATTTCAACAGAAAAGTCCATGAGACTGGTTATCTCGCTGCAGATTTCCTCCGCCTTCAAGAAAGAAGAAATTTTCCAATCAATGGAATCACACATTTGACCGGCCTCTATTATTATATCAGTACATTGATTATACATTTCCCGCTTAAATAATGGAAAATCATTATTTAAGCAAGAATAACTTGTTTCTAATGAGAGTAATAAAAAGAATAGAAAAGCAAACAATATTTTCATAATTCAATAATTTAAGGATTAAGTTCTGAATTTTCTCTCGCTTTTTGCAGTAACTGTTCATATCTCCACACCTTATACCTCCTCTCTAAAGCATACTCCGGAGTAACCAACGAATCAGGACAAACTTCTATTTCATGTTCATATGCTCTTAATTCATTCTCATAATAAATAGGAGAGCTTAATTCGCTATACATAGGTATCATAATCATATCCAAATAAAATTATACATAAGCAAAATAATAGCAGTTAGCAATATATCTACCACTAACTTACTAGAATTCTGTGACATGTGCAACCTTCTCATTTATAAATATTAGAAATTTAATTCAACCAATGAGTATATAAATTATTATCCTTATGAAATTATCTTCAGACGTTTCTTTATATCTTCCAGAATTTTTAATCTTTGTTTATTTCTCATCAAAACTCTTTCAGCCTTATCAAACGTACTCATTTTCTCTCTATTGTCATTAGGTTCAAAAGAATTCTTGATAAAGAAAATCCCCCCATATCGTTGGTATAAATTATAAGGATAGAACTCTCGCGGAGTTTTTCTATCACCTTGAAAACGAGATAAAATGATAGTATCAAAATAAGATGTCATAGGAACATAAAGAACATCACTTTCTATTTGATTCAAAATAGATTCAATGCTTTCAGCAGGTGGACGCTGCAGTTCTTCTCTTCTCCTATTAAACTCTTGATCATAAATAGCCATACTACCATTGCCGGTTAATAACAGTAATGGTAAATAATCATCTGCATATTTACCTTTCATATACTTGCCAAAAGGTTCACAATGCACAACTGGGTAGGTTGAAACCGGATTAACATGCACACTATGTGCATAAATAATAGCCTGATTTTTAGAGAAAGATGGAAAATGATCCAATAGAAAGTTCGTGTTAACAAACATCACAGAATCACGGTTTATAAATCGCTTTACACGGTCACTCCCAATATTATAAGAAAGAAAAAGAATATGAGCAATACACTCTATTTCATCTGCAGTTAATAACTTTTGGAGATTGCTTTTGTGTGTTTGAAGATATTCAACCGCTCCCTTCCAATCTTTCTCCATCAGTAGAACTGATAACCGATCAACTTCCGGTATCTTCCACTCACGATTCAAATGCACTACAAAATCAAAAATATCTATTGCTGAGTTTTGAGCTGAATTGCAGACACTATTATAGTCCATACCCAACAATCTCACCTTAGCCTCTCTTTCCTTTCCTGAGTTATAACGCTTTAGCTCATTTATAAATTCCATTCTTTGCTCATCAAGAAGACTAAGTTCTATGGAGTCAAGTGCAAATTCATCATCCAATACATATCGGTTATAAACAAATGATTTTTCCATAGGTATTTCCCAAATTATCAGCTTGCAATCTTTGTTCTTCACACTCTCTAGCATCAGTTGGCATGCAAGATGGCGAATAGAGCTATTCCCATGTATAGATTCTCCTAAAGCTATGATTTTTCGAACTTCCATTACACAAGTTTTGTCACATAGATTTTCCGCACTTGATTGATAAGGAATATAATTAAAACCTTTCGGTAAAAGCAGTTTAGGAAATTCTCTAACAGGATATTCATTGATATTCTTATTCCCAATCATTATATCCAACTTGGAAAATGCGATATACGCTTCCGTATCAGTAACTCCATCTGCACGAATACGAATATTCATCATCTCTACTCCCTCTAATGATATCTTTTTTGATACACTGCTAAGAAAACTATCTGGAACAAATGTCATTGTATCTGAAAAAACACATTTTTCCTTATCATCAATCCCATCTATTAAAATAGAAACAGCTTTAATATTTTCTCCTTTAGCTTCAAATGTTACTAATCCTTCTTTTTCCTTATGAATAGGAAGTAGAATTCTCTGTTCAAGTTCCGTTCGAAGACAATCAGACGGAAAACCTTTAAGATATTTTTTTGCAAACAAAGTCCTGTTAGATTCTTTCATCTCAACATTTATGGAACAACCAGTATATGCTGCATTTTCCATCCATGGATATTCAATAACCATATCCTCCTCCATAGAAAAATGTAAATTATATGCATCTATATAATTTATAGGGAGTGGTTGAGCTACACAAGACGATAGTCCAAGAATGCATATAAAAAGACAATATATATATTTATTCATAAACGAGTAATTTAGAATAATTCTTATGACTCATTTAAATTAAAGTCATAAGAATTATATTATAAAAATATTCAATACCCCATTGAAGCCTTACCTTTTGCATATCCTTCTCTGATGCCTTGAGAAAAATATATCATCTCGTAATCTACATCTCCAAAGTCGCTTCCAGCTGATGCTGCAGCCAAAAATGCAGCAGCTTTGGCCCCAACATTAGCCCATGTACTTCCAGATTGCCCAGCTTCATATCCTAAATCAAAACCACTACAATACATCATATCGTAAATCTCTACTCCCGTTTGAGGCAATTTATTCGGATCATAAGTCGTCACATTGTTATCCGGTCCCACATAGCCTACTCCTACTACATATCCACCATTCCATGTTCCCTCCCAATAGAACAAATCATCCAATGTGTATTTTGGGCCCCCATAAGTTCCGTAAATATTAACATCAGGATAGACATAGCCCATACCATAAACCCAACCACCATACCAAGGACCTTCCCAATTATCAAAATCATATTGAGAGTAATAAGAACTATCACCAGAGCCAGGAAAACCGTAGTAGTCTCCACAGCCATTCCAACCACTATTATAATAATAGCCATCAGAGTTTCCACCGACATAACGGCGCATCTCTTCTTTTTCTAACACAGGGAATAGCTGACGCAATCCCTGAAAATTTGTTTTTGTAATCTTTTTCATAATTTATTAGTTTTATGATTCTAATAGAGCAACCATTTTTAATGCACGTTCTACTACCTGATCCATATTATAATATTTATATTCAGCTAATCTACCACCAAAGAACACATTAATTTGTTGCTGAGACAGTTGATAGTATTTTTCATATAAACGATTATTTTCTTTATTATTTATAGGATAATAGGGCGCTGTTCCTTTTTCAAATATAGCCGGAAACTCTTTAGTGATAACTGTATCTGGTTGACAGCCAAACTCAAAATGTTTGTGCTCGACAATACGTGTATATTGAATATCAGCATCAGTATAATTTACGACTGCATTCCCCTGAAAATTTGCTTGACCTTCAAGTAAAGTAGTCTCAAACCTTAAAGTACGGTATTCCAAAGTACCATAAAAATAGTCGAAATAACGATCTATTTCACCCGTATAAACGATGTTATCTGCCAAAGTATCTAAATATGCTTTATCTGAAAGATAATCTACTTCCAATAGTAAGTCTACTTTTGCCAACATTTTCTCAATAATCAAAGTATAACCTCCAACAGGTATCCCTTGATATCTGGCATCAAAATAGTTATTGTCAAAAGTAAAACGTACAGGCAAGCGCTGAATTATAAACGCGGGTAAATCTACAGCAGACCTCCCCCATTGTTTTTCAGTATACCCTTTTATCAATTTCTCATATATATCCCTCCCTACAAGAGATATCGCTTGCTCTTCCAAATTCTGTGGCTCCTTTATACCTGCTTCAATCCTTTGAGTCTCAATTATACTCAAAGCCTCCGCTGGAGTTCTCACTCCCCACATTTGATAAAAAGTATTCATATTAAAAGGTAAATTATAAAGTTTGCCTTTATAATTTGCCAATGGAGAATTCGTATACCGATTAAACTCTGCAAACGAATTTATATAATCCCATACATATTTATTGTTTGTATGAAATATATGAGCACCATATTTATGAACGACAATATCATTCACCTTTTCTGTATAAATATTACCACCAATATGATTACGCTTGTCTATAACAAGGCAAGTTTTCCTCTTCCTAGTCAATTCTCTTGCCACGACAGAGCCGAAAAGACCGCAGCCCACAATAAGATAATCATAATGTTTCATAGTCTGTAAATCTAACTATTCAATAATTGATGATATAGCTTTTCATATTGTTTTGCTATAATCCTTATATCATAAGATTCTTCTATCCGGGCTCTTGCATTAACCGACAATTCATCATTTAGCTTTGTACTACTGAGAACCCACTCAATTTCAGCCGCCAAATCTTTCTCGTCAGCATACCGGGCCAAGTAACCGGTTCTCTTATGTTCAATTATACTTTCCGGTCCGGTTTCCAAGAATGAAACAACAGGTGTTGCGCATGCCATAGCTTCCGTTACTGTCTGTCCAAAAGCTTCTTCTAATGAAGGAACAACCATAACATCAGCCGCAGAATACAAAGCTTGCAGAATCTGATGATCACGTATATACCCCATAAATCTAAAAGGAATATCCAAATCCAGTCTCTGACGTTCGGCTCCAAAAATGACAAGATAATATTCATTCTTATATGCGTCTGACAATGACTGGAGCGCTTGCAATAATAATGAAAAACCTTTTCTCCTATCATTTATAGCATTAGTAGCCCCATAAAGTATCACCTTTTTATCTGATGGAATATTCAAAACCTCTCTTGCTACTTCTTTTCTAACAGGGTAAAACTTATCAAGATCAAGCCCATTAGGAATAACAAAAACATCCCTCCCTTTTAAAAGAGTACTGTTTTCAACACACTGTTTCATCCATAGAGTTGGAACAACTATTACCATATCCATCTCCTTCCATGCCTTCTCTTTACGTTTCCAAATTTCATGAGACAAATCATCCATGTCTTCTGAGCCAAGTTTCGGACATTTACCACAACCGGTCAAGTATCTTTTACAATCCCCGTAATAATAACATCCTCCTGTCAATGGCCAACAATCAGCCAAACGCCAAACAATTTTCTTTTTTATTTTACCTAAGTCTTCAATCTTTATATATCCGGCATTTATCCAATGAATTTGCACTATTTTGGGATTAAAAATATCAATATACCTATTCACATCCGTACCTGCCATAGCAGGAGCAAACGTATGAGATGCCATATTATATGCAGGATACTGTTTTAAAGGCTCTAAATCATTATGATAGCCAACTTTTTCTTGCGGGCTTGGAATAGCCACATGAATATTGTCCAATAAGTTACCCTTTTCTCCCAAATTTGAATTTAAGACTAACATTTTAGAATCAATTCCTATTGCTCTCAATCCTAAATGTATCCTATGAGCAGCCCTAAATGCACCTCCTTGTCCTACAATAGAACTTAAATACAGTACATCTATACTATTCATCTTTCTTTTAGATTGTGCTCTTTCCTTTAAATAGTAGCAAATTGAATGAGCTTCAGATATAATATTATCTATAGAATTCTCTGAGATTTTTCCATTAAGCAACAATTCTATTTCAATAGGAGAACAAGGATTGATAATTGAAGAAGATATTATTTCCACTTCATCTTTACAATCATACAAAGAATATGTTTTATTTAAGAAGGATATTCCTTCCTCAACCAAACAATTTAAATTACTATCTAATCTTTCAATAATAAATTTCAGAAATAAACTTTCCCTTTTAGATATTATCAATGAATCTGAAATAATCTTCTTGGAAGATAGTTGTGGAACATATGAGAAACAACACTGCTTATCCTTTACAATATCATCAAAAGGCTCTATACATTCAATGTCTGAATCTACAAATATTCCCCCTTCACGATATAATATAAAGTAACGACTTATTTCTAATAGTAGTTTATTATTCAAATTATTGTCACAAAATGTGGCAAAGTGAGGAAATTCATAATGAATTAATTCTTTTATATCATGAAGACTCCAAAGTTTATATTGCCATAAAGGATGATTTTCTACCCATGATTGGGATAGATTTGAAAAAAAATCCGAAAACAGCGGTTGTGTCTCCTCCTGAATTTGATGTATTATTTTAGGGATGTTATGCATAATCTATTTTAGTATTTTAATTATATCGCTCTATCACTTCATTACTCTGATATAAAAGTGGGATGAGGAAGAGGGGGAGCATTAGGGGCTAATAAGCGTTTCCCATCAGCCACACCTTCCCGTACAATAGTATCAATCTTCACAGGATTAAATGTAACCCTTTCTGACATATTAGAATTATAAGAAATATCCAGATACTGTATATTCTTATGATTTAGACAAACAGATGACAAATCATTATGTGACAATGAAATCCGATAAAGAGGTTCACCTATATTACTGATACTATTCAATATTATTCTATCGGTTTGTAATACCTCACACTAATAGGTCCTACCAAACGCTCTCCTTCAGCAACGCCTTCACGTATTACAGTGTCAATTTGAGTAGGCTCAAAACAAACTTCAGATGGCATATGTAAATTATAAGAGATGTCTAAATAGCGTAAATTCTCATGGTTAAAGCAAGCTATAGTCAAATCATTATAAGATAAAAGAATCCGGTATAATGCTTCATGAATATAAATTGCTTGCAGATCATTGTGAGACATATCTAGCTCTTTTAAATAAGGAATCGACTTTTTCTTTATTTGCAAATCCCCTTTATATCGATTAAAAGAAAGATTTAGTCGTTCCAATTTTTTAGGCAAATTATCTATAACAATAGTATCCAACAAATTACAAGATAAATCAAGTGACTTGATATTATAAGCAGATAAATCCGGGAAATTGCTAATACTATCATTTGATAAATCATACACCTGTATCACTGAATCTTGAGGAAGCGAAAAAAGACTCTCTAACTTGGTCAACGCCCTTTCTTCCTGAGAAAATTCTAAAGAATGTTTTTTGTTACCAAACGTACATGCCGTTATAAATAACGAGAACAATGTCAGATAAATAGAACCTTTCATTTTAACCTGCATTTACTTACTATAATCTTGCCTATATTCCTCTAAAGCAGCATCAATTACCCCCTGATTATATTTATCCATATAATCATGCATATTAACAACCTGCTGATCACCTGAAACATAACTATATTTGCCATTTCTACTCTCAATAAATATATCTACGTATTCCTGATTATATCCCCATTCCTTTAATAAGTTAGCTGTTTCAGTTGGATCATTATGTGCTTGCTGTGCAGCATCAAAAAAACGCGCAACATGATTAGCATGTTGAGACTCATGTGCTAATACAACCACCAATGCCTCTTCTGCTGTATGTACTTTACTCCAATCATAATTCATATTATCATGTCTCAATATTTTACTCCACCCTTCATCATCCATAAATTGTTCATTAAAAGTAATATGGAAAGAATCACGAGACGGATAAGTAGTTTGAGCCACACTATTCATATCAGCCAAATCGAATGTCAAATGTATTACTCCATTATTAAAATAACTAAGCAAAGCTTTAAGTACAGAGTTACTTTTTAGAATATTCACCATCTGTTCGTTAAATACAGGCTGAGAATCTAGATTTAAAGTAAAGTTTCTTATATTGCCAATATCTACGCCGTCAGTCAAAGCATTGCCGGAACTATCTCCGGGAGCACTACCGGAACCTCCACCACCAGTTAAATACCCTTCGCCATAGTTACCATATCCATAGTAGTAACCATTTCCAGTATAACCGGGATAATATCCACCATAATTTCCATCCCAATTAGGATGTTCCAAAGGTTCATCATAATACCACCAATAAGGATACTCATAAGGATTGCCTCCAGGCTTATGCCCATAAATATATGTATCCGGAGCAACCCAACCCATGCCTTCAACCCAACCACCATACCAAGGACCTTCCCAATTATCAAAATCATATTGAGAATAATAAGAACTACCACTAGAACCAGAAGAACCATAATAGCCACCATCACCATTCCAACCACCAGTATAATAGTAACCACCAAAGGTGCCACCTATATAATGACGCATCTCTTCTTTTTCTAATACAGGAAATAGCTGTCGCAATCCCTGAAAATTTGTTTTTGTAATCTTCTTCATATTTAAGTTCTATTTATGGTTCAAAATATAAAAATTTCGAGTTGTTTTATTTTCCAGTTCACTTTTTGTCAAATGCCCCACTTCACCTGTCACGGAATCATAATATTTAAAATAACCATTTATGCTATTTTTTACGCCTGTGACAACAACATCATGCAATTGCTGATATGAAACACTACTCACCTGATCCTCTTGTTTTATCAACCGCATACAAACGGTTTACCTAGAACTACAGATTTGGTTATTTCAGACACTTCTCCTACTATTATTACATCAAAATAATCATCCAAAATATTTCCCAGTAGCTCATCCCTTATCACATATCTATTAATGTTATTATCTTTATAACTTTTTAGATCGGAAGTAATGGATGATACAGATAAATCTATACCTAATAACACTATCACAGAACAAACAATCTCTTTTATCGTCCTCATATTCAAATCCTAGTTGAAAATCACTGCATATTTCTCTTTCAAAATCACTAACCTTAAATACTTTACTTCAATTTAAACATAATAGGTATAGTATAATAAGAACGTACTGCCTTACCATTTCTTAATCCAGGTTTCCATTTGGGCATCTTTTTAATAATTTCTAATACTGCTTTCCGAAAAAAAGGATTCTTACCTAAAGGATTCCTATCCAAAATAAAATAAGGATGTGTTACTTCTCCGTCTTTTTCTACAATTACTCTTACACATAAATATTCTTGTTCATGTGATGAGGCATATACACTTGTCTGTTCCGCTAAATAATGAAGCAATGCCTGTTCTCCACCTGGAAATTCGGGCATTCTCTCTAATTTATCATAAACATGCTCACCGCTCAATTTTTCTTTTCGAACAATCATATTTTCATCTAATCGTGTTCTCCTGCTTCTATAGGGTAAAATATTAAATGTATCAGTATAACACTTCCAATCGCAATCCGCTGGAGGAGAAACAAAATTACGTGAATACTCCATTTGCAGATATACTTTCTGATAATCCGGTACATCTACTTTGTATTTTAGCAAATAAACCTTACCGGAAGCTATTTTAGCAAGCACATTCATTGAGTCAGTTGCAACTAATTCATATTTCCTTAGCTTATCCAATTTATATAGTTCATCGGCTTTATAAAACTTAACAAAGCTCCCTTGATCCAACAAAGACACTATTTCATTATACCGGAAATTCATCAGTTCTAAAGTAATTTCATTGTGAGCGGAATAATATACCCGAGCATCAACCTCCTTACGATGACCAATATAAATAACAGAATCCTGTTTCGGTTCAACAAACTCAATATAATCCTTAGGATCACGATACCAAAACACTCCATTAAGAGATTTCATATAGTGTTCAAAATTCATCTTCCCTTTATCATTGTAGAAAAGATACAAACAGATATACCCCCGAGTATTTTTCTGTATAACCATTACCTGACAGTTGTTATATTTATTTTCATATTTCTTCCACATTTTCAGAGGATAAGTAAGTACCGTATCAGCATTAAAGGCACTTCGGGCATAATCGGAAGATTTATAGCTGATTGGGCACTGATCCAATGAAAGATTCTGACCGGTATTCCAACGGAAATCAAATCGTATATCCTTGCAATGACTCGTATTTATTTCCTGTTTCAGATCAGGTAAAAGGTCTGCATCTATATACACAGAATCCCGACTAAAAACAGGAGGTATTTCAATAAATACAACGAAATTCTTATCCTTTGAAATAAGTTTATCTACAAAAATAGTCAAAGAAGCAGGATTGAAACTAGTATACTTCTCCGAATGAAAACATTCCAAATAGTCTTTTCCAGACCGTACTAAATCAAAATCAGCAGGTTGTGTATACTTCACTTGATTTCGACTTAAGGTATAAGCACTATGAACAAAAATATCGCCTAGTTCTTCATAACTTTGTGCATGTAACTCAAACAATATTTGTATCAATAAAAATACAACAGAAATTAATCGTTTCATTATCAATATCTAATTAAATTTATCACAATTGAATAACCATCTTTAATGCACGCTCTACTACCTGATCCATATTATAATATTTATATTCAGCCAATCTACCGCCAAAAACACATTACTTTGTAGCTTAGTTGATAGCATTTTTCACATAAACAATTTTAGTATTTTAATTATATCACTCATTACTCTGATATAAAAGTGGGATGAGGAAGAGGGGGAGCATTAGGGGCTAATAAGCGTTTCCCATCAGCCACACCTTCCCGTACAATAGTATCAATCTTCGCAGGATTAAATGTAACCCTTTCCGACATATTAGAATTATAAGAAATATCCAGATACTGTATATTCTTATGATTTAGACAAACAGATGACAAATCATTATGTGATACAATTATGCGATAAAGAGGTCCACCTACATATATGCTACTCAATGCATTATAGGATAAATCAATTTCTCTCAAAGCACATATTGTACCCTCCTTAATTCTCAATTGCCCACTGTACCTGTTATGTGAAAGATTTAGTATCTCCAACTTTTTAGGCAAAAAATGTGGAATAATTGTATCCAATAAATTACCAGATAAATTAAGTGTTTTAATAGTATAAGCAGATAAATCAGGGAAACTCACAATACTATCATTCGATAAATCATATGCGTTTATTACCGAATCAGAAGGTAATAAAAATAGATGTTCTAATTTAGTCAGTTTCTTCACTGAGACATGTTCCAAAGTTCCTTTCTTACTTCCTGCATGACAAGACAATAAAAAAAGAAGTACAAAAAATATAAGACCTGCATTTTTCATATTATTCCCTATTTATAATCATTTCTATATTCTTCTAACGCTGAATCGACAATGCACGCAATATTAAGTTTAATGGCTGTAATCATAAGAAACACTAATCGGTCCCAAAAGACGTTTCCCATCAGCAACCCCATCCCGCACTATTGTATCTATCCAAAGAGGTTCAAAGTTCACTCTCTCAGACAGAGAAGGGTTATAAGAAATATCAAGATATTGTAGATTCTTATGGTTAAAATTGGCATACGTTAAATCATTATATGACAATATAATCCGAAATAAAGGCTCGCATATATTTATTCTATTTACTGCATTATAGGATATATCCAGTTCTTTTAAACTAGGTATTGTATTTTTTCTTATTCGTACAATTCCACGATATAGATTATGAGAAAGATTAAGCCTCTCCACCCCTTTAGGCAGGAAAAACGGATTAATTGTTTCTAATAAGTTATAAGACAAGTCAAGCGATTTAATGGTGAAAGCAGACAAATCCGGAAAATTCACAATGCTATCATTTGACAAGTCATAATAATCCATAACAGAATCATAAGGTAACAAAAAAAGGGTTTCCAATTTTGTGAGCTCATTTCTAGGAGGTTGATCAGTTACTTCTTTTTTGCTCATCATTCCGCAGGATAATAATAAGAATGAGACTAACAATATATAAATTATATTTTTCATACTATTCAACATTTAAAATCACCTAATTTTCTTCTAAAACCAAGCCTAATAATTATGCAAGACCACTTATTCAATAACAATATCAGTCAGTGGTCCTAATAGACGTTTCCCATCAGCAACTCCATCTCGTACTAATGTATCTATCCAAAGAGGCTCAAAGCTTACCCTTTCTGAAATATCAGAATTATAAGAGATATCAAGATATTGTATATTCTTATGATTCAGATCAATAACATTTAGATCATTATATGATACATTTATACGGTATAAAGGAGGAGCTATATCTATTCTATTTAATGCATTATGAGATATATCCAATTCTTTTAAATAGGGGATCGTATTTTTCCTTATGAGTATGAAACCACAGTATAGATTATGAGAAAGATTTAATTTTTCCAACCCTTTAGGTAAAAAAAGTGGATTAATTGTATCTAACAGATTATGAGACAAGTCAAGCGATTTAATAGTGAAAGCAGACAAATTCGGAAAATTCTCGACATTATCATTTGACAGATCATAATGGACCATAACTGAATCATAAGGCAGCAAAAAAGGCTTTTTCAATTTAGTAAGTTCTTTCGTCAAAGGTTGCTTACTAGATTCCTTCCTAATCCCCATTCTACAAGATAACAAAAAGGGAGAAAATAATAATATATAAATTAAATATTTCATAGCATCTGTTATTTAAGATCATTAAAAATGATACCCAGCATTCTTACTAATTGGTCCTATTAAAGTTTTTCCTCCTGCAACTCCTTCACTTATAACTGTATCTATAAGTGAAGGTTCAAAACGAACAAGCCTATTTAAATGAATATTATAAGACACGTCAAGATATTGTATATTTTTTTGATTTAAACCAATAAAAACTAAATTATTATGTGATAATATTATCCGATATAATGGTTCGGTTATTCTTATGCTATCCAATGTATTATAAGATAAGTCTACCTCTTTTAAAGAGGGGATAGTGCATCTTCTTATATTTACAAATCCTTTATATTTATTATTTGAAAGATTCAGACGTTCCAATCCTTTAGGTAAAAGACGTGGAATAATTGTATCCAACAAATTGCCAGACAAATTAAGTGACTTAATAGTATAGCTAGATAAATCAGGAAAATCCACAATACTATCATTTGACAAATCATATATATTCATTACCGAATCAAAAGGCAGCAAGTAAAGTTTTTCCAATTTAGTGAATTCTCTTACTGACAGTTGCTGAATTACTTCTTTTTTATTTCTCATCCCACAGGACAATATTAAAAGTGAGACTAGTAATAGATAAATTATCTTTTTCATCATTAAAACATTCAGAGATTGATTTTTAATAAATAATTAGCTTAATTATAATATGTAACTTTTAGAAGGATATTTTTTTCTTCCCGAAATCAAGTTCCCGACTTTTATCCAAACACTTTTTAAATCGATTTATAAAGTCAAAATGCTCAGTAACTATATCCAAAGAAGCTTTCTTCAAAGGTTTAGTTTCCCTTATAAACAACGCACCATCCATTCTACAAGAAGGGTTCATCAGACTACTAAACTCCTTTGCAGCTATTCCTATATTTCGATACCACATTAGACAAGAGGGTAAGAACACTTTAGGTACATAAAAAAAATCCATCGAAACTTGACTTAACCAATATTCAAATGTATCCTTTGAATTTTCTTTTAAATAAGAGATATTCCATTTATTTCCTTTGCCCTCATTTAGAGTTTCACCACCTCCCACAAATATACCAACAACAAAAAAGTCATCGCCATAAACCCGTTTAGCGAAAGAACCAAATGGAGGATCAGAAACCATTCTTGTTTCCAATGCAGAATAATTAGCATGTCCAAAATGGCTATATACAGCAGTTTTCATGGCTTTATCTTTAGAAAACAAACCAAACAAAAAATCCAAATTCTCAAACATCACTTTATCACGTAGCGAAAAGCTTAAAACAGGCTGCTTTCTTGCTTGAATAATCGTCTGCAAACAATGTTCTAGAATCTTTGATTCATATAAGCCAATCTCATCCTTAAAATAATTATGAGATTGAAGAAAAGATATTTTTTTTTGATTTGAATCTTTTTCTTGTAATAATAACATTCGACAAAATTCAGCAATATAAGGATTGGAAGCAGTATGATTTACTGCTACTAGATATTCAAACAAGTCTAACTCAGTAAACCGATATTCATATTCATAATCTATTCCTAAAAGCCAAACTTTATTTTTCATTTTCGCATTATACTCTTTCAACCAAACAAAGAAATCAACCCATTCTTCAGAATATAATGACTGATCAAAATAAGGTCTGATACTATCGATATAAAAAGCACTATCTCCCTGTACGAAACGATTCACATAAAGCATTTTTTCCAAAGGCAGTTCCATTAATATTAGCCTACGGTCATCATATTCTATCCCATGTTTAAGTAGTTGAACCACTTCTTCATTGATTGTGGCACTTCCATGTACCGATTCTCCAAAAGCAACTATTTTCTTATTTTTAAAAGCATAATCAAAATCCGAATTCAACAAAGAATCACTATGGACCACATTTTTTTGAGAGAGCACTATGTCAGGAGAAGATAAAATAGGACAGTCTGCTATATTTTTATCGCCCACCTTCATATTTATTCTATCCAGCCATAAATTCTGCTGACTCTCTATTTTATCTTCCTTTGATTCCAAAAATCTCAATGTATCTTTTCCTGCAAATACAATATTCAGCTCCATCATAGCAACATCTACCAAAGAAACATTTTTCTGATAAGTATGCCAATCATTATATCCATTAACAGACAAAGTGTCCGAATAGAGAACTTTTTCATTCTCGCTAATGCCAGACATCACTAAATTAGCACTCTTCAAATTTTGACTCTTACAAGTTAAAGAAACAGTCATACTATCGCTATCTACATCAGGAAGAATGAAAGTATTATATAGCATTCCACATAAAATTGGATAAAATCCTGCAATGTTATATTGTTTGATTTGCAGTGGATACTTTTCTTTATATAAAGACGAACTATCTACTTGGACACGAGCATCAAAACGTTTCAGAGCTATTGACCAACCACTTTTTTCTGAAAAGTTCATCATATCCAAAAGTTTTTTTCTTGAAGTCTGAGAGTGTATATATGTACATGTACATAACACTATCACAAAACAAACAATGTTCTTCATATGTAAACAATATTAATACTACTTTTTTTCTAATATCAATTTATTCTCACTACTTTTAAATATGATTGTAAGAACTCAACTTATTAATACAATATCTCGCCATAAACAGAAAAGCAATAAACAACGACATATAGGTTACAAACTGATAATCTCTAATCCTAATAGTAGATATTTTCCAAAACATCCATATCCTTATAAAGGATGAGCTGACCTGTATTGGCATCATATACACTAAACCGAATTTTGCTATCAACACCATTTAGCATTGGCTTACTCCCTACAAATAAATTAGAAGAAGCGTCATATCCTTTTATTAATAAATCAGCTTGCATATCATTATGTACTTGGTTTATCTGCTTTTCAAGATAATCTGTATAATCCTTAACTACAGGAAGTCCCTTATGAATCTTTGTCAGTACCATTGCAACAACCTTATCTACAAATATATTCCACAAATCATTTGAAGAACTTCGTAAGTATTCAGGAAATGTACAATACTCTCCGACTCCTGAAAACGCATTAACATCATTACCTATATATCCCCAACCTTCTACATATCCACCATTCCATGTTCCATTAGCAACCATAGTATCATATTCTTCCTGCGTATAATAATGAACATTAGAATTAGGGGTTCCGTTACCACCCTCTCCATAATAGCCATAGTATCCGTAATAACCATAATAGCCATAGCCTGGATTCCCATTAATCCCTGGATTTCCATTATAACCTTGTTGACCACTAGAATAAGAATATCCGGCATTAGGATTTTCCAAAGGGCCATTAGGAAATATAGGCCAAAAATCTCCTCCACCTTGATTATGATTTGGATAATATCCATAAACTGTCACCTCAGGAAGACGGTATCCCGAGCCATCATAATAATAACCATTATAGCCTGTATAGCCACCATAATCAAAATAGGAATAGGGATTATTCCAGTTGCCATTCCAATAACCATTAGAATAGCCACCGACATAATGCCGCATCTCAGCCTTTCCCAGCATTGGAAACAATTGTTTTAGCCCTCTAAGGTCTTTCTTTGTAATCTTCTTCATAATATTGTATTTATCATTAATCTCGATTTACTGAATTAAGTTTTTCTTCTTTCGTGGAATAATATGAATTATGGAATCTGATTTAGGAGGTTCAATCACTTCAATATAATCTTTAGGATCACGATACCAAAACATACCTTTTAATGTTTTTAGATAACGATTCAATTTACATTTCCTCCTATCATTATAAAAACAATACAGACAAACGAGTCCACGACTATTTTTTTAATTACCACTACTTGGCAATGATTATATTGATTCTCATACTTCTACCACACTTTTTTAATGGATAAGTGATTACAGTATCCTCATTAAAGGCCTCATGAGCTATTTTGAGGATTTATATCCACAAACAATCTACAGACATATCATAATTATGTACTACTTTAATTTTTAATTCTCCATAATCTTATAATAGAATCAGCTTTTTCTTTACTAATTCGGCCAGGAGCACCTGGACCACCCTCGTAAACACAATACCATCCAACCGCATTATCACTATAAGTCAAGCCCGCCCATGGCCCCGAACGAGATGGGCGATAAAAATACATCACTTTTAAATTGACAGAATTCAATCCATCAGGGGTTTCATATTTTTCTCCATTACCATATACATCTAATTCACAATAAAGAGTATCATTAAAATAAGCTATTTGTTTATTAACATGACACGGATATGTTTTTTTTCTTGAGGGCCCCAAGCTGTTACTCCATCCCAAACTTTGAATGCTACCCAACTTGAATCCAACAACACAATACCTAAACTATCTCTAACTGAATTATATTCAATACCATAACGAGCCGTATATTTTTGAGGAGACTGACGTTTTAAGCAGCCACACAGCAACACCATTAATAATATTGAACAAAAAAGCATTCGTTCCATGTTTATCATAAACTAATAGTTTCAGACCAAGTCCACGTTTCACTTATTGTTCCTCCTAAACCAACACCCGAGTCCCGATCACAATTTGGAATAATACCATCATGGTATTTATGATCATGAGATACACGCAAACGCGTTGCGGACTCCCAACCGCTAATATTGGAAACTCTATAATCAAGTCTATATGTACCATCATGATTATCATGTATCTTAACTTCTGTGTAATACGATCCTAAAAACGAAGTTGCTGTATTCATTGTTATAACCCCATCAAGGAACTCATTAACATCATATGACCAAGTATGGTCTACATCTGTGAATGAACCGTCTTTTATATTTATGATAGCTTCATTACGTGCCTCTAATACCCCTTCTTGCACTTGAAGATCTTTAGTTGTTTTAGCATCATCTCCAAATACAAAATTTATATTATTATTTTCCATATTGATATCCATATTTGATGCGCCCAACTCAAATAGCCACATAGTAAATAAATCCTCCCAATCCATCTTATTCGGATCTGATTCAACCATTGGGTTTATATGTTCCTTTAATTCATCCAGATATTCTTGCAACGTTTTTATTGCATCAGGATGTTCCAATAATAGTGGAACTACTTTATTATAAACTTCATGAGCTAATTCAGCTGTTTCCGCAACTACAGTTACTAAAGACTGCTTTAAATAGTCTAACAAGTCTTTTACTATAGATTCTGTTGTATCAGTACTATCTCCGAGACTACCACCTCCTCCATAATAACCATTATCATAATAGCCATAATAACCATAATAGCCATAGCCTGAATTCCCATTAATCCCTGGATTTCCATTATACCCCTGTTGACCATTAGAATAAGGATATCCAGCATTAGGATTTTCCAAAGGACCATTAGGAAATATAGGCCAAAAATCTCCTCCACCTTGATTATGATTTGGATAATATCCATAAACCGTCACCTCAGGAAGACGGTATCCTGAGCCATCATAATAATAACCATTATAGCCTGTATAGCCACCATAATCAAAATAGGAATAGGGATTATTCCAGTTGCCATTCCAATAACCATTAGAATAGCCACCGACATAATGCCGCATCTCAGCCTTTCCCAGCATTGGAAACAATTGCTTTAGCCCTCTAAGGTCTTTCTTTGTAATCTGCTTCATTATATTGTATTCATCATTAATCTCGATTTACTGAATTAAGTTTTTCTTCTTTCGTGGAATAATATGAATTATAGAATCTTGCTGAGGTTCTATTAATTGAATATAATCCTTTGGATCACGATATCTAAAAACTCCTTCTAAAGACTTTATATATTTATTCAGACTCTTTTTAGCTTTATTATTATACAAAAAATACAAACGAATGGGGCATCTTCCATTTTTCTGTATAAGGACAACATGACAATAACTGTATCTTTTTTTGTATTTCTTCCATACTGTTAAAGGATAAGTAATGACAGTATCTGCATTAAATGCCATATTAGCATACTTAGAAGATTCATAATGGAGGGGAAGCTCCTGCCACGATATATCATTTTTGCCGGTATTGAACTTAAAATCATACATGATCCTACTAATGTGATATGTGTTGATATCTAATTTCAGTTCCTGTAGATACGGAAAGTCGATAAACTTAGAATCTTTGGAAGCAACAGGAACAACATCTATAAAAACAATACAGTTTCCATCTTTCGATACAAATTTGTTGTTAAAAAATGGAGCAAAAGGAAGTTGACGCGTATAATCTTTCGAGCGTAAACACTCCAAATATTCAGTTTCCATTGTTTCCAACACAAAATTTGAAGGCAAAGTGTATTTTACTTGATTTCGAGCTAAAGTTAGAGAACTTGAACCCAATCCTATTTCATTATAATCTTCAATAGTTTGAGCATATAAGCTATAACCAAACTGTGAGATTAATACTATAAAGACAAATAATAGTCTACGTATTTGTTCCATATCACTTACATTTCTATATTTTAACTTATCATTCTTGTCCAATCAAGACTATCAGGCTATTTAACCTTATACATTGTTTTGATTCTGCCAACATGGACTTTATATGATTTATCTTCAGGTTTATCGGAGATGATAGAAGGATCATATATAGTAACCAAATCCCCATTTTTTTCTGTTATAATAACAGCATGTGTGCGACCATTTCCAGGATCAATAATAGCTAAAAAATGATATCCTCCACCAGTAATGCTACTTGTCTCTTCACAAGAAAATCCACAAGCCCTTAAAGCTGTAACATGATATTCATAAGGAAGACCTCCCTCCTCAAAAGCATCAATTCCAAATATTGAGGTAAAATACTCGTAATACTCCTGAGCACTTTTTGAGGAATCCAAATAATTCATGCAGTTAAACATACAAGCCCAGTCCGATTTAATGATGTCACCTCTTTTATTACCATCATTAGAGCCTCCATTATCCCCGTATCCATTATCAACATACCCGTATCCATAGTAACCAAAGCCATAATAACCCGAGCCAGTCCCTCCTTGGTAACCATAAATATTAACATCAGGATAAACATACCCCAATCCATACACCCAGCCCCCATACCATGGACCTTCCCAATTATCAAATTCATCTTTTGTATATCCACCATGCCAATGGTAATTACCATCAGGATCATAACCTCCATACCCATGATTAAACCAATCATTACCGTAGTAACCATCTGAATTTCCTCCTACATGACACCGCATTTCTTCCTTCCCTAACACAGGGAATAATTGGCGTAATCCCTGCAAATTTGTTTTTGTAATCTTTTTCATCTTACTTTTTTATTATAATACTATATTTCCCGCGAAGGATTCTTCATAAGCCATAATCCAACAGCTGTAAGATTGCTATTTACTATTGACTCATCAAAATACGACTCTTCAACCTTTTTATCAACAAAATATTCTATCTTATCCAGCGAGACGTCTTCTACTATAGCTATATCATAGATGATACTCCACCATAAGTTATCATACCAGAAATTCATACTATTTTGAGGTGCGGTAACGACTAATTCTTCTACCAATTTTCGTAACTGTTTACATTCCACTTCCCATATTGGAGGCAATTGAGAGAAAATTCTTTGGAATAACACTATATCGGTCTCACGATAACACCCCTGGAGAATAACTTGATGAGACAAATAAAGTATATCCCTGAACAGACTTTCCAAAGTATCTACTTCTATTTCCCTCATCTCTGATAATTTCAAAGACACATACAAGATTGAGTTTAAATATGGAAGTCTAAGCATTCCATATTTCTTTTGCCTGATACAATCCGATAATACAAGATTGGCTTGCACTATGACATTAGTAACCCATGCCTGATCTACAGTAGCTTTATCATAATAAAGACGAGACAACAAATACAACCCCGAAGAATATAGAGGATAAGGGCTACGTAGTTCCTTCATAGAAGAAGAACGAATATCACAAAGTAGAATCTTATCAATATCATTCAACACATTATCTTCGGGATCACTTTCCACTAAATGCTCCCCTAGGAGTACAGACAATCCATGACCAATACCACCTAATCCGTCAACTATGCTGGGAGAAATATTGGGTTTTAATTGATTGAATACATCATCTAGCAATTCTGAAGCGATCTCTTCATAAACTGTACTTCCTGAATAATGAGCGTATTTGTACAAGAAAAGAGCAATTCCGATTTTTCCATTGAAAAGCCCTATCGATTCTGTATTTTTCAGATTAGCAACAATCGTATTGGCTATCTGCTGAAGTATTTTATCCATATATATTCTGTTTTTTTATTCTGATTGCATCTCTGAAAAGCTGAATTAATTGAGGAACATAATAATCAAAACTAAATACCTTCCGACTACGATGCATATTATCTGTCAATTGTTTCATTCTTACTTGTTCTTTCAACTTATTCGATAATTCATAAAAGTCATGAAAGAAGATGCCGACATCCAATCTTTCAGCTAGTTCCTGAGTGGCCGCAATATGTTTACTATTATCAGGAAAAATCACCGGAAGCCCGGCCGCCGCATAAGTGCTAATCCGAGCAGGTATATTCAAATCATCCCAGGTAGCTTTCAACAAATCGCCATTATTACGGCTTTTAAAGCAATGCAACCATCCGGCATCATATTGCGAGAATTCTTTCGTCCAACTATCTGCAGAAACATGGGAATGAATATGGAAATGCTTCGGTGCTATCTGCAGATAGCGCACCATTGCTTTTTCCTTGCAGGCATGATAATTTTCGGTATACAAATGAATATGAATATTATTTCTTACCAGAACAGACAGATCATTATTAGAAATACCAATCATCCTTCCGGCAATCAAAGTATGTACGGCTCCATCTTGTGATGATAATTTAGATGAGAAATTGTCCTTAAAATAATCTTTCTTAGGTAAATCTCCATCCATTATGAAAGACAATCCATGGTTTGGTGGCAAGAACTGTTCAAACCATAATTTAATCGCTTCATTCAGAAAAATCTTTCCTGTGGCATGTGTATACAGGTATATCAGCCTGTTCCACATACCATTGCGGAGGCAAACAGATGGGCCTTCTTTGAAATGCCATACAAAAGGTATGTCCGGAAAAGCCTTCAGCACATCATATGCCAAAGGAACTGCTCCAAAGTTTAACAAACCATAAATGATGTCTGGTTTCACCTCCTCGATACCCTGTTTCCAATTCTCAAACGGAATATCCTCTATATGTCCAAAAGGTAAATGTCCTACTGTAGAGAAACTATAGGTAGGATTTTGTATCCACAGCCCATATAATATATGTCCGGCCTGCTCCAAAGCATAAATACGCTCTGGATTATAAGCCAGTTCTCCTAATATCAAAATTTTCAGAGGATTCTCACAAGGCTTCTGTTCTTTTCTAAAACTCTCATATAGTTTCTCTTCATCTATGAACTTATATTTGGAAACTTTCATCCTGACAGGAGACTGAATCTTATAGTAACTCCTATATTTATTGATTCCTCCTCCATATTTCTCACCAATGATGCAATGCCGCTGCGCAGGATGCAATGTCCAGTAACAAGATACCTTATTAGTCATACCAAAAGTACCGGATTTTGTCAATTTACACCAAAACATAGCAAACAGATCTTCAGTCACCCATTCGCTTCTTTCCAGCCAGCGTTCATCCGTTTTTTTATGCGCTGTCTGAACCAATTGTAAACAACATCCTTTTTTTAATCCTTTACTTTCGGTATCAGATGTATAGTACATGGTATCCGGAGAGGCATATTTCATACCTGTATATACAAGGACCAAATCATCGTATTCTTGAAACTTCTTATAAACCGACTCCAAATGATCCTCAAAATAATAATCATCGGAAGGCAAATAGGCTATCAATTCGTTTCGGGCAATTTTAAGTCCTTGATTTAAAGCATACCCCAGACCTTTATTACTTTCATTTTTAATATATACGATTCTTTCATCATTCAGGAAGTCGGAAATAAACATCTCCGTATCATCCGTACAACCATCATTTATAATAATTAATTCCCAATTGGGATAAGTCTGTCTTTGTAGGCTTAGAATAGCCCTTCTAATAAAAGAAGCCTGATTATAGGTAGGCATTATAACCGAAAAGTGTGTATTCATAATATTTCAGGTTTTGTTGTTATGCGAAGACAAAGAACGGGTATAATAAGTAAAAACAATGAAATTTATGGCCCAAAAAATGAAATTTTCTATTCATTTATTAACTAAAAACTTGAAAACGTATACCAAAAGAACAAAATCGATTATTATGATCAATTTCTTTCATTTATTGAACAACTTTTCCCTCGTCATCACTTCAAAATGTTTTACTTTACAGAGGAAAAACACCGAATGTTGTTTTAATCTTATTTTATGGAAGCACAAATAGAAGAAGAAGCAAAAAAAGAAGAAGTCGTACAACGAAGTGAAGAGGTACAGACCATTATTGACAGGATGCCTACAAGAGGAGCAACCTATGCAATAATACTAACAACACTACTTATTCTTATAATTCTGATATTAGGATTTGTTATTAAATATCCTGACTCTGTAGATGGTCAGATCTCAATAACAGCGCATATTGCCCCTGTCAGACTAGTGGCAAATACATCCGGTAAGCTACATTTACTACATGAGAACAGAACATCCGTATGTGAAGATCAAGTAATCGCCTATATAGATAATGAAGCTAACTACAAGGATATCTTGCTTCTAGATTCCTTATTAAATAGGTATAACAATCAAGATCTTGAAGATTTCCCCATCAGATCCGGGCTTATATTAGGAGGAGCGAGCTCCCCGTACAATTCTTTTTGTATTGCACATTCCCAATATTATCGGACATTGCACTCTGATGTCTATAAAACGATGTGCAATAGTCTCCAACAGCAGAATGAGATAAATTCTGAAATCATAGAAAACTTGAATAAGGAGCTTCTTTTAAAAGGGAAAAAGCTAAGTATCGAAAAAGAACGATTGACCAAAGACAGCATCCTGTATCTTGCAAAAGCTATCAGTGAGCAAGATTTTCAACGTCAGCAGAGCACTTTTTACGATTTACAGGCAGCATATAAAGAACTGCACAGCAGCAGACTGTCATATACCGCACAGATTAAAAAGAATGAGCAACAAATACAACAATATTTATTACAAGAGCAAGAAACTCTGGATAAGTTGAGAGAAGAATTATCCGTCAGCAAATCCCAATTAACCAACACTATTCATGCTTGGAAAAAGCAATATCTACAAATCAGTCCTATTAATGGCCAAATGGAATACCTGGGATTCTGGAGAGAAAATTATTTTGTACAAAACGGGCAGGAGCTATTCTCTATTCTTCCTGATCAGAATGAGATTGTTGGTGAAATGATAGTTCCATCCTATGGCATCGGGAAAGTTAAAATAGGTCAAACCGCCAATGTAAAAGTTAACAATTATCCATATATGGAATATGGACTAATCAAGGGTAAAGTCAGTTCAATCTCACGGTTATCAAACAAGGTTCAAATGCCATCAGCTACTCAAGTAGAGAGCAATGTTTATCGCATAATCATAACTTTTCCTGATGGATTACAGACTAATTTCGGAAAAATGCTCGATCTGGATTTTGAATCTCAAGGCACATCCGAGATTATCACAAAGCCGAAACGCCTCATAGAAAGACTATTTGATAACCTGAAGGCAAACGCAGAACAATAAACTTCCCATTATAATTCTATAGTACAATGATATTTCATAGATTTCCAGTCGACTACCAGATGGATTCACAAGATTGTGGTCCGGCATGTTTAAAAATCATAGCCAAACATTTTGGACGATATTACTCTTTACAATATCTCAGAGACCGTTGTGGCATAACCAATCAAGGCATCTCTTTACTGGATCTAAGTACCGGAGCCGAAAGTATCGGCTTACGTACACTTGCCATTAAATGCACATTGGAAGATGTCATCAACCAAGTCCCTTTCCCTGCAATTCTTTTCTGGAAAGACTCTCATTTTATTGTTGTCTATCATGCCAATAAGAAATACATATGGGTATCTGATCCGGCTAAAGGACGCATTAAATACACTCACGAAGAATTCAAAAAAGGATGGTATCAGAAAGGAGCAACCAATGGCGTACTTCTGGCAATAGAACCGACTATAGATTTCAATAGAAGCGATGTCGAAAAGAAACTGGAGAAAAATAGCTTCATCAGTATCCTGCGTTATTTTGTTCCTTACAAGAACAGCTTTGCAACGATATTCTTCATTATGCTGGTAGTTACCTTGCTACAAGGAATACTTCCTTTTATATCCAAAGCCGTTATTGATGTAGGCATAAAGACCTCTGACATCAATTTTATTAATATGGTATTGATCGGCAATATCAGCATACTGCTGAGTATTACCATATTTAATGTCATACGCGACTGGGTGTTATTACATATTACTTCACGAGTCAATATTGCATTAATATCAGACTATCTGATAAAACTCATGAAGCTTCCGGTGACATTCTTCGAAAATAAGCTTTTAGGAGATATACTCCAGCGCGCACGTGATCATGAACGTATCCGAAGCTTCATTATGCGTAACTCACTATCAATGATCTTTTCTGTCCTGACATTTATCATATTCGGAATCATACTTTTGGTATACAACCCGATTATATTCTATATTTTCCTGTCCGGTTCAATATTATACGCAGGCTGGGTATTATTATTTCTCCGTATCCGCAAGAAACTGGATTGGGAATATTTTGAGCTCATATCCCAAGACCAAAGTTATTGGGTAGAAACCGTATCCGCGATTCAGGATATCAAGATATATAATTACGAGAAACACAGGAGATGGAAATGGGAAGGAATTCAAGCCAGACTATACAAAGTCAATAAAAGAGTGCTCAACATCACTAATGCACAAAACCTGGGAGCCCAATTCATTGAAAATATAAAAAACATGGGGATCGTATTTTTCTGTGCCAGTGCAGTTATAAAAGGTGATATCACCTTCGGAGTAATGATCTCTACGCAATTTATAATCGGAATGCTTAATGGTCCACTTATTCAATTCATCAGTTTCGTTGTATCTGCTCAATATGCCAAGATCAGTTTTCTACGCATGAATGAGATCAGACAACTACAAGATGAAGAAGAATTGCTTTCTATTGGCAGTACCTCTATTCTGCCCGAAAACAGAGACATCAGTTTAAACAATATAATATTTCAATATAGCCCTAATTCTCCACTAGTATTGACTAACATATACCTGACTATTCCGCAAAATAAAGTAACGGCTATCGTAGGAGGAAGCGGTAGCGGAAAATCTACTCTGCTCAAACTATTAGTCAGACTTTATAAACCGACCTTTGGAGAAATAAAAATGGGTAACATGAATGTATCGAGTATCAACCTGCGTACCTGGAGAAATATGTGCGGGGTAGTCATGCAGGATGGCAAACTATTCAGTGAAACAATATTAGCAAACATTGTATTGGATGACGAACATATTGATTACGATCATCTGCACAAAGTGTGTCAGATGGCCCAGATAGAGGATGAAATCAATGGTATGCCCAAAGGATTTGATACAGTAATTGGAGAGAAGGGACGAGGAATAAGCGGAGGACAGAAACAGCGATTACTGATAGCACGGGCACTATACCGTAATCCGGATTTTCTCTTTCTGGACGAAGCTACAAACTCATTGGACGTCATCAATGAGAAGAAGATTGTTGAAGCACTGAACAGTGCTTTCAAAAACAGGACTGTTATCGTAGTAGCTCACCGGCTAAGTACCATACGAAACGCAGATCAGATTGTTGTTCTTAATAAAGGCAGAATTGTAGAAGTAGGCAATCACGAAAATCTTATCGCCAGAAAAGGTGAATACTTTAACCTGGTCTCTTCCCAATCATAGCTATATAAAAACTAATATTCAACATAAATAGAGACATTCATATGAATCTTAAATGGATAACAATATGGTTTCTGCTATTTCCTGCACTTTTACAGGGACAACCATATCAGATTTCTTTAGAACAAGTATTAAACGAGTGGTGTCTGGTGTCACCATCGGCACAAAAGATCAAGTTGTCACACGAGAATTCCATATTGGAGTTTGAGAATTACAAAAAAGAATTTCTACCATCTGTCGCTTTCTCTTTAAGCCCTGTAAACTTTAACCGCTCACAAAAGCTAATGCAGAACTCTGAGAGTGGAAATTATTCATATGTAGAAGATTACTCCAACAATAGCAGTACAGAAATAGCTATCCGACAAAAAGTCGGTATCATCGGAGGCGAGTTCAGTGTCAGTTCACGCCTCAACTACCTCCGGGAATTTTCGAATAACAGGAATCGTTTTGGAACTAATCCACTTTACATCAACTATTCGCAACCCTTCATCGGAGGTTTCTATAATTACAAGAGGCAAAGAGGTATACAGCATGCAGTATATAATAACTCACTGAAACAATATTGCTCGGAAATGTCAGATATCCAAACAAAAGCTGTAAACCTATTCATGACTCTGTTCTCAAGTAAGCTCGCAGCTGATTTGTCACATAAGAATCTTCTCATATCGGATACTCTTCTCATTGCCAGCAAAGCCTTACTCGACAATGGATATTTCACCGAATATGAATATCATCAAATGGAGCTACAACAGCTGAATAACAAATATGCTTTCGAGAATTCCACTAAGAATTATCAGAAAGCACTTAGAGAACTTAGCACATTCCTGAACAGGCCTGAATGGATAGATGAAGAAGTAGAGATATTAACCCCGGAATTCAATTTACCTTTGCAGATCGACGAAAAGTCAGCTATTGTTTATGCCCGTCACAATAGTCCGTTTGCCTTATCGCAAGAAGAAAAAAGACTAAAAGCCGAACAAACACTATTTACCGCCAAACTAAACAACCGCTTCAATGGCAACATTAAAATAAGCTACGGACTCAACCAGTATTCCGATCATTTTCTGGATGCATACCAAAAGCCGGATTATACTCAAGGAGTCATGATAGGGGTTCAGATTCCAATTTTTCAATGGGGTATCAACCGTAACAAGATTCGCATGGCAAAGAACAACTATCAAAACAGTATGATAGAAATAGATCAGGCAGAAGTCAATTTTGATAACAACATAAAAGATATAGTGGAAGACTATAATCACAATATGAATCTATGGTTTGTTGCAACTAAAAGTTATCAACTCTCTCAGGAACAATATGTATTATTGGCACATAAATTCCACTCCGGCAAAGTATCCGTTTATGATTTAGCCTCTGCACAGCAAGAACAATACAGCGCCATGCAAAGATATTACAATGCCATACAAAACGCTTGGAATAGTTTTTGTGTTCTACGCAAAAATACACTGTTCGACTTTAGCAAACAAACTGAGTTAAAAGATTTATTTTTTCCTGTCACATCACATGACAATTAACTTTTCGTAAAGATCGTATTTCTCAAATACATCTTTGAGTTGTATGTCATTCTGTTGTTGTCCATGATTAATATGATGTAAAGCACAGTTTTGCACACTCAGATTTTTCCAGATAGTCATTACCCGATCTATTATGGGTGTAGACTTTCTTACATAACTTATCATCATAAAGTGCCATAGCTTTAAACCAAATATCATCACTAAACGGACATATATTCATAAAAACCGATTCATTAAAAACCTCATCAGAAAAAATATGTGGCGGATAAAGTATGCCACCAACACCTGTAGGGAAATTCAGAACAGATGCCTCCATATCAAAACATTTTTTCCACCCCAGATACGGTAAAAACTTTCCATCTTGCAAATTAATACGACGCCCTCGGTTAAAATAAATAAATTGAGGATCTTTGATGTAGCTATTGACTAATTTTTCTATCAGGTCAATATGATATATCGCATCATCATCAATTGTAATTATTGCATCATCAGGGTAGCTACGCAGTGCTGGTATCAGTTTCTTATATGAACGAATATCCTTACAGTATCTTACTTCCAGTCCTCTCTTCATTTGCAGTTGTAAAGTATTGGGCAGAGTTGTAGTTTTAAGTGAATCAGGTAACCATAAAATGATTCGATTTGCTTTTACGATTTGTTGCATTATCGATTCAATAGCCAAATAAGTTTCATATAAGCGTGGCTCATATGTCGTTAGTGAGACTATGATTTCATGATCACAGTAATGTGTATCTGTAACACCACTTTCACAACAGTGCAACAAATAGTCATTCAACTGGATGACCCGGCTATTATAAATTGAGTTTGTGTAAACTAAAGCAATATCTGCATAAAGTCTATCAAGATTATCGATTTTCTTAATAGCTGCTTCTATTTTCTTTATTAAAGGTGTCATTATAGTATATAAATTAAAAGTTCTACTATGATCCAATACAAAAGGAAGGCTATATGAGCCTTGTGTACAAAAATAAGCATACTGATCAGAAAAAGATAGAACATATAGTCCAATAAAAGCAACGATTTGTTCATTTACAAAATAGAATCCTGATTAATAACAGCGTTCAACTGAAAAAACTAAGCCCCTTCTCCGAAAAAAGTAATACCTTTGAGTGCATAAATTAATTCGTCCGGCTATAGGCATTCTTTCGTCCGCCTATAGGCAAACGCAACATCGCCTATAGGCAAACTTGCGTCCGGCTATAGGCGGACGAATTAATTTATGAAGAGAAAGAAATTATCCGTAGAACAAAAAAAATATAAAGTAACTATGAGCATTTATTACGATTTATACACGAGTGGTAATCCACAAAAAAAGGAGGAACAACAGGCACTTTATGCACGTGTTATTCCATCAGGCACCATTGATGCCGATAAGTTCGTTGAACTAGTATCCAAATCCAACGGCTTCAGTCCAGCCACAATAGAAGGTTGCCTGCAAGCCGTCAGTGATGAGCTACAACACTGGCTCGCGCAAGGCTGGACCGTAGAAGTCGGGGAAATCGGACATTTCTCCCTATCACTGACATGTGACCGTCCGGTGATGGAGAAGAAAGAAATTCGTTCTCCTTCCATCCATTTAAATAAGGTGAACCTGCGCATTAACAAAAAGTTTCGTGAGAGTCTGGAACCATTGCAACTGGAACGCATAGAGTCACCCTATCGTACTAATAACGATTCCAACGAAGAAAGATGCCGCACCCTCCTGATACAACATCTGGACAAATATGGCTGTATCACCCGTACCGATTTCATGAGACTGGCAGAAATCAGCCGCAACAAAGCAATTGAACTACTCAATAAGTTTTTGAAAGAAGAGATAATCCGGAAGTATGGAGGAGGAAAAACTGTCGTATATCTAAAGAAGTAGTTTTTCTAATAGTACTATCACACTACAAGGCAAGCTTATAGCGAAAAGCGTTCATTATCAACAACATATGCATTATTAATTATTTGTTTAACGCACTTTCGAAAAATAACTTGCACAGTAATTTCAGATGCCATATCTTTGCATCGTGATCACAAAACAGAAACTCGATTTATAAACTATTTAAAAATTAAAATTATGGCACTGAAATATGTAGTCAAAAAAACGACCTTTGGTTTCGACGATACCAAAGCAGAAAAATATGTAGCGCGTCCGTTCAATGTAGTCAACGTTGATTTTAAGATGCTGTGCGATCAGGTAACCAAAGTGGGATTCGTTCCACGCGGTACAGTAAAAGCCGTCCTTGACGGACTCATTGATTCTCTGATAACGTATATGGAAATCGGAGCATCCGTCAACTTGGGGGAATTTGGAACTTTCCGTCCCTCCTTCGGATGCAAGAGCCAGGAAAACGCAGAGGAAGTCACTACGGAAACATTGAAAAACCGTAAAATCATCTTTACTCCGGGAGACTTGCTGAAAAATATGATAAAGTCTGTCAGCATTCAGAAACTGGATGTAACTAGAAACAGCAGTTCTGCTCCTTCAGGTGGTGGAGAAGAAGGCGGAGGAAACGAAGGAGGTGATGACGGCGGTGATGAAGCACCGGACCCGACAGTATAAGGAATCATTTTATATCGTTATATTTAGAGAAAGAGGATGTCTCCAATCAGTGGGGACATCCTCTCCTTTTATACAACAGAATATATCTGTCTTTTACTTATTGTTCAGCAAAGCATAAGCACACCACAAAATAGGTGCCTGTCCATGATAATCTCCGGCAATGCGAGGACGGTCCATATAATATTGCTTACTGTTTTTCTTTCCCGTTCCGATACAAACTTCGGTAAGGTCATTCTTATCGTCTATATAATTGCACAGACCTAACCAGGCTCTGCGTGCAACAGGAGCAAATTCTTCCTTATCCAACCATCCGTTCTGAACACCTACAATCATGGCATAAGCAAACATAGCCGATCCGGATGTTTCAGTCCAAAAGTCGGGCTGGTCTATCAACTGATTCCACAATCCGTCTTTGTTTACGTATTTTTTCAAGTTGTTCATCATTAAAAGATAGCCTTTCATAATCCGAGCTCTATTTGAGTCATTCTCCGGCAGGTTAAACAGAAGTTCCGTCATACCTACAGCCATCCAGCCATCTCCGCGTCCCCAATAGTAAGGTACATCCGGCGCATGATAGAAAAGACCATTCGGATGTTGCAGTTCATCCAAATACATCACCATTTCTTTGGCAGCCCGGTTGATATATTTAGTATCTCCAGTTACTTTATAAGCCTCCGATTGCACAATGGTAATCATATACATATCGTCAATCCAAAGACGAGTTTGCCAGGAGAATCCCTTCTTATCCCATTTACGTTCTTCTTCATTCGCTTTGGCTGGAAGCTGCCATTGGGTATCGGCATAAGGCAATCCAAGGTCCAAATAACGCTGGTCCTTTGTGATACTATAAAATCTAAGAGGCAAACAACCAAACATATTCTGGTCTACGTGTATGGGTGGAGGTAGGAGATCTTTTTCCAAATGGAATAACAACTCAAAGCGGTTTCTCAATTGCTTAATCAACTCTTTGTTATTCGTCAATTCTGCAAAACGGAGAGCTCCATACCATGTACATACCTCGGCATAATGGATTCCTTTATCACCATACAACTGATGTTTGGTTTCCATTAAACGCTTACTTAGCTTATTTCCAACAGTCTTAGGATCTGCTTTTACAGGAAAATCTCCAAAATAATTTTGAGCAGTAGCAATACTGGTTGTACAGAAAGCAGCCAGTAACAATACACAAATTAAATAATAGTTCTTTTTCATCATTACAATTGTTTCTATATAATTAATTATTCACGTTATTATCAGATTACAATCCCGCCACTGGTATCCAGCAGCTTATAGAAGATACATCACTGACTGCTTCCTCTTCTTTATTGTCGGTAATAGAGAAATTGACCAATACCTGTCCCGAAGAAATAGTCAGACTGGAACGGGGAACAGAGATTTCGGCAATATAACCATAGTTATCAATACGATCTTCATTGGTGTCATTGCATACATAAGTTTTCACTTCTACACCCATCTCCGCATTGTTCCATTTACCGGCATAAGTTTCGGTACTTTTCAATCCATCCATTGACACTTGTATTCGTGCAGCACCGTCCGTTAAGCTTTTACTATCATCCGGAGAAATATAAACAGTAGCATAATCACCTCTCAGCAAGCTCCGGTCAAGTACTTCTACCAAAAAATATACATTCTTGTCATCACACGAACAACGGAGAGTTCCCTGTACTTGCGATTTTTCTCCGACAAAAAGCGCATGATCCGTATTCGCCCATTCCTGATTGTTGCCATCCACCTTTACGCTACGGCGTACCGCATCGATACGATGGTTAAGAATAAATTGTGATAACATGATTGTTCCATTAGAAGTATCAGGCATCGCTCCTACCAATTGATGCGAATTTACCAAATTCAACGTTCCCCAATACCCCTTACCTGGAAACGGTGAATAAGCACTTCCAAAATTACGCGCTTTGGCATCCCCCATTTTCATATAGAAAGTAGAAGATTTGTTATACGAAAGCACAGTCTCACCCGATGGAAACTGAGATAAATATGGAGCGCTACCTAAAAAAGACAGATTGTCGCTATCAGCCGGCCCTTCCTGATCCACATCAAGATGATCCCATTCACCATCTTCGCCGGAATAAGCCAGTGATATATAATATGTTCCACGGTTATTAGTCTCTACAGCGGCCGCCAGTTCATTGCTACCTTTAAGTTGAATAACAGACGGCATCTGATGATTGAAATATGTTTTTCCGTCTTGTTCCCACTTCATTCGTATCACATAGTAAGGGATACTTCCAAATGAAGGCGTCCACGTTTGACCGCCATCTCTGGATATGACCATTGCAGTTCCGGTGTCTTTGCCTTCAATACCCGTACGGCTACTGTCCGTGAAATAGCAATGGATTTCTCCCGAAGACAATTCCAGCAAATACGGCTCCCAGTTGACACCTTGATACACTGAGACCGGTTCACTCCACGTAACGCCATTATCTGTACTACGCCTCATTTCAATACCTGCATCTTTAGGCAAGTCTCTATACCCATTATTAGCCCTATAGGAGGCTACGGTCAGAATATCTCCGTTGGAAAGTACCAGCCCATCACAATTCGAGTAACGCCGGTCATTCTTTTCACCTTTACTGTCGGTAATACTGTAATTGGTAAACACCTTGCCTTTATAACTCCATGTTTTAAAGTCCGTACTGGCCGCATAAGAACAACTGGCACCAATCTGATTGTTGTGATAGAACATGATATAACCATCATTAGCCAATTTCTTAACCCGTACATAGTTAGGTTTGGCAGATTTTAGTACACTCTCTCCTAGTTGTGAATACGTCCGAAAGTTCATCTTCAAGGACGAACGCGAAGTAACATCAGCGTGCGAATTAATCACCGGGACACCTTGATTAAGTTTGTCGACAGGAGTAATATGAGCAACAAATGGTTGTTCCGGTTCTTCTTGATCGCCCTTATTGCCGGTTCCGCCACCATCACCTCCCTTATGATCCAATGTATCCTCTCCACCACCTCCACAGGCCATGACTGTAGCGCAGAAAGTAGCCAACAATACAGCTGTTTTCAATAATCCTTTCATAGTCTTATCTTTTGAGTAATGATTAAATATGATATTTGCTATACATTCTCTTAGCCGTCTGCACCGGATCAACACCAGCCTCAAGTACATACTTATTATGTGCATTCACCCATGCCTTCTCCGCTTGAAACGAGTCCGGAACAGTAAGTGAACGTCCTTCCAATGTACCTTTAAGATAAGCGATGTAATTAGTCCAGCGAGGCAGATAATAATCCTTCAACAGTCCGCCCCATTCCTTGTGGGCATAGTCGCGCACCGGACTAAGTGTCTCCGTCCATGTCCCGATCAGCATACGGGCATTGTGCTCATACAAATCCTGCAATTCAGGCTGCTTTGACTTCAAACGGGCCATATCCAGCCAGCGTCCCACGAAGAAGCGTTCGTGGGTGGACAGTAACTCATTTTGATCCTTAATCAGCTGTAGAAACCTCTCCGACCAGTAATCAAACTGTTTCGTATCTTTCGCCCGATAAGCATCCACCAAATTGTAATATGTCTCCCGTCCTAAATCCGCAAGATACTGACGGACGAAATCGACTGCATCATACTGATAAGTTGACGTCTGCTTCAGACGGTCTGCACTTTGCAAGAATAATCCTACTCCCTGGGCAAAGAGCTCCGGATCATAGAAAATCCGACATTGACTCCAGGCAGAAGCCGTGATTTTATCTCTTTTCAAGCTGGGAGGGGCACAAAAGACCGACTCTGAGGGACGGCGATGACCGGTATAAGTACCATAAGCTGTACGGTGGAAAATAGTCCACGCCTCTTTCAGATTTTCATCTTCCACACCATAACGACGCACTGAATACTCTTTCAACCAGACATCCAGATCCAAATGCTCCGAACGCCAGCGCATTTCATTCAACAAATCAAATACTACCGGATTCACCTCGATGCCTTCCGGGGTAGAACTAGTTCCTTTCATGCTCGGTGATGCCGCCGAATCCTTCTGACCATCTACCGGACCGGTAGCTATAGCGTCCAGACGCCCGTGCAGACCAATGTTACCTCCATAATTGGAAATATGCGACCATAACCACGGGAAGCCATCAAAGCCCTTGCGCTTCCGCCAGTTATCCCAAAACTCGGCAGCAAGATCAACGATCAGCGTATTCTTTCTGTCGAGTCCTGCCAGCAATTCCTTTTTCGGATTTCCCAACCATGCCTGAATCACCCAGGTCGCATCCGGATTATATCGTTTCATGGCTGTCTGTACCCGACGGGCGGCATCTGTTACGTCAATGCCTCCGGTCTTTCCACCTTCGTGAAAGAGATCACCGCCAAACAAGTCCGCTTTCCCATAAAGCTTCTCATATTCAGCATACCACACCTTTGCCATTCTTTCAAACAACGGATCGGCAGGATCGAGCACAGGAGGACGTTGAAGCGAGTTCCACAGTCCCTGTTCCACCAAGCGGGCTTCCGGATATTTTTCTTTCAACAAGGAAGGAACCATCCCAAAAAATCCCTGAAAAACAGGCTTCATCCCATATTCACGCATACGGGCAAGTATTTTCTTCTGTAAGACTATCTGTTCCTTAAACCATTCATCGGGCAACGGGCCACCGATATTCTCAAGATTACCCATCAGCAACCAACCGAAATAAGCTGGTCCACACAAGAACTCCTTCACTTCCGGAAGCGTATACCCGAATTTCAACAACGTATTCCGCCATACAGCCTCCACCCCAACCATAGCCATCGGCATATTGATACCGCTCAAAGCCATCAGATCTATTTCACGTTCCCAACGTTTCCAGTTCCAAAAGGCTGTAGTATAACTAAATGTGCAATAATTCATGTAAAAATTATCGGATAGTTTAGTCGCATGACGTTCTTTCACCTGTGGCAGATCAACAGGCAATTGAGGTAACTGGTCTCCACAGAAAGAGACATGGGCATGACAGTAATACTTCAAATACCAGTTAATGCCAAAGGCAGCACTTACATAATTGTTGGCACGTACTGTGACTTTGCGCCCGCCACCATACAGTTCAAAGTAGTCGCCTTCATCAGAAGAAGAACGGATCTCAATCTTAAACCGGTCGGAAAGTCCTTCCTGAAGACGTTCCAACATTTGCTTTACCGGATTAGCAGCCTCAACAATCGCAGCAAAGAACAGGAAGACTAAAAGTAAAAAGTGTTTTTTCATGGTTAACCCTATCACCCATGGTCATATACAACCATGGCAATCTTTAACTACATATTCATCAAACAACTCTATTTTCTTGTCGGTTGTGGTCCAAAGTAGGAACGTTTCATTCCTCCAAAGTCCAATACAATCTTTTGCAATACAGTTCCGGCATCTCCACAGATTATTTTCACGGTATGCTTACCCGGCTTGTCGATATGCAAAGTTGTTTTATTGATTCTACAGTTCTTCAATACACTCTCATACCAGATTTGCGCATATTCAAAAGAAGATGTAGACGGATTCAAAACCGGCCCTTCGTCAATACATACACCATATTTGGTTTCGATATTCGTTGCTTCGTGTCCAGCATAGCCTCTGTCCTTGCTTGTCACGAATGTAGGCAACACATATGTATAGACATCAACCGAACCTTGCTCGAAAGTATAGAAATCATACTCCAAACGTGGTGTGCTACGGCCTGCGGTACGTTGCGGGGCAGCCGTCGGATCACCCAACTGAATAGCCGTATTCTCTATCCCCAGATTAGGAATGGTTCTCATCTTGATCGCCTTATTTTCCACTTTCCGGTGGAAGCTTGCCGCATCGATAGAGACATATCCGTTATGTTCCACAAATAAAGTATCCATTTCGGCAAGGGATGGAGAAGAAGGATTGAATACAGAGATGTAAACATTCTCTTTCTCGCCCCGGTCAGAAGTAATTTCCAATACCCCGAAAACTTTCTCTCCAACCGGTACTTTTGCCCAGTCTACCGATACTTCAATACGTTCTTCCGTAGCCGTTTCGCCTGCCTTCTTGCTCAATAAAATCCAGTTTTCCGTAACAGATGCCTTCCATTTCAAAGGGCTTGCCCCTTTATTGAAAACATCCACATAATATGACTGACGCAGGTAAGTATTGAAGCAAGGCAAGGAGTGGAAACTCTTCAGACCTTTCAGCACATCTTCTCCCTCTGCCATTACGCCCAGTGTAGCATCAGATGCCAGTGAAGTCTTTCTTAATGCCGGAAGTTCAAAGTAAGCAGCAGCAAATCCCTGTTTCATTGTCATTACATGATCCCATTTGCCACCGAGCAGCGAATTATATCCTTTGGTAATGACTTGTAGACTATCATAACAAGCCTTCACTTTTTTCTCCAGTTCGCCGGTAGACGCTCTTTGCTGAATGGAGTACCAACGGTTTCTCTGTCCGTCCAGTATCATTCTGTTCAGCAACTCACATCCTTTCACCGGATAATACAATGACTGGTAGAAGCAGGCCTTTTTCTCTTCCGGCAGCTTATTCAGAATCTTCTCTGTAATGCTTCCGATCCGGCGGTATTCACTCAGGCGTGAATCCACTTCCCTGTAATTCGTCAAGGAGAAATCAGTATCTGTATTCCGTTCTCTTCCATGCTTATCGGTAGCCCACTGATAGCCCCATCCCATAAACTCCGGTCTGCGGGCAAAAGCCAGTTTGTAGAATGAGTTGATCACATCCTGATACTCATTGCGGTATTCATCACCCAGCATACCACACAACCATTCCGTGCGATAAGTAGCCGCTCCGTCAAAATTGAAAGAATCGATATCATAAGCCATCGACAGGAAGAAATCTACAGCAAACTCACATGATTTGATATCACCGGCATTGAGCAGCCAGATCCGGTCTGCCGTCATGTCATAAGCCTTGCGAAGTTCTTCGTACATCAGCGTGGGTGAAGTGGTGTTCATCCAAAGATGATCGTGAGGCTTGCCCAGATAGGAAGAATGATAATAAACACCCGAACGTCCCGAACGCTTCTGTTCTTTCGGACTGCTCAGACGCTTCATATAGCCATAGTTGTCGTCCGGCCATATAATCGTAACATCATCCGGCAGTTCCAGCCCCTCGTCGTATACATCCAGCACCTCTTTATAAGGAGTAAAGGCTTGCGGAATATCTTCGCCACGCTTACCCGTCGCATCAATCAGCATCTTTCTTTGTGCCATCAATGCATCTTGGAGCATCTGTTTTCTATCCGCCATATCATTGCTCGCATTCATCGCTCTGTCATGCAATCCGCGCAGAGCCAGAGTGTACACATTCTCAAAAGGAGCACATTCATTCGCACGTGCTCTCAGCACACTGTCTACTCCCGCTCTATTGTTGATGTAATCCCATTCGCCCATCTTGTCACGTTTCCACTCGCTTGCCGTGTTGAACAACAGCGGTTCGCAGTGAGAAGACCCCATCACGATGGCGAAACTATCTGCTACCAATCTATTCTCCGGTATACGATGAAATGCCATAGACGCATCGTGCATGGCCGGGCACAGATAATTTGCCTGAAGACGGAGCAGTAACTCACAAATCTGCGCGTATGTTTTCGGTCCGAAGTTTCCACGTTCTTTCTCATAATTGTTCTTTGACCAGCGATAAAGTCCCCAGTCTTCGTCATTGATAAAGATACCTCTGAACTTGACAGCAGGTTCTTTTGAAATGAATTTATGAACGTTGACAGCCAGTTTTTTCTGTTGTTTTATCGGAGCATCGGCCCACCAGTACCAGGGAGACACACCTATCGCTTTAGATATGGAGAGAAGTCCGTAAGCCGTACCACGCCTGTCACTACCAGCTACGACAATGGCTTTCTTAATACCCGGTGCAGGATTATCAACCGTTTCTATCATATAACGTTCCCATCCACCGGTGATGGGAGTTGTGTCTATCTTCTTTTGGGCTACCAACGCATTGATCCATGCGCTTTTTCCGACAGTTCCCACGATGATGGCATAACGAGCCGAGACATCACCCGGATTACTTGCTTGTGTTTTCAGGTCCTGTCCCGTCACACGACGAACGTCGTCTGCAAATAAAGTCACACTTTTACGAACGACAGTTTCATCCTTGCCATCAAAACAAACAACGACATTGGCAGCCGGTGAAACGATGGGAAAACTGTTTTTACCAGCGTTCTTATCCAATAATACTTGTGCTTCTGTTGATACAAGGCTACAGCAAAACAGCCCTACTAATAAAATCTTATTTTTCATATAAAAGTTAGATTGATAATCGACGCTACAAAGAAAACCAAAAATCAACAGAAGTAATAAAAGAAATAGACCGATAAATGGAATAATATGGTCAAAAGACCATTCCAGACGTGTTTTATCGCCAGAAAGAAGAAATAATGCGGTCGATTAATAACCAATCAGGAAGTGATTGACAAGTAAAGGGCGGAGACTGGCAAGCAACGTTTCACGCTGTTCCGGACCGGCGGCAAACAGAGCGGTAGACAGTATCTCTCCGACAGCCCCGTTCTTTGTTACAACCGCTATCTGCCTGAGACCTTCAACAAAGTTGCCATTTTGAGGAGAAATAATATGCCTGCGCCCCTCCGACTCGTTTCCGGAAGTAGTGAGGCATTCATTATAAAGGAGTATACTTTGAGACTCCCCGGTCTTTTCCGTCTCCGACTGGTTGCCAAAGTTAACTTTCCATCCCGTTCCGGCCGGATGGTTGCCTAAAGCAAGTACAGAACTGTTTCCCATATTGATCAACGCATTTTCTATAGAACAGGAGTGCAATATGTCTCTGATTGTCTCCAAGGCATATCCTTTCAGAAATCCTGAAAGGTTGATCGTTATCCCCGGTTGCCGGTAAAAAATACTTTGTTCTTCTGCCGACAAACATACCGAATGAATAGTATCCTGATTATAATTCTCCGAATGAACTGTCACATCGAAGCATCCCGATGTTTTCTCGTGATATTCCAGACACAGATCAACCATTGCATAAAGTTGACTGCTAAGAACTACCGGAGATACAGAAGCGGTCCGGTTAACGACAGCCAGTTCGCTGGCAGGATCATAATAGTTGGCTGTCTTCTCCAGGCAGCTTAAAGCTTCATGAATACGTTCAGCAACAGACAGCAGTTCTTCTTCTGATTTCTGACTGCACAAAAGAATATCTACGCGTGTATGCATAGACGGGAACCAGACGTAAAGTAATCCATCGCCCTCATGGGATGGTCTGTACAAATGTTGAATGGCAGTCTTCATCTATCAAAAAAGAAAGGAGCTGTGCTCGAAGCAGCATTCATCAACAAAATGAGATTTCCGGCACAACTCCTCTTCTACAATATATTCTTATTTCAATTCTTTAATCTTCACGTTCTTGAACCATACTTCATCTCCGTGGTCTTGCAGAAGGATGTTACCTTCAATAATATTTCCAAAGTTAGGCCAGTTCTTATACTTGCTATAAGCTACCAGTGCATTCCACATTTCATTGTTACGGTCATACTCAATCAGTTTCTCTCCATTCAGCCAGTGCTCTACATGGTTGCCTTTGACGATGATCATAGCAGTATTGAACTCTTTCTTATGGAAAGGTTTATTCTTAGGAGCCGGAATCAGGTCATACAATGAACCCAATTGTCTGTTGCCTTTCACGCCAAGTTTAGCATCCGGATGCTTGTCATCGTCCAGAATCTGAAACTCGCAACCGATAGCAGAACCGGCACCCTTATTCATTTCAGGATTAACAAAATACTTGATTCCGCTGTTTGCACCTTCAGTGATCTTGAAATCTACAGTCAGGATAAAGTCCTTATAGGTACGGGTAGTTACGATGTCACCACCGTTGGCAGATTCTGCACCGCCACTTTTTACTACCTTAAGGATGCCGTCTTCCATCTTCCAGCCTTTGGCAGGGAAAGTAGAAAGTTTCGCTCCTCTCCAGCCTTCATTAGTCTTGCCATCCCACAACAAAGCCCAGCCATCTTTCTTCTCACGCGGAGACAGTGTGTTAGGAATCAGATTTCTTTCCGGTGCAGCCTGAGACTCCGGTGTCTGATAACGCTCTACGTCTGTCGTACAGATACGGATATTCTTCCAGCTTACTGTCTTGCCTTCGTCAGCAGCGTTGCCGATAGCGTGTACCTGCAAAGCGATAAATCCGACAGGAGTCATATCGTCCCAAATATTAGCACAAGGCACTCCGTTGATCCATGTACGGATAGAGTTGCCTATCGCTTCGATACGGGCCTTATTCCATGCATTGTTCTTGAAAGCCGTACGTGCCGAAGGATTCCAGTTCAAAGAATAAATCCAGTTTCTGCGAGCTTCGTCATAGATACCACCCGACCAGGCACGTTTGGAGGGATCAATCTCGAACTGATAACCGTGTACACGGCCCTTGTTATATTCTTTTTTGCTTTCACTGCGAATCTGTACTCCTGAATTCAAGCCATCATCAATCTTAAAGTCAAACTCAAGGATAAAATCTCCGTAATTCTTGGTGGTTGCCAGGAAGGTATTAGGAGTTCCCATTTTTGATACACCTACAATGGCATCGTCTACGATTTTATACTCAGCCTTGCCGTTCAGTTTTTTCCATCCTTTCAGGTTTTTACCATTGAAAAGCGGTTCCCAATTCTGTGCTGACAAAGAAGCGGCACAGAACAAAAGTAAAGTCAATACGATATTTTTCTTCATTACTTATATTGTTATTATAATCAAACTTTATTCTGTTTTATATTTCCTACCGGTCTTTACAACTTATAGAACTCATCCCAGCCTTTACGCGGCGGAAGTCCGGCCAACATTGAATTAGCAAATTCATTATTGGTAATCTGCTTCGTGCGGGGATCGAAGAATAACTGGGTATTGAGACGTTGCGCCATTACTCCCAGTGAGAATACCTGGCTCAAGACACCGTTAATCTCGAACGGTGAACGCGTCTTTTCAATGCCATTACATGCCAGCAAGAAATTCTCGAAGTGATTGGACGGACTTTTAGGCACTTTCGGCAACTTATCTGCCATTTCCTTTGCCTTTTCTTCTGGAATGATAGACAAAGTACTTCCGTGACTACCACCCTTGAAAGTCAGTTCCTTTGAATAAATAATCTTTCCCGGATTCAGTTTGGCAGGAGGAACATCGCCCTGATTAGTCTTGGGAATGTTCGGATCCAGTCCGGAAACACCGTAACCTGCAGGAATAGGAGGAAGATTATCCAGACCGTCATACCAAGTGACATCTACCGGTGGCATTCCTTTGCGCTGCGGGAAACGGAAAAGAATCGTAGAAGAATATGGGAAAAAGTAATCATTGTGTCCTTCCTGATGTGTCAGAGTCACTTCGTAAGGCAAGCCTAGTTCAAGAAACTCGTGAACAGTATCCAATATATGTGCTCCCCAGTCGCCCAAAGCTCCCATACCGAAGTCATACCAGCAACGCCATTCACCCTGATCATACTTATTGCAATATTCATGATAAGGAACAGCTCCCAGCCAGGTATTCCAATCCAAATCCTTCGGGAGTTGCTGGCCTGAAGGTAGTTTATAAATGTTCGTATCCCACTTATGCCAGCGACGCGGATTATTCATGTGAGCAGTAACAGCTGTCACATCCTTGATGATCCCTGCATCCATCCAAGCTTTAAATTGGAAGTAATTTGCTTCCGAGTGTCCCTGATTTCCCACCTGAGTAGCCAGGTTCGGACGTTTAAGGGCAGCCTGCATCAACAGTTCCGCCTCATAGAAAGTACGGGCCAGCGGTTTTTCCACATACACGTGTTTGCCGGAAGCCAGAGCCAGCATACTGATAGGGAAGTGAGAGTGATCAGGAGTAGCAATTGCTACAGCATCAAACTCGTTACCAGCCTTGTCAAACATCTGGCGGAAGTCTCTGAACTGTTTCGCTTTAGGATACATGCCCATCACCTTTCGTGTATGTTTAGCTCCCATGTCTACATCACACAGAGCCACAACCTCTACCATACCCGTACGTGCAAAATCCTGTATAATTTGCTCTCCACGGTTTCCAATGCCAATATAGGCTATTTTTACCTTTTCATTTCTTCCTTTTTTCGATGAAATAGTTTGAGCATTCAGCAGTTCACCGGATCCCAGTGCTAATCCGGCAGAGGCCAGTGACATTGTCTTTAGAAAATCTCTTCGTGTTGTCATAAATTATTCATTGATATTGATTAAGTATATTCGTTCAGGTCTGTTCTCACAGCCTGTTTCTCTTCTTTGTGAATAGCGCTTTCACTCCATAGAAAAGGAGGCGCAGAAGCGCCCATGCGGCATAGAGTACAAAAGCAAAAATGATTATATAGAAAATAGAGGTGATCATCTCCATCATGGATCTGTGATATGTGATGATTGCATAAAGATTCACCAGATTGGCAAGCACAAAACATACAAGTAAAGTGATTATTTCTATTTTCTTCCGTCGTGCGGTCAGGACTGTATCTTTCATACTGTTTCGAGTGTTTTGGATTGATGGTTCAGATAGTCAATTTTGTATTCATCAGGAAAGTAAAGCGTTTTTTCTTCCTCCATAGCCTGGTGGCCCAACAGACAGAGCATACTAGCATAGTAGCCTTCTTCGGCAATTCTTTCCGGTTGTTTTTGTGTTATCACAGCCTCTACGAATGCTTCCAGCAACAAGGAAGTACCGTCACCTTTCGGACGTTCGCCCAAAATAAACTCTCCTGTATTCGCATTGGCAGTTTCCGGTGCCCAGCTTGTACCTGCAAAAGGCAGTGAATCAAACATTTTGTTCTCCCAGTCATTGACCAACTGCAGGAATGCCGGTGCAGGAGCCACACTTTCAAAGTAGTATCGTCCCTTTTCCGGTTCCACCGTTCCGAGATTACCCATAATCTGCTCTTCCAGACCATAGAACTTATTGGAAATAATGGAATCGAATGTCATCTTCACGCCATCATCGAATACATATATACAACTTACATTATCATATACTTCACGTCCGTCCTTCCAATAAGTGATGGCTCCGTGCCCCATTACCTTCTCAGGAAGTTTTTGCAATGCCCAGCTACCTATCTGAAGCTGATGGCAGGCAAGTTCCGTCATTAATCCCTTCGAGAATTCCTTATAGAGACGCCAGTTTATCAGACGCTCCAAACTTGGTGAAGGAACAGAACGTCTCCAGTCGCCATTCCGGTTCCAGAAAGTATGAATTCCGTTGATTTCGCCGAACGTACCCGCATGGATCATTTCCATCGCCTTGATATAGCGCGGATCAAAGAGACGTTGCTGTCCGGTGAAGAAAATTTTTCCGGTGCTGCGATGCTTTTGATATATATGGTAACACTCTTCCATCGTATAACCGATTGACTTTTCGCAGAATACATGTTTCCCGGCATCAAAAGCATCCATCACTATTTTATAGTGAGCACTAAGAGGAGTTGCCACAAGGACGGCATCTATATTCTTATCTTCCAACACCTCCTTATAGTTACCGTATACTTTTGCCTTAGGGGCAAGTTTCAAAGCCTCATCAATCGAAGGCTGATAAATATCGCACAACGCTACAATATCCACCTTCGGATTTTTCACAAGGAAACTCATTAAAAATCGTCCTCTCGAACCGGGACCGATAATTGCCAGACGGCATTTTTCACTAGACGTGTTCGTCACCTCCGAAAATGCAGAAAGCCAGGGACTCGCTGCAAGAAATGCTCCAGCCCCGGCTATTCCCATATTTTTCAGAAAATCTCGTCTACTAATAGGTGTATCTTTCATTATTTAATTTATTAAATTCTCGTATTTTATTTCAGTTTCCGTATCAAGGCTAACTGATTATTCAATCCACAAAGTCCTTCGGCAACACTCCAAACTGCTTCTGAAAACATTTGGCAAAATAGGACGGAGAGTTGAATCCTACCATATAGCAGATTTCAGTTACTCGCCCTTCTCCTTCTTTCAGCAACTGGGCAGCCTTTTTCAAGCGTTCCAAACGAAGATACTCATTCGGGCTCAAATCCAGTACTCCCTTTATCTTACGATAGAAGTTAGAACGACTCATATTCAGACTGTCCGCTATATCATCCATGCTGAACTCCGGATTATTAAGATTAGCCAAAATTACTTCATTCAGTCTCTTGATAAAGTCTTCGTCGGCCTTGGTCAATGCCATGGTGTTGGCTGCCACAAAAGGTGACTGCGCAAAAGTCCGGCGTAGTTTTTCTCTGTTCTGAATGAGGTTAGAGGCACAAGCTTGTAAGTATTCGACAGAGAAAGGCTTCTCGATATAGGCATCTGCGCCCAGCTCCATGCCTTCTATCTTAGACTGGATGTTCGTTTCGCAGTCAGCAGAATAACAGGGATATGACTATAATTCAAGTCCGATTTAATCGTCTTACAGAGTTCAAAGCCATCCATCACAGGCATGACTACATCACTCACTACCAAATTCACATAATTGCCATCCAGCATTTTCAAGGCTTCCGCCCCATTGACTGCCGACAGTACGGCATATTCTTTCGACAACTGGCGGACAACAAAGGCTCGCATATCCGGATTATCCTCCACTACCAGTACTGTAGGGCGATTGTCTTTTTTTTCTCCTTGTGCCACTTCCACCGGAACCTCACTTACAGGTTCCGGTTCCGCTTTTGTTTCCGGAGTCAAAGTAATTGTCATATCCTGAACGATAGGCAATGTCAGGCAGAAGGTATTACTATTTTCTTCTTCCCCCATAGCCAGCATTCCTTGATGCAGTTCGGCCAATGAGCGTGAAAGAGCCAGTCCGATACCCGTTCCGGTGGTCACTTTTCCGTCTTCTCTCTCGTTGAAACGGACAAAAGGCTGGAATATTTCTTCCCTCATCTCACGAGGGATAATCACTCCGTCATTCACCGTACGGATACGGAATACATTGCTTTCATCCCCCTCGGTCACCTCCAGAGATACGTGTATATAATGTTCCGAATATTTCACGGCATTGTTCAGCAAGTTACTGATAATCTTGGTGAATGCCTCTTGATTGACATGAGCATAAAAATCCGTCTCGGGCAGTTGCAGGGTAAATTCCAGTCCTTTCTGTTTGGCAAGAGAAGTAAACCGCAGGTGGGTTTCTTTCAGCACCTCCGTGATGTTGCATTTAGCAAAGTTCAAACGGAATCCCTGACTTTCCGTCTTGCGGAAGTCTAGTAATTGGTTCGTCAGATTCAGCAAACGTTCCGTATTCTGCTTCATAATATTCAGATCCTCACGCGTCTCCGCATCAACCTTTTTCTTAAGAATAATATTCTCTAGCGGACCTTTAATCAAAGTCAGCGGAGTACGTATCTCGTGAGCTACATTCGTAAAGAAGTCGATCTTTGCATGATAGATCTCGCGTTCCTTTTCCTGCTCGAACTTCTCCATCTGCCTGCGATGCTTATAGTTACTTCGCTGCTTGAAATACCACACAGCATACAGGGAGCAGCCTATGATCAGCAAAACATATACGCAATAAGCCCAGATAGTAAGATAAAAAGGAGGAAGTATACGAACGATCAAAGATACTTCATTTTCGTTCCATACTCCGTCACTGTTAGAAGCTTTCACACGGAAGGTATAATTGCCATACCACAAGTTGGAATAGGATACCACAGGACTCTCTCCAACGGGCAGCCATTCATCATCAAAGCCATCCAACTTATACATGATCTGATTCATTCGCGGAGCCTGGAAATCCAAAGCAGCGACACGAAATGAAAAAGAATTCTGATCAGGCTGAAGAACCAGCTCATCCAAGAAATTAATACTTTTCTTCAGCGGAGACGAAGGATCACCAGGATATACTTCTTTTCCGAACAACAAAAAGTCCGTAATCACAATGGATGGAAGAGACTTATTTTCAGAGAAGTTTTTCGGATTAAAAGCGACAAAGCCGTCAATACTGCCCAGATAAATCGTTCCATCTTCCGTCTCAAAGCTGGAACGATAGTTAAACTGCTCGCCCAACAGACCGTTGGCGGTAGTATATACTTTCATCGCTCCCGTGGCAGGCTGAAAAGACACCAGACCATTATTGGTTGTCAGCCACATAAGGCCTTCTTTATCTTCCACAATCTGATAAACAACATCATTCGGCAATCCGTTACGGGAATCATAGCTAGTAAAAGTTTCTGTTTCGGGATGAAACTTGCAGAAACCTCCACCTTGTGTAGTTAACCAGATTTGTCGGTGAGAATCTTCGAAAATGCTCAATACCTTATCATACGGCAGACTTCTAGGGTTGTTTTCATCGTGCAAGTAATTGGTCCATTTCTTTTCATTGACATTATAGCAATAGGCCCCATTAGCATAGGTCGCCAGCCATAGATTACTGCCGGAATCTTCTTTGATATCATATACAAACTTACCGTTCAGTTCCGGTATCCGGTCAAAATCATCGGTCTGCTTATTATAGCGCAGCAAACCAAACAAAGTACCCAAATAAATATCTCCCGTTGTTGTCTGACAAATAGAAAAAACGCTATTATCTATCAATGAACGTGGCGAATCGGTTTTCTGATATGTTTTCACAATCGCTCCCGTACGTGTATCAATAACTTTCACTCCTTTCGCAAAAGTTCCTACCCAAAGATGATCGCCAATCAGACATAATCCATGAACATTAGTGAACGCATTACTTGGAGTAAAGAAAGAGAAGGTTTTTGTTTTCGGATCAAAGCGGTTCAATCCTCCATCTTCCGTACCGATCCACAAGATCCCCTGATTGTCCTGACAGAACTCACGTACTCTTTTTCCATGCAAACCATTATCTGTCCCTTTCGGATAATACTTTTCAAAGTAAGTATAGAAACGGGGATAGTAGTTCACTCCCCCGAAATAAGAACCAATCCATATGCCTCCTTCACGATCCTTACATAGTGAATAGACCGCATTGTCAGAGAGAGAATATGGATCATTGATTGAACTGCGCAAATGGACATATTTGCCCATTCGAAGGTTATAAATATAAATTCCGGATTCCGCCCCTATCCATAATTCATTATCAGAAGCAACCAGCAAGTTACGACAAAGAACCGGTTCTTCATTTTCATCAACGGAAAGCAAATCATGTAATTTGTTGGAAGTTAGGTTCAACTCCTTTGCCCCACCTCTCAAAGAGCCGATATACAGACAATTATAGGCACCTTTTACAAGAGTAGTTACGACATCGTTCTCGAAAGTTTCCTTATTGTCGACGGGAGAGATGTAGGGTTGAAGTGTTTTCAGACGGTCTTTTGAATAAAAGAGTCCGTCACCATAGCAGCCTATCCAGAGAGTTCCGCTGTTATCAAAGACAAAAGACTGGACATTAGTGGAAATGAAAGGAAAGTTTTTCAAGGTAAAATTCTGAAGTTTCTCTTTCTCCAAATCATAACAAAAGAGTCCCTGAGACTCTACCGCAATCCAGACGCATCCCTGGTCATCTCCCACAATCGCTGTCACAGTGTGTTCTATCTTGGTTTCTTCCGCACTCAGTTCTTCAAAATGCCGGAACGAGTCATTCTCCGGATAATAGATATAGAGTCCCACATCCGTACCTACCCAAATGTTTCCTTCCGCATCCTCATAAAGCGCTGTTATGAAATTATTGCCAATGCTTCTCTGACTGCGACCGTCGTGCTTGAACTGACGAAATGACAAACCATCATACCGGTTCAGTCCGTCCTTTGTTCCAAACCACATAAAGCCCTGTTTATCCTGCAAAATAGCGTTTACTGTATTTTGGGATAATCCATTCTGTACACTTAGGTTTTTGAAATAATAATGCTCATCCATCACTTGTGCATGACAGACGATTTGATAGCATATAAAACTTACCAGGAGTACTAAAGCTTTCTTCATACTATACGTATTTTCTACCTTTTTGTTTTGAGTTATCAAATGTAGGCAAAATTACTGCCTAAAGATAGAAAATATGTCTCAATGAATGAAAGAATAGTCCTATTTTTCTATTCGGATGCGCGCATCTACTGCTATAACCGCCTTCTCAGTGGCCAGGAGCGGGTTTATATCCATTTCTTTAATTTCTGTTGCAAACCGGAGCAAGGTAGACAAACGAACGATAATCTCAGCAAATTTATCCTCGTTTACTCCTTTTTGTCCACGGGTTCCCTGGATAATTTTATAGGCACGCAAGGAGCGAATCATTGAATAAGCCTCTTCATAAGAAAGGGGCGCCAAACCGGAAGATACATCTTTCAAAACTTCCACAAAAATGCCCCCCAAACCGCAAAGTACCACGTGCCCGAACTTTTCTTCATATTTTGCACCAATAAAAAGTTCCGTGCCTTTGAGCATAGGTTGAACCATGATCGCTTTTGCATCGGGAATCTGCATCATACGGTCAAATTCAAGTGCCAGATGCTGTTCCCCTTTAATGTTCAGTACTACGCCGCCGACATCCGATTTATGTACAGGACCTACTACTTTGGCTACTACCGGGAATCCACATCGACGGGCAAAATCCACGACTTCCTCCTTTTTATTGGAAACAAATTCATCGACCAATGAAATACCGGCTGCGTGCAGCAATGCCTGCACATAATGAGGTTCGATGTATCCATTCTCCGGGATGGAATCAATGATACGACGGATTCTCGGTACATCGACTCCGAACAGTTCAATCTCAGGCACCGCCGGCTTCGGGGCGTTGACAATGCGGGACAGTGCAGTTCCCAAAGTCACTTCGTCGGAAAAGTTCACGTGTCCTTTGGCAAGGAATGCCGCCACTTCCGCTCCTGCTGTATTGATGGAGGGAAGAACAGGGAATATAGGCTTGCGACAGGTCTGCATCTTTTCATGGAGGACATCGTACATTTCAAACATGGTCACCAGTCCGGGTGTGCCGAAGATAGCCAGGATAGCATCTATATTGTCTAATTTTTCTTCGCAATAATCGATGCAGATACGCAAATGATCCGGTGTACCGGTGGCAAGGATGTCAATCGGGTTTCCTACGGAAGCTCCGGGGAAGAGTTGGGCTTTCAGTTCTTCCGCTAGTTCACCTTCCAGCTTAGGGACATTCAGTCCGCCTTTACTCAAAGCATCCGTCAGCATTACTCCCGGACCTCCAGCATGAGTAATGATAGCAAAGTTTTTCCCTTTCAGTTCGGGGAGGGTGAAGATACAACCAACGGTAGTCAGCTCTTCGCGCGAAAAGCAACGCACGATCCCGGCTTTACGGAACAGCGCTTCTACAGCCGAATCGGAACTGGCAATCGCTCCTGTATGTGAAGAAGCCGCCCGACTTCCGCTTTCCGAACTTCCTGCTTTTATCGCTGCAATCTTACAGCCTTTCCTTATCAATGAAGAAGCATGGAAGAGCAATCTGTCCGGATTATGAATACTTTCAATATAGAGTAGCTTGATACGGGAATCTTTCTCCGGATCAAAGTTCTCGTCCATAAATTGCAACACATCTTCCACACCAATCTGCTTGGCATTTCCTACCGACCAGACAGAATTGAACTGCAATCCTTTTGTCACCGCACTTTCAAGAATAAAGACTGCCGTGGCACCGGAGCTGGAGATCAGATCGACTCCTTTTGAGTTCAAGTTCGGAATAGGTTGGCTGAAGACGCTATGATGCCATGTATTCATCAGCCCAATACAGTTCGGACCAATCAAAGATGCACCGTATTTGTTGACAGTTTCCAGTATACGTTCTTCCAGCAGTGCTCCTTCGCGCGTCTCTTCACCAAATCCGGCAGAGAGTATGATAAACGCCCGCGTCTGCTTTTCGCTTGCCAGTGTCTCTACTATATCCGGACACATCACAGCCGGAACAGCCAATACAGCCAGATCGGTATCAGGCAATTCTGTTACATCTGCAAAGGCAGGAACTCCCTGCACTTCTGTCTCCTTCGGGTTCACAGCCCGGAGTTCTCCCTGATAACCTCCGTTTATCAGATTCTTCAATATAGCGCCACCCGGCTTATGTACATTATTCGAAGCCCCTACTACAACTATACTCTCGGGACGAAGCAACTGGGTTGTTATCATATCATACACTGGTTTTCGTTTAAACTAGGATACAAATATATTCTTTCCTACGAGAAAAAAGAAAGAAAAAGAGGAGAATTATGGGTGGAAGTTTTTAGAAATATAAAATAAACTCTAGGTTTAATATATAATAATATAGTAACATTTAGCCAGTTTATGCTTTAACTTAATTTTCATAGAAACCAAAATTATTATCATAAACAGCATCTTCACGTAACAAATAAAGCCAAAGCCAACGAATATGCAGAATATCCTTCATACTCGTTGGCATAAATATCAAATTTGAATTGTTCTAAAAAATACATCTACACCACTACATAGCAAAAGATTTCAATTTTACATAAGAAATTACAACTCCTAATATCCAAATAAATAAAAAGACTATAAATGTAAAAACAACCGATTTAAGTTCTTGCCGTAAATTACAATCCTTTTCCACTACTCGCGTAGAAGTCAAAATATCACCTATGCGTTCTCCCTTAGGGCTAGCAAAAAAGATAATAAATTCGATAAAATTCATACAATAACAAAGATTACGTACCACACATCTCAAAGGACCTGCTATATTATGAGTTTTAAGATTTATAACCTGAATTCCCATAATACGTTTTCCCGGGCTCATTCCCTTACAACAATCCTTACAAAAAAACCAATACATAAAAAGTTGCATAGCACATGCTGTAGGAAACATCACGAAGGGTGGAGAAGGTGTTACAATCAAACTAATGATAGTGTCTACCACCCAAGCCATAAAACAAGCAATAAAAAAATCTATAGTTATAGCATAGAATCTTTTTTTCTTCATTTCTTCCATCTTAACTTTTTATTTAAACAATTCTTTAACAAAGTTCAATATCTTTGACAAATCAATTGAAATCTCAGCACCCAAAATTATACTGGCTGAAACACCAAGAGTATAATCCGTATCTACTGTATTTGATTCTCCCGTTTTTTCAAAGTATCTACCAGTAGAATCAAAAGTTTCAGTCTTCTTATGATCCTCTATTATACCGGGTACTCCAACAGTGTAACCACTTTCTCTAACGGATGTCCAAGAATCAAGTTCATAAGCTCTTGTATAATTTTCAGCATTAAAAATTCCCACTCCAATGGACACTCCCTTTTCAAGGGTCAAAGGACCATCACCAATTTTCACACTACCACCATTTACTCCTAATCCAACATTAACTCCCATTATTTTAACATTAGCATTTGCTTGTCCGCCAATAGAAAACGAAAAAGAAAGCGAACTCTTCAAAAATGGCCAGGCTTCATTCCACCCATTTCCATCAGGATCAACGTATCGAGCAGGATTATTCCCACAATAATTATAAGAATTAAATGAATAATACTTTTCAGACAACGAATCAACCATACACCATCTTCCTATTGTGGCATCGTAATATCTCGCACCGTAGTCATATAGGTTTAATCCACTCACTCTATCCAATTCCTTACCATTATACTTATAAGACTGAACACTCGTAGATGTTGTAAACGTACCACCAAAAGGATAGTAATCATTCGTTTCCTCCAACTTTCCATCCTTATCAGCAACTACACGCACATTACCTTGATGGTCCTTCAAATAAAAGTGGAACTTCTTATCAGGAAAACTAACATATCCTGTCTCAGTCAAAAGCAGCTTCAAAGAGCCGTTCTCATAGATCGCATTACCACAATAATCAGTCGTTAAGATAGTATTACCTGTTTGATGGACAGTACGAAGTTTTCTTCCATCCGATCCATACTCATAATCAATGGTATTACCATCACTAAAGGTTATCTGACTGGGCAAATTTATAAGATTATATCGAATATTACTAATATTCTTGTTCAAATCTTTAGTCAAGTTACCGTTT
>NZ_GG774706.1:297867-301064 GCF_000162515.1 Bacteroides sp. 1_1_14 | reverse complement strand
TCAAAAGCAGCTTCAAAGAGCCGTTCTCATAGATCGCATTACCACAATAATCAGTCGTTAAGATAGTATTACCTGTTTGATGGACAGTACGAAGTTTTCTTCCATCCGATCCATACTCATAATCAATGGTATTACCATCACTAAAGGTTATCTGACTGGGCAAATTTATAAGATTATATCGAATATTACTAATATTCTTGTTCAAATCTTTAGTCAAGTTACCGTTTTTGTCATATCCGTATTCTACAGGCTGATTAACATTATCCTTGAACTCCATACCGTTACCATAAACCGAGTTTGGCGCATGATCATCGACAGACTGAAGTTGATTACCATTGTAAACCAAATTTAAGTTATCAACCAGACCATAACCTGTTGCACTTGTTTGACCATACCTGAGCAAACCCAGAATATTGCCCATCTTATCATAACCGGTTATCTGTTCATTAAAGCGGTTATGATTGATTGACAGTGTATTCGCTTCCCCATAGATAGCATCTTTCATGCGAGACAAGCCGTCATAAGTGAAACGATATCCCATTTCATTGGTTGCGGCTGATCCTCCCGACTTCCATGTCATACTACTGATATTACCATTATAACAAGGAGTAGTTCCATCGATTGATTCCTGATAGTTAAGCGTTTGGTGAAACAAAGGGTCATTAATACCTTTCGTCCAGGAACGAAGGTTATAGGCATAATCAGTTCTTAGTTTGGAATGACCAGTACGTTTCTCAGTTTTCAGACGACCGATCTCATCATAGACATTATCCACCAGAATAACAGGAGCAACATCATTGAATTGGTAGGTCGTTTGAAGCAAACGATTAGCAAGATCATAGGTATAGTTACGAACTTCCGTTATGATGTCTTGACCGGGAACAGAATGGACACGTTTCTCTTTCACGGGACTGCCTTCAAAATTATAAGATGTATAGACAGCTTCCATACCATTCAGACTGTTATTCCCTTTCCGCTGAATCACGCGATAACGATCATCATAATACATAACTGAATAGGTTGAACCTGCCAACTGAGGCGTCAAACGGGCCGTCCAGTTTCCCGTCAATTGACCTTTACAACCACCGGAATATCTTTTACCGTAACCGGGCATTTCTGAATAACCGGTCGTTGCATCATCAGGAATACTGGATGTCCTGACAAACGTAGCCCAAACACTTAAAGAAAAAAAATATCGTTGGCAAACTTCCCTATAAACTCGTTCATATAACCAAAAGGCATTACGGATATAGTGAACTGTAGCTATCGGCATTGATGGTTGTGATAGATGAGCACCTATCAAAACCAAAGAGGTACTATGAAAACCCTGACATGGATTGACTTAGCCAATCCATATCAGAATAAGACAAACAAATACAACCTAATTATTACGATACTCCCAGCAATATTGTTTTATCAATAGCCCATTTATCATTAATTTTGCGTATGCAAATAATTACTTCTTCACCACAAAGCCGTCCGCATGCATAAGAACAATAAATAAGTCCAACTCGCTTTTCTTTATCAAAGTATATCCTCGACATTCTCAATGTTCCTGAAAAAAGAAAATTATAGTTTTCTCTTTCCCATATCTCAAATCCTTTAGGAAACTCTGAAGTGTATTTCAATATGAACCGTTTTCTATTCTCTATTTCGGACAGATTCAGTAGATGACTTTTTATTGAATGCTTATTCATAGAGTTAAGTGCCTCAATATAATCCGGTTCCATTAATTGTTTTCCGATATATTCAATATCTAAGTTTAGATTATAACAAGTGAATAGAGTATCAAAAACAGCAATAACAAAAGTCGTATCTCTCATTTTTTTATTTTCTCTTTCAATTTCAATAATCTTTTTATCATATCCAGCAGTGTCATACACCATTGGATTGTTATTATCAAGAAATGGTATTGGAGGAGGAGGGGTTTCAAAACTACTTAATGCCCCCATCTCCTCAACCAAGTTATCAAAAATCTCATTAAACACTTTTATTTCATAATCATCAGTCCTATCTGTTCTGCATGATAGCACTCCAATCAATAGCACTATTACTATAAGACACTTTTTCATAATCAATTAATTTAAAAATCCATACATCGACTTCACAATAGCATCATTTGATTTTACTATTCCTTGTGAGTTGTAATATTGTTGTAATATAGGTAGTCCAATTCTTTTCATAGCCTTATTCACATTTCTTTCTTGCCAATGCTGTTTATATTGTCTGTTTTTATCCATTTTTCTTAATGCAGGATAAACATTTGAATTGTTCATCACTTTGTCATCAATAAAATCGGCAGAGTTTTGATCAGCGTGAATTACTATTTCATGAATAAAAGTATCTAGTAGATCAGCATTATCTAAAGAGTTTCCTACCACTATTCTAATATTCAAATTTTCATTATTTAAAGAAAAATTAGTACTACCCGAAACCCCTGAGTCACGTACACCTGTCCCAAATGATATATTAATCCCTTTATTGTGGAATTCTCCATCTTTATTGAAAGTAACCCCGGCTATTGTTTGCCCTTTCATAGCAAAATTTGCCAATAATGCTTTTCCCTCTTTTGTACTTGCTAGAAATTCAAAAGCCTTCACTTGATTAGGGTTAATAAGTTCACCTTGTTTATCCCTTGTATAAAGGTCTGCAACACTTATGCTATCTCCTCTCAAATCAATATATTTCAGCGGGTTATTAACTACATACACATACGGGCTAATCGAATAATACTTCTCTTCCATTATATCTGTTGTCACAAATCTTCCTATTGCAACATCATACATCCGTGCCCCATAATCATACCAATCCAACCCATTCTTTCTATCCAACTCCTTACCATTATACTTATAAGACTGAACACTCGTAGATGTTGTAAACGTACCACCAAAAGGATAGTAATCATTCGTTTCCTCCAACTTTCCATCCTTATCAGCAACTACACGCACATTACCTTGATGGTCCTTCAAATAAAAGTGGAACTTCTTATCAGGGAAACTAACATATCCTGTCTCAGTCAAAAGCAGCTTCAAAGAGCCGTTCTCATAGATCGCATTACCACAATAATCAGTCGTTAAGATAGTATTACCTGTTTGATGGACAGTACGAAGTTTTCTTCCATCCGATCCATACTCATAATCAATGGTATTACCATCACTAAAGGTTATCTGACTAGGCAAATTTATAAGATTATATCG
>NZ_GG774706.1:293678-297405 GCF_000162515.1 Bacteroides sp. 1_1_14 | reverse complement strand
ATCTGACTAGGCAAATTTATAAGATTATATCGAATATTACTAATATTCTTGTTCAAATCTTTAGTCAAGTTACCGTTTTTGTCATATCCGTATTCTACAGGCTGATTAGCATTATCCTTGAACTCCATACCGTTACCATAAACCGAGTTTGGCGCATGATCATCGACAGACTGAAGTTGATTACCATTGTAAACCAAACTTAAGTTATCAACCAAACCATAACCTGTTGCACTTGTTTGACCATACCTGAGCAAACTCAGAATATTGCCCATCTTATCATAACCGGTTATCTGTTCACTGAAGCGGTTCTGATTGATTGAGAGTGTATTCGTTTCTCCGTAGATAGCATCTTTCATACGAGACAAGCCGTCATAAGTGAAACGATATCCCATTTCATTGGTTACGGCTGATCCTCCCGACTTCCATGTCATACTACTGATATTACCATTATAATAAGGAGTAGTTCCATCAATTGACTCCTGATAAGTAAGCGTTTGGTGAAACAAAGGGCCATTAATACCTTTCGTCCAGGAACGAAGGTTATAGGTATAATCAGTTCTTAGCTTAGAATGCCCAGTACGTTTTTCCGTTTTCAGACGACCGATCTCATCATAGACATTATCCACCAAAATAACAGGAGCATCATCATTGAGTTGATAGGTCGTTTGAAGCAAACGATTAGCAAGATCATAGGTATGGTTACGAACCTCCGTTATAATGTCTTGACCGGGAACGGAATGGACACGTTTCTCTTTCACGGGACTGCCTTCAAAATTATAAGATGTATAGACAGCTTCCATACCATTCAAACTGTTATTCCCTTTCCGTTGAATCACGCGGTAACGATCATCATAATACATAACTGAATAGGTTGAACCTGCCAACTGAGACGTCAAACGGGCCGTCCAGTTTCCCGTCAATTGACCTTTACAACCACCGGAATATCTTTTACCGTAACCGGGCATTTCTGAATAACCGGTCGTTGCATCATCAGGAATACCATTCTTACCCAAGAACTCGTAATCATCGTAATAATTGGCGGATAATACTACAGGAGCAGTAAAGGTAAGACCTGTCACACTATAGCCTTTCAAAGCGGTGCTACCATTTGACCACGCTGCTGTTACAACATTACTTCCTAGCGGATTGGCAGTATAATCAAAAACGTTTTTACAAGTACCTGTCAACACTATTCGGCTGAAAGCATCAGAGATACTGAATGACATAACGAGCACTGTCAACTCCTATAAATCCATTGATAGACTTCTTTATAAATTCGTTCACATAACATTACATATATTAGTAAACCCTTACTATCAATATTGATAGCTGTGACAAATGATCCTCTATCAGAATCAGAAGGGATATCATGAAAATACCCTGATACAATTGACTTAGTCCGGTCAATCCATATCAGGGTAGGACAATTAATTTTCAGATAAAAAAGCTATATATTTTGCCTTATCCTATAATTAAACTAAACAATGTTTTTGTATGACTAACAGACAAATATACGTATATATAAATCAAAACAAAAAATAAAGCGACAAGAAATACAGTAAGAATAAGCCTCAATTTATCAATTTCCCTCAAACCTTCTACACGTTCCACAACTTTTGTTCTTGTGAAATAATCGCCTAATCGATTACCGCTTTTACTACACAAAAACATTATTAACTCCACAATCCAAATAAAATATAAATAATTACAAATTACACATTTAAACGGACTAGCAGGTTGCATTTTTCTTTCATCTATTATTTGAATCTTCATCAAATATTTTCCAAAGCTATTCCCATTGCAACAATCTTTACATATTATCAGAAAAGAAGCTAAAAGAGAAAAAACATTAAAGATAATTGAGCATCATCAACATTCAAGATAAGTCGTACAATAATCGTCAAAAATACGATACTAAAAGCATCTATTAAAAAAGCAATAATTCTTTTCTGTTTCATTATTTTCTATTTAAACAAGTTAGTAATAAAATCCAAAACCTTAGATTAGTGAAGCAATCATCAGAAAACACAATAAGAGTCTCGAGAATAATATCAAAGATAGGCTCCTCTAATATAAATCTCTATAGAATATATTAGAGGAGAGACTTTAAAGCAATCAGATTATCAACTTATATTAAATCATGTTTGGTTATATAGTTTGAAAGTATTATTAACGCAGGAATTAGTACCACAGTAAATCCAAACATACACTTTACAGCTCGCTGTTTTCGACGTGAGAAAATGTTATATTCACGTTCCAGTTCCATTATTATACTTTTTCTGAGAACATAGTAACGCAAAGAGTAAAGTCCCCAAAATAATATACATAATATAAGAATTGGAGGGAAAGACCAAGCACGCGAAACTAAATCGGTACTCAAATACAAATAAAGATGTATACTTGTATATAAAAAGAACGTAGAATATAATCCCAAATAAAGTATTGAAGACCATTTTGCATTATCTTCACTCCTTTTAAAAGTATGAAAAAGAATTCTATAAAACATATAAAAAAAATAATCAATAAATTTCATAGCCTAATATTTTAATTAATAATCAATCAGCCCTGTTGTTGGATTATAAGTACCTCGCATTGGATTATTATCATGTATAATATTATATCGACGCTGTTCTATATTCTCTATTATTACATCATCATAATAGAATGACAACCCTTCATATGCTACTCCTATTTCCCAAGCTGCAGTACTTACCACTCCAATGCCCAAATCTATTAAATCCCTATAATTAAAATCATTATAAAGATTATAAACAGACCAAGCACTTGAAATAGCTCCAGTGACATTTCCTATTCCTCTCAACACCCTTGTAGATTTTTTCACTCTAGCAGCATCTCTTCTTAGAGCATTGACTCCACGCACTTTCCCTTTCTGATTTAACTTTAACGCTGCAATTGGATATCTTTTCCCTTTAGAGTTAATGAAATACCCTCCCTTCAGTGGCCACGAATACTCAGTATATTTACTACCCGCTTTTATAGTCGACCAAGCACCAACCATATTAATCCCGAGATGAATCATTTCTTCTGATAAGTTTCCAGATATTGCAACTTCATTGAGGCTAACAACATCCTTATTCTCATTAAAATTTGACCATTTTTCCGGCAACTGACTGACCGGAATAGTATCCAATCCCATAATGTCAACATATCGAAGTGGGTTGTTAAAACAAAATAAATAAGGGTTAGCATTATTCATTTCATTTAATGGATCTTGCACATACCATCTTCCTATCACCGCATCATAATGCCTTGCACCAAAATCATACCAATCCAACCCATTCTTTCTATCCAACTCCTTACCATTATACTTATAAGACTGAACACTCGTAGATGTTGTAAACGTACCACCAAAAGGATAGTAATCATTCGTTTCCTCCAACTTTCCATCCTTATCAGCAACTACACGCACATTACCTTGATGGTCCTTCAAATAAAAGTGGAACTTCTTATCAGGGAAACTAACATATCCTGTCTCAGTCAAAAGCAGCTTCAAAGAGCCGTTCTCATAGATCGCATTACCACAATAATCAGTCGTTAAGATAGTATTACCTGTTTGATGGACAGTACGAAGTTTTCTTCCATCCGATCCATACTCATAATCAATGGTATTACCATCACTAAAGGTTATCTGACTAGGCAAATTTATAAGATTATATCGAATATTACTAATATTCTTGTTCAAATCTTTAGTCTAGTTACCGTTTTG
>NZ_GG774706.1:195566-293547 GCF_000162515.1 Bacteroides sp. 1_1_14 | reverse complement strand
CCGAAGTTTGGCGCATGATCATCGACAGACTGAAGTTGATTACCATTGTAAACCAAACTTAAGTTATCAACCAAACCATAACCTGTTGCACTTGTTTGACCATACCTGAGCAAACTCAGAATATTGCCCATCTTATCATAACCGGTTATCTGTTCACTGAAGCGGTTCTGATTGATTGAGAGTGTATTCGTTTCTCCGTAGATAGCATCTTTCATACGAGACAAGCCGTCATAAGTGAAACGATATCCCATTTCATTGGTTACGGCTGATCCTCCCGACTTCCATGTCATACTACTGATATTACCATTATAATAAGGAGTAGTTCCATCGATCGATTCCTGATAGGTAAGCGTTTGGTGAAACAAAGGGCCATTAATACCTTTCGTCCAGGAACGAAGGTTATAGGTATAATCAGTTCTTAGTTTGGAATGACCAGTACGTTTTTCCGTTTTCAGACGACCGATCTCATCATAGACATTATCCACCAAAATAACAGGAGCATCATCATTGAGTTGATAGGTCGTTTGAAGCAAACGATTAGCAAGATCATAGGTATGGTTACGAACCTCCGTTATGATGTCTTGACCGGGAACGGAATGGATACGTTTCTCTTTCACGGGACTGCCTTCAAAATTATAAGATGTATAGACAGCTTCCATACCATTCAGACTGTTATTCCCTTTCCGCTGAATCACGTGATAACGATCATCATAATACATAACCAAATAGGTTGAACCTGCCAACTGAGACGTCAAACGGGCTGTCCAGTTTCCCGTCAATTGACCTTTACAACCACCGGAATATCTTTTACCGTAACCGGACATTTCTGAATAACCGGTCGTTGCATCATCAGGAATACCATTCTTACCCAAGAACTCGTAATCATCGTAATAATTGGCGGATAATACTACAGGAGCAGTAAGGGTAATACCTGTCACACTATAGCCTTTCAAAGCAGTGCTACCATTTGACCACGCTGCTGTTACAACATTACTTCCTAGCGGATTGGCAGTATAATCAAAAACGTTTTTACAAGTACCTGTCAACACTATTCGGCTGAAAGCGTCAGGGATACTGAATGACCATTCACCCTTATCACGCTGATTACCATCCTGGGTGAAAACAGCTCTGTCGGCAGCATCATATACTGTGTAAACGGGCTCACATCCTGGAAGTTTCTTGCTAATCGGGCGGTTATATGTATCATAGTGGTAAATATAAGCATACTTCTTCAGCGTCTCATTGTTTTCACTCCAAGAGGAGCCAGCATTCAGATTGTCCGATGCTAGCGGTGGAAGGACAAAACGGATATTACCATAATTATCATATACGGTATATGTATCATGCATTTCATTACCATCCATCTGACGCACAAGAAGGGTACGGTCTGACTGATCCTTAAACTCATAACTAACATTCCCGTCTTCATCGGTAGTCCTTATCACATTCAGAGCCTCAGTCGGATACGTTCCTGTGTTTAGAATCGAAGTGTCGGAAACACGGTAAATACGCACTACAAGAGCTAGAAGTACAGAATCGGCAGTTGCATCTTCACTACTCAAGTTCGCCATACGATCAGTCTTCACTGATTTATTGCCTGCATGCCATGCCCTACCCGGACCACACTCTTCAACAACCTCATTCAAAGGAGAGTGATCATAAACGGTATGACTGTAAGGATTAGCATCATTTCCATAAAGGAAAAATGCTTTCGTTGCATCCTTCAAAAGTCCCGGTGATACATACGCCCCGTTTGTATTGGCTCTCGACACCGGAAGCCACCGGTTAGAAGCACGATTCAGACCGTCATATTCCTGCAACGTAAAGAGGTCGTCGCCATAAGGCGAAAAACCATGCTGCACTTTCACCGTAGGGTTGCCGAAATAATCATAATATTGAATGTCCTGTCGGACATTGTCAACACTCAAAGATAGAACATCACTACTAGCCACAGTCGGAGTAAAGCTGATAACATGAGGCTGGCCTTTCGTTGTCGAAAGATAACCGTTAACTCCACGAACCTCAGCATGGGTAGTAATAATACCGTTTCCGTTGATTCCTTCAGAAACAATGTAATATGTACCTGCCACCAAATTTGTCAAATTGAGATATGCCTTTCCAGAAGCGTTGCCACTGGAAGCCAAAACTGCCCCTGAAGAATTAAGAAAGCTCAGATAAGTATCTGCCAATTCCGAACCCGAATGATCTATTTTCAGAAGATCAACTCCTTGACGCAAAGTCAGTTTATAATAAACATCGTTGGTCGATTTTCCCATAAACTGGTTCGTATAGCCGGTAGAAGTGTTTCGTGTATCATTAAACATAAAACCGCTATCGTAGCTACCTGCATCGATAGCAGTGAGCAACTTATCTCCAACCGTTCCCAAAGATCGCCCATCTACATCAAGGTTGATATTTCCATTCGTTGCACCATCCACCATGATGTAGTATGTACCTGGAAGCAGCGCTGAAATTTGAAGATAAGCCTGGTCAGCTATATTACAAGCCTCTCTGTCTAGATAATCATTGTAATACAACACTTCCATATCCGAAGAATACAATGCTATGTAAGTATCTCTCACTTCAGAGCCGCAGTTACTGAAGCATAGTTCCATCGGTTCCGACAAATTCAAGCGATAATAGACCTCGTTACCGGCTTTATCAGGGTTTCTGCTATCTAAAAGGGTAGAAGTGTCAATCGTATTCTCATAATGAAAGAAGCCATCCTCGGAATCATTAACGATATCAATAGAATGATTAACATCAGAACCAGGCCCACAAGTCTTACCGGTAAGATTGATAACAAGCTCATTAGGATTTCTCGGAGCCTTTCCAAACGAATAAATAAAATAGTGACCTGGGGCAAGCTCATATCGACATCTCGTATACCCCCAACCAAAAGTTTCAGAAAAAACCGCCTGAACGGTATCTGTTCGCGAAGACATCAGTACAGAACGATAGTCGTTTTCTCCGAAATTATCAGAGCCTTCATCATCCATTGTTACCACCATTGGTTCTGTGATTGTAAATTCGTGAACCATATCACAATATTCGTCCCACAAAAAAGGATCATCTCGATAATCCATCATGTATGAACTAAAATACTCAACACCAGCTACAATGGAGAAATCAGAATTAAATGTACCGATATCTAGTGGACGGGAAAAATCTTCTCCAACCTCACGCTCACTACCCTCTACCGTTGTCGTAATTATTCCATCACCAAGTATACCCGGGAAATGTTCAATTGAAGGCTCAATAACAAAATAATAAACTCCATCCGTTAGCCAAAAGGATGCACCATATCCACAATAGTGATGAATTTCCCTGCCCGAAGAATTCAATATATGAATATGAGCACTACGAATCGAGGTTAAATCAAGGCCAAAGTCTAAATACATAGAACGATCAAGTGTCAGCTTATAAAAAACATCATTAGCCGGCAATATAGGAGGATATTCGCATTCCGGACACGAATAATCGTTTGTGTAATCACCTGTATATCGCGTATCGGTAAAAACAAAAGCAGTAGAGTGGTTTCCCATATCTATCGCAGAACGCATACGATCACGATAAGATTGTCCGAACAAGCTGTGCGAACAAAGTGTAAATAAAATAATAGATATAATAGTACGTATCATAAAATTAGTGTTTATAAATTCAACAACATAAATACATAATTACAACTGAATGAGGTCATTTGCCGAAGTTATAGATATATTTCTGCAACATTATCTTACGAGAATCCTCATCCCAATAATATCCTTCCGTTAAACGACTATAGTTATCATAGTCAAATCCAGTAACCACATTGTTAGGATCAGTAACGGAAACCACACCATGAAGAGGATTATACTTATAAGTGGTGACACGGGCTTTCGGTATTTTAGTACGCAGGGAATTGATATCATTCCAATCCGAATCAGTGGGTTCATCACTTTCAGCCCACATATCAGCATTCGAAACTCCCAATGCGGTATAAACCTCATTGATAGTAGCATTTTCTATACGAGCAACAGGAAAACGATTGCGATAGCCCCAGATAAAACTGATCGGAGTCCCATCCTTTCCTGCTATTTCGGTCACGTTATTATAGCTATCATAACAACGGTAGACCACCTCGTCACGGTATTCCTCCTGAGCGTCTGTTCTCGATTGCACTTTTTCGGGAAGACAACTTGCAGGTTTGAAAAGGATACGGCTCTCACTGCTATATTCTCCTTCTGTATGCTTATGCAAAGAGAGTATAGCGGGATAATCAGCCAGATAATCAAAGTAATCTATTACTTGAGTGCTATCACTCCGAGTAGTACTGATCTGACGCGGACTCAAAGAAGAACCCGGATTTCCCCAGTCAACAGTATAAGTAAACTTCTTTTCGGTAGTAACCACATCTTGTCGCCCGTCAACATTGTAATATCTTTTGTTGATTTCCTTATCCAACACCCTGCAAGTAGACATATCTAAAAAGAAACTATAGGAAGTATGAGCTGATCCTCCGACAGTATGCTGAAGATATACTTCCGGATCTATAATCATAAGTCTCTCAGGAATGATGACTTCGGAATTATCCATCCAGGATTTTTGGGAAGAATAAACATTTTCTGTACTTGCCACAAGTTCGCCGTCACTAAACTGTTCCTTCCGGAGCAAAACTCCAAACATCTGGTTACTTAAGCCATATGTATAGTCATCCGACAATTCGTGACTCAAATCAAAATTATTACGAACCAAAGATTCATTTTTTTCTGTAATCGAATTCATCACAAAATCTGCAACCGAACCGGCAGGGTCATCATCATCCCACTCCAGCAAATCTTTATAATCATGAGAAAGTACTCTATAGTAATACAGTGTTTTCTGAACGGGTTCTGAATCTCCATACACCATTTCACTGACTATGTTATACATCACCGGACTGCCATTATTGAAAGTGATATTGGACACCGGCATACAGTTATAAAAGCTAAGAGATTCAGACGTTATTCCAGACGTATACGGATCAACAGTTATATTAGTCACGGAAGAGCGATAATCCCGCTGTGTCACAATATGTTTGATAGCTCCACCACCCCAGACTGGTTCAAAATTCGGATCTTTCGTTTCCGTCAAACCATATTCGTAGTGTTTTCTAATTCTTTTACGCGTATGAGGATCATAAGTTTCTATTTTCCCAATTCGCAGTCCGCCTACCGGATGAAGATAGTCACGATGTGTTCTATCTTTACTAGTATCGCGGAAAGCACCAAAATTCCCTTCATAAGAAAAACTCGTCTGGATTCCTTGCGGATCTGTTATCATATTAAGTACGCCCGTTTTGGTTCCTCCTGCATTAGGATTACGGTTAGCCCCCGAGAAGTGTACAGTAAAAGGCTGCATATTTCCCAAGCCATTAGCATCAAGAAGTACATTATGAGTTACACTAGGCAGCGCATTCTGGTCACCTGATTCACCTCCTGTAAAAAAATCCCCAATGGTCTACGGCAGTCGTATAAATGGAGGGAACACTGGATGTATAGAAGTAACGAAATGAATAAGTACGGTTCTCTGCTCCGGGAGCAGAGATACATACTGAATCAAGCTTCGTCAAAGATGTCTTATCATTATAAGGCGTTATATAAAATTTGATTTTACGTATCAAAGAGCCATCCGCATCTGTTACTTCTATCTCATCAAGCACATCACTGTGAGTCAACTCACCTCCTGTACTTTTATAGCTAACGGACAAATGATTTCCCATATAGTCCGCACTTGTAAGAAAGGCTTCTGAAAGTTCATCCCTAACATAAGCAGAGGTAGGCGAATAATAAGTCGCAGCATCGGTACTGCTCATTATTTCTAAAGAAGCTTCCCCACCAATGACATAACCAGGTTCAACACGATAATAATCGTTAGTATTGGTCTGTTTTATCATCACCATCGAACTGCCATTTGAGTTCTGTACCTTATCAAATATCAATCTGTCATCCAAATTGTAATACAGACTCGGATTGATAATATGAGAAATTGTATAATAAGAAAAGCTCACCAGTTCCTGTTCAGGATTCCGTGCAGAATATATAGAGCTACAGAGCCATCGAGTTGTGTAATCACCACACTTCTCACGAGTTCCGCCAAAAGAATAACGTACACCATTTTCATCTGTTATCTCAATGTCACCTCCCGAATACTTTATCCTGTCATTGTTGAGCGGAACTGTACACATTGGATCAAAAGGATTCATAGCGAAAGCACTACCACCACCGTGTGGAAGCTTATAAGTAAATTTATCCGGTTGTGTATCGATCACATTATTCACTTTATCTTCGTAATATTGGAAAGATTTCAATTCATCATTACCTGGCTCCGGATGGCGACTACGATAAAACCATCCGCGATCAAAATCTTCATCTGCAACTCCTCTAATCTGCCGGCTTACTGATGGCTCCAGATTCAATGTCCAACCTGTTCCTGCGACACCACTACGTTCTTTAGGCCTGAGTCCGGCCGAATGATAGGAAAGACTGACAGGAATGGTCACTTCACCCGCCACTATCTCATAGAGCGGAATTGTAATATCAGGAATGCCTGTACAATGGCTAACCGGATAAAACTGATATTTTCCCATCTCAGTCACCGCAGGGGACACAGGAACAATGCGGGGAACATCAAGACTGATTCCATTTGATTGTCCCCGCATAGTAGTCGTAAACAGAGGAAGGCATGTCAATAATAAGACCAGAGGCAGTCTTCTGATTTTCGTTTCGTTAATATGTAGATTTATCTTGTTCATATTATGTTGTTTTTAAATTAATAGTTTATTAAAAGTCAATAGATTAGTTATTGGCTAATTGTTGGTCGACAGCCTCCCGGAGGGTGACAAACGTCAACCCACCAGGAGTATATCTTACAAGCAAATGCCTATCATTACAAGTTCATCGCATTAGCGCCTAAAACGCCTGCTACAGCCGAAGCCACTGCGATCACCACTTTTAGGATCATGTCCCATACTGATTTTTTGATTGCCATAGTTTTACACCTCCTTTCTGATCTTTATCGCCACAGAAGGGGCATGGAGTTTTAATATATAAAACTCTTTTTATGCCTCTCCACACATATTCCTATGTCTGTGGTGAGATTGTTAACTTGAATAATTGATTATTCTTTTCTTATTCTCTTTGTGTATTCAATGTTCTCCGGGCCCGAAGTGCATTATTTTTTAATATTTCGAATAAGCACCATTTCGTCTGAAGCATACGCTCTCCTGCTCATGATGCGATAAATGCACCACAATCAAATTAATAGTCCTCATGTTTACTGGTAATTACTCGTTTAATTAATGGTCTGTGAAAGTACAATTAGAAGTCTAGATCTAATTAGTTGTCTCTAGTTTCGTTTCCTGTTTCCAGTTTCCTGTTTCCAGCTTAATCAAGTCGTTATTTTTTGTGTTTATTCATCAAAGCAGAACGGGTTATACAGTTGGATCCGGTGCTTCTCCGTCATCACCCCCACTTCCTCCACCGGGATTCGGATCGGGAGTCCCACCACCGGTAGTAACATTGTCCGCCAAATCGAAACGCATACATTTCACGCCAGTTACCATTGATCGGGTGGCAACCGTACGGTCCAGATTCTTGGTGGTACAAGGCTGAAAACGAACAGTCAGCGAAGCCTGTGAAGCAGACACTTCCTTAGCCGTTTCCACTCCTTTTCCCCCGGCTTTCATCACCACACGAAAGGTGCCGAATCCCTCAAGAGTCACACTTTGGGACGTTTGAAGATGCTGCGTCATGACAGTGACAAGATTGTCAATACAGTTTTTTACATCACCGGAAGACAGGGAAGAATACCCGGCTATCTCATCAGCGATTTGGGCGATGCCCACATTACCCGTGCGCACTACACGCGGATAGAATAGTTTTTTACCATCTTTGTTTTTCATACTGGACTGGTAAGGTCCATAAAGTACTGCCATAATTGTAATAGTTTTTATCGTTAATAAATCGTTTAGTTTTGTCCTTAAGCTTATTGACAAGACAAAGATATAGAGATCAAATCATATGGGCAAACTTTTTTAGGGAAGTGTCTTAAACTAATTCTTAAACTTCCATATAATAATCTACAAAACAATATATTATCATAATATTTAGTTATTCAACACACTCAGTAGATAGCGTCCGGGAAGTTTAATTTTCCCACCACTGTCCCGCAAGGTACCAAGACCTTTCCATACCGGATTACCGATGACTCCAAAGTTGCTTTTTCTGATTATAGCATATTGTTCTGAAGGAGAAATTCCATAAAGCCGCAGATTGTAAAGCAATCCGGTGTAATTCCGTTCCATACCATCCGCAGGTGGTTGAAGGCCATCTATAGCTTCATTGGTCCATTCTCTACGTTTACTGAATCGGGAAGTATCAATCCTGGCGACAGCAACCGACTCGCAGACCGGACCTTTCGGTTGTAACATTCCGTTTTTTCCCTGTTCCGACAGTTCCCTTATCGAAAAAGATTCCTCCTTTTCCTCTCTCACCTCCCTATCTTTCCCTGGGGAAGTTGAAAGGGGGTATTCTACTCTATTCTCTGCTACGCTATGCTGTGCTATGCTATGTGTACCAGATGTCACATTTTCGTGGATAAATGTGACATTTTCTACTTCTTCCGCATTTCCGTTCACCTCCTCTAAAGGCTGCTTTTCGTCGGTATTTGCGCACAAATCCCCAACAAACTTATTCACATTATTTTCACTTTGCGACAATGAAAGTTCCTGGTCACAACTTATCAGAGAATAGTCAGGTTCAAGGCACAAATTTTTTCTGCGTTTGGTGCTAAAGCAATACTGCTGCTGTATTTCAGCAGAAGTAAGAATGCCATAGCGACTGAAAAGTCCGGTGTCGAACACTCCATATTCCACAGCAAGGGCAACGATACGTTTCACATCCTCACTGCTTTTCTCATAGAGATTGGAAGAGAGATCCTCGTAGAACAAATTATCGGCACGTACATAGTAACCTTCACCGGAGTAGATATACGAAAGAACTTCGATAAGTACGGAAAGAGCAGCATCGCCTTCACGTTTCATGATACGCCGCACCAGGCGGTTGTATATAAAGTCTGTGTTAAGAGGAAAATAATCCAGTCCCCGTTTTTTAATTCTTGGCATATATTACAAATTTAAGAGTTGAAAATTATCAATAAGAGGTATTCAGTATTTCCTCATCCAGTTGTTTTAACCGTTTGCGTTTTATACTTTCGGCTACGGTCCGGAGAGCATGAAGAATAAGTTCTTTCCTTATTTCAGGATCTCGCACTTGAGTAATGACCAGATAATCACTACGTTTATTCACATTTCGTGAATATTCATTCGTACGATAACTTTCCTGACTCCTTGTTTTTCGACAGGCTTTACAATAGCGATCCGGACATTGTTGTTGCTTGTTGAAGTAAAAAGCATCTAGGGGGAGTTCACGTTTACAGCAACTGCAGCAACGAGTAATAGTAGTTTCTAAGTCTTTCATAATTAATTCATTTATAAGTTTATAATTAGTTTAGCAATCCATTAGTTATTCAGAGGGAGAGCTCAAAGGCATCGGGATTGTCGGCAAGGGCTTGCCAACATACAGACAAGAGCTCGCCAACAGGTTGGCAAAGGCTTGCTGATACTTCAGAGAGCCCTTGACAACAGCCGGAAGCGCCTAGCTGACAGACACTGAAAATCTAAGTTGAAAACAGGCAAAAGTACGCCAATGACAGGTTTTCGTATTTTTTTCGCTTTTTCTCATGGTCGTTTTGTTTTTAATTCATATATTTGAAAATTATTAGCTGTATTCAGCGATACAAAGATAAACACGTTTTCATATAAAAAACAAATCGTTTTAAATGTTAACGCTAAAAAAGTTTATAACTAGCTATAAATTAAGAGATAAGCATTCGATATATTTTTACATAAAACTAAAACATAAATAAAATGGATACATTTCTGGATGTTACGGGAATCGTAAAGCGTGCCAAACAGGCACTTAATTTCAAAAACGACAGTGAGTTAGCAAGCTACCTAGGCGTTTCACGCGCGACAGTATCTAACTGGGGCGCCAGAAACCGGATTGACTTTCATCTGCTGCTCAACAAAATGAGAGACGTAGATCTCAATTGGCTGTTATTAGGAAAGGGCAGCCCCAAGCATCCGGCAAAATTCTGTGAAAGCGAACTGGCAAAAGGAGAAGTGCAGATCATTCACAATCCCAAAACGGTAGAAGCAATAGATGACCGGAGCGTGACACTATACGACATCACAGCAGCTGCTAACCTGAAAACAATGCTCACCAACAAGCAGCAATATACAGTAGGAAAGATACAGATCCCAAGCATTCCCCTATGTGACGGAGCGGTCTACATCAGTGGCGACAGCATGTATCCCATTCTGAAGTCGGGTGATATCATAGGATTTAAGGAGATTAATAGTTTCAATAACCTTATTTACGGCGAGATGTATCTCGTTTCGTTTACCATCGAAGGAGACGAGTATCTGGCAGTAAAGTATGTGAACCATTCTGATAGGGAAGGGTACCTCAAGCTGGTTAGCTACAATACGCACCACGACCCGATGGATATTCCATTCGACACCATCAACGCAATGGCAATTGTGAAATTCTCCATCCGCAGACACATGATGATGTAAAACGGCACAGGCTAAACAAGCCTTTTCCACAGATTTCCTGTCACATTTCTTCCTGAAATCTGTGGAAAGCATTATCTTTGCACGTTGCAAACCGTATCTTTGCATATTGCAAGCAGTAAAATCATAAAATCACTCTATATCAATGGAAAAGAAATTCAAGAGAACCACCGTCACATCGGCACTGCCGTATGCGAACGGACCTGTACACATCGGTCACCTGGCCGGCGTATATGTACCGGCAGATATCTATGTGCGCTATCTGCGACTGAAGAAAGAAGATGTATTGTTTATCGGAGGTTCGGACGAACACGGAGTACCTATCACGATTCGTGCAAAGAAAGAAGGAGTCACTCCGCAGGATGTAGTAGACCGTTACCACTATCTGATCAAGAAATCGTTCGAAGAATTCGGCGTTTCGTTCGATGTATACAGCCGCACCACTTCGAAGACGCATCATGAGCTGGCTTCGGATTTCTTTAAGACGCTATACAACAAAGGAGAGTTTATCGAAAAAACATCCGAACAATATTACGACGAAGAAGCGAAAACATTCCTCGCCGACCGCTACATCACCGGTGAGTGTCCTCACTGCCATTCGGAAGGTGCCTATGGCGACCAATGCGAGAAATGCGGAACCTCCCTGTCGCCCACCGATCTGATCAACCCGAAGAGCGCCATCAGCGGCAGCAAACCTGTGATGAAGGAGACCAAGCACTGGTATCTTCCCCTCGACAAACACGAAGGATGGTTGCGCCAATGGATTCTGGAAGACCACAAGGAATGGCGCCCCAACGTATACGGACAGTGCAAGAGCTGGCTCGACATGGGATTGCAGCCGCGTGCCGTCAGCCGTGACCTCGACTGGGGTATCCCTGTGCCCGTAGAAGGTGCGGAAGGAAAGGTGCTGTACGTGTGGTTCGATGCTCCTATCGGATACATTTCCAATACCAAGGAATTGCTTCCCGACAGTTGGGAGACATGGTGGAAAGACCCCGAAACGCGTCTGCTCCACTTCATCGGAAAGGACAATATCGTATTCCACTGCATCGTATTCCCCGCCATGCTGAAAGCGGAAGGAAGCTATATCCTGCCGGACAACGTGCCGAGCAACGAATTCCTGAATCTGGAAGGAGACAAGATTTCGACTTCCCGCAACTGGGCGGTATGGCTGCACGAATATCTGGAAGACTTCCCCGGCAAACAGGACGTACTCCGCTACGTACTGACCGCCAATGCTCCGGAAACGAAGGACAACGACTTTACCTGGAAAGACTTCCAGGCACGCAACAACAATGAGCTGGTAGCCGTATACGGCAACTTCGTGAACCGTGCAATGGTGCTGACTCAGAAATACTTCGACAGCAAAGTACCCGCCTGCGCAGAACTGACGGATTACGACAAAGAAACCCTGAAAGAATTTGCCGACGTAAAGGCAGAAGTAGAGAAGCTGCTCGACGTATTCAAATTCCGTGACGCACAAAAAGAGGCGATGAACCTGGCACGCATCGGCAACAAATACCTTGCCGACACCGAACCCTGGAAACTGGCAAAGACCGACATGGAACGTGTAGGCACCATCCTGAACATCTCTCTGCAACTGGTTGCCAACCTTGCCATCGCTTTCGAACCGTTCCTGCCTTTCAGCTCGGAGAAACTCCGCAAGATGCTGAACATGGAAAGCTTCGAATGGTCGGAACTGGGAAGGAACGATCTGCTCCCGGTAGGACATCAGCTGAACAAGCCGGAACTGCTGTTCGAAAAAATAGAAGACAGCGTAATCGAGGCACAGGTACAGAAGTTGCTCGACACGAAGAAGGCCAACGAAGAAGCCAACTATAAGGCAAACCCGATTCGTCCGAACATCGAATTTGATGATTTCACGAAACTCGATATCCGTGTTGGTACCATCCTTGAATGTCAGAAAGTGCCGAAAGCCGACAAGCTGCTGCAATTCAAGATTGACGACGGACTGGAAACACGTACCATCGTATCGGGTATCGCAAAGCACTACCAACCGGAAGAACTGGTAGGCAAACAGGTTTGCTTTATCGCCAACCTCGCACCGCGCAAGCTGAAAGGTATCGTCAGCGAAGGCATGATTCTGAGTGCCGAAAACAACGACGGCAGTCTGTCAGTTATCATGCCTCAGAAAGAGGTGAAGCCGGGCAGCGAAGTAAAATAAGTGATAAGCTAATGGATATTACACTCACATTAATACAGAGTAAGATATATGAAGTCCGAGGGCAGAAAGTAATGCTGGATTTTGATTTGGCCGAAATGTACCAAGTTGAGACACGTATCTTAAATCAATCGGTAAAGCGGAATCAGAGCCGCTTTCCCGAAGACTTTATGTTTCAACTAACAAATGAGGAATGGGAAGATATGTCATCACAATTTGTGATGACATCCCGTGCCAAACGTCCGAAATCTGCTCTTCCACTAGCATTTACCGAACACGGTGTTGTAATGCTCTCCAGTATACTCCGAAGTGATATTGCCATACAGACCAGTGTTCTGATTGTACGTGCATTTGTTGCCATACGGCAACTAATTGCCAAATTTCCTGTAGATAGAGTCGGCCAGTTAGAAAATCAGATGGAAGAACTGAAAAATTATATCGAAGAGGCCTTCACCGATTATAATGATATTAATGAGGATACCCGCACACAATTGGAGCTGATCAATCAAACACTGGCCGAACTGCAAGCGCAAAAAGCAATAGCGGATAAGCCACGTAATCCAATAGGATTCAGAAAGTGAAATATGGTATAATAATATGAGTGAAGAACAGTCACTGAAACAAAAAACAGCAAAAGGGCTATTTTGGGGAGGGCTCAGCAGCAGTGTGCAACAGCTGTTAGGACTTCTTTTCGGAGTAGTGTTAGGAAGATTACTGGACCCTGCCGATTACGGTATGATCGGTATGCTGGCTATCTTTCCGGCCATTGCTTCCGCCCTACAGGAAAGCGGATTTGTCGCAGCACTCGCCAATCGCGAGAAAGTCAGCGATAAAGACTATAACGCTGTATTCTGGTTCAGTATCTCTTTTAGTGCTGTTCTTTATATTTTGCTCTATTCTTCAGCTCCGCTGATTGCTAAATTTTACGATACTCCGGAGTTAACGTCGCTTGCCCGTTTCTCTTTCCTCAGTTTCTTTATAGCCAGTTTCGGGATAGCTCCACGAGCTCTTCTCTTCCGTAATCTCAAAGTGAAGGAGAATACCATCATTTCTCTTTCAAGCCTGTTTCTATCCGGTATTGTGGGGATTATTCTTGCCGCAAACGGATTTGCCTATTGGGGTCTGGCTATACAGACAATGACCTTTGTCGTCATAGGCACGGCACTCAACTGGTACTTTGCCCACTGGAAGCCCAGCTTCCGCATTGACTTCTCTCCCATCAGGGAGATGTTCGGATTCAGCAGTAAAATGCTGATTACGCAAGTCTTTATTATCATCAACCAAAACCTGTTCTCCGTCCTGCTGGGTAAATTCTACACTAAACAGGAAGTCGGAGACTTCAGCCAGGCCAACAACTGGAACAATAAGGGACACGCCCTCATCACCGGAATGATCAACGGAGTCACCCAGCCCGTACTGGCAAGTGTGGCTAATGACCCGCAGCGTCAGGCGGCCGTGTTTCATAAAATGCTGCGTTTCACGGCTTTTATTTCTTTCCCTGCCATGTTCGGGCTCAGCCTCATTTCCAGAGAGTTCATTCTGATTGCCATCACGGACAAGTGGCTCGCTTCCGCACGGATCATGCAATTACTTTGTATATGGGGAGCCTTTATCCCGATCAATAATCTGTTCTCCTTATTGCTGGTCAGCCGCGGGCGGTCTTCCATCTTTATGTTCAACAGTATCGCACTGAGCGTGTTGCAGCTGATCACTGCCTGTATCAGTTATCCATACGGCATCACCACCATGATTTATCTGTTTGTCGCTATCAATATCGGGTGGCTGTTTGTCTGGTACTGCTTTGCCCGGAGGGAGATTCCGCTGACGCTGTTCAGCATACTGAAAGATATCGCTCCTTATTTTCTGCTGGCAGCTTCACTGACAATCGCAGCCCATTACATAACGTCGGGCATCACTAATCTGTATTTGTCACTTGCCATCAAAGTGTTTTTCGTGGCTTCTCTATATGCACTTGTTTTGTGGAAAATGCAATCAGTCATTTTCAAGGAATGTATTCAGTTCATTAAAAAGAAAAAGATATCATGACGACACCTACCAATTACATAGCGACTTGGTTCTACAAGGAATCCAAAGAAGATGCCAGTTTCTATCCGCAGGCAGGCAAACGGGGAGATTCCGCCCTCGTCCATTCCATCTATATGCAGATACAAGTGCCGTTCTTTACCACTTTCAGACATTATCATCCGGATGACAAGTTGCTTTTCTTCAGCAATCTGGATCAGTTTCCCGATTATCTGGAACGATTATTCAAGGAGTTACGGATTGAGACTGTTACCCTGCCTTATCTCTGCATCCCTCCCAAAGGATGGTACGGGGCATGGAGAAATCAATTCTACCTGTATGATATCCTGCGCTATATGGAGAAAAGGATGCAGGCGGACGATACGTTGCTCATCTGCGATGCGGACTGTCTCTGTATGCGTCCGTTGGAGCAACTGTTCAGCGACACACGGAAATACGGCTCCGCCCTGTACGATGCATCCGACCGACCGAACCTCAGCGTGAACGGAATCACACTAAAGGAGATGACAGATATCTATAATGACTGTTACGTAGAAAAAGAGAAGAGAGAAAAAGAGAAGGAGGCAACGAAGAAAACAGGAGCGGAAAAGGAAGAAGCAGAGCAGCAAGATACGAAAAACGGAGTCACAAGAACAGAGCTTGTCCATTATTACGGGGGAGAATTTATCTCGCTGCGTGGTGATGTAGTGGCACGAATCAACGAAGCATATCCTACTTTATGGAATTATAATCTGGAACGTTTTGCCGCCAATCAGCCCAAACTGAACGAAGAAGCCCACTTCCTGAGCGTAGTGGCAACGAGACTCAACATCCACAACAATATCGCCAATCAATACGTCAAACGCCTCTGGACCTACCCCAAATACAATACGGTAGAAAAAGGAGACGAACAACTGGCGGTATGGCATCTTCCTTACGAGAAGAAAAGAGGATTGTATCTGCTGTACAAACACTTTGTGAACCATCCCACTTTCGACGATGAAGAGGCCTTCCGCAAGAAAGCCTCCGCCTACACCGGTGTACCGACCGTTACTTTCGGGAAACGTATCCGCGATTTCATCACCATTCTTCTTCTAAAAATAAAAGACAAATGCATATACTGATACTTCCAATGTACTATCCTGAAAAGGACTCCCCCCCGCACCGGGGATATATGTTCTTCGAGCAGGCTATGCAACTGGCTAAATCAGGCTGCCGGACAGGACTTGCCTTCACGGAGCAAAGGCCTCTGAAGAACTTCACATGGAAACGGTTCCGCAAAGAGAGTCATTTTCAGATATCGGCAGAAGATAACGGCAGTTTCGTCACCATGCGCATGCACGCATGGAACCCGAAACTAAGCACCCGCGCGGGAGGAATCATCTGGTCTCTGCTGACCGTCTTGTTAGTACGGAAGTATATCCGCACTTACGGTCGCCCCGACCTGATTCATGCGCACTTCGGCACATGGGCAGGGTATGCCGCACGACTGGTTTATAAATGGTATAAGATTCCCTATGTCATCACAGAGCACGCCTCTTCCATCAACGGCAATCAGACGACACCGTCGCAGGCAGTGATACTAAAGAAGGCATACAGCGAGGCACGAAAGATTATCTGTGTCGGCACGAAACTAAAACGGAGCCTGTGCGCATACGTCAGCGACCCGGATAAAGTGACGGTCATACCGAACTTTGTAGATACGAATACCTTTGCATTCAGCCCTCACCGGACGGAGAAAGAGAAACATTTTACTTTCATCAGCATCGGAAACCTGAATAAGCGCAAAGGATTCTGGGATTTGCTGACTGCTTTTCACTGGGCATTCAAGGATATGCCGCATGTCTCTTTGATCATTGCCGGAGACGGAGAAGAAATGCAGTCACTCAAAGAGCAGATTCAGTCTCTCCACCTGCAAGAGCAGGTAAAACTGACCGGCCGCCTGTCACGGGAAGAATTGTCCGGGTTGCTGGGTACTTGCGATGCTTTTGTACTGGCCTCCTTTGCGGAGACATTTGGCATCGTATTCATCGAAGCAATGGCAACAGGCTTGCCCGCCATCGGCACCGTATGCGGAGGACCGGAGGACATCATCACTCCCGAAAGCGGCTTCCTCATCCGACCGGGAAATGTGGATGCGCTCGCCGCTAAGATGAAAACATTGTACGACACCTACGAGTCGTTCGACAAAGAGAAAATCCGCCAATCTATCGTCAGTCGCTTCGACTTTCAGTTGGCAGGGCAGAAGTTACGGCAAGTTTATTCAGAAGCATTAGAAATGTCCAAGCCCCCAAAAGCATCGGAATCATGAAAGTTACAGTTATAGATTGTTCAGTATCAGGCCATCGGGAAACGTATTATAAACAGTTTGCTCAGACATGGGCGGGCATGGGGCACGAAACGTCGCTCATCGCTCCCGACGGGAAAGGTGTACAGGAGACCGTTGCCTTTCAGCCTGTCTCAGCGCTTCCGCTGCTGCCGCTCCCTGCCGGAAAACCGTTGCAGAAAAAGCTGGTTGTACTGCGCAATGCAGTGATTCGGCTGCGAAATCTGTACAGGCTGCGCCGGAGTCTTCAACGGCTGAAACCCGATCTGGTCTTCTTCGCCTGCCTCGACGATATGCTGCCTACATTGGCTCCCTTATGGCTGTTCAATCTTTTGCTGCCCTATCAGTGGAGCGGCCTGCTGGTTCAGTCCGCCCTGCCGCCTTACCACCGAGGGATGCCCGATACACGCCCTTTCCTGCGAAGCAAGAACTGCGTAGGAGTAGGCATACTGAACGAATATTCAGCGAAAGACCTGGAAACATTTCAGCGCCACATTCTGCTGTTTCCCGACTTTGCCGATCTTTCGGCTCCCGCCACAAACTACCCGTTGCTGCGGAAACTGAAGGAGAAAGCCAGAGGAAGGAAAGTGATATCCCTGCTCGGTTCCATCAATTTCCGCAAGGGGATAAAGTTACTGCTAGAGAGTATCCCTTTATTGCCAAAGGATGAATATTTCTTCCTCATTGCGGGGAAATCTTCTCTCACCGCACAACAGGAAAACGACCTGCGGGCGTTCGGGGAGTCAAGGAATAACTGTCTGTTCTCATTGGAGAAGATTCCCGATGAAAGCTGTTTCAATGCCCTGATAGCGGAGAGCGACCTTATTTTTGCCGCATACAAGCAGTTCACCGGCAGCAGCAACCTCCTGACCAAAGCTGCCGCCTTCCGCAAACCGGTCATAGTCAGCCGCGGCCTCTGCATGGGCCGGAGGGTAGAACAGTACGGAACAGGCCAAACCACCGGAGAAGACAACGCCGGAGAATGCAGCGCAGCTATCCGCTCGCTGTGTACCGAAACAAGGATGGACATTCAGGCTTTCGCCCGGTACGCCCACGAACATGAAGTGGAGAAACTAATCACATGTTTTAATCAAATCAGCAAGCATATACAATGAAAGTACTTTTTACATTCGGAGGAATCCCCCACTACCTGAATGCCATGCTCAACAGGCTACAGGCAAAAGGAGTAGAAATAACCGTTGTCAGTCCAAAGAAAGGGAATACGACCATCGGCAAAGGGGTGAAAATGGTAGAAGGAGGAATCTACAAGCATCTGACTACACCGGAGAAGAAGATGTTCTACGGAAAAAGTGCTTTCCCCGCCCTTCCCGAAATCATTGCGGAAGAAAAACCGGATATAGTGGTAGTAGGATGGCCCTACTTCCTGCAAGTATTCTTCCAGCCCGCACTGAGAAAGGCTATGAAGTCCTGCAACGCCAAACTGGTGATTCGCGAAATCCCCTTCCAGACTCCTCCCTACGGAAAGATCAAGGAATATTTCAAAGCCAATCCGATGCACGACGAAGGTATGCGCCTGCTCAGCAAGGGGACCGGATTCTATCTGCGCCAATGGATAACGGCAAGGATACGGAAGTACTGCTACGCCCAAGCCGCCGGAACGCTGAACTACTCGACAGCCGCCTACGACATCCTCCCCTCTTACGGAGTAAAGAAGGAGCAGATACACGTCACCTACAACTCGACCGATACGGAAGCACTTCTCAAAGAAAAAGAATCCGTACTGGCTTCCCCCTCCATCCTTCCCCCGTGCGACCGTCGCCTGCTGCACATCGGACGGCTCGTAAAATGGAAACGGGTAGATTTATTGATAGAGGCTTTCCGGAAGGTAGCCGCCGACTATCCGGAAGCGGAACTGGTGATCGTAGGAGACGGACCGGAACTGGACAACCTCAGACAACAGGCAAACGACCTGCAACTGACAGACAGCATCCGCTTTATCGGAGCCGTCTATGACCCAAAAACGCTGGGCGCCTATATGAACGAATCGAGTATCTATGTGCTTGCCGGCATGGGAGGGCTTTCGATCAATGATGCCATGACATATGGTATGCCCGTCCTTTGTGCCGTATGCGACAGTACGGAACGCGACCTGGTCATGGAAGGCAAGAACGGCTATTTTTTCAAAGACGGAGACGCCGATAGTCTGGCAGATAGAATCAGAGAGATGTTCGAATCTCCCGAACGTTGCAAGGAGATGGGAAAAGAGTCGGAACGGATGATCCGGAAAAAGATCAATATGGAGACAGTCAGCGAACGCTACCTGAAGGCTTTCCAAGAGATTCTTCGTCTCACTCATTCTTGCGATTCCGATAATTAGCCGGTGAAGTCCCCAAATGCATCTTTACGTACTTCCCGAAAAAGGACTGGTTGGGGAAATTGAACTCCTCCGCTATTTCCTTAACGGACTTGTCCGAACGTTTCAGCCGGTACTTGATATGTTCTATCGTCGTTTCATTGATCAAGTCCAACGGAGTCCTGCCACACGCTTGCTTGATGACTTTCGAAAAATGCTTCGGAGTGTAGCAAAGCGCATCCGCATAATAACTCACAGAACGGTGCATACCCTTGTCCTTCGATAATAGCTCCACGAATTTCCGCAGGGTATAATCCGCCTGTTTGATACCTTCTTTCGGACTGTCCCCCTTATCGGGAGCATCAATTTCCTTGTGAAGCTGCCCCAGCATCTCACAAAAGAGGGCGGAGAAGAGATGTTGCATCACTTCCTTGTGATAATAATGAGGTTCATCGTTGATCTTCGCCACAATCAAATCCCGATAGAACCTGAAAACAGGTTCGTCCCCGCCTTCGCTGATAGACTTCACCGGATTGTTGTGAATATGAGCGGCGGTATTCCACGTTTTCTTCTCCATTTTAATAATGCGTTGCAGAAAACGGGTAGAAAATCCCGCCAGCCTTATCTTATATTTAGGGCTCAGCATCGTACGACTGATCAGTGTATTGGGAAGACCGAGCAGCAAGTCGCCCGCCTGCAACTGATACGTCCGGTAGTTGATATCCAGCTGAATACACCCTTCCACACAGACGGCAATGAGGAAACAGTTCAGCCGGACCGTATCATTACTATACGGAATCCCGTCCAGACTGTTGACTATCGCAAAGTCATCGTCTATATAATCAAGGATATGCTGACTCTTCTTAAAGTCTTCTATATCTACTGTCATAATGTTCTCTTTTTCCATAGCCTCTCCTTTTTTACTTTTTGCAAAGTTGGTAAATAATAGGGAAAACAGAATGTCCCAAACTCCTTTATAATTGTTTGATATGTCGTTTATACGCAAATAGTTAGCCACAACAAATACAAATAACGAAAACAGGACATTCATAGAGAAAAATCGGTCACCATTGACTTGTTCTTTTCTCCTACTTTTGTTCTGATTTTAATAAAAGACAAAAAGAGTAAGTATGATTACAGTGAACAAAAAATGGATACGGCTGATAGGAATTGTCGGTTGTACAGTGTGGATGGCATCGTGCAAGCAGGCACCGGATGCAGGAGTGAAATCTTCTTATGCAGTCATGCAGATAGAACCAACGGACAAAGAACTTTCTTCCTCCTATTCGGCGACCATACGCGGGCGACAGGATATTGACATCTATCCGCAAGTGTCAGGAACAATCGAGAAACTCTGCGTGACCGAAGGTCAGAAAGTACGTCGAGGACAGTTGCTTTTCATCATCGACCAGGTACCTTACAGAGCCGCACTCAAAACCGCCACCGCCAATGTGGAAGCGGCCCGCGCCGCTACGAGCACCGCCGAACTGACTTACAAGAGCAACAAGGAACTGTATGCGCAGAAAGTCGTTTCAGAATTTAGCCTGAAGACTGCCGAAAACTCTTATCTCACCGCCAAGGCACAACTGGCACAGGCTGAAGCTCAGGAAATAAGCGCACGTAACAACCTCTCTTATACCGAAGTGAAAAGTCCCAGTGACGGAGTTGTAGGCGCATTGCCCTATCGTGCAGGCGCATTGGTTAGCGCCAACATTCCTTATCCGCTCACTACGGTCAGTGACAATTCGGATATGTACGTCTATTTCTCGATGACCGAAAACCAACTGCTCGCCCTTACCCGACAGTACGGCGACATGGACGAAGCGTTAAAGAATATGCCGGAAGTGGAACTGATTCTGAACGACAACTCAGTCTATCAGAAGAAAGGTACCATCGAATCCATCAGTGGAGTGATCGACCGTCAGACAGGGACCGTAGTGGCACGCGTAGTGTTCCCCAACGAATCACGGCTGCTTCATAGCGGAGCATCGGGCACGGTAGTAGTGCCAAGCATCTACAAGAACTGCATCGCTATCCCCCAGACAGCCACCGTGCGGATGCAGGACAAGACGATTGTATATAAGGTAGTGGATGGCAAAGCAGTCTCCACCCTGATCACCGTAGCCGGAATCAACGACGGACGCGAATATGTAGTGCTGGACGGCCTGAAAGCCGGTGACGAAATTGTATCGGAAGGCGCCGGACTGGTGCGCGAAGGCACACAGGTTAAATAAGAAGGAGACTGATTATGAAAGGAAATATATTTATCAAACGGCCGGTGATGGCTATCTCCATCTCCGTGCTGATTCTCGCCATAGGGCTTATCTCGCTCTTCACCCTGCCGGTGGAGCAATATCCCGACATCGCTCCTCCCACAGTCTATGTATCCGCCAGCTATACGGGCGCCGATGCCGAAGCCGTGATGAACAGCGTCATCATGCCGCTGGAAGAGAGCATCAACGGGGTGGAAGACATGATGTATATCACGTCCAGCGCCTCCAATGCAGGTCTGGCTATCATACAGGTTTACTTCAAGCAAGGCACCGACCCCGACATGGCGGCTGTCAACGTACAGAACCGTGTAGCCAAAGCACAGGGACTGCTGCCCGCCGAAGTAACGAAAGTCGGCGTAAGCACGATGAAACGCCAGACCAGCTTCCTGCAAATCGGCGCGCTGGTCTGCACCGACGGTCGCTACGACCAGACCTTCCTTGCCAATTATCTGGACATCAACGTCATCCCGCAGATCAAGCGTATCGAGGGAGTAGGAGACGTCATGGAGCTGGGCGATACCTACAGTATGCGTATCTGGCTGAAACCGGAACGGATGGCACAATACGGGCTGGTGCCTTCGGACATCACCGGCGTGCTGGGCGAGCAGAACATTGAAGCCCCTACCGGCTCACTGGGCGAGAGTTCGCAGAACGTCTTCCAGTTCACGATGAAATATCGCGGAAGACTGAAGAGCGTGGAAGAGTTTCAGAACACCGTTGTCCGCTCTCGTGAAGACGGCTCGATACTCCGTCTGAAAGATGTGGCGGATGTGGAACTGGGCACTATGACTTATAGTTTCCGCAGTGAGATGGACAGCCAGCCTGCCGTGCTCTATATGATCTTCCAGACAGCGGGTTCCAATGCGACCGCTGTCAATAAAGAAATTACCGCCCAGATGGAGCGGATGGAGAAAAACCTTCCGGAAGGAACGGAGTTCGTCACCATGATGAGTTCGAACGACTTCCTCTTCGCTTCCATACACAACGTGGTGGAAACACTGATTATCGCCATCATTCTGGTCATCCTCGTGGTATACTTCTTCTTGCAGGACCTAAAGAGTACGCTCATCCCGTCCATCTCCATCATCGTGTCACTGGTAGGTACGTTTGCCTGTCTGGTAGCTGCGGGATTCAGTCTGAACATCCTGACCCTGTTTGCCCTGGTGCTTGCCATCGGTACGGTGGTGGATGATGCCATTGTAGTAGTAGAAGCGGTGCAGTCCAAGTTTGATGCCGGATACAAGTCGCCCTACCTTGCCACCAAAGATGCGATGGGCGACGTGACGATGGCTATCGTCTCCTGTACCTGTGTCTTCATGGCCGTATTTATCCCCGTCACCTTCATGGGAGGTACTTCGGGCGTGTTCTATACCCAATTCGGTATCACAATGGCAACTGCCGTAGGTATCTCCATGATCTCGGCTCTGACCCTGTGTCCAGCCCTGTGCGCCATCATGATGCGTCCGTCGGACGGAACCAAGAGCGCCAAGAGTATCAACGGACGGGTACGCGCAGCTTACAACGCTTCGTTCAATGCCGTGCTGGACAAGTATAAGAAAGGGGTGATGTACTTCATCCGCCATCGCTGGATGGTATGGACTTCACTGGCTGCTACCATCGTCCTGCTGGTTTATCTGATGAGCACGACCAAGACGGGACTCGTGCCGCAGGAAGACCAGGGTGTTATCATGGTGAATGTCAGCATCTCACCGGGAAGCACGCTCGAAGAAACGACGAAAGTAATGGACCGGCTGGAAAACATTCTGAAAGATACGCCCGAAATAGAACACTACGCCCGCGTAGCAGGATACGGTCTGATCTCCGGTCAGGGAACTTCTTACGGTACGATCATTGTCCGCCTGAAAGACTGGAGCGAACGAAAAGGAAAGGAACACGGTTCGGATGCCGTAGCTTCCCGCCTCAACGCACAATTCCAGTCCATCAAGGAAGCGCAGATATTCAGTTTCCAGCCCGCCATGATTCCGGGATACGGTATGGGTAACTCCCTCGAACTGAACCTTCAGGATATGACAGGCGGTGATCTGGCTACGTTCTATGACGCGTCCACACAGTTCCTCAATGCCTTGAACCAGCGCCCGGAAGTGGCTATGGCTTATACATCCTACGCCATCAACTTCCCGCAGCTCTCGGTAGAAGTGGATGCCGCCAAATGTAAGCGTGCAGGAATTTCGCCAAGCGCGGTACTCGATGCGGTAGGCAGTTATTGCGGTGGAGCATATATCTCCAACTACAACCAATACGGTAAGGTATATCGTGTAATGATGCAGGCATCGCCCGAATATCGTCTGGACGAGCAGGCATTGAACAATATGTTTGTGCGCAACGGTACGGAAATGGCTCCGGTGAGCCAGTTCGTTACACTGAAACAGGTACTGGGACCGGAAACGGCCAACCGTTTCAATCTCTACAGCACCATCACAGCCAATGTGAATCCTGCCGACGGTTACTCTTCGGGTGAAGTGCAGAAAGTGATTGAAGAAGTGGCCGCAGAATCGCTTCCGATAGGCTACGGATACGAATATGGCGGTATGGCACGCGAAGAAGCAAGCAGCGGTGGTGCGCAGACGGTTTTCATCTACGCCATCTGCATCTTCCTGATCTATCTGATTCTGGCTTGTCTCTACGAAAGTTTCCTCGTACCGTTTGCCGTTATCTTCTCCGTACCGTTCGGATTGATGGGCTCGTTCCTGTTCGCCAAGATACTCGGACTGGAGAATAACATCTATTTGCAGACAGGGGTGATCATGCTGATCGGCTTGCTGGCCAAGACGGCTATTCTGATTACGGAGTACGCCATCGAACGCCGCCGCAAAGGGATGGGCATCGTAGAATCGGCCTACTCTGCCGCACAGGTCCGCCTGCGTCCTATCCTGATGACGGTGCTGACAATGATCTTCGGTATGCTTCCACTGATGTTCTCTTCCGGTGCGGGTGCCAATGGCAACAGTTCGCTGGGTACGGGTGTCGTAGGCGGTATGGCTGTCGGAACGGTGGCATTGCTCTTTGTCGTTCCGGTCTTCTACATCATCTTTGAATACTTGCAGGAGAAAATCCGTAAACCGATGGAAGAAGAAGCAGATGTACAAGTGCTTTTGGAAAAAGAGAAAAGTGAAGCTGAACGTGAACGTTAATAAATAAAAGAAAGAATGAAGAAAAATATCATCCTGTTAGTTGCCATGAGTCTGACGCTGAGCGGTTGTGGCATCTATACCAAATACAAGCCCGCCACTTCCGTCCCCGACGATCTTTACGGCGGGGAAGTGGTGACGGAAGACACTGCCGGTCTGGGGAATATGGACTGGCGGGAACTCTTCACCGACCCTCATCTGCAGTCCCTCATCGAGACAGGGTTGCGGACCAATACCGACTACCAGTCCGCCCAGCTTCGTGTAGAAGAAGCTCAGGCAGTGCTGATGTCCGCCAAACTTGCTTTCCTGCCCGCCTTTGCGCTTTCCCCGCAGGGGACAGTGAGCAGCTTCGATACGAACAAAGCTACGCAGGGTTACTCGCTGCCCGTGACCGCCAGTTGGGAACTGGACGTATTCGGCCGTATGCGCAACTCCAAGAAGCAGGCGAAAGCGCTGTATGCACAAAGTGAAGATTACCGTCAGGCAGTCCGCACGCAGCTGATAGCCGGTATAGCCAATACTTATTACACGCTGCTGATGCTGGACGAACAGCTCATCATCTCCCGACAGACGGAGGAGGCATGGAAAGAAACCGTAGCCTCTACCCGCTCACTGATGAACGCCGGACTGGCGAACGAATCGGCTGTATCGCAGATGGAAGCGACTTATTATCAAGTGCAGGGTTCTGTGCTCGATTTGCAGCAGCAGATCAATCAAGTGGAGAACAGTCTTGCTTTATTATTGGCAGAGACACCCCGCAACTACGAACGCGGAACGTTGGCAGACCAACAGTTTCCTACGGACTTTGCCGTAGGAATCCCTGTCCGAATGCTTGCCGCCCGCCCCGATGTCCGCTCGGCCGAGCGGACGCTGGAAGCAGCGTTCTATGGCACCAATGCGGCACGTTCGGCTTTCTACCCTTCCATCACGTTGAGCGGAAGTGCCGGATGGACGAACTCCGTCGGGTCTATGATTCTCAATCCGGGCAAGTTCCTGGCATCGGCAGTAGGTTCGCTCACGCAGCCGCTCTTTAATAAAGGACAAGTGGTGACTCAGTATCGCATCGCCCGTGCGCAGCAGGAAGAAGCAGCTCTCGGCTTTCAGCAAACATTGCTCAACGCCGGCAGCGAAGTGAATGATGCGCTGACTGCCTATCAGACCAGTCAGGGGAAAAGAATCTTGCTCGACAAGCAGATTGCTTCTCTGCAAACAGCCGTGCGAAGTACTTCTCTGCTGATGGAACATACGAATACAACCTATCTGGAAGTACTTACCGCCCGACAGTCATTGCTCAGCGCGCAACTATCACAGACGGCCAATCATTTTACCGAAATACAAAGTTTAATTAACCTATACCGTGCTTTAGGGGGAGGACAGGAATAAAGAATATCATACTTCCTCTGTTTTTTTGATCCTAATGAAGAAGGGCTGCCGGAGAAGTGATTCTCTGACAGCCCGTTTTTCGTTAGAGGGCATTCCCGATAAGAAGTGTTATTAATTTTTGTTTCGCCCGGTCCCGCCATCGGCGCCAACGAACGGCATGATTTGTTTCATGCTCTGAAACTAAAAGTTTCATGCCTTGAAACCAACAGTTTCACACCGAGAAACCAATGGTTTCAAGCAATGAAACTATTTTGAAGTTATCGAAGCGCAGCTATGATTCTTTCGCAAGCCTGTCCGTCACCATAAGGGTTATGCGTTTCGGACATCCGCTTATACATTTCTTTATCTTGCAGCAGGGCAGTGACATTACTGACAATTGCCTCCGCATCCGTGCCGACCAACTTCACCGTACCCGCCTCAACAGCTTCCGGACGCTCGGTCGTATCCCGCATCACCAGCACGGGTTTGCCCAATGAAGGGGCTTCTTCCTGCACACCGCCGCTATCAGTCAGCAGCAGAGTAGAATGTTGCATGGCATAAATAAAAGGCAGATAATCCAAAGGAGAGATCAGGTAGACATTGCTCAGACCGGAAAGCAGTTCATACACTGGCTTCTGCACATTAGGATTCAGATGAACGGGATAGACTATGTCCATCTCCGGGTGAAGAGCCGCCAGTTCTTTGATCGCTTTGCAGATATGCAGGAAACCATCTCCGAAGTTCTCACGACGATGTCCGGTGACGAGGATATACTCACGATCACCTACCGTGTAGCCTTTCTCCTGAAGTTCCTTCGCCATCTTTTCTTTCACACCGGCGGTGGTGGAAATGATATCGACTGCCATCAGCAGGGCATCAATCACCGTATTTCCTGTAATAAAGATTTTCTTCGCGTCTATATTCTCTTGCAGCAGATTTGCCCTTGACTGTTCCGTCGGTGCAAAGTAGTAAGTACAGATACGGTCTGTCACCTGGCGGTTCATTTCTTCCGGCCAGGGAGACAACATATTATAGGTACGCAATCCGGCTTCCACGTGTCCCACAGGTATCTGCATATAAAATGCCGCAAGGGATGCTGCCATCGAGGTAGTCGTATCTCCATGCACCAATACGGTGTCGGGACGGAAGTCCTTCAGCACTTCGCGCAGTCCGAGCAGTACTTTAGCGGTAATGTCATACAAGTCCTGATTGGGAGCCATGATATTCAGGTCATATTCGGGAGTGATGCCGAACACCTCCAATACCTGATCCAACATCTGCCGGTGCTGTGCCGTAACGCAGACACGTGTCTCAAAATGTTCCGTATCTTTCTGGAGCGCCTTTACAAGCGGAGCCATCTTTATCGCTTCGGGACGGGTACCGAAAACGAGCAATATCTTTTTCATCTGCTTTATTTAATAGAGTCTATACAACCTCTTCGCAATTAAACTACATTTTATCGTCTCACGCCGCAGAAGTCCAGTTCTATCTTTCCTTCTTCTCTGGGCAATGCAAGGAAGACATCGTGACGAACCAGCCAGACGATAATATCTGCTTTCTCGTATGCTTCCCGATAATCTGTCAGATGGAAGCTCTTATGAGTGCTTATATTAGGTTCAATAATCAGCACGTCCGCTCTCGATTCGGAGATGATGCGGGAAGCGATATATTTGGCGGGAGATTCCCGTAAGTCATCGATATTCGGTTTGAAAGCCAGTCCCATGCAGGCAACGACCGGTTCGCGCTCGTTCTGTTCCACAAACTTCTGACAGGTTTCCAATACTTTGTTCGCACACCAGTCCGCTTTGTAATCGTTCGTTTCACGGGCACGCTTGATGAGCTGCGCCTGTTCCGGATAGTCGGATACGATGAACCAAGGGTCTACCGCAATGCAGTGACCGCCTACTCCGCAACCCGGTTGAAGGATATTCACACGCGGATGCTTGTTGGCAAGTGCGATCAGTTCCCATACATTGATTCCGGCTTTGTCGCAGATCATGGAGAGTTCGTTGGCAAAGGCGATCTGTGAGTCGCGGGAGGAGTTCTCCGTCAGTTTGCACATCTCTGCCGTGCGGGCATTGGTGCCGTGCAGTTTGCCTTGTACGAAAGCGGAATAAAACTCAATGGCTTTTTCGGTGGATGCCGGATCGATGCCGCCTATCACGCGGTCGTTGTGCACCAGTTCGTATAATGTATTTCCCGGCAATACGCGTTCGGGACAATAAGCGATATGTATCTTCCCTTTCAGTTCGGGACGTTCTTTATAGATCACTTCCGCCATACGTTCGGTGGTATATACCGGAGAAGTGGATTCGATGACAAACAGGTTACCCTCCTGCAGATAAGGGATCACGGAACGGGTGGCCGCTTCCACATAGGTGATGTCCGCCCGATGGTTCTGCTTGAACGGGGTAGGCACTACGATAAAGAAAGCATCCGCCGCTTCCGGCTTGCATACAGCACGCAACTTTCCACTCTGCACTACGTCCCTGACTACCTGACCCAGTTCAGGTTCTACAATATGTATCTTTCCCTGGTTGATCGTTTCCACCACAGAAGGATTGACATCTACTCCTATGACTTCGAAACCGTGAGCGGCAGCAACGGCTGCCGTAGGAAGGCCGATATACCCTAATCCTAAAAACACAACCTTTTTCATGTTCAATATCTCCTTATTAATAAGTGTGGCAAAAGTACAAATAATATGTGACTTTGTACGGATTTTCACTGAAAACCACTACTTTTGTGCAAACATTTTGAAAGCATGAGGGTACTAATCATCAATACTTCCGAACGAATAGGTGGTGCGGCTGTCGCTGCCGGACGACTGATGGAATCGCTTAAGAACAACGGCATCAAGGCGAAAATGTTGGTACGTGACAAACAGACAGACCAAATCAGCGTCGTCGGCCTAAAGCGCAGTTGGCTGCACGTATGGAAATTCATGTGGGAACGCATCGTCATCTGGAAAGCCAACCGTTTCAAGAAGAATGATCTATTCGCCGTAGATATCGCCAATACCGGTACGGACATCACTTCGCTTCCCGAATTTCAGCAGGCAGATGTCATCCATCTGCACTGGATCAACCAAGGGATGCTGTCACTCAACACCATCCGCAAGATTCTGACTTCCGGCAAACCTGTAGTATGGACCATGCACGATATGTGGCCCTGCACCGGCATCTGCCATTATGCACGCGAATGCAAGAGTTACGAACAGGAATGCCACCACTGCCCTTACATCTACGGAGGAGGAGGCAAGAAGGACTTATCTACCCGAATCTTCCGGAAGAAGAAAGAAATTTATAGTCAAGCATCCATCACGTTTGTAGGCTGTAGCCGCTGGCTGGCGGAGAAGGCCAAAGTCAGCGGACTGCTCACCGGACAAACGGTTATCAGTATCCCGAACGCCATCAACACGAATCTTTTCAAGCCTCACAATAAGCAGGAAGCCCGCAGAAAATGCAGGCTGCCACAGGAAGGGAAGCTGATTCTTTTCGGTTCTGTCAAGATAACAGACAAGCGAAAGGGAATTGACTATCTGATTGAAGCCTGCAAACTGCTGGCAGAGAAACATCCGGAATGGAAAGACTCATTGGGCGTGGTTGTTTTCGGCAACCAGTCGCAGCAGTTGCAAGACCTGATTCCTTTCCGCGTCTATCCGCTTCCTTATATTAAGAATGAGCATGAGTTGGTGGATATATACAATGCCGTAGACCTCTTCGCTATCCCTTCTCTCGAAGAGAATCTGCCGAATATGGTGATGGAAGCGATGTCCTGCGGTGTGCCCTGCGTCGGTTTCAACACCGGAGGCATACCGGAAATGATCGATCATCTGCACAACGGATACGTAGCTCAGCGCAAGTCTTCCGAAGATCTGGCCAACGGCATCCATTGGGTACTGACGGAACCCGAATATGCGGAACTCTCCGCACAAGCCTGCCGCAAGGCCATAGGCAACTATTCGGAAAGTATCATAGCGAAGAAGTACACGGACGTTTACAACAAAATAACAGGGAAATATGCATAGTGTCCATCCTACTCCCAAGTTCTCGATTATCACGGTGACCTACAATGCCGAGAAAGTACTGGAAGATACCATCCAAAGTGTTATCTCGCAGACTTACCACCACGTAGAATACATCATTGTGGACGGAGCCTCTAAAGACGGTACTCTCTCTATCATCGACAGATACCGCTCACGGATAACTACCGTCGTCAGCGAACCGGACAAAGGATTGTACGATGCCATGAACAAGGCGATCTCCCTTGCCAGCGGCGACTATCTCTGTTTCCTGAATGCGGGCGACTGCTTTCACGAAGACGACACCTTGCAGCAAATGGTGCACAGCATTCATGGGAGTGTTCTCCCCGACGTCATCTACGGGGAAACTGCGATTGTTGACAAAGACAGGCACTTTCTGCATATGCGCCGCCTTTCCACGCCCGAAAAGCTGGACTGGAAGAGTTTCAAACAAGGAATGTTAGTCTGCCATCAGGCTTTCTTTGCCAGACATACGCTGATGGAACCTTATGACTTAAACTACCGGTACTCCGCTGATTTCGACTGGTGCATCCGCATCATGAAAAAGGCGCGTACCCTGCACAATACGCACCTGACAATCATCGACTATCTGGATGAAGGAATGACTACGCAGAACCGGAAGGCTTCTCTTAAAGAACGGTTCCGCATTATGGCAAAGCATTATGGATGGATAAGCACCGCAGCACATCATGCTTGGTTTGTACTGCGGTTGATTATCAAGCCGGGACAATAAACAGTGTATTTCAGACTGACTGACCCAGCCAGTCTGAAACTATAAAATATAGAATTATATCTAATTCACCTCATAAAGCATTACCTGATCCAGTATCACTCCCTCATCCAATGCCTTGATGACCAGTTGATGTGATTTCTTACCCGTAACGGGAAGTACAATTTTCCGGATTGCCTGATTACGAAGCACGTTCTCTTTCCATTCCTCGCTGCGCCCCTTCGTTTCGTACGCTATCACTTCAGGCTCGGCACCATCCAGAGAAACCGAGAAACGCAACTTATCGCCATGCACCGGATGATTGGGAAGTAACCGGATATCCACCTCTACCGAGTCCGTTTTCAGATTACTGAAAGAGAAAGTCAGCGCATCGCCTTTTCTTATCTCTGCGGCTTTGCCTTCATATCCCAAACCTTCGCAGACAATAGCGTTGCCCTTCTTTGCCTCCGCCCCGTTCCATTGACAGACTGCTTTACGGTCTGCTGTCATCGGAGCAGTAGCCGCCTTTCTTTCCACACGGTTGAATACAGGGAGCTTGCGGGGTTTGAAGTCCATCATGCAATTCCATTTTCCATTCTCCAATGAGTTATAGTGTTGAGTCAGTGCAGCAATGCTGTCGTAAGCGGCATCACTCTTTTCCCAGTCTTCCTTATCGTGGCGTGCCAATTGGGCGTATAACAGTTTGCGATTCATTTGTGCTGCAGCCTGTACAGGATATTTCACCAGTTCGAAGTAAGCGCTCTGTCTGTCGGCGGGTACTTTAGAAGCAGCTTTCTCTACTGTTTCCGAAAGTTCGCTGTAAGCATTCAGACGTTCGTTTATCTCTCTTTCGCTCCACGGTAAGTCTTTGACTACCCGATAGACCGGATTCTTTTCTTCCTCCCGTGTATTTCCCATAAATTCGGGTTTGCGGATATGTGCCAAGCGATAATGTTCCTGCATAACGGGGAGGATGGTCTTTGCACAGGAGGTTCCCAGTTCCCGTTCCAGCCAATGTTTCAGATGTGCGGTTACTCCTTCGGAAGATACCTTATCCAGATTCCATGCCATATCCATGAACAGTTCTATCTGATACTCGGCAGGCTTGATGTCTCCGACGTTCAGTATCCACATTTTCTGTATTCCCTGATCGTAAGCCTGCTTCATCTGTTGATAAATGAGCGATGGACTCATGGTGCTCAACCATAAATGATCGTGCGGGCGTCCCCAGTAGGAAACATGATAATAGACTCCGTTGCCGCCTTTACGGGCACGCTCTTCGGCAGTGGGGAAATGACGGATATAGCCGTAGTTATCATCACACCACATCAAGGTCACGTCTTCGGGCACTTGCAGTCCCGCATGATAAATATCGAGCACTTCCTTATAAGGAATAAAGACCTGCGGCACTTGTGTTACGTCTTTATTCACGTACTTTTCGAGCAAGCCGCGCTGGTCAACAAATACCCAGTTCAGGACGGCTTTCTGTTCTTCTACCGTCTTGGCTCCCTGCATCTTTCCATCGTGAACGCCACGCATACCCAGCGTGTAAAGTATCTCTTGTCCGGCAACTTCTTTCACACGATCTTCCCAAAACTGATAAACGGCCGGACTGTTATTCACGTAATCGTATGCTCCTTTTCCACGTATTTTCCATTCTCCGGCAGCATTGCACGCCATTGGTTCGCAGTGGGAAGCTCCCATAAAGATGCCATACTTTTTCGCTGCTTCCCGATTGCCCTTCGTCAGAAAGAAAGGCAAGGTACACTCATGCATAGCAGGCCAGTAGGTATTGGCCCGCAAACGAAGCAGCAACTCAAAAATACGTTCGTTGGTACGCGGCCCGATTTCTCCTTTCACATCCGACGGTTCGTAAGTCTTGTTACTCCAAGGCATCAGTCCCCAATCTTCATCATTAATAAAGATGCCCCGATACTCCACAGAAGGAGACTGCAACTCTCTGAATTTGGAAGAAAGGCGGAACATCTCTTTCTTCTCCGGAGTCACATCCGCCCACCATTCCCAAGGGGAAACGCCTAGCAGACGGGATATTTCAAGTATGCCGTAGGCTGTACCGTGACTGTCGCTGCCGGCTACTACTAGCTTTCCATCTTCTGAGACGGCGAGCATGAAAGCCTGCTTTTTGTTTTTTAATGCGGAAATATCGATGCCTGCCTGCTCAATCAGCTTGCTCTGCCTGATCGTTCCTACTATGATGTTTCCGGTGTTTGTGTCTATATGGGCAGTTGCCGACAATACAGTCTGAAGGTCACGGGACAACAAGTCCAGAGAAGTACGCACCACCGGTGCTTCCGAACCGCTGCAAGCTATCGCAACCGGCTGACCGGACTGCAAAACAAAATCTTTTTGTTTACCCTGAACGGACACGATCACTGCTACCCAAGCAAGGAAAGAAAATAAAATTCTATTTCTCATAAATATTACAGTTTTACAATATCAGTAATGGTCACAAAGCAATCGTCGCTGCCATAGATTCTCTTCGTTTTATCAGTCCATGTGGGGCTGATGCCCGTAACTTCAATCACCAGCGTATATTCCCCTTCAGCCAATTGGGGAGTCTTAAAACGCGTTGCATGATCATTCGCCTTACTATAGAAATCGACCAGTGAAGAATATATTTTCTCCCCTTTCTTATCAAGGATATTCATACGCGCATATCCGCTATGACAGTTCGTTTCACCCATAACAGCCACACAAGAGCCAGTGAAAGGAATGCTCAGCGTACTTCCTTTTACATTGGAAGATATTCTTCCTTCCTCCACTTTCCAGTCAGCTTCTTTACTGAACGTTATCTTCTTTAAATCGACGGTTTTTCCTTTACGCAGAGGATTTACGGGTTTCAACTTATCAACGTCCCAGGAAGGCCAGTATTCCGGAATAGAAAGCTTTGTTCCATCCACCTGCATAGGCATCCACACATAGGTGGCAGCCGAAGCCTGATGCGGATAAGACCAGCGATCGCCCATAAACATAGGAATCGTATCTTCGCCACACTTTAAAGGAAACACAAAAGTGGTCTGTGAATTATAGGTCAGGCTTCCTTCGGGAGCAAACAAACCTTGTCTGGTCCACGGCCCTTTGACGGAAGGGGCTGTAAAGTAGAAATTATCATTCTTCTCCCAACTGGTCAGATTGGAGAACAAGAAGAAATACGTGCCGTCCTTTTTAAACATTGCCGGAGACTCTCCGTGAGAACCACCTACTCCCGATACCACTTTTTCCTCTGCCGTACGGTAGTCCTTACTCAAACGATAGACAATTCCTCCGTGCAACAGCAGATATCCGGTACCGTCCGTGTCCTGATAAGTCCCCATATCCCAGCGGCGAATAGGCTTACCTTCATACAACAGAGGTCCGTGAAGTTTATATTCACCTGCTATAGTGCTACAGGTAGCATAACCGATATGGGGATCTTTATAGTTCATATCGTCTGCATGCATATACATCACATACTCGCCGGTAGAAGGGCATTTCATGACTTTCACACGCTCGCCTACACGATCAGGGCCAAGAATTCCGCTTGACTGCATCGGCAGTACAACACGTTCGAACTTCCAGTTCACCAAATCATCAGATGAATAACAACTGAAACCCGGAAATGCATTGCTCTTGTCCGACTTATATTCCCCGAAAAGATAATATCTGCCATTCTCTTCCACAATGCAGGCACCGTGGGCATTGACAATCTCTCCCCTGTCGTCAAACCAGGGAATTCCGTTATTTACTATTTTTTCGGTTTTCCGGGCCATGCCCGTTCCGTAAGATACCCACAAAAAGGCAAACAATAACATCCAGTATTTCATGATATTCTTCTATAAATTCTTATAAAAAATATAAGGCACAATTAAATTACAAATTTACGATTAACTATCTATATTCCTATAGAGAATAGTACAACAAGCATGGAATATTGTACTATTTTTCTTCAAAACAACATCCCGCAGAACAGCCACACACTTTCCATCTCCGCCGTGCATATCATGCAGCATCTTTCATCATTGAAAAGAATAAGAATATTTAATGCACAAAATAAGGAGAAGAACGCAATGAGACGGGAGGTAAATCGGGCAGATATAGGGGGTAAATCGGGCAATAAAGTAAAAGATTGCCATGTTACGATAATTCGCAGTCTGCTAAGTCAAATAAAAGAAAACTCTCTACGGGTTCTTCTGACATATAGAAAACTTTTTACCATCAATACTAAAATCGCAGTTGAGTTTATAATAAATAGTTGCATCGTTTATTATAAACGGTCTCCCCATTTATTATAAACTCCAATACACCTTTTAAGCACGTATTTCTTGATTTTATGCAACAAAAAAGGCTGCAAACCGTATAAAAGGTTGCAGCCTCAAGCTTATCACCGGTTCACATAGATGCTGATTTGCATATGATCCCCTTTGTATTTTGTTATAATGTTACACTATTTTTTTCGGTTCGGTTAAGATGATTGATAAGGTGCATTTCGTTTCATTTTTTAATGGGTTGTTACTTTATTGCCTGTATGACTCCTGCAAATATACAACAAAAAAATGCCTTTGTCAAGTCCTGCGGAAATTTGAATAATTAAAAAGCGACAGGCAGTGCAAGTAACTGATACATCAAAGTGCGTGCCATACGCTCCTGCCCTTTGGTGTCGGGATGCAAACGGTCATAGCCGGCATCATAGAAATAAATAAGCTGCTCTTCAACCATCGGATTCATACCTGTCACTGCATTAAAGTCTATGACAGGTATTCCCCATATATTTCCTGCCTCCTTAATAGCCTGCACATAAGCATCTATATATTCTCCGCAACCATTCTGATAGCTTTCATCCGGCTGGACATTCTTATCGCCGAAGTTAGCCAACGAACGATGCAAAGGAGTCAGCAGAACGATCTGCTTATCCGGGAAAAGTTTCTTCAGTTGAGTGATTCCTATATTAATACGACCTCTATAAGTGTCTTGAGTCATGACAGGCGTACGCTTTTTCCGCGTCACCATCTTCTTCATCTCACCGTGAGCAGACAGCACTTGCTCTTCTTGTTCCGTAAACCACTCACCGATAGGCACACTACTATTATAATCGTTTGTCCCCATAAAAACCAGGATAGCATCGACTTCTCCGCCATGTTCTTTCTTCAGCTTTTCCGCCTGACGGGGTACATCATCCCACTGCCTTCCACTAATGCCGTAAACAAAAGGAGTGATCCCCAGCCATTCTTTCAGAAAGTCCCAGTACTTCTTTATATTATCACCGTAGCAATTCGGGTCTGTGATGGAATCTCCGATGTATCCTACTTTCTTGCCTTGCCAGGGATGCTGAATACAACCTTGTTTATTTTCAGAAAAGTCATTTGTTACAGATGCTTGCTCTTGTCCATACGCCAAACAAGAGGAGAGAAACAAAACTGTGCATATGATCAGAAACCTGTTTTTCATTGTTTTATTCTATTAATAATGAGGTACTCGTATTCAAGTATGGAAATGCAGCCTCAAAAATAGACAGTTTAAGCGAAAGTAGCAAGAATAAAAACAAGAAGATAAAGATAGTACCTTCTTCCCCCGTTTGCAGGGCAACTATAATCTGATTGTAGGACATATATAGCCAATGTGCAGGGTAACTATCTCCTGCACGTTGGACATATATGTCCTGCACGCTGGGCATATATGCCCTATAAATACTTCATATATCTAATACACAGACTTATTTTGTGTACATCTTCAATCGGATATATCCTTCCTTCGACTGATTTTTCAATGCAATCCCGATACGTGTATATGCTGGAGAGTTCACTTCAATCGTTTCGGAAGTAAACGCCACTTTACCGGATGCCTCAATAGCTACAATCATCTGTTCGGAATCAGTAGCCAGCAGAAGATGTGTATCGTCCAGGATTTTCCAGTCGGCTCGTGTCGTTATGGCTGTTTCGAATCGGATCGGTGTTTTCGCTGTAAATTCATCGCCAACTGTAAAGTTGCCTTCACCCTGGCGGTCGTAAACGAAAGTACGAATGAGCTTATCCAAATTGGGGGTGGAATAAGCAGAGGTATAGTCAATACTGAATACATCTTTTTCGTTCGTAAATTCTTTCTGCAGCACAACACCTTTCGCTTTCCCTCCCGAGGACTGTGCTCGTCCGTCTACTACAGGAACCGGATGACCGAATGATCCTTTTATCTTATATTTCTGAGGAGCGTCTCCGTTAAAATAATCTCCGGGATAGGAGTTCGGACCACCCTGATCGCCAACCATCGTTTCACTTCCCAAAGCTACGGCATAAGAACCGACATCATTGTGGTTATGATTCTCCGCATTGGTTCCGCCCTTGGCTGATATGGCCAGACGACAGGAAGTTCCACCGGCAGGACGAGCAATCAAAATACCTGCCTGCTCATAATAAGCGCGCAAAGCATCCGACTCTTCCTGCAATACCTGACGGATTCCGTCTGTCATTCCAACCTTTGCAACCTGACTTGTGAAAAGTTCGAGAAGGTGAAGGGACAAGTTGTTTCCTTTGGGTAAAACAGGCTGTTCTTCTGCAGAAGTAACACCCAGCGCCCGGTCGCAGTAACTGAGAATAAACCTGTCCGGTGACAAACCGATGCGACAATCCGAATAGGCGGGGCACACTCCTTCATTCATCTGTATCTTCTTCCCATACCGGGCGATACGGACAAACTTGGGAGTCTGAAAGAAGTCGATCTTTCCCTGCGTTGCCCGGTATACTTCTTCACGCAACAGAATGTAGGCACGGAAACCATAATTATAATAACCTACACCTTCACTACAGTAGCCGTCGTCAGCGTACCCCTTCATTCCATACACGTTATACTTTTCGGCTGCCGCAACAAAGTAAGCACGTTCCTCCTTATCGGGCAACAAGGCAAGAGCCGCACCGGTAACACCCGCCAGACACACAGAGTTCCAGTTATTGGTAGCGGTGAACCACCAAAATGGTTTTGTCTCTTCCAGACAACGGTAGACCGGACGGAAAACCTTCTCACGGAAAGCACACTGCACCCGTGCCCTTACCTCCGGCGACAGACGATCGTCCAGCATGGTAACACACTGAGCAATACCGTTTCCGGCAGTAGCAACCACCAAGTCTACATAATAATCCGTTCCTTTATAATTCTTCAGACCGCGGTCGTGGGCAGGAATAGACCAAGGCTTCTGACTGCAAAGAGCCACCAGAGCTTTTTCGATGGCAGGGACATAACGCCTCTTATTTTCAAGGCATTCAGCCAAAGTCAGCCTGTACAGATATTGATAACGGGCATTCATCATATTCTCTCCGGGCAAACGAACATTCGTCTTATTCAGATGCAAGTACAATGAATCGACAAAAGGGGGCATCCCCTGCTTTAACAAAGCAGGAGCTTCCTTTTCCAGAAGTTGTTTAGCGTCGTCACTCTCTTTTATCTTATTCCAGAAAGTTCGGTCTTTATAAGACCTTCCTATCCCCTGCGGTCGATCGGGAAGCATAGCTGCAATTTCCTGAATACGGTTCTGCGGGATAGTAGCATTCTGTTTCGGAGCGTCTTCTGCCATACGATACATTTCCGTTCCGGCAAGCAGGAAAGCACCCGGTCCGTATACTTCTGTCATATTGCGGGTCACTTTCTTTGGGTCGGCACCGATAGGTTGTACATATCCTAGTTTACCGTCTTCTTCTACCGCAGAAAGCAGTGCTTTCCATCCTTTCTCTACTACAGGCAGGAACTTTTCCTTTGGTAAAAGTCCCTCGTTCAGTCCATAGGCAAGGGCATATACGAAGAAACCGCTACAGCTTGTTTCGGGTGATGGATAAGCGTCCGGATCGAGCAGACTTGCACGCCAGAACCCGTCGCTGCTCTGTAAATTAGCGATGCGGTAACAGAGTTTCTGAAACAGTTCCTGATAGAACGGACGATATTTGCTCTTGGCAGGCAGTTCACGTAGCATTTCTACCAGTCCGCCAAGCACCCAGCCATTGCCCCGTCCCCAAAAGACTTTGGCACCATTACTCTCTTTCATATCAAAATAACGGTGGTCACGGTAGAAGAGATTTTCTTCTTTATCGAACAGGAACTCGTAAGTCGCTTTGTACTCTTTATCCATAAAGCGAATGAATTTCTTATCACCAGTGATATTATAGAGTTTCAGATAAACGGGGGGGGCCATGAAAAGAGCATCACACCAAGTCCAGTGTTCTAATGTCGTGGCATCTCCGTAAGTCAACTGAAACGAACCCGAAGGAGGATTGGCGACCACCCACTCCGTACGCGCCAGAGTGGGAACAATCATGTCCTTTTGCTTGTACTTTTCGTACAGATACAGATAGGTTTGAGCAATACAAATATCATCTGCATGATACATCCGTTTATCTACCTGCCAATAGTTACGACTTCCCAAGCGGGTCAGCCATTTATAATAGAAGTCATCCTGATCGTCCTTCTCGGCGATCTCTGCCCAATAAGCAAGTCCCAGGAAAAAGGTGGCATTCACCCAGTTGAGATCACCATAAACAGCTCTGTTGTAATGACCGATCTGCCAATCGGCTACCCTACGCATCGATTGCTTCACTTCGAGTTTAGTAAACGATTGTGCATGTGTCGTGCATAAATAAGCTATGCTTAGAAAAAGAATCAAAAGTAATTTCTTCATAATATATTTTTTAATTTATATGCTTTGGATGCACCGGCATAGATACCGGTATTTCTAAAATCACATAAAACAGTCTTTCGCTCGCTGGATATTTCAGGAATCAGCAATTCAACTTTAATACAAGATTGTGTCTGCCCAGGATCAGCAATATGCAGTTCGGCATTACCACTGTGTCCATCCTTAATCATCAATGCACAGGCTTTATCCACACTTACAGAAAGCTCTCCGTTACGGAATGTACCCTCTTTATAAAATACCATTTGCCATATTCCCAATTTCGTATGCCTCACTATCTGCATAGAATCCGTATTCGCCAGAATTTCGACGGGACTCTTCCTGTAGTTATTCATCTTGCGGACAGAATGAATCCCAGGCACCACGATATAGGCATAGGTAGCATTCCGGGGATTACAACCATGATTAAATCCCAAAGTAAAGACCTCTTGCTGCTGCTCATTTTTAGATTCAGTATGATTAATGCTGTACCACGATCCCGTCTGTATCTTCTTGCTCAAAAAGAGATTTCCACCGGCGGGAAAGACATAACCAATTCCATTGTGCAATACCCATTCGGGAGAATCATAGACGAAATCTCCTTCTTTCACCATCGACTGCTTCTTACTTTGTGACAATATGACCTCCTTTTTCGAAAGCAAACATTGATTGATAGTAGTACATACCGGCACACCGGCTGTGGAATTAATCCCCGCTCCCAAACAAATGATTTCATCATCGAAAAAGAACCAGGACTTTTTAGCTGCGGTATTTATATCAGCATAGGTATCAAGATATGAATAAACAGATACGCCATAAAGACTATCAGAGACTCCTCCTGCAAATACGGAAGTTCCCTTCGTTTGCCAATCAATTACAGTTCGTGGAATGGTATCCAGTTGAGGAGCAGTCACTCCAGGAATACGATTCCAGTTCCATACCGGAAAGATGCGGGCGTACTCGTCCCCTTCGGTCACGATGTTTGTACATCCGTCGGACATAAAATAGGTTTTCAGATTTTCACCATTCCCATATTCGCATCGCATGGTACGATTGGAAACCATACGAACGTCAAATGTATAGTGGGGACGGACATGAAGAGCATAGTCTCCTCTGAAATAATGAGTGTGTAACGGCTTTATTCCATAGTTGGCGGACTTCTTGCCTTCCAATCTGGCTATAATCGCATTGTATTCATCAATATGTGCCGGGTCGAGCTCCAGCATTCGTTTGGCAAACAAGGCGGCATGACTCTTTTGGGTAGCATTATTACGGCTCACTCCTCTTCCCAATACATCGAAAAGCATGTATTGTCCACGTATAACCTGATAATAAGTGCCGCACATAAAATGCCTCAGAAATTGTATTCTCTCATCATCCAATGCATATTTCGTTCCTTTAGTATATAGAGCTACCTGTGTTACTCCTTTCAGTATTTCGTCTCCATAACCACCGATATAAAGCTGCACGCCATGCTGAAAATAGCTGTTGTCATGCTGAAATCCTTCTTTCACAGTATATGATAGAGGACTATAAACATTCTCAACAGCCGTTTTCAAGTCAACATCATTCTTCTGAAGGCAAGCTCTATAAATCCAATGTAAAGCAATATCCGTCCGGTTGGCTCCAGTCCATCTGGCAGGATGTCCGCCGTCCTTCCGCATACGTTGCAAGACCTTTGTCTCCAATACTTCCGGAATCTGCCTTTTACCAACACGCATCTGAATAAGCAGAATACCGAGTTTCTGCGGCTCAGCAATCTGATTATACCACCAGTTATTACAATGTGGATTACGATGCTGCCAATACTCCAAGCCCTTTACTATCTTATGATACAAATCTTCATTCTGATAATAGGAATTCTTTGGATGAGTATAAGCAAATACAAAGTCATACAACCGATCCACATGAATAAGTGGCATCCAGTTAGTACGATCCCGGCGGGCATAATCTATATCTATAAAACATCCTTGGACGTCATCATACAGCTCCAGAGCTTTATCAATATTCGGATTTTCTGCAACCCCATCCCGAATCTTCTTCATTAGAATATCAAAATCATCATTCTGCAAGCCAGACGTACAAATAGAGGGGCAAGGTAAAACCAAATCCCAAGGACTCCATGCCAGCAATAATAGAATTATGATTTTATAATGTATCATTTTCATATATGCATGTTTATCATTTGGAGAATAAGGGGGTATGTCAAAAGTAACTAAATTCCCTTCTTGAAGGAGGAGAGCTTAGTTACTTTTGACACACCTTCTCATCCTTAAAATACAATCAGGCCGACCACTCAGGCTACTTCGTATATTTAACAGGTTTCGACCAGATTTTATCCAATACGTTTTCCTGCGGAGCATACAAGGTTTCCATTATAAAAGAATCGCCTGTAAAATCTTCTAAAACGTCCTGTCCTTCCTTATTATAATAAGAAATTTTTGTTGTTTCTTCTCCTCCCTTGTTCCAAGTTAGCCTGGATGCCACTAATGTGCTGTCCAGCAACATGGAATATTTGATGACCAGATTACCACTCTGCATACTCTTAGAAACAATGGAACGATTTAACAGATAGCTCTGGTACTGTGCCCCATAAATGGTTCCTGTAAAGTCTGTAGCCAATGATTTATTCAACTCATCATCTTCCAGCCAGGCGGAAAAAATGATAGACCCCTCCCGCATATTCTCTAAAAGAATATCCGTCCTCTTATTTTTGGCCAACTCATATCTGACAGTATCACTTTGATTCAATGCAAGAGCAATCTTTGTAGATCTCCCGTCTTTCACTATCGGAAATGAAATCAACACTCTTTCCCACCCATTACGCACGGTTATTGAATCTTTCGATAATCGTGTAAGATACATGATTGGACCATCCTTAACAAAGTCCTTATAAGTCGCATCCATTGACTCGCAAGATATAATGGAACAAAATATCAAGATGCTGACTGATATAAATATAAATTTCTTCATAATATTTGTCTTTTATATAGCAATTACTGTATTATTTTATCCTCCGGTGTTCCAAAGAAAGTAAGTTCTGCCACATTGATACGAGATGTTCCTACATTATAATTCTTGATACAAACAAACGTCACATATCTATATGCATCCAGATCTACGGAAAATTCGAGTTCATTGCCGTCTCTTGCCAGTTCCTTATCAGCATCAGTTAACGGGACAATAGCCGCCGGAATAACAGAACCGTCGGCTCTGGGCAATACTCCTTGATATAACCGTACCCATCCTTCATCATTTTCCGGATCAAACTTGGTTACATTATTATCATTTCGTCCCCAAATTTCTATTTCTTTCGGATACAGACCGTCAAATATAGATGAATAATCAGTTCCATTCCTTCTTCCATAGACAATCATACGGCTGAGCTTAAACTTCTTCCCTAAGTCCAGTGTCACCGAACTCGGCTTGGTAAAATCATATCCCGCTGTTGTGAGGGTCATGAAAGTATTATTGCTTCCAATAATTCCGTCATACAGATTCTTTGGGGTATTAGCATTCGGTGCCAGATAACCTTTGTATTCGCCAATAGCCAAGTATCCCATTTTTTTCTTATCTACTTCCTCTTCATAATATGGAGTCAGAGATATCTCCTTACTTTCAGAAAGATGTCCCCACCTATCCTTCACCACCACACTAAATTCTGAAGGAACAGCTTCCATACCACGTATGGGCTCATTAATCTCTTGCTTTTTGGTATATAAAGCTCCAGCTTCCGTCCATTTTCCTGTAGCATCCTTCCGGTACACATAAAAAGTAAGAGTCTCATTGCTGGTGTTGGATGTCTTTATCCGGATACCGGCAAAATCCGGTTTTATTTCCATCTGCTTATAAGCAGTGATATAAGGTGGCTCTTCCGGATTTATTTTTACTTCCAGAGGTTCAGAATAGGCTTCACCCGGACTTACAGAATACAACTTCACATTATATTCACCAGCTTTTTCAAATCCTTCCACCACTACAGAGTCGGCAAAATACGAAGCATTGGTCGAACGTTCTCCTATCTCTGTCATATATACAGCCTTCATATAAAGAAAATTCTTATCACTGGGCTGTGTAAAATAGATTATAGACTTTCCCGGCAGATTTTTGACACCATTCAATACTACCTGTTCAGGCGGAGTCGTACTTCCATGGGGAGAATTCATATCACTATCGTTATCGCAAGCACTAGGCAGCAATGTGATGGCTAGTACTAAAAGGCTACTGTATATTATCTTTTTCATAAATCAAATGTCACTTTAATTACTTACCAACCATAATTTTGAACTAAGTTAGGATCTTTTCTCAACTCACCGATATCAATAGGCCAGAAATACATTTTGGGAGTGAAATCCCGGACAAGCACTAAGTTCTCACTATAATAATCTACATCAGTTTCTCCATAACGGACTTTCCAACCGGTCAATGGCTGTGTCAATTCTGTTGTCGCAGTTTTCCACCGACGGACATCCCAAAAATAATGTCCTTCAAATGCTAACTCAATACGACGCTCCTGCATGATGATTTGTCGTAGACCAGTCTGAGTAGCATACTTGCTGTTTCCTACATATTGGTCCCAACTTTCTTTTACGCCTTTAAGTCCCGAACGTTCTCTCACCATATCGATCCATGGCAATACCGTAGCATAATCCTCTCCTTTTTCATTTAAAGCTTCGGCATACATCAAATACAAATCAGCCATACGGATAACAGGGAACGGATAAGTGACCGATGTAAATCCGGAAGCCGCATCGGACATGACCGTCTTGTAGTTAACCACTTTCTTAGGCCAAATACCAGTCAGGTTCTGAGAGTGATCTGCCGGAATGGGAGACACATTTCCTCCTTTACGCGCATTCACTGAATACAAGCCCGAAAGTCCCGTCTTTCCTTGTCCGAACCAAATACCGCCGTCAAAGCCTAAGCTGGCATAATATCTGTGTTCACGTTCCAGATTCAATTTGACTGTTCCCGTTTTATAATTCAGCATAATAGTATTCTCATATCCGGGCTCAGCTTCCACCGGCGTGGGAGCCTGCACTTCAAATCTATTAGCATAATCCCATGTCTTATCTTCTTCTATAGGAACCCCATGTTTAGTATAAAATGAGTTAGTCAGTCCAAGAGAAACACCCAGATTGGTTCTGTTCGTAGCATTCTTAGCATTTCTGCCGGGAACCAAGTCACGCGGCATTGCCTGTATCTGATAGTTGTCATAAGAACCCGAACCGACCCATGACTGAGAGTTTGCCCATACCACTTCTTTGTTCCACTTCTCAGTGACAGCACCTCGCAGATTCATCATCAGCTTGTCGGACTCTGTCATGACCACAGTGGGATCATCAAAATAATATAAACCGAATCCCAAATCTTCGAGATAAGTAATGGCTTCTTTACACGCTTCGGCAGCCTTTACCCATTTCTGCTTCTTCTCCTCTTCCGTTTTAACCGGATTAAAGATTTTCACACCTCTATTATCTGCAATTACTTCATAATCCATATTTCCATTGAACAATGGACTTGCAGCGGTTACCAGAACTTTCGCTTTCAATGCTTTAGCCATACCTACGGTCACTCGTCCCAGTTCTTCAGCTTCATTCTCTATTTTAGCCGGAACATCCGGATTAGCAATCACCTTGTCCAAAGTTTCTGTCACATAATTGAAACAACTGTCCAATGTCTCCCGATAAGGATGCATTTCCTCCGTACTACTACTTACCGGAACATATCGATCCATAATAGGAATCGGTCCATACATCCTGATCAGATAGAAATGATAATAAGCTTTCAAAAATTCCACTTCACCGATCCATCTGTTTTTCTCGCTATCATCCATATCCGGTGTAGTATGTATATTCTCAATCAGAATATTACAATAAGCAATTCCCTCATATAAATGTCCCCATTGAGCACAATATGGTGAATCGGACTTTTGCAATCCTTGGGCTATATACCAGGCGCTGGTTCCCAAATAGCTCCGGAAAACATCGGAAATACAAAAATCACCGGCACCAAGCAAAGCTACATTATTTTTGAGACTTCCGTCACTAGGCATATACCTGTAGCAAGTAAACAAGACTTTTTCCGCTTCTTTTCTCAAGGCGAAAGCATGGTCTTCAATGGTCGGTATGTTATCCGGGACGATATTCAGTTCACATGATGTCAATATAAACACCGACAAACATGACAATATACATATTTTGATTTTTTTCATAACCATTCTTTTTAGAAACTTACATTTACACCAATATTGAATACACGTTGTAACGGATAATTAAGACCATTACCTGCCAATTCCACATCCCAATCCTTGAACTTACTCAAAACAAAAAGATTGGTAGAAGACATATAGAGCCTCAGATTGGACATACCCCATTTGCTCACAATTTTTTGAGGTACTGTATATCCCAGTTCAACCAATTTCAGTCGTAAGAAGGAACCGTCTCTCATGAACCATGTACTCAGTTCTTTATTGTTGGCAACAGAAGTGGTTGACAATCTGGGCCATGTTGCATAACGATTGCGGTTACTTTCCGACCAATAGCTATTTGCAATAAATTTCACTAGTTGATTATTAGTTTTCTGCTTCATATCCGGATCTTTAAAGAATGGAGACATCTTATCATAATCAATCCAGAAAGAAGACTGCGCCGAGCCGTGGAACTGGAAATTGATGTCAAAACCTTTATAGCTAAATGTTGATCCAAAGCCATAGTTGATTTCCGGACTAGTCGGATGTCCAATAGGAACTTGATCCAATGAATTAATTACTCCATCTCCATTCATATCCCGGTATTTGATATCTCCGGCTTTATAATCACCAAACTGTACAGGAGAGTTGGCCACTTCCGCATCGTCTATAAATAGCCCTTCCGCAATGTATCCCCACTTCTGGTTGGGCGAGTAGCCTATTTTGTATTTCCACCATTCCTTATCATACGTGTTATCTTCATATTTCAGATATTCACTATGCGCATAGGTTAAGTTTCCGCGTACTATCAAGAAAGCGTTTTTGTTAAGGCTCTTTTGATATTTCAAATCAAGATCCACACCGTGTCCTTTGGTCTCGCCAATGTTAGCATATACGGCTTCCTGATATCCCATTACGGCCGGAATACTGGCTCTTTTCTGTAATATGTCAGTACGATGTTCTGTGAAATATTCAGCTATCAGGTCAAATCCGTAGAAAGAAGCTTCCAATGCGAAATTAGCTTTACGGGATTTTTCCCATCCAATGGCAGGATTAGCATAACGTGAAACATTTACGCCCGGTCTGCTATATTTGTTTTCATACCCGAAAGATGCTCCACCTGCATTCATATTCACATTAGACAGATATAAGAAACGTTCATCGACTCTGCCAATCTTATCATTTCCCACCAAACCGTATGAGGCTCTTAGTTTCAATTTCGTAATTTTTGAACTGAGCGGTTGGAAGAATGGTTCGTTCGAAATCATCCAGCCACCACCGACGGACGGAAAGAATCCCCATCTGTGTTTCTTATCAAAGCGTTCGGAAGCATTGTATCCAAAATTGAACTCCGTGAAATAGCGGTCACTATAGGCATAAGTAAAACGTCCCGACACACCCATATTTCTTGAAGGCAAGCTCTCCTGCAAAGTTTTGTAGTTTGGATTCTTACTGTCGATATACTGAGTAACGATAAGACCACCTACGGAATGATCACCGAAAGTCTGATTATAACTGGTTCTCGTTTCGATTGTCATTACATTGTTGACAGTCTTGTCACCGGGACTAAAATCAAGGTATTCCGTTCCGGAGTCAGGATTGATGTTTTCGATAGAATATTTCTCTGTCATGAAATCATAAGAACTTAAAGCATAGTAATATGGCTTATATTGTCTAGTCTGTTTATAATGTGACTTACGAGAAACGTTGAAGAAACCTTCAAATTTCAAACCTTTGGTGATAAAGTTTAAGTCCTGTGTAATACCTAATGTAGCAAGAAGAGTCGTATTCTCATATTCCTTATATCCTTTTACCAGTTCAGCATAGGGGTTGAGATAACTTCCGTCATCGCTGTTTCCAAAAAGAATGTGTTTGATATATTTATGTTGTTCATCGGTAGGATATACAGCGGGAAAAAGTACAGGATTGGACTTCATGACCATTCCGTAAACTTCTGATCCTGAATAAATAGGGCCTTCATAAGTGTCAAAGATTCCACTTAAGTTTACTCTTACCTGGGTCGTTTTTGTCACATTGATGTTGACATTAGCCCTCATCTGATAAGTCTGAAGATTGATATTGTTGTTGAAGTTGTTCTTGCCGTCTACGTTGAGCAAACCCTGGTCTTTGGTATATCGCAGAGACACGTAATACGTAGCCGAATTTCCTCCGCCACTGATGCTCATGTTGGCTCTTCCATTCCAGGTCGAGTTCTTCATTAGTTGCCTTCTCCAGTCATTTGTAGGATAAATGATAGAACCAGATCCCGGAACGGTTCTGTCTATTTTATCATCACTATACATGACAGGGGCGGAAGGATCACGTGTTAAGATGGCTTCATTATGCAATTTCATGTAAGTGACAGGGTCTGCCAACTCAATATTACTGGTCGGACGAGAATTACTTCCCTCTATTCTTACATCAAACTTAGTTTTTCCTCTCTCTCCCTCTTTTGTCTTTACTAGAACGACGCCATTAGCTCCTCTCGAACCGTAAAGGGCCGTTGCCATGGCATCTTTCATGATTGAAAAACTTTCGATATCATCGGGATTCAAACGCCCTAAGTCCGTACTTGTAGATTCAATGTTATCAATCAGAATCAAAGGACTGGTGTTAAATCCAAAAGATGCGATACCACGTACAAAGAAACTAGCATCATCATCCCCCGGCTCTCCTGATGTCTGATAAGAAATAATACCGGCTACCTGACCTGCCAATGCAGTTGTCATATTACTGCTCGGCACTCTCAGGCTCTTTGGCGAAAGTGTAGTGATAGAACCAATCACACTCTCCTTCTTTTGTGTTCCGAATGCCACAATTTCCACTGCATCCAGTTCATTTACGTTTTGTGAGAGTTGGATGGTAACGTTTGTTTTCCCTTTCAGTGGAAATTCTTGTGTGTTATATCCAATAAAGCTGACTACCAGCACATCCTTTTGAGGAGAAGCCATCAAAATAAACTTACCATCCAGATCTGTGACAGTTCCACTGGTGGGATTACTTTTAAGAGTAACATTCGCTCCAGGTATTCCTTCACCGCTCTCATCAAAGACCTGCCCGGTAATCTTAACTTTTGCATCACTTTGCTGCTGACTCTTTTCATCACCAGTCATTTTCTGTTGCCCATCTTGCGAATATGCTCCTATCGCGACAAAGCAAGCTAGCAGAAACAAATAAAACTTTTCAATTTTCATAAATTATTAGATTAGTTAATGATAAATACTTGTTTTCCATTTAAAAGAGATTCTTTCTCATTTCATTCATAGGCTTTTATATTTTAGATTCAACATTTTTCAGATTACATACAGAAACGTATCCGATTACCAACCTGCGTGCTCTTCTTTGTTTTCACTCCAATCGGCACTTCGCTTCTTTTCGCCGGTATAGTTCCATTCAATCTCGTCAGTGTATTCTTTTCCATTATATGTTGCAACGGTTTTAATTGTATTCTTACCTTGTTCCAAGGTTACATCATCCAAGACATAGTGCACATCCGTGTAGCCTTGGCGTATACCCGTCAGTTCTTTTCCATTAAGATACACTTGCGGTGTACCTATGTTAGAATAAACAGTGACGGAAGTATATTTTCGTTCGCGGTCGATGTTGCGACGCTGGGTCAGGTAGAGTACGGGATCTTTACTCCAGTTAGCTTTATACCAGTAATAGGAGTCCTTTTTGATTTTCCGGTCAAAAGTGATCAACCCCTTCAAGTTACGGGCAGGTACACCGCCACGGCTCCACATCGGTACACCAAAGTCAAACATATTCCAAAGATAAGAAGCGATGATATAGGGATGCTTTGCAATGACACTCCATTGGTATTCATGCGTCTTGGTCTGAAAAGTTTCCGGATAGAAAGACTTTCCCCAGTTCAGAGCATCACCCAGATATTCTGTCTGATGGTCCAGATTTGCATCAGCACCATATTCCGTCAACATCAGTTTCTGCCACGGGTATTTCTCCTCCAGCCCTTTTACCCAAGGCTCGATATCCTGCAACTTTTTCTCATACCATCCGAAGTAGCGGTTCATTCCCTGAATATCCGCATTTTGATTGACCGGATGCTCTGCATGGCCATAACCATTTACAGATACAGTGTAGCGGTCAGGATCCTCTGTCTTGGCCAGATTATGCAGAGTCTGTGTCAGTCCTGCCGTATATTCGTGGGGCTGGTATACTTCATTGTGCAATCCCCATACATAAATGGAAGGGTGATTGAAACTTTGACGAATCAGTTCACGAAGCTGAGACTGTGCATTTTCGGCTTCATATCCTGTCACCCGATTCACAAAAGGAATCTCTGCCCAGATGACCAATCCCAAAGAATCGCAACGGGAATACAGGTAATCCGACTGTTGATAGTGGGCGAAACGGACAGTAGTCGCTCCGATATCCATAATCTGAGCCAAGTCGAAATCATGTTCTTTGTTGGTAAGCGCACTACCCAATCCCCACCAATCCTGATGACGGGTTACCCCATACATCGGGTATTTCTCACCATTCAAGTAGAAACCTTTGCCTGGCACAATCTCATATCTACGAACACCCAATGGCTGTACCACCTCATCAATTACTTTTCCGTCCGCCAGTAAGCGGGAAATAACCTTATATAAATAAGGGTCCTTACGTCCCTGCCACAGATGCGGTTTATTCAGTTTGAAGGTAGAAATGTAAGTCTGTGTTCCCTGCGGAGTGAGTACCAAAGGAAGGCGATGGGAAGTGACCTTCTTGCCATTCTGCGTATAAATGGTATTTTCGAGTACCAAGTCAGCAGGAGTAAGACTTCCATTGTCCAGCTTCACTTTCACTGTGATATCGGCAGAGCGTTTCGATACATTCCTTTGAGTAATATATACACCCGGAGAGGCACAATCGGTAACTGTAATGTTATTCTGTTCAGTAATAATCAGCCATACCGGACGATAGATACCTCCGTAAACCCCAAAAAGATTGTGATTTACCGGAATCACATCAGGACGTGAAGCATTATCCGCCTTTACCATTATCTCATTCTCAGCTCCCAGTTTCAATGCGGTTCCAATTTCAAAAGCAAAGGCGCTGTATGCTCCCCGGTGCATTCCGACAAGTTTACCGTTGACATACACTTCTGTGTTGGCGCCCACACCTTCAAAGCGAAGAAATACACGCTTCCCTTTCAACTCATTGCCAAAGAATTGTGTTTTCCTGTAATAACCAACTCCTTCATAGAAAGCATCAGCTTTTACCTGCATATCTTTAGCGTTCCAGGTATGAGGCAAGTTTACAGTTTCCCAGTCCGCATTCCATTGAGCAGCGACCTTCACCGGGTCCTGTGAAAAAGGCCCGCGTTTGAATAGCCATCCTTCATTGAAAGAGGTCACTTCCCGGGCAGAGAGTGAAAGAATCTGCCCGATAAGCGCTGATAAAATGAGTATATATTTAAACTTCATAGAATCGTTTCTTTATCATTTATGTTAAAGCATCTCGATAAATACTTTTTGTTCCTTTGGCTGCACGAACTTTAAGCTGAATTACATAAGGTTCACCCGGATTCTTTTTAGGAACAGATACGTTATATTCATTGCGGGTTGTCTCAACAACAGTGATATCTTCACCGGTAGTCAGCAAAGTGGCTTTTTCTACTGTAATGCCTTTCGGAGTCTTTACAATCAACCGTTCACTATAAGGCTGATTGAATACTACCATATAAACTTCATCGTTTTTACCATGTGTATAATATCCCCAGTCTTGTTTTTCAAATCCGGCATAATCGCAAGCATAAACAGCTTTTCCGTAACGATTCATCCACTTACCAATCGCTGTAGCCATTGCTTTCTCTTCGGGACGGAAATCACCATCTGCCTGAGGCCCGAAGTTGACAACCATGTTGCCACCCATCGAAACAGCGTGTACAATGCGGTCAATGACCTCAATCGGAGTTTTCACATAGCTCAATGACCAGTCTTTGTGATATCCCCATTGATTTTCGGGTATAGTCATACAGGCTTCCCAGTCCCACTGTGTAACTTTGAGATCTTTCACCGGATCGGGCAAGCGGCGTTCGTAACCGGATTCGTAGTCACCCATCAGACGACCATTGCTATCAAAATGACGCTTTCCTTTGTCATCAGCACGCAAGCGGCTATTGATGGCAACACCCGGAACGAGTTCCTTCAACATTTGCTCTGCATGAGCTGTCCACCAACCATTCTTTTTAATGCTGGCATCCCACGTACCATCAAACCAGAAATCTTTAACGGTCGGGTAACGTGTTGCCAGTTCTTTCAGTTGATTGTCGGTAAATTCAAGGAAACGGCTGAAGGCGATGCTATCTTCTTTTGATTTTATATCATAACGATAATCCGGATTACTCCAGTCCATCACTGAGAAATAGAAGTGTACATCAATTCCTTCGTCATTATAGGCTTTCACCAACTCGCCTAATATATCACGCTTATACGGGGTATTTGCTACAGTATATTTAGTATACTTACTAGGCCACAGACAGAAACCTTCATGATGTTTCGTTGTAATCTTGACATACTTAGTACCCATTTCTTTGGCCATCTTTGCCCATTTCTTTGCATCGAATTTCGTAGGGTTCCATTGGTCCATCAGTTTCAGCCATTCATCAGCAGGTACTTTTGCCCAGCTTTTCAGCCATTCGGCAGCTCCGCCATATACTTTTCCGTTCCATTCTCCCCCGGGGATAGCATACAGTCCCCAGTGGATGAAAGCACCCAGACGGTTGTCACGGAACTTCTGCATGGCAGGGTCTTGCCGTTTACCTTCATTCGTAGCTCCATATTTCAAAGGAATTTCCTTCTTTGCTTCTTGAGCAAACGTTACAGAACTGACAGTAATCAATAATAAGAGTAATGTTATTAATCTGCTTTTCATGCGATAAATTATTGTGTTTTTCATACTTATTTTATTGTCTTTGATTCTATGTATTAAAACAGAATGAAAGCATTGCAAAAATAGGAGACCTATATGACATCCATAAACACAAATTTTGCAAAAAGAACATTTCTGCATCCACATGGAAGATTTGGTCACCTATAATGGAAGATTTGGATACATCGCCCTTCTTTTTCTGCACAAATGATGTTATCCAACGTATAGCAACCTATAGGCAGACATTGGGGGGATTAATACCTGGTTTGTCAGGTATTAACAGCTGACATATCAGGTATTAACAACTGAATTGTCGGATATTAATAGCTGATATGCCGGATATTAATACTTGAGAAGTCAGGTAATGACACAGCTATTCCTTTTTACTCCTGACTCCTTGCGGAGCAATCCCGAAGAAGGCTTTAAAGGATTTGCTGAAATAACGGGGAGAAGAAAAGCCGAGCCGAACGGAAATCTCTGTTATATTTAGTTCCGGATGCTCTGTCAGCAAAGACATAGCTTCATCCAGCTTCACTTTCAAGATGAACTCATTCGGAGTCAACCCGGTCATTTGTTTAAACTGCATATATAATTTGCTGCGTCCCATACACAATTCTGAAGCAAGCGCAGTAACATCAAAATCAGGGTTCTCAAAATTCTCCCTGACAATATTTACACATTTCGTCAGCAGTTCTTTATCTTTCTCGTTAATAGCTTCCGCTACAGGAGATTCCGTAATGACCTTACCCGCATAATGTGCAATCAGACGTTTCTTGTTTTTTATCAAGTTATTGCAACGGGCCACCAATACCTTTATATTGAACGGCTTCGTTATATAATCATCCGCTCCGAACATCAAACCTTCTACAACATATTCCACAGAAGTCTGTGCTGTCAACAGAACGACAGAAATATGAGAAAGCTCTACATTAGTCTTGATTTTATAACACAAGTCCTTGCCTGACATCTCAGGCATAATCACATCACTTACTATCAGGTCCGGTTGTATCTGTTGCGCCATCTCCAGTCCTTCGCGTCCATTACACGCAGTATATACATTATACATCGGTAAGAATATATCTTCCAGCATGGACAATAGTTCGGTATTATCATCTACCAAAAGAATCGTAGGCTTATCTTCTTCATCTATATTTTTCTGCAATTCAGGTTCTTTTATCTCTTCCGCCATCAACTGTCCATAAGAAGATACAGAAGTTTCCGGAATAATCAGTGACTCCCGACCTTCCGTCACAGCCATCTCTTCATCACTGAAATGTCGGTTTCCTAAAGGCAGAGACAAGATAAACTTAGTACCCTCACCAACAGTACTTTCTACCTCAATCTTTCCATGATGCATATTCATAATTCCTTTTGCCAACGCCAATCCGATGCCTGTCCCCAAAGTAAAAGAGGAGGAAGAAGAGGCATTCTCCGTCTGATAGAACCGGTCGAATATCTTCGAAATATGTTCAACCGGAATCCCAATACCCGTATCACACACTGAAACTACGGCCTGTGAAGCAACTTTCCTTACTTCTACAGTTATATTTCCCTTATTGGATGTATACTTAAAAGCATTCGACAATAAATTAAAAATCACTTTCTGTAACTGTATTGGGTCAAACCAGACAGAAATCGTTTCTTCTACAGAATCAAAGCGATATGTGATCTCCTTTTTTTGTGCATATTCATAAAAACACATATAAATCTGACGAGTAAAAGTAACCAAATTCTGTTCTTCGACCCTGAGTTTCAAATAACCCTGCTCCTGTTTGCGAAAATCGAGCAACTCGGAGATCAAATTCCGCATATGCCAGGCGTTTTTATATATACGCTGAATACGATTATAAACGGTTGTGCCCAAATCCATTTGCATCAATACTTCAATTTGCCCCAGAATAAGCGTTAATGGAGTACGAAATTCATGAGAAATATTAGTAAAGAAGCGCAATTTTACCTGATTGAGTTCTTCAATCCTCTCTTTTTCTTTTCGCTCAAACTCCAATGAAGACCTCAGAGCCGCCTGCCGTGTTTTAAAACGAACAAATGCGACCATCAATGCAGTCAGACAAAGGACATAAAACAGATATGCCCATATGGTAGCATAAAAAGGAGCGGAAACATGTATATTCAAGCAGATTGCATCTTTCAAACTCTCCTTATTTTCCATCGAACGGACTTTGAGCGTATAGTCTCCGGGAGGCAGATTGGTGTAAGTAACCGTAGTGCCCGAAGTCTGGGTCCACACCTTATCGAAGCCATCCAGATAATATTCAAACAAACGATTACGGTCACTATTATAATTAAAAGTAGCAAATTCCACTGTTACGTTATTCTGCTGATAGCTTAAAAAGATATCCGACGTTTTCGCCAATATCTCAGTCAGGATGCCGGACTCATCACCAGGAGCTATTTCGTCATTGAAAATAAACAATTTATCAAAATTCAAGAAGCTTTTGACCTGAGATTCATAAAAGGACCGCTCTTGAAACATAGCCAATCCATTGGTACCACTGATATAAATAATCCCATTTTTGCTTCGATATAAAGCGGACCCCAAATTATAAGTCTGACGAAACAAGTGATAAGTCTCTTCTGTAACCTCTTTTTCACGATCAAAGATAGAAAGCCCTTTCCCATGCAAAACAAGCAGACAATTATCCCTGGCAGACTCGCAGATATAATAACAATAATTACTCGGAAGTACTCCATTGGTAGTTCCGTAAGACTTGAAAGTATCCTGTTTCTCCTGATACTTGAATATCCCCGCACCAATTGTACTAAAATAAATATCTCCTTTATTATCTTCAAAAATATGCACGGTTTTGTATCTTCCTACCGTCAACGTGTCTTTCTCGCTATCCGCCAAATATTGAGTCACTTTTGAAGAAGATAAATTGACGCACACTATCCCTCCGCCACCAACAGCAAGCCACATACGCTGCCGGCTATCGATCAGAAACGTTTCAAAAGCATATTCCCGACTGATCAATTTCTGGACAGACGGATCATCCGTAAGCGGTGAGAATTTCTCGGTCACCGGATCAAAAAACACCGGACCACCTTGTGTCAACATCGCAATGCCATCCTTATACTCCTGAATATCGTTCACAATCTCATGAGGCAACGAGGCAGGGTCACCGGTAACATGATGGAGAGTGTGTCCCTTGTTCGATTTTAAATCCAGAACGAACAATCCTCCTAAATGAGTCCCCGCATACAATCGATTGTTCTCCTTTCTATAAAAAACCGACTTGACATTATTACTCCCTAATGTACCTTGATCTCCTTTTTGATACATATATCGGGAGAAAACGCCAGTATCCCCATGATAACAATTCAGCCCTCCACCTTCAGTACAGATCCACACATTTCCTGCACTATCTTCAGTCATTTTACCGACTACCGGAAAGCTGAGGCAGTCTTCACGTAAAGGTTCGGCACAATAAAAGCTATGATTATTCTTATCGGGATTGAATACATTCACTCCTCCATAATAAGTCCCGACCCAAATATTACCTTGCATATCTTTATGAAGAGAGAGAATAGAAGTATGGCTTAAAGAATTCGAAGAACTTCCATAACGCGTATAATGACTCCACGTATCAGTAATCGGATCGTAACAATCGATTCCCTTGAACGTACCTACCCAAATATGCTTAAAATCATCTTCCAGCACGCATCGGACCTGATTATCGGATAATTCCCCCATTCCCGAATGACTAACATAAGCGGTTGTCTCCCGATCGGGAGAAACACGGTATAATCCGTTCCAGGCTCCCACCCATATATTTCCGGAACTATCACCCAAAATACAATTACCCTTATCAAGGGTAAGTAAAATCTCTTGCCGAAGAGGGTCTTCACGTGATATTGCGACCAAGTATTTTCTGGTAACCACCCATACAGTCTCTCTGTCTACATAGAGTGCTCTTCCCACAAAACCTTTCTGCACACGAGCAAAGAACGTCAGCTCTGTACCCTGTCCCGTATAATAATAAATGCCGTCTGCACAACTCACCCAAAGTGTATCTTTCTTACAAAACAGTCCATACACACCTTTCTGTCGCAGACAAGTGAATTGCTCCGTATAAATATCCAGTTTAATCAGATCGTTTCCCGAACGAATATACATTCTTCCGTTCTTATCTCCACATAATTCGTTAATCTCATTATTAGTCAGTCCATGATTACTTTCCGAAGGCTGGAATACTTTTACATCCTTACCGTTGTATCTATTCAGTCCCTCAGTAGTTCCCAGCCAGACTGCCCCTAACTCATCCTGATAAATTGATGGGATACACACCTGAGATAATCCATCAGATACTCCCAAATGCTTAAAATAATGATTAGTGGCTTCCGCCACCACCATAGATAAAAGACTTAAGAGAAAGGTTATTGTTCTTCGCCACATTTTACACATAATTATATTGCGGGTAGCAAAAATACAAAAAAAACATAATTATTGGTTAAGAATCTCTTTAATTTATACCCTTCCAGCCGAAATGCAGTTTATTCATTTGACGATTCTTGCTAAAATACAGTCCCACAGTATTTTTTCAAGGAAAAATCAATGGTGTTTTTAGGTTAAAACCATATCTTTGCCACAAACTAAAAAGAATAATTGGATGTTAATCACATTTACATTCCGCAAGGATCTCGTTCTGTAAATAATCTGTAAGTCTTCCTCTCATTACAGATTATCCCTTACATTTTCTCCGGCATATTCATGTCAGAGTTGATTTCTATTTTCTAAAAAATAACAACTATTGTAGGCTCAAATGGTTTTATGCATCCCCGTATGCCTCCATTTGACGTACACCTAAAACATTAAAAGCAATGAGTAACAATAATACATCTATACATGATTTCGATTTCTCTTTCATATGTAACTACTTCAAGCTGCTGAAACGTCAAGGTCCCGGAAGTCCGGAAGCCACACGCAAAGCTGTAAGTTTCATCAACGAACTGACCGATGATGCTAAGATTGCCGATATCGGCTGCGGCACAGGCGGTCAGACACTGTTTCTGGCTGACTACGTGAAAGGACAGATTACGGGCATAGACCTCTTTCCCGATTTTATCGAAATATTCAATGAGAATGCGGTGAAAGCCAATTGCGCTGACAGAGTAAAAGGAATCACCGGATCAATGGACAATCTCCCGTTTCAGAACGAGGAACTCGACCTGATCTGGTCGGAAGGAGCAATCTACAATATAGGATTCGAACGTGGGATGAACGAATGGAACAAATACCTGAAAAAAGGCGGTTTCATCGCAGTGAGCGAAGCATCCTGGTTCACTTCGGAACGCCCTGCGGAAATAGAAGACTTCTGGATGGACGCCTATCCGGAAATCAGCGTGATCCCGACATGTATTGACAAGATGGAAAGGGCCGGATATACTCCGATAGCCCATTTCATCCTACCGGAGAACTGCTGGACAGAACATTATTTTGCCCCACAAGATGAAGTACGGGAGACATTCATGAAAGAACACGCGGGAAATAAAACTGCAATGGATTTCATGAAAGGTCAGCAGTACGAACGAAGTCTGTATAGTAAATATAAAGATTACTATGGCTACGTATTCTATATAGGACAAAAAAGATAATCATTATCTGCCGGAGAAGTTGGCAAGATAGGACAACTCTCCGGCTCTTATTATTCTTTATTTTGCATTAAAATGGAAACGAAAGAAATAAATAGGCAGGAATATAAATTACGGATCGACAAAGTGACCGAATATATTCATCAAAACATAGACCAACCTCTATCATTGCATAAGATGGCAGGAATCGCGTGCTTTTCTCCTTTCCACTTTCATCGCGTTTTCACGTTTCTGACGGGCGAAACACCAACGGAATACATCAAACGCACCCGGATTGAAAAAGCAGCGCTGCTACTACAGAATGACAGGCAACTGTCTGCGACCGAAATTGCCGGTCGTTGTGGTTTCAGCAGTTTATCACTCCTCAGCCGCAACTTTAAACAACATTTCAATATCACTATCCGTGAATTTCGTTCACAGGAATAAACACCTAAAAAGACATGGAAAATCAGATTCTAATTTTTCGGACCTCCATCACGAAGAGACGCGACATCAAGCTCGTCGGAAGTCTCCTGGCAAAGTTCCCGCAAATCACCCGATGGAATGTAGATTTCGAGGACTGGGAGAAGGTATTAAGAATCGAGTGCAGCAATATCACCGCACTCGAGATTTCGGAAACACTCCGGAATAGTCATATCTTTGCTACGGAGCTGGAATAAGCAGTTGTTTCAGTTCCTCCACCCCTTCAGAAGCTCCTTTCCGAAGGACATGTATCGAACGGGAAGTATGTGTATCCACCGGCTTCGGGTCTATCAGATACACCTCTGCTCCTCTCGGTACATAATGCAGCAAACCTGCCGCAGGATATACATTGAGCGATGTGCCGATGATAACGAATATATCCGCCTTTTCTACATATCGGACAGCTGTCTCAATCTCCGGCACCGCCTCTCCGAACCAGACAATAAAAGGACGCAACTGAGTTCCGTCACCAGCCTTATCCCCCATTTTCACTTCATACTCTTCCGGCTTCAGTTCCTTTATATAATGAGGGTTATACGGGTCTCTGCTGGAACAGACCTTTGTCAACTCACCATGCAAGTGAATGATATGGCTGCTTCCTGCCCGTTCGTGCAGATTATCTACATTCTGTGTGATAACCGTCACATTGAAATTCTTTTCCAGCTCCGCCAGCAGTTCATGTCCGCGATTCGGCTTCACTTCCAGCAATTGTTTCCTTCGTGCATTATAGAAGTTAATCACCAATGCAGGATCACGCTGGTATCCTTCGGGAGTAGCTACCTGCTCCACAGGATATTTATCCCACAAACCGCCCGCATCACGAAATGTGCTGATTCCACTTTCGGCACTCATGCCCGCACCTGTCAATACTACCAGATTCTTCATAACCGCTCCTCCTTATTATTAAAAGATATACAAATGTAATCAGAATCATTGAATAAAGGAAAACTTCCGCCCGCATAATCTAATCAGACAGATACAAGAATTTAATGCTGCCCATACGAAGGCTTACTGCCGGTCATGCGAAAAACTATTCGTCTGACAGATGTGTTTCTTTCGTCTGACAGTTGTCAGACGAAAAATCAACAGTTGTCAGACGCAAGTTCAACAGCTGTCAGACGAATAAATTCCAGCATAAACGAACTTAAACAGTAAGAACACAAAGATTAAATCTTAGGAATGAAGGAATTAATTCCTTAAAGAAAAGAGACTAACTTTCACGGATATAAGAATTTTTAAATACTAAATGCTAAATCATTCAAATAAAACGTGTACTTTTGCGATTCATAAATTTGCAATTGATTGAAAGCTAAAACCATGAAGGTGACATGCTTCAATCTTCAACAAAAACATTATATGGATAAATTCAGTTACGCTATTGGCCTCGGAATCGGTCAAAACTTATTAAGCATGGGTGCAAAAGGCATCGCCGTAGATGACTTTGCACAAGCAATTAAAGATGTATTGGAAGGTAATCAGACGGCTATCAGCCATCAGGAAGCCCGCGAAATAGTGAACAAGTATTTCGAAGAACTGGAAGCTAAGATGGGCGCTGCCGCCATCGAACAAGGAAAAGCTTTCCTCGAAGAAAATAAGAAAAAGCCGGGCGTGGTTACGCTGCCCAGCGGACTGCAATACGAAGTGATCAACGAAGGCACAGGCAAAAAAGCGAAAGCTACCGATCAGGTAAAATGCCACTACGAAGGCACACTGATCGACGGTACACTGTTCGACAGCTCTATCAAGCGCGGAGAACCGGCTGTATTCGGCGTCAATCAGGTAATCCCGGGATGGGTGGAAGCATTGCAACTGATGCCCGAAGGTTCCAAATGGAAACTCTATATTCCGTCCGACCTTGCTTATGGCGCCAGAGGTGCCGGAGAAATGATTCCTCCCCACAGCACATTGGTATTTGAAGTAGAATTACTCGAAGTATTATAAATAAAAAATTTCAAAGCAAAATGAAAAAAGTTAGTATTTTTATGGCAATCGCCGCTGCTGCAAGTCTTGCTTCTTGTACAGCTCAAGCTCCTAAAGCAAATCTGAAAACAGACATCGACTCACTGTCTTACTCTATCGGTATGGCTCAGACTCAAGGTCTGAAAGGCTATCTGACAGGTCGTCTGGACGTTGATACTGCTTACATGGCAGAATTCATCAAAGGTTTGAACGAAGGTGCAAACAAGACCAGCAAGAAAGACATCGCTTACATGGCAGGTCTTCAGATCGGTCAGCAGATCAGCAACCAGATGATGAAAGGTATCAACCAGGAACTGTTCGCTGGTGACTCTACCAAAACGATCAGCAAAGACAACTTCATGGCTGGTTTCATCGCAGGTACACTGGAAAAAGGTGGCGTGATGACTATGGAAGCTGCTCAGGAATATACTCGCACAGCTATGGAAACTATCAAAGCGAAAGCTATGGAAGAAAAATACGCTGACAATAAAGCTGCCGGTGAAAAATTCCTTGCTGAAAACAAAACAAAAGAAGGTGTGAAAACTACTGAAAGCGGATTGCAGTACAAAGTAATCACTGAAGGTAAAGGTGAAATCCCTGCTGACACTTGCAAAGTGAAAGTGAACTATAAAGGTACTTTGATCGACGGTACAGAATTCGACAGCTCTTACAAACGTAACGAGCCTGCTACTTTCCGTGCCAACCAAGTAATCAAAGGCTGGACAGAAGCTCTGACTATGATGCCTGTAGGTTCTAAATGGGAACTTTACATCCCGCAAGAACTCGCTTACGGTTCAAGAGAATCAGGACAGATCAAACCGTTCTCTACTCTGATTTTCGAAGTTGAGTTGGTAGGTATCGAAAAAGATAAGAAATAAGAAAGTATCTTTCTAAATAGAAAAAGGAAAGGGGTGCAAAGTCTTTGCACTCCTTTTTTTTGCTTTTTCCTATTTTTTTTCCCGTAAAAGAAGAATAATTAAAATAAATCTCTATATTTGCTTACTATTTGATAACAACAGGAAATTATAATTTATTATTATGGAAAAAATAGACAACCTCGACAGGCAGATTCTAGAGATTATTTCACAGAATGCCCGCATCCCTTTCAAAGACGTAGCAGCCGAATGCGGAGTGTCACGTGCAGCTATCCATCAACGCGTACAAAGACTGATTGACTTGGGCGTCATCGTAGGCTCAGGCTATCACGTAAACCCGAAATCACTAGGTTACAGAACTTGTACATACGTGGGAATCAAACTGGAAAAAGGTTCTATGTACAAATCAGTGGTGGCCGAGTTGCAAAAGATTCCGGAAATTGTGGAATGTCATTTCACTACCGGTCCTTATACCATGCTGACCAAACTCTACGCATGCGACAACGAACATCTGATGGACTTGCTGAATAACAAAATGCAAGAAATACCGGGTGTGGTTGCTACAGAAACACTGATTTCTCTGGAACAGAGTATCAAAAAAGAAATTCCTATCCGCGTAGAAAAATAACAGAATGGAATTCCTGAATGAATATCACCTTGCCGGGTTATTTATCGGAATTTGTACCTTTTTGATTATCGGCCTTTTTCACCCTGTCGTGGTAAAGGCCGAATATTATTGGGGTACCAAATGCTGGTGGATATTCCTGATACTAGGCATGGCAGGCGTCGCGGCATCACTGAGCGTCGACAATGTCATTCTGTCTTCTCTGTTAGGGGTATTTGCCTTCTCCTCGTTTTGGACCATCAAAGAGGTCTTTGAGCAGGAAGACCGGGTGAAAAAAGGCTGGTTCCCCAAGAACCCGAAACGCAAATATAAGTTCTGAGAAGAGAAAGTATTGTAGTTTTTTATTGTTAGGACTTGCATATTTCAATAGAAAATACTACTTTTGTCACCGCATCCAGTAAACGGATACACCGGACTTGTAGCTCAGTTGGTTAGAGCAACAGACTCATAATCTGGAGGTCCTAGGTTCAAGCCCTAGCTGGTCCACTTTAAGAATCAAGCACTTACAGAGTTTCTGTAGGTGCTTTTTCTTTTATCGGTGACCTTCAGGTGACCTTTTTGAAGCGAAACTATGTAGTGGTGACCTTTTGAAATTTCATGGGATTACAGAGAATTTTTATCCTATTGCGGACTTGATATTGCGAAACATGATGCACACTTCAAGTTGAAAACAGGATTTCCCATTAAATATATTTGTAAGCCGTTGGAAACAAAGAATATATACGTGCAGGCTTATGCGTATATACGTGTAGACTTGTGTCACCGTAATGTACAATCCCTGAATTTTGAGCAGATATCGACGGCAAAAGTGCATCCGGCTTCTACGATCGAAAAGTATTGTGGCAGTTGGGAGATGTCTCTTTTCGGAAAGGGACTGAAGTAAGGGGAAGGGTTTCACTCCGGACGTTTTGATTTTTGCGACTATGATGGTACGCTATGGTGCGAACCACGCGAAAACGGTGATATGACAGCAGGATTCATCAAGGAATACCGGAATTGTGTCAATGGTTACTACTACTCGCTTATCAACGATGAATACATGATAGACTACGACGTTGACTGAATGGTATGTAATCTCATCAGTGTTTTAAGGAAACATTTTTTAACTAAAACATTTCAATGTTTGATTGCTTTTTTAAATATTACTTAGCACTTGTTTTTAAAATATTATTTATATTTGCACAATCGATTGAAATTACAACTTGTAATTTACAATTGACACCTTAATTTTAACCTTATAATAATACTATTATGTTAATCAGACGCAAAAAAGTAGGAGTCCTATTACTCTTGGTTGCATTTTCGGTAGGCACGGCAAATGCAACTTCTGAAAGGCAAACCGATGAGGTAAGAATCACTCAGCAAAGTGGTACTTGTCAAGGTATTGTAAAAGACGCGTTGGGCGAAACTGTCATTGGCGCATCAGTGGTGGTAAAAGGAACTACCAATGGTACCATTACGGGCATTGATGGCAATTTCATCTTATCTAATGTCAGAAAGGGAGATGTGATTCAAATCTCGTTTGTGGGCTACATTACCCAAGAGATTGTGTATAATGGAAAGCCGCTCAATGTTATCCTGAAAGATGATACTCAAGCACTCGAAGAAGTGGTGGTGGTAGGTTACGGCACACAGAAGAAGGTGAACCTGACCGGTGCAGTGGCTGCTGTGGATGGCAATGTGCTCGAAAGCCGCCCGTTGACCAACATCGGACAGGGTTTGCAGGGCGTGGTACCAAACCTCAATGTATCCGTATCAGGTGCGCCGGGTGCTGGTTCCAGTTTCAACGTGCGTGGTAACACCTCCATCAACGGCGGCTCGCCGCTGGTATTGGTGGACAACGTGCAGATGGACCCCAACTTGGTAAACCCCGAAGATATTGCTTCCATTTCGGTATTGAAGGATGCCGCTTCGGCTGCCATCTATGGCGCACGTGCCGCCTATGGAGTTATCTTGATTACCACCAAGAACGGCAAAAAAGGTGCCAAACCCCAGATTTCGTTCAATGCTAGCGGTTATTGGTCGAGTCCGGCAGTAAGGGTGGATGGCGTAACCTCCATCGAGTACCTGACCATGCGCGACGATGCTTTCCATAACTCGGGTGGTTCGGGTTCTATGGCCAGTCCGCAATTGTGGCAGTATGCACAAGCCTACTTGGATGGTACTTATAAATATACCGAGTTCTTCGATGAGTCGCTCGACGCTAGTCAATGGCAGTATTGCGGCAGCACAAACTGGTTCGACGAGTTGTACAAGACTAACTTCTCACAACAATACAACATCTCGATGAACGGTGGTACCGAAAAAACCACTTACTATGTTTCTATGGGCTTCGCCGATCAAAAGGGTATTTTGGCCATGACCGACGATAGCTACAAGAAGTACAACGTCAACTTGAACCTCTCCTCACAGGTTACTGACTGGCTGAAGGTATCGGCCAAGGTAATGCATACTTATACCAAGGAGAACCATCCCACGGGTAGTGGCAATGCTGGAGTAGGCGGTTACGGCGGTATGTTAAAGGCTGACTTGAGCCCGCTGATGCCTATCACTCACTCACACACTGGCCGACTGGTGCGCAAACCCGGTGCAGCACCCATTAACGATCCCAACATGGGTATCGTGACCAGCGGCGGACTGGAGTATGTAGAGGAAAACCGCACCGACTATTATGCTGGTCAGGGTGGCTACACCAACCCTTTCTCTGTATCGCGCCTTGGAGGTACCACACAGACCAAGAAGAATGACTTGTGGATAACCGGTGCCGTACAGATTACTCCCCTCGAAGGACTGGTGATCAATGCCGACTACACGTTCAATTTCTATAATCGTGGCGATCAGGCCGTGGGTAAGAACTACTACGAATACCGCGCCGTGGCCGGTACTGAGCTCTACTACCCATGGACCAACCCCAGCTATGCACAATATAGCAACAATGAGGACTACTACAACTCGCTCAACCTGTTTGCCGAATACACCAAGCGGCTGTGGAACAAGCACAACTTCAAGGTGATGGTGGGGTATAACCAAGAATACAAGCATATGAAGTCGTTTTACGCCTATCGCAACAAACTCATTTCCACGTCTATCCCCGACCTTGACTTAGCTACTGGCGATGACAAGAACATGGGTTCGTCCGAGCCCCATTGGGGCACACAGGGCTATTTTGTACGCTTCAACTATAACTACGACGAACGCTACCTGTTCGAATTCAACGGCCGTTACGACGGTTCTTCGAAGTTCCCGAAAAGCGACCGCTTCGGCTTCTTCCCCTCGTTCTCAGTGGCATGGCGCGTGGCTCAAGAGAAATTCTGGGAACCGATGACCAACTGGTGGAACGACCTGAAAGTACGCGTGTCCTATGGTTCGCTGGGTAACCAGGCCGTGGGCAGCGATGTCTATTTCCCCTATTTGGCCACTTACGGCACCGGTAGCTTGGGTTATCTGTTGAATGGTAGCAAGCCTCAGATTGTGAATCCTTACGGTACACTGGTACCCGGTTCACTGACTTGGGAAACCGTGAATCAAGTGAACGTGGGTGTGGATTTCGGTTTGTTCAACAACCGACTCACCGGTTCATTCGACTGGTATCGCCGTGACACTAAGGATATGCTGACTCCGGCCAACGAACTGCCTTCCGTATTGGGAGCTTCCCTGGGTAAGGTGAACAACGGTTCGATGAAAACCGTAGGTTGGGAACTCTCGTTGGGCTGGCAGGACCGCCTCGAAAATGGATTCTCCTACTGGACTAAATTAGCCCTGTCTGACTATCAGTCGGAGATTACCGAATACAACGGCAACAAGGCTGGCAAGATTTCCGACTACTACGTAGGCCGCAAAATTGGTGAAATCTGGGGCTTGGTGGCCGACGGACTCTTCCAGACACAAGAAGAAGTAGACAATTACCTGTCACAAACCGGACTGCAGGCTACCGACTACGGACCTGGTGATGTGAAGTACGTCGACGTGAGCGGCGATGGCAAGCTGGCCTGGGGACAGGAAACTATCTACGACAAGGAAGGTACCGACAAGACCATCATCGGTAATGATACTCCACGCTATCAGTTTGGCGTGACATTAGGTGCCGAATACAAAAATTTCGACCTCGAAGTATTCTTCCAAGGTATCGGCAAGCGCGATTTATTCATAAACGACGGACAGTTCTGGAGTCTTAACAACAACCAATGGCAAACCCCCAACAAACCTCAATTGGACTACTGGACACCGGAGAACACCGATGCGTACTATCCCGCTCCCAACTGGAACAAATGGGTGAACCGCGAGAAAAGCACACGTTATATGCAGGACGGTTCCTACTTGCGCATGAAGAATATCACTTTGGGATACAACCTGCCTAAAAGCGTACTGGCCAAGTTGGGACTCACCAAACTGAGACTCTATGTAACCGGTGAAAACCTGTTTACGTTCACCGACCTGATGGACGGTTATGATCCTGAAACGATAAACAGCCTAACCTATCCCATTACCAAGAAGGTGGCTTTGGGTTTGAACTTGACTTTCTAATCACTTAAAAAATGAGAATTACTATGAAACTGAAATACTTATTCCTATCCGGCTTGCTGGGGTTCACCGCTTGTGACGATGTCATCAACTTGAAACCGCTTGACAGTTTTACAGATGAGTCCTATTGGACATCGGTGGATGACCTCCGCGGCTATGCCAACCGCTTTTATGGCAACTTGAGTTCGCCCAGTTCGAGTGGCGACTCGCAGAGCGATAACCGAGTGCCCAGCAGCTACGATGCTTGGTTGTACAATGAATATGTAGTGGACCAAGCCGGTGACTGGAACTGGACCAACGTACGCAATCTGAACTTCTTCATGGCTCGCTACCAGCGTGTGTCGGGTACCGAAGCCGACATCAATGCTCAGGTGGCTGTAATCCGCTTCTTCCGTGCACTCGATTATTTCGGAAAAATCAAATCCTATGGTGATGTGCCCTGGTATGAGAGAGACCTGAGCGATACCGACGAAGAAGAACTTTTCAAGCCACGCGACAGCCGTGACTTAGTGTTGGGCAAAGTAATTGAGGACCTGGAATTCGCTATCCAGTGGCTACCTGAAAAGAACGCCGCTGTCGAAGGTGCCCTCCACAAAGATGCCGCCCGCACCGAGCTGAGCCGCGTCTGCCTATACTACGGTACCTTCAAAAAGTATCATAACGTAGGCGGCACCCCATCAAGCCAGGAACTGCTGCAGAAGGCAGCCGCCAACGCACTGGCAGTGATGACCACCGGCCGTTACGAAATCGTAAAGGGAGCCGACGCAGGCTGCGGGCAGAAAGCCTTTGCTGACTATCCCCTCTACTACCAGAACCAGTTCGTACAGGAAGACCTCAGCGCCAACAAGGAAGCCATCCTCTACCGCTCATATGTAGACGGTACGCTGATGCACGGCTTGGGACGTAATCAGGGCATGGGCTTCTCGAAGGACTTTGCCGAATCCTTCCTCTGTAAGGATGGCAAGCCCATCGCTATCAGCCCCTTATATGAAGGCGACGAGACCCTCGACCAGGAGATGATAGGTCGCGACCCGCGTATGTACAACATGATTGACAATGTACACCGGCCCTTCACCATCCAGCTCGACGGTACCGTAGAAGTCAACGAGAGTGTGAATGACCCCACTGCATCAGCTCCCAATGTGTCGGCCTCTGGAAGTGTGACTGGCTATGCCAACGTGAAGTATTCATCGGCCGATCCCACCCAGTGGGTAGCCAACGCCTCTACGTTCGACTGGTTCGTCTATCGCTATGCCGAAGTGCTGCTCAATTATGCTGAAGCTAAGTATGAACTAGGAGAGATGACTCAGGACGTGCTCGACCAGACCATTAACCAGCTGCGCGACCGTGTGGAGATGCCTCACCTCACTATGGAAGTGGGCTTCACCGACCCCAACTGGCCCGACTATGGCTATAGCGTAGCCCCACTGCTACATGAGATTCGCCGCGAACGCCGCATCGAGTTAGCTGCCGAAGGCTTCCGTTATGACGACCTCATCCGCTGGAAGGGCGTGAAGCTGCTCTCCAATCCCAAGACCGTATTGGGTATGCGCGTTACTGACAAGGTGAAAGCACTCTATGTAGACGGCACCTTCGGTGGCGAGACAGGCCGTGACATGGTGGAATACGAGGGCAAGACCTATGTGCGCCCGTATAAGAAAGACTTGCACGATGCCGGTCGCGTATGGAGCGACAACGACAAGCGCTTCCTGAATCCTATTTCAAAGAATGTGATGCTGATTAACCCAAATATTACTCAGAACCCGGGATGGGGAGAATGACGTAATGAAACATACTGTGATTTTTTAAGAACAATGAGAACAGGGTGGAAGCGTTCGCCCTAATTTAGAAAAGAAACTGCATAAAGTGAAATGATACCGTGAGATATCAAAGTAACTTTTTGCAGTTTCTTTTTCTGTTCAAAATACAGGTACAGACTTTCCACATACCCACAGGGGCAGTCATTATTCTTGGGGATTTAACATATCAATCAAACACCTGTCTCCTGATGTTGTCTCCTTCGGTTTTCGACCTCTGCATACGTCTTTGAGCTCCCTAAGCCGTTTCATTAGCCGGAACAAGCGTTTTCATCCTTTTGATTATGCCTGTCTGTTCGTAGGATTACTACAGTCTCCGGCAGCGGACTGTATAGTCCGTTGCAGTGGACCGTACAGTCTGCTACGGTGGACCGTATAGTCCACTGCCGGAGTCTGTAATAATCTTCCGTTTAAAAGACCTTGGCCGACCCTATGGAACAGCTTATTCTTCCCTTTGTTTGTGATTAAGTCAAAAAGTATGTGGGTATAATATTCGGGAAACATCTGAAGTCTGCAATGCTGAAAACATACATTCTTCCAAAGTATTATAAATCAAGTACGTCGTACGAACACCTGATTGGATACCAGCATTGTAACTCAGAATTCATGCTTATCACCCACAGGGTTTTCAGATTGACCCCCAATTAGGTTATGCATATCAACGATATTATAAGTCATGCCAGGACAAAAAACAATCAATTTCTGAACTCATTGAAGCTAAGAAAACGTTTTTCGTCCTCAAAGTTATAACGTATCCTTTTCTGAAAGTGAAATGAATACGTTAAAGGCAAGTTATAATGTAATTGATAATGCATACGAATCAATAGGAAACTCTATGGACTTGTTAAAAATCTTTATAGATGCATATAACAAATCATTGTAACTATTGCCAAAAATCATCTCTGTATTTTTTGTTGCGTTCGTTCGATTTTCCAATCATACGCCCCATTAGCGACATCAGCAACCTCTTTGCAGGTTTGCCGATGTTTCAGTTTGTCAAACGGCTGTCGGTCATTAGCATAGTCACATAGCCATGTACCAATAGTCTGATGCTGCTCTTTGGTCTCGCCATAATTCTGCATCACACTCTTGATGTCGGCAGCTTCATCATTGCCAAAGATGGACTTGAATTTGTCCGTACCATAGTGAACTATTGCATCAATGGCACGCTTGAACACCTCGCTGGAAGCATAGAGCATATCGGCAAGGATAGCCAAAACCTGCTTGCGTAAATTCAGCTCACCCTGTAATCGCTTAATGGTCTTGTCTTTCTCCGCATTGGCAAGCCTGACCGCATTATTGATATGCAGTTGCACATTCTCGTTTTGGCTATTAAGCTTCTTGATAGCCCTGTCGCGTTCTGTGGCAAGAGACCGACTTTGCGCTATGGCATTATCACGTTCCGCTTCGGCTTTCTGCTTTTCAGAAGCCAGTACCTTTGTCTGCTTCTCCACCTCCTTGATGACAGTAGGCTTGAATGCCTTTTTAAGACAATCATATTCCTGTGCAAGCTGCTTATACTTCTTTTCAAGGGTGGCTGCCTTGCCAATACCGACCAGACTGCCAACACTATCCAAAATACCGTCCACAGTGTTCTTACGGATTTCATCACGTTTTTTCTGCTTGTCGGCTATCTCGTTGTCAAGAGCCGCACTCCGTTTAGCCTTAGCCTTGTTTTCAACCTCCAAAGAATTGCGCTCGGCTTCGGCTTCCTCTTTGGCACAAAGAGCGGCTTTCTTTTCCGCTTTGGCTTGTTCCGCTTCCTGCTTCTGCTTGGCTATGATGAAGTCCGTTCGCTCCAAATGCGTCTTGCCTGTAAGCTCTTTTGAGATGCCCCTTTCCATTTCCAAGCACTCAGCCAAAAGCGTCTGCATCTCACTCATGGCTTTCACGTTCAGTTTACAGGACTTGCCTGTTTCGTGGTTCATCCAATCCCATACGATATGGGCATGAAGATTGGGCTTCCAAGTGGCAGGGTCTTGTGGGTTGCTGTAATGCCCCTCATCACGGTGGATGAACACTTGCAGGGGTGTGATGCCCCAACGCTCTTTACACACCTCACAGAAATGCTGCAACTGTTCCATTGAGGTGCTTTCATTGATTACGACCACACCCTCTTTGAGAGGAGTGCTGCCACGCACGATGGTCACCTTACCAGTCTTCTTGTTCACCTTCTCACGCTCTTTGGTCTGCATCGCCCGACCAGTCTTTTCCTTGACCATTCGGGCAATCTGATTGTAGCGGTCAGTTAATGAACTGTTGCCCAATTCAGGTGCTACCCATGCTTCGTTTGAAGCCATGAGGTCGGTGCGGATATAGAGCCTTTCTTTATTGATATGGGCAAGGTATTCAGCTTTCCGCTTGTTATGTTCTTCACTGCTGCCTGTATTGCAAGGCTTAATGTTGATAGATGTCTTTTGTGCCATAGGGGTTGATTTATTATGCTGTTGTTTACCAATATCGAGTAATTAGGGCAGAGTCCTAATCGGAGGGTGCAGGGAGAAGGTCACTTCCTGCTCGGGGTTCTCAGGGGTGGAAGCCACTGAGCGGAGTTTCCAAAGAGAGGGTCACTCTTTGGGCGGGTTGCATAGGGCTGACAGTCCTTGCCGGGTTCTTAGGGCAGCGTCCTAAGTGGGACGGGGCAACGCCCAGCCCCTCGGGAGAGCCCACAACTACGAAAGCGAAGCGTGTAGTTATAGTGGGCTATATCAGGGCAAGCCCTGTCATTCACGCACCTAAGCCTCTGTCACTAACTGCAGAGCAGGTTCTTTTTTCCCTTATGTTAGTTTGCTCATTAAATATTCATTGAAGTCTTTATATCCATCATATTCCTTTGCCGCATCGGTACACCTGTTGCCCAATGCCGTTACTATCTGTTGAGTCCCCATCTGTCCGGCTTTGTCATTATCCAGATGGCAGTATATATCTGAATAGCCATTAAGGACGAACAGGGCATGTGGGATGTTTACGATAGAGTTGAGCACCACTGCATCGCATTTGCCATAAAGAGTGAGATAGGAAAGGTAGTCGATGAACCCTTCAAATACGTGACACTTTGCTTCGTGGTTTATTATGGTGGTTATTGCTTTCGGGGCTATACAGCCTTTGAAGTATGGGTTACGTAGTTCGTAGCCACCAGCATCATTCCTGAATCCAATGGCAAAATAGTTCTTGCCACAACTTTTGTAGTGTATTTCCAAGCACTGACTTTTGGCCATAACCGAATCAATCCCTCTTGATAAAAGGTAATTCAGTAGAGCAGGATGCGCCAGTTCTTTTACTTCAACATCCTTAAATGGAGTTGTCTCACTGGAACTAACTAATTTGACAGGTGGTGCTGGCATGATAATTGAATGGTTCATTCTGTGCAATACTTCTGAAATGTTTTGCGTGTGAAACAGAGCCATAGCCAAATCAATGATGTTGCCTCCCTTGCCCAATCCGAAATCGTACCACAAGTTTTTGTTCAAATCAACTTTGAATGAAGCGGTTTGTTCAGTATGCAGTGGCGACAAGTACCACCACTTATATCCTTTCTTATTGATAGGCTTATATCCTTTGTCTGCGAGGAAGTCGGATATTTGGATTGTCTTTACTTCTTGTATAGTCATCATACGAGATTGAATTGTTGAAATGTTGAGTTGTTGAGAGAAATGGCTGGTGAAAAGAAAAATAGCTTTCTCTTTTGCCCAGTTATGCCTTTTGTTGAGATGTTGTTGAATTGTATTTGTTTGAATATCAAAGATTAATTTATTATTCTCAACAATTCAACGAATCAACATAAGGTTACATTCCTAAAGAATCTATGAAATCTTTGGTCACCGTATAGAAACGCCCAACCCTGTTGATAGATGAAACTCGTCCCGGTTTACTATAATCGCACTGGTAAGTGAGATATGTAAGCGCATTGTGTGCCGGAACAAGCCGCCAGACATCTTTAACCACTTTTCGTATTTGCCATTGCTCCACCTTAACACCGTTCATTGTCAATAGAGGAATCAAATCTTGGGGAATAAAAGAAAACTTGTCCACATGCTGCGTTTCCATAATATCGCGTATCAGTTCCACCATGTCCAACTCCGTATGATTGCGGTTACACTGAATGATGCGGTCAAGAGCTTCAGTCCTAATGAGAGCAGGGTTGAACCACATACGCCCTTCCTTGATGGTGGATAGGGGACGATGCTGTAAATGGTAGAGGAATGCCGGTATCTGTTCTTTGAGTTTCAGCAAGAAATTGGTGTCATCACTTTCGAGCGGACGGATTTTGCGTACCCAATAGCGATTTTCTCCCGGATCTATGATAACGGGATAGAGTTCGTTATTGGAACAGAGTACGAATTTGGCAAAGAAGTTCACCTCCTGTCTGTCTTTTCCTTTTGCTTCCACTTTGTAAGTTTGGGCAGTGCTGAGATTTTTCAATCGTTCGGAGTCTTCCCTACGGCTCAGTAGTACTTCATCTACAACAATAAGAAGTTTACCTGCCCAATCTGCATTAAATTGGCTTCTAAAATCTTCATTTGTATTAAAGGTGGCATTATCCTGAAAGATACTTTTGAGGAAATTCAGAAATGTTGTCTTGCCTGTATTACGCTCCTCTGATACCAATAGGAGTATGGGCAGTTTTTGTGTGGGCTGCGTATAGAGTAATTGCATATAGTCCAGCCCTAATTCGTATTGCTCCTCAAAGATGTGATGCAGCAATTTCTCAATATCGGGGAAATCACCTTCTTCCGGGACGTGGTCGATTGGTTCATAGAGGTTATAGAAGCCAGCGATTTCCTTTTGATAGTTAGTATGGCTCGGCACCGTACAAAAGCCATTATACTTTATGATAGGCGGAATGTTGTCTTTGCCGTAGTCTTGCCGGATTGTACCAAAGCTCCATTGTATTCGTCGAATGACCGTTGTACCATCGGCCAAAGGCTGCTGCACTACCTTATATATAGTGGTGCCTACCCGAATGTATAATTCTTCCATATTATTTCTCTTGGGATTATACATTCAATTCACTACAACCGTGACCCTGTACTTTCGATTTCACAAGCAAGGTAATCTCCCTCTTTGAGTAAAGGTTACGCCCACCTAATTTGCGAACAATGATAATGCCCTCTTTCTGCATACGCCACAAAGTGGTGTAGGTGATGTGAAGACATTCACATACTTGGTCGCGCGTATAGTATTCGTCACTCTCTTCTGATGTTAAATCGGGTTGGGGCTTCTTTCCTACCAACTCTTCTACCAATTCGGAAACAATCTGCTTGAGATCATCCTTCTGTAACATGATAAAATTTCCTTGCATAATATGTTGTTTAAATGATTATGCTGCGAAATTACTATGGAATACAAAGAAAACACCTCGGTAAAAATCGTGTCGATTTCTGCCGAGGTGCTTTTAACGGAACAGCGTTTCTTTTTAACTAATCAAGCGTTTATGATGGAATCAATATACATCAGGGGAAAGCAAAGTGTGTAGTCTTATGCCTATCAACTTTGCTTGTTTCTTTCCTGATTGAATAGCTCTTTCTGATAAGTTCAAATTATAATCATAGCCACGTTCATTGATAATAGCATTATAAAGGGCTTCTGCCCAATCAAAACCCGATTTGAATCCAAGAGACGGAAACTTCTCCAAAATGGCAGTATGGAAAGTTCGGTAATTATAAGAGTCATTAAGCAAGCCACCATTAGCCAACGCAGCAAAGATATAGGCAAGAACGGAATCTGTACCATTTGTTTCCATCCATTCGGTAAGTATTATCTGTATCTCATTGGCGAGAAGTTCCGCATGAGGTTGTATAAGCATTTCTTCGAGCAGGACACAGGCTTGCTTGCGTCCACGCCGACCTTTGGATTCTTGCAAGGTGGAGCTGACCACTTCTTTTGCCATACCATTTTTACCCATAGACTTCCATGCGCCTTTGGTATAAGCCGCTTTGTCAAGGCTGGTAAGCATTAAAGACCTTACGAATTGTCCTCCAAAGCCTTTCTGCCAGACGGAGGAGTTCTCATCCATCATTGTTTTAGAAAGTAAATCTGCCACTTTAACAAAACCATCGTCAAATATCATCCAGTAGAACGCACTGCACATGAAAGGATTGTTATGCAGTAACCTCTGTTTTGTAGCCTCTTGATTAAATGTAGAATCGAACAAGGCTGTCAGTTTCTCATGGACTTGCTGATGGTTGCTTGCGAATTGGGCTTTATTGTAGCTCTCTGTTCCGGGGCAAAGACTTTCAAGCAATTCTGCAATGCCTTTAATTCCATTGAGTGATAACATCTCTGTCAAGTAGGAAATACCTTTAAGGAAGAAAGTCATATCACCTTCGTATGCTTTGGCAAAAAGATTTGTGAAATCTTGATATTCTTCGGGATGGTCATAGTGCCAGCGGCGCAAACTCAGCAAATTCAAATCCTTGTTGACCGTCTCCTGAGTTTCACGTTTCTTGTCCTCTAAATAGGCATGGATGCCATCTTTGATGTATTTTGCATCCTCAGATTGCTCAAAGTTGGTCATGGCATTTTCTATTTCCTCAACCCCATTATCCAGTTCCAAATAGCAGTACAGACAACAAGCGGACACATTTCCATCTTTTATGGCATAAGAGAATCTATCAATCATCTTATTGACAGCATCTTCTTCCGTGGTCATAGCCTCCATGATTATACTTTGGAGTGTGGCTGTTTCCTCATCAGTCAGTTCACTGTGATTATCGCATAACGGGTTCTTTAGGACTGATTGAATTTTGCTCTTAAAGTCTGAATAGATTTCCCGATTCGCTTCAAACCATTCTTGCATTGCTGATTGACTGGGATAGTCATCATGGTGAAGTTCCTTCATATCATCGTCCATATAAATAATATGTTGATTGGTTAATCCTTGAGACATGCCAACGGAATGACCTTTACTCCATCAGGACGAGTGTATGCCATGCTTCCACCAGTCATAACAATAAGCAAATCGGGTTCCCGAAGAGGTACTTGTTTTTCCGTTTTGTTGTGTTCCTGTATGAGCCTTTTGAGTTCGAGTAAGTGTTTCGCTCCTTCGTCAATTTCGCTACTACCAAGTTTACACTCTATTAAAGCAAATCGTCCATCTTCTAGATGTAACACTATATCCGCTTCCAAATCGTATCGGTCATGGTAGTAAGATACATGACTATTTAAATCAATGGTGTACGCCTTTAGGTCACGAATACACATCTGCTCAAAGATAAATCCAAACGTCCTAAGCTGCATACTTAATGCCTCTGGAGATAATCCTAAAAGAGCAATCGGAATAGAGGGGTCACAGAAGCATCGTTTTACACTACTTCTGATAGCGGTCTTACTTCTTATGGCAGGACACCATGCACTTATGTTCTGGATAACAAACAGTTTTTCCAAAGCTGCAACATAGTCATCAAATGTATCTACGTGGCAACTTACTTCGCCGGACGAGGTTACATCATCCAAAAGAGACTTTTTCTTAACCAATGTCGAAACATTTCTGGCATACGCCCGAAGTATCATACTTGTCAGTTTGGCATCCCTTTTCCTGCCATCAATACCGGAAATATCGTCAGAACAAATGGTTTGGACATAGTTCTTTGCCACAAGTAATTGAGCTTTTGGGGTACGAGCCAACAAAGAAGCTGGCCATCCACCCCGTGATGCAGCAAAGATTAGGTCTTCAACGGTCATCTTGGACATTTTACCGTCAATATCATAATCAGGATTGTTGAAAAGTTCTTTCAATGAAACTTCACCCGTAGATTCTTGCGACTCCCACAAACTCATAGGCAACATACGCAATCGAGCAATACGCCCTGCACCGGAATGATGTATTTGAGATTTATCAACGGCATTGGAGCCAGTGAGTATAAATTGTCCAGGGATTTGGCGGTCATCAACAGTTGTTCGTATCGCATCCCACAACATTGGAGCATCTTGCCACTCATCAATAAGACGGGGTGTATTTCCTTTTAACAAAATGGACGGCTTAGTTTTAGCAGTGGCTAAATACTCCTCACGCATACTTGGGTCTTGCATTCTCAAAATGCTATTGGCAAGTTGAGATGCCGTAGTGGTTTTACCACACCATTTGGGACCTTCTATCAATACTGCCCCAAATGCATCTAGTAAGTCTTGCAGCAGGGCATCGGCAGTTCTTTTATAATAACTCATATAATACACTTTTTCAATGGCAAAGATACACATTTTCTGCGAATTATATTTCTAATTCGTGTTTTTTGTGGTAATTCAATCTTTTTTTTTGCGGCATTTCATTCAGTATTTTTGTGGTGTTTTATTCTGCGTTTTTGCGGTAATTCATTTGGTATTCTTGCGGTAAACAACTATAATTAGTCAGACAGATTAGCTATCAACTCCAGCCGCTCCTCCTCACTCAAACCTTTTAGCATCTCAAGCAGAGCTTTCTTATCAACAACCTGAGTAGCCTCCTTGGGCTTCTCATTGAGTAGATAATGATTATACTCCAGCATCTTTGCAAGAGGATAAGCACCGATATAATTGGAAGTAATGTCACCACCACCGCTATGTCCCATGCTATCGCTTATGTATTTATAAGGTACAACTCCCGAATTATTAAGGTTGGTGGCAAAGCTATGCCTTGCCCAAGTCGGTGATGGCATTTGCTCCATTTCCAACAACTTGGCAACTTTAGCCATGTGTTCACGTATATATCTATTGTAGCGTTGAATAACCCATATTTCTTGCTCAGGCGAAAGAAGCTCATTCATTATGGGAAATACTCGCCTTCCGAGTTTAGGGACATTACCGTATCGGTTAAGTATCTCCTGAATTTCAGGGGTAACGGGAAATATCACTTCGCTGGCACTCTCGTTTCGCTCACGAGTCTTGTGCCGAAGAAAGCGCAGTTGTTTGCCATGAGTGGCATAGTATAGTTCGTCATAAGTAAGTCGGAGAGTATCGGCAAGGTTCTGTCCATCGCCTAAATACATAAAGAGGAATAATCCAAGGTCGCGAAATATGGCATGTTTCTCTCGCCCAAGAAACAACTCGTTTCCGTCCTTGTCTTTTGCCTCGCCTGCTTTCCAAAAGTCATAAAGTTTACGCATGGTAGCCACATCAAGAAACTCATGCTTGCGACTTTGGGCTTTATTGTAACCAGTATCTTTGAACATTTCCTTTGTATCTCCTTTCATCAAACCATTGGAAATACACATATTGATAATGGTTCTTAGGCTACGAAGCGCGATGGCAATAGTGGTGGTACTCAGTTCGTTCTTTTTCATGATTCTTACCCACTTCATGATAAACTCCCTGTTAATATCAGCAAAGGATACGTCTGTTCCCAAGTCCTTTACAAAGCGGTTGCGCACATCCTTGCTACAACGAGCTGAACCAGCTTTGCCCTCATTGGTCTTAGATTGGATATATGAATCCCACACCGTAATAATGGTGCTGTCGTCATCCCTTCTGCCTTGAAATCTGTCTTGTAGTTTACGAAGAGAGAAGTTGTTTTCTGAAATAAGCTGATTGGCTATAAGCTCCACTCTATCCATCAGATTCTTCATGTCGTTTCTCTCTGTCAATTGAATACGACGACCACTTTTCTCATAATCGCAGAGAGCCAACCATTCTTCCATTGTATATGTTTTGCCCAAACGAAGAAAAACTTTCTGCCCGGCATGACATACACGCACAGCAACAGGAAGCGGTTGCGAGTAATCTCCTGCTTTTCGTATGTCAAGAGTCAACGAACCATACACATTGCCATTTGCAGCGGTAAACTTTGCAAGGCATTTTTCACCTCTTGAAGTGGTCTTTAGCTCCTTATTTGCTTTTTGGGTGACCTTAATAGTGTTTTCTTCCTTCATAATGCATTAATTTACAAGTGAGATTTTCTGTGATTTGGTGACCTTCAGGTGACCTTTTCGCACGAAAACTATTGCAAATATATGTATTTCCCTGCAAACTGCAAAATTCAATATCCACTGATTATCAATACGTTTACATTCCATGTAATTATATAAAACATCTCACAAAAAGACTCATAATCTGGAGGTCCCTGGTTCAAGCCCAGGCTGGTCCACAAAAAAAGGTTGTAACACAAGTTGTTACAACCTTTTTTTATATCCGACATCGGAACCGAATCTATTGCTTCCTCTAATTTTCGCCTCCTTTCAGAGAATTTATTCCATGCCAAAGTATATGAGAATATACTAGTTCCCACAAAATTATGATTTTAAAGATACGGAAGAGGTAAATAAAACGGGCATCATTAAAGAAACCCTAGATAGGGACTGACTAAAAAGTCAATAGTATCATCAATTTTTGGGGGGCTAAAAAAGCAATAGTATCTCCAATTCCCCTCCCTTCGGGAAGGAGGGGTGGCTGAAAGCCGAAGTGGTAGGCAAAACAAGGTTGTATCTATTTTACTATGAATGAAAGAATTGCGTATTCACCTACCACCTCCCCCTGCGGGTACTCCTCCTTCCCGAAGGAGGAGATTTAAGATACTACCGACTTTTTAGTCAGCCCCCAAAAAAATCCCATTTTGAAAACCACTCTTGGCACCAAAATGGGATAACACAAACAAAACAAACAATATTGGAGCGATTTTCACAAACAGCTTCCTTTTCTTAATCTATATTTCATAACACTTATTAGTTCTCTCTAATGTGAAAGTAATATTTCACCGCAAAAATATTATTTCTCCATTACATATAAAAAATCTATATAATTGTAGTTATAAAAAATAATTTATTTAGATATAAAGATCTATCTAAAACTATTAAGAATAATTTTTAATAATCAAATAACTCTTTATTTATCAGCAATATACAATAAACAATCATTTATACTGAAACAAAAAACAATCCATAAAAGCGAACACTGACTTTCGCATTCAAAACGCAAAAGCGAAGCAAACAACCTAAAATATTTCACTTTATAAAATCACAATCCCAGCATCACAAACAGAGTAAACTACTCAACAAGTTTCCATTCTGAGATTTAATTTCTATATTTGGGAAATGTCCAACAAGCACTTATATATTTATCTATGACCGATACTATTTCATATCAATACGCTGCTCCGTCTGTGTTACAACGTTCGTCTGATCAGGACGAATTATTTCTGGCAAAATACAGTGAAATAGAAAAGAAAGAAGCTCCCTGTTTCTTTTGGGGGAAGTTGACACAACCTTATATGACGGCACGCTGCCTCATTGCGTTGTCCAACGTAGTACAATCCAGTTTTAATCTGACTCCTGCCCAGCTTTCCATGCTGAAAGACCCGATTGTAACGGCAGGAAATGAACGTTTACGCTTCGAAGGATTTTCGAATTGTGCAGGCGTATATGCCAGAGTCGACGTACTGCCCGATGGACACGACGGAGAGTTTCTGGAGAACGGAACAACGAATGTTGACTTCAATGCCGGTATGATTTCTGCATTGGGAAGCATCAGCAAACAAGAAAAAGTAGTGATGTCAGTCGGACCTAAGAAGGTAGGGCTTTACAATAAAGGTGAAAAAGTAATAGAACGCAAAGTACCGCTGCCCGTAAAATGGATAAAGGGGCTGACCACGGTACAGATTTACCAGTCTGTTGCCGAACGGATGTATTCTTTCAATCGCATACAGACTTTGCAACTCTTTCAGACACTCCCCAAAGGAACCGTGAAATGTGACTATTATTTGGTGATGCGCGGACAAAAACCGGCCTTTTCACCGGTGAAAAGTCTGAATGCCGTTTGTATCGGAGGAGTACATCGTCTGCGCCTGCTCGAACCCCTGTTGCCATTTGCCGACGAGCTGAGAGTCTTTGTTCATCCGACAATGCAATCGACCATCTGGCAACTCTATTTCGGTCCGGTTCGTTTCAGCCTTTCCCTGTCGAGGGAATGTTGGCGCGGATTCTCAGGAGAAGGTGCGGCATTGGACGCTCTGCTTGAAGACGTACCGGAGAAATGGATAGAAGCGATGGATAAATACAGTTACGCCAACCAGCAGTTCAACCCCACTCTTTTCGCTATTGAGGAGCACATTGATCTCGATAAGGTGGATTCTCTGTCTGCACGACTGGCAGCTATGGGGTTACTGGGATTCGACTTGGATGAGAATAGTTTCTTTTATCGTCGCCTGCCTTTTAAGACAGAGCGCATCCTGAGTCTCAATCCGCGTATGATGGCTGCCGAGAAGCTATTGGAAGAAGAGAAAGTGGAAATTATATCAAATGACGGAAACCGGACAGAAGCACGTGTCGCTGGGAGCGGAGGAGTAAGACATACGGTTATTTTGGACAGGGAAAGTGAAAAAGAACGTTGCACCTGTACCTGGTTTAGCGGCAATCAGGGAGAACGGGGAGCCTGCAAACATATTTTGGCAGTAAAGAAACTTGTACAATGGAAGAACTGAAACGCGAGTTGGAGAAATTATCCAAAACTTATGTGGATACTCCGGAGAAAGAAGAAAAGATATTGATACCTTTTATCAAAAGGTTGTTAGAACTTTCAGTGAAAGAACGGAGAAAATTCCTGCCCACCATCCGGGAACTGCAATGGATAAAAGGCAAGTTTAGTGAAACTTTTTGCGATCATCACCGGGCACGCTTTCTGGGTGCCGTACAGTTCGTATGTGGCAACAAACGAGAAATGGACCTGGGATACCACATAGACTTCAACTTACTTTGCAAATTGCTTTCTCTTTATACTCCCAGCTGGCTGGCAGAGTATATAAATGATGCGGAAAGTTACTTGAATTTCAATATATCCTACGAACAGCTCATGCAGCTGATAGATATGGGCTATATGCAAGAACTCTCTCCAAAACGTATCGCACAAATATTGCCCGGTTACATCTGTATCAGATCTTCCCTTCCTAAAGGGAAAGACACTTTTAACAGCGATTTACTGTTAAAAAGAGAAATCACCCTAAAAGAACACATTTGGTATCTTTTCGAACAGGAATCATCCATTGGTTATCATAATGACCGTGCCCAAACAGCCTATAAAGAAGGGACCACCTCACGGGATGAAAGCTTTAGCGCCGCTTTCTATCGTTTCTCGCTCGACGGACATCTGGACAGAAACCGACTTCTGCGAGCGACACTTTCCACCTTCAACCGAAGTTTTAAAAAAGACATGGTAAATTGGTTTGCCGGACTCTTTGAAGAATTGCAGCCAAGGGCGGAAGAACTCATATCCCTGCAAGAGGAAATCATGCAAGTGTTCACCTCTCCATACACCAAACCGGTGAATGTGATGTTACAACAACTAAAAAAGATTGCCTCCGAAGGCGGGTTCCACTATCAGGAGTTTATCGAGCGTGCGACTACTCTTTTCTTTTCCAGCCCCAAAAACTCATTGCTCACTATTTATTCCATTTTTGAGCAGATCGTTACCGGGCACCCCGAAATGAAAGAAGCATGTTGCATCCCACTCTGCCAACTATTCCTGAAGAAAGATGAAAGCCTGCAAAAGAAAGCTGCCAGCTTTATATCAAAATACGGAGACGCATCCTCTTCTACATTGCAAGAGACATTGCTATCTTACCAATCCGAGATGTTCCAGAGCGTACAGGATATACTTGTTTCTTTCATGAAGCAGCCTGCGGAAGAAGCCGGCCTTCCCGAAACAACCTTCCAAGAAAAGGTTCGTATTTGTCGGGAAGACAACCGCATCCCGTTTCCTGCCAATAAAGAGGATTTTCTGTTCCAGCTCAGCCGCCTGTTCGACATGAATGAAAGTTGGGAAACAGACACAGCGATTGCCGCCCTCATCGCCTTCCATCCTCAGTTGGATGAAGAAGATTTCAGCCGGATGGAGCCTGTATTCCAACGGGCAGCCAACATCATTATCAATAGTTGGGCGGTATACGAGAACTTTCTTGCCACTTTCCTGCTGGAATATCAACGTTTATGGACACAAAAAGACACTGCCAACCAAGGATTCCTAAGTAAGCTCTTCACCCGTCTGGAAGAAAGACTTAAAGGGATAGACGCAAACAGAGGAGCCTACGACGAACGTGCTTTCAAGCGTCTTGCAGACTGGCAGCCAACTTACAGCAATAGGACCTGTTTTGAACCTATCAAACAATTGTGGCTGGAAGTAATCCATAAAATCCAAAAAGGCGACTCATTACCTTTACTCTCTACTCCGACACATAGCCCGGCATACATCCAGAGCACCGAACTTATACGACGGCTCGCCGTTTATCAGGAAGCGAATGTAAAGCCTTGTTCATGGGACTTTCAGCTGGCCATAGCACGCTGCGCTTTAGAAGACAAGGAAGAAGCCATTGCTGTCGCCCGACAATTATTAAATAATGAATATCTGCATCTTTGTCTCTTTTTATTAGATAAAGAGACGCAGCCCAAACCACCGTACAATCATCCATCTGCCTGGCTTGCAGCCGGACTGGTGAAAGAGCCGGATACAGAATTTGAAGCATTCAAAAACTTCTCCTGCAACACGCTGCCCCACAATTACCTAACAGGAAATTACGGCTGGAAAGAACCGGCACAGAAAGAAAATCAATATGCAGCAGATACACGTCTGCTCCAGCTCGATTTCTACAAGTGGCATGAGTATGCAGAACACAACAGCCACCAGCTTTGGCAAGAACATCTGGTCATCAACAGCAGATACAATATAGGCGATTCCGACTATATGGAACGTCTGTTCAGCTTCTTCCCCAACCAACCGGAACCACTGGTTGCACAAATCATTAACTGCTACATGGATTTCGGTTCACCGCAGGAAGAGAGCAAACGCAGTGTAGCCAATGCTTTACGTATGTTATTGTCTTTTCACTGTCCGCTTCGGGAGATGAGTTTACTGTTGCTGGGCGGAGGCCTGCTTTTTGTTGACAAAACCGTCCGTTCATACGCTGCGGAGCTATGGGTGGAAGGCATCGCTAACAACAGAATAGACAATCACCGGCTAGGAGAAATAGTAGCACGAATTATCAATATGGGCATTGTTCCGCTAAAACGCTTCACCACAGAAGTGTATGAAAGCATATACAAACGAAGCGCCTTTCACAATCAACAACTGGAAGAGTTACTCACTGTATTGATCGGCGGATTGCCCGACAATCCGGTCACCGGACAAAAACAGTTACTCGAACTCTACGCGGAAGTGCTTCGCATGAACGGTCATTGCGTAACTGACGACAAAGTCCGCGAGCGCCTGGAAATGTGGAAAAAGAATGCTAATCTGAAAAAAGTAGTTACTGCATTAGGCAGGTGATAGGTGATAGGTATCAGGTAATAAGTAATAGGTAATATTGCTTGGTATCAGTTTTTTATCATTTCAGGTGATCTTAATTGATTTAAAGTAGACTAATTTATAAACACGGATATTGTTATCATATATCCTTCAATCAAAATTATAACCATGACTGCACTAGAAACACAGCTTACCGAGATAGTAGAAAAAGAGCAAGGGCAGAAGATCATTCCTTTTCTGCAGAAACTGGCACAGGAGGAGCGGGAGAGCCTCATCCCTTGCCTCAGTCAGTTGGAAGAATACTATAATAAGTTTGTCCAGTTGGAAGAAAGGACATACGGTACGCGTGCCACGTCGGGACAGCATCACATTATTGATCTTGCCGCCCTTGTGATTTTTCCTCTCAAGGAATTTCGCAAACACGAATGGGGGATAAACACAGCGCATCTGAACGAGATAGCCGCATGGCATATTCCCACGTGGCTGGACAGTTATTTCGTTGAAGGTGAAGGTAAGGAGTTCGGCGGTTTTTACAATATGGACTACGAGATATTGATGGACTGGATAGAAAGGGGTATTCTCACCGTTTCCCCCTCTCCGCAGACGATAGCAGGTTATCTGGTTAACTATATCCACACTACCCCCGTATTAGAAAAGCGGGATATTACAATCAACGAGCACATCTGGTATTTGTTTGAATATGACTGCGGGCAAAACTGGCACGCCAATCCGGCCAAAGGATATCCTTATTATACATTCCAACACTTCACCGAGAATGGAAAGTTAGACCGTATGCGTGTACTGAAAGAGTCTTTGCTGGCAATCAACCGGAACTTCAACAAGAACCTGTGCAGCTGGTTTGCCGGTATGTTTACGGCACTCAATCCCAGCGTTGAAGAACAACTGACATTGCAGCCGGAAATGTTTGCCGCACTATCTTCTCCCCATAGCCGTCCAATCAATATCATTCTCGGTCTTCTGAAGAATCTGTGCAGCCATCCCCGGTTCCTGACAGATGATTTTCTGGATCAGACCGCTGTCCTCTTCGCTTCGGACGTAAAAGCTGTCCATCAAAACACGCTGGGAGTTCTCAGCAAACTGGCGAAAGAGAAAAAAGAATATCGTGATACCATCTGTTGCGCTGCCGCACAAGGGTTGATGAGTCGCGACGAATCTACTCAGAACAAGATAGTGAAACTGATTCAAACATTTGGAGAAACAGAGTCGCCCACATTGAAAGAAGCACTCTCTGCTTATGCAGAAACAATGCTGACCAGCACTAAAAAAGAGTTGGCAGCTTATCTGAAAGACAATGTTTCAGATGCTTTATCTACCGATAAAGTCTTGCTGACTACTCTTGACGAGCAGGCAAATGTCGCCTCCTTCGACTATGAACCGATGCCACCCATCCTTCGGGAAGACAACCGGATACAGGAAATTACTTCCATCGAAGACCTGATATTTCTGGCCAGCCAAATACTAGATTCCAATGAGCTATACCACTTCGACCTTTTCCTGAATGCGTTGGTAGAATGGAATGAGCAACTGGAAGCGAAACATATCAGCCAATGGACACCTGTTCTTCAACGTGCCTATAAGTTACTTATCAATGGCGGAAGTTCACGCAACGGAATATCGGATTCTATGATGGCAACGTTCCTTATCGACTATGCAAAACTATTAATCAAGCGTTTCCCCATAGAAGCAAAAGAACTGAGCACCCTGCACGAGAAAATGGTGCAGAAAGACGAACTTCAGAAAGGTCAGTGGAGATATCGCAATCTGCAGAAAATAACCATCCGCCAGAAGAGTAATAAAAGAACGGAATTACCTATTCACAAACAATTACTGTGCCGGACATTAGACCTTTTGGAAAGCAACGAGAACCGACTTCCCATGCTATCCACTCCTACGCATACGCCTACATTTATTGACCCCATAGTTCTGATAAAAAGACTCGGACAATATCAGCAGGCCAATGCCGATCCGGACGATATGGATATGCAGATAGCCCTGTCGAGGATGGCATTGAATGACTATCCCTCGCAAGACCTTCCGACTGTCCTTCAGGAATTGGAAGGGGAATACCAAAATTTGTTTTCCTTCTTGATGGGAGCAAAAGATGCAGTTCCACAAGCTCCCTTCGCCCACCCTTCATGGTGGATGACAGCAGGATTGATCAAATCACCGGAGACGGTTTATACTGAATTTAAAGATTTCTCTTATAGCAAAAGCTCACGCGAATTTCTGACGGGAAACTTCTCATGGTGGACTTTCCAAACGCCTCATTCATATACTGATTATCACAACAAAGTGGTCAACTGGACATCTTCAACCCTTAGTTTCAATGTTCCGGAAGGAGAGAACATCCACATCGTCAACAAAGGAAAGTATGATGAGAGAGTGAATTATCACTCGTATGACCCGCATCCGCTACTGGTGGAAATGTATTCACAGATAGAACGTTATGACGATATACAAAACGATCTGCCCCGCCTTGTATGGCTAGCTCCCAATACACCGGAGCCATTGTTTGTATGGTGCATCCGCTGTGCCATTTATGATCCGATGCTAAATGAAGTGAGAGAAGTTGGTATCACCCAAGCCACTATAGAGGCACTTCACCAATTAAGGCACGAATGGCATGAGACCTCTTATCTGCTGGAAGCGAGTTGTATGCTGGTAGCCGACAAGACTTCCCGTTCTTATGCCGCCGGAATATGGACGGACCGTGTCAGCACAGGATGTATAGACAGTGCACGTATCGGCAGGATACTGGGTTCACACCAACGTACCGGATGGGGACCTCTGAAAAGACTTACCGACTTGATACAACAGCAAATGATAAACGTCAGCCCACTGCACAACCGGGAACTGGAGCTGCTGCTTACATCACTGATTGCCGAACTTCCGGAACAGCCTGTCAAGGAACTGAAGAAGCTGCTGGAAATATATTCGGAACTGCTGTCTGTCAATAACAGCAAAGTAACGGATGAACGTATTCTGCAACTACTTGAAATATGGAAGAATACGGCCAATCTGAAAAAAGTAATAGCCAGTATCAACCGCTGAAAATCCGGATAAATCACAGAAGAGGGTGTCAAAAGTCTGACGCAGCATAGGCTCGCCGGTATTCAGACTATATTTGCATATAGGGTATAGTTACTGTTCATGCAGGGCATAGTTACCTAACATACAGGATATATATGTCCAACGTACAGGGGATATATATCCAATACGCAGGGCATATATGTCCAACGCGCAGGATATATAGATCCAACAAACAGCGTAAAAAAGGCTTTTTATTGGTGCTAAATTCAAAAAGAAGTATCTTTGGCACACAAAACCCAAAGGAGTAATGATGATGCTGAAATATAGTTTATCTGTCTTTTGCTTTCTGCTGGCAGGGTATTCCTGTGCATCAGGGCATAAGGAGACAAAGACATCTGCAGAGACCGAAACAACGTGCACAGACTCTATGTGCGCAGGACCCGGAGATACAAGCCCCGAAGGTACAGCATCCGACTGTACATCCCTTGCTCATGCGGACTCCATTGATGCAGATTCTATTTATACATCCCCCTCGCAGAAAAATGAATCCGCCAGCACACTGATTCCAAAACATCAGAAAAGCCCGATGGCTCTTTACATGGATTCTCTGGGGCTAATAAATATAGCGGAGCTGGACAACAGCATCGCCATCAGCCTAATGTACACAAAAGCGGATAACTTCACCGGAGAAATTCTTTATGACGACCTGTCCGAAGCCTATCTGCATCCTCATGCGGCATATGCCCTCTTAAAAGCACAAGAAGCACTGAAGGCACTGCATCCATCTTACAGTCTCATTATTTACGACGCTGCACGTCCGATGTCCGTACAGAGAAAAATGTGGGATGTGGTCAAAGGAACTTCCAAATACAGATATATCTCCAACCCCAACCGTGGAGGCGGACTTCATAATTACGGCCTGGCGGTAGACATCAGCATTCAGGACTCGCTGGGGCGACCGTTGCCTATGGGCACAAAGGTCGATCATCTTGGAGTAGAAGCGCACATCACCGAAGAAGGCGAACTGATACGCAACGGAAAAATCACCGAAACGGAACGTCAGAACCGGATATTATTGAGGAAAGTAATGAAAGCCGCCGGATTCCGTGCATTGCCCAGCGAATGGTGGCATTTCAACTTCTGCAGCCGAGAAGAAGCCCGGAAGAAATACAACGTAATACCATAAACAAGTCCACCATATAACGCCGAATATAAACAACCTATGATGCAAATCTCCCCCGAAACCCAGCTCTTTATCCGCGAACATCAGACGGATGATGTACGTGCTCTGGCCCTGCAAGCCCGGAAATACCCGAACGTAGATATGCCGACCGCCATCACACAGATAGCAGGAAGGCAGGTTGCCGCCGAAAAGATTCCATCATGGAGAGATACGGATGATATATGGTACCCGAAGCACCTGTCACTGGAGCAATGTTCGTCAGAAGTCACCGCCCGCTACAAAGCAACCCTTTTAAAAGGTAACTCCCTGACAGACCTGACCGGAGGATTCGGAATAGACTGCGCTTTCCTTGCTGCCAAATTCAAATCCGCCACCTACGTAGAACGTCAGCAGGAACTCTGCGAGATAGCAGCACACAACTTTCCCATCCTGAACTTAAACCATATCAACGTAAAGAACGAGGACGGAGTGAGTTATCTGCAAGCCATGTCTCCGGTAGACTGCATCTTCCTCGATCCTGCCCGCCGCAACGAGCACGGAGGAAAGACGGTTGCCATCTCGGACTGTGAGCCCGATGTAGCCGAACTGGAAGAACTCTTACTGAACAAAGCAGGACAGGTCATGGTCAAACTCTCGCCCATGCTGGACTTGTCATTGGCATTGAAAGAGTTACAACACGTACAGGAAGTCCACATCATATCTGCCAATAATGAATGCAAAGAGTTACTACTGATACTCGGACAAGCATCGGCAGAAGAAATATCCATCCATTGCGTAAACCTCCCTACCAGGGGGACGCAGGAAGAACAGCATTTCGTATTCACCCGCGAACAGGAGCAGTGCAGCGAATGCAACTATACCGACACACTGGAAAATTATCTCTATGAGCCGAACGCTTCACTCCTGAAAGCCGGAGCTTTCCGCAGCATCGCCTCCGCATTTCCTGTTAAAAAGCTGCATCCTAACAGTCATCTTTATACTTCTGATGCGTTAATTGAAAACTTCCCCGGCAGAGCCTTCCACATCACCAGCCAGTGCAGCCTTAATAAAAAAGAACTAAAAGAAAGTCTCGGAGACTTGAAAAAAGCAAATATCACAGTACGTAACTTTCCGGCTACGGTTGCCGAACTCCGTAAACGAATCAAATTGTCGGAAGGTGGAGATACCTATCTGTTTGCCAGCACCTTAAACAACGGACAAAAAGTACTGATCCGCTGTGAGAAAGCCTGAGTCTGTAATAGCATTACAACACAGCCCCTTCCTGCACCATTACATCAGTATATGAAACAGGAACGATAAAAAAGGATAAGGATCACTCAGCTGTCCTTAAAATCCCAGACTGAATTTCCCGAAAAATAAATGAGAGTGTAAAAAGTCAAAAGTAACGAAACTGGGGCTGACAAAAAAGTCGGCAGTATCTTAAATCTCCTCCTTCGGGAAGGAGGAGTACCTGCAGGGAGAGGTGGTAGGTGAATACACAAGCTATTGCTACTGACTTTTGACACCCCCATTAATGAGTAATATTATTACCGAAGTGTTACACTCAATTTATTCCCCGAAGGTATATCCGAACTATTGCCATACATGATTTCATATTTTCCGGGCATAATACGCATAGTATTTGTAGTCGGATCAAAGAACTCAAATGTAGTTGGCAAAAGATCAATAGATACAACACAAGTCTCTCCCGCCTTCAGCGGTACCCGACGGAAAGCGCGCAAACTCTTTATCGGCCCTTCCGCATCATCTACTTTGCGGACATACACCTGAATAACTTCAGCTCCATCATACTTCCCTGTATTCTTCACATTGACTTTAAAATTCAAATCCTGTCCGGCAGATATAATTTTCTTATTCAAACGTCCTTTAGAAATATCGAAAGTAGTATAACTCAATCCGTATCCAAAAGGAAACAAAGGAACTTCCGTCATATATCTATAGGTACGGTTCTTCATACTGTAATCTTCAAAATCCGGCAACTGGTCCGTATTCTTATAAAAAGTAACGGGTAGCTTTCCACTCGGATTAAAATCTCCGAACAGAACGTCCGCCACAGCCAGTCCGCCAGCCTGCCCAGGATACCATGCCTGCAAGATAGCATCACAAGACTCCATCTCAGGAACCAATGCAACCGCCGATCCGGAACAGTTGACAAACACCACCTTCTTACCCGCTTTCTTCAATGCTTTCAGGATATCACGCTGCACTTGCGGTAGTTCAATTGAAGTACGGTCACCGCCAGCAAATCCGGGACAATTAACAAAATGCTTTTCTTCTCCTTCCAGATCCGGCGAAATACCACCTACAAAAATGACAATATCCGTGTCTTTTACTTTATCAACAACTGTTGTAGCAGGGATCTGCCGATAAATACCTAAATCAAACTTCAACAAAGCCTCTGCACCTGCCTGCATATACTCTATTTTTATTTTATAGTCCTGCCCTGCTGTAGCTTTCAATGTATATTCTCTTTTTGCACTGGCATGTTCTCCCCAATAATCAATTACCTTACTGCCATTCACATATACCCGATAACCATCATCTCCTCAATAATTAATGTATAATTACCATCCTTTTTCGGACAGAAAGTACCTTCATATATTGCTGTGAAATTGTATAATCCGACTCCTGTAGCAAATACCGTATGACCACCGTTACTCAGATTAATCGGAGAAGTGTATTGCTCCGTAGCAGCCACATCACCGCTCATGTTCATATTATTCCAGTAAGTGGCGGTTAAACCATGATATCCCTTGTTGGAAATCTCATTGAAGTAAGAATCAAAAACCTGATTCTCCAATAATTCACATCCTTTTTCGTAAGGAACGTAACCAACCTTATTGCGTATTCCCTCCAAAATGGTATAGGTATGCGAAGGTACTCCTTCGTAGTTTCCCCATTGCATCACCGAATCAACCGCATTCGGTCCCATCACTGCGATACGTGCCCCTGTTTTTGCCAATGGAAGCACACCATTATTGTGAAGCAATACCATAGATTTACGTGCCAGATCCAACGCCATCTGTTTGTGCAAATCACAATCCACAGTATCTATACTAATTTTGCTCCAGGGAACGATAGAGTCCGGATCCATCTCGCCCAAAGCAAAACGGGCTTTCAACAAACGGCGCAAACTTGTGTCTATACGTTCTTCTGTAATTAATCCCTGCTTCACAGCTTCCTCCAAATGCGAATATATCGAACCACATTCAAGGTCAGTTCCATTGATCACAGCAGAAGCACTGGCATCCGCAGCATCTTTATGTGTCTCATGGCGGCCTTTCACAAAGAAATCATCAATAGCACCGCAATCACTTACAACCAAATGTTTATAGCCCCATTCATCCCTCAATATTTGCGTTAACAACCGGTTGCTACCACAACAGGGCTCTCCTTCCAGACGTTGATAAGCGCACATCACTTCCTTCACGTCTGCCTCCTGCACCAAAGCCTTGAAAGCCGGAAGGTACGTCTCCCATAAATCACGGGGAGAGAGATCTTCTACATCAAAAGAGTGACGTTTCGCCTCAGGACCACTATGCACTGCATAATGCTTGACACACGCATGAGCCTTGTCATATTCGGCATCTGCCGGTCCCTGCATTCCCTTTACTACAGCTACTCCCATACGGGTGGTCAGATAAGGGTCTTCGCCGAAAGTCTCCTGTCCCCTTCCCCAACGCGGATCACGGAAAATATTCACATTCGGATTCCAGAAAGTAAGCCCTTCATTTCCATATCCATAGCGGTTACGGCGATGTGCATCGTGGAATTTAGCACGTCCTTCATCACTGACGGCAACATACACTCTTTCAATTGCTTCATCATCAAAGGTAGATGCCATACCCATAGTTATCGGAAACACTGTAGCCAGTCCATTGCGGGCAACACCATGCAAAGCCTCGCTCCACCAATTATAGGGAGCAACCCCTAGCCGTTCTACCGCAAAAGAAGAGTTTTTCATCAATCCTACTTTTTCTTTCAAGGTTAATCTCCCTATTAAGTCTTCCGCACGCTCTTCCGGAGCAAGTTTCGGATTCTTATAGGGTTCATTCTGCGCGAAACTGCCCATCGACGCAACGATACTCAAACTTAAAGTTAACAGTACTTTTTTCATTTTGTCCAAATTAATTAAAGCTTTATTTATTATGTTACCTTGCAATTCCACATCGAAAAACTACATTCTAATCATTGTTTTCAAATACAATAACTATGATCGGGGAATGCTGTCGGATTTATCTGTTCAAATGGAAACGCCTAACTTGAAACAGCGATGAATGATAAATGTAGTGCAAAAAAAGCTGCCATACCAAACTTTTTTCCAACTATTTTTATTACTAAATATTTTTTGCGAATCAAAGCTTATTACTGTCAGTCTCAAAACTTGATTATAGCCAAAAGTACATGAGTTTCTATTACATCATTAATAATCTGACTACTTCAGAAAGTCTATCTGAAAAGAAAAGAGGCTATTGAAAATACAGATAAAGTAACAGCCTGCTAAGAACAGCAAGAAAGAGGATAAGTCTATTCCGACACTATTAAATAATGAGAAAGAAGGAATGTCTTATTTTTATAACTAAAATGAAAGAAGCGACAATAGAATCTCCCAGCCTCGTTTCACCTTATCTTTTAAGGGGGGAAAAACGAAGCGTGTCAATATGTGGTCGGCCTGAAAATGGCTGATTGCTTTGGTTGTCAAAGTGTTAGGGTGGAGTAGGGGAGAATGGGCTGCAAAAACGAAGCGTTTACATCGCTTTACATTGGGCTTACATTTGAGCCCCGTTTGAACGCCGTTCAAATGAAATGCTTTACATTGAAGGTGGGATAGGGGAGATTTCGGGAGTGCTATCACCGATTGTTCTTCATAAGCCTTTTCTGATCAGCTCTCATGTACAAAGATAGTCAAACGGACCGGTTTATGCAAGTAGAGTAGGGGAGTGCATGACGTATTTCCACTTTTATTTTATCTAAATTATTCCATATACGATATATTTGGTATATTTGCAATAAAATAAATGCCATATATTATGACTAAAGTTATCCATGTGCACCTGATTTATGAGAAGAAGAACTTCTATTTCGGCAGTATTTCTGCCATATTTGATACTTTGACCGAAGGCCAGGTCGGCATCACCAAAAGCAGCCTGTTACATGCCGGTTTGACCGATGGAGCCGTAAAATACACGAAATGTGCGATGATTATCCAGTCACACCTGATAAAGACTACCAGAAAGGGCTGAAACAGCCTTAAAACGTCCATAAAGCCGCTTTTTGCGGCTTTTTTTGTTGTATTCGTGTCGATCCACATTCAAATAGTATATCATAGGAAGTTACTTTTTATTTGAATGGTTTGAACGGTTGGAAAAATGGAGAGGTTATTCACTTGCTTATTCATTAGGTTATTCATTTTAGCCATTACAAAAACGAAACGTTTCGATAGCTTATTCGTTTGCTTATTCATTTTTGCTGTTTTTTTTTGTGAATGGTATGTATAAACGCTATTTTCGTACCGTGTTTTTTGCTTGTTTCAGATTATTGAGGGGAGTGAATGTAATTTTGATAATATATATTTACTCCCCTATATTTTAATTCATTGCTTTAAAAATCAGCATTTTACTACTTTTCACCCCCTTTACCCCACAAAACGCATCTTAGACGGCATCGGCAACTGTAGAATTGCTTGCATCTGAAACACGCCCCGCGCTTTCCTGTTTGAGTTGTACGATTGTTTGTTTGAGTATTCCTATTTCTTCTGCCTGTTCTTTTATTGTTATCTGCTGTTCTTTTATAGTAGATAGAAGTTTGTCGAATATTTCAGGAGAAAGACCTTGGTTATCACCGGGTTTTTCATTATCTTTATTTTTAGAAACACAGTTTGTTTGTATGTGTTCTGTCGATGTTGGTCGGTTCGTTTTTGTCATCTCTCCCCTACCAGTTAGAAGCCATTCTGTATTTATATCTGCAAACATGTTTGCAATTGAGAGGAGGATGTCACTACTAACCTCTGGATATTCATTATTCCTTTTATCCAGATTAAATACTCTATTAAGTTTTTGAGAACTTGATAGATGAATCATCTCGCTAAAGCGCTTTACGCTGCCATTAGCATAGAAATCGACCAACTGTTTTACTCTTTCATTTACGGCTGGTAAATGTTTTATTGAAAAAATGTTTTCACTTTCTCCCATTTTATTTTTGTTTATTGAAAACATGTTTGTATATTTGCAACGTGTTCAAAGTGTGAACACCGCCCCAAAGCTACAAAAAAGGCTTGAGGTGACAATGAGAAATATAAAAAGAAGAAAAATAGAAGGTTATGAAACGGTATTATTTTGAATTGACAGATCGGAGTTATAATGACCTGGGGGCTTTTATTCCGGATGGGTACAGCAAAGAAGTGGCTGTCAGGCAAGCAAAGAGGTGGATGGCAGAAAACAGTATAGTATTAGCCACCCTTATCGTGAATAGCCTAAGAACATCTAACGTGTTGGATGTAATTGATATTGATATACTTAAAACGAAGATATAATGGAAGCAAAATTTAAAAAGGGACAAAGTGTGAGAATCACCAAGAGGAACGGTGAAGTCATTGATGGTGTAATCCGCGACTGGGACTATAACATTTGTACGTTCGTGCGGGAATATAATGTCGATTATATGAAAGATGGCCAGGTTTGGACTGTGATATGTGTTCCGGAGGATGCCATACAAGAACTCCGATAGATTTCCGGGGCGGTTAGTTCAGTTGGTAGAACACGCCAAATTCCCGCAAGGGAGAGGCTATGGTCCGCGGTTCGAGTCCGTGACCGCCCGCTACAATAATTTAACTTATCAGCGAATTATGAAAGAGAGAATAGTCGTAGAATACAGCGAGGTGGGTAAAATAGCCGGTTTACTGGGTTGTTCCCGGGAAATGGTTTCCCACTCCCTTGCATTCCGCAAGAACAGCAAGTTGGCCCGTTCCATCCGCAAGCTCGCTATCGAGCGCGGTGGAACCAAGGTAGGTGGTAACCCTCAGAAGAAGGAAAGCGATGAAAAATGAGTTGATAGCATTGTTCGGTGACCAGCTGCGCTGGTTTATACACTTGAACTGGAAGCAGCGTCTTTGCGTGCTTTACTTCTGTCTGAGTTTCGGGATCCTGCTTTCCCTGGTCTTTGACCACCCGCTGCTGGAGCTTCTCGTGGTGCTGAACTTCGGGGCTTCGGCGCGGCTGATGAAGAGGCAAGTCCCTTTGAATGATTTGGAGGACTAATAACAGAACGGGAGATGGAATACTTTGATAATATATTGTGTGTAACTTACACGGAGTTACTGGATATAATGCCCAAAGGTACTTTGAACAGCCAGTTGTCCCGGGATAAACTTGACGTCGTTTCCCGTGGCGGTGGTGAAGGCGGCCACGCCTTGTATGCCTATTCCTCCCTTCCCGAGAAATACAAGAAACGTTGGGTTGAGCGTCATGGCGAACCCGAGAAACAAATGAGACAGGAAATGATTCGTAACATAGTGAAGAAAGACGAGAAGGCCGAACGCTTTTTTGAGGAGTACCGCTACGACAAGAACGGTGAGATGGTCGCTCTTCCCGTAGATGTGAAGAAGGAATACACTTGGAATGCCTCGGTACTGAACGCGCTGATGGAAGAGTTCAAACGCTTGAGTTCATCCAATAACAAGCTGACCGGTTTCCGCCGTAACCTTTGGGAGCTTCTGCTTGTCACGAGTGAGGAATGGCGTCCGGTGTACGGGCACAGCCTTCCGGGCAGTGTGGGGCGTTTGAAAGCCCTGATAAACAAGTTCCGTCCCGACAACTACGGTGTGCTTGTGAGCGGTAAATACGGCAACAGCAACACGCTGAAGATCGAGGAGGACGGCGGGCGTTACCTTGTAGCATTGAAACGCAGCCGCGTTCCGGTTTATACTGACATGGAGATCTTCGAGGAGTACAACCGTGTCGCTCCGGAACGTGGCTGGAAGCCTCTGAAGAGTCCCCGTAGCCTCCGCGAATGGTTCAACAGCCCACGTGTCGAACCTCTGTGGTATGATGCGGTCTATGGGGAAATGAAGGCGCACCAGCGTTATGACCGCAAGCACCGGACCATCCTTCCGGGCCGTCGTGACAGCCTCTGGTATGGCGACGGCACGAAGCTGAACCTCTACTACCGTGATGAGAACGGAAACAAGTGCACTACAAGCGTGTACGAGGTGGTGGACGCCTACAGCGAGGTGCTTCTTGGCTATTACATCAGCGACAACGAGGACTATATCGCCCAGTACCATGCTTTCCGCATGGCTATCCAGACGAGCCGGCACAAACCCTACGAGATCGTGTGCGACAACCAGGGCGGCCACAAGAAGAACGCGGCGCTGGGGCTTTTCTCGAAGATCAGCCGTATCCACCGCCCGACAGCTCCGTATAATGGCGAATCTAAGACGATCGAGAACATCTTTTACCGCTTCCAGAGCCAGGTATTGAAGAAACGTTTCGGTTTCACCGGGCAGAACATTACGGCAAAGAGAGAGACAAGCTGTCCGAATTTGGAATTCATCAATGCGAATATCGACTCCCTTCCCACATTGGAGGAACTGAAGGAACAGTATGCCGCTGCCCGTGAGCAGTGGAACTCAATGAAGCACCCGGCCACTGGCATCCCCCGTATTGAGATGTACAATACCAGCGTGAACGAGGGCACCGATCCGGTCAGCGTTCCTGATATGGTGGAGATGTTCTGGTACACAACCGATAAACCGTCGCTGTTCACCGCCAGCGGTATCGAGATCACGGTACAGGGAAAGAAATACCCTTACGAGGTTTTCTCCGCTCCCGGTGAGCCTGACCTGGAATGGCGCCGGCGTAATACCTACAAGAAGTTCTATGTCCAGTACGATCCCTATGACATGAGCAGCGTACGGTTGCTTTACAAGGACAAGGGCGGTGCGATGCGTTTCGAGTGTGTGGCCTCGTTCCCGCTGATGATCCACCGTGCCCAGCAGGAGCAGACGGAAGCCGAAAAACGTTTCATCCGCACCCAGCAGGAGGCCGTCGTCAATGAGCGTATAAACCGTCAGGTCGTCGCCAAAGATATCGAGTATGAGCATGGTGTCGCACCGGAACAGAACGGTTTGCGTACTCCTGACCTGAAAGGTCTCGGAAAGGAGGCGCAACGCCAGATTGACCGCCGCACGAGAAAATACAGCCAGCCGCCCCGTCCTTCCATAGGCCGTGACATGAAAGTCATCAGCAACGTGACATGGGACAGCTTTGAGAAGAAGGAAGTGAGCATCCGCAAGGTGGTCGGGAAATTATAAGGAACAGATTTATAACAAGATAAAAAATATTGATTATGGAAATTACAATGAAAGAGAAGAACGCCATCAGTGAGAGCCTCCGGGCTTACGTGGCGAAGTATCCGAGCCAGACGAAGGCCGCGGGTAGTCTGAAGGGAGTCAGTGTGGGTACTGTGAGCAATATCCTGAACGGGCGTTATGAGAATATCAGTGACGAGATGTTCCGTAATGTCGCCTCGCAGGTCGGTGGTGTAAGCGCTACCGGTTGGCAGATCGTGGAGACTGGCGCTTACCAGGAGATCACGGCTGTGCTCTCCGATGCGCAGCGCTGGCGCAATGTCACATGGGTGACTGGTGAGGCCGGTTGTGGCAAGAGTACCACCGCCCGTGTTTACCTTCATGAGCATAAGGAGGTTTTCTATATTCTCTGCTCCGAGGACATGAAGAAAGGTGACTTTGTCCGCGAGATAGCCCGCACGGTCGGGATCCGGACTGAAGGGTATAATATCCGTGAGGTGTGGGGACTTATTTTGGATGATATCATCCAGATGGACGCGCCCCTGCTGGTGTTCGACGAGGCGGACAAGCTGACCGAACCGGTGTTCCACTACTTCATCAGCCTGTACAACAAACTGGAGGAGA
>NZ_GG774706.1:189161-195458 GCF_000162515.1 Bacteroides sp. 1_1_14 | reverse complement strand
AGCCTACAGACGTGAACGATGTGTTCGCGATCTGTTCCGCCAACGGTGTGACTGACAAAAAAGACATCGATAAGGTGATAAAGGAGGCTTCGACATGTGACTTTGATTTGCGGCGTGTGAGGAAGTCCATTCACAAGGTGAAACGCATGGTGGGGGAATGACTCCCGTTCAAATACCGTTCAAACGTAATTTTAAGGATATGGAAAACAAATTTGAATACTTAAAGATCGACGGTCGCGAGCAGCTTCCTGCTCCCTGGAGCGATTACCCAGTCTTGAGGGAATACGAGACGGTGACCGTTTACCGGAATGGTCGCGACTACCTGGACGCCCTTGTTGGACAGCAGGACGGCTGGTGGGTTGCCGGCGTTCACATGGAGGTGGGCGGTTCCGGTGGCGGTTTCAACCCGGGACGTAAATGGGGACAGTTTGCCACCCGTGAGAATGCCCTTCTGTGGGCACTCGGCAGGATGCTCTGCCACGAGAAACTGCGGGGTGCCGCACGGCAGGCCGTGCTTGATCAAATAGACAATATCCGACAACTAAAACTGTTCTGACCATGGAAGAAGAGAAAAAGGATAATAAAAAAGCGGGCATGAGACGTGCCTTGAATGTCAGGGACATTCTGAACAAGAAGTATGACGTATTCCCTTTTGAGGGGAAATGGAAGGATGCCTTCGACACTCCGGAAGTCCGGGGCTGCTGGTTCGTGTGGGGCAACAGTGGTAACGGCAAGACCTCTTTCGTGATGCAGCTCTGCAAGGAACTTTGCAAGTATGACCGTGTGGCGTTCAACTCCCTGGAGGAAGGCACTTCTCTGACAGTCCAAAATAACCTGCGGCGCTTTGGTATGGCCGAGGTAAGCCGCCATTTGGCGTTCATCAAGGAGGACATCCCCACCTTGAAGATCAGGCTCCGGCGTCATAAGAGTTTCAACATCGTGATCATTGACAGCTTCCAATACACACAGATGACGTATCGTGACTATATCCAGCTGAAGGAGGAGTTTCCGGACAAGCTGTTTGTTTTCATCAGCCATGCCCGTGGCAAGAATCCTAAAGGTGATGCGGCCACGAGCGTGATGTATGATGCCGACCTGAAGATATGGGTGGAGGGCTACGTCGCCTTCAGTAAGGGACGTTATCAGGGGGCCACTGGTGAATACACAATCTGGGAGAAGGGCGCCTATGACTATTGGAATGTGGCGGGACCGAAACAGAAAGGAGGCCAGGCATGAGCAGGATAAAGAAACAGCTGGAGATTTGTCCTCCCGCCTATATGTGTAAGGGGCCTAACCGTGAGAACTTCGTCAGTACCGGCCACAAGTGCGGTTATTGCCAGGGCAACGGCTGGTTCTGGGGAACGGAGGAGGGCAGCCGCGAGGACGTGCAGGTGCCCTGCCCGGTCTGTGAAGGCAGCGGTGAACTGGATGCGATCATAACAGTGGATTGGAAACCAACAAATAAATAATCATCATGGGAAAGAAGAGAACAATAGAAAATTGTGTGGGTACAGTTACCGTTTCCACCAGAATCCAGAACGGTGCCATAACGACCACTTACCAGTTCAAAGCGGGTTTTGCCGCTCATAGCTGGACTGATAAAAGGGCTAAGGACGTTGTCCGGCAAATGAAGTCCGGTGTGAAAAATATGATTTTCGCGGATAAAGAACATTTTGGTATCACTGATACGTCCAAAGTGACATTTTACGGTGGTGTCAAAGTTCTTGAGTGCGACTATATTCTTGAGAAATAACATATAATTATTAATGATTAAAATTTTACTAAAATGATTACAGAAAAACAGAAAGAGGCAGTAAAGGAACTCTGCCAATACGTGGATAACTTTTGTAAGGAAAACGATCTTAGTGCCTTTATGAGCGTTGCGGTCAGTGAGGACCATCCAGACGGGCTTGAGCAGATAGCCGGCTCAATCATTACCGGCAAGACTGAACATATTGTCGGCTCTATTTCCGGGGTTGTCAAAGCGAATAAGAATGTCTATATGCTGCTTTCCGTGGGACTTATGCAGGCCTACACGAGAAAGGCTGACATTAATACTATTCCGTTCGGTGAAAATTTGAATATGAACTGATGAATGCAGCATAAACAGCTATGAGTGAAAATAACAACAAGCAGAAACGTAAACGTGTCTGTCCGCATTGCGGCCGAAAGTTGTGGATGCGTGAGTTCTATCCGTTGAAGAATGGGGGACGGAGTTCCTGGTGTCATGAATGTGTGCTGGCGTACAAGCGTGAACAGTACCGCAAGCACCGGAAGGTTGCTGACGGTACTTTCATGCACCGGACACTGGGACGGCTCGTCGAGCATAAGGGATATTCCACCCGTATCTTTTGGAACGGTAATATGCTTTCCATCATGCGTCGTCACTATCACAATACCCTCAACCGGGAGCTGGCTGAAATGCTCGGTGTTTCCGAACGCAGCGTCACCCGGAAGGCCCGAGAGATGGGACTGGAAAAGGACAAAGGTTTTGTAGCCTCCCTTAGCCGGGAACATTTGTTGCTGGCAAACGCGAGAAGCAAGGAACTGGGATATCCGGGCGGCTTCACCAAGGGGATGAAGTTTCGGGGAAACCAGTACACCGGGAGAATAAGAGTTGAATAACATACAGCACGGTCAATATTATGAGTAAAAAAATGGTAATTGTGGTCACCGCAGTTGGTGTCCGTAAAGTAGTGGAAAAATGGCTCTGTGAGAATATGACTTGCGAGCTGGTTGTGTCACGTAACGCACGCCATGAGTGTTGTGTGGAAGTCATCTATGATAGCGGAAACCCTTCGGTTTTGCGTACTCTTCTACGCTCTGCCGTGGGTGAAATCATAGAGTTGTGCTGATGTGGTATGAATAGTTTGAGTTAATGAAAATCTGAATAGAATGGGCATACTTGAATTTTTCAACCAGTATAAGTGTACAAAAAATGAAAAAGAGCATCTTCTTGATTATTTGTGTACTATCAGAGTAAAGAGAGTGATTAAGGAAATCAATGACCTTAAAATAAGCAATAAAAGAACAGCATCACCATGCAGATAGACATCAACACCCGTAAACGGCTAAACAAGCCCGAGAATTACTCAGCGTTTTACAGCCTTTTGAACCGCCTTCCGACATCGGATCGTGAGGCACTGAAGGAAAGCATCGTTTCCCAGTACACGGACGGCCGCACCACGAGCCTGCGCGAGATGACGCTGAAGGAATACAGCGCTGCCGTGGCCGGGATGCGCAAGCTGGTGCCGCTCACTTACCGTGAGGAGCTCCGGAAGATTCTCCGTCAGAAGCGTTCCGCGGTACTGCACCAGATGCAGCTGCTGGGTATCGATACGGCCGACTGGGACAAGGTGAACGCTTTCTGCCTGGACAGCCGTATCGCTGGTATGGAGTTCCGTGAACTTGACTGTGAGGCGTTGGACACGTTGCAGGTGAAGCTGCGCGCCATCCGCCGCAAACGTGAGAATAAACAACAGTAATAACCATTTAATTTTTTAGTTATGGACTTGAAAGAACAATTAAAAAGCCTGTCCGCCCAGGACAGGAAGGAGCTTTTGAAACAGCTCCAGCAGGAAGAGAAGGAAAACAAGCGCAATCGTCGCGATGCCTACGAAGGGCTTCGTGCGCAGTTCATGCTTGAAGTGAAGAACAGGCTGTTTCCAGTTGTGGATGACGTGAAGGCCTTCCGTGACTGGGTAGAGAAGGAAGCCGCCTCTTTCCGTGACCTGATGCGTGACTATGGGCAACTTCGCAAGGATAACCAGGCGAGTTTCACCATCGTGGACGGTGACATGAAGCTGGAAGTGAGGAGTAACAAGGTGAAGAGTTTCGACGAGCGTGCCAACCTCGCCGCCGAGCGTCTGGTGGATTACCTGAAGCGTTACGCCATGAGCCGGGAACTCGGTACCGATGATCCGATGTACCAGCTCGGTATGACCATGATCGAGCGTAACCGCCAGGGTGATCTGGACTACAAGTCGGTGAGCAAGCTGTATGAGCTGGAGGACCGTTTCGACAGTGAATACACGGAGATCATGGACCTCTTCCGTGAGAGCAACGTGGTGTACAAGACCGCGGTGAACTACTATTTTCATAAACGTGACGAGAACGGTGTCTGGCGCCGTATCGAGCCTTCATTCTGCCGGTTGTAGTTATGGAAAAGACGAAGAACATCGCGCCGCACGTCATGGCCTGCAAGCGTTGTGAAGGCAAGGGACGTATCTTTTACCTGGACCAGGGAGGAGCTCCTTTATCCGCAAAATGTCCGGTCTGTAATGGCAGCGGACGGGTGAAGGTGCAGAGCAAGGTGATCACCCGCATCGAGCCGTTTGTCCCGGGTGAGGATGACACCGAACTGATGACCATGTGAATTCCGTTCACACTCTAAACAGAAAAACGCCGCATCCCAGCACGATGCGGCGTTTTTTTATCAACATCCCCGGTTAAATGCCTAATTTTGCAGCAAATGCCATGCTTTAATGACCAAAGGACGAGACAAGAACCTGATAGAACTCCGTGATGAAGCCCTGTGCCGCCGTTACTATTACTGGACGGAGGTGCAGCGTCTGCGCTTTGACGACGCCCTGAAAGTGTTGTCCCGGCAGGAATTTTTTATTTCCGAGGAGCGGATCATGTCGATCATCCGTCGCAAGTGCCGTGAGTTGAAGGACCTGGAGGTGAAGCCCGTCCCAAAGGTTAAGAAACCCCGCCTGACAGCCGTCCAGCTTTCCCTGTTCACGGGGGAATGAACCTTCCCCTTACTGCATGGCCGACTCGTCATGCAGCGTGAAGGAATAAACCGTCTCGTACACCTTGATGTTTCCCGGCAGCGAATAGTCCCGGCTCTTTACCCTGACCAGCGGGGTGGTCTCTTCCGTGCACTGGAACTCCTGCAAGGCCTTGTACAGCTCTTTGGCCTTGAGCTGGCGTTCCCTTACCTTGTCATAGGTTCCGGAGGTGTAGTGGGTGTCATCGTAGCAGTCAATGGCCAGTCGTATGGTGATGAGTGACTCGCTTTTCTGTACCCCGTAACCGAGGTCATTCCAGTCCGATTCGGCGTTCCCGATGAGCACGCAGGGGAAGGTTACCGGGTAGTGGTCCTCCTCCGCCCCGGCTTCAAGCTGTCCGTAGTCCTCGTCAATGTATGACAGTTCAGGTATCTTTTCGGCGATGCGTTCCATGATTGCGATAAAAATTTCTTCCATGTTGTTATAAGTTTAAAATATTTCTGATTTCATTCTCCATTTTCCGGTCTATCTTTTCGGACAGTTCCCGGCTTTCCCCGATAAACTGGCGTTGCGGTATTTTTATCCGGAGCTTTTTCTTTTTGGTCAGCGCCAGCCTTTTCCATTTCAGCGCTTCCTGATTTTCCTGCGGTTCATTGTTTGCGGCAGAACCCTTCTTTTTGCCTTTTCTTTTGCCCGTGGCGGCTTTTTTAGCCTTGCCTGAAGCCTGGTAATACTTCGCCCATGCAAAACGCCGCATTTGGGGCGTAACGGTCGGATGCACTTCTCCTCCCCAGTTATTGACCGGCGCATAGACGAGTTCGTTTGCCACCCTCACCCGGTATTCTCCCGGCATGTATTTGACGGAGCTGAAGAGATGGTTCCTTCCGGAGAGCAGCGTCCCGTAGTTCCCTGCCGCATCGGTCCGTCCCGAGGACAGCCTTTTCGCTTTCGGCCACGGGTGTAATCCCCCGTTTACGAATCCTCCCTGCCGGAAGTTGTCCTGGAAATGGTCTTTTGCCATTCGTCCGGCGATAACCGGCATCTTCCGTTTCATTAGCCCATCCAGTTCTTTCTGTTTGGCTTTTATCAGTTTTGAATATTCTTTTATGTCCATGAATGACTGAATTAAAAAATAATTTTATACTTTTGCAGCAAGGCGTTTTTTATGTGCCTTTTTGCGTTATGGAAATACCTAAACAAGTGTCGGAATTAGCAAACAGTAGCGGTTACAACTCCGTTGTCTTATCAGCCAGTTCCCCTGAAGGAAGCATCTATTCCGTGGGCTGTGTTGACGGGGCTGGTTTTGAGTTGCCTGTCGGTCTTCCCGCCTTTATTCTGTTCGACGGCCAGTCCTGCCGTCTGGTGGACGGTGAGGAGGGGCTGGCACTTTCTTCCCGTTTATTTGGTGATGAATAGTCCCATGATTTTGGGATTTACCAGTTTGTTGTCTATTCTTATCACTCCCACACGGCCCGCTTTCATGCTCTGTATGTAATTGCTTGCATCATCCTTTCCGGTTTGCGGGTCAAGAACCTTGTCTTTCCTTCAGTCACCTCCGCGCAGA
>NZ_GG774706.1:170916-189056 GCF_000162515.1 Bacteroides sp. 1_1_14 | reverse complement strand
TAAACAAGTGTCGGAATTAGCAAACAGTAGCGGTTACAACTCCGTTGTCTTATCAGCCAGTTCCCCTGAAGGAAGCATCTATTCCGTGGGCTGTGTTGACGGGGCTGGTTTTGAGTTGCCTGTCGGTCTTCCCGCCTTTATTCTGTTCGACGGCCAGTCCTGCCGTCTGGTGGACGGTGAGGAGGGGCTGGCACTTTCTTCCCGTTTATTTGGTGATGAATAGTCCCATGATTTTGGGATTTACCAGTTTGTTGTCTATTCTTATCACTCCCACACGGCCCGCTTTCATGCTCTGTATGTAATTGCTTGCATCATCCTTTCCGGTTTGCGGGTCAAAGAACCTTGTCTTTCCTTCAGTCACCTCCGCGCAGAACACGTGTGCGGAGCCGCCTTTCCAGGCACAATATATCTCGTATATTCCATCCTCTCTGAATTTTTCCCTGAAGTATTCCTTCAGCCGGTTTGCATTCATTACTTGATATCCCTTTCTGACCTGCCATTTATAGGTATAGTCATAATCCGGCTTTGTTCCGTCCCGGTTCAGGAAACGTTCTTCCCATGTGATACCTTGTTTTGCCATTTCATTGTATGCGCTTTGTCTGATGTTGGGTTTTGCCTCGATGTCAAACCCCAACCTTCTGAGCATGTGTGTCACGGTGCAGGTCTGGCAATTCACGCGGTATCCTTCTTCTTTTCCGAATTTCGGGTTCTCCTTTCCCTTGTTCGCCTGTTCGTATGTCATCGGCTTGCCTTTGGTAACGCCGAGTGCCTTTTCTATCTTGAGATTGTTGCAGGCGATGTCGGTTTTTTCCTCCAGCGTCAGGTTGTCCGGCATTTCGGCTATCATTTCGTTGATGCGCCTGGTCAGTGCGTCCACGGCTTTTCTTGCTCCCGGATGCGCTTCAGTAACGTAGGGGTGTTTGTCTGAAAACAGTTTGCCGTCTTTTCCCGGATTGTTTTCCAGACCGTCATGTGCCTTGTTCTGCCCGTTTTCGTCCGGTACTGCTGTCGGCGCTTCATCCGTTGATGAGAGCGTACACTTGCAGTTCCACCGGTCCCCCGGTCTGTGCTCGTTCCAGAACGGATCATCGACGGGGCGTATGGTTCCCCAGAATATTCTGTGGTCCGCTCCCGGATGTATGGATGTGGACGGCATCCATTTGAGATTCGGCAATATGTCCTTTTCCCTTTCGAACTGTCTCCAGTCCGCGGCCTGGTGTGCCCGTATGACGGCCGTGTCGTATTCTGTACGCAGCCAATGGATCATCTGGTGGTCGGCTATGGGCATGGCTTCCTTCACCCACTGTTCAAACGGCTTTAAACTTCCGTTTTTGTCCAGCAGCAGCGCTGCCATGTCGTTCTGTGCCCTGTGTACCTTGAAAGCTGCGAACACGGCGTTGTTCATTCGGATTTCACGGTAGAAGTCATAATCCGGATCATCGGTTTTCCGTGTCCCAAACCCCTTGTCGGTGGCTTTGTTCATCGTTTTCCACGTGGCCTCGAACAGGTTCTCCTCGATGTCGGTCATGGGATGGAAATCTTTGCTGTATATGTTCTTCAGGGCTTTCTTCAGTACCTCTTCATCGAACGAGAATAAAGTTTCCACCTGTTTGTCCTCCATTCTGTAGAGGTCGTTTATCACCATTCTAAAGCTGCCCCGTCTCTCCCCGGGGCTTTCCCGAAAAAACGTTTCAGCCAGTTGTATGCGTTTTTAAGGGCATTTTTCTTTTCTTTGGGTGTTCCTTTACCGTGCTTTTCCAGTTCCGGTTCTTCTTCCGGATCCGGTTCATCCTCTTCCGCCTTTTCGGTCTCTCGGGCCTTCGCCGCCTCGATTTCCGCCGCTTTCTCCTCCTGACGTTTCTTCAGCTCGTCATAGTTTGCCGGTTTCTCGATCCCGAATTCCTCGTAGAGGTAGTCGTCACCTACCGGCAGGTTGAAGTTCGTGCGCAGCTGTGTGAGGATGGACATCTTTTTCTCCGGTTCGATAAGCTTCTTTTCCGGATAGCAGAACTCCCCGCCTGTGGTGTCTATTCCGAGCATTGCGAATATGTCGGCCATGTCATAGTTGAGCACGTCGAGGATGTCCTGCCTGTCGGAGAGCGTCACTTTCTCCTCCACGTCCTTGTGTACGGTTCCCAGTGCCTGTGTGCCCTTGTCGGAGGCTTCGGTGGTGAGCGTGTTTCCGAGGAACAGCTTTGAGATTTCGTTGTTGCAGCGCTCGCAGAGTTTGTCGTAGAGGTCCGCGCTCCCTGTCTTGTTCGCGGCTTCCACGAGCTTGAGCACCGTATCCTCCGCGTGCACGAAAACCGACAGGCTTCCGGTGCTGTCCGCGTCGTCCAGCGCCTTCTGCCGTGCCTCGTCGTCATCCGTGGGATACGTGTACTCCCTGATGGGCGCTCCGAACACTTCCGCGAACTGTGCCCAGTCCGCCACGTCGTTACGTTTGTATATCACCCAGATGGCTGCTTTCACCAGCAGCCCGGGATCGTCGGGTGAACCGATGAACAACAGGTCGGGGTACTCGTCCCAGGACGTCCCGGTGGTGTCCGTCTGGTGCCGCAGTATGAGCCTGCGCACGGGATCGACGTGTTTGCGCGGTATCAGGTCGTAGTTCACCCATTCCCCCTTGCGGTAGAACTGCACGAGTGAGAACCCCCAGAATTTGGCGTCCAGGATGTCCCCTATGAACTTTCGGAACCATGGGGACCTGATCTGCTTGTTCACCTTCTCGTCCGGCTTCCCGTTCCTGCGGAATTCTATGGAAGATGCCAGTGCGGCATTCTTCCGTTTCTCTATGACACTTGTCAGGTGCGTATCCATGAGTATGTCGCTGAACAGGTCGTACAGCCTGAAGCGTCTGGAGTAGTCCACATTCTCGAAAGCCCTTACCGCGAGCATGTAGTCCGCTATGTCTATACCGAACCTTCTGGGCTGTGTCAGTATGATGGTTGCGGGTCCTTTCTGCCCGGGCCTCGGCAGGTTCCCGCTTTGGGTTATCTTTCCGGCCCCTTTCTTTCTTTTGCTCATATTACCAATGGTTTACACGTTTACGGTTGCTTTTGATAAGGAAATTGGATTTTGCCGCCCTCGTCTCTTCGGACAGCAGGGGCAGGCCGTCCACCGATATCTCCTCGGCCGCCACGGCTTTCAGCCATTCGACCGCCCTTTCGTGGCGTTCCTTCCGCAGCGGTGACAGGTTCCTCGGGTTATGTATGCAGAAAATGTGGTACACGGCTATGTCGATGGCCATCATCAGGACAAGCTGGTTGCGTTTGTCACCGGTTGCCGTGAATATTTTGTCACAGTCGTAACGTCTGGAAAGGTAGCAGCGCATCTCGGCGACGGCGCGGTCCTCGCATATCTCCACGACGGCGTCGTCCTCCCTTGTCAGTGCGTCCAGAATCTCGCGGTGTATGCTCGCGTCGTAGTCTGAAAGTTCGATAAATTTGCTCATAATGATAGGTATTGAAGTTTACACTCTGTACTTGTTTTGTGACCGCGTGCTTTTCCTTGTGACAATGACGGGCTGTTCCGACTGTCTGGCCTTGTGGTCTATAATTCTGTTTCCCCCCTCCACGCAGTCGGGTCCGTCTGCCGGATAGGTCAGTTGCAGGTTGAACAGCTTGAACTGTTCCGCCATCCGTTTCATGTGCGGGTTGTCCTTTTCGGCCTCGTTGAGTATCAGGTTCCCCTCCCGGTTGAGCGGTTCCAGGTTCGCCTCGATACGTGTGGCCTTGTCGGTTTTCTTCTCCTCGTCTCCGGTGATGTACAGTGATATTTTCCTTTCCCTGCGTATCCGCCGCACGATGGGCTGGAATACCTGCTGGAAAAAAGGATCCTGTAATTTGTTGTTCTCCATGTAACAGTACACGGTGGTTTTTCCGCCCACGAACTCCAGCAGCTTGATGTACCACTCTACAAATTCCGCGTTCAGCCCCCTGTCCAGGAACGTTTTTATCAGATAAAGCCTTCCCGCGAGTTTCCCGAGCAGGCACACCGTTTTGGTGGAACTTTTTTTCGTCTTGTTCTCTCCCGGTGCGGGGTCCCCGTATATCACCAGGAACTTGAACCTGGAGAGTGCCGGCACTTTCCCGTAGGTGATTTCCGCGAACACGCCGCCGTCCACCACCGGGTTGTTGAAGAACTCTTTCTGTGCCGCCGCCGCGCTCACCAGTGAAAGGAAGAGGTCGATATCCTCCTCGGAGTTCTTTTCGGGCCATACGGACAGTCCGTCCTTTCCCCGGATGTTGATGATATCCACGTGCCCGATTCCTTTCGCTTTCAGTTCGGTGGCCTTTTCGATGGCCCTTTTGATGCAGCAGTCCGGCGCGATGATGTTTCCGTTGAACAGGATGCGGTAGTTTCCCGATACGGACATGGTCGGTATCAGCGCCTCCTCCAGCCATTTCCATTTGGTTTTGATCCGTTCCGGATTCCGGCACTCCTCGTCGGTGTCTATATCGTCCACCAGAATGAAGTCCGGCCGGAAGTTCTTGTTACGCGTACCGCGCGGTGACTGCCCGGCTCCGATGGCGCGGAAGGAGCATCCGGACATGCAGGTGAACTCCCCGGTTTCCCACGCTCCCGGTTTTTTCTGCTGTCCGTAGTCCTGTATGATCCGCTGGTTCTCCTCGAAGTTCGCCATGAACGGCAGCAGTAGCCTTTCCGCATTGTCTGCCGAGTTGGAGATCAGCAGCACGTTGCGTATCTTTTTTGTCAGTGCCAGTTTGGATATCTCCATCATGGAGCGTGCGGATTTCGCCAGCTCGCGTGACCAGGCCCTTACCTCGTACCAGCGGTTGTTCCTCATCAGCCGCCCGGTGGCTTTTTTGTGGAAGGCGGCGGACTCGCAGGTGCAATACATGGCGAAGTAGTATTTGAACCACTCCTCGTCGTTCTTCTCCAGTCTTTCCCGCCTCTGCCTGATTTCCGTTTCCGTGTCCGCGGGGTTGATGTCCGAATGTTCGCGCACGGATGCCACCAGCTCGTTCCAGTTGTCCAGTGCGATCCTGTCCTGGGGTGTGAGTCTTTTCTTTGCCATGTCAGGATAATTTTGATTTGACAAACGCGTCCAGAAGCGGGGTGATCTCCTTCGCCTGCGTGGAATCGTAGGTCCGCACCCATTTGAGCAGGTCGGAGAACACGGAGATGATGTCCGCCAGCCCCACTTCTGTTTCCAGTTTCTTGATGGCGTTCGACAGTTTGGAAATGGTGTCCGCTTCCGCGGCGTTCGGGAACCGTTCCCCTTCCGGCTTTCCCATGATGGCGTTGTTGAGTTCCGCCAGCTGCCGGTACAGGTTCTTCAGCTGCTCCTCCCGTGTGATGGTTATGGAAGCCTTCAGCTGCTCCCAGTTTCCTTTGCCTATCCAGTTGTTCACAGTCACCCGTGAAACCCCCACACGCTCGGCTATTTCCGCCTGCGTGAGCGTTTCGCGGGTGTAGAGCGTTTTCGCCCATGCCTTTTTCTGCTCGTTTGTAAGTTCGGCCATATTACCTCCTTTTTTACGTGCAAAATTGATAAGGAAAAGGAGCGAAAAAAAACGCGCTCCGCATGATGACATTTTAAAGCGTCATGGCAATCCTTTAAAGTCTCCATGATGAAAACGCGGTTTGAAAAAGGCTTTTAATCCCCCTAATTTCGCACCGTAAACTTTGCAGGGAAGGACCTGCCAAAACGATAGTGACATGAGTAGATTTTTCAATATGATACCCGGAACCGATGCCTGTTGCATCCTTCTTTACGGTGACATCGGTGAGTATGGCGATGGTGTGCGCAGCGGTGATATTGCCCGTGAACTTCTGGAAGCGGAAGCCCTGACCGGGAAGGTGGACGTGCGTATCAACAGCAACGGCGGCGAGGTTTATTCGGGCATCGCCATTTTCAATGCCTTGAAGAACAGCAAGGCCGACATTACCATCTACGTGGACGGCATCGCCGCCAGCATGGCCTCCGTCATCGCCCTTTGCGGCAAGCCCGTGCAGATGAGCCGTTATGCCCGTCTGATGCTTCACAGTGTCCAGGGCGGCTGTTACGGCAACAAGGATGAGATGAAGGACTGCATCCGTGAGATCGAGGCGCTTGAGGATACCCTTTGCGAGATGTATGCCACCCGTATGGGCAAGGACAAGGAGGAAATCCGCGCGATGTATTTTGACGGCAAGGATCACTGGCTGCGTGCCGACGAGGCGCTGGCGCTGGGGCTTATCGACGGTATTTATGACGCTGACCCGGTACCGGAGGACAGTACCCCCGAACAAGTATTTCAAATATTCAATAACCGGCTGCACAAGCCACAAAACGAGAATAGCATGAATTTAGACGAACTCAAGAGACGTCCGCGGTTCAAGAACTGTGCGACGGATGACGATTTCCTGCGTGAAATCGGACTGCTGGAAACGGAGGCTGGCAAAGTCCTGGCCCTTGATGCCGAGGTCACCCGCCTGAAGGGCGAACTGAAGGTGTTCCAGGACAAGGCGGATGCGGATGACGCTGCCGCGCGTAAGAAACTGCTTGATGATGCGGAACAGGACGGCCGTATCGATGCCGCCACCCGCCCCATCTATGAGAACCTTCTGGCAAAAGACCGGGAGAACGGGGAAAAGGCATTGGAGAAGCTTTCCCCCAAACGTAGTGTCATGACCGACCTTCGTGTGAATCCGACGGGTGAAAGCCCCTGGAACAAGCGCATGAGCGAGATTAAGGACAAGTTGAACCATAAATAAAAATATTTGCCATGGCAATAGTAGTAAGAAACACGAATTACAACGGCGAGGTACTGGAGAAAATACTGGTCCTGGCCACCACCGGGAATGACCTTGTAGAAAAAGGTCTGATCATGGTGATCCCCGGTGTGGAGAAAAAAATCAGCTTGCCGCGTATCAAGACCGGCAAGATGCTCCAGAAGCGTAAGGAGAACCCGACTTTGGAAGACTCGAAAGGCAATTTCAATTACTCGGAGAAATCACTGGATCCGGAGGACTTCATGGCGTTCACGACTTTCAATCCCCGTGCCTTCGAGCATGTTTGGCGCAAGTGGCAGCCGAAGGGCAACCTCGTGTTTGCCGAACTTCCCCCCGAAGCGCAGAACACGCTTCTGGATGAACTTAGCAAGAGTGTGAAGTTCGAGCTGGGCTGGCATTACCTGAACGGCGAGTTCGGTTCGGACGACGACCACCTTTTCAACGGTATCCTGACCCAGGCGGCTAAAGATCCGGATGTGATCGTGGTTCCGGCTCCTTCCGATACTTCCATGATCGGCAAGTTGAAGGCTGTCCGCAAGGCTATTCCAAAAGCCCTGCGTGAGAATCCGAACCTGCGTATCCTGATGAGTATTGACGACTTCGACAAGTACGATGACGAGCTGACCGAACGCGAGTACAAGAACACGAGCGAGACGGACATCAACAAGAAGCGTTACAAGGGTATCACCATCGAGACGCTGAATTCCTGGCCTGATGGCCTTATCGTAGCCACGCTCTGCTCGATGAGCGCTGACGGCAACCTTTTTGCCGGTGTGAACCTCCAGGACGATGAGGAGGTGATCCAGATTGACAAGTGGATGAACTCCAGCGAGCTGTACTTCTTCAAGCTGCTTATGAAGGCCGACACGGAAATCGCCTTCGGCGAGGAGTTCGTGGTGCTTGACACCCGTGAGACTCCGGTGTTCAAGGTAGTGGAACGCAGCATTTCTGCCGATCCGGCCGCTCTTTCTTTCAAGGCCGCCGGTGAGAGCAAGGAGGTGAAGGTCACTGCCTCCGGTGATTACAGCGTGGTTTCCATTCCTGCCGGTTTCACGGCAGTCGGTACCGATGGCTCTCTGACGGTCACCGCCGGTGTGAACAGTAGCGGCAAGGCGGTATCCGGCACACTTGTACTGGGCCTGGACGCCGATCCGGAGAAGAAGGTGGAGATAGCACTGTCCCAGGCGGCCGTTGATGAAGAGGAAGGCGGTGAGTGATGGGAAAGCTGAAGTATCTTGTCATCCATTGCACGGCCACTCCTGAAGGGCGTGAGGTAAGCGGTGCGGAGATTCGCGCCTGGCATACGAACCCCGTCTCAAAGGGCGGCCGCGGCTGGAAGCAGGTCGGATATACCGACCTGTTCCATCTGAACGGCGGAGTGGAACGCCTGGTGAACAATAACGAGGACGCGAATGTGGACCCGTGGGAAGTGACCAACGGCGTGGCCGGTTACAATTCCGTGAGCCGCCATATCGTCTATGCCGGCGGGTGTGCAAAGGATGGTAAAACGCCTGCGGACACCCGTACCTCCTGGCAGAAAAAGGCGCTTGAGAAGTACGTGAAGGATTTCCATCGTCGTTTTCCCGATGTGAGAATCGTCGGTCACAATGAACTGGCGGCCAAAGCCTGCCCCAGTTTTGATGTACAGAGATGGCTTAAACAAATAGGTATAACTCAATAAATCAACAACAACATGAAAAGATTTCTTTTATTCTTTGTGCTGATACTCGGATTCGTGTCAGCAACTTTTGCCCAGACCGGTACAGTACCGGAAGTCGATTATAGCGCGATGATCACCACCTTTGCCGGTTTTGTCGGTGGCGTGGTGTTGCTCACGGAAGGGATCAAGGCCCTGTTTCCAAAAATGCAGGGCTTGGCGACACAGATTGTCAGCTGGTGTGTGGGCATTGTGGCCGCCATGCTTTTATGGTGGCTGGATGCGGGCTTTGTCGCTGATGCCACGTGGTATATCGCGTTGTGTTACGGGTTCGGTGCGTCCCTTGTGTCCAATGGTGTTGCCGATACGGGATTTGTCCAGTGGCTCATCGGACTGTTTGCGGGTAAGGATGCCGGTAAATAGGCTTTGACCTGAAAGACCAGTGTGCGTATGGACTTCAGTGCTGTCATGAATCTGGTGCTGGGCGGTGGTCTGGTAGCCACGATAATAGCCATCATCACCCTGAAATCAACGGTCAGGGAAGCGAGGGCGAAAGCGGAGAAGGCTACCGCCGAAGCCGAGACGGTACGGATTGACAATACCGAACATGCCACCCGTATCCTGATCGAGAATATTGTAGAACCCTTAAAAGAGGAACTGAATGAAAACAGGAAAGCTTTGCAGGCGACCCGGCGTGAAATGGCACGCCTCCGGAAAGCCATTGATACTGCCAACAGTTGCAGGCATCATGATGATTGTCCTGTTCTTTACGGGATGCGCGAGTACTCGAAAGAGCAGGACGGAGGTGAACCGGAACAGCAGCCTGTCGTCAAGCGCCGACAACGTGTCAAACGTGAGGCGGGGGGTGTTGATGGCGGGGATTCCGAAATCGGCGGTGAGCCTGACGATCCCTCCGGACAGCCTCCGTAAACTTCCCTCCGGTTCGTCCTACCATTCCAGGAACGGACAGGCGGGCCTGACGGTGAAGAGCGATGCGGCCGGCAATATCATAGCGGAGGCATCCTGCGACAGCCTCCAGCGGCTGGTACTGTGTTATGAGGAGGAACTGACCCGTATCCGTAATGAGACACATGAGGACTCATTCACAGTTGAAACGGAATTTGAACGTCGCTTTAGTCCCGTTAAAATAGCGCTGGCCGCTTTTATAACCGGATGTGTTGCCGGCATAGTATTAACTTTCAAAATCAAGAAACAATGAATAAGAATTTCATGTACGGCGTCGGTGCCGTGAAATACAAGGACTTTGTGGTGGGTTACATAGAGAAGAATTCGTTTGACATGGGCGGGCAGAAACCCGAATCCGCCAAAATCGAGGCGGAGCAGGTGCCGGGAACCCCGGTGCTTATCATTCCCCAGTCGAATGGCAGCATCGCCCCCACGTTCAACGTTATCCAGCTGAACTACGAAAACCTGCATAGCTTGCTGGGTGGTACCATGCACTACAAGGAAGAGGACTCGGAAAAGAAAACCCCGATTGGTTGGACTGCCCCGACGGCAGCCGTGTTGCTGACCGGTCCGTGGGAAATAGCCCTTGTTTCGGGGCAGAGCATCCTGATTCCCAATGGCACGCTACTTTCCAATCTCGGCGGCAAGCTGACCCTGACAGAAACGGCGAAAATCGAATGCACGCTGGAAGTGGCCATGCCGGAAGACGGCTCCCAGCCCCATGGCGTATTCAATACGGATTCTATCCCGGAAGAGTGGAAACAGTATAAACTGCCTCCTGCTGAATCTGCCGCTGCTGCTTCCACTAACTCGGCCGAGGAGTAGCGTATGGACGAAGCTGTCATCAAGCAGATCCAGCGTGAGGGTGCGGACGCGCTGCTGGATATCGGTGTGAGCGTCCCGCTGAAAGCGTTTCATATCCCTTTCAGGAAATCCCCGCTGGAGCTGCGCGTGACCATGAGGCGGCCTTATATGTCCGGTCAGATTCTTTTTGCCCGGACATATTTGTCGATGGGGATCACCAGTGAGGAGATGTGGGGGTTCAGCAAGGAGGAGGAAATGCAGTTTCTGGCCTCTCACGGCAAGGCGGTGAGCCGTATGGTGGCCTATACCCTTTGTCGTGGCCCTTTCAGCCGCCGCGTGCTTTTGCGCCCGGTGGCATGGCTCATAAGGAACTTCATGGAACAGCGTTATCTGGTGGGTGCGATCAAGCGTTTTGTCAGCCTGATGGGTACCGACCCTTTTATACCTATTATCAGATCAGCCGAGCGGACGAATCCGATGAGCTTGAGACTGAGCCAAAGAAAGAAGGGGAGTTAAAGAGCCGTTATGAAGGCTCCCATAGCCCTTTCGGTTTTGTGTGGCAGATTGCCAGTGCTACCGGCTGGAGCGTGGACTATATACTGAACAAGGTGAATTACCAGACCCTGATCATGATGCTTAGTGACGCTCCCCGGTATGTCCGTGACAAGTCCGGATCTTCCGGTCCTGCGGATGAGCGGAGCGCCGAGGATGAAGCGGATGGAATAGTAGGATTTTTTCAAAGCAAGCTAAAATAGATGAAACCGGTACAAATAGAATTCCTTATGGTGGACCATTTGAGCGCCCGTCTTGACAAGGCCGTGGGCAAGATCGAGCGGATGTCCCAGCAGGCATCGTCCGCCAACAGACAGATCCGGGAACTTGACAGGAGCGGTTCCCTGTTGAACAACACTGTCGGCAAGCTGGCGGCCGCCTTTACTATCAAGGAGCTGGTGTCGAACATCACCAAGGTACGCGGCGAGTTCCAGCAGCTGGAGGTGTCGTTTCAGACCATGCTCGGCAGTGCGGAGAAGGCCGACACCCTGATGCAGCAGTTGGTACATACGGCCGCGACCACTCCTTTCGGCCTGGAGGATGTCGCGCAGGGTGCCAAGCAGCTTCTTGCCTACGGGTTTGGAGCGGAGAAAGTGAACGAGACGCTGATCCGCTTGGGTGACATCGCTGCCGGACTTTCCATCCCTTTGAACGATCTGGTCTATCTTTACGGCACCACCATGTCCCAGGGACGGCTTTATACACAGGACCTGAACCAGTTCACCGGCCGGGGCATCCCTATGATCGCCGAACTGGCCAAGCAGTTCGGCGTGGCTGAAAGCAAGGTGAAGGAGCTTGTGGAGGAAGGCAAGGTCGGTTTTCCCGAAGTGCAGAAGGTCATAGAGAGCCTGACGGACGAGGGCGGAAAATTCGGTGGTCTGATGGAGGCACAATCCAAAACGATAACCGGACAGATCTCCAATATAGAGGATGCCGTTTCAATGATGTTCAATGAAATCGGGCAGCAGTCGGAAGGTGTCATCAACACCACGCTTTCCGGTGTTTCCTACATGGTGGAGCATTACGAACGTTTCGGTCGTATCCTGCTCGGGCTTGTCGGCACGTATGGTGTGTACCGGACTGCCGTCATGACAGTCACGGCCGTGAAAGGCTGGGCGGTGGCTGCGGAGGCGTTGCATTACAACTGGCTCCTGCTGGTTGAGAAAGCGCAGAAAATGCTCAACCGGACCATGCTTTCCAATCCCTATGTGCTGGTTGCGACCCTGCTTGCCGGTGTTGCCGTGGCACTGATCTCCATGAAGACGGAAACCGAACGTTTGCAGGAATCCGAGGAAAGGTATCAGCAGCAGAAGCAGAAAACCATAGAGGCCGAGGAAGAGCACAGGCGCAAAATAGAGGAACTGTGTTCCATTGCCGGGGATGAAGCCGTGTCCACGGATGCCCGGCGTGAGGCGCTAAACAAGCTGGAACAGAAATATCCGGATATATTCTCCAAATACGACACCGAGTATGAGAAACTGAAGAATATCAAGAAAATCAAGGAAGAGATAGCCCGATTGGAAGCCGGTGAGTCCATATCCAATCCCGCCAATGAATTGAAACGTGTGGATGACAGGATAAAAGAACTTGAAGGCAAGACCCGGTTGGCAACCGAATATTACCAGGACAGCTACGGGCGGCAAAGAGCCCGATATGTCCGGAAATCCGCACGTTTAAGGGATGAGGAGGCAGAGCTTCAGAATCTGTACGGAAAACGCAAGAGCCTGAACGGACAAATCCGCAAGGACGAGGTAAATGCCTATTTCGAAAACCTGACCGGTGTGAGTAACGAGACCCTTGCACAGCAGATAAAGCAGCGTAGAACCCTGCTTGCCCGGATGTCTGTCCAGGAGAAGGAATACGGAAAGATTACGCAGGGTGACGAAAATCTTACCGGAACTTATTCCCGTGACGAACTGAAGTATCAGCTGAACAAACTGGTTTCGGAACAAAACCGGCGTAACCTGCCCACGGATTCAAGCATTGACTGGGTGGCTGCGGCAAAAGAGAAATACCAGGATGCGCTCAAGGCTTATAACGCCTTTCTTCAGGAAACGTCCAACAGCCTTTCCCGTGAGGAGTTTGAGAAGAAGGCGAAAGAACTGAAGGATGCCGTCGATACTGCCAAAAAGGAGTACGACAAGGTCAAGCCCGGTGAGGATAAGGATTCCGAGGCCGAACGGAAGAAGGCGGACAAGGCGGAGAAAGAAGCCCAACGCCGCAAACAGGTTTCTGAAAAGCTGGGCCAGGAACTCGCCGGGCTGCAAAGGAAGAATGACGAGGCGGAGATTGAGATGATGACCGAGGGGCTGGAGAAGAAGCTGCGCCAGATAGACAATGAATACCAGGCACGCAAGGATGAAATAGCCAGGCAGGAAGCCGGTTGGAAACGTGACAACGCGAAAGCGGGGCAGTCCGGTTCGCTGTCGGAAGATCAGCAGTCCGAAATAGACAAGGCCCGTGAGCTGAACGAGTCCGGCCGACAGAAGAAAATAGCGGAAGCTTATCGGGAAGAGTTCGGAGTGATGCAGGAATATTTGCAGGCCTACGGCACCTTCCAGCAGCAGAAACTCGCCATCGCGACCGAATATGCGGAAAAGATACAAAAGACGACGTCCGGCAGCGAGAAGCTCTCTCTCGGTGTTGAACGTGACAGCAAACTTGCCGGCATCGAAGTGCAGGAACTGAAAGCCCGTATTGACTGGGGTACTGTCTTCGGTGAATTCGGCGGGATGTTTTCCGATATGATAAAGCCTGTATTGGCGGATGCCAGAAAATACATGCTCACTGACGAGTTCCGAAATGCCGACCATGCCAGCCAGGACGCGCTTGTCTCTGCCGTCCAGCAGATGGAGAGGGCTTTGGGCGGTTCCGGCAAGGTCAGTTTCAAGAAACTGGGTGCCGAGGTTACTGCCTACCAGAAAGCCCTTTCAGACCTGAAGGAGGCACAGGCGGTGTATGCGGACACCTATACGGCACTCATTGCCGCCCAGAAATCATACATTGAGGCGCAACAGTCCGGAACCGAACAGGAGAAGGAGTCCGCCCGGCAAGCCCTGGAAACGGCGCAGGCTAATGCCGATGCCGCGAGTGAGAATATAAACGCCTTGCAGGAAACGGCTGACAGTGCCCGGCAGTCCCTCTCGAATACTGCCTCCGGTCTGAAGACCAGTATGGAGAATGTGAGGGACGGATTGCAGCAGATTGCCTCCGGCAGTATCAGCGGGGCGTATAATGGCCTGATCACACTCGGCAAAGGTGCCAAGGAAGTGGACGGCAAACTGGGCGAGGCTTTCGGAAAGGTTTCCGAAACACTTGAGGATGTGCCTGTTGTCGGCTGGATTGTAAGTATTATAGACCTTTTCAAAGATGGTTTGAGTGTGGTCATCGGTGGCCTGCTCGACGCGGTGTTCAATGCCGTGAGCGGTATTCTTGACGATGTGCTTTCCGGTGATCTTTTTGTGACTATCGGAAAATCGCTGCTTTCCGGTGTGGGCAAGATATTCGACGCATTGACCTGGGGCGGATTTTCCTCCTGGACGACTTCAAGCAATGCCAAAGAGGTCCAGGAAACCATCGACCGGCTGACCGAGCGCAACGAGACCTTGCAGACGGCTATCGAGGACCTGACGGAGGAGATCAAGGCGAGCAAGGGTACAAAGTCCGTGGCCGCCTACCGGGATGCCTACAGGCTCCAGCAGGAGACGAACTCGAACTATCTGGACATGGCCATGTCGCAGGCCGGCTATCACGGTTCGCATCACAGCTGGAATTATTACTGGGGCGGTTTCTCACAGGAACAGATTGACCGTTTGAGCGGTCAGATCGGGCGTAGCTGGAACGGTGACATCTGGAACCTAAGTCCGGAGGAGATGAAGAAGTTGCGCAGTAACGTGGACATGTGGACGCAGATCCAGGATACCGGCAAGGGCGGATATGGAGGTCGTCTGACCGAGAAGCTGGATGACTATATCGACCAGGCGGGCAAGCTGGAGGAACTTACCGACCAGCTGTATGAAGGTCTCACCGGTATTTCCTTCGACAGCATGTACAGCAGTTTCGTGGATAACCTGATGGATATGAAGTATGATGCCGCAGCCGCGGCGGAGGACATATCCGAGTATTTCATGCGTGCGATGCTGTCAAACAAGATCGGTGAGCTGTATTCCGACAAGCTGAAAGGCTGGTGGGAGAAATTCGGCAAGGCGATGGAAGACAATGACCTTACAGAAGCCGAGCGTAAGGCCCTCCAGGACGAGTACATGAAGTATGTCGAGGAAGCCATCGCTCTTCGTGACAATCTTGCCGCGGCCACCGGGTACGATAACTCGGGCGGTACGAGCCAGAGCGCCAAAACCGGCGGTTTTTCAGCCATGACACAGGACCAGGGTACAAAACTGGACGGCATGTTCACCAGCGGGTTGCAACACTGGTCGAGCATCGATGAGAAGATGGAGAGCGTCATCGACAAGATGAACACCGCCGAGGGGCATCTTGCCCGTATCGAGGAGAACACCGGCACGAGCGCGTCGCACCTTGGCAAAATAGAGGAAGAGATTCGTAAAATCAATCGTGACGGAGTAAAATGCAAATGATATGGAAAAGATATTAGGCGGTCTGGTACTTGTCAACGGTACCGACATCTGGAGTACATACGGGGTGTTCCTCGTTGAGGACAAGCGCGGCGGGATGGATAACCTGACCGCCATCCTGACCCCGAGCAAGACGAAAACGGACACGGCTGTGAATATCCGGGAGGAGGACGGGGAGAAATATTCCTCCGTGCTGACGCCCAGGAACGAGGCCCGTGACGTGACGCTTCATTTCGCCCTGTTTGGCAAAACGCAGGCCGGCTGGCTGAAGAAGTATTTCGAGTTCATCAATTTCCTGAAGAAAGGCCGTGACGGGTGGCTTGAGATTTCCTTTCCCCAACTTGCCCTGACTCTCCGTGTGAAATATACGGATTGCAGCAAGTTCCAGCCTCTGACCTATCTCTGGAAGGAAGGCGTGCACGCCGGCAAGTTCAAGGTGAAGTTCCGGGAACCTGTCCCGGTCATATAAATGTGATTCAAACCCTATTCAAACGACGTTTAAACAAGATACAGACATGCTGACCATCTATGACAGCAACGGCAACAGACGGACCGATATCGAGGCGGGCGACAGCTCCACCCAGGTGAAGGAGGTGCAGGGTGACAATGTCCTGACACTCTCTTTCACGCATTACGAATATATCGCCCTGGACGTGAATGACCGGGTGGACTTTGAGGGTGAGCGCTACTGGCTGACCGAACGGTACATCCCGAAGCAGAAGAGCGGCCAGGAGTGGGTATATGATTTGAAGTTTTACGGTATCGAGAGCCTGGTGAGACGTTTTCTTGTGCTGGAGACCACCGACGGGAACACCGAGCCTGTGTTCACGCTGACAGCGACTCCGCGTGAACACGTGGCCATGATCGTGAAGTGTATCAATGACGGAATGAACCACACCACCGACTGGAAAGTGGGGCGGGTGGACGGTACGGACCTTATCGTCATCGATTACGAGGGGAAGTACTGCAACGAAGCCCTGAAAGAGATAGCCGAAGCGGTCGGCGGGCAGGCTGAATGGTGGGTGGAAGGCCAGACCGTGAACGTGTGCCGGTGTGAGCATGGCGAGGAAATAACGCTGGGCTACGGGAAGGGACTGACCGGAATCGAACGCGACACGACGGGTACCGACAATTTTTATACCCGGTTGTTCCCGGTAGGCAGCACGCGGAACATAGATCCGTCAAAATACGGGCATAGCCGCCTGATGCTTCCGGGGGGCAGGCAATATGTCGAGATACATACGGAGGAGTACGGCATCTATGACCGTTACGAGCAAGACGCCTTCAGCGGCATTTATCCCCGCAGGATCGGGGCTGTCAGCAGTGTGCGCAGCGAAGATGTGAAAGATGACGACGGCAACCCTTTCACGGTCTATTATTTCAGGGACGACAGCCTGAATTTCGATCCGAACGATTACGAGCTGCCCGACGAGACCAAACGTGTATCGTTCCAGGACGGTGACCTTTCCGGACTGGGGCAGGGTGAGGACCACTATTTCGAGGTGAATTTCAACAGTGCCACCCGTGAGTTCGAGATTATTACGATATGGCCCTATGATGATGACACGCAACTCCCCGGCGGCAAACTTATTCCGAAATCCGGTGACCGTTATATTCTCTGGAATATCCGTATGCCGGACGAATATTACCCGCTTGCCGAGGAGGAGTTTCTTACGGCGGTGGAACAGTTCAATACCGAATGCTGGCAGGATCTTGCCGTTTACAAGGCCCCGACCGACCATGTGTGGATTGAGGAGAACGGTGTTTCCCTGTCCGTAGGCCGCCGTGTGAGACTTGAAAGCGAGGAGTATTTCCCCGAAACCGGTTATCGCAGCAGCCGCATCACGAAAATTACCCGGAAGGTGAACCAACCCGGGGAGATGGACATCGAGATCAGCGATGCCCTGCATAGTGGTGCGTTTGAACGGGTGAATGACAGTATCGGGGAACTGAAAAACTATACGAAGTCAAAGGCGGAGGGTGCCGCGCTTCCTGACATTATCCGTAGCTGGGACAAGACACTGCCTACGGACAACAATCTTTTTTCCGCGCGGAGAAGTCAGGCGGAACACATCAGCAAAAAAAAGAATGACCGTGCAAAGGGGAAGATCACCTTCGAAGCGGGAGCCTCTTTCGGACAGGAGGATAATGCGGGTATTGATGACAAGGGCAATGCCGAGTTGCTGACCCTTGTCGTGCGTGAGTTCCTTCGCAGCCCGAAATTCGTGGACGGTCTTTTCGGTGAGGGGTGGCGGCTGTGGATGGAGGACGCTTTGTCCCATCTTACCATCGACAAGCTGACGGTACGCCAGGTCATGGTAGTATTGGAGCTGCTTATCGAGAAGGTACGCAGCGTTGGCGGCCAGCTGTGCGTCAGCGCCGCCAACGGGAAAATAAAGACCGCCGTACTTGAGGACGGTTACTGGAGGATCACTTTCGAGCAGGACAACAGTTTCCAGGCCCATGACCTGATGCGCTGCGCCACGTTCAGCGGCGGGAACCTGAAAGGGTACTGGGTGGAGGTGGCCGGCGTGGAGGGTGACTCCATTCTCGTAAGTGAGGATGAATTTTCAGGTTCCCTTCCGGAGGCCGGTGACGAGTGCGTGCTGATGGGCAACACGGAGAACCCGCTGCGTCAGAACCTGATCCTGATCTCCGCCACCGAGGACGGTCAGCCCCGCGTGGACGTGATGGACGGGGTGAAGGCGAAGAACTTCACCGGCTGCCTTCGTGCGCGCCTGGGCAACCTGGACGGCATCAGCGATGACTGGTTCCCGGCTGACAACCAGCCGCACGGCAACGGCCTTTACAGCGACAACGCCTACCTG
>NZ_GG774706.1:167294-170622 GCF_000162515.1 Bacteroides sp. 1_1_14 | reverse complement strand
ACGTTCAGCGGCGGGAACCTGAAAGGGTACTGGGTGGAGGTGGCCGGCGTGGAGGGTGACTCCATTCTCGTAAGTGAGGATGAATTTTCAGGTTCCCTTCCGGAGGCCGGTGACGAGTGCGTGCTGATGGGCAACACGGAGAACCCGCTGCGTCAGAACCTGATCCTGATCTCCGCCACCGAGGACGGTCAGCCCCGCGTGGACGTGATGGACGGGGTGAAGGCGAAGAACTTCACCGGCTGCCTTCGTGCGCGCCTGGGCAACCTGGACGGCATCAGCGATGACTGGTTCCCGGCTGACAACCAGCCGCACGGCAACGGCCTTTACAGCGACAACGCCTACCTGCGCGGGACTTTCCTTCTGGTGACCGGTGAGGACATCAAGACCAAGTTCGAGATCGTGGAGGGGCGCATCACCAGCGCGGTGACCGCCCTAAGGAACGACTTCGCCACGGAGAAGGGCTACCTGAACAACCCCGCCTTCGATGACGGGCTGGAGAAATGGAACACGGAGAACGAGACGGTGTTCTTCCTGGCAGGTAACAAATGGATCTGGGCGAACAACAACGTACTGACCAGAAAGGGCGACGGGGCGAGCGTGACGGTGGATGACGGGCGGACGGTGGTGCACATCCGTAACAAGTACATCCTCCAGAAACGGGCGAATTTGAAAAGCATCCCCTCCATGCCTGTGAACGGTGACGGGGAGAAGGAGGCCGTGCCGGTGTACCTTTCCTTCTTCTACCGCTGCGCAACCAAAGGGACTCTAAGAGTCCAGTTCCTGGACGTTGACAAGACGGGTTTCGCGAACTTCAACAGCCTGGAGGTGGAGGAGGAACTGTCTGCAACTGATGGTTACGTGCAGTACACCTGTAGCGGCCTCTGGAACGGTACCGGTGATTTCAAACTGTCCTTTACCGGTGACATCTACCTGTATATGCTCGTGCTGTCCACTGACAAGGTGGAGAGCCTTGCACACCGCTACCGGACGCTTTTCGAGCAGTCGGAGCGTCTGGTGAAGATAACGGCCGCCGTCTTTGACCGTGACGAGAATATGCTGGAAGAGACGGGGCTTGTGGTGAAGCCTGAAGGCGCGGGCATCTACGCCCAGGACGCGGACGGGAAACTGGCGCTTATCGGCGTGAGTGTGGACGGGACGGACGCTGACGGCAACAAGATCAGCGTGGTGAAGCTGACCGGTGACCGCGTCAAGCTGGAGGGCCTCGTGACGGCCAACGATAATTTCAAGATCCTGGAGGACGGGAGCATCGAGGCGAACGCGGGCACGTTCTCCGGGCATATCCGCACGAACTTCCACCTTGTGGAGTCGAGCGACGCCGTCCTGACCTCCTGCTCGGGCCGCGGCGAGGCCGGCTACCTGATCGGCCGCGAGCTGAGCCTGAAGGTGGACATGGCCGGTTCGTCGAACGGTGCGGACATCATCCTTCCGAACGACGTGCGTTATATCGGCTCGCGCGTAACCCTTTACAACGGCTGCCACCCTCCCTATACGCGTACGGTGGGCTCTATCCGCTACAGCTCCGTCCGTGTGGACGACGGCACGCTGCTCCGCGGTTCCAACGTGAACCTTAGCAGTGATTCGCTGCTTTCCTATTCCGACCCCTACAGGATCGACTGGATCAGCGGGATCATCGAGCTGGTCGGTACCCCCGAGCTGAACGGGAGAATCCTTGCGGACCTGGTTTCGTGGCGGGGAGCGTCGGCCGGTCCCCCGCTTCCCCCTCGAGCGGATGGCTTTACTACGACACGAAAAGGAACCGCAACTACCTTTACTGGTACGGCGCGTGGGTGGAGTTCCCCGTTTACGGCGGCGCTTCCGATGATCTCCGCATCACGTGGAAGGGAGAGCTTTCTTCCGCTCCGGAGAACCCGGAGAGGAACTGGCTGTACGTCACCTCCGTGAACCGCTTCCTCCTGCTCTACACGGGCGAGGATTGGGAGGAGCCCGCCATCATTAACAGCCTGAACAAGTGCGGCTGGTGCATCCTTGGCTTCAGCGCGCTTTCATACCATTATTACAATGACTGACAACAATAAAAAAGGAGGAATAACTTATGGCACTTACAGAATCGGAGAAAACGGAACTTAAGAACGACATCCTGAACGCTATCAAGGCCGAGAGCCAGAGCGTTGATGAACTTGTGGAGGTCAGCTCCCTTGACAATATCAAAAGTCTCCCCGCCCTTCGCGGCAGTGAGCTGGTGAGTGCTCCGCTCACCCTTTTGCGTAAACCGGCCGATGATGCCGCTGCCACGGCGAATGCGTCTGCCACGAAAGCGGATAATGCTGCGGCTTTGGCGAATAAAGCTGCGGGTATGGCGTCTGATGCGGCCGGTACCGCCAATCAGGCTGCTGAAACTGCAAATTCCGCCGCGGCAGCGGCATCCGCGGCTGCGAAACAGGCGGAGGATGCCGCCGCCGGTGTGAACGACGGTTTGGTCGGTGGCATGACGGCCGTCCCTGATGAGGAGAACGACACGGTGAAACTCACCCTGCTGGGAAAGACCGGGACGGAGATTGCCTCCGTTGATATTCCCGGTGGTACGGGCGGTGGCGGTAACACGTATAATGTGACGGCGGAAGTCCCTTTGGAGAGCGGTTATTATGTCCTTTCCTCCGCGATCGGTGCCGTGGATGAGAAATACCGTTACAAGGGTCGTTGCATCACCTATGAAGTCTCGCAGGGCAAATGGGAGACCAAACAGTTCGTGGGGACAAGTCTGTCGAGCTGGGAGCAGGAGGCGAGCTGGGAGGACTTCGGCGGTGCCGGAACGATGAAGAGCCTGACGGTGAACGGCGAGAAGAAAGTTCCCGACAGCGAGGGCAACGTGGATCTGACCATCGACAAGCTGGAAGTGGACGAGAGCCTGGATGCCGACAGTACCAATCCCGTCCAGAACAAGACCGTCGCCGCCAAATTCCAGGAGGTGGAAGCCGGTACCGTGTTCGGCATGAGCGCGGAAGTGAGCGACGACGAGAGCAGTGTCCGCCTTGCGCTGACCAACAAGAGCGGGGCGGAGATCGCGAGCGTTGACATCCCGGCCGGCAGCGGTGGCGGCGGTGAGTCCTCCACCACCAAGATCGTGCTGCTTGCCGAGACCGACAAGAAAACCGTGAAGGAAGGCGGAGCGGTGAAACTTACCTATACCTATGACCACCAGGTTGCCGGCGGTGATGACAAGGGTAGCAGTACCGGACAGAAAGCGACCGTCACCATCCAGGTGAAGCGCGGGACGACCACCACTTATTCCTCCTCGCTGAAGGAAGTGAGCAAGGGTACCTATACCCTTGACCTGACCAAATACCTG
>NZ_GG774706.1:158520-167234 GCF_000162515.1 Bacteroides sp. 1_1_14 | reverse complement strand
AGGAGGTGGAAGCCGGTACCGTGTTCGGCATGAGCGCGGAAGTGAGCGACGACGAGAGCAGTGTCCGCCTTGCGCTGACCAACAAGAGCGGGGCGGAGATCGCGAGCGTTGACATCCCGGCCGGCAGCGGTGGCGGCGGTGAGTCCTCCACCACCAAGATCGTGCTGCTTGCCGAGACCGACAAGAAAACCGTGAAGGAAGGCGGAGCGGTGAAACTTACCTATACCTATGACCACCAGGTTGCCGGCGGTGATGACAAGGGTAGCAGTACCGGACAGAAAGCGACCGTCACCATCCAGGTGAAGCGCGGGACGACCACCACTTATTCCTCCTCGCTGAAGGAAGTGAGCAAGGGTACCTATACCCTTGACCTGACCAAATACCTGCTGGTGGGCACGAGCGACATCTACGTCATTGCCGAGACTACCGATCCCACCACGGGCAAGGCGCAGAAGAAGCAGGCGTACGTGAGCGTGAAGAGCGTCACCCTGTCCCTTTCCCTGCGGTTACAAACCCTGGCGGCCACCATCCAGAACGGCGGTTACGGTACCTATGATTCCGCGAGTATACCCTACGCCGTGAGCGGTACCGGCACGAAAACCGTCAGCCTGTACGTGGACGGTGTACAGCAGAACGCGCATACGGTCACCCGCAGCGGCACGACGAACGGCAGTTTCGAGGTTTCCATGACCGGCCTGTCCGTGGGGCGGCATACCGCCCAGCTGGTGGCCGAGATGGAAACTGACGACCTCACGCTGAAAAGCGAGAGCATCCATATCGACCTGCTGAAGGCCGGAACCGGCGCGCCCTTCATCGGTTTGAAGCTCATTCATGCCGACGGGCATGTCCTCGGACGGGACGAGCATCTGGAGCCGGTCCTTGAAGCCGGCCGCTACGAGAAGCTCACTTTCGACTGGGTGGCCTATGATCCCGACCGTGTGCCCGCTGAAGTGGAGTTCTGGAAAAACGGCGTCAAGAGCAGTACCGTGAGCGCTCCCCGCAGCATGATGACCTACAGTAACCGGTTTACCGAGGAAGGCACGCAGACGCTTGTCCTGAAAGCCGGTCCGACCGGGTACACTTTGCGCATCGACGTGGGTGAGAGCGGTATCGATATCAGCGAGGCCACCTACGGCCTGGCGGTCAAGCTTGACGCGGCGGGCCGCAGCAACGGGGAGAGTAACCCCGGAACATGGGAGTCGAACGGCGTGGAGACCACGTTCGAGGGTTTTGACTGGAGCAGCAACGGCTGGACGGGTGAGGCGCTGAAGCTGACCAACGGTGCGAAAGCCGTCATCGGCTACCGGCCCTTTGCCACCGATGTGAAAAGTACGGGGCTGACCATTGAACTGACCCTCCGGGTAAGCAATCCCACTGACAGCGATACCGCAGTTGTGGACTGTCTCGACAGTGGCAAGGGGCTTTATATCACCCCTTCGGAAGCGAGTTTCAAGACCGGTGAGAAAGTGTCCTATACCAACGAGGACGACGAGCTGGTGGAGCGTGAGATCAAGCTGGGCACGAATTATGTGGAAGACCGGTGGATCAAGGTGGCCCTCATGGTGGGTACCCGCAATGAGAGCCGTCTGATGGAGCTTTATGTGGACGGCAACCGTACCGGTGCCGACATCTACGACAACGCCTTCAGCTTCCGCCAGGACAATCCGAAATATATCACCATTGACAGCGCCGGGGCGGACGTGGAGGTAAAGAGCGTGCGTATCTATACCCGCCGGTTGAGTGACGACGAGGAACTGGAGAACCGGATGGTGGACAGTGCGGACGGTGAGGAGATGATCGCGCTGTATGAGGAGAACGATATCCTGGGTGATACCGACACTGTGGATATGGACAAGCTGCGTGCCAAGGGCAAGGGGTGCTGCGTATCGTGCGCCAGAACAAGCTCGATGACGTGTATGCCGAGAACAACAAGAAGACGGACTTTTCGGCGGATATCTTCTATTACTCCCCTTTCGGATCCGAATACGACTTCGTGCTTCGTGACTGTTATATCCGTATTCAGGGTACCAGTTCCACGAAATATCCGAGCAAGAACATCCGTATCTATATCAGCAAGGGCGGCACGAACCTTAGCTTCACCGTTGGCGGCAAGGAGCAGGCGGAAAAGAAATATCCCGTCCGTCCCGGTGGCATCGCCATGAACCTGATCTGTCTGAAGAGTGATTATTCCGACTCGTCCATGTCGCTGAACACAGGCGGTGCCAAACTGTTCAACGACGTGCTGAAGGAGATGGGGCTTCTCACCCCTCCGCAGCGTTACCAGTACGAGACGGGCGGCAGCGATTTGAACGCGGTCACCGTGCGTACCGCTATCGACGGTGTGCCTATCGACATGTTTGTGGCGGCTGCGGAGGACGGCGAGAACAACTATGTGGGGCAATACAACTTCAACAACGAGAAAAGCAAGAGCGGCGACCTGTTCGGCCTTAGTGGCGTGGAGGGTTACGATCCTGCCTGTCCCCTCACTCTGGAAATGCTGAACAATACCGAGGCCATGTGCCTTTTCAAGACCACAAGTGACGCTCATCTGGAGGAGGTGTTTGATGCCGGTGCCGAGACCAACGTTCCGGATGATGTGAAATGGGCGGGCCTTGACGAGTCGCAGCGTACGGCCGTGAAACGGCTGTACGCATGGATACGCTCGTGTGTTCCGGACGGTGCGACGAGCGCCGACCTCTCCACTTTTAAGAGCGAGAAGTTCAGGGACGAGATAAGTGACTATTTCGACAAGGCTTTCCTGCTGACGTATTACCTCTGGACGGACTATTTCCTTGCCGTTGACCAGCGTGCGAAGAACATGATGCTGCGCACGTGGGACGGCCTGATATGGTACATCACCTACTACGACGGTGATACCCAGATGGGAAAACGTAACGACTGTTTCCTGGTGTATGACTACACCACCGACCGCGACACTTATGACGCCGAGGCCGGGAAATATGCCTTTGAAGGCCGTGACAGCTGGCTTTGGAACCTCGTTCTGGCCAACCTGGACGCTGACCTGAAGACACAGGCGCAGGCTCTTCGCGGTGTACTTACCACCAGCCGTGTCCTGGACATGCTGAACGTGGAGCAGGCGGGCAACTGGTGCGACCGTGCCTATAACAAGAGCGGCGAGCTGAAGTACATCCTGCCCGCCACGCAGGAGATGTACGGCAAGGTGTGGCCGTTCATCTACGCCCTTCAGGGCAGTAACCGTGCGCACCGTGAATATTTCGTGCGTAATCGTTTCGCCCTTCTGGATGCCAAGTACGGCACGAGCAATTTCACCAGTGACAACATCGACCTCTATCTGGCACGTACGGCTGCTGACACCCCCGACGTGCTGAAGATTACGGCCAACGAGGTTTATGCTTTCGGCTACGGTACGAACAACAGCCCGAATATAGGGAATACCGGCATCATCAAGAAAGATGCGGCTGCGAGCCTTTCCATCACCGGTGCCTATACGGTGAACGATCCCTTGAGGGTTTATGGCGCGAGCCGTATGAAGGTGCTGGATATGAGCGGGGCCGCCGACCACCTGAAAAACGCTTTCGACCTGGGCAAATGTACCGTGCTGCGCGAACTGAACCTTCAAAGTTCCGGCAACGGCAGTACCGGCTGGTGGTTGAACATCGGCAACTGCAAGCAGCTACGTAAACTCAACCTTCGTAACCAGGCACAGGCGAAAACCGGGGGAAGTACCAGTACCGAGCTGGATTTGAGTGCGCAGACCAAGCTGGAAGAACTTGAGGCCCGCGGTACGCAGGTGCAGAGCGTGGTGCTAGCCAAGGGTTCTCCCGTGACGCTGCTCCACCTTCCCGGTACACTGACCAGCCTCCGTCTGGAATATCTGGGCAGACTGACCACCGGCGGGCTGACATTGGAAAGCTACAGCAAGGTGAAGACCTTCATCTTTGACAGTTGTCCAGGTATTGACTGGGAAACCCTGCTGGGCCGTTGCACGGGTGTGGAACGTATCAGAGTAACCGGTATTGACCGCGAGGATGACGGTACGTGGCTGGATAAGTTTGTCGGGATGGGCGGTGTGGATTCCGATGGCAACACTACGGACACGTGCGCCTTGGTGGGTACGGTACAGCTCACGCGCTACATTGATGACGATACGTACAGCGCTCTGAAGGCGCACTTCCCGGAACTGAATATCCGGCAGCCGGAATACACGATGATCGAGTTCGACGACGAGGTATCGGATGACGCGAACGTGAGCAACCTTGACAACGGTACCGGCTACAAGTATGACAACGCGTATGAGGTGAGCGGTCATATTTCCGCCATCCTGAAGCAGCGTCACCGTGTACTTGCTAAAGTGACTAAAAAAGCGACGACGCGGGGTGTGAACATGGCGAACGTTGATACCACGGTGAACAACCTGGACGGTGAGATGACCTACTACCCGCTGGACGACACGGACAGCAACAAGTACGCCGACGGCACGGCTGCCAGACTGGACGGCACTGAAGGTGACTGGATGATGTACGAGCCCTTCTTCTGGAGCAAGGGTATCAATGATTACCTGAACGGCAAGCATTACTCCTGTTACAGCAGTAACGGTTCGGATAACATGCCTTCCGTTCCGGATGCTGACGTCCTTACGCTTGACGACATTAAGGGCACGAGTGGCGGTTATCTTTCCGGTCGTAAGATCATGAGCGGAAAGGATACGCTTTCGAACAGCTACAGTACTGACAGTACGTATTCGGTATGCAAGGTGAACGTGGACGGTTACAAGCGTGTGCGTTTCCCGAGCGTTCCCGGTACAAGCCTTGTCGGAAGCATTTTCACAGACGATTCCGGCACGGTCATCAGTTCAATCGTCGTCCCTACCTTGAGCAACAAGTTCGAGGCCGGTATGTACCTGATTGCCGATGTTCCGGAGGGTGCCACTGCTCTTCACTTCTCCATTCTGAACACGGCAGAGTTCGATAAGGTTGTCCTTTCTAACAGTGACAGGATCGAGGATATGGAACCCGAATGGGTGCCTAATGACGAGCACTTGTGTGCCGTTGTGGGCAGCAGTGTTGTCGGTTCCAAACTTCGCGCCTGCATTACCGGCGGGAGCACTACGGCGAGCATGACCTGGGCTGATTTCCACTATTACAGTGTCCAGCGCGGTATGCAGCAGATTGATGCCCTTATGCACTCGCGCATCGCGAATCTTTTCTACGCGAAGTACGGTCGTCGTGACAGCCAGGAACAATGCGGCGCGGGCTCTCACACGAACAACCGTACTACGGGTGGTACTGCCAGCCGCGGTATGACGGACACGATCGGCTACGAGGAAGCCTCCTCAATCAACCCTAATGTGACGAACAGCCTGATAGAAAACTCCGTCCACCAGTATGCGTGGTACCGTGAGAAGGATGACTACGGCGGGGCCACGGTTACGCAGGTGAATAATATTTGCTGCCTTGGCTACGAGGACATCTATGGTCATAAATATGACATGATGGACGGCGTGGATCTTCCTAATGACACGGGCAATTCCGGGAAGTGGCGCATCTGGATGCCTGACGGCAGTACCCGCCTGGTTAAGGGTTCCGTGAGCTCCGGTATCTGGATTACCGCCGTGGCGCATGGCAAATATATGGACGTGATTCCGGTGGGTTCCGTTTCGGGTTCCTCCTCGACAAATTACTGCGACATCTACTACATATCCACTGCCTCCAGCCGTGTGGTCTATCGTGGCCACTACTACGCGAACCCGAATGGCGGTGTTTCGTTGTCGTATGCGAACTACGATTCCTCGTATACGTACACGAACATCGGTTCTCGTCTGGCCTTCCGCGGCCGGCTCGTTAAGGCGTCGAGCGCCGTGGCGTTTAAAGCGATAAGCGAGGTTGCATGATCGGCCGCGTAAAGCGTCAAAGCGGGAGCGAAGCGACAAAACATCCGGTGTTCCCCGAGCAGGGGAACGCCGTTCATTACGGGCGTCAGCCCGTCGAAAAATATTTTTTTGACGTCAGGTTTTGTATCTGTTTGTTAAATAATAATTTGAAAATAGTACTTTTGCATTTGAAAGGTGGCGCCTCCCCATAGGCCGTGTGGTCTATCGTGGCAACAACAACGCGAACCCGAATGGCGGTGTTTCGATGTCGAATGCGAACAACGATTCCTCGAATACGAACACGAACATCGGTTCTCGTCTGAACAACAATCGAAAGGAAATTTTAATCGGCGTACAACACCGGGGACTTGTCCCCACCGTGGTGCCGAGGGGGGCAAGCCGCAGTAACAGCGGTCCGTAAGGGCCGGAAAACTGAAAAATAAAGTGTCGGGTAGGGTTTGGTAGGCCGGAAACGGTTCGAAGAAGCCGGGCCCGGGGGATTGAAGGCCCCGTATTAAAAGCAATAAACAGTAATTTATGCGCAGGGTTGGGTATATCATCGAGGAGATCGTGGAGCCTTCCAACATGGAGGCTTCCTTCCGGCAGGTCCTTCGCGGCAGCAAGCGTAAACGCAGCCGCCAGGGGTGCTATCTGCTCGCGCATAAGCCCGAGGTGTTGGAGGAGCTGGTCGCGCAGATCGCATCCGGTACTTTCCGCGTGAAGGACTACCGTGAACGCGAGATCATCGAGGGCGGCAAGCTACGCCGCATTCAGGTGATCCCGATGAAGGACCGCATCGCCGTGCATGCCATCATGGCGGTGGTGGACCGCCATCTGCGGAAACGTTTCATCCGTACCACCTCCGCCAGTATCAAGAGACGGGGGATGCACGACCTCCTGGCGTATGTCCGCCGTGACATGGCCGAAGACCCTGATGGTACACGTTACTGTTACAAGTTTGACATCACCAAATTCTACGAGAGCGTGAAGCAGGATTTTGTGATGTATTGCGTCAGCCGGGTGTTCAAGGACGCAAAGCTCGTGACCATGCTGGAGAGCTTTATCCGCCTGATGCCTGAAGGTCTGAGTATCGGCCTGCGCAGCTCGCAGGGGCTGGGCAATTTGCTTTTGTCTGTGTATCTGGACCATTATCTGAAGGACAGGTATGCCGTGCGTCATTTCTACCGCTATTGTGATGACGGCGTCGTACTGGGTAAAACGAAAGCGGAACTGTGGAAGATTCGTGATGCCGTCCACGGGCGCATGGAGTGTGCCGGTCTCCTGGTGAAGGGGAACGAGCGCGTGTTCCCGCCGGGCGAGGGCATCGACTTTCTGGGGTATGTGACTTTCGGTGCGGACCATGTCCGCCTTCGCAAGCGCATCAAGCAGAAGTTCGCCCGAAAAATGCACGAGGTAAAATCGAGAAGGAGGAGGCGTGAGCTGATAGCGTCGTTCTACGGGATGGCCAAGCACGCCGACTGTCATACGTTGTTTAAAAAATTAACAGGCAAAGACATGAGATCATTTAAAGACTTGAACGTTTCCTACAAGCCGGAGGACGGCAAGAAACGTTTTCCCGGGGTGGTGGTAAGCATCCGGGAGCTGGTGAACTTACCGATTGTGGTGAAGGACTTCGAGACGGGCATCAAGACCGAACAGGGCGAGGACCGCTGTATCGTGGCCATTGAGATGAACGGTGAACCGAAAAAGTTCTTTACCAACAGCGAGGAGATGAAGAACATCCTCTTGCAAGTGAAGGATATGCCCGACGGCTTCCCGTTCGAGACCACCATCAAGACGGAAACCTTCGGCAAGGGTCGAACTAAATACATATTTACATGAAACGGGTAGAAGGAACATCCGGGATAAAACTGATCGAGTGCGTGAGCCCGGCACGCAACAGATGGCGCATCCGCTGGGATGTACAGGAACGTGAGGACGGATCCGCCTCCTACATGGAGGAAGGCTTTGTCGGCAGACCTCACATGGATACTATAAAGTCCGTCATTACAGACTGGTGTAATGAGCAAATTGACCGTGAGATACTTTCCGGTTTTCTCTATGAAGGTATGCCGGTATGGCTGTCAAGTGAAAACCAGTTCAATTATAAGGCAGCGTATGATCTGGCCGTACAGACTGGTGGTGCTACGCTTCCCGTGACATTCAAGTTCGGTACGGATGAGGTTCCCCAATATCGGGAGTTCGTCACACTGGAGGAACTGACCGATTTCTACACGAAAGCCATGAAGCATGTTCAGGACACGCTGTCTGACGGCTGGAGGAAGAAAGACGCTTTTGATCCGGAGAAGTACCGGGTGGAATAAATCCTTCGGGGGAGGATAAGAAAAAAGCCCCCGGCCTGTTAAAAAGTAACGCCAATCACTTTTATAAACATGAAACGCCAAACCGCGCGACCGGGGGCAAATACCCTCTGTCACGGTTTGACGTTTTTTTTGTTGTCTAAAAAATGATTGGCGATGCAAAGATATAATTTTTTTGTTGTATGAAAGTGATTGAGATATTAAACTTTAACCGGGAGCTGTTGAAAAGGCTTCAGGCGGCCGGCATCCGTCTGGAAGATGCCCGGTATATCGACCTGTACGCGGACTATACCCGCCTACTCGATCAAGGTGAAAAAGTCTCGTATGCTGTGGCCGTATTGTCCGAAAAGTATTCGGTGAGCGAACGTAAGGTTTATGCCTTGGCGAAACGATTCCAGAGCGACTGCAAGACGCTTGCAGTGTGAACGGGTTGTTTTATGTCGTAGGGAGTGCCGTTTCCCCTTATCTTTAGGGTGTTTCAAATTTAGAAGGAGGAAATGGCTATGACAAGTATTACCGTATCCTGGACAAGATTCTTGCCA
>NZ_GG774706.1:66032-158439 GCF_000162515.1 Bacteroides sp. 1_1_14 | reverse complement strand
CAAATACCCTCTGTCACGGTTTGACGTTTTTTTTGTTGTCTAAAAAATGATTGGCGATGCAAAGATATAATTTTTTTGTTGTATGAAAGTGATTGAGATATTAAACTTTAACCGGGAGCTGTTGAAAAGGCTTCAGGCGGCCGGCATCCGTCTGGAAGATGCCCGGTATATCGACCTGTACGCGGACTATACCCGCCTACTCGATCAAGGTGAAAAAGTCTCGTATGCTGTGGCCGTATTGTCCGAAAAGTATTCGGTGAGCGAACGTAAGGTTTATGCCTTGGCGAAACGATTCCAGAGCGACTGCAAGACGCTTGCAGTGTGAACGGGTTGTTTTATGTCGTAGGGAGTGCCGTTTCCCCTTATCTTTAGGGTGTTTCAAATTTAGAAGGAGGAAATGGCTATGAACAAGTATTACCGTATCCTGGACAAGATTCTTGCCACGGGAAAAACACAGACCAACAAGAAGGGAAATATACAATACCTTCTGAACGAGCAGCTGTCACTGACACCGGCGGACCTGCTTGACATATTCGAGGGGCATAATATCGCCCGCAAGAAGCTCCGCAGCGAGTTGCAGTTATTTATGCAGGGTGAGCGCAACGTGGAGAAGTACCGGGAGGCCGGCATCAACTGGTGGGACTATTGCGGCTCCATCCTGGTGAACAGTTACCCGACCTATTTCGAGAAGCTGCCTCCGTTGATAGCGAAAATTAACCGGGAGAGGCGCAACAGCAAGAACTACGTGCTTTTTCTGGGCGAAACCGGTGCCGAGAGCAACCAGGCACCCTGTTTGAGTCTGGTACAGTTCCAGTTAGATGGCGGTGAACTGGTTCTGTCCGCCTACCAGCGCAGCAGTGACGCAAACCTCGGGCTACCTTCCGATATTTACCACCTGTACCTGATGGCGCGGCAGATAGAACTTCCCTTGAAGTCGATCACTCTCTATCTGGGCAATGTACATATCTACGAGAATAATATCCCGGGCACCCGTGCGCTGATCGCCGGTGACGAGACGGTCCGCTTCGGGTTGAACGTGTAGTTTGCTGTATATGTCTTGCAGCGGGAACAGTTCATGTTTCCCGCTGTTTTTCGTTTATTCTGTGGACCTTTGCGGCCGTTTTAAAGCAGAATGAAATGAGAAAGATGTATTTGTCCGCCCCGCTTCCTTTCGTGGGGCAGAAACGCATGTTTGCGAGGGAATTTATCAAGGTGCTGGGACAGTTCCCGGACAGCACCGTGTTTGTGGACTTGTTTGGCGGCTCGGGCCTGCTGTCACATATTACCAAATGTGTCAGGCCTGATGCCACCGTTGTGTATAATGACTTCGACAACTACCGCTGCCGACTTGTAAATATCCCGGCCACCAATGTGCTGTTATCCGATTTGCGTCGGATAGCTGAAGGGGAACCCAGAAACAAACGTATAACCGGGGAGGTTCGCGATAAAATGTTTGCTCGTATTGAGAGGGAAGAAAAAGAGCACGGTTACGTGGATTATATCACGGTTTCCGCATCCTTGTTGTTCGCCATGAAATATGTGACCAGTTTGGAAGGAATGAAGAAAGAAGCCATCTACAATAGGATTCGGCAGACAGACTATCCCGAAGCAAAGGATTATCTGGAAGGACTGACTATAACCAGCGAAGACTACAAGGAAGTATTCAAACGTTACAAAGATGTTCCGGGTGTGGTGTTCCTGGTTGATCCGCCGTACCTCTCCACCGAGGTGGGTACTTACAAGATGTTCTGGCGTCTGGCTGACTATCTGGATGTACTAACCGTTCTGAAAGGGCATTCGTTCGTGTACTTCACCTCGAACAAGTCCTCCATTTTAGAACTGTGCGACTGGATGGACCGAAACCCATTTGTCGGCAGCCCATTCAAGGAATGCAGGAAAGTGGAGTTTAGTGCAAGCGTAAACTATCAAGCTAAATATACAGACATGATGCTGTACACGAAGCCGGATGAGGTGTCAGGTATAGCAGCCTAACAATTGCATAAAGATAGGAAATTATTTTGAATCTGCAATGGCTTTTAAATGATATTTTAAAGCCATTTAAAGAGGGTTCAAGTGAAAGAAAAACGGTGGGCTTTGATCATGCTGAATAGGACCGCGCTCACCGTTTTTCTTGTACGCGTCGTTTTTGTACTTTTTGAAACGCATCGTTTTTGTTAAGCGGCACGTCTGGTTTTTCCGGATTTACTTTCAAGAATTTCAAGGCCTTACCCATATGTATTTCTACAGTCTTCTGACTGATACCAAGTCTCTCGGCTATCTCCTTGTAACTCAGATTTTCTTCACGACTCAACAGGAAACATTTTCTTTGTTGCTCAGGAAGTGAATTGATTAACCGATCAATGAAATTTTTTAGTTGGGAAGCACAATAATCTTCCTCCACAGTAGTGGAGTTATAATAACCTTCGTTTCCATAGGCTACCAGAACAGAGGTTTTGAAAAGATTCTCATTTACTCTCTTCTTATTTCTATTAAATACTATGTTTCGGGTAACAATAAAGAGAAAACCTTTGATATTTTCATCTTCCTTCAGTAAATGTCTTGACTCCCATAGCTTCACAAACACATCCTGAACAATTTCCTCTGCATCAGCAATTGTAGTAATATACAATCGGCTAAAGTCATAAACCTGACTCCAATACTCGTTATACAAATCAATAAACGCCTGATGATCACCGCCTTTAATAGCCAACACTCTTTCTCTTTCGTTCATATTTGTGCAAATATTAGTGACAACAAAGCTACACATTATTTAAAAGATGCAAAAATAAAACACATTTTTTTTTATATCCGATAGGGGTAAATGTAATATGGGGAGTATTTAGTATGTAACCGAAGTCAATAACAATTATTATCACTAATGAACAGAAGCATGAATTCAATAGAACTCATTAATATTATAAAAAAGATGTTAGCCGACAGACTGACAACTTCCGAGAGGGAACAGCTTCTCAATGAGAAGCCTATGATTAACTTTCAGTCTCAACAATGGGATAAAGCTCCTAAAGCTCATATACAAGATCATGTTGCCCCGCACACTATACTCAATAAGATTATGGTCAGCTGCCGGAACGAAAAACAGCCTGTAGAGAGAAACAAAAAATACTATCGTATCGGACATTCCATCGCTGCCACTGTTGCCCTCTTCATTATCGGCTTTTGGATTGCTAACAATATTTCATCATCCGACATTAACATCAGCGCTCCAATGAATGATAAGCTGGCAGTTATGCTGCCGGACAGCTCGGAAGTATGGCTCAACGCAGCTTCTCAAATTCGCTATCACAAGTCATTCCTGAACAACAGAGAAATCTTCCTGGAAAAAGGAGAAGCTTTCTTAAAGTGAAAAAAGCTCAGGGAGCACCTTTCAGGGTTTATTTCCGGGAATCTCATATCGAAGTAACCGGAACGGAATTCAACATCAAAGCCGGACACATGGAATCAGAAATTACCCTGTTCACCGGCTCCATTAAATTCCAGGCAGAGGAAGGACAGCAAGAACTGCCAATGAAACCGTCTGAACGAATCGTATACAATACCCAGGCTAAATCAATTGTACGCACGAATATTGATATCAACGAGTATGACTGGCGCTCAAGCAAATATCGCTTTACCAACAAGCCATTGCAGGAATTTATCGATTTTATCAACCGTTCCTATCATGTAAACATCATAATTAAAGAAGAAAAGCTCAAAAAGCTGAAGTTCAACGGAACCATACGTAAAGACGAGCCGCTTACCAATATCATCGAAAAGATATGCATCGGCCTTGACTTGAAAGAAAAACAAGAAAATAACAACATCATATTATATTAATACATAAGAATCAATTTATCAATATATTCACTATTAACCTTTTAGAAACATGAAAAACATGCATTTTAGTAACAGCATACTCAGATATGCCGTTCTATTGATTTGCTTCCTTCCAATGGCTCTCTACGCTCATGGCGCACAAGGAAAGAGAATCATTCTCAAGGGTCAGTCTATCACCATGCAACAGGCTATTCAGCTGATTGAAGAAAACAGCCAGTACACATTCTTCTTCAAGTCCGGCGTTGTCGCCAATGACGAGAAAAAGGACTACGATTGCGAAGGAGACATTAACGAGATTTTAAGAAAAGTATTCAGTAACAGCGGAATCGACTATGTCATCAAGAATAATGAGATTATCTTGAAAAGCGCGAAAGCAGAGGCAGTTCAGCAAAAAAGTCAGGGACCGAAAAAGTCGGAAATCGTAGGTGTGGTAGTCGACGCCAATACAGGTGAATCCATTATCGGTGCTTCCGTACAAATCAAAGGGGCTGCTACAGGAGTAATCACCAACATTGACGGAAAGTTCACGATCATGGCTGCTCCTTCGGATGTTATTCTCATTTCTTATGTAGGATACACACCCAAAGAAATCAAGATCGGTTCACGCAAAGTGTTATCCATCGATTTGAATGAAGATGCCAAGCAATTGGAAGAAGTAGTCATCACAGCTTATGGTACAGGACAAAAGAAAGCCAGTATGGTAGGCTCTGTTGAATCTATTAAACCAACTGAATTAAAGGTACCTTCTACCAATCTGTCTACTGCATTTGCCGGACGTCTGGCTGGTGTTATTGCCGTCCAGAAAAGTGGTCAGCCGGGAGCTGATGGCGCCAACTTTTGGATTCGCGGTGTTTCGACCATGAACGGAGTCACCGATCCACTAATCATTCTGGATGGTGTGCAGGTAAGTTCAAGTGACCTGAATAATCTTGATCCCGAGATTATCGATAGTTTCTCTATCCTGAAAGATGCTACCGCAACAGCGATGTACGGTACCCGTGGTGCCAACGGTGTGATGATTGTAACCACCAAATCGGGTATGAATCTGGATAAGCCGATTATCAACTTCCGTATGGAAGCACAAATGTCTCAACCGACCAGTACCCCTAAATTCGTAGACGGTGCCACTTACATGGAACTTTTCAACGAGGCCGTAAACAATGACAATAGCGGTGACGTGCTTTACAGCCAAGATAGAATTGACGGAACACGTGCCGGATTGAATCCTTATATCTATCCGAACGTAAATTGGTATGACGAATTGTTCAAAGACGCTTCTTATAGCGAAAAGTTCAACTTTAACATCCGTGGCGGTGGTAAACGTGTAGACTACTTCTCCAGCATCTCTGTCAACCACGAATCCGGTATGTTGAAGAATCGTTCAAAGGATTTCTTCTCCTATAATAACAATATTGAAATCATGCGCTATAACTTCCAGAATAACATCAACGCCAAATTGAGCAATTCTTCTAAGTTGTCCTTGCGCCTGAACGTACAGTTGCGTGACATGACTACTCCTAACCAGGGAGTAGGAGCCATCTTTACCAATGCCATGAATACATCACCTGTTGAATTCCCGGTATATTTTCCGGATGACGGTGAAACACCTTATATTAAATGGGGAGCTACAGAACGTGTCAACGCCGACTATCAGACCAACCCGGTAGCTCAGGCTGCTACAGGCTACAACAAAGGATTCCAAAGCACAGTCATTGCAGCACTGGAATTTAACCAGAAGTTGGATTTCATCACCGAAGGTCTGAGTTTCAAAGCACTGGCTTCATTCAAGAACTGGTCGAGTTCCGAGAACAAACGTGAAGGGAAGTGGAACAAATTCGCACTGACCGGATACGAAGACGATGGCAATGGTGGCTACACCTACACAACAAGCCGTATTGGAGACGAATATACGACAAACCTGACCGCAAAGAATACAAATTCCGGTGACCGCCGTTTCTATTTGGAAGGAATGGTCAATTACAGCCGTACATTCGGTGAACATGACGTCAATGCGATGCTAATCTATAGCCAGGACGAACTTGTAAACAACACACCGGGCGATGGGAACTTTATCGGTTCATTGCCTCAACGCAAACAAGGTCTTGCAGCACGCGCCTCCTACGCTTATGCCGGAAAGTATATGGCTGAAGTGAACGTAGGATACAATGGATCGGAGAACTTTGCCAAAGGACACCGTTTCGGTCTGTTCCCCTCCATTGCCGCAGGTTATAACATCAGTGAAGAATCTTTCTTCAAACCTTTGAAAAACGTTGTTTCTAAATTGAAGCTACGCGGTTCGTGGGGTCTGGTAGGTAACGACCAGATTAATGGCAGCCGTTTTATCTACATGTCTCAAATTGACCTGGGCGGCAAAGGATTTACAACAGGTGTCAATCAGAATGTAACCTACAATGGTCCCGTTTATCAACGCTATGCCAATGAAGATATTACATGGGAGGTAGGAGAAAAGATTAATTTTGGAGTCGATTTACAATTGTTCCACTCTTTAGACCTTACTTTTGATATCTTTCGCGAAAATCGTCGCGACATCTTCCAGGAGAAAGGTACCACTCCGACATATATGGGTACGGCTACCACTAAAGTATACGGCAACCTGGCAGCTATGCGCAATCAGGGATTTGAATTAGCAGCCAGCTATAACAAGCAGTTCAACAAAAACTGGTTCGTCAGTTTCAAAGGAACTTTCACGTATGCACATAATGAAATCACCAAATATGATGAATCACCGAAATACCCATGGCAGTCAAAAATCGGAGTCAGTGCCAATAAGAATGCCATTTATATTGCCGACGGACTCTTCATTGATGCAGCAGATATTGCCAACCACCAACAACAATTGGGAGCGGCAGTGATTCCAGGAGATATCAAATATATCAATATTTCAAGAGACTGGTACGGATATGATGATAACCTGACAGATACAGACGACTGGGTATGGGCAAAACATCCCGGCGTACCGGAGATTGTATATGGCTTCGGTCCCTCTATTAAATGGAAGAATCTGGATTTCTCCTTCTTCTTTCAGGGAGTAGCCAAAACCTCCTTCATGGTAAAAGATTTCCATCCCTTCGGTGACAGTATGCTACGCAACGTACTTTCATGGGTGGCAGACGAACGCTGGAGTCCCGACAATCAAAACACCAATGCGACTTACCCGCGCTTGTCACGCAAAACCAATAACAATAACAACAAGTTGTCCAGCTATTGGGAGCGTAACGGTGCCTTCCTGAAATTAAAGAATGCTGAGATCGGATATACCTATAAGAATATGCGTTTATACATCAGCGGTTCTAATCTGATGACCTTTGCTCCGTTCGATCTGTGGGATCCTGAACAGGGTGGTGGCAGTGGTCTTTCATATCCGACCCAGCGCGTATTCAACATTGGATTCCAAATGACTATTAACAACAAATAATACCTTAAAGATATGAAAAAGAATACACTATATCTATTTATCCTCTTATTGATTACAGGGCTGAATACTTCCTGTAACTATCTGGATATCGTTCCCGACGAAGCAGCCACGGAAAAGGATGCCTTTGCCAATCCCCGCGCTGCACTGCGATATTTATATTCCTGCTACGGATATCTGCCTCAGTCAAACATGGTTCAGTCATGTATGGACTTTACCGGTGACGAAACGATCAGCCCGTTTGCCGAAAGTTACGTAAAATTCGCTGAAGGTTCTTATGACTCAAGCAATACAATTATCAGTTATTGGAATACACTGTTTCAGGGAATACGTCAATGCTATTTGTTGAAAGAAAATATCCACTCCGTTCCTAAGATCAGCCAGGAGGAAGTCGATCTTTACACGGCAGAAGCCGACTTCCTGATCGCCTATTTCCACCTCCTTCTGATCAAATGTTACGGGCCGACCATTTTGGTAAAAGAACTTCCGGCACTCGACACTCCCGCAGAGAATATGCTTGGACGTCGTCCGTACGATGAATGTATCGACTGGGTTGCCGACTTACTTGACGATGCAGCCACCAGACTTCCTGCCACACGCAATAGTTCGGATTATGGGCGTGCCACGAGCGTCATTGCCAAAAGCTTAAAAGCACGTATGTTGCTTTATGCCGCTTCACCATTATTCAATGGGAACCCTGATTACACAGACTTTAAGAACCCGGACGGCGAACAGCTCATGTCGACCACTTATTCGGAAGAAAAATACAAACGTGCAGCAGATGCAACATGGGATGCTATTCAGGCAGCATTAGCGGCCGGTCACGAACTCTATATCGCCAATACTGCAAGTAGTGCTTATCCGGAACCGGCCAACCTGACAGAACGCACACTTCGTATGACTTTCATGGATAGCGAAAACTACAAAGAAGTCATCTTCCCCGAAACCCGCAAAGCTGGTGCTTATAGTATCCAACGTAAATCCATACCTTTCTTCCCCCGTGGCTCGTGGAATGGTATAGCCCCCACTATTACCATGCTCGACCGCTTCTACACAGTCAATGGATTGCCGATTGACGAAGATCCCGAATTCAATACAAACAATAAACTGGATATCGTGACCATCCCTGAAGGAACTACCTATGCCGAACCGGGGAAAAGAACATTATACATGAACATGAACCGCGAACCCCGATTCTATGCGTGGGTTGCATTTGAGAACGGTTATTATGAATGTCGTACAGACGATAAAAGATATGCTTATCACAAATTCTGGGGTGCTGAGCGTTCTGAAGGAGACAAGTGGTTGACCGGATTTCTGGCAACAGAAAACTGCGGTGTCAGAGCTGATGACGGAAAGATAGTCACTGCGGCACGCTCTCAGAACTACTCCAAAACAGGATACCTGAACAAAAAAGGTGTACACCCAGGGATACAAGCTACCGTTGGTACCCCCGGACCAACGGTAGAATATCCATGGCCTGTGATACGTCTCGCCGAACTCTACCTGAACTATGCCGAAGCCTGCGTAGGATACGGTAAAGAAGGCTATCCCAAAAAAGGAATGGCTTATCTGGACAAAGTACGCGAACGCGCCGGACTAAAACCGGTACTGGAAAGCTGGGCAAATGCCAAAGTTCCTTTGACAAGCTATGACGGCCAATGCGGTCCCGACGGCAGAGTGATGAAAATCGTCAGACAGGAACGTATGATCGAGCTTTATCAGGAGAATCATAATTTCTGGGACATCCGCCGCTGGAAAATGGGAGAAACTTATTTCAATGTCAAGGCACGTGGTCTGAACATCCTTGCCGAGACAATGGAAGACTTCGCCAAGATTGTGGAGATACAGGACAAGCGTACATTCGATGCACCCCGTCAGTATCTGATGCCTATTCCGGCAGGTGAAGTAAGCAAGAACCCGAACATGGTGCAGAATCCGGGCTACTAATCAATGATGAATAACAATTATTAAAAATAATCTGATCATGAAAAAGATACTTATAACGATATGTCTTATCGGAGGATTAGCCATGCTCTGGTCTTGCAGCGATGACAAAGATTCCTATCCGGTACCCAGCGACATCGAAAATCTAAAAGCGACTCCCGCTCCGGGACAGATTACCCTGAGCTGGACCAACCCTGCCGATGAAAACTTATATTATGTACAGATAGAATATACAATCGGAGCCACAGGAAAGTCATACAGAAAACAAGTCAGCCAATACGCCAGCGAATTGGTAATAGACAATCTGCTCCAAAAGTACGGTGAAATAGACTTTACTGTACAAGCCTTCAATCGTGGCAATACGGCAGGGCCCAGCCACCAAATAACGGCTCAGGCAGAAAAAGCCAACCCTACTTTCGGCACTCCCGTAAAGATAGATCTGGACTATAAGAAAATATGGACGAATGCTCCATTTCCTACCCGTCCGATAAAAGACCTGGTAGACGGAAATATAGCAACCTTCTTCCACTCGTGGTGGAGCTCACTAGTGGAAATGCCACATTATCTGGTAGTAGATTTAGGCGAAGAAGTCAGCGCTATTAAATTCCGTTCGACTAATACCAACCGTGCGAACGATAGTTCATGGAAAACGATCAACTTATATACAAGTGATAGTTATAATCCAGCAGAATGGTTTGATGGCGTCGAGAAAATTGATGGCAATACAGTGGATATCTCACAGGCAGGCACCCACAAGGAAACTACCTTAACAGGGCTTCCTAACGGAGTGAGCGAAGTGTATAACTCGGAGATAATTCCGCTGTCAAAACCTTCCCGCTATCTTTGGTTCGAAGTGACAGAGACCACGAAGGGAACCCCTTATTTTGCTTTAGGAGAACTAGAAATCTATCAATGTTCAATGGTCGTACTCGAATAAAAAAAGAATGAAGAAATATATACTGCTTTTCTTTCTATTATCGTTGCTGCCATGCCTGTCTACGGCATGCTCTGACGATGACGGCTCTTCAACCCCCAATTTAACCGTTGGAAAAGAGACAGTTGATTTCAATAGTGAGTCCGGTAGCCAGAATATAGCTGTCACTACCAATGTGGATACCTGGACAGTCAAATCAGATAAAAATTGGTGCCACCCGTCTGCAGACGGGATGGCACTGAAAATATCTGTAGACGAAAGTGACGAACGGTACGTGCGCAAAGCAACCGTTACCGTGATAGCTGCCGACCAGACAAAGACAATCACAGTACGCCAGTTGGGATACGAAGCAGCCATTCTGGTTGACCAGCCCAGCTTTGAGGTAGGTGTGATCGGTGGAGAAATCCAGTTTGACGTGACGACAAATGTAGAAGTAGCCATCACTTTGCCGGAATGGATTACCGAAAAACCTGCCAGCCGTGCACCGGCCACAGTCACCACCCCCCATAGATATATGGTGAAAGCAACCGGACTTGACAGTCAGCGTCATGGCAACATTGAAATAACAGAAGTATTACCGGCTATCGATCCTGATACGGAACAGGCAGAACCTGTAAGCGCATTCGTATTTGTTACCCAGAAAGGTCTCAACGAATTTGCCGAAGGCAACGGAGAAGACGTAAAAGGCGACATCAAGATCAAAATAGTAAGCGGAACGGCTTCTTCTTTTCAACCCGGCAGCAACATCGAAAAATCTTTTGACGGAGATTATTCGACACTTTATCATTCCAGTTGGAGTAATGGTGCAAGCAACTATTTCCCCATCACATTAACCTATAATTTTGAAACAGTCACAGATGTCGATTATTTGATATATCATCCGCGCAACAACGGAAATAATGGTAGATTTAAAGATACAGAAATACAATATTCAGCAGACGGTCACACATTCACAAAACTTATTGATAAGGATTTTCAAGGTTCGGCTACGGCAGGCAAAGTAACATTTGACCAAACGATACAGGCGAAGTCTTTCCGTTTCATCGTAAAGAGCGGTTCCGGCGACGGACAAGGATTTGCTTCATGTGCCGAAATGGAATTCTACGCAAAGAATCCTATGAACTTTGAATATTCAACTCTCTTCACCGATGCAAGTTGCAGTGAACTGAAGACCGGTATTACGGAAGATGACATAGCGAAGTGCGAATACCCGTTCTTTAAGAATATAGCCTACTATATGATCAAAGGCAAGTATCCTGCTGAATTCCGTATCAGCGAGTTCAAGGCATACCCCAATCCAGATATCCAGTCGGAAACCCACAAAACCAACCCTTACAGCCAGTTGGACAATCCGACCGGAATATCTGTCAAGGCAGGTGAAAACCTGATTGTGCTGGTGGGAGACACACACGGATATGACATCGGACTGCGGGTACAGAATCTGGATGCACCGGAGAATGACGGTTTTGGCGGAGTGACCTACTTACTGAATCAGGGAATCAACAAACTTACTATCAGCGAACAAGGACTGGTGTATGTGATGTATGTCACAAAAACGCTGGACGATCCGTCAGCGGCCCCAATCAAAATCCATTTTGCATCGGGAAAAGTGAACGGCTACTTCGACTCGCAAAATCCGGAGCATAACGGACGCTGGTCGGAACTGCTCAACAAAGCAACCAACCGGTATTTTGACGTACTGGGGAAATATGCCCACCTCACTTTCGAGACGAGTGACCTCCGGACGTACACAGGTTCCAAGGGAGATGAACTGATAGGCCTTTATGACAAGATCGTGTACAGCGAGCAGCAGTTGCTGGGATTGGAGAAATATGACAAGATGTTCAGAAACCGGATGTATCTGAATGTCATGTATAAGTCCTATATGTACGCTACGGCTTATCACACAGCCTACAACCGAACAACAATGAATGAAATCTGTAGTCCGGAAAAGCTGAAAACAAGCGCATGCTGGGGACCGGCACACGAGATAGGACATTGCAATCAGACTCGTCCGGGAGTATTATGGGGCGGCAACACGGAAGTGACAAACAACATCATGTCCGAATACATACAGACCACCATTTTCGGTCAGCCTTCCCGCATACAGGTCGAAGACATGGGAATCGCCTACCGAAACAGATACTCCAAAGCATGGAGTGGGATTATTGCCACCGGAAGCCCGCATGCTGACTTCCAAAATCTGGGAAAGAATAATGCCAATGATGTATTCTGTAAACTTGTTCCCTTCTGGCAACTGGAACTCTATTTCGGAAAAGTGCTGGGCAGGACTCCGTTGCAACAGGCAGACAAAGGAGGTTTTTATCCGGAGGTATATGAATACGCCCGCAATAAAGACTACACCGGAATGACTCACGGAGAGATTCAGCTTGACTTTGTATATGCCTGCTCCAAGATTTCCGGTATGAACTTACTCGACTTCTTCACTAAATGGGGATTCCTGACTCCGGTAGACAAAGAACTGGACGACTACGGGAAAAAGCAGCTGACCGTGACACAAGACATGATAGACGCTCTCAAACAGAAAGTGAACGCACTGGGAGGCACCCGTCCGGATGTCGCTCTAGAATACATCTCGGATAATACGTACGAACTGTATAAAACGAAACCCGCCATCATCAAAGGAGAGAATGCCACTCATGCTCCCAAGACATTTACGGTAGGTTCCGGTGATAATGCGGTGACTTACAACGGTGAGACCATCACGATCAAGAACTGGACCAATGTAGTGACGTACGAAGTGAAAGATGAAACCGGCAAATTCATCCTCATCTGCAGCGGCGAAAATGCCCCGTCGTCTGTAGATACATTCACCATTCCGGTTCGCTGGAAAGATGGTTTCCGGTTAAGCGCCGTTTCCGTTACGGGCGAACGTATCGACATTCCAATGAATTGATCGTATCTCAGATACATTCAAGATAACTTTTTATCGGGTTAGGTATCGAAGGGTGTCCGCAGGCGGGCGCCCTTCTTGCGTAACACAATCGTAGCATATTTGTTACGCGTTCTTCAATCAACTGTAAAAAGCAAGAAACGTCAAACCTCTACTTTTGCAGCAAATAATTAACGCACGCTAACATTTATGAAACGATTTCTCAGATTAGTCTCTTTGACTCTTTTAATCATGAGTACAAGCGGAAATACTTTTGCAGAGGAAAAAGTAAACGTAGCCCGACAGGGTACGATCCGCGGACGCATAGTAGACACTTCCAAGCAAATTCTTCCGGGAGCCTCCATCTACATCGAAAAACTACATACCGGAGTGACAAGCGACGTCAACGGTTATTATACATTCGCCAATCTCACACCGGGCACATACACCGTGAAAGTCAGCTACGTAGGCTACTCTCCAGTCGAAATGAAAATCACCATTCCGGCAGGAAAGACACTCGAAAAGGACGTAGTACTCAATGAAGGACTCGAACTGCAGGAAGTAGTGGTAGGCGGCGCCTTTCAGGGACAACGCCGTGCCATCAACTCACAAAAGAACAACCTCGGAATCACCAATGTCGTTTCAGCCGATCAGGTCGGAAAGTTCCCCGATTCCAATATCGGCGACGCTCTCAAACGTATCAACGGTATTAATGTACAATACGATCAGGGAGAAGCCCGCTTCGGACAAGTCCGCGGTACCTCCGCCGACCTCAGTTCCGTGACCATCAACGGCAACCGCCTCCCTTCTGCCGAAGGCGATACCCGTAATGTCCAGCTCGACCTCATCCCCGCCGACATGGTGCAGACAATCGAAGTGAACAAAGTCGTTACCTCGGATATGGACGGAGATGCCATCGGCGGCTCCATCAATCTGGTGACAAAAAGCACTCCTTACAAACGGATGTTCAGCGCCACAGCAGGAACCGGCTACAACTGGATCAGCCAGAAAGCACAGTTGAACTTAGGATTTACCTACGGCGACCGTTTCTTCAATGACAAACTGGGAATGATGGCCGCCATCTCTTATCAGAACGCTCCGTCAGGATCGGACGATGTGGAGTTTGAATATGACGTCAACAAAAAAGGCGAAGTAGTCATGGTGGAAGCACAGAAACGCCAGTACTACGTAACCCGCGAACGCCAAAGCTACTCACTGGCTTTCGACTACGACATCAACCCGAACCACCGGCTGACGCTGCAAGGTATCTACAACCGTCGCCACGACTGGGAAAACCGCTACCGCGTCACCTATAAGGATTTGGATAAGACAGGACTAGACGACGAAGGAGATATGCAGCAATCCGCCCAGATCGAGACAAAAGGAGGAACACCCGACAACAGAAATGCCCGTCTGGAATTACAACAGACAATGGACCTCAGTCTGAGCGGTGAACATCAGTTCGGAAAGCTGTCCGTCAACTGGGGAGCTTCCTACGCCCGTGCCAGCGAAGACCGTCCGAACGAAAGATACTTCAGCCTGAAACAGGACTTCCTCGGCTTTACCGTCGTAGATGCCGGCGACCGTTTCCCTTACGTGACTACGGACGTCAACTTGCACAACGGAGAAGCGGACGGCGAAAGGGGCAAATGGAAAGTGAAGGAACTAACCGAAAGCAATCAGGAGATCTACGAAAAAGACCTTAAGTTCAAAGTCGACTTCGAACTTCCGCTGACAAACGGCATCTATGGCAACAGCCTGCGGTTCGGAGCAAAATACGCCTCCAAGACCAAAGACCGCAACACCCTCTGCTATGATTACGCAGATGCGTACAAAGACACCTTCGACAAGGATTACATGAACAACCTCACCAGTCAGATTCGTGACGGATATATGCCGGGAAATCAATATAAGCCGACCGATTTCGTATCCAAAGAATACCTGGGTTCACTCGACCTCAGCAGTATGGAAGGCGAGCAGGTACTCGAAGAATCCTCCGGCAACTACCACGCCCGTGAGAACGTAACTTCCGCCTTCTTCCGCTTCGACCAAAACTTGGGAAAGAAGATAAAAATGATGGCAGGCTTACGCATGGAAGCCACCAACATCAAATACAACGGCTGGAACTGGAACGTAGCCGACGACAAAGACGAGACAGAAACCCTCGAACCTACCGGAAACCATAAGAACAGCTATGTCAACTGGCTCCCCAGCCTCTTGTTCAAATACGATGTGAACGACGACTTAAAGCTCCGCGCTTCGTTCACCGAGACACTGAGTCGTCCGAAATACTCCGCATTGATCCCCTGTGTCAACATCAACCGCAGCGACAACGAACTGGTGATGGGTAACTCCGACCTGACCCCGACCATCTCCTACAACTTCGACCTCAGCGCAGACTACTACTTCAAAAGTGTCGGTCTGATCAGCGCAGGTATCTTCTACAAGAAGATCAATGACTTTATCGTCGATCAGGTCATCGGTGACTACACCTATCAGAACAACGAATACAAGAAGTTCACCCAACCCAAAAACGCCGGCGACGCCGACCTGCTGGGCGTAGAACTGGCCTATCAACGCGACTTCGGCTTCATTGCTCCCGCACTGAAATGTATCGGTTTCTATGGTACGTACACCTACACTCACACCCAAGTGAACAACTTCAACTTCGAAGGTCGTGAGAACGAGAAAGACCTGTCCCTGCCAGGATCACCCGAACATACAGCCAATGCTTCCCTTTACTTCGAAAAGAAAGGTTTCAACGTACGCTTCTCCTACAACTACGCTTCGAGCTTCATCGACGAAATGGGAGAAGTGGCAGCCCTCGACCGTTACTATGACGCAGTGAGCTACATGGACCTGAACGCCAGCTACACCTTCGGCAAGAAGATAAAGACCACGTTCTATGCAGATGCCACCAACCTGCTGAACCAGCCTCTCCGTTACTATCAGGGAACCAAAGACCGCACCATGCAGGCGGAGTACTACGGTGTAAAGATTAATGCCGGCGTAAAAGTTAACTTCTGACAGTGCACAAAGAGAAAACACCCGTTCCTAAGAATGGAATACCCCGTTGGTTTTAAAGGAACGGGGTCTTGGTTTTAAACCAACGCCTCCTTCCTTTAAAACCAAAAAAACAGAGAATTTCAGTCTTTCAATAACGACAATTATAAACAACTAATAATCAATATAATATGAAGATAAAAAGCTTATTCATTCTTCTTTTCCTTTCCGTCTTTACATTCGCCCAAGCACAGCTAACGGATTATTCCATCTTTGACAAGAAGTTTAACTTCTATGTAGCCAATGATTTAGGCCGCAACGGCTACTATGACCAAAAGCCAATCGCCGAACTGATGGGCACAATGGGCGAAGAGATAGGCCCCGAATTTGTATTAGCCACCGGAGACGTTCATCACTTCGACGGAGTGCGCAGCGTGAACGACCCTTTGTGGATGACCAACTACGAGCTTATCTACTCCCACCCCGAACTGATGATCGACTGGTTCTCCATTTTAGGCAACCACGAATACCGCGGAAGCACTCAGGCAGTATTGGACTACACGAACATCAGCCGCCGCTGGTCGATGCCCGACCGTTATTACACCAAGGTATTCGAAGAAAAAGGAGTTACTATCCGCATCGTCTGGATAGACACCACTCCGCTGATTGATAAATACCGCAATGAAAGCGATAAATATCCGGATGCCTGCAAGCAAGACATCAGCAAACAGCTGTCATGGCTGGAATCAGTGCTGGCAAGTGCCAAGGAAGACTGGATCATCGTAGCCGGCCATCACCCCATCTATGCCTATACCCCAAAAGAGGAAAGCGAGCGGCTTGATATGCAGAAACGCGTAGACAGCATCCTGCGCAAGCACAAAGTAGATATGTACATCTGCGGTCATATCCACAACTTCCAGCATATCCGTGTGCCGGGAAGTGATATTGACTATGTGGTCAACTCCGCCGCCTCCCTCGCACGCAAGGTAGAACCCATCGAAGGTACAAAATTCTGTAGCCCCGAACCGGGTTTCTCCGTTTGCTCTATCGACAAGAAAGAGCTTAACCTGCGTATGATAGATAAAAAGGGAAATGTACTTTATACAGTGACCCGAAAGAAATAAGTTCTCTATTAAAGAAAGAAATTCTACTCTCAGAAAAAACACACACGACAAAGGGCGTCTCCTTCGCGATGAAGGGGGCGTCCTGATTTATTATAGTAATCCTTTGCCCCGACAGATGCAAAGAAAATCACAAGCTCATTAAGTAATGAGCTTATATTACTCTGATTGGTTACTCTGATTAGCAGTATCCGCAGGGTTACTCTTACTCAGATCATCCTTCGGCATAGTTGTGGCGTTCCCGTCACGGACAGCCATGTAATGCGGAGACATAATCTCAATTCCTGCCTCATTAAACTTATCCTGAATAGTCTGATGCAAATCAGAATAAATCTGAGACATCTTATGCGCCTCCTTGATATAAGCATTGATCTGATACACCGGATACCAGTCACTCAACGAAGTCTCCAGCACAAACGGGCGCGGATCATCCACTACTCCGGGCGTATTCAACGCAGCATCAATCAGTATCTGATTGACCTGGCGCCAGGGAACATCATAACCGATGGATACCTCCGAATGGATAATCAAGCCATACTCCCGTGCCGATGTACTATAATTCACGGTATGCGAAGACATGATAAAAGAGTTGGGCACCGTCACCACCTCATTTTTCGGAGTGCGGATACGGGTGACAAGCGGCGTCTTCTCTATGATATCGCCGGTAGTATCGTTCAGCTTAATCCGGTCGCCCATCTTGAACGGGCGCATATAAGTAATCACCAGTCCGGCAATAATATTTCCGATAACGGTACTTGATCCGAGCGAGACTATCAATCCGACAAAGACCGAAATTCCCTGGAATACACCGGATTGGGAACCCGGCAAATAAGGGTAAATCATCGCGATCATAAATGCGTAGAGCAGGAACCGGACAATGTGGAAGGTCGGCATTGCCCAATCCGGATAGAAGCCGTTGAATTTGAGACGCCCCGCTTCTATCTCACGTGCCAGATAAAGTACCAGACGCACCAGATACCTCACCGCGTACCAGATAACAACAATCGTAAACAGATTGGGAATATAGTCTATAATATCCACAAAGATTTTCCGAATCGGATTCCAGATATAACCCAGCAAGCGGTATGCCAGTCCTTCGGTCTGCGGGAAGATGATAAAAATCAAAGGGACAGTGATCAACAATTGTATCCCCATTAAAATATAACGCCCGATGCCTGCCAAAAAAACTAACAGATTAGCCTGCTTCTGAGCATCCAGCAACTCATATCCCTGAATAGACACAGGCTTTATTTTCGTATCTTTCAGACGCAGGATGCGCACTTTCAGTTTGCGAAATGCCCAGTTGGTCAGACGGAAAAGGAGATACTGACCGACAATCACCAGCAGAAAATAAAGGATACGCTTCGCCATTCGCCAAATGCTGTGCTCTGCTTTCATCTCATGCAGTTTAGTGATTACATTTTGTCGCCTCTCTTTGGCAAGGGAGTCACGGGAGACTCCTTCCCACAAAGCATCCTGGTCAGTAAGGGACAGCAGTACTTTGTTGCCGTACATAAGGTCGGACACAATATCCGAATGGTCGATGGAAACGGAATCGGGACGGAGATTAAAACGCTTTCCTATCTCTTCGATAGCGGCACCGGTCATCTGTGCCCGTTGCTGGGGAGTGTATCCGCCGCGTTTTGTAAAAAGATAAAACAGGGTATCCCCTTCGGCAACTACCGGTATTCCTTTCGTAAATTGACGCAGGGAGTCGATACGCTGCCGTTGCTGGGATAATTTCACCGAATCGGCAGCCATTGTCTGAAGCCTCATCTGCTCCATCTCCATACGCATATTGGCTTCATTGAGCCGGGCTTCTTCCAGTGATTTCTGCAGATTTGCCACACGGGCAGAATCAGAATCCCGGCGTAAAGAAGTTGGATGCGTTGCTACTGTATCTCCGGCGAAAATCTTCTTGACTGCCTGCTCCAGTTGCGCCTGTACATTCACTGCAAGGGAAGCCATTATGAGCAGTAATGCAAACCGTTTTATCTTTTTCATATCCATATAGAATGATTCCAAGTTAGGTGAATTAACTCTAATTTCACTTTTTAATAAACATGGCAAACATACGGATTGTTTTTGACATTACAATTCCCTAAATGATTATCTTTGCCCCAAAAGAGAAAAATTATGAATATACTATTACTTATCGGAGGATTAATTCTCATTTTACTAGGAGCTAACGGACTGACAGACGGTGCCGCTTCCGTAGCCAAACGTTTCCGCATACCTTCCATCGTTATCGGACTGACCATTATCGCTTTCGGCACGTCCGCTCCGGAACTGACGGTGAGTGTCGCTTCAGCCCTGAAAGGAAGCGCGGACATTGCCATAGGTAATGTAGTGGGAAGTAACATATTCAATACGCTGATGATCGTGGGATGTACGGCACTGTTCGCTCCGATTGTCATCACCCGGAACACTTTACGAAAAGAGATACCGCTCTGTATCCTTTCTTCTGTGGTGTTGCTGATATGCGCCAATGACATATTCCTCGATAATGCCACAGAAAATATACTGAACAGAGTAGACGGTCTGCTTTTACTCTGCTTCTTCGCCATTTTCATGGGGTATACGTTTGCCATCGCTTTCCCAAAATCCTCCGCTGCACCGGAACCGGCAGCACCGGAGCACACGGCACCGGAAGAAGAGATCAAGCTGCTTTCGTGGTGGAAATCCATTCTCTATATCATTGGCGGACTGGCGGCACTCATCTATGGAGGTCAGCTGTTCGTCAACGGGGCTACAGGGATTGCCCGCAGCATGGGAGTCAGCGAATCCATTATCGGATTAACGCTGGTAGCCGGAGGAACTTCCCTGCCGGAGCTTGCCACTTCCATCGTAGCCGCACTGAAAAAGAATCCGGAAATGGCTATCGGAAATGTAATCGGCAGTAATCTCTTCAATATCTTCTTTGTATTGGGATGCAGCGCCAGTATCACTCCCCTCCATCTTAGCGGAATTACAAACTTCGATCTGTTCACATTGGTAGGTTCCAGCATTCTGCTCTGGCTGTTCGGGCTGTTCTTTGCCAAGCGGACCATTACACGGATAGAAGGAAGCATTATGATACTTTGCTATGTGGCGTATACGGTGGTGCTGATTTATAATTCTTAATAAAGTAATCCATACCCAACAATAAAAGGCTTCCGGTAATCATACCCGAAGCCTTTCACTTTTATCATAGAAACAAATCATTTATTCCACTCCAACCGCAGTCAATACATTCACGCCATACTTTCCATCCTCAGAAATCCACCAGTCCGTATCCCCATTGGCACAATGGATGGCATAACGAGGATTATATCTGAGTCTGTCCGATCCGTCCGGTATCCACAGACCTAACTTATAAGTTCCGGATGTCACCGAGGCAGGGAGTTCAAGAGATACATCCACTGTATGCGTCAGCGAAGTATAGGTAGAATCCTTTGGTTCGAATGGTTGCCAGTTCTTTGGATTGGCATCGGTCGGAAATTCCGTAACCTCTCCTGCATCATCAATCAATACGAAATAAACAGGATGTTCACCAAATACGGTGGCAAAACCTCTGTTCTTCAAGCTCAGTTTCAAGACGTTCTCCTTTCCACTCACGAATTTGGAAGGAAGCTGAAGTGATTGCAACTCAATCCGGTAACCCAAATGATCGCGTATATAATCGAACATATTGCGTTTTACCTTCGTTCCGTCTTTCTTCCGGAAGTAGCTGTCGGACACCGGCATATGATGCTGGTGGAGGGAGTCTTCCGTTATCATCGTTTTCTTCCAGACCACCATGGAGTATTCGGGCGGATTATTCTCATCGAACCGATTGTTGGGATGTTGCTCCTTATAATTATGTATGATGCTTAGTGAAGTATAATGCTGGAGGAATAAACGTCTCGCCGCCTGCATACCGTCAATAATCCATCCGGCAGAAGGACTGTCCGGATCAGCGCCCACGCTCCAGAATCCCCAGGGCAGTTCACCGTCTACCACGAGATAAGGAGATTCCGCCACTATCTGATCGAACTTCGGTGTCCCTTCGTGCATATCGGCATCCCATCTGTCGGGGCGTATGACAATGAAGTCATCATGGAAAGAAAGTCTCTTATAGAGTTCCGGTTTATCTTTCAGCAGGTTCTTAAATTCCGGGAGTCTGACTTGTACATTTCTCTCCGCAGGAACCACAGAAAGCAGTTTTTCCAATACGGCAGCCTTTGTCTCTTCCGAATTTTCCAGTCCCTGAACCGAACTGTGCCATTCGCCCCACGCGCCAATCATCCCGGCTTGTACGACCAGAATCAAGTCTTTATTTTTCTCCAGGAAAGGTTTTAGTTGATCCAAGTGCGCCAGTATCTGTTCGCCGGTAGGACCGACAGGCGACCGTCCCATAAAGTCCCGTTCGTAGGCAAAGCGCAATACGGCCTTTTTTCCTTGCTTTTGCAGTTCATCAAAATATGCCTGCATGGTCCGGAAGTTTTCTTCAGACAGTTCTTTACCTATTAAATAAGTCAGATAAAAGTAGCTCTGTGAGAGTGAAACACTATCTGCTATATACTTAGCAGACAATTCATTCAGTTCTTTGGTAGGAGTGTCCTTTTCGTACAGCACATCCACCGCAGTTTCCAACCGGAATCCTCTTCCCGGGTTGTATAATCCATTTTCTCCCTGCGGGTCATCTACACAGATTCCACGAAACTCCAGCGTCCGTTGACTATGACCGCATCCGCCTGCCAATAAAGCAAAGAGTGCAACTATCATGCTGCTACCTATCCAATTCCTTCTCATAGTAATAATTTTGTTTACCGGACAAATGTATAACAATTCCGATGACAAGCATTATTTACTGGACATTTTGTATAAGAAAGTATCAGTATCGGATAAATAACGCAAAAGTATTAGTTAATGCTAAGATTGTATTTGCCCTGCTATCGGAATAATTCTACCTTTGCCATACGCTTCGGCTATGGCTCCTTAGCTGAAGATTTAATCTTAAAAATAAGGCAATACATGAAAAGACTTCATTGGATCTTACTATTAATGATTCTGCTGATCCCGACAGAAAGTATCAGCGCCAAAAAGAAAACAGAGAAAAGCGATAGAGAAATCTGGTGCGATGTAATGTACCGGATGGCAGCTCCTGTATTGAGCAATATGAGCGAAGGCCTGCTGAAACAGAATATGCTCGTAGAATTAAGTCCGACATGGGACGGACGCGACAAGAACGTCACTTATATGGAATGCTTCGGGCGTCTGATGGCGGGACTGGCACCGTGGCTGTCATTGCCCGATGATGAAACTCCGGAAGGACTCCAACGCAAACAACTGCGGGAATGGGCATTGAAAAGCTACGTTCATGCAGTAGATCCCGCTTCCCCCGATTATCTGTTATGGCGTCAGGAGAATCAGACCTTGGTGGATGCCGCCTTCCTGGCAGAAAGTTTCCTGAGAAGTTATGATGCCTTATGGATGCCATTGGACAGTATCACCAAGCGGCGGTATATCACCGAATTTACGGATCTCAGACGGGTCGATCCTTCCTATAGCAACTGGCTGTTGTTCAGCGCTACTGTCGAATCCTTCCTTCGGAAAGCTGGAGCGCCCAGTGATACTTACCGCATCAGTTCCTCTCTGCGTAAGATAGAAGAATGGTACGTAGGTGACGGCTGGTATTCGGACGGCCCTCGTTTCGCATTCGACTATTACAATAGTTTCGTCATACATCCTATGTATATAGAAGCACTGGAGGTAATCACCGAAGCCGGCAAACGTGAGAAGATAGGAAATATGCCCGGCTGCAACTACCATGAAGCGATCAGACGTGCCCAACGATTCGGGGTAATCCTCGAACGCCTCATCTCTCCGGAAGGCACACTGCCTGTTTTCGGACGTTCTATCACTTACCGTACCGGCTCTTTGCAGACATTAGCCCTGCTTGCGTGGCGCAACTGGCTTCCCGTAGAACTATCAAACGGACAGGTACGCGCAGCCATGACGGCTGTCATCCGACGTATGTTCGGGGACGGACGCAACTTCAATACGGCAGGTTTTCTGACACTAGGATTCAACGGTTCCCAGCCCGGTATTTCCGATTATTACACTAATAACGGCAGCTTGTATATGGCATCGCTTGCTTTCCTCCCGCTAGGTCTGTCTGCCGATGATCCCTTTTGGACGGATGCTTCACAATCCTGGACTTCGAAAAAAGCATGGGAAGGAGAAGAGTTTCCGAAAGATCATTCTTATCATAAAAAATAAGTGAGAATCAGCGCCTTATAATAGTTTCCAGTGCGACTGGAAACTATTATCCATTCACACTGGAAGATAGTTTCCATTATGACTGGAAACTATTTGATAATATGGATATAAAAAGTTATATTTGTTGCATTAAAGAAGAAACGCCATGATACAAAAAGACTTTCTAAAAGAAATTATACGCCAACAAGAAATAAACTTGCATGCGAAAGAAGAAGGGATGATCAGAGACAGCCTCTGTACTTTACCTGATATTGATAACTATGCACTAATTGTATCCGGTGTACGCAGATGCGGAAAAAGCACTCTCCTTCACCAATTATTGAAAAAGAAGCACACAGAATCACTTTATATAAATTTCGATGATCCCCGTCTATATGATTTTGAGATATCTGACTTTCAGAAGTTAGATCAATTGATTGCAGAAGCAGGCAATAGAGTTCTGATGTTTGATGAAATACAAATCATTAAAGGTTGGGAGCGATATGTACGACAGAAGCTAGATGAAAATTTCAAAGTTTTCGTAACCGGCTCCAATGCATCCTTATTGAGCAAGGAACTGGGTACCAGCCTTACCGGACGTCATATTACAAGTGAACTATTCCCCTTCTCGTTCAAAGAATTCTGTAGATTCAAGGATATTGAACCTAATGAGCATACAACGAAGGAATACATGCAACTAGGCGGTTTCCCTGAATACCTAAAAAACCCTATTGAAGAAATACTCGCTAATTTACTGGATGATATCCTTATTCGGGATATCGCAGTACGCTATGGAATAAAAGATATTCGAGGACTTAAACGTTTGACCGTTTTTCTACTTTCCAATATTGGGAATCTCACATCCGCAAACAAACTAAGAGAACCTGCTGGTATTAATTCTACCACTACCATATTGGAATACCTTTCACACCTGGAACAAAGTTATTTGGTCAGCCTTGTCCCTATGTTCGACTATTCATTAAAGAAGCAGACCATCAACCCTAAAAAGATTTATGCCATAGACATGGGATTAGTCACCTCCAATGTAAACAGAATAAAAGGAGATGAAGGACACAAACTTGAAAATATGGTCTACAATACATTGCGGCTAAGATATAAAGACATATACTATCACAGGAGAGACAATGAATGTGACTTTATTACTCTTGAGAAAGGCGCCATTACCCAAGCAATCCAAGTCTGTATGGAGCTCAATGCAGACAACCAATCACGCGAATTTGACGGACTCATTGATGCATTGAAATTCTACAAACTCACTGAAGGATACATCATAACACTAAACCAAGAGGATGTATTTCAAATTGAGAATCTCAAAATCAAAGTAATACCTTATCATAAATGGCAGCTATAAAAACATATTGGATTAACCATCTTTATCATGTTTAATAAACCAGCTCTTGACTTTTCCTTTTTTATTTTGTATCTTTGAAGGTAGTAAAAAGAAGAAAAACAATATGAAACGTATAAAATATAAGACATAATAGCAGCCAATAAGGCATCTGTTTCCAACTATAAAGGAATTGGAAAGGGAGAAAATCAGCACTGATTTTCTCCCTTTTTGTTTATATAATTCCAAGGTTACTCAGAAATTTCCAAAAAATAGTTTTTAATAAACTTGGATACCGTTTATAATAAACCTTTCAACTATTTATTAAAAACGCTCAAACGGTTTATTATAAAACTGTAAGGATATTATTGCAACCAAGCTGAAAGAATATTCATAGTTGAACAGAACAGTTATTAAAACGATCAATATTATATACAAAAAGACAAACGACATAATTTGACAATGAAGAAAACAATGCCAAGCAAAAGACAGAGTTTCAAAAGAAATACCATAAAAGTATTAGTCTCTGCTAATATTATATTTGTCTCCCCCTCAAAATAATCCTACCTTTGCTCATCATTAGTTATGGCCTTTGATTATATAACGAATAAAACATTAACCCTATAAATAACAATATCATGAATAAACAAACCTTTTTAACACTACTTGCTACATTCGCACTCCTCTTCAGTTTCACTTTCTCCTGCCATGCCAAAGGAAAAGATAAAGCTAAACATGTTGTTTTCATCGGTTTGGACGGTTGGGGAGCCTACAGCCTTCCCAAAGCAGATATGCCGAACGTAAAGAAACTGATGGAGGACGGAGCCTACACACTGAAAAAGCGTTCTGCCCTCCCCTCTTCCAGCGCCATCAACTGGGCATCCATGTTTATGGGAGCCGGACCGGAACTTCACGGATACACCGAATGGGGATCTAAAACACCGGAACTTCCCTCACGCGTATTAAATAAGAATGGTATCTTCCCTACTGTTTTTCAATTACTGCGCGATGCCCGCCCGGAAGCGGAAATCGGCTGCCTGTATGAGTGGGAAGGAATTAAATATTTAGTAGATACGCTGTCTTTAAGTTATCACTATCATGTTGCCGACTGCAACAAGACTCCGAAAGAACTGGGCAATATGGCTTCTTCTTATATAAAGGAGAAACACCCCGCTCTTGTTGCCATCTGCTATGACGGCCCCGACCACACCGGACACACTGCCGGACACGACACACCGGAATATTATGAGAAACTTAAAGAACTGGATATGTATGTCGGCCAAATCGTTCAGGCGGTAAAAGACGCGGGACTGCTGGATGATACCATTTTCATATTAACTTCCGATCACGGAGGTATCGATAAAGGTCATGGCGGCAAAACAATGCAAGAAATGGAAACAGCTTTCATCATATCCGGCAAGAATATTAAGAAAGGACTCCGGTTTGACGATGTAAGCATGATGCAATACGATGTGGCGTCCACTATCGCCCGCATCTTTCATTTAGAACAACCACAAGTTTGGATAGGTAGACCCATGGAGATTGTTTTCAAATAATCATTTAGAATTATCAATAGGAAGGGAAAAGGAGAAGCTAGTTGTTTTAGCTTCTCCTTTGTAATTTATCTTTTAAGACTTATGATACAGACTGCATAAATACTGCACCCACCCTTACTTCCAACGAAGCAAAAACTTACGAACGGGCACCTGCTCGATGCCTTGATAGGAAACTCCTTCCACTTCATCCATGGTGACAACTATCTTGGGATAGTTATCCTGAATCGCCAACAGATTGCCAAACTCCCGTTCATGCGTTTTGGGGTCTATAACTGAATATGCAACTTGAACATACAGCTTTTCCCCATTACGTTCGGCTACAAAATCAACTTCCTTATCGCCATCTCTGCCTATATACAGCGCATATCCGCATACCAGCAAATGATGGCACACCACATTCTCCAGCACCTGTCCGATATCAGTCGCCCGGAAAGGACGAATCGCATTACGTATTCCTAAATCTTCAAAATAATATTTCTCTCCGATCTGGAATTGTTTCTTTCCCTGAATATCCATCGGACGGATTCTTCTTACAAAATAAGCACTATTCAAATAAGTAAGATATTCCAATATTGTTTTGGGCAACATATCTACCCTCTGTGATTTCAGATACTCACTTATTTTATTTGCTGAAAACAGATTCCCAATCGTGTCAGCCAAATAAACCGTCAGATCCTGCAATTGCCGTACATTCCTGATACTATATCTATTCACCACATCTTTCAATATAATTGTATTATAGATATTTCTCAGATACTCCATTATAAGGTGCTCTTCAAAAGGCAAACTGGCAAGATAAGGAAGCCCGCCGAACCGGTAAAAACGGCTAAACGCTTCAACGGAATCCTCCAGTTTATGAAACTCCAAAAATTCGGTATAGGTCAGACCGTATACTTTAAATTCAATATATCTACCACTCAGGAAAGTAGCCAGTTCACCCGAAAGCATGGTGGCATTACTTCCCGTACAATAGATGTCATAAGTGTTTTCCGCAAAGAAATGCCTCAGGGCCTTCTCAAAACCTTCAATATCTTGTATCTCATCAATAAACAGATAACACTTATCTTCCGCGCCCTTTCTTGTCGCAGACACATAATTTATCAAGTCGGCATAAGTTTTGATTTGATCAAACTCAAATAACTCCTTATTAATATAGATGATATCTGCTTCCGGAGAACCGTCACGAATGTCATCCATCAGTTGAAACAACAGATAGCTCTTCCCCACACGCCTTTGCCCAACAATCACCTTTATCATCTGTGTATCGACAAAAGGCTTTATACGTTGTACATACAACTCTCTTTTATAATATTCCGGCTTTCTCATCTTTATTTCTTATAAGTAACAGATTTAGCAAATATAGCATTTTTATTTCTTATAAGTAACAGATCGGGAAATTATAACGATTTTATTTCTTATAAGTAATAGGAATAGCGTTTTCACACCTGTTAATTACAGAATAATACTTGCATTAAAATCCATATCCTTCTACCTTTGCCCCCCAATAACACAACATCATACAACCTCAAAAATATAATGTATAGCGACAAATGAATATTATCCCCCTAAAAAACAATTTAAAATACACTGTATTAGTATTCTTAAAGAAGCAATCCGGGCTATTGAAATAGTATCAAAAAACTCTGATAGGACATTTATCCCTTCGTTTAATCAATTTGAAATGCAAAACGATAGAATTGTATTAGTATATGATAAAATACTACTTGTCTGACAGAGCAAAGCCAAGTAACTTTGCCACATATTTAAATATCAAAAAAATAACATGCAATGAAAAACAAACTATCTTATCTTATTGGAGTAGCGTGTCTATTAAGCTACACAGGTACATTTACTTCTTGCGTAAATGGTGTCGATGACGAATATCTTGAGCAGAAATTTACAGAGAGCGGTGAAACTGACAATGAAAGCGAAGAACTTCCCGATTTGAACGGTGATTATAGTATAGAAGGAGACTATGAGCTGGTAATGACTTGTAACGGTGAAGTACTTGAAGGAAAAAAAGTAGTTATGGCAGTGGACGAAACAAACGAATCGGCTTCTTTCACATTTGCAGCAGCGCAAACAGACCTAGAAACCGTAATCGCCACCGCGATCCCAGGTGGTATTGGCGGGCTGGTTTCAGGATGGGGACTCAAATACACCGGCAACAGTCCTATTCCGGGAGAAAAGGAAATCACTGTAACAAATGTTCCTCTATTTAAAAAGGGAACAAATTACATGTTTAAAGGCGACTACATCCAGCCAGGAATATTCAATATGAATTTTGTCGGTGAGATTGAAGGCGAAAAGATGACAATCGACATCAATTACATGCTAGAAAATCAAAAATTAGCCGGCACATGGAAAGTTGCAAATGCCAATCTCCAGACTTCTACCTCTTATGATTTATCTCCTTTATGGTTTGATTGGGATTCTAAAGTAAAAGTGAATGCAGGGAAGATCTATGGAATTATCCCAACCTTGCCAACCTATGGAAAAGTGATAGATACTTATCCGAACGATCTCATAAGAACAATTATCGTAGCAAGCGGAGTAATGCTTGGTGATATAATAGGAGCATCCATCGACATTGAAAACTTGGTAGTGAACATGCTGAATAGTGTCACAGCCCAACCGAACGGCGGTATGTATGCCATTTATTCATACAGCAATGACTTCACCAAGCCTCAATGGAGCGGTGAAGATGGCATGCCTCACAATGCTATGCGCTATTATTACGATCCGGAAAAACCGGATGAAAGGATTTACCTGGAATTGAACTCCGCTTTTCTTGTAAATCTTATCGAAAGCCTGGCAGCCCCCGCAGAGCCAGCTGCCCCCGGCACTCGTGCCGATCTTCGAGATACAGCCAGAGAGTTGATTGCATTATTAGTACCACTACTTGAAAAAGGTATTCCTTGTGAATATAAACTTGAGGGCGATAATCTATCGATCAATATTGACGGAATCGTACTAAGAAATATTCTTGTTAAATTGATAGCAGTAATTAATTCTGATGAAGCGAAAGGAATAGTTGATGGAGTTATTGCCGGTTTAGGAGATTTCAAAACTAATGTAGAATCGGTACTGGAAACTCTTCCTGAAGCATTGATATATCAAACCTATGACAGAACAACCAAACAAGGAACAGGTGAATGTGGTCCTGTGAAACTTGGTCTGAAATTTACCAAAAAATAACACCAAACAAGGAAAAAGGCACTTTCAGGGAACATCACTATTATTGAAGAAAGAAAATGAAAAGGAGAGAGTATATTGATTCTCTCCACATTTTCAAACTGCATCTTACCGACCGACAGATAGAAATGAATGCCGGTCAGGAAATGAACGTGAATCACTTTGTAAAAGCCCCTTAAAGAACAGCACATGTTTAATCCCCAAGTATTATGAAACAAAAATTCTATTTATTCTTTATATTATGCCTTATTGCCCTTTCCGGATTTGCCCAGGAATTAAAGGTAACGGGTGTAGTAACAGAGGCCTCGACCAATGAGCCGATGCCCGGAGTTACTGTCCAGGTGAAAGGAACCACCAACGGCACTATCACAAACTTAGATGGTCAATACACCATTCAGACGAAGATGAATGACATACTTGTCTTCTCTACTATAGGAATGAAAACAGTTGAAAGAAAAGTATCTTCCAACTCCCCCATCAACCTCTCAATGGCAGAAGACAATGTACAACTGGATCAGGTGGTAGTTATCGGCTACGGTACGGTAAAGAAAAGCCATCTCTCGGGAGCAGTCAGTTCCGTAGGAACGAAAGAACTGGACGGAGACATCGCAACTTCCGCCGCCGGTGCACTACAAGGAAAGATTGCAGGTGTATCCGTAATGAGTTCAAGCGGCAACCCGAACGACGGAACTACAATCAACGTTCGCGGTATCAGCTCTTTATCCAACAATGCCCCGCTATTTGTTGTTGACGGTGCATTCGGTGATATCAATATGGTAGACCCTAACGATATCCAATCTATTGAAGTATTGAAAGACGCAGCTGCGGCTGCTATCTACGGCTCCCGTGCAGCAGGCGGTGTAGTATTGATTACTACCAAAGGCGGTCGCAAGGAAATGCCGACCAAGGTAGATGTAAACTTCTTCACGGGCGTTCAGCAGAACCCTAAAAAACTGAATGTACTGAATGGCGAGGAATACAGCCGTTTCGCACGCTACTACGGCCTTGCCGCCGATGGTTACGGTGCAGAAACAGATGCAGTGCCCTATACCGGTGAAGGTACGGACTGGCAGGATGTCATGCTGAACACAGCTATGGTGTACAAAGCAAACGTAGCTGTCACAGGCGGGTCAAAAAATGCATCATTCAGTGCATCCGGCGGTTATCTGAACAAAGACGGCATCATGCGCAACAGCAGCCATGAATCTTACAACATCCGGTTGAAAAGTGACTTCAGCTTCCTCAACAATCGTGTCACTGTAGGCGAATCATTCATCCTCCGCATGGCAGAAGGCAAGGGCGGTACAGATCAGGATACGATGAACGGATTGCTGCGTTTCCCCAGTGTTATTCCTATCTTCGACTCGGAAAATGCTACAGGATGGGGTACATCTGCGGACATCAACCTACCGAACCCATACGCCATCTCTGAAATTAATGATATAACAAGCGAAAACACACAAATCTTCCTGAATGCTTATCTTCAGGCTGAAATCATCAACGGACTGAAATACAAGTTGAACTTAGGCCTGAGAAGAAATCACACGAAAAACCGTAATTATACCGGTGTATATGATCTGGGTACGTATGGTGTCAATGAACAACCCGACCTATCTGAGAGTTTCTCCAGCTTCGACTCATGGGTGCTTGAGCACACATTGAACTACGACCGTACTTTCGGCAAGCATACAGTGTCGGGAATGGTAGGTTATTCCGCACAGAAAGACAAGAGTTACGGACTGAACGGCAGCAACTCCGACCTTCCGAAATTTATCGACACAATGACCGGCAACGTCACTACCATGAAATCCAGCAGCTCCATATACGAACAAGCACTGGTTTCTCTTTTCGGACGTGTAATGTACTCATACGACGACCGTTATTTGTTCTCCGCTTCTATCCGTCGTGACGGTTCGTCACGTTTCAAAGACGGACACCGTTTCGGCAACTTCCCTTCGGTATCTGTGGGATGGAACATCAATCGTGAGAAGTTCTTCCGCCCGCTGGAGGATATCTTCGACCAAGTGAAACTGCGCTTAAGCTACGGTAAGCTGGGTAATCAGGAAATGGACAGCTATTATCCTACACTGAGTGTGGTAAGCGACGGCATGAACTACCTGCAAGGCAACTCCATATGGTTCGGGAAAATTCCTTTTGTAAACGCTGTATCACCGGAAAACCTGACATGGGAAAATACGGAAACTTACAATGTCGGTCTGGATGTAACCTTACTGAACGGAAAACTGGCACTGACAGCAGATGCCTATATCAAAAACACCAATAATGTATTGCTGCCGATTCCATACGCTTCTTCTACCGGTATCAGCGGCCTCTCCATTCAGAATGCAGGACAGGTACAGAACAAGGGTATCGAAGTTTCCGCCACATGGCGCAGCTCTATCGGCGACAAAGCAAACTACTACATCGGCGCCAACCTGAACACGGCAAACAACAAGGTTACCGAAATTAACGCCGGTGGAAAATACATGTCTATCTCCGGTTACTCGGCTCATGGAGCAGGCGGACGCGGCATCAACATGTTCAAGAAAGGACACTCCATGTCATACTTCAACCTGATCGAAACAGACGGTATCTTTCGCAGCATGGAAGAAATCGAAAACTACAAAAACAGAAAAGGTGAATTGATTCAACCGGGTGCGCAGGTAGGCGACATACGCTACAAAGACTGGAACGGCGACGGAAAGATCGACACGAACGACCAGCACGACGTGGGCAGCCCCCTTCCTAACTTTACCTTCGGGCTAAGACTGGGCGGTGACTGGAACAACTTCGACCTCAACATCTTTATCGACGGTGTGGCAGGCAACAAGATTTATAACTATCCGCGCTATTGCCTCGAATCGGGTGCATTCAACGGTAACTTAAGCACAAACGTTGCCAACTCATGGAGACCGGATAATCCGAACACCGACATGCCCCGTTTCTCGAAGGTAGACGACACGGACAACAAGTTGGCTTATACCGACAGATGGCTGGAAGACGGCTCTTATGTACGACTGAAAACGATAGACCTTGGTTATACCTTCCCCAAACAATGGCTGCAGAAAGCAATGATCCAGAACCTGCGTCTCTACGTATCGATGGAAAACCTGTTCACCCTGACCAAGTATACCGGCTATACTCCCGACCTGGGCGAAAGTTCTTCGACCGGTGTGAGCTATAATGTTTTCTCAAGAGGAATCGACCAGGGACGTTACCCTATTCCGCGTACGTTCTCCTTCGGAATCCAGTTAGGATTATAACATACTAAGATTAATACATTGAAACATCGAATTATGAAAAAGAATTGGTTATCATATACGCTTGTATCAGCCCTCCTGTCCGGAGCGCTGACATCCTGCAGCGACTCTTTTCTGGATCTGAAAGACCCGAACCACTTTACCAACGAAAACTTCTGGCAGGACAAGGCAGATGCAGAAAGCGCATTGGCCACAGCCTACTCGCCCATCAAATACCAAATGAACGGATATTACGGTGCATTTGACGGATGGCTCAACCTCAACAGCCGTGGAGACGATATCTTTACGATACTGAACGAAGAAGCCAGCATGTGGGACATAGCTACATTCCAAAACTCCGCTACCACAGGAAATGACCCGTACGGTGCTCTGTACTCAGGTATACAACGTGCCAACATCGTACTGAAATATATCGACCAGGTTCCGGCAAGCGGCATTACGGAAAGCGACCGTGCCATGATTAAGGACGAAGCCCTCACCCTGAGAGCCTATCAGTATTTCCTGTTGGTGAACAACTACGGAGATGTACCTTTGCGCCTGGTTCCGTCGAATGAAGACGATCCTAACAAGACGGCATCTCCTGAAGCCGAAATCTGGCAACAGATTGAAAAAGACCTGACCGACGCGATCAATGACGGCAACCTGCCCGAAACCCGCCCCGCTGAACAAAAGGACGCATTGAAAAAGGAGCGGCCATCGCCATACTTGGCAAGGTGTATGCTACACAGCACAAGTATAAAGAAGCCAAAGAAACACTGAAAGGTTTGATTGATTCTTCATACAGCCCATTCGGTACTTCAGGAAAGCGCTATCGGCTGATGGAAAACTTTGTCGACAACTTCACTACCGCCAATGAAAACAATGCCGAATCTGTATTCGAATTACAGTACAGCAGCGACGGAGATATGTCATGGGGTAACGAGAGTGGCATCAGCCTGGGCAGCTCACTGGCACAATTTGTAGGACCTGCGAAATCAGGTGGATGGGCGAAGTTAATGCCCTCGGCTTTCCTTGTCAGCGAATTTACCACTGAAACACGTGGAAGCAAGCCTACCATTCAGGTTCCGGATCTGGATCAAGACGGGAATCCACAATACAACGAAGACGGAACTCAGAAAATGAAAACCATCACCAACCCCGATAAAACGGCAGAACCGAACTCGAAATATGACAAGCGTATCTATGCCAGTATGTTCTTCACTCCGGAAGAATACGGTGACTGGGTGACAGAAGAAAACGGCTGGTACGACGGAAAGTTCTACGGTGGTCTTTTCACGATGGACGACCTCTGGACAGGAAATGTTTCCAAGATGGCCGGCGGTGCTCCTATCTTTAATGTAAGCCAGGCGACCGGTGCGCAAATCGGTAAATTCCTCCTGAAGAAATACACCGCCCACTACGTAAAATCAAAAAGCGCCGATAACATGGGTAATGTAGAAGGCAGAGCCAACAATGTCCGCGTTATACGTTTTGCAGAAGTGTTATTGCTATATGCTGAAGCATGCGCAAAAGAAGCGGATAAAGAGGGAGCCAACTGGGCGTTGAACGAAATCCGCCAAAGAGCAGGTCTGCCGGAGAAAGAGTTCCAGCAACCCGAACTGATGAAAGAGATCGAACATCAATGTCTGCTTGAATTCTTCGGAGAAGGCCATCGTTTCGACGACCTGAAACGTTGGTACACAACCACCCAAATTCAGATGATATTGAAAGGAAACGATAAACAGGGTGCCTATAACTTCAGAGAAAAACATAAATATTTCCCTATTCCCGCAGGAGAATTGAACAACTCATCTGTGGAACAGAATAAATACTGGAAATAATCAGAAACACTATAAGAAACAGTTTTATGAAAAAGATATATCTATTTTTAAGCACATCATTGTTCCTGTTGCTCGGAGGTATTACATCTTGTGACGACAATAGCCTGAGCCATGATGAAGTGAATATTCCGGACCCGGTGGTAATATCCGACGAAGATGACGGTATCTCACCAGAACCGACTACGGAATCAGTGATCAGAATCCAACCGGAAAACAAGCATCAGGAAATTGACGGGTTCGGATGTAATTTCGGATGGGCGGAAGCGGTATACGGATGTATGAAACGCGAACAAATCATGGATGACCTATATGGCGAAAACGGACTGAAATTTAATATCTACCGCGGAGAAGTATGCGCTTCATCCGCCTCTGAAGACGGTAAGACTTTCAACTTCAAAACAGGTGAGAACTACCATTTGGGAGCACATTCAGCTGAACAGAAAGCACTCTTTAATTCGGATAGCGGAAAATACAAGGAATATTCCCAGTTGTGGATTATCGACTACCTGTGTAAGAGAAAGCTGATGGACATCTATTACTTCTTCTCCGTATGGACTCCCCCGATCGTATGGAAATCTTTCGGTGAAGGCGAAGTAGCCAGTGGTGGAAGCGGTTCTTTCAATAGTGAACATAGCCAGGTTTATGCCGAGTTCCTGACCGGTTTTGCAAAAGCTTTCAAAGACAAGTTTGGAATCAATGTCTATGGTATCTCCGGCTGGAACGAACCCGATCAAGCCATGGGCGGATGGGACGGATGTATGTGGGGAAATCAGCAAATGGCGGATTTCACCATGGACTACCTGCGCCCGGAACTGAATAAACAAGGCCTGCAGGACACAAAAATCATTTACGGTGAGCTACCTTGGTGGGCAAATGCCGTAACATGGGTAGACACTTCCTTGAAAAACAATCCGGATTTAGCGGATGCAAACATCGTTGCAGCAGGACACGGTTACTCTACAGTGGACGCCAACATCCTCCCAATGACAGCAGCCCAGGAAAAGGGAATCCATGTATGGCAGACAGAAACCTGTGATGACAAGACCCGTGACGAAACATGGAATGATGCCATGAAATGGGCAAAGAACTATCACGACTACCTGACAAAAGCCCAGACCAACGCCGTTGTATGGTGGGCAGGAGCACGTCAATGTACATCGACCGGAGAGAACCTTCTGCAGACCGATGCATGGGACTTCAGTAATTCCTATTATCGCATAGACCGCTACTACTCTATCGGACAATTCTCCAGATATATCCAGCGGGGATCGACACGTGTAGATGTAGAAACAGTATCAACAACGGCAAACAGAATCCCCAGAGACCTGAGTGCATCCGCATACATCAAAGACAACACGTATACCATTGTATTGGTGAACAAATCAAAATCCAAAGCCTTTGACGCTTTGCTGGAAATAGAAGGCAAAGATTTCGAGAGCATGGTTTCATACACATCCAGTTCCAGTGTGAAATGGCTGCGCAAGAAACTGAATCCTTCTTCAACTGGCAAACGATCAGTGACTGTACCCAAATACAGTGTAGTGACTATTACCGGAAAAATAAAATCTGCTAATTGATTATCCGGTACAAGAACAATTAAGTTATGTATGGCAAATAAAATGATTCCGGTTCCTGATCCCGGTTCCGGAATCACTTTATAAAGAATAGCATTATGAGTAGAATTTACGATAACAGATTGCGTCTCTTAAAAGAAGCGCATGAATCTCTTATAACCCGTCCGAACAAGAAGATACTTCCGGGCAATGGAATATTTGAAAGATATGAATATCCGGTCCTGACTAATGAACATACTCCTCTGGAATGGCGCTACGACCTGAACCCCATGACCAACCCCTGGCTGATGGAACGGATTGGCATCAATGCCACCATGAATGCGGGAGCCATCAAATGGAATGGAAAGTACCTGATGATGGTCCGGGTGGAAGGAAGTGACCGCAAATCATTCTTCGCCATCGCCGAAAGTCCGAATGGTACAGATCATTTCCGTTTCTGGGAGTACCCCATACAACTACCGGACATTGACCCGTCAGAAACGAATGTCTATGACATACGCCTGACTGCCCACGAAGACGGCTGGATTTACGGAATCTTCTGCAGCGAAAGTCTTGCACCGGATGCAGCTCCGGGCGACTTATCTTCTGCCGTAGCCAAAGCAGGCATCATACGCACAAAAGACTTCCACCACTGGGAACGGCTGCCGAATCTTATTTCTCCGAGCCAGCAGCGTAATGTAGTTCTGCATCCGGAATTTGTGAACGGCAAATATGCCTTGTACACACGCCCGCAAGACAACTTTATCGATGCCGGAAACGGAGAAGGTATCGGATGGGCACTTATAGATGACATCACCCATGCGGAAATAAAAGAAGAAACAATCATCAATCACCGTCATTACCATACAATAAAAGAAGTGAAAAATGGCGAAGGGCCTCATCCTATCAAAACCCCCAAAGGATGGCTGCACCTGGCACATGGCGTACGCGCCTGTGCCGCCGGTCTTCGCTATGTACTATACCTTTATATGACGTCTCTGGAAGATCCGACAAGGATCATTGCAGAGCCGGGCGGATATCTGCTGGCTCCGGAAGGAGAAGAAAGAATCGGGGATGTCTCCAATGTGCTATTCTCTAATGGATGGATTGCAGATGAAGACGGAACGGTATATATTTACTATGCTTCCTCCGACACACGGATGCACGTAGCGACTTCTACTATCGAACGATTAATAGATTATTGTCGGCATACACCGGAAGACAAACTCCGCTCCACCACCTCCGTGAATAGTATTTATCAATTAATAGAAGCTAATAAACTCGTGATGGCAGAAGCGCTGGTGTAGTATAAGCCCCGGCGTTATTGACCAACAAGAGAAATTTCTTCAAATAAAACAAGGTTTCCATACTTTATCTGTATGGGAACCTTGTTTCTTTATATCTGAAACTCCCGTACCTCCCCATACATATTAAATAGCAATGGAATCTTCCTGCAGTTTTCTATAACACCGTACTGGTAATATGGTATCATAGAAAAGAAATATGGTATGATTTTTCATTTAATAAAACAATATACTATTTTCTATTTCATTAATAGAAACGATCCTATATAGTATATACAACATTGATACACAGCAAATAATTCACATACTAAAGAACAACTAGAATTCTATCAAAACATTCACCCATCCAAAATATGTATTAATAAAGTATCAGAATGAGATAAAATAATACTTGTTTCCCGTAGCATTATCGCCTACTTTTGCATCATCAGTTGTTGGTTGAAGTTTCCATGGATCAATCAACAATTGAACAGAGTTATAAATCTAATGCAATAAATTATGAGAAGAAAAACTTATTTCTTACTATTCTTATTTCTCTGCATGGCCGGTATTCCACTGGCAGCTCAGGACATTGAGATAAAAGGAGTAGTAACAGAAGCTACAACAAATGAACCTTTACCCGGAGTCACAGTCAGAGTGAAAGGTAAAGACACCGGCACAGTAACAGACATGGATGGTAAATACTCCATCAAAGCGAATAAAGGGAATATACTGGTATTCTCTACAATAGGTATGAAACAGATAGAAAGAGCGATCACGTCCGGAACTCCAATCAATGTATCTATGGAAGAAGATAATATCGCTCTGGAACAAGTAGTAGTGATTGGTTATGGTACAGTGAAGAAGAGTCATCTTTCGGGGGCTGTAGGTTCGGTTAGTGCAAAAGAACTTAACGGTCAGGTTGCTTCTAACGCAGCCACAGCCCTACAAGGGAAAATACCCGGAGTATCAGTAGCCAGTTCCAGTGGTGATCCCAATGGAAGTATGACGATCAATGTTCGTGGTATCAGCTCTTTATCCAACAACAATCCACTTTATGTAGTAGACGGAGCATTTGGAGATATCAGTATGGTCGATCCTAACGATATTTCCTCTATCGAAGTTTTAAAAGATGCTGCTGCGGCAGCAATCTACGGTTCACGTGCAGCAGGTGGTGTTGTACTGATTACCACTAAAAGCGGTCGTAAAGACATGCCGACTAAATTAGATGTCAATTTCTTCACAGGAATCAGCCAGACTCCCAAAACACTGAAAGTTTTTAATGGAGAAGAATACAGCCGCTTCGCACGCTACTACAAATTAGCAGGCGACGGTTATGGTGCAGAAAACGGAGCTACCCCTTTCATTGGTGAAGGAACAGACTGGCAAGACGTAATGTTGCGCACAGCCATGACTTATAAAGCCAATGCTACCATCAGCGGCGGTTCCAAAAGCGGTTCTTACAGTTCATCTGTCAGCTACCTTAATAAAGAAGGTATACTGCGCAACACTGATCATGAATCTTACAATATCCGTTTGAAAAGCGATTATTCTTTCTTCGACAATCGCTTGACAATAGGTGAATCTATGATTGTAAATCTGACAAAAGGTAGTGGATACATTCATCAGGATACCATGTTCGATATCTTTCAGTTCCCGTCAGTAGTACCGGTATACGATCCTACAAACGCAGGGGGCTGGGGTACTTCCAATGACATCAATTTACCGAATCCATTGGCTGAAATGACAGTCAACGACGAACGGACAGAAACAACCAAGATTTTCCTCAATGCCTATTTACAGGCTGAAATCATCAAAGGACTAAAGTACAAACTCAATGTAGGTATCAGAAAAGAGCATACTAAGTGGCGTTATTACAAGGATGTATACGATTTAGGAACATTCGGTAAAAACGACAAGCCCGACCTTGAAGAAAAATCGTCAACATGGGAATCATGGGTATTAGAAAACACCCTGAATTATGACCATACATTCGGCAAACACAATTTGTCACTCCTTGCCGGATACTCTGCCCAGAAAGACAAAAGTTACAGCCTTTATGGTAAAAATGGAGATATGCCCCAGTTCATTGAAACAATGCCGGGCAATGTAGATCCTTCCAACCTGAAAGCATCCAGTTCGCTGAATGAACTTGCATTGGTATCTCTGTTCGGACGTGTCATGTATTCCTTTGACGACCGTTATTTATTCTCGGCATCTATTCGCCGTGACGGTTCTTCACGTTTCAGAAGTGGACATCAATATGGTGCATTCCCTTCTGCTTCTATTGGATGGAACATCAACCGCGAAAAATTCTTTAAACCTTTAGAGAATGTATTCGATCAGTTGAAGCTGCGTTTTAGTTATGGTAAACTCGGTAATCAGGAGATGACCAGCTACTATCCGACACAAAGTGTAGTATCGGACGGCATGAACTATGTGATGAATAATTCGCCTTGGTTTGGTTCTATGCCATATGTGCAGGCAATCTCACCCGCCAATTTAACATGGGAAAATACGGAGACCTATAACATCGGTTTAGATGTCAGTCTGCTAAACGGACGATTGACGCTTACTGCTGATGCTTACGTTAAGAATACAAATGATGTGCTATTACCTATTCCTTCTACCGCATCTACCGGTATCAGCGGAAACTCTATTCAGAATGCGGGACAAGTACGGAACAAAGGATTCGAACTTGCGGTCAACTATCGCGGTGCCATCAAGGAAAAGTTCAACTATTACATCGGTGCCAATATCGCAGCCGACAAGAATGAAGTGACCAAAATAACATTAGGCGGACAAAACCTGATGATCTCCGGATACAGCGCACACGGTGCCGGTGGTCGCGGTATCAATATGTTTGCAGAAGGGCATCCGATGTCATATTTCAACCTGATCGAAACAGACGGATTATTCCGCTCGGCAGAAGAGATCGCTAATTATAAAAACAAAGACGGTGAACTCATCCAGCCCGCTGCACAAGTTGGTGATGTCCGCTACAAAGACTGGAACGGTGACGGCAAAATAAACACAGATGACCAGCATGACGTAGGAAGTCCGTTCCCCGATTTCACTTTTGGCATAAGACTCGGCGGCGAATGGAACAACTTCGACTTTAACCTTTTCTTTGACGGAATGGTAGGCAACAAGATATATAATTATCCCCGTTATCGCCTGGAATCAGGAAACTTCAACGGAAACATGAGTACCGTATTGGCCAATTCATGGAGACCGGACAATCAGAACACTGATATTCCTCGTTTCTCTAAGACTGACGGTGCAGACAACAAATGGGCATACACCGACAGATGGCTGGAAGACGGCTCGTACATACGTTTGAAAACATTGGACATTGGCTATACATTACCCAAAGTCCTGACAAAGAAAATCAGACTTGAAAACGTAAGAATATACACTTCAATGGAGAACCTGTTCACATTGACCAAATATTCCGGCTATACCCCCGACCTGGGTGAAAGTTCTGTCGCAGGTGTTGCTTACAATGTATTCTCAAGAGGTATCGACCAGGGACGCTATCCATTGCCCCGTACTATTTCTTTCGGAATACAAGTCAACCTGTAATACCTTAAATTAATATTAAACATTAAACAGTTTATGAACATGAAAAGAAATTGGTTATCATATATGTGCATGGCAGCTCTTTTTTCCGGAGCGCTGACATCGTGCAACGAATCCAGCTTTTTGAATCTGTCGGACCCCAATTACTTCACGGAAAGCAACTTCTGGAAAGATAAAGCAGATGCAGAAAGTGCTTTGGCAGCCGCCTATTCTCCGATAAAAGGAGCCATGTACGGATACTTCGGCGCATTTGACGGCTGGTTAAACTTAAACGGTCGTGGTGACGATATCTACACAATCAAAGGAGAAGAAGTTCCGATGTGGAATATTGCAAACTTCCTGAACTCGCCCTCTACCGGAAATGATCCTTACGGAGCGCTTTATTCAGGCATCCAGCGTGCCAACATCGTACTGCGGTATATTGATCAGATACCTGCATCAGGTATTACTGAAGAAGACCGCTCGATGATCAAAGGCGAAGCACTCTTTCTGCGTGGCTATCAATACTTCCTGTTAGTCAACAATTACAAAGAAGTGCCTTTGAGACTGATTCCATCCAACGAAGATGAAACCAATAAAGCCGCTGCTACAGAAGCTGCATTATGGGCACAAGTAGAAGAAGATCTGGATAACGCCATCAAATGCAACCTGCCAGTAGAACGCTCTACTGCCAAAGAACGCATAACTAAAGGTGCAGCTATTGCAATGCTGGGCAAGGTATATGCCACCCAACACAAATATCCGGAAGCCAAACAGCTATTAGGTACATTACTGAAAGCTCCTTATTCTTACGAATTGATGGACAACTTCGAAAAGAATTTCACAAATGAAGAAGAGTTCAATAAAGAATCCGTATTTGAACTGGCATACAGTCCGGACGGAGACTACTCCTGGAGCAATGAAAGCGGTATCTGTTTAGGTTGCTATATTCCTCAGTTTATCGGTCCGGTAAAATCCGGCGGGTGGGCTAAATTAATGCCGAACTCCCTGATCGTAGGAGAGTTTACAAAAGAAACACGTCCGAGTGATGCAGATACCAAGTTTGACAAACGTATGTATGCCAGCCTCTTTTTTGATGCTGCCAACTATGGAGATAAAGTTCCCAACGAGAAATGGTATGGCAATAATTACTCCATGGATGATCTTTGGGAAGGCAATGAAGGAAAAATGGCAGGCGGAGCACCAAGTTTCAACGTCAATGGAACAGCAGGTAAATTCCTGATAAAGAAAAATACCGCATATTATGTGGATGACAAGGCACCGGACAACATGGGCAACAAAGAAGGAAGGTCCAGCAATTTGCGCGTAATGCGCTTTGCCGAGGTACTGTTGCTTTATGCTGAAGCATGCGCCAAAACCAATGATCCGGATGGTGCCAACTATGCTTTAAAGCAAATCCGCCAAAGAGCAGGACTTACGGAAAAGACTTTTGCACAAGCTGAATTAATGAATGAAATAGAACACCAATGCTTATTGGAGTTCTTTGCGGAAGGACATCGTTTTGACGATTTGAAACGTTGGTATTCGCCCAGCGAAATTCAGTTGATCTTCAAGGCGAATGGAAAACAAGGTGCGGAAAACTTCCAGGAAAAACACCTTTATTATCCTATACCGACAAGTGAACTAAACAATAATACTGCCATGGAACAAACCAGTTTATGGAAATAAAAAACCTAGCAAGATTAACTTAATAAAGAAACAACATGAAAAAAATATATTCATTATTATTCGTATCCCTCTTTCTATTCATTGGATACTCTTGTGACGATGGAAGTCTGAGTCACAGTGACGTCTACATTCCGGACCCGGTAGAAGAAACAGACGAGGATGACGGATTCTCAGCCGAACCCACCACAGAAGCTGTCATCAAAGTACAGTTCGGAGAAGGGCACGAACATCAGATAATCGATGGCTTCGGATGTGCCTTTGCAGAGTGGTCACATCGTATATGGAACAACATGATGCGCGAAGATGTAGTCAATGATCTTTTCGGAGAAAATGGCTTGAAGCTGAATATTTTCAGAGGTGAGGTATTTCCACACTATCAGAACCCTACCACAAACGTCATTGACTTCGGAATGAACCGTACCTTCAATCTTGCAGCCAACGATCCCTCTATGATCAATGATTACTGGAGAGACTTTAACGGTTCCGGATGTGGCGAACAAGTACAATTAGGTCAAATGTGGCTGGTAGATATCCTGCAGAAAAAATATAAAGATGTGAAATTTATATTCTCTACCTGGAGTCCTCCCGGAACTATGAAATCTAACGGAAAGCCCTCAGGCGGTAGTCTGGCATCCGGCTCGGAAGACGCATATGCTAACTATCTGATTGACTTCATCAAAGCATACACTGAAAAGTTCGGCATTGAGATATATGCAATATCACCATCTAATGAGCCTAACAGCAGTGGAACGGGATGGAACGGTTGTAGCTGGAGTTATACCAATCTGGCTAACTTCTGCCAGAAGAATCTTCGCCCGGCTTTAGATAAAGCAGGTTATCAAGACATGAAGATTATCTTTGGAGAGCACTCGTGGTGGAAAGCAGGAGTCACTTTTCTTGAAAATGGCTTGAAAGCCTGTCCCGATCTGGTTAACTCCAACATTATTGCAGCAGCTCACGGATACACATTAATTGGCAACACTGAGTTTGTACAATCACCACTCTGCGCTGAAAATAATATTCATTTATGGAATACGGAAACCAGTTCTACAGACACATACGATCCATCCTGGAAAAACGCGATGCAATGGGCTACTACTTTCCATAATTATCTGGCAGTTTCCAACCTGAACGCATTTATCTGGTGGGCAGGTGCACGTCCTTGTACGAATAATGAAGCGTTGATCAGACTGGAAGAAGCACTTCCCGGAACCAATTATGAAAGAGCGTCCCGCTACTACAGTTACGGACAATTTACTAAGTTTATCCCGGAAGGAAGCCGACGTGTGGATATCAAGACTGTTGCTCCCGAAGGTGACGAAGAAGCATTCCCGAAAGAACTGTTGATGACAGCTTACATCAAGGACGACAATTATACGATCGTATTGGTAAACAATTCTACAAGCAAGGCCTTCGAAACCAAACTGGAAATTGAAGGAAAAGAGTTTCAGACCATGATCTCGTATACATCAGATGAAGGAGTTAAGTGGCAACGCAAAAAAGTAAATCCATCTCTCAGCGGATTGCGCTCCATTACAGTCCCTAAGTTTAGTGTAGTAACCATCACTGGTAAAATGAAAGATATTGAAGCTGAATAAATAGTCTAAATAAACAATGAATATCATGAAAAGAAATCTATTATATTTGGCAGGATTCCTGCTTGCAGCTGCTACTGTTTTCTCCGGCTGTAATGACGATGATCCATCCTATCACGACTTAGTGCCGAATACGCAGGAGTTGATCATTAATCTGGATGAGACCCCGGAAGGAATCATTCAAATAGTTCAAGGCAACGGCAATTATAAAATTACAAGTTCCAATGAAGATGTAGCAACCGCCATTGCCGAAGGTAACAAAATTAAAGTAACAGCTCTGAAGGCCGGTAGTACCGACTTATCTATTACCGACTGGGCTAAAATGAGTACCAATGTCAAAGTCATCGTCGATCAGTTAAGTGAACTGGTTTTGTCCAATTCGGCTACAACAATGTATCCGGGTGAAAACAAGACAGTCAATGTTTATACAGGAAACAGAGGCTACAAAGTAACAGTTGACAAAGAATCTGTCGTGAAAGCTACAGTAGATGAAGAAGGACATATACAGATAGAATCTCTGGCACCAGGCAATGCAACAGTTACAGTGACCGACAGACTGAACAAGAGTGCAGAATTTTCAGTAAAAGTAATAAAGAAACTTGTAGTTGACAATAGTGAAGAAATTGCTTATTTGACAGTCGGTGAACCTTTGACAATCAAGATTCTGGACGGTAACGGAGGCTATACCTGCACAAATAATGGTTCTGCCACTTATCTGAAATGCACGATAGCGGAAAATGGAACAGATGTTATCATCGAAGGTCTTAAAAGATATCGTTTCAACAAGACGGTAACAATCAAAGACCAGGAAGGAGAGTCAATCAGCATCAATATAGTCTATATCGACGACCTATATCTGGAGAATCCATCATATCGTTACTTAATAGCAGGTTCATCTTCTTATCAGTCTGTCTCTACCTCGGCAGTGGGTTCCATTACTCATTCGGAAGAGTTCAATATGTCCGAAATTGTTATAAAAGGAACAGGAACTTATGCCAGCGGTTTTGCAGTTCAGTTTACAGGTGATTTGACGAAAGGCAACAAAGGTGATGCGGTACTGTATAAAGTAACAAGAAATGCAGTGGACAAAAAAGTGAAATATCCGATAGAAGATTGCCGGATCGATAAAGTGGAAGATGGTTGGTACTGGGTCAGCTTCTTAGAACCCAATTGCACCATCCGCTCTTATATGATTACCAAACAATAGTTTATAGACTTGACACATGTATTTTTTGAAAGTACCCCCATACTTTCAAAATGACAAAAGTACAAAGAGACTGTCCCTACAACACCGTATATCTCAGGTATGTCTGGCTTGTAAACAGTCTCTTTTGTCCTGTCAAGTAATACAAAAAGGATCGCAAGCCGATGCTTTACTCTAATTTTATGAATTGATATGAATAGATATGATAACAGACTACATATTCTCACTAAAGAATATGATGAGCTCATCTCACGTGAAAATGAAAAGATACTGCCCGGCAATGGGTTTTTGAACGATACAAATACCCCATTCTGACAGCAGACCACCCCCCGCTGGAGTGGAGATACGACTTCAATCCGGAAACAAATCCCTATCTGATGGAACGTTTCGGCATTAACGCCGTATTCAATGCAGGCGCTATCAAATTCAACGGGAAATATCTTATTATGGCACGAGTAGAAGGGCATGACCGCAAATCATTCTTTGCCATCGCAGAAAGTCCCAATGGTATCGACAACTTCCGCTTCTGGGAATATCCGGTACAACTGCCGGACCTATATCCGGAAGAAACGAACGTCTACGATATGCGTCTGACAAAACACGAGGACGGATGGATATACGGTATCTTCTGCTCGGAAAGCAAAGATCCGGACGCACCCGCAGGAGACCTCACATCGGCCATTGCAGCAGCAGGAATCATACGCAGCAGGGACCTTAAAAACTGGGAACGCCTGCCCAACCTCGTCTCCCAAAGCCAGCAACGGAATGTGGTGCTGCACCCCGAATTCGTAGACGGCAAATATGCATTGTACACCCGTCCGCAGGACGGATTCATCGATGCAGGCAGCGGAGGCGGTATTTCATGGGCATTGATAGACGATATCACTCATGCAGTGGTCAAGAAGGAAATCGTTATAGAACAGCGCCATTATCACACGATCAAAGAAGTGAAAAACGGTGAAGGGCCTCATCCCATCAAGACTCCCGAAGGATGGCTACATCTGGCACACGGAGTCCGTGCCTGTGCTGCCGGACTCAGATATGTCCTATATCTGTATATGACGTCTTTAGATGACCCCAGTAAAGTGATAGCCCAGCCGGGAGGTTACTTCATGGCACCCGTGGGAGAAGAAAGAACCGGAGATGTATCCAACGTCTTGTTTTCCAACGGATGGATCGCGGATGAAGACGGAACGGTATACATCTACTATGCTTCCTCCGACACACGGATGCACGTAGCGACTTCTACGATCGAACGGCTAATCGATTACTGCCGGCATACACCGGAAGACAGACTCCGTTCCACGACTTCCGTGAAAAGCATATACGATATCATAGAAGCCAATAAGCTCGTGATGTCGGAAAATGCCGTTATATTATAGTTCCGGAAGCAGTATTATCATCTGTCTTTCAAGATGTTCCATTCTGCATGATGGATATTAACAACTGAGTTGCAGGGTATTAACATCTGACACGTCAAGTCTTAACACCTGACGTGTCAGCTATTAAAGCCTGAGAAGTCAGATAAATAGTATCAGTATGAGTTAAAATAATATTTGTTTCTTCCCCACATTCGACCTACTTTTGTACCTGATAGATTATTAATGTACAAAACCTAATCAAAATAGCAACATGAAATTACACACATCCGATCTTCTGATCATCTGCGCCTACCTCATTGCCATGATTGTCATCGGACTCATACTGAAAAAACGGGCCGCACAAAATATGGACTCCTATTTCCTGGGAGGCAAATCACTCCCTTTCTATATGCTTGGTCTGTCCAATGCATCCGGAATGTTCGACATCACTGGTACGATGCTAATGGTTTACTGGGCATTTGCCTACGGATTCAAAAGTCTCTGGATTCCCTGGCTGTGGCCGGTATTCAATCAGATATTCCTCATGGTTTATCTGTCGGTGTGGTTGCGGCGTTCCAATGTGCTCACCGGAGCCGAATGGATCAAAACCCGCTTCGGTAAAGGCAAGGGAGCGACACTCTCTCATACCATCGTTGTCGTATTTGCGTTATTAAGCGTACTCGGATTTCTAAGTTACGGATTCATAGGAATAGGCAAGTTCATGGAAATCTTTATTCCCTGGGAAGTCATTTCACCCTACATTCCTTTCACTGTTTCACCGGAGTATGTTCCGCATGTATACGGTATCTTCTTCACAGCTATCGCTACCTTCTACGTCATGTTGGGAGGAATGCTGAGCATCGTATGGACGGATGTCGTACAGTTCCTTATCATGACGGTGGCAGGCATCGTTATCGTAGTGATCGGTATGCAGATGGTGGCGCCGGATATGATACACTCCTTTGTACCTGCCGGATGGGATTCCCCTTTCTTCGGATGGACGCTCGATATTGACTGGAGCAGCCGAATGAGTTTGCTGACCGAACGAATGGCGAACGAACCTTACAGTCTGATAGGCATCTTTGTCATGATGGCGTTGCTCAAAGGCATCTTCATGAGTATGGCAGGGCCTGCGCCCAACTATGATATGCAGAAAATTCTATCCTGCAAGTCTCCCAAAGAAGCGGCGATGATGAGTGGTTCCGTATCCGTAGTGCTGTTGATTCCACGCTATCTGATGATTATGGGATTTGCATTACTTGCCATCTATTTCTTCAAGGAAGACGGCGGACTGACACAGATGGAAGTGACCCGCACAGACTTTGAGACGATTCTTCCCCATCTGATCACACGATATGTTCCGGCAGGACTTGCAGGATTATTATTGGCAGGACTACTGGCAGCTTTTATGTCGACCTTTGCCTCTACCGTCAATGCAGCCCCCGCATATATCGTGAATGATATTTATCTGAAATACATCAACCCGAAAGCGAGTGTGAAAACACAGATACGCAGCAGCTATGTCATCTCTGTGGCAGTAGTGGTGGTGAGCACTGTCATCGGATTCTTCCTGAAAGATATCAATGAAATCTTCCAGTGGATTGTAGGTGCACTGTTCGGAGGATACATCGCAGCCAACGTACTGAAATGGCATTGGTGGCGTTTCAACGGTGAAGGTTACTTCTGGGGAATGACTGCCGGAGTAGTGGCAGCTATTGTGATGAAATTTACCGTTCCGGATGCATGGGTACTTTATTTCTTCCCCGTACTGTTCGGCGTCTCTCTGATCGGATGTATCATCGGGACTTACAGCGCTCCGGCTACAGATGAAGAGACTCTGATCAACTTCTATGTCAATGTACGCCCGTGGGGATGGTGGAAACCGATTCAGGAGAAAGCAATCGCCCGCTACCCGCATATTCAGGCGAATAAAAACTTCAAAAGGGATGCCTTCAATGTGGCGATAGGAATCATCTGGCAATGTACGCTTACCATCATCCCGATGTACCTCGTTGTCCGCGAACAATTAGGACTCTGGAGTTCTATCGCCTTGCTTCTGATTACCACGCTGATATTAAGAAAGACCTGGTACAAGCCTTTGTGTAAGGAGGAAGCGAGATACAACGAAGAGATGAAACAAATACGATAAGTATCAGCATAATTAATTTATATCATAAATTTAGGCACGGATGACACGGATTAACGCGGTTTTTAATTGACCGATCTTTTAAATCCGTGAAATCCGTGTCATCCGTGCCTAATAAAACAGAGAACCGATCATGAAAAGACTATCCGTAATACTCTTGTCATTTTTACTATATCTTCCGCTGTGCGCACAATTTAAAGGAACCGTCTATGTCGACACCAATCAATCGGGCACATTCGACAAAGGAGACAAACCGCTGGCAGGAGTGATGGTAACAGACGGAATGAACGTAGTAAAAACAGATAAAAAAGGCCGGTTCTCACTATCGGGATTCAAGAAAACCCGATTTATCAGCATTACTACACCTGCCGGATTCGAGACACAACAATTCTACCTCCCTGTCAAGGAGGACAGAAAAAGCTATGATTTTATAGTGACCGAAAGCGAACGGACCAAGACCAGAGAACACTCCTTTATCCATATCACCGACACGGAAGTGACCGGAGGAGTGGGGCGTTGGATCACCGACTTACAACAATACATAAAGAACGAACAACCGGCTTTTCTGATTCATACCGGAGACATCTGCTACGAACCGGGACTCACAGTGCACAATCAAATTGTGAATGCACAAACAATGGACTGCCCTGTCTATTACTGCATAGGCAACCACGACCTGGTGAAAGGCAACTACGGCGAAGAACTTTATGAATCGATTTATGGCCCGACATGGTATTCGTTCGATGTCGGCAACGTGCATTATGTCGTTACTCCCATCGACCGCGGAGACAACCCGACCGATTACACGCAAAGGGATGTATACAACTGGCTGAAGAATGACCTCGCCCTGATGAAGAAAGATCAGGCGCTTGTTCTTTTTAACCACGACCTGTTTACTCCCGACGATAACTTCGTATTCAAGGCAGACGAAAAGGATATCCTCGACCTCCGTACGTTCAACACGAAAGCACAAATCTACGGACATATGCACTACAACTACGTCCGCAATCAGAAAGACATTTATACCATCTGCACCGGCACACTGGACAAAGGAGGCATCGATCACTCCCCTTCTTCATTCAGAGACATAAAGATAGATGCCAACGATCACCTCACAACGCAACTGCGTTATACTTTCATCGAACCGCAAATCGCTATTGTTTCTCCGATGAAGAATCAAGCAGCCCCCATACATCCGGAAACCGGCTATCAGCTTCCGGTCTCGGTCAACACCTATAACTCACAGGCAAAAACATCGTCTGTTTCTTATGTGTTGAGCAATCCGGAAGACAACCGGGAAATAGCCAAAGGTAACCTGTCGCCCCTCACCGACTGGAACTGGAGCGGAAATATTCAAATACCTGCTAACGAAAACGGAAAGAAACTGAACCTGACAGTGACTTCATCCTTCAACGACGGAAAGGAAGCGACTGCCACCAGCCAGTTCCTTTATCAGAAAGATTTCAAATCGACTGCTATCACAGGGAAGGACTGGAATACCCTACTTCAGAACGCAAGTCACTCCGGCGGAATAAATGATTCCCAAATCAAACTCCCCCTGCAACTACAATGGACAGCGAACACAGGAAGCAACATCTTCATGGCCTCCCCCCTCATCGTCGGACAAAAAGTATTCATTGCCACTACCGATGATAACACATCGCTCAACACCTATATTTGTGCATTCGACTTCTATTCCGGCAAACAGCTATGGAAGTTCCGCACGGAAAACTCGGTAAAGAATACGATTGCCTGCGAAAATGAAATCGTTGTAGCCCAGGATGCCTCCTGCAATCTGTACGCCCTCGACGCAGCATCCGGAAAACCACTGTGGCAACAATACATCAACTTAAAGAACTATCCCTATCTGAGCGAAGGACTGACAGTTGACAAAGGAATCGTTTATGCCGGAATCGGCGCCGGACTTTCAGCCTACGACCTGAAAACAGGAAAAGTGATATGGACCAACACGGACTGGAAACAACGGGAAGGCTCGACCACCACGTTAACCATCGCCGGAGACGTACTAATCAGTGGCACCCAATGGGGAGGACTGTATGGCAACGACATCCGCACTGGCAAACAACTCTGGAAACTCTCGGACAACGGACTCGGCAACCGAGGTGCCTCTCCGGTCTACAAAGACGGAAAATTATGGATCATCTCCTCCAAAAGCTTTTTCCTGATAGAACCTCAAACCGGTAAAGTACTCCAGCAAAAGGAACTGTCCGCCAACCTGGACGTGACATCTACCCCGCTTGTCACCGAACATGAGATTATCTTCGGCAGCGCAGACCGTGGAATCTTCGCTCTCGACAAACCGACTCTTTTCATCAAATGGAGAGCCGAGACTTTACCTTCTCTTGTATGCACTGCTCCTTATTCTTCTACGCCACAGGCAGCAGTAGAAACAAGCCCTGTATCTTCACAAGGAATGGTCTATATCGGAGCTTCCGACGGGTATTTATACGCTATCGACCAGTCAACAGGGATTATCAAAGACAAGTTGTACTTCGGAGCACCGGTTTTCTCCACAGTAGCAGTATCGGGAAACAGGATGATTGTTTGCGACTTTGCGGGTAATGTTTATTGCCTGTCGTCAAAAGCGGCAGAAGAATAAAGTACATCCCGCCTCACGCAGTTTTCTCCACCCGCAGCGTTGTAATTTAAAGATTATCACGTATCTTTGCCCCTCAATCATAAATACGAGATATGGCTATTACAATCAAGAAAGTCTCTACAAAGAGAGAACTTAAGAAGTTTATTCGCTTTAATTACAGGATGTATAAGGGCAATCCATATTCCGTGCCCGACCTTTACGACGATATGCTCAACACATTCAACAAAAAGAAGAATGCGGCATTCGAGTTCTGTGAAGCAGATTACTTCCTGGCATACCGGGACGACAAAATCGTAGGTCGTGTGGCCGCTATCATCAATAACCGTGCCAACGAAAAGTGGGAATGCAAGAACGTCCGTTTCGGATGGATAGATTTCATTGATGACCCCGAAGTATCATCCGCACTCATCAAGACCGTCGAAGACTGGGGAAAAGAGCGCGGCATGACCCACATCACAGGTCCTCTGGGATTCACCGATTTCGATGCGGAAGGAATGCTGATCGAAGGATTCGACCAGCTCAGCACAATGGCTACTATCTACAACCACCCGTATTACCCCGTACACATGGAGAGACTCGGTTTCGAGAAAGACGCCGACTGGGTGGAATACAAAATCTACATCCCCGATGCCATCCCCGACAAGCACAAGCGTATCTCCGAACTGATTCAACGAAAATACAACCTGAAGATAAAGAAATACACCTCCGGAAGAAAAATAGCCAAAGACTACGGACAGGAAATCTTCGAACTGATGAACGAAGCATACAGCCCGCTCTACGGCTACTCCCCGCTGACGCAACGGCAAATCAACCAGTACGTAAAGATGTATCTCCCGATTCTCGACTTACGGATGGTTACCCTCATTACCGACGCCGACGACAAGCTGGTATGCGTAGGCATCTCCATGCCGTCTCTTGCCGAGGCCCTGCAAAAGTCACACGGCCGTCTGCTCCCTCTAGGATGGTTCTATCTGCTGAAAGCACTGTTCATGAAACGCCGTGCCAAAATGCTTGACCTGCTGCTTGTAGCAGTCAAACCGGAGTACCAGAATAAAGGTGTTAACGCTTTGTTATTTTCCGATTTAATTCCGGTTTATCAAAAATTAGGTTTTATCTTTGCGGAAAGCAACCCCGAACTGGAACTGAACGGAAAAGTTCAGGCACAATGGGATTACTTTGAGACTAAGCAACATAAGCGCCGCCGTGCGTTCACCAAAGAGATTAAATAACAGCTATGGAAGAGAACGAATTGATATCTGTAGACAACAACAATGCAGTAGAGTACACTGACGACAACATCCGCCACCTGAGCGACATGGAACATGTGCGCACACGCCCCGGTATGTACATCGGTAGGCTGGGCGATGGCGCGCACGCCGAAGACGGAATCTATGTCCTCCTCAAAGAAGTCATTGACAACAGTATCGACGAGTTCAAGATGCAAGCCGGTAAGAAAATCGAAATTACCGTTGAAGAGAACCTCCGCGTCAGCGTACGCGACTACGGACGAGGCATCCCGCAGGGAAAGCTGGTAGAAGCCGTAAGCGTACTGAACACGGGTGGTAAATACGACAGCAAGGCATTTAAGAAAAGCGTCGGACTGAACGGTGTCGGTGTGAAAGCCGTCAACGCATTGAGCTCTCGTTTTGAAGTACGCAGCTACCGTGACGGTAAAGTGCGTATCGCCACATTCTCCAAAGGCAACCTGCAGACCGACGTGACGCAGGACACTGAAGAGGACAACGGAACCTTTATCTTCTTCGAACCGGACAATACGCTGTTCGTCAACTACTGCTTCAAGCCCGAATTTATCGAGACCATGTTGCGTAACTATACGTACCTCAACACGGGACTCGCCATCATTTACAACGGTCACCGCATCCTGTCGCGCAACGGTCTGGTAGACCTGCTGAACGACAACATGACGGCAACCGGCCTCTATCCCATCGTCCACCTGAAAGGAGAAGACATCGAAATCGCCTTCACTCACACCGGACAGTACGGAGAAGAGTATTACTCCTTCGTCAACGGTCAGCACACCACACAGGGGGGTACCCATCAGAGTGCTTTCAAAGAACATATCGCCCGTACCATCAAAGAGTTCTTCAACAAGAACATGGACTATACCGACATCCGTAACGGACTGGTTGCCGCCATCGCCGTCAATGTGGAAGAGCCGATCTTCGAAAGCCAGACCAAAACGAAACTGGGATCTACCAACATGACTCCCGGCGGCGTGACAGTCAACAAATACGTAGGCGACTTCATCAAACTGGAAGTGGACAACTTCCTGCACAAAAACGCGGACGTAGCGGAAGTAATGCAGCAAAAGATACAGGAATCGGAAAAGGAACGGAAAGCCATCGCAGGCGTCACGAAGCTGGCACGCGAACGTGCCAAGAAGGCCAACCTGCACAACCGCAAGTTGCGCGACTGCCGCATCCACCTCAACGACCCGAAAGGGAAAGGAATGGAAGAAGACTCCTGCATCTTCATCACCGAGGGAGACTCGGCGAGCGGTTCCATCACCAAAAGCCGTGACGTAAACACTCAGGCAGTATTCAGCCTTCGCGGTAAACCGCTGAACTCGTTCGGACTGACGAAAAAGGTAGTCTACGAAAACGAAGAGTTCAACCTGCTGCAAGCTGCGTTAAATATAGAAGACGGCATAGAAGGACTCCGTTACAACAAAGTGATCGTTGCCACCGATGCCGATGTGGACGGTATGCACATCCGTCTGCTGCTCATCACGTTCTTCCTGCAATTCTTCCCCGACCTCATCAAGAAAGGTCACGTATATATTCTGCAAACGCCGTTATTCCGCGTGCGCAACAAGAAGAAAACGGTGTATTGCTACAGCGAGGACGAACGGGTGAACGCCATCAACGAACTAAGCCCCAACCCGGAAATCACCCGATTCAAGGGACTGGGAGAAATATCACCGGACGAATTCAAGCACTTTATCGGCAAGGATATGCGCCTGGAACAAGTGACATTGCGTAAGACAGATGCCGTAAAAGAACTGCTGGAGTTCTACATGGGCAAGAATACAATGGAACGACAGAACTTTATTATAGACAATCTGGTTATAGAAGAAGACTTGGCATCATGAGAAAAGCAATATTTCCGGGTACATTCGACCCCTTCACCATCGGTCATTATTCGGTAGTGGAACGTGCACTCACCTTTATGGACGAGATAATCATCGGGATCGGTATCAACGAAAACAAGAATACCTATTTCCCCATCGAGAAAAGAGAAGAAATGATCCGGAATCTCTACAAGGACAATCCCCGCATCAAAGTGATGTCTTACGACTGTCTGACGATAGACTTTGCCCAACAGGTAGAAGCACAATTCATCGTTCGCGGCATCCGCACGGTCAAGGATTTCGAGTACGAGGAAACGATTGCCGACATTAACCGCAAACTGGCGGGCATCGAAACCATCCTGCTCTTCACAGAACCGGAACTGACCTGCGTCAGCTCAACGATTGTACGCGAGCTGCTGACTTACAACAAAGATATCAGCCAGTTTATCCCCGAAGGAATGGAGATAAATTGAAAGTCGGTAGTATCTCTATTGAGGCTGACTTTAAAGTCAGCCTCAGGGGAATGAAGATAGTTTGGATAACGCAAAGGTAACTTGCGAAACTTGAAATAATAATTAATGATGATGATGAAGATTAAAGTATACGCCCTCCTGGTTTGTCTGTTGGCAACGTCTACTGCACAGGCCCAAAGTTTCGGCTCTGCCGCCATGCGCAAACTCCAAATGGCGGAATTCGCGATTTCCAACTTCTACGTAGACAAAGTAGATGAAGACAAACTGGTAGAAGAAGCTATCATCAAGATGCTGGCACAGCTCGACCCGCACTCCACTTACTCGGATGCCGAAGAAGTGAAGAAGATGAACGAACCGCTTCAAGGCAACTTCGAAGGCATCGGCGTACAGTTCCAGATGATCGAGGACACCCTACTCGTCGTACAACCCGTCAGCAACGGCCCCTCCGAGAAAGTGGGCATCCTTGCCGGCGACCGCATCATTGCCGTCAACGACTCCGCCATCGCAGGAGTAAAAATGAGCACGGAAGATATCATGAAGCGCCTGCGTGGCCCGAAAGGTTCGAAAGTCAACCTGACCATCGTCCGCCGTGGAGTACAAGACCCGCTCGTGTTCACCGTGAAAAGAGATAAGATACCTATCCTGAGTCTCGACGCTTCCTACATGATTCAGCCAAAGATCGGATACATCCGCATCAACCGCTTTGGCGCAACCACCGCCGAAGAATTTAAGAAAGCAATGAAAGACCTGCAAAAGCAAGGCATGAAAGACCTCATCCTCGACCTGCAAGGCAACGGCGGAGGATATCTGAACGCCGCCATCGACCTTGCCAACGAATTCCTCGGACAGAAGGAACTGATTGTTTACACCGAAGGCCGGACCGCACAGCGCAGCGAGTTCTTCGCCAAAGGAAACGGAGAGTTCCGTGACGGCCGCCTCATCGTACTGGTAGACGAATACACCGCTTCCGCCAGCGAAATCGTGAGCGGCGCAGTGCAGGACTGGGACAGAGGTATCATCGTAGGCCGACGTTCTTTCGGCAAAGGACTGGTGCAACGTCCTATCGACCTGCCGGACGGCTCCATGATCCGACTGACCATTGCACGGTACTACACCCCTGCCGGTCGTTGCATCCAAAAGCCTTATGACAGCTCGACCGATTACAATAAAGACCTGATAGACCGCTTCAACCACGGAGAACTGATGAATGCCGACAGCATCCACTTCCCCGACTCATTGAAAGTGCAGACCAAGAAACTGAAACGTACCGTCTACGGCGGAGGTGGCATCATGCCGGACTACTTCGTTCCGATTGATACGACACTCTACACGGACTATCACCGGAAACTGGTCGGCAAAGGAGTCATCATCAAATTCACAATGAAATTCATCGAAGATCACCGCAAGGAACTGGCCGATAAATATAAGAAGTTCGACAGCTTCAACGAAAAGTTTGTTATCGACGACGATATGCTCGCCACCCTCCGCGAAATGGGCGAGAAAGAAGGGGTGAAATTTAACGAAGAGCAGTATCAGAAGGCACTTCCGCTGATCAAGACACAGCTCAAAGCACTGATAGCCCGTGACCTCTGGGATATGAACGAATATTTCCGCGTCATGAATACAACGAACGAAAGCGTGCAGAAAGCATTGGAAATCCTCCGTTCGGGAGAGTATCAGAAGAAGTTGAAATAAACATCGAAAAATAAAACGGATAAACCGTACCCGATCAGACACCTTGATTGTAGTATAAGTAAAATCATTAAAACAGAAGTATGATACGACAGTTTGGTTTTACTTGGACAGCAATCAGCTGGTTACTGATGGGATACGGTTTATTTTTTGCCCTTTCCCCTTTGCAGGCGCAGACCGCCATCAAGAAATTCTCACTAGAGCTAAAGAACGAAAGCCTGCCCGAAGCACTGAAGCAGTTGGAAAAGGCAGGAGGAAAAAACATCCTCTTCACCTACAACGGAACAGAAAGTTATCGGGTGACCGTCAGCATCCGCGAAAAGACGGAACGCGAAGCCATCGACCTTGTACTGGCCGGCAAACCCTTCCTTTGCATCGAACGGGAAGAGTATTTCGTCGTGCAGCGGAAGAAGTCGGACAAAGCCATCGCCATAGAAGGCAAAGTATATGACGAAAAAGGAATCCCCCTGCCCTTTGTCAACATTCTCGCCCTTGCCGCCGATTCCAGTTTCCTTGCCGGAAGCGTGACCGAAGAAGACGGCTCCTTCCATCTGCCCCCGGTAGCGGGAGAAGACTGTCTGCTGAAAGCGACCTACATAGGATATCGCCCGCAAATCATCCCCTGCCGGCAACAAAACACCATCCGCCTGCAACCCGACACAGAGCTACTGAAAGAAGTAGTCATCACCGCCTCCCGCCCGCTGATAGAACGGAAAGACGGAACGTTGAAGGCCAATATAGCCGGAACGCCCCTTTCACTGATGGGATCAGCCAAAGAAATGATCTCCCACCTCCCTTTTGTCACCGGCTCGGACGGAGAATTTACCGTACTGGGCAGAGGCACCCCCGAAATCTATATCAACGGTCGCAAGGTTAGAGACAAGACCGAACTGGACCGTCTGCAAGCAAACGAAATACTATCGGCAGAAATCATCACCACACCGGGCGTACAATATGGCTCTTCGGTAGGCGCTGTCATCCGTCTGCGCACCATCCGCAAACGCGGACAGGGAATGAGCGGCAGTTTCTACACCGACTACTCGCAAGGACGCGAACCGATCGGCAACGAAGGCATATCCCTGAACTACCGTACCGGCGGACTGGATATTTTCGTAAAAGGCGACTTTGCAGAAATCAACAATTACAGAACGGGCACCTCCAGCCAGGACATTTATGCTTCATCCAACTGGAACCAATCGACAGAGGACAAAAGCAAACAAACCTATCGCACCTTCAACGGCGAACTGGGATTCAACTACGAAATAGACGAAGACCAGTCATTCGGCATGCGCTACATGCCCGGCACGAACATAGGCAATGCACATACTACCAATGAAGGGACAACCCTCATCCTGCAAGACGGCAAAGAAGCAGACCACCTGCACGCCCTCCGCCAAACAGATGCCCACACCGGCTGGTGGCAGGCAGCCAACGGATACTACAACGGCACTTTCGGCAAATGGAATATCGACTTCAACGCCGACTACCTGTACGGCCGGGACCGCATCCGTCAATATGCCGAAAACAACGGAACCGAAGACGCCACTTCGAGCAACCGCGTACGCAACCACCTCTATGCCGCCAAACTGCTGCTCACCGCCCCACTCTGGAAAGGCAAACTCAGTTTCGGCACAGAAGAGACATTCACCAACCGCCACGATGTATTTCTCCAAAGCGGCTTCTCCGCCGATGCCGACGACCGCATCAAACAAACGATGCTCTCCGGATTCATCGACTACAGCCTGTCATTGGGAAAGTTCAACATCCTTGCCGGACTGCGCTATGAATTCCAACAAACAGATTACTACGAGAAAGGGATTCACCAAGACGACCAAAGCCCCATCTACCGCGACTGGATACCGGTAATCAGTATCAGATATACCTCCGGCAACTGGTTCTTCGCCCTTTCTCACCGTACGCTGAAGTACAGTCCCAGCTATGACATGCTCACCAGCGCCATCACCTATCAGAACAAATACTCCTACCAGAGCGGGGAACCGTTTCTCGTTCCTCAGATACGCCGTTCAACCGCTTTCGATGTCGGATGGAAATGGATCAACTTCAGCATCAACTATGACCATTGCTGGAATATGTACACCAACTATACCCGACCGTATGACGACGTCAACCATCCCGGCGTACTGCTGTTCGGTATGGCAAGCATTCCGCATACCAACATATACGGAGCCAACATCACCCTCTCACCGAAAATCGGCATCTGGCAGCCTCAGTTCACCACCAGTGTCAACTGGTATGACTCGCACGCTGCCTGCATAGGCATTCTCCAAAGCTGGAATGAACCACGATTCCATTTCAGTTTCGACAACAACTTCAGCTTCCCCAAAGGTTGGTTCTTCAACATCAAAGGAGTACTTTCGCCCGGCGCCAAACAAAGTTACGCCATCTGGAAAACCGAAGGAAGAGTAGATGCCCAACTGACCAAATCGTTCCTGAAAGACCAGGCGCTGAAAGTATCGGTAACCGCGAAAGACCTCTTTCACACCGCCCACAGATACTTCACCATCTATGGAGACCGGACTTTCAGTTCCAACCGTGATTACTTAGATCAGCAGCGCTTCGGTATCCGGCTGAGCTATCAGTTCAACGCCACAAAGAGCAAATATAAAGGAACCGGAGCCGGAGCAAGCGAAAAGTCACGTTTGTAATTCCCGGTTTCACAAAGATGACCAACAAGTCGGTTCCATCACAAGAGAGGCTGACTAAAAAGTCAATAGTATTCCCAATCTCCTCCTTCGGGAAGGAGGAGTACCCGTAGGGGGAGGTGGTAGGTGAACACATTAAAGTTACTACCGACTTTTTAATCAGCCCCCTACTTAGGTTACTACTGATTTTTTAGTCGAACTCAGGGAAAAGTACTATTTTTGCAGCTTCAGAATCCAGATAAAGAATGTTCCTGTTCCATAAAAACCAGACAAAACGAGAGGCCTTCGGGCAAATGTTTACGGAAATGTACCCGCGAATGGTCCGTTACGCCTCACAACTGATGGGCGACGGAGAGGAAGCACGGGACATCGTAAGCGAAGTAATGGAACAGGCCTGGAAACACTTCGACCAATTGGACGAGGCCGACCGCGGAGGCTGGATTTATACAGCAGTCCGCAACACCTGCCTCAACCGGATGAAGCATCTGCAAGTGGAACGGGACAATGCGAAAGCACTCTACGAAGCGACGCTGGCCGATGTAAAAAGTAACTATCGGGAACACGAAGCACTGTTGCAGAAAGCGGAAACGATAGCCCGAAGCCTGCCGGAACCGACTTGCACCATCCTGCGGCTATGCTATTACGAACATCTCACCTATCGGGAAGTCGCCCAACAACTCGGCATCAGTCCCGACACGGTAAAAAAACATATATCCAAAGCATTGCGTACACTACGCGAAGCCATGAAAGAATAAAGAAGGAGGACACGCTATGGAAGAAAAAGAAAAACGTATCAGCAAAGAAGAAGATTCCGGCTACGGACTGACAGCAGACAACGACAGTTGCAGGCTGGCAGACGGCGACAGTTCTGAACCGACAGACAGCAACAGTTGCGAACCGGCAGACAGCGACAGCTGCGAACCGGCAGACAGCGACAATTGTGAAGTGGCAACAGACGACCGTACCCCATTCTCTGAAAACGCAGAAACACGCCGTCTGCAAAATGCCTTTGGTGAAGCGTTGGGTGATCTGCCTCTGCCGGACGAAGTCCGGGAAGAATGGAGCACATTCCTGCAACGGCAGGCACAGCAGAAACGCAAACTTTATCTCCGCATCTGTCTATCCGGTGGTGTGGCAGCAGCCATCGCCCTGTTATTGTTACTTTGGTCCCCTTGGCACATCACGGACAAGGACAGCATCCTGCAGAACATCGAAATCTTCACCGCCCTCCATGCACCGGAACAAATTACCACTATCGAAGAGAACGGCAGAATCATCGTATCTACCCCGCCCGCCACGACCACCCGCCTCACATTGGAGGACGGAAGTCACGTCCTTTTAAGTGCAAACAGCCGTCTGGAATACCCCAAAGAGTTTTCCTCTCAGGGAAGCCGCACCGTAAACCTCACCGGAGAAGCACGCTTCGAAGTAACCAAAGACGCCCACCGCCCCTTCATCGTCTCTGCCGACAAAATGCAGACACAAGTGCTGGGCACCGTATTCGACGTAAATGCTTATCCCGGCAATGCCCCCGCCGTCACCCTGTATCAAGGACGAGTAAAGGTCGGCAAAGCAGCCTCTCCCATTGAGAAAGAAATAGTACCCGGACAATGTGCCACACTGACCACAAGCGGCGACATTCGTCTGGCGAAAGCCACACGGACAGAAAAAGAAGGATGGACCAAAGATGAGTTTTATTATGACAACACCGAAATGATAACCGTACTGCAAAATATAGGGACCTGGTATAATATCAGCGTCATCTGCCATTCTGCAGACCTTTTACACAAACGAGTCCATTTCCGTTTCAGCCGGAATGTTCCGATAAAGACTCTACTGAATGTACTGAATGATTTAGGCATCGCACACTTCCAGTATAAAGATAAACAAATAGTAGTAGAATAAACACAATCACTTCCTGGCGAAAAAACGAGCTTTCATCTGTCATCTTTCACCATTGGTCGTCAAACTCCTTATTCATCGGAGCTTCCGATGAGGCTGACTAAAAGTCGGTAGTATCTCTATTCTCCTCCTTCAGGAAGGAGGAGAATAGAGATAGCATACGCAATATGGCACCATAAAAAACAGAAATCCCTCTTCTCCGGATATTGTTCTTCCTGCTCAATCCGTTCTTCTTCTCCCTTGTACAAAAGCCCTTCACCAACTTCGAACGTATTTCTTCTGTCTCGCATAGCTCACACCTATTCTGCACATAGGTACGTGTCAATACCAAACGAATGATTTCCCGATTCGGACAGAAGCATTCATCTTTAGCCAAAGCAGCCAGCACCACATCCAGCAGGCAAAGGGTACATCGTAATTCTGTTTCCGATAATCGGTCGATACTCTCAATCTGTCCAAAACTGGGCCAGTTGTCTTTCAAAAAGGCAAGTTTATTGGTGGAGCTTTGTAAATCAAGCTTCATCAGGCAGGGACGGGGACAAGTAGAATCATTCATCACTACTATTTTTTATTTGTTTGTGTATTTGCGTATCTCCAAAAAGAAGGCGCAGAAACTATTACTATACTATCTCATGAGAGGCTCTGGCAAGCCCGCACTAGAATAATAAGCAATAGCTCCACGCCCATTGAGATATATAACAAATATATATACAATGTGGACGTGGAGACTGACCGCCTATTACCTGCTAGTGCTAAATGTGCCAGATTTCTCATCACAGATAATAAAAACGTTATCTCCAAATCAATAAAACATATCTTCATTCAGAAGATACGCCACAAATATAGGCATATTTTCCTAATAAGAATACCATTAAGGAAGTAAAATGAGTAAATAGAAGGGAGATGAACAAAATCGTCTACAGCCAACAGACTATGTTCCTTCATCGCACGAGATACAAGAATGATTTCCCCTTCTTATTGCCTCTGCACAAAGAACAAGCTGCACGAATACCCAAAAGAAGCAGGGATACTTTGTTTATCTCCCTATTATAGTTTATCTTTGCTACTGATATAGCTAGTTGTTCACGACCGTGATCAGCTCTTACCACGGCCGTAATCAACGCTCTTCACGGCCGTGAGCAACATTTACCACGGCCGTGAACAACTAATGATGCAAGCACCTTCATCCAACAATGCAGGCATCATAAACCAAAGATAAAGGCAGGATAACTTATGTATGAACGCTTGACAGCAAGCAGACAATCACTATATAACCTGAGTTCTGTCCAAGTCCGGAAACTAATGATTAGTTTTGCAGATCAAAGGTTTCGCCATGGACGAATACCAAAAATATCATGTCAAAACCCTGTCGCCTGTAGAAGAAGCATATTTTGACAGTATCAAAAAACTGACAACCGAAACAAAGAAGAAGAAAAAGAAATAAAATACAATAAACAGTATCATGGCAATACAATTTGAACTCTACAAGTCTCCTGCCCGGAAGGACGAAGAAGACAAGGAACTCTACCACGCACGGGTAGTCAACTTTCAGCATATCGACACCGACTATCTCGCTAAAGAAATACAACAAGCGACTTCGCTGACCGAAGGGGATGTAAAAGCCGTCCTCGAGTCGCTGAGCCACTTTATGGGATCACGCCTCCGGGAAGGGGAACGTGTTCACCTCGACGGCATCGGCTACTTTCAAGTAAAGCTGAACAGTCTGGAACCGATCACCTCGCCCAAGCTGAAAGCAAACCAAATGAAACTCAAAGCAAACATCGGCTTCAAGGCAGATAAAAAACTAAGAAGTTCGGTGAGTGTCGTCAAGGTGGAACGCAGTAAACTGAAGTTACACTCAGTGCCACGCTCCAACGAAGAGATAGACAGACTGCTGACCGCGTATTTCAGTAATAACCAAATACTGACCCGCTCGGACTTTCAAGGACTTTGCAAACTTACGCTTACCACTGCCGCCCGACATATCAAACGGCTGAAAGAAGAAAAGAAGTTGCAGAATATCAATACTCGTCAGAGTCCGGTTTATGTTCCGATGCCGGGATATTATGGTAAGCCGGAAGTAGAAGACACCGTAAAATAAGGGAAAGACAGAAAAATATGGCTTCAATAAGGGTGAGAGATGCTGCACCAGAACAAGAAAAGCAATGAGTATTGATAGAACTTTTGAACGATTGGTCTTTTTCATTTCCAAACAAGTCACTGCTTCCAAACTTTTCCTGTAATAAATGAATAGCGCCCATCGCTTCTTCGTAGGTGGCACGAAACTCCCGGCTGGGAGTAGTGGAGACTACTTCCAGTTGCTGGAAATCGTATTTATCAAGTGTGTCCAGACCATAAGTGTAGTCGGTGATGACACGCAACAGTCCGTTAGCCTCATCCAATGTTAGTTGCTTGTGCTCGATGACGTTGGAAAGGAGGCGAACAGTATTCTTCAAGTCTTCCAATTGCTCTATCTTTACTTGCTGGTTGATGGCATAACCTTTAATCAGGTATTCTTTCAAAACTTTGTTTGCCCAAACACGGAATTGAGTGCCGCGTTGCGACTTTACACGATAGCCGACGGAGATAATCACATCCAAATTATAAACAGCCGTCTCATATTGTTGGTCACTATAACTACCCATATGTGCAAATTTTGCACATGTGATATCACGTTCAAGTTCACCTTCCCTATAGACATTATTAATATGCCTGCCTATAACAGTACGATCCTTCTGAAACAATTCTGCCATTTGAGCCTGAGTCAGCCACACTGTTTCATCCTCCAACTTCACATCAATTGAAGTCTTCCCATCTTTTGTCTGATAAATGACAATATTTCCTCTATCGTTCATAAAATGCCTCCTTTTTTATGCATTGCGCCCGTCCATTGCCTTGGTTAGCAATGGACGGGCGTACAAATGTAATACTTTAAAAAAGAAAAAGGCGACATACCGGCCTTTTATTCGACCGGACAAACCCATAATTGACTCTTATATTAAAGCGATTGATTCAATAAAGTTATAATCGAACGTGCCGGAATCCGAACTGTTCTTCCACTCTTCACTTTCTCAACGGGTAGCAGATCTTCTCCTTCTACATCCGAAGTGCGATACACCTGCCATCGAGTTTTCTTGCCATTTATCTTATTGATTGAAAACTCTTTGTCTTCCTGCGCATAGTTAATGAGAACAACAGCGTATGAGCCGTCCGCATTTTGATAAGCAGAACACATCAGTCCTTTTTGGTCCGTATCGCCTCCGGGGATTAAATTCCCCGCTTGATCGAAAGCAGAAACCGACAGGCGGACAGCTCCCGGACGGATGAAACGACTATAATTACCCAAAGCCCACATGAGTTTGGAGTCTTCTACCCGACCATCCTTCAAGTCATCATTCGTGTATTCCCGAATCAGCCCGTCTTTATAATCACCGCCGACGGCACGCCACCACTGCCAGCTCTTCGCTCCCGCATACACGATGTCATGATGGATGATACGGGCAACGTAAAGTGCCGTCTTCATCGTACGGTCGAAGCCGTGACCGCCACCTATCTCTTCGTCATTCCCCATGATACAGGTTTCTGACTGCCAGAAGCCGACGTTGTATTTATCCAGAGCTTCACGCAGTTGGCAGCGCATGGCACGCAGTTCACTCAGAGGAGTCGTTGTCCAGTAACTATGACCAAGCATCAGTCGGGGCACATTGGGCGTATCACCTAAATACGTATCCACACTGTCCGGGCAAAAGAAAGCCTGAATCTGATAGCCACGCTGCCAGTCCGTCTGATGGGTACGGAGCATACAGCGATAGTCCGAAGATTCGTTCACCATAATCTGCGTATCCATTTTCCGGTTCACAAACTCCCGGCTTAGCAGACGGACGGTTCGGGCTACTTCCCGATTGGTTGCCGGAGAACCTTCCTGCTTCGGCCCTACCCAGTTCCAATGCCCGTCCGGTTCGTTGAAAGGACAGATATAGTTGAACTTTATTCCGTCGTGCTTCTCTATTCCTTCTACTACATCGGCCAGGAAACGGACATATTTCTCGTAACATTCCGGCTTCAGATTGGCGGTTCCTCCACGACCGGTATTGGTAGCCAGACCGTTCTGAGTATAATATACGGGAGGGGAATTCAGAAATGCGAGGAATTTAGTGACGCCCCGTTCTTTTGCCAGTTTCAGAAAGTTGCGTTGCCCCTGTTGCTTGTTCCAGTCGTAGGTTCCGTCGGCTTGCAGAAAACATTCGGTACGCATCCACGAAGAACCGATCTGACTGGCTTCCCCCTGCTCGGTACTACCTGCACCGACGTTGAAACGCCAAAGAGACAAGCCGATTCCCTTCGGTTTTCCATTCGCATCGTTCTCTGTGCTGAAAAGCCAGTCGGCTATCTGGTTTTGTTTCTCCTGCGGCCACAAGCCAAGGATATGCATACTCCAGGCATCGGAAGCGCCGAAGTGTTCCATTGTCTGCAGAGGTTTGTCCACTTCAATCTGATAACGCAGGTCGGGGGCGGGTTGGGAACATCCGCCTACCATACCTATATATAAGAAAGCTAAGGCGACTGACAGTAATTTATAGTTCATCGTGAAATTTGTTTTTTATAATTTTTAAAGTGATAGTACAAAAATACGTGATTACGGCTAACTTTGGGGAATACAAAACGACCAAAAACTACCACAAATCTTGCAATGTCACAAATTATAAGGCTGAATAAAAACAAACTGACAGGTTTAAGAATTCCTTGAACCTGCCAGTTATTATTTCATCGACTTAAAGCAACACCTTTTTCTACCTTGCTGATAACCTAATTCAGTTACTAGATTTATAAGCTCATTTAGTTGCTACCTGCATCTTCATCCTGATAGGTAAACGTACCCACCATCTGATAAGTCTTGCCATCCGCAGTATACTTATAATCTACATTAAAGACTTTCGAGTTCTGATTATAAGTACATGTACCATCAATCAAGTCAAAGTCCTCCCATGCCGAGATACTGACATTGTTACCAGCATCAACTTTCAGTACAACAGCATGTTTCTTGATATTGGCAGTTGTTTCCGCCTGTTGCTCGTTATAGAAACGTACTGCATTTTCTTCTGTAGCTTTCAATGTTCTGACTATAGTAATAGAAGTGGATGCAACTATTTCATCATTACTATCCAGTTCGTGCCGAAGAGCCTTGAAGATGTAATTACCTGAGTATTTATTTACCAGATTGAAGGATACAATAAGTGCCGAGTCCTTCTGGTTGATCTCATAACCGGCAGAAGAAGAAGCAATCTTGAAAGTTATCGCATAAAGCGAATCGCACTCCAGACCTTCTGTTTTAACTTTAAAGGGAACTCTCGCATAAGTTTCGCCGGCTTTCAATGTAGTAGTATAGGAAGGTACCTCAAAAGCACTGGCAGCAAGTCCCTGATATTTGATATCGGTGGCAAGGAACTTGAACTTTTTATTATACCAGTCAATTACACTGTTATGGCTTTCCAGAGTCACATCCACATTCCCGTCAATCAAAAGAGAGCCACTTACACCCACTGTAATGAATCCTTCCTGCACTTCACTGCTATAAGCAAGCTCTTTAGTCACAAGATTGCTGGAAGCGCCGATCAGATAGAGCGTCTTCTTATATTGCTCCTTATCAAGCGGGCTTTCATAATCACAGCTACTTAAAACGACCAATAACAAAAGTATCGGATATAGTATTTTATTGATATTCATAACAAACGTTTTTTACTTAATTATTAATTCTGTACTTCGTGTGCAAAATTACCATCCCGGATTCTGAACCAGTTTCGGGTTCTTATCCATCGTTGTACGAGGGATAGGCAGGAAGTAATCTTTATAAGAGAATACACGATGCGAACGAGTATTATTGATCACTGTTTCCGTATGGAATGCTTTACGGTCTGTGCTACGTGCAGCAATGTTCATACCTGTTACAGGCTCATTGTATGCATCGATCGCATCTCCCCATCTACGCAAATCGTGATAACGTCTGCCTTCACAGAAAAACTCCACCCGTCTTTCACGCTTAATCAAATCCCGCATCGTAGTCACATCCCTTGCATCATCCGCTGTAATGCCCGGCAAACCGGCTCTATAGCGAACCATATTAAAGTATTTCACCATCTCGTCTACATCACGGCTCACTGTAATCCCATTCTCTTCGTCGGTATATGTATTACTTCCCAACTCATTCAATGCTTCCACATAGTTGAGCAGCACCTCTGCATAACGCATGATCGGGAAAGTTTTCGACTTCATCATACCTTTCAGCTGATCCTCTACATAATGAATGTACTTCTTGCAGGTAAAACCAGTGTGGTTATAATCTTCAGGATGATCGGACGACGGTGCAGCAGTACCATTAGCATAGTAAGTAACTGTCTGCTTAGTCTGATTACCTTCGGTTCCGATGTAAGAAAGTCCGCTCCAGTAGCAATGGTTAAAACCTACGCTGGCATAGAAACGCATTTCCATCTTATCAAACATCTTAGCAGCATCAGATGGAAGTGTATAGTCAGAGAAAGACTGTGAACTACCACCAATGGCTTCCCAGTAATTTGTGGGATAAAGTGGTGAGTTATTGATGTCGCTACCGTCTTCCATACGGAAAGCTTTCACAGTCGCATAAGTAATATTCAACCCATTACCACCACCCAGGCTCGTAGGAGTAGCAATCCATGCCGGAGAGTCGCCAGCTGTACTAGAGTAGCCGCACATATAAATAAACTCGTCATTATTATAAGCCGGAGTTTCACCATTGAACATAAAAGCATAAGAACGAAGCGCATCTATACCTCCCGCTCCATTAGGATAGTTATCGTCAGGCACATTCTCCGGTAGCGGTTTTGTGTCTAGTTTTCTCTCAACAGTGTGCAGCTTATATTTAAAGCTACCAGTTTCCGAGCCCTTAATCAAACGTTTGGCAAGAAGAGCGGCTGTTCCCCATTTGGATTCGTCTTTGACTTGAGGCATAAAGTTGGTACCGTCCGTACGCTTCCAATCAGCATAAAACTCATTTCCGTTGTACCAAGGACTTGCTTCGATCAGTCTTACTCTTCCCATCAATGCCAATGCCGCTCCCGAGGTAGGCAGATTGACTAGGGTAGACGTACGGCTGGAAGGAAGATATTCGTATGCTTTCTCAAAATTCTCGCAGATATAGTTAATACAATTCTCGTATGTCTCTCTTTCCAATGACATGCTTTCCGCACTGGCATCCACATCATAAGCCGTTTCAGGCACAATGGGCACAGGTCCGTAAGCCTCTACCAGTTTATAATAGAAATAAGCTCTCAAGAAATAACAACGTCCCATAAAGTCACGCAAATCGCTCGTAGTAATATCCTCACATTCATTGATTCTTTCCAAGACGAGGTTGGCTTTACGAATACCTTTATACCAAGTACCATAGTTATTATAGAAATCACTCTGTGGAGTCACTTCGTCCACCATCAGCTGGATAGCTTTATGACGGGAGTCATTCCATGATGTAAAGTTCTCGTCCGAAGCTCCCTGATAAGGCGACCAAGCATTGGTCCACAAGTCTCCTTCATTAGGTAATAACTTTCCGGCACCATTGATATATTCTTCCAGATATTCCTTACGTTTAAATACAGAGTCTAGCTCAAAAATCTCATCGAAGTATGAGTCTACATCCAGGTAGTCGTCACAGGAGGTAAACATACTTCCTGTGCAACACATCAGTGCCATAGCGGCTATGCAATATATTTTTCTGAAATTCATAATTATACGATTTATGATAATGTTACAATTGAAACGGGATTAAAACGTCACATTAAGCTGAAGGGTGAATTTCCGTTGCAGAGGATACACGGCACCGTTTGACGATGCCTGCTCCGGGTCCCAAAGTTTCACCTTATCCCACACATGCAGGTTTTCGCCTACAAGGCTCAAGGTAGCGTTCTGTACACTAATCTTATCTCGCAACCATGCGCTGGTGAATCTATAAGACAACTCGATATTTTTCAATCTGAAATAGCGGCCATCTGCCAACCAAAAGGTAGATGCGCGGTTATTGTTCTTATTCTCACCATAAGTCAGACGCGGGAAACGCGCGTTCGGATTTTCCGTACTAGCGTCACCGGAATATTCTCTCGGTGTCCAGCGATTCTTTTGATCAGCTACAATGTTAAGTACATTGCCTCGCGTTTCCCAAGCAAACGGATAGTATCCTGACCCCCCATAGAAATATTGCACTTTACCTACACCTTCAAAGAAAATGCTGGCAGTAAACTGTTTGTATCTGAATTCAGCAGCAAAACCATACTGAAGAGTCGGAGTATTCGAATAGGATAACGGTACAATATCATCATCATTGATAACACCATCACCATTGACATCTTTATACTTAATGTCACCTGGACGCACATCAGAAGAGTAGGTTTGAACAGGACTACTTTCAATATCTGCCTGATCTTTGAACAAACCTAAAGATATCAAACCGCGTTGCACTCCATAAGGAACGTCTACAAAAGACTGATAAGGATATACTACGCCTGATTGCTCCCAATAGGTTACGTTATTGCGGGCGAATGTCCAGTTGCCACGAACTGTCATTCCAAAATCTTTGGTGAAATTATGGTTGAACGTTATGTTTCCATCAAATCCCCATGATTCCATTCCACCGATGTTGGTATACGGATTGGTTACAAAACCTGCTTCTTCAGGAATGTTGGCACGTTGCTGGAAGATACCTTTGTTTTTATCCTTAAAGATGTCGGCAGTCAGTTCCACTTTGTCATTAAACATTTTCAGGTCTACACCAATATCCATTTTGGTTGTCTCTTCCCAGTTCAAGTCATTGGCACCTACGCGGCTCTCGCCAACGGTGCTACCAGGCCATGTTACTGAGCTATAATCGGTAGACACAGTAGAAAGGTACGGGAAGCGGATTTTCTTGATACGGTCATTACCTACTTTACCCAAAGAAGCTCTGAGTTTGAAGAAATCGAGGAACGGAAGTTTTTCACGCGTCCATTCATACTGAGTAGGCACCCATCCCAAAGCTACTGCCGGGAACCACCCGTAGCGGTTGCCTTTCTTGAATTGCTCGGAACCGGTATATCCTACATTGAATTCAAACATATAAGTATCCTTATAAGAATAAGTAGCACGAGCAGAAATAGCCTGATAACGTTTAGGAATGGAACGAATTCTTTCATCCAATGTGGTGTCGTCATCATCATTATTCAGATAAGAGTCTTTATTTTCCTGACGGTAGGCATTAAGTAATCCGGTCACACGATGGTCTTCGCCAAAGATTCTTTCGTAATTGATATTTCCTTCAAAATAATACTGACGGGCAATGCGGCGATAATCGCTGTAAGTCATATCAGTAGCACTCGATGTACGTTTAGAGATCAATGCTCCATTCTGCTTTCTTCCTGTGGCATAATATAAGTCCGGAGTCTTGGTACGATACTGGTCAAAGTAGCCGGTATAGTTAAATGAGAATACGCCTCTTGCAGACAATCCTTTTGTGATGAAATCCAACTTCTGATTCAGACTGGCATTCATACGGGTGGCCTGTGTTTCACTGATCTTATACCCTGTATAGTTCAACTGTACATAAGGAGAAACCTCATCCGAGTTTCTACCAAATGATGGAAGAGTACCATTGGAGTATTTCACCGGAACGATTGTTGCCGGAAGATTAGCTTGCGCCGACCATAATGCATTGTTATTATCACCATATCCCGGAGAATTACGTTTAGTGATAATGGTTTCCATATTCAAAGAGAGTAGAGTTGTTTTAGTCATATTGGCGTCTACGTTCGCTCTGAAATTATATTGATGGTAATCCACATTAGTATTATGTTTACTTACCGACTTATCTTGTTTGAAAACAGCTCCTTGGTTCATGATACCCATACTTACATAATAACGTGCATTGGTACCACCACCAGAAAGACTCAGGTGATGTTGATTGTCAATCACATAGTCATTCAGAATCACATCTCTCCAATTCACATTCGGATAAAGATCCGGATCGAGACCGGAACGGAACAGTTGGATTTCAGAATTAGTATAAATCGGATTCTTACCTCTGACAACACGTGCTTCATTAGCAAGGTTTGCATAGCCCACTGCATCTACATACTCCGGCATGCGGGGAGAATAGGAATATGTGGCATTTGTCTTGAAGTTAACAGTTAACTTACCGGCTTTACCTCTCTTGGTAGTTACAATTACTACGCCATTGGCACCACGCACACCATATAGGGCAGTTGCCGAAGCATCTTTCAAAACTGAGAAACTTTCAATATCTGCAGGGTCGAGTGTATTCAAGTCACCTTCTACACCATCAATCAAGATCAGCGCCGAAGCATTTGCCCCAAACGTACTGATACCACGTACCCAAAATTCAGAGAAGTTATTGCCCGGCTCACCACTACGAGTCACACCAATGATGCCCGGCACACGACCTTGAAGCATATTGGATACGGAAGTAGCAGGAACCTGCAACTGTGCCGGATCAACAGAAGTAATAGCTCCCACAACAGAAACTTTACGCTGTGAACCACGACCTACTACCACTACTTCATCCAAACTACTGATACTTTGTTTCAATACAATAGTCTCACGCTCTTTAGATTCGGTTACTTTCACTTCTTTATTCTCAAAACCTACATAAGAAAACACAACGGTAGATTTGGGAGGAATATTATTCAAACGGAACTTTCCGTCCAAGTCGGTGATTACTCCGATAGATGTCCCTTTCACAGCAACACTCACACCTATAAGTTCCAATCCATCTTCACCAATGACAGTACCGGAATATGTCAATCCTCCCTGCGCATAGGCCATAGAAGAGAAGATGCCGCATAATATAAATAAGATGCTTATTATTTTTTTCATGATTAATTCCTGATTAATGTGTTTATTCTACTGAGTACTTTCTTAAAGCCGGATTTTCACGCTGAGCAATCCAAAATCCACCATTCCCGTCATAACTGATATCTTGGGGATTTGCAAATAAAGCAATATCAGGAGAACCATCGTCATCACCTTTTACACCAGCTGTACCCAAAATAGTAGTTACATATCTTTTTTCCATTTTCTCATCATAAGCTATTTTACGAATCACATGATTATTCTCCTGACAAACGAAAATATTACCATCTTCATCTATTGTTAGGCCACGCAAAAACTGGAATTCTGCCTCATCAGTCAGAAAACCATCTGTAGTTCCTGTATTATTCTGGTTAATCTGCTCGTAAGCATGTGTACCATCTTCTTTTACCCAAACTTTCAGAATCTTATTTTTATCAGTAGTTACATAGAAACAATCTTCAAAAGCACTATAAGCGATGTAAGCGAAAGGACCGCCACTAAAATCATTATGTTCAAACAAAATCTCATTATGAGTTGGATTATTGACTTCAATACGTCCCAAACGACCATTTCTCGTAACATAATACAACCATTGGTTATCACCATTCAAAGCCACAGCCCAAACATCGGTACCTGAACTGATATCACTTAGTCGAGAAGGAACCCATGCCTGCGATTTCTTATAAACATAAACGGTATTAGCTCCATTAATGGTAGCACCATAAGCCAATGTTTTATCATTGGATACCGCCACTTTTCCAACCACAGGACCGTTTTGGATAGTAATCACAGCATCTTCGTCTATAGAAACATAACGTATACTGTTATTATTCCATGCCTGACCTATGATACCCGACTGTTCATCAATGCAAGCTACACCAAACATCTGCCCAAAAGTTGCCTCAGCCAGACTTCCATCTTTACCGGCACCATCAGCTTGTACAAAATCACCGGCAATAGTAGATACATTCTCAGACACAGAATATTTAAAAGTCTCATCAGCCACCACAGTCTGATCATTCACCTTAACCGTAATCTTATTGAAACCTTCTGCCTGACGTGGCGCCATACAATAAATCGTAGTATTATCTACTCCCACTACGGCAGCCTTGTTCTCCTTTTCCATATTATCTGTGAATAATACGGTTACCACAGATTTGTCATTTCCAAAGTTATTACCTATAATAATCACTTTCTCTGCTACCCGACCGGTATCCGGCGTAAAATAGTCAATAGTGACAGGTTTGTTCGGGTCATAGGAATCCGTACCTGATTCCTTGTTGTCATTACAGCACATCAGCACCAACGACAAAAACCCTAATAAGGGAAGAAATAGTCTTTTCATAACGTTTTTCTTTTTACATATTAAATTATTGGTTCACTAAAAATTCTTTATTGGCATATCAGCGTTATAAACGCAGGAAGATAAAACAGCACATATAATCAGGAAAAAGACATCGATTGACGAATGACTTTAGTTTTTTAAAGATTATATTAGTTTTCATTTTCATAATATTAGTTTATTTCGTTGTTATCTACAGCAAAGATACGAATGAGTGTAGATTTTACATTATAAAAATCATTCAAAAAACGTAGAGAATCATTCATAAACGATTTACACACGTTGGCTGCAAGAAACACAACTCCTTTCTTCCTCTTTAGCAGGACTTTATATGAATATGAATAATATAGATCGAGTTTAATAATCTATAGAGTAGATATTCAATGATGACGGACTACCTTTATACAATGTCTCTACATTTATTATTAACGGCGCCGAATTATCGGAATTATAGCATCGAATGACTGCTTCACCCTTTTCATTCGTTTTCACATTCGGATTCCAGTATAGTGTGCGGCGAGAATCTTCCGTATAGAGAGGAGCGCCATCAGGATAAGCTGGTGAATAAAATTCCAAGGGCTCATTATATCCTTGTATATAGGTATGACGAATCCCCCGCCGGGCTTTATAAGTTTTGTTCGGGTCCCAGTCATCAATCGTAGTGATGGAGCAAACTACTACTGACGATTTCTGCAACGGACTTTTCTTCATAGTCTTTCTATCTTTCTCACCCCAAAGTGCATCTGGTCCGGAATCCGCACCTATAGCATCCTGCAAAGGCAACTCACTCAAATCTCCATCCTGCCAGCGACCACTCCAAAAATTATTTGCTGTAAATTTCGTCACTCTATTACTCTGCTTGTTCATCACAAAAACAGATTCCCCTCCTGCCTGATCATAATAAAGCATGATAGATTTAATAGCATCCACATCTTTGTCCAACACATAATCCGTTTTACCATAAGATAAAACCCCACCGTTGACTATAAATAAAACTCTTGAGTTATTATAGTGCAGGCTCAATGAATCACTCAATCTGAAATTAGGATTTAATTCCTTCAACAGCATAGGCAGATTGTACACCGCTTCTCCTTTATCACGCATTTTATCTACCACCTGCGTTATATTATAATAACCCAGAATCTCTTTTTCAAAGCGTTCAGTTTGCTTCAATAACAAGTTCAGACGCTTGGCGTTCACCACCACTTCATCCAGCAAATGATGATCCGGTCCGAATACAGAATCTTTATAAGCAATATCCAAGGTGTCCAACAACTGTTTCAAATCACCCGTCTCTTTCCATTCCGGATTCAGCTCATAATAATCAAGTTTCCGTAAGGAAGGCTCAAAATTACGGAACAACTTCACGACTGCCTGCTTGTTCCACTTCTTTCCCTCGTTCCGTGTCTGTATGAGAGCATCCATAGAACCGCTAAAACCATCTACCGGCGCACTAAAATACCCCAATGAATCCGTTTTTGTCATACCTGCAATAGAGACCGAATCCCTGCGCGCAAGAATACTCACCCCGACATTCCGTAACGCCTTACCGAAATAAGATTCGACCTGCCCATACAGGGTCAGCGAGGTCTCCGGAAGATACCGAGGCAAGAAAGGACGTTTACCTATCAGTCGGGAAAGGTCATACTTCCGCCAGCCACGTACCAATAGGAGGACATCCAACATTTTGAAACGTTCGGCAGACTGGTTCTCAAAATAAAAACCGGGTTGATGAATATAGCCTTTCAGATCGGAGACAAGCAACAAATCCGTATAAATGGAATGATCATATTCCCGAAAATCAGACTCCACACCGTTGCGGATAGATACAGAAAGATTGGCCTGTACCGGACGATTCAGATGATCTCTCACTTTAATCCGGCAAGTCACCGGCTCAAAAGGACGATACAGGGCGTGATCCGTTTTACAGGCAAGGAGCATGGAAGAACGCGGCATCACATAACAAAAACGCTCGCATAACGTTTCCCCTTTCAGATTGACCAGAGATATCTGTTGCACTCCGGGCGGTAGTTCTTTAGTCGAAATCCGGAATTGGCAGTTCAATTCATCTTCAAAGTCCAGTGTCATACATTTGTAAGGTCGCCCCTGAGAAGATACAAAAACAGCCAGTGTGTCTTTCATTGCCTGTGAACTGCGGGCTACAGTGATATCCAACATTTCCCGCCGGTTATCGATTCGGAGTACATATCCTTGTGGAAGAGCTTCCGGAAGGTCAAACTGATAAGTGGAGCCTTCATAATCAATTTTTGCCACGCCCGCCTTTTCTTCGGGCTTATACTCAAAGTAACCCATCCCGTCATGCAATGAACGGATATGCGCCAGTTCTTCACCACTCGGCAAAACCACTGTTCCCTCTACATCAGCAGCTCCTTTGTCGCGGCTGGTGGCTTCAAAAGCTACAATCGAAGATATGCCTTTCACCAATTGTCCACCCTCCGGAAAAAAGCGGACTGTAAACTTCTTCTCTTTATCCTTCGGCCTCTGTTTCATCGAAGCGTCCATACGATAGGTAGCTATACTCCGAGGAGTCTCTTTATCGCTCAGCCGTTTCCGATAGACGGGTAATACACGGGAAAAACAGTAAGGGTTATCAAAAGCAAGCATCCACTTTGTATAGGCACGCATTTCATAATAACCGGTAAAGAAGGTATTGTTCAAAATGATTTGTCCCGTTCCCTCCCCATCCGTAAGCTGAATAATTTGCCGCTCTACGACATTTCCCAACTGGTCCAGTAATTCTACATACAAAGGTTTGCTGATCGTCGTCGGTAAGTTTTGTTCAGCTGTCACTACATACGCTTTGAACCAAATCGTATCACCAAGGTAATAACTTGCATTATCCAAATGAAGACTCACTTTCTCGCGAGGGTACGAATCTGCGAAGTTCTGTGCATAACGGAAATATCGGGAAAAGATTGTATCGGATGACTGCGCATAAACGTTCGCTGTACACAAGATGAACAGAGTGGTAATAAAAAATGCCTTCCAGCTTTTATCATGTTCGTGTAAAGAATCAGATTCCATTTTCTGCAAGTATTAGATTCGGTTATTTGATTGATTGCAAAATTACAGTTGTTTTATTTTATTCGCTGTAAAAATCATGCAGAAAGGGTAGAAAATCATGCAATGAATCATTTGTCTATACTAAATACAAGATTTATTTGTACTTTTGAGAGTGAATATCAAGGAATACATAATATCTGAAACGATGAAAACATACATTGCGGCTTTCTTCCTCCTGCTATCCGCCACATTTGTGGCAGCCCACCCTTACCTCATCCAAAGATTGGGAATAGAACAAGGCTTATCCAACAATTATGTATTGAGTATCACGCAGGACAAGCAGGGATTTCTGTGGTTCGCCACCGAAGAAGGGCTGAATAAGTTTGACGGAACCCGCTTTATCACCTACTATAAAGAGGAGCAATCTTCTTCTGTTCAAAGCATTACCGGCAACGAACTCAATGAAGTGTACGCCGATCCCGTGCAGCCTGTTATCTGGATAGCCACCCAGCGGGCAGGACTCAACGCTTATAATTACGAGACACAAAGTTTCAGCGTCTACCAATATAATCCGGAAGACCCGCAAAGTCTGATTACGAACGATGTCACTCACATTACCTCATCCGTACAAGCCGGCAAAGGGTTATGGGTATGTACTTATTACAGAGGTATAGAGTATCTGGACATCGCTACCGGGAAATTCACTCATTATAACAAAAGTACAGTACCCGCCCTTCCCTCTGAGCAGACCTGGACAGCCACGGAGGCTGAGGATGGCAAACTATACATCGGACACGTAGAAGGCGGGTTGAGCATCCTCTCCCTGAATGACAAATCCGTGAAGCACTTCGTCCATGATCCTCAAAACCCGAACAGCCTTCCGGGGAACGATGTGCGTTGTATCTATAAAGATACCAACGGAAATATATGGATCGGAACCAGCAAAGGTCTGGCTCTGTTCAATGCCAATACAGATACATTTACCAACTTTCATAACAATCCGGGGAATAATCACGGAGCATTGTCAAGCTATATCTTCTCCATCAAGCAGCTCAAAGACAACAAACTCTGGATTGCAACAGAACTGAACGGGATCATGATACTGGACTTACAGCAAAATCAGTTTCTGCTGCCCGAACAAATACGCTTTGAGTTTATCCGCGAAGGAGACAATAACTACAGTTTGTCCAACGCCAGCGCACGGTATATCTTTCAAGACTCTTTTAATAATATCTGGATAGGGACTTGGGGAGGAGGAATCAACTTTATCAGCAATGCTCCTCCCGCATTCCATACATGGAGCTATTCACCCACCCAAATGAATGAAAGTTCGCTGAGCAACAAAGTCGTTAGCAGCGTCTGCGATGACGGACAAGGAAAATTGTGGATAGGAACTGACGGAGGAGGTATTAACGTATTCGAAAACGGAAAACGGGTGGCCATTTACAATAAAGAAAACAGAGAACTCCTGTCCAACTCGGTGCTTTGTTCGCTGAAAGACTCGGAAGGCAACCTATGGTTCGGCACCTATCTGGGCAACATCAGCTATTACAATACAAGACTGAAGAAGTTTCAGATCATCGAACTGGAAAAGAATCAGCTTCTCGACGTACGCGTCTTCTATGAAGACAAGAATAAAAAGATATGGATAGGAACTCACGCAGGGGTGTTCGTTGTAGACCTTGCCAGCAAGAAGGTGATTCATCATTATGACACTTCCAACAGCCAGTTGCTGGAAAACTTTGTACGCAGCATTGCCCAAGACAGTGAAGGACGTTTCTGGATAGGAACTTTCGGAGGAGGAGTCGGGATATATACGCCGGATATGCAACTGGTCAGGAAGTTCAACCAATACGAAGGTTTTTGTTCCAATACGATTAATCAGATATACCGGAGCAGTAAAGGCCAGATGTGGCTTGCCACCGGTGAGGGACTGGTATGTTTTCCTTCAGTCCGTAATTTTGACTATCAGGTTTTTCAAAGAAAAGAAGGACTGCCCAATACACATATAAGAGCTATCAGTGAAGATAAGAACGGCAACATCTGGGCAAGTACCAATACCGGCATCAGTTGCTATATCACCTCTAAAAAATGTTTCTATACCTACGATCACTCCAACAACATCCCACAAGGAAGTTTCATCAGCGGATGCGTTACCAAAGATCATAACGGGCTCATCTATTTCGGCTCTATCAACGGATTGTGTTTCTTCAACCCCGATATTGCCATAAACAGTCCGCAGATTCCTCCTGTGGTTATCACTAAAGTGAGAATTCCCGGACGACTCACAAGTCGGGAGAAGAACGAAACCGCTATTCCCATCTCCGAAGGAGAGATAGAATTGACTCATGAACAAAATAGTTTTAATCTTACTTTCAACGTACAGGACTATTCACTGGCCAACCAGGTGGAATATGCCTATATGCTGAAAGGACTTGAAAACTCATGGTATACGATCAACGAGCAAAACAGCGTCACCTTCCGCAATATTCCTCCCGGCAAGTATGAGTTTCTGGTAAAAGCCCGCCTGCACAATCAGGACTGGTCGGAGGACACGACATCTCTCAGGATACATATTAACCCTCCTCTCTGGCTGACATGGTGGGCAAAACTTATTTATATTCTGATCACTATCAGCATTATTTATACTATTATCCATGCCTATAAGAAGAAAATAGACCTCGAAAGTCTCTATACGCTGGAAAAGAAAAACCACGAACAAGAGCAAGAATTGAATCAGGAGCGTTTGCGATTCTATACCAACATCACTCATGAGCTGCGCACACCACTGACCCTGATCCTCGGTCCGCTGGAAGATATGCAGAAAGACACGTCACTGCCGACCAGACAGGCGCAGAAACTTTCTGTCATCCACCAGAGTGCCCTCCGGCTGCTCAACCTGATCAATCAGATTCTTGAGTTCCGGAAAACGGAAACGCAGAACAAAAAGCTATGTGTTTGCAAAAGCAACATCGCGCCCCTCGTTCATGAAATCGGACTCAAATACAAAGAACTCAATCAAAAGAAAGCGATCGACTTTCAGATTCAAATAGAAAAAGAAGAGATGCTTCTGTTCTTTGACAAAGAAATCATCACCATTATCCTCGATAATCTGATTTCCAATGCCATCAAATATACGGAACAGGGAAAAATAACCTTGAGCTTGTATCCCACCACACGAAACGGGGTCACTTATACGGAGATTAAAGTCAGTGATACGGGATACGGAATCTCTGCGGAAGCCTTGCCTCATGTTTTCGACCGTTACTATCAGGAAAGCGGCAAGCATCAGGCATCCGGCACAGGTATCGGACTGGCTTTAGTCCGAAATCTTGTAGAACTGCACGAAGGCGAAATCCGGGTGGAAAGCATACAGAACGAAGGAAGTACTTTCTATATCAGCTTATTAACAGACAATATCTACCCCAACGCTTTGCATGGAGACTCTACGAAGCAAACAGAGGAGGAAATGATATCAGAAGCTGTTCCGGAAGATTCTCAAAATACGGAACCGGAAACGAGCAAACCTATCCTGCTGATTGTAGAAGACAATGAAGATATACAGAAATACATCGCCGAATCTTTCTCTGACTCTTTCGAAGTAATCACAGGCAGCAACGGCGAGGAAGGGAAACAGCAGGCTCTCAACCGTATTCCCGATATTATAGTAAGCGATATCATGATGCCGGTAATGGATGGCATCACGCTATGCCGTCAACTAAAAGAGGATGTGCGTACCAGCCACATCCCTGTCATCCTGCTAACGGCCAAAGATTCATTGCAGGATAAAGAAGAAGGATACGAAGTGGGAGCGGATTCTTATCTGACCAAGCCTTTCAGTGCTTCACTGCTGCGAAGCCGCATCAACAATCTGCTCGATTCGAGAAAGAAACTGATTGCTCAATTCCAGCAGACCGGAACGAGTCATAACCCCAATTCTCATTTGGATGAAAAGCGTTCCATAATCACCGAGGCGCTCAGCAAACTGGATAACGAATTCATTGAGAAAATCACACAACTGGTTGAGGATAACCTTTCTTCGGAAAAGATCGATATCACTTACCTGTCCGACAAGATGTGTATGAGCGGCTCTACGCTCTACCGGAAGATGAAAGCGCTGACCGGACTTTCTACGAACGAATACATCCGGAAAGTAAAAATGCAGAATGCGGAACGGTTACTCCTCGAAGGAAAATATAATATCTCGGAAATAGCCTATAAAATAGGAATGAACAGTACAGGCTACTTCCGTCAATGTTTTAAGGATGAGTTTGGTGTCTCTCCTTCAGATTATCTGAAGCAGTTCACCTCCCCAACTCCTCCACCATCGTCTTAAACAACGATCTGCTGTCATTCAGCGGCATATCCGTAGCCAAGTCCCAGCTCATCATTCCTTTGAGCTGCTGGTCCATCGCATAACGTGTCTTGGCACGGATATTATTTTGCCCGTCAAAGACATACACGTCTCCTTTATAGGTTACTTCGTTTTGTGCCGGCCCCGTAATCAGCCCGTCCTGCACAAAACTGAAGTAAGCCTCAGTCTTCTTTGAGCCATCTTTTGTCACGCCATAGAAAGGAACGCCTGCCACCAGCTTTTCCTTTGGAATGCCATAAGCCAACGCCATCTGTATATCCGAACAGTATTTCTCCATCGGGAAGCGAACCGGCGAAGGACCGTAACACTGATAAGAAATGAAATCGACCACAGCAATCGCCTCTTTACTAATCTTATAACACACAGGATGCAGGGATACGCTGAACACATATTTATCTCCCAATACCTCTCTCATCTTCAGAATAGCCAGACTGTAATCTTCATACTCTTTTTCAGTCTCCGCCCATTCAAAATCCAGATCGATGCCATCGAGCTTATTCTTTTCCAGTATCTTCTTTATGTTTTTGGCAAATGCAACACGGGCCGCCTCATCTGCAACCATCGCTTTCCACTCGCCACTGGCAGCGCCCAGACGAAGTTTTGTCTTTGTTCCTTTCACATCCGCACGGACAGACTTTATCAATTCCTCCCAGCTAGTCACTCCTTTCCCATTCTCAAAGATACGGGGATTTTCAAACGAAAGCGACCCGTCTTTATTGGGACGGACGTTCAGAAAAATCAGATCATCACTCGCCCTTAAACTCTCGGCAGAAATACGTCCGCGATTGTAGAAATTACCCCGTACATACGAGCTGATGAAGCAGTTTTGTTGTGCATACAACGATAATCCGACAAACAAGAGAAGGAAAAATACAATTTTTCTTGGTAGTAGCATAATAATTGATAATTAATGGGTTTTGATCGCAAAAGTAGGTACAGGCAAAGAAAACAAATGTTCAAAAATCACTATAATACTTCCAAAAATCAACATAAAGTTTCTTATTGAGAGATGTAAAACAAAAACATCCTTTTAAAAAGGGAATTAAGTGTTTTACCGGAATCAATTACATTAAATCGCAAAAGTTTTCCGGATTATAATACAAAGTGAATAACAATCACTATCTTTAGGCATAAAATCAGTTCATATGATCATTTATCTACATGAAAGCAACCGTCTAACTTAGACTGACTTTTGAAGAAATGCAACATCTATACGTATATGAATAAACTCGTACTTACCGGTCTGCTGGCAGCCGGAACCATGACGCACCTGCAAGGCGCTCAACCTGCCGGACAACGCCCCAACATCCTTTTTATCCTGAGTGACGACCACACCTCCCAAGCCTGGGGCATCTATGGCGGAGTACTGGCAGAATATGCCCACAACGCCAACATCCGCCGGCTGGCAAAAGAAGGGGTAGTGCTCGACAACTGTTTCTGCACCAACTCTATCTCAGCACCCAGCCGTGCCAGTATCCTCACCGGTCTATACAGTCACCGGAACAGACTGTACACCCTTGCGGACTCACTGGACACCTCCATCCCCACCCTTGCCACCCTGCTACAAGCCAACGGATACCACACCGGACTCGTCGGCAAATGGCATATCCAGTCGCAACCGCAAGGATTCGACTACTACTCCATCTTCTACGATCAAGGCGAATACCGTGACCCGACTTTCATAGAGAGCACCGACCCGTGGCCCGGCAACCGCCGGTTCGGCGAACGGGTGCTCGGCTTCTCCACCGACCTCGTCACCGAGAAAGCCATCCGATGGATGAAAGAGCAGGACGGCAACCAGCCCTTCCTGATGTGCTGCCATTTCAAAGCAACGCACGAACCCTACGACTACCCGATACGCATGGAGCATCTCTACGACGGCGTCACCTTCCCCGAACCCGAAAACCTGCTGGACTGGGGACCGGAAACCAACGGCCGTTCTTTCAAAGGACAGACACTGGAAGAGCTGGAACGTCGCTGGCGCATCGCATCACAGGACCCCGACAAGTGGTGGTGTCGCTACCCCGGACTGCCGTTCAGCACCGAAGGGATGCAACGGACGGCCGCCAGACGTGCTTCCTACCAAAAGTTTATCCGTGACTACCTCCGTTGCGGCGCTACCGTCGACGACAACATCGGCAAACTCCTAAACGCTCTGGACGAAATGAATATCGCCGACAATACCATCGTCATCTACGTCTCCGACCAAGGCTATTTCCTAGGCGAACACGGCTTCTTCGACAAACGGATGTTTTATGAAGAATCGGCTCGTATGCCTTTCGTTATCCGTTATCCGAAGAAGGTACCCGCAGGAAAACGTCTGGACGATCTGATACTGAATGTCGATTTCGCACCGACGCTGGCAGAATTTGCCGGAGTAAAGATGGAGAATGTGCAAGGAGACAGCTTCGTCAGCAACCTGGAAGGCAACACGCCGACCGACTGGCGAAAAGAAATCTACCATCGCTACTGGACCAATCATGCTATTCGTCCCGCGCACTTCGCCATCCGGTCAGACCGTTACAAGCTGATCTTCTATTATGCCCGAAATCTAGACATGACTGATACGGAGAACTTTGACTTTACTCCGTCATGGGACTTCTATGACTTACAGAATGATCCGCACGAGAATCATAATGCATACAACGATCCGAAATATGCACCTGTCATCAAACAGATGAAGAAAGACTTATTGAGACTTCGCAAAGAAACCGGAGATACGGACGAGAAATATCCGGAAATGCAGAAACTGCTTGAAAAATACTATAATAAGTAAGTGACTGGTACGGAAACTGAACTGTCGCATTTATAACTTGAACTTAGGCAGCTGCTACAAGTGAAAAAGATAGCAGTTTTGCCCTAACGCTCTCATTATTCGCGTGTATCCCTTTATTCATCGGCATTTCAAGCATTACAGCAAGTATGGTGGCAGAGTGAGAGCAAGGGTTTGCTCTCACTCTGCCACCACGGCATATAGGTCGTTTATCCTACATTATACTTTGATTTACTGGGTATTAACATCTGACGCGTCAGCTATTAACGATTGTCATGTCAGCTATTAATAATTGAGAAATCAGGTATTAACAGCTGAGAAGTCATCCATTATTGACTGAAAAATGAAATAATACCTTTCGAACGGACAGGTCAATCAGAGCAACTTATGCGGTCAAGTGAGTTGAATCGAGCTGTCATATGAACGAAATCGACAGTTGTTCCAAGAAGTTTCATTACTTGAAACAGTTTGTTTCATGCCTTGAAACACTTGGTTTCAACAGGTGGAACTAATGATGAAACTACTTGTTCTGAATATATCATGTAAAGGGATGAAGAAAATGCTGCAGATGGCAGATAAAAATGTATTAATGTATTAAAGAACGCCATTCAGGAGTCCGTGAAACTTCAAAGTTGTGCAAACAAAACCAATAAAGACAATCATATCCCCGTTTCTACTAAAACATAATAGAAGAAAGAATTTTATTTTCACAAAAACGACTATCTTTGTCCCTGTAGACAACGATTCACGGATAAAACCCATGTCAAAAGACTCACTTTGTGCTCAACATACAGATTGCTCAGGATGCCCCAAAGCGATGGAAAGTACTCTTATTCACAGAAATCTGCTCAGAGGGCAGCATATTCCGAAGGATAAGTGCACGCAAAACTGCATGCTCTTTATGATCGAGGGCGAATTGCTGATCAACAGTGACGAACATCCCGGAACGACACTACACGAGAAACAGTTTATCCTGCAAGCCATCGGCTCAAAATACGAGATACTGGCACTGACGGACGTATCATACATCCTTTTCTGGTTCAACGAACTGCCGTTGCTATGCGAAAACCGCTACCGTGAAATCATCGACCAGGCAGAAGGCCCGCTGACCTACACCCCAATGGTGATGAACCCGCGCCTGTTCTATCTCATCAACGACGTAGCCGCATACCTTGACGAATCGACACCCGCCTGCGGCAAATATATCGACCTGAAATGTCAGGAGATGGTGTATATGATCACCAATTACTATCCCCTGCCCCAGTTGAGGGCTTTCTTCTACCCGATCAGCACCTATACGGAAAGTTTCCAATACTTTGTCATGCAGAATTACAGCAAAGCGAAGAACGTCGAAGAATTCGCACATCTGGGAGGCTATAACACCACCACCTTCCGCCGTCTCTTCCGAAACTTATACGGCGTGCCCGTCTACGAATGGATGCTGGAGAAAAAACGGGAAGGCATCCTCGAAGACCTACAGCACTCTAATATGCGGATTACAGAGATTTGCAACCGGTATGGTTTCGACTCGCTGTCCCACCTTGCACACTTCTGCAAAGACTCCTTCGGAGACACCCCGCGCGCCTTGCGCAAGAAAGCGGCCAATGGCGAAAAAATCGGAAAGATCACCGATTAAGGAATTATTTCTTTAATTCTTTGGTCAATCAATCTATTTCCCCTATTTTTGCAGTCTGTAAGAGGTGTAAAACGTCGAAATTTTAGTTCTAACAATTAAATAATTTAAATTCAATCATTTATGTGGTTAAGTAATTCATCTGTAGGAAGGAAAGTGGTGATGAGCGTTACCGGTATCGCCCTTGTCCTGTTTCTAACATTTCACATGGCGATGAACTTAGTTGCAATCATCTCGGCTGATGGTTACAACATGATTTGTGAATTCCTTGGAGCAAACTGGTATGCGCTGGTAGCTACCGCAGCACTGGCTGCTCTTTTCATTATTCACATCATCTACGCGTTCTGGCTGACAATGCAGAATCGCACAGCGCGCGGTAGCGAACGCTATGCAGTAGTCGACAAACCGAAAACTGTAGAGTGGGCTTCTCAAAACATGTTGGTGTTAGGCATTATCGTTATCGTAGGCCTCGGTTTGCACCTCTTCAACTTCTGGGCAAAAATGCAGTTGCCGGAACTGATGCACAACCTGGACATGCACGCTGATACACTGACGCTGGCTTATGCGGCAAACGGTGCATATCACATCCAGCAGACATTCTCTTGTCCGGTTTATGTAGTGCTCTACCTCATTTGGCTGTTTGCTTTGTGGTTCCACCTGACTCACGGTTTCTGGAGCTCCATGCAATCACTGGGATGGAACAACAAGGTATGGATCAATCGTTGGAAATGTATTTCTAACATCTATTCTACGATTGTAGTACTCGGTTTCGCACTCGTAGTAGTGGTATTCTTTGTGAAATCACTCCTTTGTGGCGGTGCTTGCTAAATAGTAAATTGTAAATGATTAAATTGTAAATAATATTATGATCAAGATAGATTCAAAAATTCCAGAAGGCCCGGTGGCTGAGAAATGGACCAACTATAAAGCTCACCAGAAATTGGTGAACCCCGCTAATAAACGCCGTTTGGATATCATCGTTGTGGGTACGGGTCTGGCAGGTGCTTCTGCTGCTGCATCCCTCGGTGAAATGGGTTTCAGAGTATTCAACTTCTGTATTCAGGACTCTCCGCGCCGTGCACACTCTATCGCTGCACAGGGTGGTATCAATGCTGCAAAGAATTATCAGAATGATGGTGACTCCGTTTACCGTCTGTTTTACGATACAGTAAAAGGTGGTGACTATCGTGCACGTGAAGCCAACGTTTACCGTCTGGCCGAAGTATCCAACGCTATCATCGACCAATGCGTAGCCCAGGGTGTTCCTTTTGCACGCGAATACGGCGGTACACTGGACAACCGTTCTTTCGGTGGTGCACAGGTATCACGTACATTCTACGCTAAAGGCCAGACCGGTCAGCAGCTGTTGCTGGGTGCTTACTCCGCACTAAGCCGTCAGGTAAACGTAGGTACGGTGAAGCTGTTCACCCGTTATGAAATGCAGGACGTTGTGATCATCGACGGACGTGCTCGCGGTATCATCGCCAAGAACTTAATCACCGGCGAACTGGAACGTTTCGCTGCTCACGCCGTAGTAATCGCTACCGGTGGTTACGGTAACGCTTACTTCCTGTCTACCAACGCTATGGGTTGTAACTGTACAGCTGCTATCTCTTGCTACCGCAAGGGTGCTGTATTCGCTAACCCCGCATACGTTCAGATTCACCCGACTTGTATCCCGGTACACGGTGACAAGCAGTCCAAACTGACTCTGATGTCCGAATCTCTGCGTAACGACGGTCGTATCTGGGTTCCGAAGAAGAAAGAAGACGCTATCAAATTGCAGAAAGGCGAAATCAAGGGAAGCGATATTCCTGAAGAAGACCGCGACTACTACCTGGAACGCCGTTATCCGGCATTCGGTAACCTGGTTCCGCGTGACGTTGCCAGCCGTGCAGCTAAAGAACGTTGCGACGCAGGTTTCGGTGTGAACAACACAGGTCTGGCCGTATTCCTCGATTTCTCTGAAGCTATCAACCGCCTGGGCATCGATGTAGTGCTTCAGCGTTATGGTAACCTCTTCGATATGTATGAAGAAATCACTGACGTTAATCCGGGCGAACTGGCAAAAGAAATCAGTGGTGTGAAATATTATAATCCGATGATGATTTATCCGGCTATCCACTACACAATGGGTGGTATCTGGGTAGACTACGAACTGCAGACTACCATCAAGGGTCTATTCGCTATCGGTGAATGTAACTTCTCCGACCACGGTGCAAACCGCCTCGGTGCTTCCGCATTGATGCAAGGTCTGGCCGACGGTTACTTCGTATTGCCTTACACTATCCAGAACTATCTGGCAGATCAGATTACTGTTCCTCGTTTCTCTACCGACCTTCCGGAATTTGCCGAAGCAGAAAAGGCAGTTCAGGCTAAGATCGACAAGTTCATGAGCATCCAGGGTAAAGAATCAGTTGATTCTATCCACAAGAAACTGGGTCACATCATGTGGGAATACGTAGGTATGGGACGTACGGCAGAAGGCCTGAAGAAAGGTATCGCCGAACTGAAAGCAGTCCGCAAGGAATTCGAAACCAATCTGTTTATCCCCGGTTCTAAGGAAGGTATGAACGTTGAGCTCGACAAGGCTATCCGTCTGTATGACTTCATCACTATGGGCGAGCTCGTTGCTTACGACGCATTGAACCGTAACGAAAGTTGTGGTGGTCACTTCCGTGAAGAATACCAGACTGAAGAAGGAGAAGCAAAACGTGATGACGAAAACTTCTTCTACGTAGCTTGCTGGGAATATCAGGGTGACGATGAAAAGGCTCCTGTATTGATCAAAGAACCGCTGGTATACGAAGCTATCAAGGTTCAGACCCGTAACTACAAGAGCTAATCGGTGAAGTTAAACATTTAAAAGAATTAGACGAAAATGGATAAAAATATATCATTTACACTGAAGGTATGGCGTCAAGCAGGCCCGAAGGCTAAAGGCGCTTTTGAAACCTACCAAATGAAAGATATCCCCGGTGATACTTCCTTCCTCGAAATGCTGGATATTCTGAACGAACAGCTGATCAGCGAAAGAAAAGAACCGGTTGTATTCGACCACGACTGCCGCGAAGGTATTTGCGGTATGTGTTCTCTTTACATCAACGGACATCCGCACGGTCCTGCAACAGGTGCTACTACTTGCCAGATTTACATGCGTCGTTTCAACGATGGTGACACCATCACTGTTGAGCCTTGGCGTTCGGCCGGTTTCCCTGTCATCAAGGACTTGATGGTAGACCGTACTGCTTATGACAAGATCATGCAGGCCGGTGGTTACGTAAGCGTTCGTACAGGTGCTCCGCAGGATGCCAACGCTATCCTGATCCCGAAGCCCATTGCTGACGAAGCTATGGATGCCGCTTCTTGTATCGGTTGCGGTGCTTGTGTAGCTGCTTGTAAGAATGGTTCTGCCATGTTGTTCGTTTCGGCAAAGGTCAGCCAGTTGAACTTGCTTCCGCAAGGTAAACCGGAAGCTCTGCGCCGTGCGAAAGCTATGTTGTCCAAGATGGACGAACTCGGATTCGGTAACTGTACCAACACCCGCGCTTGCGAGGCTGAATGTCCGAAGAACATCTCTATCAGCAACATCGCCCGCCTGAACCGCGACTTCATCATCGCTAAACTGAAAGACTAAGCGTGAGCTTGATTTGATTAATAGCATAAATCCCCCGTCGGCGTTAGCTGGCGGGGGATTTCTTTTTACTGACCAATTACTAATGGATTAACTGTTATTATTCATTCCGACCTAAATCGACATTTATCAAAAGTAAACAAAAGGTTTCAACTCATTTCCTTGTTTATCCACCGGATAAAGAGCTCCTTCCTTCTCTAATTGAGCAGACATTTCCTGAATCATCTCCCTGCATTTATCCGGATGTGCGGAGGAAAGTTCATTTCTTTCTTCCGGATCATCTTTCAGATTGTAAAGCAAAGCTTTGGGTTGCTTCGGAGTCTCGGGAAGATAATAATAAATCAGTTTCCAGTCGCCCATGCGATAGGTGGTGAAGTAGCTGCCGCGGTGTGCATGAGGGAAGTGCATCAGGAAAGACTCGGGACGCTTCTTGTCCACCTTACCGCTCAGTTGCTTTTTCAGATCGAACCCGTCTATCACGTAGTTTTGGGGAACTTCACATCCTGCCACAGACAGAACCGTCGGATAGATATCCATGATTGTACCCAACTGTGTCTGCATACTTCCTACTTCAATAGGCAAGTTCTTCTGTACTTTGCTCTTCTTCTCAGGCTTTGCCCAAGCTGCGATGAAAGGAACACGCATACCACCTTCAAACTCCGTCCCCTTTTTACCTCTCAGCGGAGCGGAAGAACCATAGCCACGTTCATCTCCCAATGGAGCATCACCACCGTTATCTCCTAAAAAGAGAATCAGCGTATTCTCAGCAATTCCCAGCTTTTCGAGTTGGTCCATGATGTCGCCTAATGATTTATCCATGCCTTCTATCAATGTAGCAAAAGCTCTTGCCTGCTCGTTCTTATCCGGGTCGGTGTAGCGTGACAAGAAACGTTTGTCTGCCTGGAAAGGTGAATGAACTGCGTAATGGGCCATATTCAGATAGAAAGGTCGTTTTTCTTCTACGGCTTTGGTGATCTCCCGATTCGCTTCTATAGTCAGCGCTTCACTCAGGAAGGTATCTGTACCGTGATATTTCTCCAGGTCAGGAACTGCTCTAATCTTCTGTCCCTTGATATGCCCGTATCCCCATTCGCCATAATAGCTGCCGGGATGTCCAATGCCGGAACCTGCGATATTTACATCAAAGCCGATATTCAGCGGATTCTCTCCTTCGCTTCCCATACAGCCGAAATGTGCCTTTCCTACATGAATAGTTTTATATCCGGCTTGTTGCAGGACTCTCGGCATGGTAGGCATATCTTTTCTGAGACCTTTCCAGTTCCATTGGGGCGGTCCGAAAGGATTCCGGTTGTTGCTCTCAGCATTAATCCAGTTAGTGACTCCATGCCTGGTCGCATTCTGTCCGGTCATGATGGAAGCTCTGGAAGGGGAACTCACGCTCTGTGCGTAAAAAGTAGAGAAACAAATACCCTGTTTAGCTAGTCTCTCCATATTCGGAGTATGATACCAGTCATTCAGCGGATGACGCACCGGCTGACCACTCTCATCTGCGATAAAAGGAACCGACGTATCCATAAGTCCCATGTCATCTACAAGGAAGACAATAATATTCGGGCGTTCCTGAGCCACCCCGCAAACGGAAGATGCCAAACCACCCAATACACAAAATTCCTTAAAAGCTCGTTTTGTTCTCATTACATAGTATTTATGATTTATATCCTAGTATTGTACGTGCCATAATAGATTTAAATTTACTGAAATAAAAAGTTTAATTTCCGTATCCGCCTTGTCATGGCTTTATTTGAAGTGATCCGACTCTATAATAAAGATGTATTAGACTGATTTTAAGGGAAACAGCAGCAATATACAACAAATGCACTATGCTCACAAAGAAAAAAAGATTATTTGACGTTCTCTCTGAAAAATTATCAGATGGCCTTTTTGTTTGTTCTTAGCATGCGTGGAGAAGCACCAAAGAATTTCTTACAGAAATTGGAGAAGTGTGGCAGAGATTCAAAGCCATATTTATAGCATATTTCAGAGATACTGTTGTTTGTATTAAGCAACTCGTCCAAAATACCTTCCTTACGTCGCGCCTGCATCCATTCGTATACCGGTTCGTGGAATACATTATTGAAGATACGCCGCAGGGTACTGACAGTATAGCCGCCAAGTTGGGCAAGTTCTTCCACTGTTTTTACTTTCTTATAGTTTTGAAGGATGAAGTACTGGAAAGTGGAAGTGTATTTAGAGAGTGGATGTACCAAGCTTGCCAAATCATAGTCTGAATAATAGTACCCCAATACAAATGCCAGTTCCTTGCGCTTTAACGACAGCAAGTCCCGACAAACTTTACTTTCACTCAAATAGGATTTAGAGCCATCCAAAAAATATTTCAATTCAGGGATTATCTTTAATGGTGAATAGATTAATGGTGAAGACACCTCCTTCATAATATGATTGAAACGGAAGTCACAGAATAGTTCCGGCTGAATGAAACGATAATAAATACATTCGCACTCAGTCATGGCAAGCATCTCAAATTTTGAACCGATAGCCTGAAGAATAAATTCACCTGCTCTCAGCATCGTACCTGCATATTCTTGACTATTAACCAATACCTCACCTCTTATCAAAAAAAGGATGAAGTTTTCCTCACATTTCCGGGCTGGTTGGTGATAGCCTCTTGGATGAATAATGTGAGCAATAGCATTGTCTACGGCTTTCGGGCAGTTCTGACAATCCCAAGTACCTTGACAGATAGATGACATATATTTGTGTTGGTGTTTGATTTGTTCCTGTTGGCAACAAAAATATATGAAATCTTTTACATGGCAATAGAAAAGGAGGAGAAAAGTGCAAAAGAGATGATTCGAAAAGAATATTTAAAGCTTATTTATCAAGATGAAAAACTTTCAAAATTAATAAAACAATAAGATATAAATACTGAGGAAATAATATAAATCTTGAATTACGTATAATACATATATCTTAAGATAGAGAAGAGGTTGTGTCAAAACGCTGGCACAACCTTTTTTTATGCACAAAGCCCAGACTTTCACAAGCCCGGGCTTTGTTATTACCCAAAGTTTTTGTATCTTTAGGCATAAAGTTTTTCGTTATGGCAAAGTTACATTTTCGTCCTTACATTCCCAACCAAACAGTTCTTTTTCCCGGAAGAATTGATGAAAACATAGCAGCGAACGATCCGGTTCGCATAGTTAATACTGTTGTTGATAATCTCAATCTTGACAATTTCAAGAAGCTTTATAAAGCAACCGGTCGTTGTCCTTATCATCCTAAAATGATGCTTAAGGTGATTATCTACGCCTACATGAACAATATCTATTCGTGCCGCAAATAGAGAAGCTTCTCCTACGTGATATTCATTATATCTGGC
>NZ_GG774706.1:53615-65937 GCF_000162515.1 Bacteroides sp. 1_1_14 | reverse complement strand
AAACCAATACAAACGGCAGGCACGGGAAAGGTTACTCTCGGAAGAAGGCATCAGGCATAGGGGAAGCGATGTATAGAACCGGAAGCAGTTTTTGGACAAATGAAACACAACATGGCATACAAAAGGTTCCGGCATGTGGGAGAAGACAAGGTTACAATGGACTTTGCCTTCTTTGCTATAGCTTTTAATATCAAAAAGATGTGTACAAAACTACTAAAAGCAGGAAAGAGAAGGAGTGCACACACTATATTTATCTTTATCAGACCACGTGTGACTCAAAATACGACGAATATTAAGCCTTATTACCTAATTACTGAAAAAATAGTCGCATAGACAAAAAAAGAGGAATGACTATTTTATATTAAAAAAAGAAGGGGATGTGCCTTAGTTTTGACACAGCCCCTTCATAGAAATATCACATTTTCACCATTTACAAAAAAATTATGGTTGAGTTGTTTTATCTTGAGAATCTTCCTCACCCCAAGGATTAACTACAGTACTATAAGTTATAGCCTCTGCACCTGTTGGTAATATCAACTTATAACAAATATTACTGCCTTTCTTCCATTCAACACCACCAATTGCAACTTTCTTAGTTCCATTAAAAGTCACTTGGTTAGTGGAATTAGCTGTCGCTGTATATGTAATCGAGATTTCAGCACCAGCAGGAACTGTTTGTGGCATTAACATTAAAGCATTACTACCTGTTGAAAGTTTTAATACATTATCAGTTATTGTTCCATTAAAATCACCTGCATAAGCATAAGAAGCAGTGCCATCTTGAGCTGTCCAGTCACCGATGCTGTTACTATAAGTAAATGTGCCTGAGTTATTAACTCCACTAATTGAAATATTTGTAATAGCATAAGTAAAGCCAGTTGTCAGTCCTGCCGAAAAATTCAACTGTATTAATGCATGGTTAAAAGCCAAAGATACATCAGTCCCTCTTGCTTTATTCAGATTACTAGCTACAACCAAATCTTCTTGTGATTCAACCGCCTTAACCTCATATTTAAATGAAGGATAACCTGTTGTAGCTTGATATTCTTTTATAGAAGCAGGAGAATACGCAAAGAAACAAAGTTTCTCTGCCACATTTGCAGGCCAATAGAAAGTGTTTCCTGTCCAAGTAGCTGCGGATTTTGAATATGTTTCCGGTCCAAATATTGCAGTTGAGAGATTACCTGTACCATTAAAATCCGTTGTACCCACATTATAGCCATAAATTGTGAAAGTCTCAAAAGCGTCCGTTACAAGAGGGGTAACTCTCGTAGCTTTTCCAACTACCGGAGTAAAGTTTATTTCCTCTTTTTGTCCTAGATTCTCAAATTCTTCATTCTGTGAGCAGCTTGTAATTGTTGCAACTGCTGCAATCGCCAATAATACCTTTTTCATAATCGTATTTTTTTAAGTTTATAATATTGTTATATCTTGTTTATGTCTAATCTCAAATTACGGGCAAAGGCACTTCCTCCTCTTCTCCCCAATCACCAACTTCGCCACCAATACCACCCCCTCCGCCATCCGGATTAGTAGTCGGCTTTTCAACCTCAACTTGATCGTCAAGTGGCAACTCTATCTCTGTTGGAGGCTCAACAACATCACCGTCATCATCTCCGCCACTTCCACTTCCGCCTCCTTTTTCCGCATCAGTAACCACCTCCGTTATATCAATCTCCGCTTTCTGCACGGTTTTATCTACTTTAATAAAAGCCAGTGTCAGCTTTATCTTGTCACCTGCCCGGCTTATCGCCCCTTCCGGTAACCCAAAAGCTGTAAAACTACCCGTTACTTCGCCCGAACGTCCTTGCGCTTCAAAGTAGATAGGAGCATCGTTCATCATCCCGCAACATCTGCCCAAACAGTAACAACCCGCCATACCTTCCACACTGCCAACGATTGAAGAAACATATTCCAGCCCTTCCACCTTGATCTTGAAAGAATAGGTCTTTACCACTAATTTCGGTTTCCAATCCAGTAGAAGCTCTTCTTCACTGTTCGCTATATGTAAATCATCGATCTGCACTACGTATAAGGGATCAGGTCCCCATACCATTTTCTCCGTTCCCGCTATTCCCAGACCATTGCAATAGCCTGTAAATGCTTCAATCGTCTCATAGGCTTCCTCTCCTCTGATCTGTACCGTTTCAGTGTCGTAGTTGTAAGCCACTACCGAGTAACGCCCCGGCGGCACCTTTACTTTTCCACCTCTTACTGAAAGATATGTATCAATCTTTCTGCCTTCCGCACTCTTCGGATAAAAAATCACCCGAACCCCTTCCGGCAACTTATCGGTAACACCGTTCCAATCTAACTTTATATCTACCCCGCTTACGGGATAATCATCCAATAGTTCGCGACGGCTACATCCGGTCAGCATCAGCAGCGAGGACAGAAGCACAAGAAGTATGTATCTTGTATCTTGCATAACGTCCTTATCTCCCTCTTTTTATCAGCCATACCAGAGAGACTTTCGCCTTGGTAGGACCTATAAAGTTATAACGTCCACTAGTTGTCCACACGATATCCCCCTCGTAAGGAGTATATTTCTTATATTCTGTTGTCAGATACCCGATGCCGAAGCTAAATTCGAGCGACAGATGGCGAGCCAGTTGCCGCGCATACCCGTAGGTCACTCCCGCAGCTCCGTAATAATCGCCCCGGTAACCGTCGCCCTTCCACTGGAAATCGTAAATTCCACCTTCAGCATAAAGCCCAACAAAATGGCCTGTCAGCCGATTGCGCTTCTGACGATTGCCCAACCAGCAACGTCCTTCCACTCCTCCCGAAAGAAGCTGATAACAGAAATTGTGTTTACTGTTGAGCCACCACGGGCATTTGTATTCAGCATTTAAAGACCACCTTTTGCCTACCGGAATCTCTACTTCCAGATTTGGCGCCAACGCCAAGTCGTACAACAGATTATTCTTCACTGCAAGCACCGTTTTACTTTCAACCGGCCCTTCTGCCTCCGACACTACCACCTCATAAGCCATACTCTCTTTACTTTCTCCCTCCGGCTTATCAGGTTGATCGCTCGGAAGCGCCTCTTCCTGCTTTGAAACAAACAATCCGGAGACAGAAGATACCGGTTCAAAAATATTCTTTTCCATTTCCGGAACTTTGCGGACAATCGTAATCTCAGCGCGTCTCAACTTAGGTAACACGTTGCGGACAATATATCGGTAAGCCATTCCCTGATTCAACTTCTGCAACAGTTCTTTTCGCTTCACGATGTTATCCCGATGATAATCTATCAACATCAAGACTTCTTCCCGGTCCGGCAAGTCTGAATCCGACGCCACCAACTTACGAAGTTCAGACCAGTCTTCTCCTTCAGAAGTAAGTTTAATCTTTTCGACATCAACATACGGATAACGTTGCCTTAAGAACTCTCTCATCGAATTGTTTCTTCGGACAGATAATGCGGCATTGTAAACCGAATCTCCGTCAGGCGATACAAAAGTGACCACATTGAGCGCAGTGATATATCTTGAATTTATTCTTTCCTCAAGCAAAGAATCTAAAACATTAATTTCTTGATTATTAGTTTTATAACAGGAATCAACATCTGTTTCTTCCTGATCGAAATATATCACCACCCGCCTGATAGTGTCACTCGCAACCGTGAAAACCGGAACCACTGCATACACACTTTCTGATAAAGCAAGAAATGCCATGAGAATAACGCATGTATAGATTCCGTTTTTCATAATTGTTCGTTTCTGTGAACAAATATAGAAGTTATAATATAAACTAAATCATACTAGCAGAACAAAAAACAGGACATGGAAGGTTCTGTGAAACGATTGGAACGAATTTGCAAGTTTAGAAGCAAATAAGGAGGAAACAATAAATACACCAAGGCATTATATAAAGAAAAAATGCACAGAAAATCGAGTATAACCGATTATCTGTGCATTTGCAACTTTTCAATAAGCCTTTCCCACGCTGTCTGCTACCTAAAAAGAAAGTACAGAAGATTTATACAGTCGGGTCCGGCGCTTCTTCATCACCCTTTCCTCCGTCTCCACCGGGATTAGGTTTTACGCTACCGCTGCCATTGTTACTACTTCCGTCCGTATAGTCCGTATCCAACTCCGCACGACGGGTAATACTCATATCATCCAACGTGGTCTTGAATATTTTTCCAGGATAGAAAAGGATCTTTCTTTGGACGATTGACTTAGATGATACTTCCTTCTCGTCATCCGCACTCTTAGCGCGAATGGTAGGGCTGAAGATGCCGAACTCACCCATCTGAACGCTCTTTCCGTCGTCAATGTCCTCCGCCATCATATCGACAAGACCGCTGACGACCAGATCCACTACCTTGCGGTGAACTCCACAAAGACGGCTCACCTTGCCACACATCTTGGAAAAACTTACTCTGCCGGAACGAACCGACTTTGCTACATACTTTTCGTTTTTGTCCTTGTCAAAACCGAACACTCTTTTTGTTACTACATACTCTAAAGCCATAATTGTTAAAGTTTAAATGGTTAAAAAAATAAAGGTTATCTGTTTGCCATTCCGTTTTGTCTGAATGACTCTGCAAAGATATAACAGGGCGCAAACCGTCCAGTCCCCTTTAGTCCCCCTTGTGTCTCCTTTCAATGGCTTTAAAGCAGTAAATATCCTAAAGTAATTCGCTTATTTTCAATCGACTATACAGATGAATATTTTTTTTTCGAAAGTGCGTTCATTGCTGTTTCTCCCAATAGAGTCTGTCGGTTTCCAGTCTCCATATACCGACATACCCCCGCCCGCAATCAGTAGAGAAGGAGCGCTTCGAAATACAATTCTTTACCTGCTTACTCAGAGTCTCACTATCTCCCAATGGTCAAGTAAGCATTTCCAATGTATCTTTACCTATGACGAGATATTCCCCTCTTTGATCTGTTGCCTTAACCTGTATGCAGATGCCAACATACAAAAAGATAATAAATAGAAAAGTGTGCTTTCTCATAGCTTTATAATTTTAGAAAACCGAATATACATATATATAATAGAGCAATAATACTCATTTCGGTATTTATCATATGCGAATAAACGAATTATTCTGTTTGCTCAAATAGAATTACGTACAAATTAGCTGCATTATAGTATAACCAACGAAAAAGCAACATGATACTTTGTCATACAAAACGGTCTATGAGAGAAAGGTAAAAATAGTCATGCAAATTTACCAATATACTAATCCAATGAATACGATACTGCCTTCTCCCGATTTACCCACAATGAAAAACATAGACACTGTATACTAAAACCGTATTTGAGTTTCTAATAAATTCTTTCATCGTTTATTAGAAACGGTACCCAAGTTTATTAAAAACGCTGATACGCCTTTCAAATCTCTTTTTCTTGAATTTATGCAACAAAAAAGGCTGCAAACTCCGTAAAAGTTTGCAGCCTTTTGCTCATTGCCGGGCTACTTATGCCCTAATCCTCATAAGGATCTCCTAGATGTTTTGTTATAATCTTATACTGTTTTGATGTCAAAAACCGATGATTGTACGGCAAGTAACCTGTCGGTATAAGTTCTTTGACCAACGGGTTACAACCTTTAATCCATCGGCTGAGACAATGCACCGCATTTTTACTCGTTGTACATCCGGGGAAGTACATCGCAGCCAGTGCAGCAAAAGATAAGATTCCTCTCATTCGTTTCTAAGTTTTGATTTGAATTTTATTGTTGTTATTATGGGAACAAATATACAACATAAAAAAGCCTTTGTCAAGTCCTCAAGACCTTCGAGCGTTAATAACAAATTAAAGAACTGGAGTACTGGCACATAAGCAAGGATTGCATCGTCAATGACTAACAAGTTTGTTACTAACAACTTTGTTAGTAACAAACTTGTTAGTTAATAAAAAGGCTGAGATTCCTCAATTCAGACCCATTGTGTGCGATAACAGTGAAAATCCGTGAAAGAAATCAAAAGAGACGCAAATACAAGAATATTATTTGGAAGGAATAGCAAGAAGACTTACATTTGTCATGTGATTTTTTTCATAGTATTAGATTTAAGGTTAACAAAGGTTGGAGCAAGGCGTTGCTCCTTTTTTTATGCCCCAACCTTTCTTTATTTTACCTCAGAGATTTATTACTGTCATTCCAGTACTGTCATTGACTATTTTTTCGGCTTTCCACAGATATAAACCTTGCATTGGTAAGGCGCCAAGTCCACCATTATGTTATTCGCAGCATTTTCCATAGAACGGCTGTCAAGACTATACACCTGCTCCAAAGACAGGTCTTCCACCGTTTTTGAATTTAATTCTATAGTACGTGGAGTATCCGCCCGGTTAAAACAAGCTACCGCTTTGCGACCGTCAGCCAACGGCTTTACCCAAATATCATAATGATCTGCACGGATGCTGCGCTCCGCCTGCTTGCCCAACACATCCTGGTTGATAGCAATCAGGTCCCTATCCAACAGAACCTGCAATGTACTGTCATTCATACTTCGCACGTCATTTCCGCAAAGTAATGGAGAAGCCATCATACACCATAATGCAAAATGAGACTTATACTGTTCGTGGGTGCAACCTTCCGATTCATATCCGATACTCATACTCTTACCACCGATACCAACTACCAGCATATCCGGATCATTCCAACCGGAAGGACCGCCATATTCACTCAAAGGAGCATTGATTTCAAGAATATTCAGGATACCACGAAGCCCGCCCAACTTGTTGGCTTCCCGGTTCCAGACATCGCCTATATCTCCCGAAACGCGCCACAAATGTCCGCCTACCTGTTTTGCCCATTTCCAAGGTTCGCGCTGTCCCCACTCACAAATGGAGAACACGATGGAACGTCCCGTAGCACGCAACGCCTTTCCCATCTTTGCATAGCGCTCCATAGCCTCCACCCGGTCGACAGGAGCATTGCAATAATCATACTTCAACAAATCGACACCCCACGAAGCGAAATCTTTCGCATCCACTTCTTCGTAGCCGTAACTGCCGCATACACCACCACAAGTCTTATCGGCTGCATCCGAATAAATTCCGAGTTTGAAGCCACGTTCGTGCAGATAATCTGCCACATACTTTATTCCACGCGGGAACTTATCTTTATTGATCTGCAAATGTCCGTCAGCTCCCCGTTCGGGCAACTGCCAGAAGTCGTCGATATTAATATAGGAATAGCCTAAATCCCGCATTCCGTTGGCTACCAGCGCATCCGCAGTTTGCAAAACCAACTCCTCGGTGAGATGTCGCCCGAAAGTATTCCAACTGTTCCAACCCATGGGAGGAGTCAGCAACAGGTCATCACCAATGCGGATCACGAGCTTTTCCGTACTGGTCCCCAATGCGTTCTTAGCTTTAAGAGTGACGGTATATTCACCTTTAGAAGCTACTGATCCTGTGATAATCCCTGTTTTCGAATCCAGTTTCAATCCTTTCGGAAGTTTCTCCGCACTCCATTCCATCGGCCGCTGACCGGTAGTAGGAATATAAAAGAGGAAAGGACTGGCAGGATAATTGCCAATCGCCCGGGGAGAGTTAATACATGGTTTTCCTTCAAAAACCTTTTGAGAAGCATCCGGTAGAGAGATATTTCCGGCAACAGATACGCTTGCTACAAAAAGAGCAAGAATAGACAAAATTACGATACAACGTGTTTGATTCATAGTTGTTTGTTTTTTATTATGCCACTAAGATAGGAGAAAAAACAGAATGAAGTAACAATAAACATACTTTTCACACTCTAAAACTGCATTTTTTCTGTGCAAGAACCATTTGTTGTCCTTGTGTGTTCTGGACGGTTAACAGGCATACTATTGCCATGAATGCCCCAAAATGTCGTTTCATTTCAAATTGTTTTAGGTTGGTCATTAGATTTATAATAATTGATAAACTCCTCCTGCCAATACCCGTACGGCTCCCTTCATTTCCAGTTCAAAGAGAATTGCACTCATTTTATGTACGGGAATATCTGTCTCTACCACTAAGGTATTAATCTGTAAGTTTCCTTGTTTTTCCAACGTATGGACTACCTTTTGCTCCTCTTCTGTCAGTTCCAGAAACAGGCTGCGTTGTACATTCTCTACCTTTGCCGGATGTGAATCCAACGTCCATCCCATCGCCTCCACCAAGTCTTCGGCAGACAACAGAAGGGATGCTTTACTGTCACGGATCAGTTGGTTACATCCTTTTGAATATTCGTCGGTCACACGACCGGGGAAGGCGAAACAGTCGCGGTGATAGCTTTCCGCAAGCTCGGCTGTGATCAGAGAGCCGCCTTTGGCAGCCGATTCTACCACAATCGTAGCATCACACATACCGGCCACAATACGGTTGCGACTGATAAAATTGTGTTTATCCGGTGTTGTACCGACAGGAAACTCTGTCAGCAATCCGCCTTTATCAAGCATTTCAACGGCTGTCTTACGATGAAGAGAAGGGTAAATACGGTCCAGTCCGTGAGCTAACACGCCGACCGTAGGCAAGTCATTGTCCAATGCACTCCGGTGGGCATTGATATCAATGCCGTAAGCAAGGCCGCTGACAACTAATACATCAGGACACAAAGTTTTTAAGTCACGGAGGAAAGTAGTACAGAGTTGCGTACCGTAATCAGTAGCGTGGCGGGTGCCCACCATATTAATGATATGGAGAGCGTTCAAATCGGCATTTCCCTTATAGAACAGTACAACAGGAGCGTCTTCACACTCCCGCAAGCGGGAAGGATACGCCTCATCATGAAAAGTCAGGCACTGGATATGATTCTTTTGCAGGAATACAAGTTCCTGTTCAGCACGGGCAATAATTGACGGACAGTCCAGTGCACCCGACACCCGTTCATGTACTCCGGATAATCGCTGCGCCAGTTCTTTCCGGAAGCGGAACACATCGGTGGCACTCTTCATGCCCTCTACCAGACGTTTCGCTCCAATGTGCCCGATACCGGGCACCATTGTCAGAGCGATGCTATATATTTGTTCTTGTTCGTTATCGGTCATTTCAGGTATGGAGCAAAGACATTGTCGAACAATTCGCTGTTACTTAAACGTCCGTTTACCACACATACCGTCTCAACAGTGGATTTCACTACTACTTTCTGATCGCTTTTGCGGAAGATATCCTGATAGAATACGTATTTGATGCCTTCTTTCTTCATATACAGTTTGGAGACAAACTCATCCCCACTCTTCAACGGAGTCTTGAAAGCCATATTGATACGTGCCACTACCGGATCGACTCCCTGTTCATGCAACGCCGCAAAGCTAACACCTACCGAGGTCAGAAACTCGTGGCGGGTATGCTCCAGATAATGCTGATAATTGGCATTGTTGACAATCCCCTGAAGGTCACATTCGTAATCACGCACCTTCATCTCCAATTCGTAGATATACTGGCTCATCGTTTATCCTCTTTTCTGTTCTACATCAAGTCCCTTGAATTTCTTCAATTCTTCGGTAGATACCAATTTATATAATTTGTCGCTGGGACGTATCTTCTCTGATTTCATTGAGAAACGCTGACCTTTCTTTACCGTCTCTACCGGCTTCAGATCGACACGCGCTTCGTCCAGTGTCATAAAGACTGCGCCGGTGGTAGGTCCCGTTATCAGCAGCTTGTCACCTACACTGACTTCGGCAGCTTCTACCAAGAACTCAGAGACACCGATATTGGAGAAGTATTTGATACCTTTGCCCACATAGATTTTACGTTCCGTAGCGGCCGAACCATAATTCCGTGTCCATTCGCCCAAGCGTTGTCCCAGATAGTAGCCATCCCAAAAGCCACGGTTAAAGACTGCCTTCAGACGTTCATCCCAAGCGGCAATCTTTTCGTCTGTAAACGTATCATCCAGATAGGCCTTTATCGCTTCTTTATAACATTCCACCACCGTACGCACATACTCAGGACCGCGGGCACGTCCCTCAATCTTGAATACACGCACACCCGCATCCATCATCTTATTCATAAAATGAATGGTCTTCAAGTCTTTCGGTGACATGATATATTCATTGTCGATATCCAGTTCCACATCCGTCTCCTTATCGCGAACCGTATAAGAACGGCGGCATACCTGCATACAGGCACCCCGATTGGCCGAGTGATTCATTTCGTGCAGAGACAAATAGCACTTACCGGAGACTGCCATGCACAAGGCACCGTGACAGAACATTTCAATACGAATCTGCTCTCCGCTCGGACCGCAGATATTCTCTTCCCGAATCTGACGATAAATCTCGGCCACCTGTTCCAGATTCAACTCACGGGCCAGCACTACGACATCGGCAAACTGGGCGTAGAACTTCAAGGCTTCCGCATTCGATATATTCAATTGAGTAGACAAGTGTACTTCCTGACCGATCTGACGGGCATAGTTCATTACCGCTACATCGGCAGCGATCACCGCTGATATTCCTGCCGCTTTAGCCGCGTCCACAATGGTACGCATCAAAGGAATATCCTTATCATAGATAATGGTATTAACGGTCAGATAGCTTTTCATTCCATGTTCATCACACGTCTGAGCTATCTCACGCAAATCATCAACGGTAAACGTATTGGCAGAACGGGCACGCATGTTAAGGTTTTCTATACCAAAATAGATAGAATCGGCTCCAGCCTGAATGGCCGCCGCAAGGGATTCACGCGAACCGACAGGCGCCATTATTTCAAAATCTTTTATATTCATTTTACTATCTGATAATCATTTAAATGTGATAGGAGGGTACAAAGGTACGAATTAATACGTATTTTTGCAGAAAATCAAGTAGAAAGAAAAATGGATCATAAGAAACCTATCATACTAAACGACCTGGAAGAATGGGATTTTATTGACTATATAGACTCATTGATACAGAAGGAGGAGACTGTAGACTTAGAGTTTAAGATAGCCAAAGATGGTCTTCCTAATAGTTTATGGGATACTTATTCTTCTTTCGCCAATACAGATGGGGGAATTATCGTACTAGGTGTCAAAGAACACAAGCAACAGTTTATCATTGAAGGACTGACCAAAGAGCAAATCGGCCAATACAAAAAAGACTTTTGGAACCAAGCAAACAACCCGGATTGTATAAATGAAAACCTTCTTGTGGACAAAGATTTGTATGAAGGATCTTATAAAGGTAAAAGGCTTCTTCTGATTTACGTCCCCCGGGCAAGTCGCACACAACGTCCTATCTACAGAACCAAAAATCCTTTTGGCGGACATACATTTAAGCGTAATCACGAAGGTGACTATAAATGTACGGATGCAGAAGTCAGACGCATGATTGCAGATTCAGACGAAAGCCATCCACGCGATTCAAGAATTCTGTCCAATTATTCTATGGACGATATTGACAAAGAGACACTGATTCAATACAGGCGACTTTTTGCTAACCTTAAGCCATCCCACCCATGGCTTAGCTTAGATGATCTGGACTTCTTAACCAAACTGGAAGCATACCGCAGAGACCGACATACCAAAGAAGAAGGATTCACATTGGCTGGAATTCTCATGTTCGGGAAAACAGAAAGCATCACAGATCCGGAATGTGCGCCAAACTATTTCCCGGATTATAGAGAGCATCTGGAAACGGATATTTCTCTCAGATGGTCAGACCGTATCTGTCCGGACGGCACTTGGGAAGCCAACCTTTTTCAGTTCTACCGTAAAGTATATCCCAAACTGACAGCCATATTGCCAAAACCTTTTCAAATAAAAAATGGAATACGCATTGACGAAACGCCTACCCATATCGCAGTACGTGAGGCATTTATCAATGCTCTTATTCACTGCGACTTCTCAGAAGAAGGAAATATTGTCGTTGAACAATGGGTCGATAAATATCGTTTCAAAAACCCCGGAACAATGCTTGTCAGCAAAGCACAATATTATCAAGGAGGAGATAGTGTATGTCGCAATAAGGCGCTACAGAAAATGTTTATGCTGATCGGCTTTTCAGAGAAAGCGGGAAGTGGAGTAAATAAGATAATAAAAGGCTGGAGAGAAGCTAACTGGCAGAAACCATATGTTGAAGAATTCAATCGACCTGACAAAGTAGAATTAACCCTACCTATGATCAGCTTATTACCGGATGATGCGGTAATTAAACTAAAGGAACTATTTGATGGAAAGGTTGAGAGCTTGTCACAAGATGAGCTAACAGCTTTAGTGACTTGTTATAGCGAAAACGAAATTAGTAACAGCCAACTGCAATATATTGTCCCCCAACATCGTTCGGACATTACAAAGATGCTGAAGAAGCTTTGTAATGAGGGGTTCTTAGTTTCAAAAGGAATGGAAGAGGAACAAAATATCATGTTAATGAGCCAGAAGGAAAAGTTAGAATCTCAGAAAGCT
>NZ_GG774706.1:32122-53295 GCF_000162515.1 Bacteroides sp. 1_1_14 | reverse complement strand
AGAAAGGTTGAGAGCTCAGAAGGAAAGGTTGAGAGCTCAGAAGGAAAGGTTGAGAGCTCAGAAGGAAAGGTTGAGAGCTCAGGACAAACAAAAAAGAGATTAAGTTTTGAAGATTTGCAAGCACAGATAATTACTATAGCGCAAGATTACGTAACAATGGAAGAAATTGCTATAAATACTCAAAAGAAATTGCAATATCTTGTTAATAAAATTATTCCGAGAATGCTACAAGCTGGAACGATTGAAAGGCTTTATCCCGGAGTGCCCAGCCATCCTAAACAAAAATATAAGGCAACTAATAAGAACCATAAATAAGCAATACGAGTACACTGCCAATACAGCTTTTTTCATAATTCTATTATTGTTAAGTATGTGATTAAAGGCAAAAGTAGGCTTTTTTCCGTATTTTTGCAGCGAAATAATCATTTAGTTCATCATATACATGAAAATAGACCATATAGACCTGGGAGAACATCCCATCCTTCTCGCCCCAATGGAAGACGTAACAGATCCAGCTTTCCGCCTGATGTGCAAAAAGTTCGGAGCTGACATGGTATATACTGAATTTGTATCGAGCGATGCACTGATACGCGCTGTCAGCAAGACTGCACAGAAGCTGAGTATCAGCGATGAAGAACGCCCTGTAGCTATTCAGATTTATGGTAAAGATACGGAAACGATGGTCGAAGCTGCGAAGATCGTAGAGCAGGCACAGCCCGATATTCTCGACATAAACTTCGGCTGCCCCGTGAAGAGAGTAGCAGGAAAAGGAGCAGGAGCAGGAATGCTGCAAAATATTCCGAAGATGCTGGAAATTACCCGTGCCGTAGTGGACGCAGTCAAAATACCTGTCACAGTAAAAACCCGTTTGGGATGGGACGCCAACAATAAAATCATTGTAGATCTGGCAGAACAACTACAGGATTGCGGCATTGCCGCACTGACCATTCACGGTAGAACCCGTGCGCAGATGTACACCGGAGAAGCAGACTGGACACTGATCGGAGAAGTAAAGAACAATCAAAGGATGCACATTCCTATCATTGGCAACGGAGATGTGACAACGCCCCAACGCTGCAAGGAGTGTTTTGACCGCTACGGAGTAGATGCCGTCATGATCGGTCGTGCCAGCTTCGGACGTCCCTGGATATTCAAGGAAGTAAAGCATTATCTGGAAACGGGGGAGGAATTGCCGCCACTCAGCTTTGAATGGTGTATGGAGGTACTTCGCCAAGAAGTGATTGACAGTGTGAATCTGCTTGATGAACGCAGGGGCATCTTGCACGTGCGCCGCCACTTGGCTGCCAGTCCGTTATTCAAAGGGATTCCTAATTTTAAAGAGACTCGTATTGCCATGTTGCGGGCAGAAACGAAAGAAGAATTGTTCCGGATATTCGAAACAATTCCTGAAAAAGTAAATTCTCTTTTAGATTAGTTTTACTTAAACATCGGCTGCGCAAACCACTTCTTGAACATCCACGTCGCCACAACATACAACAAGAATGCAGAGAAGAAACCTACGATCGCATCGATAACGTAGTGTGCCTGAATATATACTGTAGCCCCGCAAAGCAGCATATAGAAAGGGATCAGACAGGCAAACAACTTCTTACTTCCACGCCATGCCATAATCATAAGAATGGTAGAAATACCGACATGCGAACTGGGGAAAGCTGCCGTAGGACGCTCTCCCACTTGCTGCGAACCTTCTACCAAACTGTAAAAGAAGCCATGTTGATAGCCCGGACCGGGAAGTAACTCCTGATTGTTATTGAAATAATCGCCGATAGCCGGGAAAATTCCTTTAGATACATTATCAAAACCTATAGCCGGGAAGTAGAACTGCGGCCCTGCTACCGGAACAAAGATATAAATCAGATAATAGATAAAGAAAGAAGTTACCAGTACAAACGACATCTTCTCAAACCATTCAAACTTATAGATAAAATAAAACACCGTCACAATGAGCATCATCGGATAATAAAAGAAATATCCCATATTGAATGCTTCACTGACCAAAAGATGCGGGAATGTATGACAGAACCAGATAGCAGGTTGCCCATTGAAGATAAACTGCTCGGTTATGGCAAACACATGGTCGAGATTCGGAAAGAACCGGTTAAACTCAAACGTATCCGGATACCAGTAGGAAAGCAGGCTCATCTGAATAGCAACACGTACAAACGCCGAAAACTTGCAAGGAGCCAGCCGATAAAGATACATCAGCAGAAAAGTCATTGCAGCGATCATCGCCCTATCCAGCAACATGTGCCATGGATGATCCATTCGCTGAAACAGGAACAGAATCAAAATGGAGGTCAACAGATTATAAATCAATGTTATCTTCTCCACAGCAAACAACCCCTTCCGGGTTTCCACTCGCTTAAATAAGTCTAAAGCCATCCTTCGTTTTTATACCAGTCAATGGTTTCACGGACTCCCTTCTCCAAGTCATATTCGGGAGCATACCCTAACTCATTAATGGCAGGGGTTATATCACATTGCCAGTTACGTTGTTTCATTATTTTATATTTATCAGAATTCAGCGTACTGCTCTTGCCGGAACGTGTTGCAATGAATTCAGCGAGCAAAGATATAACTTTTAGCACAATTAATGGACATTTCACATGAATAACAAACGGATTACCCAGTTCTTTTTGTATTAAGTCCGAAAATACACGACTATTATACACCTTCCCGTCAGTCAGAAAATAGGCTCTTCTAGTCACTTTTTTTTCTATTCCTAAAAAGATGGCCTGCACAATGTCTTTTACATAAACAAAAGTCAGGTCCTGCCGCCGGAAGCCGACAGAGAAGTCAACATGCTGCCGGATGGACTTCGCCATCAGGAAATAATCCAGTTCACGAGGACCGTAAACTCCTGTAGGGCGATAAATAACATAAGGGAAACCGGGAATACTTTGAATATAAAGTTCAGCCTTAAGCTTGCTAAGACCATAAGCAGTATTTGGCATCGGGACATCACCGGCTTCTATCGGCGAATAATCTTTTTCGCGTACAGGTCCGAATACACTCAGCGTACTGATATAGATGAATTGCTTCGGAACCATATTCAACGCTTTCAGGGTATCAATAAAGTATTTGGTCTGGAGATAATTCACATAATCAAAAGTATTCTTATCCGGACATTTCGTGACTCCCGCACAATGGATGATATAATCAAACTTATTATAGGTTCCTTTATGTCCGGAGAGTTGGGCACGCAATTCATTGGGATGGGCAAAGTCCAGTTCCAGAAAGTGGATCTTCCGGTTCTTCAAGTACTTTTTGCTGCTGGTGGGACGAATCCCCGCCCACACACCAAACTTTCGTTTTAATGCCTCTTCGACAATAAAACTTCCTATAAATCCGCTTGCTCCTGTTATTAAGATGCTCTCCATTAATTATAACCTCAATGTATAAGAAAAGAATGATGCTACAAAGATACAATAAATATAAAATAAAAGCCATTTTGCATTTCTCAATTATTCTCTCTTATAAGCATTCCTCCTAAATCACCTTAGAAGGAATACTTTTTATTTTAATAAGGACGAAATTATCGAAGTCAGCGAAAGTTTTATCCAATTCATAACTATCAAATTCAAATATTTGTTTACTTTGTACTCCCATCAAAGAATTTTCAAATAAATCAATTCTATACATTATGGCGAAAAAGAAAGAAAAGAAAGAGAAAAAGGCCGGCAAAAGAATGAGTAAGAAAGAGCTGGCAGCGTTATTGATAGACTTTTTCCATGCCAAACCCAGCGAAACGCTTAGTATGAAGTATATTTTCTCGGAGTTGCATCTCACTACCCATCCGCAGAAAATGCTATGCGCTGACCTGTTACACGACCTTTCAGATGACGATTATATTTCCGAAATTGAAAAAGGAAAGTTCCGCCTCAACAATCACGGAACGGAGATGATCGGTACCTTCCAACGCAAGAGCAACGGAAAGAACTCATTTATCCCCGAAGGTGGAGGCGATCCGATCTTTGTTGCCGAACGCAATTCGGCACATGCCATGAACAATGACAAAGTAAAGATCACTTTCTACGCCAAGCGGAAGAATAAAGACGCGGAAGGAGAAGTCATCGAGATTCTGGAACGTGCCAATGACACCTTTGTAGGTACACTGGAAGTAGCCAAGTCGTATGCATTCTTAGTTACGGAAAACCGTACGCTTGCCAACGACATCTTCATCCCGAAAGAGAAGCTGAAAGGAGGAAAAACCGGTGACAAGGCAATCGTGAAAGTAACCGAATGGCCCGACAAAGCAAAGAATCCTATCGGACAAGTGATCGACATCCTCGGGGTAGCAGGAGACAATACAACAGAAATGCACGCCATCCTCGCTGAGTTCGGCCTGCCCTACGTATATCCGAAAGCGGTAGAAACAGCAGCTGATAAGATCCCCGCAGAAATTACTCCGGAAGAGATAGCCAGACGCGAAGACTTCCGTAAGGTAACGACTTTCACCATCGACCCGAAAGACGCCAAGGACTTCGACGACGCACTTTCGATCCGGCCCATCAAAGACGGATTGTGGGAAGTAGGCGTACATATCGCCGACGTGACTCACTATGTAAAAGAAGGCGGCATCATCGACAAAGAAGCAGAGAAGCGGGCGACTTCCGTTTATCTGGTGGACCGCACCATTCCGATGCTTCCCGAACGCCTGTGCAACTTCATCTGCTCCCTGCGTCCGAATGAAGAGAAACTCGCATTCTCCGTCATCTTTGACATTACCGAAAAAGGAGAAGTAAGAGACTCCCGCATCGTACATACCGTCATCAACTCCGACCGTCGCTTCACATACGAAGAGGCGCAACAGATCATCGAAACGAAAACAGGCGATTTTAAAGAAGAAGTTCTCATGCTGGATACCATCGCCAAAGCACTTCGCGAGAAACGTTTCGCAGCAGGAGCTATCAACTTCGACCGCTACGAGGTGAAGTTTGAAATCGACGAAAAGGGCAAACCTATCAGCGTATACTTCAAAGAATCCAAAGATGCCAACAAGCTGGTAGAAGAATTCATGCTGCTCGCTAACAGGACAGTTGCAGAGAAAGTGGGACGAGTGCCTAAAAACAAGAAACCTAAAGTACTTCCTTATCGTATCCACGATCTGCCCGATCCGGAAAAGTTGGAAAACCTGTCACAGTTCATCGCCCGCTTCGGCTATAAGGTACGTACAAGCGGAACGAAAACAGATATATCAAAGTCTATCAACCATTTGCTGGACGATATTCATGGCAAGAAGGAGGAAAACCTGATTGAAACCGTATCCATCCGCGCCATGCAGAAAGCGCGTTATTCTACGCACAATATTGGTCACTACGGACTGGCATTCGACTATTACACCCACTTCACTTCACCCATCCGCCGATTCCCGGATATGATGGTGCACCGCTTGGTTACGAAGTATATGGATGGCGGTCGTAGCGTATCCGAAAGCAAGTACGAGGACCTCTGCGACCATAGTTCGAACATGGAACAGATTGCAGCCAATGCCGAACGTGCTTCTATCAAATACAAACAGGTAGAATTCATGAGCGAACGTCTCGGACAGATTTATGACGGTGTGATCTCCGGTGTAACGGAATGGGGGCTTTACGTTGAACTCAACGAGAACAAATGCGAAGGTATGGTTCCGATCCGTGACCTGGATGATGACTATTATGAATTCGACGAAAAGAATTATTGCCTCCGGGGACGCCGTAAGAACAAGATATATAGTCTGGGAGATGCCATCACTATCCGTGTGGCACGTGCCAATCTGGAGAAGAAGCAATTAGACTTTGCGCTGATTGAGAAATAGAAACAAGTACTGTAAAAACGAATTAATAGTATACTCTTCTGTGCCACCCTATTGGCACGCTTGTGCCAAAGGCGGGGCATAGTAGTGCCAATGCGATGGCACAACTGTGCCAGAGGTTTGGCACAAACCTGTAAAAACTGACATTAGAATGAAAACAATCGTTATCGAAGACAAGCAACGAATCGAATCCATTATTCTTCAAGCCGATGCCTGCTTTGTAGGCATAACGGACCTGGAAGGCAATCCATATGTAGTTCCTATGAACTTCGGTTATGAAAACGATACTCTTTACCTCCATTCCGGTCCCGAAGGGGGAAAAATAGAAATGCTGCAACATAATAACAACGTGTGTATCACGTTCAGCCTCGGACACAAACTTGTCTATCAGCATAAGCAGGTAGCTTGCAGCTACAGTATGCGCTCGGAGAGTGCAATGTGCCGTGGAAAAGTAGAATTCATAGAAGATATGGAGGAAAAGCGCCGTGCACTGGACATTATCATGCGCCATTACACGAAAGATCAGTTCAGCTATTCCGATCCTGCCGTACGGAATGTCAAAGTATGGAAAGTACCTGTAGATCAGATGACAGGAAAAGTTTTCGGTCTGCGGGCTAATGAGAATTCATAAAAACAAAAAGCAAAATAAAGATTAATACAAATTCTTATTTTTCTCTTAAATGCCCGGTGATTTTAAAATAGAAAAGATTTATAATCAATACATTGATGACCTTTTATCATATGGTATTGGATTAGGATTTCATCGTGAACTTATAAAAGATGCCATTCAAGACATCTTTTATAAGCTTTATTTTAAGCGAAATGAATTGAAAGGGGTAAATAACACAAAATACTATCTATTTCAGATGTTAAAGAATAGACTTTTTGACTTAAGTAAAAATACGATTATTACTGATGAAATAGACACCTACAAAAATCTCTTTACTATCAAAGTTACTACTCTTGATCAAATGATTGTGAAAGAAGACCAAATAGAAATTCACAATAAAGTAGAAAAGTTGCTTGATATGTTGACCGGAAGGCAAAGAGAAGCCATATACCTTCGTTTCATTCAGGAGATGAGTTATGATGAGATAGCTTCTTTATTAGATATGACTCCTCAAGCTACACGTAATCTAGTTTTCAGAGCTATAGAAAGAATCCGGCAAAAGGAAGATCTATTTATTGTACTATTATTATATAGTGATTATTTACTAAACTGACACGACCTAAAATCAAGTTCATACAAAAAATAAAATAAAAAAGAGAGATTTTTCTTCTCAAAAATGATTATAAAAAAAAATATATGCAGTCTTTATCATATATACCTTAATGATAAAGTATGCAAAAACCATATCAAAATTACAAACCTGTCGATTTCTTAAAAGACGAACGATTCATTAAATGGCAGCTTTTTCCTGATGAAGAAGATCATTTATACTGGAATTCTTTTATCAAAAAATATCCGGAACAAAATGAAGTAATAAATGAAGCGATCTCTCTTATGAAAGGAACGAAGCTGAATGCTTATTCTTATTCAAATACAGAAAAAGAAGAAATATGGAGGAACATTAACAACAAAATCACAAAACGTTCCACCATTAAACGCTGGAGTTATGCAGCTTCTATTGCAGCATGTTTCATGATTATTCTTCTAGGAAGCTTATGGAAATTTAATCCTACGACTCCCCATTCTATAAAAGCATCCGTAAACATCGACAGCATTTTACAAGGAAACAATATCATGCTTATTCTGTCTGATGGAGAAATATTGCCATTAGATTCATATTCTTATTTACAATATAAAGAGAATGGCACCTTTATCATCGAAAATGAAAGAAAACAAGAAAGAAAATCTACGCAAACAGCAGGTGCACATACATTAATAGTCCCCAGAGGAAAAACATCTTTTCTATCTTTAGCTGACGGAACAAAAATATGGGTAAATTCAGAAACGGTCCTCAACTATTCAGCCCGACTTGATTCTGCAATACGCAAAATATCCATAGAAGGTGAGGCATATGTGGAAGTAGCAAAAAATAAACACAAACCGTTTATTGTACATACTTCTCGCTTTGACGTCCATGTTTTAGGAACTAAATTTAATGTATCTTCTTACAAAGAAGAAGCCGCACATTCTGTAGTATTGGCTCAAGGTAAAGTTAAGGTATACTCGGATAAATTACATATGTCAACTTGCCTAAAACCAAATGAAATGTTTGCTACAAGTAAAGATAGTTGCTATAAAACCCAAGTTAATGCCTACAACTATATCTGTTGGAAAAACGGATTACTATATTTGGAGAGCCAACCACTTTCAACGATCATCAACAAATTATCACGGCATTATGCAGTAAATATTAAGATGGAAAAAGATATATACAGTCTAAAATGCAGTGGAAAAATAGTACTATTCGAAGATCTGGACATCACATTAAAAAATATTTCCAATGTAATTCCCATTACATACACCCATAAAGGAAACGAAATCCTCATTTCAAAGAAAATTAATATTAACTAAAACTATCTGCCTATGAAACATGACTTGTGAAAAATTAAAAATGCCGGATAATACTGCAATATCATCCGGCAATCAAGAGAAAATTAAATTTCACATTACGAGAAATTAAAATCTACGCAAAGATATGAATAATAATAAGTTCTATAAAAAATTACGATTTAATAATTGTTATGCTTTGCAATATATAAGCATATTACTTTTTCTAATACTGACTATCCCGAGCATAAATGCACAGGAAAATGAGACAATATTACTATCTGTCAATGTAAAGAATGGACCGATCAAAGCTGTATTAAATCAAATAGAGAAACACAGTGACTATGTTTTTCTCTATTCAGACAGTATCAAGTATCTGTTAGAAAAAAAGGTTAATATACAACTCAAACAACAAAAGTTGCCCATTATCTTAAATCAGACCTTGAAACATACGGGATTGACATATAAAATTGTTGCCAACCAGGTAACTCTTATCAAAGAAACTGTTATTTCTCAGCGACAATCCGGACCTAGCAATTATCACAATGCCAGGAAAATAATAACAGGAACTATTACAGATGAAAATGGAGAACCTTTGGTAGGAGCAAGTATTAAACTTAAAGACACAAATAGCGGTACCGTTTCAGACATAAACGGCAGTTTCAATGTAGAAGCTGGTAAAGGCGATATATTAATAGTCTCTTATATCGGTTTTTTGCCTAAGGACATAGTAATCAAAGACGCCTCCAATATAGATGTCCGTCTAATTTCCGATAACAATGTAATAGATGAAATTGTAGTAACCGGATATGGTTCGGGCATGAAAAAGCCTACATTAACTGGAGCTATCAGTACTGTACAAAGTAAAGCAATAGTCCGCTCATCTTCTCCTGTCACGTCAGGTGCACTTGCTGGTAAAATTGCCGGATTAAACTTCAGGCATGACGACGGCGCTCCGGGTCCTGGTGCCGTAACCAAAATCAATATACGCAACATGGGTACTCCTCTTTTCGTAATAGATGGTGTCCAGCAAAATGAAGGACAATTCAACCAGATAGATTACAATGATATTGAATCTATAGCTGTATTGAAAGATGCGTCGGCTGCTATCTATGGTTTACAAGCTGCAAATGGAGTTATAGTAGTTACCACTAAGAAAGGTAAGCTAAAAAGCCGTAATACAGTAACTATTAATGCGCGATACGGATGGCAGTCCATGCTGCAATATCCCCAACCGGCCGACGCAGCCACATATGTCAGAAGCTACATACAGTCTGATGCTATCACCGGAAATAAGAATCCACTCTATACAATGGATGACCTGCACAAATGGGAACAAGGTACAGAAAAAGGATATCGTCCTTTCGACTGGTACGATTATATTTTCCGGACAAGTGCACAATCATATGTCGGCGCTAATATTTCGGGAGGATCGGACAAAATACGCTATTATTTAGGAGTAAGCAATACTTTGCAAGAATCTATCGTAGTTAATTATGGAAACTTCAACCGCACAAACGTACAAATGAACATTGAAGCGGATGTATCCGATCGATTCAAAATAGGGGCTACTATGAGTGGACGAATCGAACGGAAAAAGAATCCAGGTGTACCAGGAGATGATATTAAAGCTCCTTTTCTCGGATTGTACCGCAACCTGCCTACCATACGTCCTTATGCAAATGATAATCCCAAATATCCGGCCCGAACATCTACTTACGGAGATAGTAACTTTGCAATTCTAAATTATGATATTTCAGGAAAATCCGAAGAAACCTTCCGGGTCGCCCAACTTAATTTCACTGCTGAATATGAAATCTTAAACGGATTGAAGCTAAAAGGATTATTCTCTTATTTTTATTCACAAAAATATGCTGATACACAAGAAAATACTTATAAGCTATACGGATATGACGAAAAGACAGATACATATCCGGTAGTATTCAGTATGAATAATCCGGTATTGAAAAGAAACGTGTACCGCAAAGAAGAGTTAAAAGGACAATTGCAGCTGACTTATAACAAAACCTTCGGGTTACATGGAATTGATGCCGTCGCAAGTGTGGAATCCTTTAAAAAAGATAATCCATATTTTGATATTCATGCTGTTCCAGCCTCTAATTCATTACATTTGTTTGACTTCCAAACAATGGATACATTCAATGATCACGGGAATATGACAGAAGCACGTTTAGGATATATTGGACGCATACACTACAATTATGCACAAAAATATCTGTTGGAAGTATCTGCCCGTTACGATGGGTCCTGGAAATTTCCACCTAACAATCGATGGGGCCTGTTCCCTTCTATCTCTGCCGGATGGAGAATATCGGAAGAAGGGTTCTGGAAACGTAGTTTATTGTCACCAATTCTCAATGACCTGAAAATAAGAGCCTCTTATGGTTTACTGGGAGATGATAATGTAAGCGGTTATGCAGCTTTTGATTATCTGGATGGATATAACTATAATAAAACAGGTGCTGTCATTGACGGAGAATATTATATAGGTGCTGAACCACGCGGATTACCTGTGACCAGCATGTCTTGGATTAAAGCCAAATTATTCGATATCGGTATTGATTTTGGGTTGTTCAACAACCGATTGACCGGTTCCTTCGATTTCTTTAACAGAAAACGTACCGGATTACCTGCTCCAAGATATGATGTACTTATTCCAGACGAAGCTGGCTTCGATCTTCCGAAAGAAAATTTAAACTCGGACATACATAGAGGTATCGATGGAGCCCTTACATGGAATCATCACATAGGCGATTTATCCTATTCCATTGGTGGTAACTTCAGTTACTCAAGGCATCTTGATTGGGAACAATACAAACCTATTTTCGGTAATTCATGGGATCAATACCGTAACTCCAAATATCATCGGATGAATTCCATTAGCTGGGGATATGAAGTTATCGGTCAGTTTCAATCATGGGAAGAAATTGCTTCATACCCAATTGATAACGACCAACAAGGAAATAAAACCCTTCGTCCGGGTGACATTAAATACAAAGACGTAAATGGTGATAAGGTAATTAATGAAATGGACCAACGTCCTATCGGATATACTGAAGGCAGCCTACCGGCCTTCAACTTCGGACTTAATTTTGCTTTCCAATGGAAGGGATTTGATCTGGCTATGGATTTCACCGGAGCAAGTTGTACCACATGGACACAAGACAGAGAATTACGCGTCCCATTCACTAATGGCGGAAACTCCGCAAAATTTATGCTTGAAGACCAATGGCATTTGAGTGACCCTTCTGATCCTCAAAGTACACTTATACCAGGCAAATACCCTACGATGCTCGCAGGTAAAAGTAGCCATAGCAATTATTGGAAGAGTTCATTTTGGACACATAATGTGATTTACATCAAATTAAAGAATTTTGAACTGGGATATACTCTACCAGAGACTGTTAACAAACTTCTCAAATCACAAAACATTCGTGTATATCTATCAGGACAAAATCTGTTCTATTTAGCGAATATAGATGGCATTGACCCTGAAGTAACCTCCAATTCTGGTATACAATATCCCACAACACGACTCATTAGTTTAGGTTTTAACATAAAATTCTAATGATATGAAAAGATACAAATTATTCCTTTTACTGGCAATTTTGCTACCTATTACTTCTTGTTCCGATTTTCTAGACAGAGAACCTGACCAGCTATTATCGGACGAAGCTGTTTTTAATGATCCTAAAATGATAAAATCCGCATTGGCAAATATCTATGGACGAGCCCGATGGGGACAAAAGCTGGAAGACAGCAAGTCCTTCATCTACTTAGATGAAGCTTGTCTTTCCAATGGTGGACCTGACCAAACCAATGAATTTGCAAATGATTTATGGCGTATCTATCCTTACACTTTAATACGCAACATCAATCAGTTATTACGCAGTATACGAAACTCAGACCTGGAAACCTCGGAAAAGGTACAATTGGAAGGAGAAGTACGTTTTTTACGGGCATGGACTTATTTTAATATGATACGTGGCTTAGGAGGAATTCCTTTAGTCGGTGACCAAATTATGGAATATACTCCCGGAATGGACATAGAAACATTACGTTTACCCAGATCCACCGAAGAAGAATCTTACAATTACGTCATCAATGAATGTACAGCGATAGTTGACAACAATATGCTCCCGGAGGCTCCCTCAATTAATGCAGCAAGAGCTACAAAGTGGGCAGCATTAGCACTTAAAGCAAGAGCGGCCATATATGCTGCATCTATAGCCAAATATAACAATCTTATGGAGGCTCCCATCCGAACAGACAAGAATGAAATTGGCATTGATGCAAATAAAGCTAAAGGCTACTATGAAACTGCCCTAAAAGCCTGTCGGGAAGTTATAAAAGGTGGGAAATATCAATTACAAGAAACAGAGGCGGACAAAGGCGTTAATTTCTATAATGCTGTCACTATTAAAGAAAATAATGTAGAAGTTATTTGGGCTGTAGACTATAAATATCCGGGACTGACTCATCAGTTTACTACTTCCAATATCATGATTTCAGCTAAAGAAGACCAAGGTGGAAGTGTTATGACACCTATTTTGAATTTAGTGGAAGCCTTTGAATATGCTAACGATCGTGATGGAAGTATCAAAACCCATGCTAATGATGGTGATTATATCTATTATGATAAGGCTGAAGACGCTTTTGCACAAAAAGACGCCCGTCTTTATGGAACAGTCATCTATCCTGGAGCAAAATTCAAAGGCAAAGAAGTTATCTTCCAGGCTGGACGAAAATATCTGGAAAATGGAGCATGGAAAACAGAAACAAGCACTTGTGGCACTACAGACGAGGCAGGTAACACTATCACCGCATTAAATGGTCCTGTAGAAAATAGTGACAACAACATCAATAAAAGCGGTTTCAATATTCGTAAGTTCTTAGATGAAACAGCCTCAGCTGGTACTATCTCGCGAGGCAGCGAAGTATGGTACGTACAATTCAGATATGCTGAAATTTTATTGACTGCTGCTGAAGCGGCAATGGAACTAAATGATCCTTCTGCACTAGGATATATTAATCAAGTAAGATCAAGGGCAGGTATACAGCCCCTAGAGTCAGTAACCCTTAATGATATCATCCGTGAACGCAGAGTAGAATTTGCATTTGAAAACCAGCGTTACTGGGACTTAAAGCGTTGGAGAATAGCACACAAGCTATGGGACGGAGATGAAAATAATTCCGATGCTGTACAATATGTATTATTTCCATACGTCATTCACCAACCGGGTGACCCAAGAGATGGAAAATGGGTTTTCGAAAAAAAGAAAGCTTATATGGCTCCTTATCCCCGTAACTTCCAGTTACGAAACTACTATAATTTTATAGATCAAGGTTGGATTAATAATAATCCGAATTTGACAAAGAATCCATATCAATAATCCTCTTATTTATATAAATATGAAACATCATTTTATTTACATATTGTCAATAATCTGTCTTCTATCTCTGCATAGCTGTAATCGCTTTGACAATTTCGATGAACCGGCATCTATGTTAAGTGGTAAAGTTACCTACAATAATGAATATATAGGAGTAAGAGGCAGTGGAAAAAAAATCCAGATGCAACTATATCAAGAAGGGTTTGGAAAAAAAGACCCCATTCCAGTATATGTTACTCAAGATGGATCATTCCAGGCATTACTGTTCGATGGTGATTATAAACTAATAACACGTGATAAAAACGGACCATGGGTAAACCACCGGGACACTGTTTATCTAACTGTAAAAGGAAATACAACCTGTGAATACCCTGTAGAACCTTACTACCTGATAAAGAATGAAAAGTTTTCCATCAATGGTAATACACTGAAGGCAAACTTCGATATCGAGAAAATAACAGATGGAGCCAAGATCAGCACCGCTTTTCTTTTAGTAAACAAGACTCAATTTGTTGATGATGTAAGTTCTATTAATAGAGTAAACATACAGAATATTTCTAACTTAAAAGACATGCAGATTGAAATGGACATCAGTAACATATCAGATCCTGTTCTGTATGCTCGCATCGGAATACAGATAACAGGATTGAGTGATTACCTATTTTCCCGAATAGAAAAGATTCGATAATAAAACATTTAATATAGAATAAGATGGAAAGAAGAAATTTTTTAAAATTAGCAGCTACTGCATCTATTGCCAGTGTCATACCTTCCATGGCTTTTGCCAATAATATCTATGGAGATCAGAAAACAAAAAACGAGTTAGCATACCACAAAATTAAAGATATCAAATTTAAAGTGGCCCAATTAAAATACCCACGCCTTGTAGGCAAAAATTCACGTCTAGGTCACCATGGAACAGGTCCAAACCTAACATTCTGCATACTAACAACCGATAAAGGCGCAGAAGGAATCGGGCTTATGAATGGTAACCGCAAAACTGCGGAAAGCCTTTTTCCAACTATTAAAGGAAAAAGTGTTGCTGATTTGTTCGCACCAACTATTGGTACATTAAATAAAGAAAATTATATATTTGATATCTGCCTGCATGATTTGGCAGGGGTAATTCTTAATAAACCTGTGTATGCGCTCATTAGTGGAAATGATCGCCCGATATTAACATCCTGCTATTCTGGTATGATCTATTTTGATGAAATGGATCCTATTGAAAACCCTGCCGGACTGAATAAAATATTAGAGAACTGCCTTTATGACTATAATTATGGTTACCGTCAGTTTAAAGTAAAAATAGGACGAGGGGGCAAATGGATGGCCAAAGACGAAGGACTAAAAACAGATATTGCTGTAACAAAACTTATTTATGACAATTTTCCTGATTGTGATATTCTTGTAGATGGTAATGATGCCTTCACATTTGATTATTTCATCGAATATCTAAAGGGTATAGAAAATATTCCTCTGTTCTGGATTGAAGAACCGTTCCGGGAGACATACGAAGATTATACCAAACTAAAAGAGTGGTGTTTAAAGAATGGACGACGTAATACTCTATTAGGAGACGGAGAAGCAAATCCCGACAGAGAACTCAACTTCAAACTTGGTGAGAAACAGCTACTGGACGTATATCTGGAAGACGTATTAGGTTACGGATTCACTCGTTGGCGTAAATTAATGCCCCAATTAAAAAATATCGGCATGATGGCATCTCCACATTCCTGGGGTGATGCAATAAAGACATGCTATAGTTCACATTTAGCAGCCGCTTATGGCAATGTCCCTACTATTGAAGGAGTAACATGTTTCTCTACAGACGTTGATACCTCTAGTTACAAATTGGAACGTGGACGACTAACACCTAATATAACACCAGGGTTTGGCATAAGATTTATCAGCTAAAGATATCATTATCAATTCTAATTAAAGAAAGAGGGTGCACTTCAATTTGTGAATGAAGTACACCCTCAGTTTAATTACAATAGGCTTTTGACATACCTTCCTTTCTCTGTTTCTTATTTCCTTTTTTCAAATCAATGTCCTTCCTTTACAAAGGATACTCTTCAAACGCGTACAGGATAGTGGATAAATAACGCTCTCCTGTATCAGGCAATAAGGCTACGATCATCTTCCCTTCGTTTTCGGGACGTTTCGCCAGTTCGGTAGCCGCATAGACGGCTGCTCCCGAAGATATGCCGACCAACAGCCCTTCTTTCTCCGCCAGCGCACGACTGGTACGGATAGCATCGTCATTCTGCACCTGAATAATTTCATCTACGACAGAAGCATTATAAGTCTTCGGTACGAAACCGGCGCCGATTCCCTGAATCTTGTGAGGTCCGGGCTTTCCGCCGGACAGTACCGGAGAGTCGGCAGGTTCTACCGCCACCGCCTTCACACTGGGATCGCGCATCTTCAATGCTTCTCCTACTCCGCTAATTGTCCCGCCAGTACCTACACCGGCAACGAAGATATCGACTTTCCCCTCGGTATCTCTCCATATTTCCAGTCCGGTAGTGCGTAGATGCATAGCGGGATTAGCAGGATTTTCAAATTGCTGTAAGATAACGCTGCCCGGAGTGGCAGCTTTCAACTCTTCCGCTTTGGCAATCGCCCCTTTCATTCCGTCGGCACCGGGAGTGAGCACAAGTTCCGCTCCCAGAGCTTTCAAGAGGTTACGACGTTCGACGCTCATCGTATCGGGCATCGTCAAAATCAGTTTGTACCCCTTGGCGGCAGCAACGAATGCCAATCCTACTCCCGTATTTCCACTGGTAGGCTCGATGATCGTTGCGCCGGGAGTCAAGACTCCTTTCACTTCGGCATCTTCAATCATTGCCAATGCCACGCGGTCTTTTACACTGCCCGCGGGATTGAATGATTCGATTTTCACGATCAGACGAGCCTTCAAGCCGTTACTCTTATTATAATTACTTAGTTCCAACAACGGAGTGTTACCTATCAAATCCGTCAATTTCCTTGCAATCTTTTCCATATATATCTGTTTTTAATTTCCTTTGTTTTAAGATATTACAAAGATAGTGCAGTTTTTGTTGACAGGAAATACCATATATGTGGTAAATTTATACCATCATTATCCGGTAACCTACCATTCATCAGGAACTATTCCAGAAAATCAGTCCGCATGGGACTGAATGTGTCTATCAATACTCCCGCTTCCAGACAGACGCATCCATGCGGTTCGTCGGGTGCTACATAGTAGCCATCGCCGGTCGACAGTATCTCTTTCCGGTCACCGATGGTCAGTTCAAACTTTCCACTTGCCACGTAGGTAGCCTGACTGTGGTAATGTTCATGCAACGTACCGACCGCTCCTTTCTCAAATTCTACCTTGACCATCATCAACTGTCCGTCGTATCCCATTATCTGACGACGGATTCCCGGAGCGGGGTGCTCCCATTTCAACTCTTTCTCAAACTGAAAAACTTCACTACGCGTTTTCATATTCTCTTTCCTATTTAAATAACTGAAAACAAAGATAGCTTTTGATTTCCGTCTACCAAATGGATTCTACGGAAAAGACTTGCAGGTCTTTCACTTCGATACGGTTTCCCCAGAAGTGGAGTCCCTCTTTGTTGTTGGTATCAGGGCGGCGTTCCATGGAATAAGAATACAGTCCGCCGTCGATAAAGACTTCAATAGAGGTGCGGTCAATGTAAATATCGGCACTCAATTCCATGCTGGTCGGGTCTTGGGGAGAGTAGAAACGGCCGTTCAGGGTATTGGAGTTCATGTCGTAGCCGATCATGCGCTGGCCGAAAAGGTTGAATCCGGCATCCGTGGCATGAGAGAGTTTGATCGTTGTCTTAATGCGGAGACAGTCGGCATCATAAAACTCTTTCAGGTGGCGGTTGGCCTCATCCGAAGAAAGAGATTTCCAGGAACGAAGAGGCTTACACAAGGATTCGACCTCCTTTACGGGAACGTTAACAAGGCGGATGCCGTCTTTGGTGGTACGCAAAGTCAGTTCGGTGGGGAGCATCATCATTCCGTTGAAAGGCATACCGGGGTGGGAGATTCTTCCCCAGCCTATCTGGATACGTCTGCCGTCACTTGCCGGAATATTGGTAAAGGTCTGGGCTGCATAGATACTTCCGGTGGTATAGCAGTATTTTCCGGCTTCGGGAGTAAATACCTTGCCATCGAAAGAGCCTAGCATATACGTACCGGTGGCACCGTACATCACCCACTTCGTGTGGTTCTTGTCACCGTCAACCGGCAGTTCGAACAATTCGGGACATTCCCAGAAGCCTGTAACATGGCTCTCGTATTTCCAGTCTTTGAGATTGGAAGAGGTATAGATGGAGTGTCCGTCGCGCTCGTTCAGTACCAGTACCCAATGTTTGGAGGGCGCATACCAGAACACTTTCGGGTCGCGTGTGTCCTGAGAGTTCCATTTCTCCTTGGAGTTAATCACCGGATTCTTGTCGTACTTCGTGAAGGTACGTCCTTTGTCAAGGCTGTAGGCTATCCCCTGCACTTGTCTGTCACTGCTGGCGGCAGTGAAGGCGGCAACCATGGCTGGAGTCTTGCCTTTATTGAATCCGGCGGTATTATCATAGTCGATGACTGCCGAACCGGAGAACATCGTTCCTAAATGGTCGGGATACAAAGCGTCCGGTAATTCTGTCCAGTGTATCAGGTCCTTGCTGACCGCATGGCCCCAGTGCATATTCTCCCAGTCTCTTTCAAAAGGATTGTGCTGGTAGAACAGGTGGTATTCGCCCTCATAATAGATTAATCCGTTAGGGTCATTGATCCAGCCTCTCCGGGTAGTGAAGTGGAATTGCGGACGGTTCTTTTCCTTATACAGTTCAGCTTGTCCTTCGATTTCGTCGGACTGGTATATTTTACTCAATCCCTTCTCATTGCCGTCGTAGGTTATCTTGATCGTCTTTCCTTTGAAAGCCGACACATCTTTAAACACCCAGTATTCCGCTTCATCCGGCGCCAGACGGATAACGACGGATAAATCCGGCTTGCCGTTTACTTCAAAAGTCATCCTTCCTCTGTTCTCTTTATGGGAGATGGGGAAGTTCAGATATTGCCTGGTTATTTTAAAAGATACTTCTCCGGCTATCGCTGCCAAACAGGAGAAGGACAAAACAAAAAGAGTAAGTACAGTTCTGCTTAATGTCTTCATAGCTATTTTATTTATTAGTTTGTAAAATCGGAGTAAATGTAGCCAATACGACCGATTTCTGATATAATAAATGATTCACAGACTATGAGAAACGTTACATTTCACAGATATTTTCCTTAAATGACCTGTATTTTTCATCACTTGGCCGTTTCTCTCTATTCTTTATCCCACGTTATTATTCAGCAGCTCTTTCGTCTTATCCGCAAGAAATAAAGGAATATTAATCAGATTGCCGTCTTGTTTCAAATTCAGCATCGAATATCGAATCCGGCAAGCAGGTTGATAAAGTTTCTCGTACTGAATCAGACTTTTACCTGTTATATTCTGGTCTGCTTTCACTTCTACCGGATAAATATGATTACCATGCTGAAGTAAAAAATCCACTTCTGCTTTATTACCGGAAGTCCAGTAACGGAACGAAGCCTGAAATTGTGCTGTAAGACTTTGCAATACATAATTCTCTGCCAATGCCCCTTTATATTCCGTATATCCGGGAGTGGACAATAACAAAACACTTGCATCCAGTTCGGACAATTGCCTCAACAACCCTATGTCTAATGCATAGAGCTTAAAAGTGCTCAAATCATCGTAGGCTTTCAGTGGCAGCCTAGGCGACTTGCTCAGAACTACTTTGTTGACAAGACCAGCTTGTTCCAACCATAAAATAGCATCTTCGTATTCACGCGCACGTGCTCCGGGACGAACCAGTTGATAAACAAACTTACGATTTTCTTTCGCCAATTGAGAGGGCAGAGAGTTCCATACATAATTGATACGGGGCGCCAACGTAGGTGTAGTATGTTTCACAAAATCCAGAGCATAGTCATTCAATATATCCCGAAGCGATGAATCCACTTTTTGCATATCATTAAAGTCAACCATCAAAGAAGCAGGTTCGGGCATACCGCCACAAATAGAATAGGCAATGAAGGCTTCCCGCAGTTTGTCGAAGAAGATTTGGGGAAGAGGCGCTATTTCTTTGACAGAGCACATATATTGATACATCGCCGGATCTTTCGTATTCAGAAACTCCGTAAAAGTCAGCGGATACATAGACAGATGATTTACTTTTCCAACCGGAAAGGAATTGCCTATGTGATTCAGGTAAATTCCAAGTAAAGAACCAGCGCAAGCCACTGCATATTCGGGTGCTTCTTCGCAGAAATATTTCAAAGAGTTCAGCGCTTCATTGCACTCCTGAATCTCATCCAATATCAGCAAAGTAGTCTGAGGATTAATTTTTCGTCCATGCAAAAAGGACAATTGCTGTATAATGCGCTCGGGGTCTTTAGTCGTTTTAAAGATATCACAAAGTCCGCTTTCATCTTTATCCAGACTAAAATAGGCAACATCTTCAAAGTATTTCTGACCGAAATACTTCAAAGCCCACGTCTTACCCACTTGTCTCGCCCCATGAATAACCAAAGGCTTCCTGTTTACATCCGTTTTCCAAGCCGCTAACAGCTGAATAATTCCTCTTTCAAACATACCGAGTCACATTTTTGATATCTGAAATGTGAGAACTTACACATTTTTGATATGAGTTTCGTGCAAATATACACATTATCCATATCAAATGAAAGGATATCACAGGTCTATTACTTGAACCTCTTCACATAATTAACGATCAGATAGCAGGCAGGACCGAGTACCTGTCCGTGGTCAAATCCTTGCAGTTCATATAAAGAGACTTTCCGATTGCCGATATTCTTCAATACCGATGCCAGCAGTGCATTCTCTTCGTACCGGTCAGCCATTTCCAGATTCTTATCCCCCGTAATCAGCACAACAGGAGCGGTATCCTTGCGGGCCTTGTTTACCGGAGCAAATTCGTCAATGATGGGGATTCCGTTGGGCAGGCCACGTTCTTTGCGGATGGTAAAATGAGTGACTGTCTGCCCACTGACCGGAAGATAGGCAGCTACACTATCCGCATCGGCTCCGTATGCAGCCATGTATTTCTTATCCATTGCCAGAATCAACGTAAGGTAACCTCCTGCCGAATGACCGGAAACAAAGATACGATCCTTGCGACCGCCATACTTTTCGATATTCCGGAATGTCCATGCCACGGCTTCGGCGGCATCTTCTATATAAGCCGGATTCTTTGCTTTCGGACTCAGACGATAATTAACCGCCACTACTGCAAAGCCTTGATCCGTCAGTTCCCTGGGAACAAATTTACTTCCTCCTTCCATACCACCGCCATGAAACCATACAATGGTGGAAAAATCTTTTTTATTCTCGGGATAATAAACATCCAGT
>NZ_GG774706.1:7979-31994 GCF_000162515.1 Bacteroides sp. 1_1_14 | reverse complement strand
TCTTAAACAAGGACAAATATAAAACCTTATTTTTAGAATCACGGTCAAAAAAAGAAGATATTAATATCTCCCGTCACAAACATTAATATATGTCGTGACAGGTCACTTTATCTGACTTCTCAGGTATTAATACTTGATACCGCATCTGTTTTATTCCTATATTTGCAATATTCTTTTATTGCATTTTAGTGGAAAATCGCATTTCAGAAGTCTATTTTAATATAACCATGATAAAATAAACTATAATGAGAAAACTATTACTCAACCTTTTTCTATCCACAGTAGGTCTCCTGTTTGCCGGGCAAGCATCCGCTCAAGAAGAAATTGCTCCGGGAATCATCAAGCTGCAAGCGGGAGAAATTGACACTTTTACCCCTTATTCCTTATTCGGCGGGAAACCTGCCGTAGAAGCAATGAAACAACTCCCGACTGCAAAGCCGCCCTTCAGCCCCGACGAAGTGCAAATAAAGATAACCGACCGTGGCTGTCTGATCGAAGTCCCTCTGGAGGACAACGAACAAATATACGGTTTCGGACTTCAATTCGAAACTTTCGGTCAGCGTGGCCTGCGCAAGCGCCCGATAGTAAACGACAATCCACTGAACGGACTCGGATATACACATGCTCCGCAGACATTCTACGTCTCTACCAAAGGGTACGGTATTCTGGTCAACACGGCACGGTATACCACTTTCCTATGCGGCTCCAATCAGAAAACCGAGCATAGTCGTCAACTGCAAGCGGAAGAAAGAAAACACATTGCTACCACCACAGAAGACTTGTATAAGAACAGAAGCAACGGAAATAAAGTCCATATCGACGTACCCGGCGCCAAAGGCATTGAGGTATTTATCATCACCGGACCGGAAGTGCTGGATGTAGTCAAGAGATACAACCTCCTCTCCGGCGGCGGATGTCTTCCTCCGATGTGGGGACTCGGATTCAAATACCGTGTCAAAGGAGATGCGACGCAAGACTCCGTCATGCGTTTTGCCAACTATTTCCGCGAGAAACAGATTCCGTGCGACGTACTGGGACTCGAACCGGGATGGCAGACGGCCACTTACTCCTGTTCTTATCGCTGGAGCGACGACCGTTTTCCAAGGCACAAAGAAATGCTGGACCAGTTGCAGCAGAAAGGATACAAAGTAAACCTGTGGGAACATGCGTATGTTCATCCTTCTTCCCCTATCCGGAAGGCGCTGGAACCTTACTCAGGCGATTTCCTTGTATGGAACGGACTGGTACCGGACTTCATCCAGCCGGAAGCACACAAAATATTTACCGATTACCACCGCACACTGATAGAAGAAGGCATCTCCGGCTTCAAACTGGACGAATGTGACAACTCGAACATATCCTTTGCTTCCGCCACATGGTGCTTCCCGGATATGGCACAGTTCCCTTCGGGCATCGACGGAGAAAAGATGCACCAGGTATTCGGTTCCCTTTATGTGAATGCGATGGACAGTATCTATCGTGAAAAGAATACCCGCACCTATCAGGATTACCGGTCGTCCGGTATGTTCATGTCTTCACGCAACGCCGTACTTTATAGTGATACATACGATCCCAAAGAGTACATTCAGGCACTTTGCAACTCGGCATTCGGAGGACTGTTGTGGTGTCCTGAAGTGCGTGAGGCACATTCTGCCGAAGATTTCTTCCATCGTCTGCAAACGGTGATTCTTTCTCCGCAGGCTATGGTCAATGCATGGTATCTGCAATACGCTCCGTGGCTGCAATTCGACCGTGGAAAGAACGAACGTGGCGAGTTCCTGCCGGAAGCAAAGAGGTATGAAGAATATGCCCGCACACTGATTAATCTGCGTATGCAGCTGATTCCTTATCTGTACAGTGCTTTTTATACATATTATAAAGAAGGTGTACCTCCTTTCCGTCCGTTATTGATGGATTATCCCAAAGATGAACGTTTGCGCACTATCAGTGACCAGTATATGATGGGAGACGGATTGATGGCTGCCCCTTTATACCAGAACAAGAAAACGAGAACGGTCTACTTCCCCGAAGGAACATGGTACAACTTCAATACCAATGAGAAATATGAAGGCAACCGTGAATATGAGATTACGACGGAATTAGATCAGTTGCCACTCTACGTCCGCCAGGGAACGTTATTGCCATTGGCCGCACCTGTCCCCTATGTAGATGCTCAAACCGTATTCGATCTGCATTGCAAAGTATACGGCGCTCCTTCGGCAACGTTCCTCCTTCTCGAAGATGACGGTATAAGTTACGATTTCCAAAAAGGACAATTCAACGAAGTAACGCTGGAAGCCGCAAAAGGAAAGGTAAAACTTAAAAGAACAAAAGAATACAAGCAGAAAAGATATCAACTGACAGATTACGAGTTCATCAATTGATTTCTTAATTAGTTTCACTGCTTGAAACTAGAGTTTCATCAGTGAGAAACTGTAGTTCCAAAGGCTTGAAACCAAAAGTTCCAAGCGTATGAAACTATAGTTTCAAGTAATGGGAACCAAAGTTTCAAGCAATGGGAACTGTAGTTTCATACCTTAAAACAAACTCGGCTTATTAATAGCTGAAATGAATGACAGCGTGACGGCAAATCTTTCCGTCACGCTACTGTCACAGGTTGCTGTCACGGTCTTATGATTTAATTATCAGACTATTGTCACAGGTTTAGTGACAGATGACAGCAATTTTTCAAATTTATATCTTTATGTAGGCATTGAGTTCAAGTCATAAACGCAGGGAAATCCGACTTTCTTCCCCTCGGTCCGGCATACGAAGGCTGCAAATACCGGTCGCCTTATCCCAACTCCACACCATACTTTCAGTGTCATCGTCCGGATTCTCTTCCAGACGTTCCGGCTTCACCTTCTTTACTTTCTTACCTTGCACGGTAACTCCTTTGGGAGCCGTCTTCAGATACATACGGAAAATAAAGTTTCGGGGAGCGGGCACTGCATACCCTTTTCCTTCACGGGCACCAACCGAAAGAAGATAACCACCCTCCTCCGTCCGGAAGCGAACGGGAGTTTTGGCAAACTCATCCCGTTGATAGCCGAGGTCTTCTCCCTCATCTTCGTACAAAGTGAACGAGGCCTCCTCTCCTTTTGGTGCCGGAAATACTTCAAAGATCAGCGGATAGACCGGTTTCTCATGCGTGTAGTTCATCACCGGCATAGTGGGGATGATGGAACCCTGCTTTACAAACATCGGGATGCACGACAAGGGAGCTTCCACGGTAGTCCACTGTTCTCCGGTATAGACTGTTTGTTTATTGTTGTAGTCAATCCAAGTGCCTTCGGGCAGATAGACATTCTTCGTACGTGCCCCCTTCTTCACCACCGGAGCTACCAGCAGCTCTTGTCCGAACAAGAACTGGCCATCGGTAGAGAACGTTTCCATATCCATCGGATATTCCAAAAAGAGAGGACGCATGATGGGCAATCCCGTATCATGAGCTTCGCGGGCATACGTATAGATATAAGGCAATAAACGATATTTCAGTTCGATGGCCTCCTTCGCGTTCTTTTCCGCTTCCGGACCGAAGAGCCACGGTTCTACCGGATTATCCCCCTCATGATGAATACGGCTCAAAGGATTGAATGCACCGAACTGTATCCATCGGGTATAAAGTTCCGCCATGGATGGATAGTCTTCGATGTCTCCGCAATACCCCGTAATGTCACAGGTAGTAAACGGAATCACTCCCAGCCCTGCGGAAAGAATCACCGGAATCTGATTGGCCAGTTGCCCCCAGCCCTGCAATACATCGTCTCCATTTCCGCAATCTCCCGTCCAACCGAACGTATAACGCTGCAATCCCGCATAAGCGGCACGGGTCATCTGGAAGACGCGACGGTTCGGATTCCGTTTCTCGAACTGCTCTTTGACCACTTTATCCCAAGTCAGTCCGTAGACATTATGGATTTCGTCGTGCATCCCCAGATGATGTTTCATCACAAGGCGTTCGGTCTGCTCTTCGTTGCTCCATGCGGGTTCTCCCATATCCGTCCAGAAGCCGGAGATGCCATCGTCAATGGGTTTCTGCTGATAGGTTCCCCACCAGTCGGCTACGGCAGGTAAGGTAAAATCCACTACCCCACAATTTCCGCCCCAAGGCCACGGCATGTCATAACTCTTCCCGTTCGTGCTGTCCTTGACAAAATATCCCAGACGGTCCGCTTCCTCCCATTGCTTCTTGTTGGCTTGCGAGATGACCGGGTCTTGCGATACGACTACCTTGAATCCCATTGCTTTCAGGTCGGCAAGCATCTTTTTCGGATGCCCGTAGTTGCCCTTCCGCCATTCGAAGTCCTGTAGATGTTCCGTCCAGCCGATGTCCTGATAGATAATATCACAGGGGATGCCGCGTGTCCGGTAGCCTTCGGCTATTTCGCGGCTCAGTTTCTCGCTTGTCAGCAGGCCACGGCATTGCGCAAAGCCCAATGCCCATTTCGGAGGCATGATAGGTTTGCCCGTCAGTCCTACATACTGACTCAGGATTTCCTTATAGTCCTTGCCGAAGATGAAGTAGTAAATCATCTCCCCGTCCGGCGCCTCGAAGCTGTAATAATCACGGCTTTCCGTTCCGAACTTAAATTCTGTCTTATACGTATTATCAAGGAAAATACCATACCGGTAACTGCTCATAAAGAAAGGGATGCTCTTGTAAAGAGGGTCTTCCACCACACTGTAACAAGGTTTATCGCTGTTCCACATCTTGTAAGATTCTCCTCTGCGGTCCATCTTGCCGGTCTTCTCCCCAAGCCCGAAGAAATGCTCGTCACGGCGAAGCGTTTTATATTCCACCTTCTTCGTACCTTCGCTTACGTGTCCTTTATCGGCATAGTCACTGAAGAGGAGTTTCTGATATTTGTCGAATATCTGGATGCTCATCGGCGACTTGTTCACCCGTATGCGCAGCTTCGAGGTAAATATCTCATAGCAGGCGGCCTGTTCGTCCACATGAACCGTTCCCACATCTTCCAGTTCTTCATTGATCACGGCAAAGGAAGCGTTTCTCCGTTGCAGCTTCCCGTCCGGCGAGAACCAGATTCTTACCACGGAAGGACTGCAAAGTTGCAGTTGCAGCGCGGCACTGTCCGCCAGGTGAAAAGTCACCTGACGTCCCTGCTGCGTAAAAGAGGTACATATACTTTTTGCGTTTTCTGCCCAGACCAACGCCGGAAACATCAGACACAACATCCACACCCCAAACTTATATCTAATCTTCATACCTATCGTTTTTAGTTATTCCGTTGCAACTGCCTTATTCAGCTACAATCATTGTCCAGTATTTCAAGGCAGGCAGTGTGAAGGAAACTACCCCGTTCTCCTGCGTAAACGCCAGTTCCTGCAAGGCTCCTCCGTGTACGTCCGGCGATGCCACCCACAATTTATTCACTTTGGCGGGCAGGTTCATCTGCAAGGCCGCTTTCGTGATCAGGGCAGGTTCGGGCATGGTGCCGTCCACGTCCCGCCAGCTAAGGCTGTTCGCCTGCGAGAAGTTAAGCAGATGCACTACTTGCTTGCCGTCTACCTGCTTGGCGTAGGTAGTGACCGACCCCAACTTTGGAGGCCATACGTTGAGTTTCATTTCTCCGTTGGTACAGTTCATAGTGATACTGTTCTCCGTTCCGCCATCGCGGAGCAGGTTCTGATAAGACGTGAGGAAGTCGTAGTAGTGAACCATTGCCGTTTTCAGTTCCTCGCTCATCGTCAGGTTGTCGTTCGGGAAATATTCTTTGCACAGCATATGGTCACCACCCAGTTCGAGATGCGAGCCACCCAAAGCGAACATCACCGCATCCGTCAGCAGGATGCCCGCTGTATTGAACTCTCCCCGATGATCTGCCTTATTATAGTTCATGTAGGCAGCGAAAACCGTATTCAGCTGATTATTGCCATACACTCCGTTTTCATACAGGACGGCTTTCAGATGGGTAAAGTCCGCCTCATCCGCCCACATCTCATTATAGAAGAAATCTACTTTGCCGGTTTCTCCGATCTGACGGGCACCGTAGCGACTTACGGCATTCATCACCAGACTTTTGTCGGGATGCGCCTGCTTCATGGCTTCGATAAAAGAAGCATATCCTTCGCGGAGGTTGACCGGTGTACCGTTGTAGTTGTAAAGCGTTCCCCGCTTGCCCAACTGGTCGATCTGATAGCCGTCGAAGGCGAAGTTCGCATACACGTCGTCATTCCGTTCCGCCATATATTGCTGCCATTCCTTGTCGGAAGGATCTACCAGATAGATATTGCTCTTCCATCCGCTTGGCAGGTCGTGACTGTCTTTCGTGGTATGCGAAGCGTCCTTAAACAGATACCATTCTTCTTTCACCCCGTCGGAAGCCGCATCCTTCAATGCCCCGAAACAAAGATTATAGAACATGGACTTCATTCCAAAATGTTGTTGTGCCTTGATATAATTCTTCACAGAGCTTGTATGGACAGGGCGGTTCGCAATGTCGAGATATTCCTCGTCCAACTGCGTGCGTGTGCCGCCCAGCGGCCAATGATGTTTATTGTGCCAGTCCTGAAACTGTACCCAGTTGATGTGATGGCGGTTCAGATAAGCCATCTCTTCCAGTGTTTTCTCTTCTGTCTTGTCTCCGTCGAAATCTGCCACGAAGCCATATCGGGGGAACCGTGCCGGATGGCTGGATACATCTACCGCAATCGTACCGACGATGACGTCCGTACCGTTTTCCTGCCGGTAAAGTTCTGCCATGTATCCTTTGAAATCGGTGGAAGGAGCCTTCCATGTCCAGTTCGTACCGCTGACCGGTTCTTCTCCGACTATTTCTCCCGAAAGGCGATAGCGGACCTTTGTTCCGGCAGGCAAGGCATCGGCGGCAGTGAAAGTCACTGTCTCGTTCGGTTTATAAAAAGCCTTGTCAGTTGTCAGTTCCACACATAAGTCCGATGTCACCGGAGTTACTTCGGTCACACTGCCCGACGCTCCTCCGTTCTGTGGGTTCGATTCATGATCGTCGCTGCAAGACAGACACAGGAAGGCAGCCACCAAATATATTATCTTCTTCATCTTGAATACTTGTTTATTGTTTTACAATCGAAATCGTTTCTTTCAACTGGTCAATCGTAATCCGATACGAGCCAGCTTCCTGAATATTCCATTTATTGTCCAGACTGCCGAGGTCTGTATCCGGATACATATTCTTCAGTTCCGCATCCGTTTTACTGGTAAATAAGGCTGTCTCCACTTCACCGGTCGGTGCCTTTCCGCTCTTGTCCGCCATCAGCCAGTCTCCGTTCCAGTCGGACTGCTTGTCGCAGGAGATCTTCATCTCCCCTGTATTCAGTGTACCGCTCCAGGTAAAGATGTAAGGGCTGTCGACACTTTTAGCCATCGGGGTGGCGTTGTCGATGCTCCATCCGTTCGGAGTGGCATCGCCTACCAGATACAGTCCTTCGTAGGGGTAAACGGACGCATCAGCATCTTTTCCTTTCCCTTGGCTGTGAGGAACAGCACTTTATAGGCCTTGCCGCATTCGCTTTCCTTCATTTGCCATTTATTGTCTTCACCTCCCAATACAACTGAAGTGGAAGTATACGGAGCGTTCCCTTCGGTGGGATGGAAGAAAGCATCCGACTGACCGAAGTCCGTCACGGAAGTAAACTTAAAATCACCGTCCGCCTTCCACGGAATCACGGCACCATAATGGAACAGATTCATCTGAACGGCATCTTTAGACAGTGCCTCGAATCCCCAGCCATTGTCGCCGGTAAAGGAGCCGACAATATAGAATTCTTCAAAGCGCCATCCGATGTTTTCCGTTTCGGTCATGGTCATTGTCAGGTCGAGCAGGTCTACCTTGACTATATAGGTCGCTTCCTTGCTGACTGTAAACGGTTCGTCCGGTTCGTCGCCCGATGTGCGGTAGATAAGCCGTAGTTCTTCTCCGGCAGCGGCATCCCGGTTGTAGGACGGAAGAAATTCTCCCAATGTCGTTATAAACTTGAATACACCGGTATTCAGCTTTCCTGTCCACGTAAACTGTCCGTTGTCCGTGCGCTCCATAGGCGTCGCTTGATCGGCGCTCCATCCGTTAGGGGCAGCTTCTCCGATGAGGTAAAGCGTCGGAGTAACCGGTTGATAAGTAGTCACATCCAGCGCAACTGTGGCACGCTGCTCCTTTTCTTCCATTCCGGCAACAGTAGCGGTAATGCGTGCTTCCAGCGATACTTTTTCGGCATAGCCGACGCCTAGCTGCGTGTTCAGAAACTGATTGAGTTCTTCCGTTTTCTTCGTCCACTGATAAGTTCCCGTTCCTAAATCTACGGAATAGGCACGGGCGAAGTCGGTTCCCGCCTTGGCTATTTCCAGTGTATAAGAGATGCGGTTCCCGCTTCCGTAGTTCGTTCCCGTAGTCCATGAAAGCGTTAACGCCTCCTGACTGTGATTCTTTTCGTTCAATACGATCTCCTGCTGATTCACCGAAAGAATTAGCGTATCATGTCCCTTGTCCGTCTCCATATAATCCTCGGCGCAGGAAACCATCGCTCCGCCGATGAAAAGAGAGCACAACATCTGATATATATATTTCTTCATCATATGATCTGTCTAAATGAATGATTGTAAAAGCGATTAATAACCGGGATTCTGAGTCATCAGATTGTTAGAGTCCATCTCTGTCTGCGGGATGGGCAGCAGCAGACGTTCCTTCGTCACCTGATTCTTGCCGATGGATTTCAGGAACTCAATCGCATAGTTACCATTATTGATGCGAATCATATCAAACCAGCGATGTCCCTCAAAAGCAAGTTCCATCCGACGTTCGTGAATAATCTTTTCCCGCATTGTTTCCTGATTCAAGGTAGTCGGTACATCCGCCAGTCCGGCACGCTGACGGACGATATTCAGAGGTGCGGCAGCCTGGTCGGGATGTCCCAGTTCGTTCAGGGCTTCCGCCTTCTTCAACAGGACATCCGCATAACGGTATACCACGAAGTTATTCGGGTTGGTATTATATTCCGGCGAAACGGTCTTCGACACAAGGAACTTCCGGACGTTGTAACCTGTACCCGACCATGAACGTCTGTATTCCATGCCGTCGAAAGCAGGACAGCCTTGATATAACACGGTCACATCTTTGCGCAAATCGCCCGCTTCGTACTCTTTGATAAATTCTTCCGTAGGCAGATTCCATCCGTAAGCGCCTGCCACCATACCGGAGTTGCGGGGTCCCATGAAGGTCGACAGCCAGGAAGACTGGTTGTCCCCTCCCCAGAAATCGTATTCCGTACTGCCGGAGTATTGTACTTCGAAAAGGGATTCCGCACCGTTATTGATCGTAGCATCGAAATTATCGGCATACTTGCACTGAGACAAATCATATCCCATCGCAGTAATCTGGTCGCACAACGTAACAACTTCATTGTAATAATCCCGATGATTGGGCGCCAGCGTCAGGTAAATATCTGCCAGCATAGCCATCGCCGCCTCTTTGCAGGCACGTCCCTTGTCATTTTCTCCGTAACTGCTCTTTGGGGGAAGCATATCCACCGCATTCTTACAGTCCGATAGAATCTGCGCATATACCTCATCCACCGTATTGCGGGCAATATCCGTCGACTGTCCCGGCTCAAAGGGCTGTAACCGCAAAGGTACGCCACCATAAAGGCGGACGAGGATATAGTAGTAATGAGCACGCAGGAAATATGCCTCACCCATGCAACGGTCTTTTATCTCATCGGAGATGGCAGCCGAAGGCAGATTGGAAAGCACGATATTACAACGTCCGATGCCTACCCACGGAGAACGCCATACGTACAGGGCAAAACCGTTGTCGCTCTGCGCTATAAAGTTAGCCGCCTGAACAGTTTCCAGTCCGTCGGTTCCTCCCCCGGCGCCTACCTCGCTGTTGCCGGCAAGGATGTCGAGGCTCCACAGGCGCTGATTATACATATTGGACGACTGCAACGTCTTATAGCAGGCAGTAGTCAGTGCTACGGCAATCTCATTGGTCACTTCCGATTCGGGGTCCACACCGTATTTGGGGTACTTATCCAGAAAATCACTGCACGATGTCAAGGCAAGTACGACAAGTATCATTATAAAAGTCAGTTTCTTTTTCATTTTCTTCCTCCTGATTTAAAAGTTAAAGTTCAAGCCCATACTGAATGTACGCGAGATAGGGTAACGGCTGCTGTCTATACCGTTGACATCCACCTCGGGGTCGAAGCCCGAATATCCGGTGATAGTCGCCACATTCTCGCAAGAGAAGGAGATACGGGCGTTTTCCAGTTGAATCTTTTGCAACCACTTTTTAGGCAGTGTATACGAAAGGGTGATATTTTTCAGACGGAGATACGAGCCGTTTTCCACAAATCGGTCGGATACGCGGCAGTTCTGGTTCGGGTCGCCCCAGATGGCACGCGGCATGGAGTAGCTTGTGCCTTCTCCTGTCCAGCGGTTCAGTACGGCTGTGGTCTGGTTGTAGGCGGCAGCCATTCCTTCGTTGTCCACATTGTTGGCATTATAAATCTTGTTGCCTGCCACTCCTTGCAGGAAAACAGAGAGTTCCCATCCTTTGTAAGATAGGTTGTTGGAGAGTGAGAAGAACCAGTTCGGATTCGGATTGCCAAGGATCGTACGGTCTTCGTCGTTAATCACTCCGTCGTTGTTCAAGTCTCTGAAGCGGATGTCCCCCGGAGCTGCGCCCGGCTGGGTGGCGTGGCGGTTGACTTCTCCCCAGTTCTGGAAAAGACCGTCGGTAACGTATCCATAGAAAACGTTGATCGGGTAACCGGCTTTCAGCATGGTCACGTATGAATTGCCTATCTGGTTGATAAACATCGGAGTTTCGCTGTTCAGGTCCAGAATCTCATTTTTATTGTAGGTAGCCGTTAAAGCGGATTCCCAGGAGAAGATGCCTTTCAGGTTGATGGTACGCAATGTCATTTCCACTCCTTTGTTGCGCATCTTGCCGGCATTGGTGAAAGTCTCGGTAGTATCTTCAAAGCCCGAAGTGATGGGGATGGAAGCCTTCACCAGCATATCGTTCGTATTCTTGATATAAGCATCCAGTGAAAGGCTGACACGCGAATCGAACAGGCTCATGTCCACTCCGAAGTTGGCCTGGCGCACTTCTTCCCAATGGATGTTCGGATTGGAGAGAGTGGTAGATACCAAAGCAGTGGAGTTATTGTTTCCGAAAGGATAGACACCCGTGTTGTAGGAAGCGACAAAGCCGTAGTTACCGATTTCCTGATTACCGGTCACACCGTATCCGACACGCAGTTTGAGATCGTTCATCAGGGAGTTATCTTTCGGGAACCAGTCTTCCTGAGAGACACGCCAAGCCAGAGATACGGAAGGGAATGTTCCCCATCGGTTGTTCTTACCAAAGCGGGAAGAGCCGTCACGACGTACGGTAGCTGTCAGCAGGTATTTGTCTTCGTATGAGTAGTTGAGACGTGCCATCAGTGAGAGCAGTGCCCAGTCGCTCTGGCTGCCGCCAAGGCTGTACATCTTTTCTCCGTTGTCCATCTCATGGATATTGTCGAACATGAAGATGTTTTTCTGTGCGTTCAGATAGTCGTAGTTGTTCCACTGTGCGGAAGAACCTGCCATCACACCTACACGGTGCTTCTTTGCAAAAGTATGATCGAATACGAAGTAGTTGTCCCACAGGTAGGTGAATGATTTGTTGTCGCTTTTGTAGCGGGAAGATTCTTCTACCGGATTCGGTTTCCAGTCGTATGCCGGAGTAAAGTTGTCGGCAAACCAGAACTTGGCGTCATAGCCGAAGGTACTTTTCAGTTTCAGCCATTTAGTGAAGGTGATCTCTCCAGTGATGTTTGCGAGGAAGTTATATCCTTTCGTCTCGTTAGTCATCATGTGAAGCGTACCGATCGGATTGCGGATACTTCCGTACCATTGCGCCTCCTGTCCGGGACCGCTCCAACTGCCGTCGTCATTCTTCACCGGTTGGGTGGGAAGGGCTTTCATCGCATCACCGATACTGTATGTTCCTCCTTCTTTTACATCTGTGCTGAATGTCAGGTTGGTGGTGAATTTCAGCCATTTGTTGACTTGGGCGTCACTGTTCGCCTGAAAATTGAAACGGCGATAATTGACACTCTTCACAATGCCGGACTGATCGAGAAAACCGCCGGATACATAATAATGCGCCTTTTCCGTACCGCCGGAATAGCTAACCGAATAACTCTGCTTCACTCCCGTGCGCAGCATCTCGTCGAGCCAGTTGGTTCCTTTTCCCAATGAAGAAGGGTCTGCCCAGTAAGGGTTGGTGTTATCGTCATTGTTTGAGAGCATATCATTGCTCAATGCTGCATATTGGGCGGCATTCAGCATATCAGGCACTTTAGTTGCATTCTGTATCGCCCAGTTCGCATTGACCGTTACCTTTCCGGCGCCTTCGGCACCGCGTTTACTGGTAATCATCACTACACCGTTGGCACCGCGCGAACCGTAGATGGCAGTTGCCGAAGCATCTTTCAGCACGTCTACCCGTTCCACATCGGCCATATTCAGAGAAGACAGGCCTAAGTCGGTAGGGATTCCGTCGATCACCACCAGCGGGTTGCTGTTGTTGATCGTGCCCAGACCACGGATTTTAATGGTTACATTGTCCCCCGGTTTGCCGGCATCGATAATTTGCACGCCGGATACTTTTCCCTGCATTGCCTGACCGATATTGGCTACCGGAGAGTCCTTGATATCTTTGACTCCTACGGAAGATACGGCGCCGGTCAGGTCACTCTTTTTCATCGTTCCGTAACCTACTACAACAACTTCGTCCAATACTTCGGTATCTTCCTGCAAGGTTACTTTCAGTGCGGTTTTTCCGTTCACCGAAACAGTCTGCGTCTTATAGCCGACAAAAGAAATGGTCAATGTGCTGTTAGCAGAAACATTTAATGAGAAGTTACCGTCGATATCGGTAATCGTGCCGTTCGTGGACTTGCCTTCTATCACACTGGCACCGATCACCGGTTCGCCCGTGGCGTCCACTACATGTCCTTTTACTGTAATCTGCTGTGCGAATGCACTAAGAGATAGTAACAAGCCCCACATTATTAATAGGAGGCGATGTTCAAAGCCTTTCGACTTTATACTCTGTTCCATGTACATCAATTTAAAGTTAATATTAGGATTACTTTTTGTTTTCACTGAAACAAAAGTATCCACAATTAAATGCGCTTCTTTTGCCAGATAGCAAAAATATAGTGGTTTATACAGCACAATACAGTATAAAACACTAATAATAAGAATATTACAGAATAGTAACCGTGCTAAAAAAGTAGTGGATTTCTTACTCTTCCACCTTCCCTATTTTCATTACTTTAGCCTCAAACTCATCCCGTTCGCCGAGTGCTTTGTTGCGGACACGTGTCCGGTAATTATAAATAGTGGTCACAGAGTAGCGGAGGAACTGGGCGATCTTGGTACTATCCGTAATCCCCAGACGGATCAGGGCAAAGATACGAAGTTCGGTATTCAGCAGTTCACCCTGCTTGGGCTGCATCGGTTCGACAAGCAACGCATTAAATTCTTCCACAAAGTTGGGGAAGAGTTGCAGGAAGGTCATATCGAAGTTTGCGTAGAAGTCTTTCAGCTCTTCTTCGAGGAATTGGGAGGATTTAATAGCTTTATACAACTCTTCTACTCTGCCGGCAGCCGCAATCTTATTCAGAGAACGACGGTATAAGTCCATCTTATCCAAATAGGTGGAACACTGGTCCATGTATCGGCCGATGTATTCCTCTTTAATATAGTTAGCTTCCGAAAGGGTATGGTTCATCTCTTTCAGTTGCGAATTGGAGTCATGAAGCTCACCGTTCAGCTCTTGCAGAAGCGTATTCGTGTCAATCACTTCCCGACGGGCAGCAGCCACTTTCTTCATCTGCTTGTAAACGAAGAATATAGCCACCAGCAGAAAGACTGAAAGCAGACTGATACAGATCAAAGATATCTTCATTTCCTGTTGCTGCCGCTTGGTTTTCAGTTGGTAAGCCTGATCGATGATGGGGAAGACTTGTGAGATTTCCAGGGTACGAAGGCGGGCATTGCAGAGCGTAGCATCTTCGAGCGAGCATTTCAGATAGTTGTATGCACGATCAATGTCTCCGTCTTCATATACAAGAGAGGCGAGTTTCCGTAAGGAAACATATTCTTTGACTGCCGATTTTAAATCAGCGATGGCCGAGAGAGCCAGAAAGTGTTTCTGCCCTTTCTTGTCTCCTTTGAGGCGATAGGCTTCTGATAAGGTATAAGTAATCATCGCCTTGGAATGATCGTCCAGAGAGGGTTTCCGGTAGAAGTCGGTCAGCATGGTTATTGCCTGGTCATATTGGGCGTGTACGGTGCATTTGTCGGCCATCACCAGCACATGGCCCAATGAGTCGGAGGCATTAGTCTGTAAAAGGGAATCCCGATACAGGTCCGTCATCCGGTAATACTCTTTTTTCTCCTTCTCGGTGACGGCATAATCTCCCATCAACCCGTAAATAGTACGATACAAGTGGTAATAATAGGGATAGAGATAATCAGACAGGGTTTTCTTGTCTATCTGTCCCAACTGTTCCAGAGCTTCCTTGTACATTCCGGTGGTTCCCATCACCTCTGCCATATTCATGGCGGCATCATCCAGATAATCCTGTTTGTTCAAATGAGAAGCCAGTTCCTGCTTCCGCTGTGCATATACATACGAAGAGTCCAAATTATAAGCCCGATATTCGTCGAAAAGCCTGCCGCAAAATCCATAACGCTGCTCATCGGAGGTAGCCTCGGACAGCAACTTCTTCAAATCGGAGATACGTGCTTCTTTTTCTGCACCGTAAGTCTGACGGTTCCTGATAATTCCGTCAATCTCACGAAGCAGCATATCTGTACTCTTATCATCATTTCTTGCGCAAAGCAAACAGGGAAGAACAATTGTCACGAAAATCAAAATAATCTTTCTCATAGCGCCATATGTATTATATCTGCAAAGATAAAAGTCTTTCAGAAACCGACATTATTTCTACGGAATATTATTGCGAATATCCGGAAAAATGGCTCCTTTATGAAAATGGCGGTTCATGCCACTGAATATATCCACAAAAAAAGAAGTTATCTAATATAAAAGCATATCTTTGTCATCAAAGAAAGGCATTTAATGCTACATCTCTGATCTGCAAATGTCATTTATAAACCCAAATTTCATTCCTATGAAAACTTCAAAACGTTGTTTCATGCTCATCGCTTTCATCGGCTTTTTAATCGAACTGACAGTTCCTTCACATCTTTCCGCACAAGACATTTCGGGTACATGGCATGGCAAACTCTCCCTTCCTGCCGGTTCGTTAACCATTGTATTCCATATCAAACATACGGAACAGGGGACTTATGTGACAACTCTTGACAGCCCCGATCAGGGAACCAAAGATATAAAAACGAAAATAACTTCTTTTCAAGACTCTACACTGACTGTTCAGATACCGATTATCCATGCCTCTTATAAAGGAAAACTGAATGCCGACCAAACCATTACCGGCACATTCACACAAGGAATGCCCCTCCCATTGAATCTGACGAAAGGAGAGTTTAGCGGGCCTAAACGCCCGCAGGAGCCTCAGCCGCCTTTTCCTTATAAGGTCGAGGAAGTCAGCGTAAAAAATACGCAGGACGGAATCACTCTGGCAGGCACATTAACCCTTCCGGAGAAAGGGAATAAATTTCCGGCTGTAGTATTGGTTACGGGAAGTGGTGCTCAAAACAGAGATGAAGAAATTATGGGGCATAAACCATTTCTTGTTATCGCCGATTATCTGACACGTAACGGAATTGCCGTACTAAGATGCGATGATCGTGGCACAGTCGCTTCGCAAGGAGATTATGCAAGTGCTACCAACGAAGATTTCGCAAAAGATACGGAAGCAGCGCTGAACTATCTACGCAGCAGAAAAGAAATTAATACCCGGAAAATCGGCATTATCGGACATAGCTGCGGTGGAACAATCGCATTTGATATTGCCGCCAAAGACTCCAACATTTCATTTATCATATCATTGGCAGGAGCTGCCGTGCGAGGTGACAGCTTGATGCTTAAACAAGTTGAATTGATTTCCAAGTCCCAAGGGATGCCCGATCCGGTGTGGCAGACAATGAAACCGTCCGTTCGCCACAGATACTCTTTATTACAGCAAACGGACAAGTCGGCGGATGAAATCAGAAAAGAAGTTTACGCTGATGTTACCAGAACCATGTCTGCCGAACAGTTGAAAGACCTGAATACCGTACAACAACTATCTGCCCAAATAAACTCCATGACTTCACCGTGGTATCTCCACTTTATGAGATACGATCCGACTGCAAGTCTGAAAAAAATAAAGTGCCCGGTTTTAGCATTAAACGGAGAAAAAGACATTCAAGTAGATGCCGATATGAATCTGACTGCTATCAGGCAACACATCAGCGAGAACGGAAACAAGAATGTGACAATCAAAGTCTATCCAAAACTGAACCACCTGTTTCAAACTTGTGAGAAAGGAACTTTAGCCGAATACGGACAATTGGAAGAGACAATAAATCCGGAAGTCCTGAAAGACATGACTGAGTGGATAAAGAAGCAATAAATTGACTTAAATCAAAATCGTTCCTGACGAACTCATTCTGAGAGATTTTGTTTTACCTTTGCACCCCGTAAAAATACGCTAAATAAAGAAGGTAAAAAGTAACAGGCATCAGGTTAGGTTTCGTATGAAGAAAAGTCTTATTGCATTGGCATTCGGTACCCTCGGATTGGGTATCGCCGAGTTCGTGATGATGGGTATACTGCCCGATGTAGCCAGAGATTTAAAGATTAGCATCCCTGCTGCCGGACATTTCATTTCCGCCTACGCACTAGGCGTTTGTGTCGGCGCCCCTGTATTGACATTAGCACGTAAATATCCATTAAAACATATATTGCTGGTATTAGTCACTCTGATTATGGTAGGCAATATCTGTGCGGCATTATCACCTAACTACTGGATGCTGCTTATCTCCCGCTTCATCTCCGGACTCCCTCACGGAGCCTATTTCGGGGTCGGTTCTATCGTTGCGGAAAGACTTGCCGATAAAGGCAAAAGTTCAGAGGCTGTCTCCATCATGATAGCCGGAATGACCATCGCCAACCTGTTCGGCGTACCGCTGGGAACTTCTTTAAGCACCATGCTTTCGTGGCGGGCTACCTTCCTGCTGGTAGGACTTTGGGGAATCGTCATTCTGTATTACATCTGGCGTTGGGTTCCTCAGGTAGAAGGGCTGAAAGATACCGGTTTCAAAGGACAGTTCCGCTTTCTCAAAACTCCGGCTCCCTGGCTCATTCTGGGTGCTACGGCATTAGGTAATGGCGGTGTATTCTGCTGGTATAGCTATATCAATCCAATGCTCACTCATGTCTCCGGTTTCTCTGCCGAAAGTATCACCCCGCTGATGATTCTTGCCGGATTCGGTATGGTCATGGGAAATCTGATCAGCGGGCGGCTCTCCGACCGTTACACTCCCGGAAAGGTAGGAACTGCCGCACAAGCACTGATCTGCCTGATGCTATTGCTTATCTTCTTCCTCTCTCCCTACAAATGGGCGGCTGCGCTATTGATGTGCCTCTGCACCGCAGGACTGTTTGCCGTATCCAGTCCGGAACAGATATTGATAATCCGTGTAGCCAAAGGAGGCGAAATGCTCGGAGCTGCCTGTGTACAGGTAGCGTTCAATCTGGGAAATGCCATCGGAGCTTACGCAGGAGGGCTGGCAGTCAGCAGCGGCTACCGTTATCCCGCCCTGACGGGTGTTCCGTTCGCACTGATCGGCTTCATCCTATTCCTGATCTTTTATAAGAAGTATCAAGCCAAATACTAAAGTAACTCCTATAAGAACGAATAACGCAATAAACAAAGCAAACAGGGAACTGCCTTTCAGTATGAAAGCATATTGACGTTTCTGCTGACAGATACATTTTCAGAAGAATGCCAGCCAGCTCTCAAAGCAATAAAACAATGTATCAATATGCAGACTATCTGCATATCCTTTCGATTATATTGGAAGATTATGCAAAAGGGTCGCTACTTAACATGCAGAACATTAATACCCAACCTGCAGAACATTAATGTCTGACATGTCAGCTAACCTTATCCAACGTGTTGGTCATATATATCCAACGTGTCAGTCAGCCTTATCCAACGCATCAAGCCTTCATATTTGACAAGATGGACATTACTTTCTAATTATTAGTATTGTAAAGATTCAGATACCGCCCTATTTATGAACGAAATACAGATTTTCATTCGCATATTTTCCCCCACTCCCGCCGTCGGGCAGGAAAAACGAATTCTAAGGAGACTAAAAATTCATTTTGTCAATTTGCTCAAAACCTTTTTCCAGCCAGCACAATTATCAGAAAAAGACAGAAAGTGCACCAAGTTTCCCTCATTAGCTCAAAAAATGATTATCTTTGCAAACTAAAATGAGCAGGCTGGCAATCAAAACTGTTTTTATCGGGAGATTAGCGCCAAATCGCTGCTCACATGATATGATTCATTGATAATAAAAGAAATAATAGATTAATATGGCATTGCAATGTGGTATTGTCGGACTTCCGAACGTAGGTAAATCGACACTTTTCAACTGTTTGTCAAACGCAAAAGCGCAAGCGGCAAACTTCCCCTTCTGTACAATCGAACCGAATGTAGGCGTAATCACCGTTCCCGACGAACGTCTGAACGCACTGGCAGAACTGGTACATCCCCAACGGATTGTCCCCACGACTGTAGAAATCGTAGACATCGCCGGACTGGTGAAAGGTGCAAGCAAAGGCGAAGGGCTGGGAAACAAATTCCTCGCCAATATCCGCGAAACAGACGCAATCATCCATGTACTCCGCTGCTTCGACGATGACAACGTGACTCATGTAGACGGAAGCGTAAACCCCGTCCGAGACAAAGAGATCATCGACTACGAACTTCAGCTGAAAGACCTGGAAACCATCGAAAGCCGCATCCAGAAAGTACAGAAACAAGCTCAGACCGGTGGCGACAAGGCTGCAAAGCAGGCTTATGACGTACTCGTTCAATACAAGGATGCACTGGAACAAGGCAAATCCGCCCGCACCGTCACTTTCGAAACGAAAGACGAACAAAAGATCGCTCACGAACTCTTCCTGTTGACCAGCAAACCCGTGATGTACGTCTGCAACGTAGACGAAGCAAGTGCGGTAAACGGCAACAAATACGTAGACATGGTGCGTGAAGCCGTGAAAGATGAAAACGCACAGATACTCATTGTCGCTGCAAAGACCGAAGCAGACATCGCCGAACTGGAAACATACGAAGACCGTCAGATGTTCCTTGCCGAAGTAGGGCTGGAAGAATCGGGCGTCGCACGTCTTATCAAGTCAGCTTACAAACTGCTGAACCTCGAAACCTACTTCACAGCCGGCGTACAAGAAGTACGTGCATGGACTTACGAGAAAGGATGGAAAGCTCCGCAATGCGCAGGCGTCATCCATACCGATTTTGAGAAAGGATTTATCCGTGCGGAAGTAATCAAATACGATGATTATATCCAGTACGGCTCCGAAGCGGCTGTCAAGGAAGCCGGAAAACTCGGTGTGGAAGGAAAAGAATATGTGGTGCAGGACGGCGACATCATGCACTTCCGCTTCAATGTGTGATTATCGGTAATCACTAACGACTTATTAATTATCACATAAGCATCAATGACATGAAATATCTCATAGCAGGAACCGGTGGAGTAGGCGGCAGTATAGCAGGCTTTCTGTCGCTTGCAGGAAAAGATGTAACTTGTATTGCCCGTGGAGCTCATTTGCAGTCAATACAAACCAATGGTCTGAAATTGAAATCGGATCTGAAGGGTGAACATACGCTTCAGATTAAGGCTACGACGGCCGAAGAGTTCAAAGGAAAAGCGGATGTGATCTTCGTCTGCGTGAAAGGATATTCCGTCGATTCGATTACCGAACTCATCAAAAGGGCATCGCATGAGAAGACAGTTGTCATCCCTATCCTGAATGTTTACGGGACAGGACCACGCATTCAGCGTCTCGTTCCGGGTGTAACGGTGCTCGATGGTTGCATCTACATCGTAGGCTTTGTTTCCGGCACGGGAGAGATCACCCAGATGGGGAAAATCTTCCGTCTGGTGTATGGTGCCCACAAAGGGACACAGGTGACTCCCGCCATCTTGGAAGCTATTCAGAAAGACCTTCAGGAAAGTGGAATCAAAGCTGAGATTTCTCCGGACATCAATCGAGATACATTCGTCAAATGGTCGTTCATCTCGGCAATGGCGGTCACTGGTGCTTACTATGATGTATCGATGGGTGAAGTTCAGAAGGCGGGGAAAGTACGTGATACGTTCATCGGCCTTTCTACTGAGAGTGCCGCACTGGGACGTAAGTTGGGAGTGGAATTTCCCGAAGACCCCGTCAGCTACAATTTGAAAGTCATTGATAAACTCGATCCCGACAGTACCGCATCCATGCAAAAGGACTTGGCACGGGGACATGAATCGGAAATACAAGGTTTGCTGTTTGACATGATTGCAGCAGCCGAGGAGCAAGGTATCGACATACCAACTTACCGGATGGTTGCCGAAAAATTCACAAAACACTAATTACAAACCGTAAACCGTTATCCAACATGAATACCCTTTTATTATCAATCAACTGGAATCCGAATCCCGAACTATTCAACCTGTTCGGCATTTCTATCCGTTACTACGGATTATTGTGGGCAGTAGGAATCTTCTTTGCTTACATCATTGTCCATTACCAGTTTCGCGACAAAAAAAATAGACGAGAAGAAATTCGATCCCCTCTTCTTTTATTGTTTCTTCGGTATTCTGATTGGAGCACGTCTGGGGCACTGCCTGTTCTACGATCCGGGACAGTACCTGACCAGCGGAAAGGGATTTGTGGAAATGCTTCTGCCGATCAAGTTCCTGGCAGGCGGCGGATGGAAATTCACCGGTTATGAAGGACTTGCCAGTCACGGAGGTACGCTCGGATTGATGATCGCCCTTTGGCTGTATTGTCGCAAGACGAAACTTCATTATATGGATGTGGTGGACATGATTGCCGTCGCTACTCCGATCACTGCCTGTTTCATCCGTCTGGCGAATCTGATGAACTCCGAAATTATCGGTAACCCGACCAATGTACCCTGGGCGTTCGTATTCGAACGGGTAGACATGCTCCCCCGCCATCCGGGACAGCTCTATGAAGCGATAGCTTATCTGATCCTGTTCTTCATCATGATCTATCTTTATAAGAATTACAGCAAGAAACTGCATCGTGGATTCTTCTTCGGACTCTGTCTGGCTTATATCTTTACCTTCCGTTTCTTTATCGAATTCGTGAAGCAGAACCAGGAAGCATTCGAAGACAACATGATGTTCAACATGGGACAATGGCTGAGCGTTCCTTTCATCATCATCGGTTTCTACTTCATGTTCTTCTATGACCGGAAGAAGGTAGCAAAGAAATGAAACAAATCATAGATATAGAAAACTGGGAGCGGAAGGAGAATTTCAACTTCTTCCGCCACTTCCAGAATCCCCAATTATCCATTACCTCCGAAGTAGAGTGCGGAGGAGCCAGGCAACGTGCCAAAGCGGCCGGACAGTCTTTCTTTCTCCATTATCTTTATGCTGTGCTGCGTGCAGCCAACGAAATACCGGAGTTTCGTTACCGCATCGATCCGGACGGACGTGTAGTGCTCTATGACACCATAGATATGCTGTCTCCCATCAAGATAAAAGAGAACGGCAAGTTCTTCACCACCCGTTTCCCTTACCACAACGATTTCGACACTTTCTATCAGGAAGCAAGGCTAATTATCGACGCCATCCCCGAAGACGGTGATCCGTATGCAGCAGAAAACGGAGAAGTAGCCGACGGAGATTACGGACTGATTCTGTTAAGTGCGACTCCCGACCTGTATTTTACTTCCATCACCGGCACACAGGAGAAGAGAAGCGGCAATAACTACCCGTTGCTGAATGCCGGAAAAGCCATCATAAGGGAAGGCAAACTGGTGATGCCTATCGCGATGACGATTCATCACGGATTTATTGACGGGCATCATCTTTCCTTGTTTTATAAGAAGGTAGAAGAGTTTCTGAAATAATAGTGCTGTTCAAATCGTATTTTCTCATTCCTTTTATCTACCTTTAGCGCGACTAAATGATAAAAATATGAGCACAAAAACACTATTCAAACTACTATGGGTACCTTTCGTCACATCCGTATTCGCAAGTTGCAGTGACAAAGAAGAATTACCTTACACTCCTCCGGAGGAAACGAATGACAGTTACATAAGCCCTGCCGTACCACAAGGTAATAGCTGGCCTGAAGCCTCCATGTCACTTACACAGCCTTTTCTGGGTGCCGGATATGATATTATGGGCAGCTACATAGACAATAATTCGGTAAAAGAACCAGTGCTCGATCTGAGCAAGATAGATAATGAAAAGATTAGCAATCTGGTAGGTTCGAGCGGGGTAGGAGACAGCTTCATTGGTCGTGATATGAAAGAGTTTCTTCGGTCAATCACAGAATATAAGAAATTTGTGGTGCCGGCGGAAAACAAAGATGATTTGCTGTTCACCGCTACCATTACCGGTCATACTTATTTTCAGAAACCTTATGATTATTCATCCCAATACACATTTGCATTTGGTAGTTCAGGAGCTAACGGAGTGATTCAAAGATTACTCACTCTGAATGCGGATTGGTCCAACTGGCTGGCCGATGATTTCCGGCAAGAGCTGGAAGATGCGTCACCTGAAACAATCATAGAACTATTTGGTACTCATATATTGGTGAACACTCATTTAGGTTATACAAGCAAAACCCTCTATCGCAGCATCGTAGCGGATGATGAAGAGAACTTATTGAGAACCGCAAATACAGGGATGGGCGCACATCAGAGCAGCATTATTAAGCATCCCAATGTTTCCATCACTTATCCCGAAGAAACAGTAAAAAAGAACTATGGGGGAACAATTGTAGTGTCATTGCAAGGAGCTGATTACAAAGTCTTTGATCAGCTGACAGGCGATCCGATGGATATCAGCCCCTGGATACAATCTGCCAATGAAAAGAATCGCGCCTTAACTACTCTGACCGGTGAAGACCTTATCCCCATCTATGAGGTAATAGCCGACCCCATAAAGAAACAGCAAATAAAAGAAGCGGTAATAGCCCATATCAAAAGGCACCAACTGTCCTTACAACAAACGGCTCCCATCTTTCAGGCAAGTGACGGGCACTATCACCGCTACTATACCTCTTATAAGGAGTTAACCGCAAAGGCCGATATCTGTCAAGGCGTGATAGGAAGCGTATTTATCAGACACGAACCGGGTACAGTACCGCTTTACCTGTCTTCCGACGGAAAGAATCACCGTTTGACATTAGAACCGGCACCGAACGGAGACGGAACAATCATAGGGTATGTCTATGAAAAGGAGAGCGATGACTTAAACTGTATCTACGAAATATCGGATGGAAAAAACTTTGCCTATACCACGGAAGAGAAGGACGCCTATGGAGACAAAGGCACATGGAAGCCAACCGGTCTCTCTTTTTATACAAAGAAGGTATAAGCATAAGGCCATACCATTATAACTTACAACATAAGAAGTCTATAGTATCTTCGTTGGGGCTGACTAAAAGTCGTTAGTATCGGGGCTGTGTCAAAACTAAGGCACATCCCCTTCTTTTTTTTAATATAAAATAGTCATTCCTCTTTTTTTGTCTATGCGACTATTTTTTCAGTAATTAGGTAATAAGGCTTAATATTCGTCGTATTTTGAGTCACACGTGGTCTGATAAAGATAAATATAGTGTGTGCACTCCTTCTCTTTCCTGCTTTTAGTAGTTTTGTACACATCTTTTTGATATTAAAAGCTATAGCAAAGAAGGCAAAGTCCATTGTAACCTTGTCTTCTCCCACATGCCGGAACCTTTTGTATGCCATGTTGTG
>NZ_GG774706.1:0-7773 GCF_000162515.1 Bacteroides sp. 1_1_14 | reverse complement strand
CACGGTTTCGAAAACGGTTGATGGTAATAAAATCCGGATGTTCATTACCGGAAAGCCAGATATAATGAATATCACGTAGGAGAAGCTTCTCTATTTTGCGGCACGAATAGATATTGTTCATGTAGGCGTAGATAATCACCTTAAGCATCATTTTAGGATGATAAGGACAACGACCGGTTGCTTTATAAAGCTTCTTGAAATTGTCAAGATTGAGATTATCAACAACAGTATTAACTATGCGAACCGGATCGTTCGCTGCTATGTTTTCATCAATTCTTCCGGGAAAAAGAACTGTTTGGTTGGGAATGTAAGGACGAAAATGTAACTTTGCCATAACGAAAAACTTTATGCCTAAAGATACAAAAACTTTGGGTAATAACAAAGCCCGGGCTTGTGAAAGTCTGGGCTTTGTGCATAAAAAAAGGTTGTGCCAGCGTTTTGACACAACCTCAATAGTACCGGCTTATTAGTCAGCCCCCGCATAAGTTATATCAGTTTTTATTTGCCTCTGACTATCTTCTTTATATCGTTCAGTTTATTCAGCGCCTCAATCGGAGTAAGGTTATTCACATCCAGATTCAGTATCTCATCCCGAATCTGACAAAGTATCGGGTCGTCCAGCTGGAAGAAGCTGAGCTGCATACCGCTTCTGTTTTCACTTACTTCCGCCAATGGTTTGCCGGAAATACCTTGCTGGCGGTTGTCCGATTCCAGTTGCTTCAATATAGTATTTGCACGTTTCACAATACTCTTCGGCATACCTGCCATCTTTGCTACATGGATACCGAAGGAGTGTTCGCTTCCCCCGCGCTCCAATTTACGGAGGAAAATCACTTTATTATCCACTTCCTTCACAGACACGTTATAGTTCTTGATGCGTTTGAAGGATTTCTCCATCTCATTCAGTTCATGGTAGTGCGTAGCAAACAGTGTGCGGGCTTTCGCTTTCGGATGTTCGTGGATATACTCGACAATTGCCCAGGCAATGGAAATACCGTCATAGGTAGACGTACCACGTCCCAACTCATCAAATAACACCAGACTTCTGGAAGAGACATTATTCAGAATATCCGCAGCCTCATTCATTTCCACCATAAAAGTAGATTCGCCCACCGAGATATTATCGCTGGCACCTACACGGGTGAAAATCTTATCTACCAGACCGATGTGGGCACTCTCCGCAGGAACAAACGAACCGATCTGCGCCAACAGCGTAATCAGTGCCGTCTGACGCAAGAGCGCAGACTTACCGGCCATGTTGGGACCGGTGATAATGATAATCTGCTGCGTAGTGCTGTCCAGCATCACGTCATTGGCAATATACTTCTCACCAATCGGAAGCTGCTTTTCAATCACAGGGTGACGTCCCTGACGGATATCCAGTACATCATTGTCCTCAATAACCGGACGGATATAATTATTCTCACGTGCCACATTAGCGAAAGACAACAGACAGTCCAGACGGGCAATCTGATTCGCATTAATCTGTATCTGCGGAATAAACTCCGTCAATGCCTGCACCAAATCAGTATATAACTGAGTCTCCAACACGAGAATCTTATCTTCGGCTCCCAGAATCTTTTCTTCGTAAACCTTCAGTTCCTGCGTAATATAACGCTCCGCATTGACCAGTGTCTGCTTACGAATCCATTCCTGCGGAACTTTATCCTTATGTATATTGCGGACCTCAATATAATAACCGAATACATTATTGTAAGCTACCTTCAGACTCGGAATACCTGTCTGCTCACTTTCACGCTGCTGTATCTGCAACAGATAGTCTTTGCCGGAGTATGAAATACGGCGTAATTCGTCCAGTTCCTCATTCACACCATCTTTAATCACGCCCCCTTTGTTGATCAATAAAGGAGGGTCATTATTGATTTCTTTGGCAATCCGGTCGCGAATAGAAATACAAAGATTCAGCTGTTCGCCTATCCGGTTCAAACTTGCGTTATCCGCTTCAAGACAAGCCTGCTTGATCGGTTCAATAGCCTGCAAGGCAACCTTCAACTGTACCACCTCACGTGGCGACACACGTCCTACGGCTACTTTAGAAATGATACGTTCCAAGTCTCCTATCAGATGCAACTGCTCCTCAATCAGCTCTTTAAAATCCGGCTGGCGGAAGAAGTATTCCACCACATTCAGTCGGTCGTTGATCGGCTTCTCATCTTTCAACGGGAAAACCATCCAGCGTTTCAGCAGGCGGGCTCCCATCGGACTGATGGTACGGTCGATCACATTCAGCAAACTGCTGCCGCCATCATTCATGCTGCCGATCAGCTCCAGGCTGCGGACTGTAAACTTATCCAGACGCACATACTTATCCTCCTCGATACGGGCAAGGGAAGTAATGTGACCGATCTGCGTATGCTGTGTCATCGTCAGGTATTGCAGGATAGCACCGGAAGCAATGATACCATTCTTCAGGTGCTCTACCCCGAATCCTTTCAGATTCTTTGTCTCAAAATGTTTCAGTAGTTTCTCACGGGCAGTGGATTCGGTAAATACCCAGTCGTCCAGTTCGAATGTGAAGAACTTGCTGCCAAAGTTACCTTCAAACATCAGGCGTTTGCCCCGTTCGAAAAGAATCTCTTTCGGTCCGAAGTTATTCAGCAATTTGTCTACATAGTCAAAGGGACCTTCGGCGGTGAGGAACTCACCGGTAGATATATCAAGAAAGGCAACTCCACAGGAAGCCTTTCCGAAATGGACGGCAGCCAGGAAGTTATTCTCCTTATAATTCAGTACGTTATCATTGATAGATACACCGGGGGTAACCAACTCGGTAATACCTCTTTTCACCAGTTTCTTCGTCAGTTTCGGGTCTTCCAGCTGGTCACAGATAGCTACACGCTTTCCGGCACGAATCAGTTTCGGAAGATATGTATCAAGCGCATGATGGGGAAATCCTGCCATCTCGATAGTCTTTCCTTTTCCATTGGCGCGTTTTGTCAGTGTGATTCCTAAGATTTCGGATGCAACAATGGCATCGGTAGAATATGTTTCATAAAAGTCACCGCAACGAAACAGCATCACTGCATCCGGATGTTTGGCTTTCAAATCCAGAAACTGTTTCATCATGGGGGTAAGCACGATTTCTTCCTCGTTCACGGTTCGCTCCTTTTCTTTTTTGTTGAGTGAATAATGAAATTAACCTTGCAAAGATAACTGTTTTTCGTCAGAGAATCAACGGAATTTCCCGTTTCAATTTTCACAATTAGTGTTGCATCCTTTTAAAAAAGAAGGGTATATTTCTTAACAAGTAAAGGAAAACTATTAAAACGTGTTATAAAACATACTATTTTACTTGGATAATTTGCTAATTTCCCAAGAGTCCGTATCTTTGCAATGTGTTTTTCATAGTATTAGATTTAAGGTTAACAAAGGTTGGGTCAAGGCGTTGACCCTTTTTTTATGTCCATACGCCCCGTTTGCCTCTTTCCTTCATTCATTTCTATTCAGCCAGCATCATCTTTTTATAGTAAGACGGAGTGAATCCGGTATGCTTCTTGAATGACTTATTAAAATGAGAAATCGTATCAAATCCGCACTCTACACTGACCTGTGAGATATTCATATCGCCCATGAGCAGGAGTTTACACGCATATCCTATCCGCATCTCCAATATGTAATTCTTGAATGATTTCCCCGTTTTGCTCTTAAAGAAGCGGCAGAATGCAGCAGGATTCATAGCTGCCAGAGAAGATATTTCATTCAGATCAATCTGCCGTGTATAGTTCTTATTCAGGTAAGCTATGATTTTGTCTATTCTCGACCCGTCGTAGATAATATCATTTTCGAAGTCGGAAGTCGATAGCACAGACCGTGAAGCGACGTTTGCCATTTCTTTCAGAAGTTGCAGGAAAGAAGTGATCTGATCGACTCCTGTCTCCACCGGAATCGATTCAAGCAAATCAACCAGCCGCGGGGAGCATCCTGCGGGAAAGTAAATTCCCCGTTGCGCCTCTTCAAGCAGGTTCTTTATCTTCATAAAATGGGGATAATAATTGAAAGCGTGGTGCATGAAGTCCTTTTCAAACTGAATGATAGTCCCTGTTGTCCGAAGCGTACTGCCTTCTTGCTGATACACCTCATCGCTCTTCATATAATGAGGCAGGTCGGAGCCCAACAGAAGAATATCACCATCGGCATATTTCTCCGCGTTATTTCCTACAAAACGCATTCCCGTGCCCTCCTTGACATAGATAATCTCATACTCCGTATGGAAATGCCACGGGTAAGTAAAATAAGGATAATCATAAAAACGAGCTTTCAAAGGAGACGACTTCGATATAGGAAGCTGCTCATTCATCATTTTTCTCATAATCTACTTTATTTCTTATCTACTCTATTTCTTTTCAGCCCAATATACCCCGCAGACAATACAAGCTGCGCCGCCTAAAGCGACTAACGTAATCTTCTCATCCAGAATAAGGAACGATGCAATCATCGTGACCAGAGGATTGAGATAAATATAATTGGATGCCCGTACCGTTCCCAACTGTTTTAACACCACATTCCAGAGTACATAGCAGATCAGCGAAGCCAATACGGCCAGAAACAGTAGGTTGAACAGCACGGCAGGCTGAAGAAGTACGGCGGTATCGGGCTGTAGGGGATGCAGGAGGAAGGCAGGCAGAATCGTCAGTACTCCGTAAAAGAAAATCTTGCGGGTGATAAATATGGTAGGATAACGCCCGGCCATCTTTTTAATAATCAGACTATAGAATGCCCATGATAATGCGGCAAGCAAGGTCAGCAGATCGCCTATAGGAGATATTTTGAGCACAAAACTGCCATTAAAGACAATCAGCCCTACTCCCATCAATGCCAGCAGGGAACCGTATATCAGTCCTTTCGATGCCTTTTCACTTTTATAGAAAAGCAGGGAAAGGATAGTAGTCAGCAAGGGAGCCGTGCAGATGATAAACGATACATTCGACGCCTGGGTGATGCCTAAAGCGGTATTCTCTGTAAAGAAATAAAGGGAGCCACCGAATATACCGCCTGCTACCAGCCACAGTTCATCTTGCCAGTTATTGGTGAACAGACGTTTGGGAGAAATTACCCAGATGCCAAGGTATGCAATCAGAAAACGGTAAAAGAAGATTTCCTGAGGTGTCAGCCCGTGGTTTATCAATACTTTAGTCGAAATGAATGTCAGTCCCCAGATAGCTACTGTTAGTATGGCAATCAGATGATAGTACCCATGCTTTAGTTCCATAATTATGGTTTTAATGAGAATGCAAAGATACAGGGATTCATGGATATACCCACTGACTTTGATAGATATATTTTCAACAAAATTTCGCCGAAAGAGAACCGGTTATACATCCGGATATAACAAGAAAGCGAATATCCGGATGTCTGATAAAATAGCCGTATCTATTCAGGTAATCATCTGCTTTTACCAGTTATCCGTCCGGAAAGGTGCCGCGGGGATGCCATGAATACTGAAAATACTTGCTTCCACATAATTCTTATACGCATACCGCACGGCAACGAGATGAGGGACTTTGTCACTCGAAACCGCCAGTCGGGCAGTCGTAGTTTCTATTTCGGCAAAAGCCGGATAGAATACTTTATCCTCCCCCGCAATCTCAAATCCTTTAAGAGATGTCCACATCGGGCTTAGGCCGCGTTGGGCATTGTCGAAGTTTATATAGATTTTATTCTCCTGTATCTCCATCGATTTATAAACAGGAGGAGCGTATCCGAATCCTTTCATGCCGTAGGTCTGCGCCAATGCCCAATACGCCAGTCGGTTCCCTACCGTCTCCTTGTCTACGGGATGGATGAAAACAGGGTGGCCGACATCCATCGTCGTAACCATGCCGCTATTTGGTATATCCTTCATATTCTGCAACTGGACCTCACGCAGGCGGGCAGCCGATGTACCGTCGGCTCCTTCGTAATCGAAAGGCGCTATCTGCACAAAGTAGAAAGGAAGTTCGCCCCTGCCCCATTTCGCACGCAAGTCAGCCACAAAGGCAGGCATAAGGCTCTGGTAAAGATCAGCATTGTCACGGTTGCTTTCGCCCTGATACCACAAGAAGCCTCTCACTGCAAAATTAGTCAAAGGAGCTATCTTGCCATTGTAGAGTACACACGGAGTGGCGGTAGGATTCTTCACTTCAGCATCGTTATCGAGGATGGAAAGATCAATGCTACTAAAAGGCTTTATGGATTCTCTGCTCATCCATGCCTCTATTTTTGATCCTCCCCACGTAGAAACGACGATGCCGACCGGAACTTCCAGCACTTCCTGTATATAACGTGCAAAATAATAAGACACGGCGCTGATATGGGAAACGTTTACCGGCGTATTTTCCAGCCATTCGCCCTGGCAGTCCTCCACAGGCGTTTTACTAAACTGGCGTACCCATCTCCCATCCTTTGAATCTGTAGTATACATTCGGATAGGCGTGGATGGTTTGGCTTTGGCAATAATGTCGTTCGTCCCTCTGACCGGTTGCCGGTCGAAACCGCCCATCGGCATCTCCATATTCGATTGTCCCGAACAGAACCAGACTTCACCGATCAGTACATTCTGCAACGTCAGTAATTCGCCGTCATTGAAGATGATCTTGTAAGAGCCTCCCGCAACAGGGGTAGATACTGTTAACGACCAGCCTCCCTTGCCATCCGATGAGGATTTATATGTCTGCCCGTTCCACGAAGTCTTCACCGTTACAGTAGCATTGGGACGGGCTTTTCCCCATAGTTTGACTTCTGCTTGCTGCTGTAATACCATATTATCTCCGAGTATGGAAGGTAATGTCACTTTAGCCTCACTTTTCATTGAAAAAGCAAGAGCTAAGAATAAAAAGCTGATAAGATATTTCATATATATATTTAATTTATTTATTCGGTTAGTTACAACAGGATTGACCAATCTTCGGAATATATCCTACCGGAGGAGGTAGTCGGAATGAGATAAACTTTAGCTTGTTATTCCAATAGTCTCTCCTTTTTTGCGTTTCAGCAAAGAAGGATGTAAGAAGCATTGTTAATAGTACCAGCAACTTTTTCATTTATTAGAATTTTATGATAACTGGCACAAATGTAAGTCCCGCTAGTTAATTTAGTAATTAATTTGCAATTAATTCGAGGAGAAAATAAAGGATATAGGTTGGAAAAAATACTTTTTAGTCGGTATCCAGGCTAGTTTAACGTTTATTTAAAGGCTTTTTCAGCTAACACTCTAAAAAGATTATCCCGACAGGACTTCAACTATAACCAGTATACACTCACATTTTATCCATATTCTTTGTATTATAAACGATCAAACAATCCTCCCAAAATATACTCACATTAATACGTATATAATAATACCAAATGAAAGAAACATATTATCCAAAAGTCTAACGAAAAAGAGATTCTTACAGATAGAAGCGCTCGTTTGTAAACAAATCACCACTATCAAAACAGTCCTATTAATATATCATATTTTTACCACATAAAGAAAGGAAGAGAACTTTACTCAAAAAAAGTTTTCTCCCTTTCTTACACTACACCCCCGGAATCGAATAAACTCCTTCATCGTTTTTAATAAATAACGAGAGAGTTTATTATAAACGGTCCCCAAGTTTATTATAAACTATTTTTAGGCGTTTCCAGCGGCCTCAATAGAATTATTATAACAAAAATGGGCAAGAACCTTCGCAGTTTCTTGCCCATTCGTTATCCTGGCTATGCAATTCTGCACATCCACCTATTGAACTTATGTTATAATTTTTATATATCCTATCATTACTATTCCGTTTT
>NZ_GG774707.1:437033-473691 GCF_000162515.1 Bacteroides sp. 1_1_14 | reverse complement strand
TGAAATGCTGCCCCTCGACTTGCATGTGTTAAGCCTGTAGCTAGCGTTCATCCTGAGCCAGGATCAAACTCTTCATTGTAAAAGTATTGTTAGTCAGCATAAAGCTGATCTTTGCTCTGTTCAGGATGCCGTACAATTTATTGACTTCATTAATACCTTGCGTCTCACACATATTAATATATATAAGACAAGTATTGACGGTTCTATTTTTTTCTTGTACTACTTGTATTGTTTATCAATATTTCAAAGAACTAACGTGACTTCTGTCGCGCTGCTTTCTTAGCGAAAGCGGATGCAAAGATAAGAACTTTTTCAGATAACCTCCAAACTTTTTTCGAAGTTTTTTTGTTTTTATTTTCTGAAGCCTTAAACTTTAGCAGAATGTCAATTGTTAGGCTGTCCCTCTCTTGGAAAGCGGGTGCAAAAGTACGAGGTTTTGCTATACAATCCAAATATATCTGACTATTTTCTACCACTTTTTTGAAACTTTTCTGTAACCACCTGATTGACAATGATATTGTAGAGTATCTTTTTCTACTGTAATTGTAAAAGCTATTTTCTTTATACATTAATATATATTCACGCGTGAGTAAAGGATTGAATAGATAAAAATCACGACTACAAAATTAATATCGATGAATCAGTGAGCGTTAATAATATACAAACTTGCGGAAAAAGCTTGCCATTTACAAACGTATGGAATAAAAAAGATAAAAAAAAATGGAAGAATATGTTTAAGTTTTATTATATCGAATTGCCGGAACAGTGTAACAAAACAAAGATTCCGCCACCTTTCTTGCCAAGAAAAACAACGGAACCTGGTTATCATTTGAATTTCTGAATTTTATGGATGGAGTAAATCTTTCTTTATTTCTTTAAAATAGGGATTCCAACTACTGCTACTATATGCCGAAATCGCAGCCTCTGGCACAAATAGTGTACTTATTGATTTTAGAGAAGAATCAAAAGCAGCCGTACCAAGTGTAGGTGGAGTACTTCCCAAACAGTAAACTTGGCTCATTTTCGTACATAAGTGGAATGCATTTGTTTCAATGGATGTTAATGAAGCCGGGAAAAAAGATCCCACTAACGCAGAACAACCTGAAAAAGCAAACTCACCAATTGTTTCTACTACATTCGGATAATAGAAGGTAGTTATACCACTACATCCGTAATATGTATTCCTGAGTATATTTTTCACCTGTGTACGTTGCATATTAATACTTTCCATGTTCTTACAATCCGTAAATACACCTGCTCCTAAAGTTTGCAGTGCATTGGGGAGTGCTGCTCTATCTATATAAGCATCTTCGTAAGGGAAAAACTCTGACTTAAGTAAAGTGCAATAAGAGAAAGCTCTTACTTGTATCTCAGTGATATTATGATGTAATGTCACATACTGCAAATTCGCACATTCATCAAATAGATTATTCCTGAGTACTGTTACTTCTGTAGGAATAGTAATAGCCTTTAATGAACGGCATCTTAAAAATGCAGCCTCCCCTATCTAAGTGATACCATTATGCCATGTGACGCGCTCCAGATTCTGACATTCCTGAAAAGCATAGTCAGGGATATCTGTTACTGTCGTAGGTATATTGATAGATACGACTCCACAACGAGAAAAGGTTGAGACATATAATTTCTTCAAACCCTCATGCAAAGTGATCGTACTTAAGTTCGTACAGTTTTCAAACACCCAACCTTCATACTGTGACGTAGATACTTCTGTATTTTTGCCCAAATCTGTTACACTACCTGGAATATCTATCGATGTCAGTGAAATACAATTATTGAAGGCTTGTCTACGAATCTCTTTCAATCCGTCGTGCAATTTCACTTCCACCAAACCGCGGCATTGTTCGAATGCCCATTCACCTATGATTTCCACATTCTCAGTATCAATACTTGTCAATGCTCTGCAATTAGTGAAAGCTGCATAACCGATAGTTTTCATAGATAAAGGCAGTCTGACTGCTTTCAATGAAGTGTTTGGTGTATCACCACCGAAACGTAATGCACGATCCGGCAGTTCAGTCAAGTCGGTCATCGAAATATCCAGCACTTCAAGTGCAGTTAATGATTCTCTGATATATTTAAAATCTTCTACCGTAATAGAGCCCTTTAGGGCCAGTCTTTTCACAGATGTATCCAATCCTTTGATACTTAAATCACCTCCGGTACATGCCACTATCTCACCATCAAAATATTTCACTTCTCTCGAAACTGATATTGTACCATCATTAGCGTCAGTCACTGTCACCGTCAATAGAGCTGTATCCGACAGTTTGACATTTGCCGGAGGGGTAATAGTAATCTTTGCACTTCCCGGAGTATATGTTCCGTCTGTGCCGGTGAAAGTCGGTTCCGTTACTGCTACTTTCCATGTATCTACCGCACCACGACTTTTAATAATCCAGTCTGCTTCATTACCATTCGTAATAGTAGCAACAATGGATTTATAATCTTCCTCTTTCATAGTAGAAGCAAAAGTGACATCTATAGAATTGTCTGAAGGCGATGCATAGAACAAATCGCTGCCACCAATACCCACAGCGAGGCCGTCAACTAGCATCGGAAGCGTGAATTCCTTTCCATTTGCTAATGTGAAGATCACTTTGCCGTCTTCTATTTTCACACCGTCTTTTTTGAAAACAGAATCCCCCTGCTCACCTTGCGGACCTTTCTCCCCGTCTTTCCCAGCGGAACCGGTATCTCCCTTTTCACCGGTGGCAGCCACTTTATTACTATTACTGTCCAGTAACCATTCATCATCTACTTTCCAGTACAGTTTGCCTTCAAACGTATCTACACTGATAACGGGAGAATGACCGGGCTCACCATCCTTACCAGGCTCACCATTGTTTCCAGGTTCACCATCGTTTCCATTTTCTCCATCTTTACCGGTAGTAGGTATTTTATTGTTATCAGCATCAGTCAACCATGCAGAATCGGCATCACCGAGCTTTATAGTCCAATAATATATACCGTCGGTATCTTTCTCCGCACCAATAAGAGGGGTGATGCCGTCGACACCGTTTATACCGTCAGCACCGTTCTTACCATCCTTGCCGTGATAGATGGTGATGGGCTTGCTTTTAGTGAAAGTGATAGTGTAACCCACTTCTACTGATCCTTCTACAATAGGAGTAACTCCGGTCACATAGTCATTCTGTTCCAATGCTGAAACCAGTCCCTGCAAGGCGCTGATCTGTGTATTGGTAGTGCTGCACCATGATTCCAGTTTTTCTACTCTCGATTTAAGGTCGTTCACATCGTTGCGCAAAGCAGTGTCGTCATAGTCATCTCCGCAACTGAAAAATGTTGTTGCCAAGAGGAGTGACATACCTAAATGTTTTAATTTTCCCATATTCTCTAGTTATTAATTAATAATGTAAATCGCTATCAGATCCCTAAGAAAAAAGAAGTGTTATAAATGCAATGATTATTTTAAGTTCGAAGTTATACAACCATTTCCCATTCATGCTTGAAATAGGTAAGTATGGTTCCGGGACTAAGATACTCACGACCGGGTGCCCGTGTCCGGCTGCGAAATCGGTAATGGGCGTGTATCACAAGGCAGGTCAGCCGGTAATTAAAATATTTATGGCAACGGTGTTGAAGATAGTCGAACAGACGGCAGATGCGCGTAAAGAAACTGAAGACTTCATTATAAGGAATAGTATGACGTTTATGATTACCTTTTTCGGCTTCTTCCAGTTCGTGAAGGGCATAGATGAGCTGATCAATATCATCTTTGGTATTTTGCATGGTACGGTTAAGACGTTCCTGTCTGATTGCCTGCATGGAAAGCTGCTCCTGTTTGTGCTTAAGACGCTCTTTTATGAATTTATTTTTTTGCTTCATTATACTTAAGTTGTCCGTTTGTATAGGCGAAAATTACTTCGTAAGTAACAGAAACTTGTTTTATGACAGAACAGAGCGCAGTTCTACCATAATTCTGATTATCAACAGATTATTTAAGTCAAGAAAGACAAATAGCAGTGTATTCCGCTTTATTCATTTCAAAGTGGGAAGAAAAAGTTATATGCGTTTTCATAACTCTTGCAACTAGTATGTAGCCCTATCCTTGTTTTTTGCCTTGTGTCGAAACTTTTTTAGTGATCTAATGAAAATAACTTTGTAAATAATATATTTTTTATTAAAATTCTTATATCTTTGCAGCATCGATAACTCTCTGTTACTTACGAAGTAACAGCATCTTAAGCTTCATTCCACATTCTCTTTTCCCCTGTGATTATGTAATTATTAACGACTATATTTGCCCGATTAAGTTCCTCCCCTTCAAAACTCTTGAGATACGTCCGTGTGACTTCAAGTGAAGAATGTCCCAGTCCTTCGGAAATCACCTCTTCGGGAACCTGGCAATATTTGGCAAGTGTAGCCCAAGTGTGGCGTGCCGTGTAGGAACTGACTTTTACCTCCTCCATTCCCATCAGTCCGGGTAGTCTCGAAAGGTTGAAGTTCAGCTTACGCAAGCAACGGCGATAATCATCAAAAGCTTCTCTATCGGAAGAAGTGGGAGTAAGGATATCCAACAGATAGGGCGAAGATTCTTCCCGGCTCCTATAACGTTCGATAAGCTGACGTGCCTGCGGCATAAGCTTGACACAAAGTTCAGTACCCGTCTTTTGGCGTCGGCATATCAGCAGGTCCCCTTTCAAATCCACTTTGCGCAAGTGAGCAAGGTCTACAAAAGGCATCCCTTGCAGCAACAGCATCAATCGCATTGTGTCCTGCGCCCGGTACACCTCCGGAGGGAGTACAGGACTGGAGAGTCTGCCGGAAGAATACTTTCCGTCAACAACATCACCCAGCAACCGGCTCGTCTGCCCGGCAGTTAATGCCAATTTATGTTCGGAAGATACCCCTGTTTTGAGATTGACAAACAGGCGACATTCTCCCGCCACAACCCCACGATCTACCGCACGGTTATAAATAGCACGCAGCGCACGGATATAAGTAGAAGTTGTGTTATAACTCTTCTGCTCTTTCTCCAGATAATATTGAAATTTACACAAGCTTCTTCGGTTCAGTCCTCCCCAAAATATTTTGCCACCACCTACAGAAGCGGTGAATGCCTGCAAGGCATAGTGATAGATATAGGCCGTCGCAAAACGGTTCTCTTGCCGCAACTCGCCAATAACTTCGTAAACAAAGTCTGTAAAGCTATGCTGTTTCATATAATCCTTTCTTTTTAAGTTCATAATTGAGATTCTTTTTTCGCCATAAACTATATAAAATGAACTACCCTACACAATGTTCAACCGATTTTTTTGTCGAAATAAAAAGGAATGTACTCTCCTTACCCTTATTACCAATGCGGTGCTTCACGGTTTTTCCACACCTGCAAACGATTTTTACCTTTGCAGCGTTTTAATAAAACATATGTGTAAGGTGATGAAATATTCTCTCTACAAAGCGGATGCTGAGGAAGAAAACGAAGATTCTCCGAAACTTGACGAGAAACCCGGAGGGGGTAGCACCAATGAATACACGGCGACGTAACAAAAAGAAACGCTACTACGGATATTAGGAGAACTGAAACTGTTATTTCCACAGGCGAAAATCGTAGGGCATTATCAGTTAAGTGCGGATGTCTGAATCAAGTGTCCGGAGGTTGCGAGGAAGGAGTATGAATGGTTGTAGGGGGGAGATAAAAAAAATGTGCTGCTTCAGGGCGGCACACTTTCTTTTTATTCTGACTTTATTCTTACCATCCGGTTCCATCCCATCCGGCAGCAGTGTACCATGACAAAGTACGATAGAAAGTATTCATAGTAGAATTGCTTGCGCCAGTAGGTATATATGTAGAGAGTCCTTCCGAACCTTCCATAGTAAACATTCTATGAATGATACCGGAATAGTTTTTGAGAGTTGTTTTCCTATATACAACAGCTGCTTCAAAGGCTGTATACCAAGACCGATAATCCGTATTATCTACTCCACCTGTCAAATTTCGGATCAGTTTTTCAAAATCATAATTAGCGTCATCGTTAAAATCATAAGCTAGTATATCACTACGGTCTACTTCCCTTTTCTCTTGAATATATTTAGGAATGATTGTCTTGGTTGCTGCTGCCAAATTATCCAAAGCCGCACTCTTTATCACAGAAGTAGCAACTCCTCCCGTCCAATTCTCATTACTAACAGGAGCAACCCCTGTATAAGATTTTTCATAATATCCATAATACGCCTCTGCTATATTCGTCGCCAAATTTGTTTCAGTAAACATTTCCGGTACTACTGCCTTATAAGGTGCACCCGGTCCCGGAATCTCCGTAGGAGAACCAATAAAATATTCGGCACAGTCACGAAGTTCATAGGCGACTTCCACAGATTGCATATTACATGAGTCAAACAATATGAATTTTAATGGTTTTGGAAAAGCAGAGGACAATGCTTCACGGAAATCCGGTATATTCATCTGAGTCCTACGATAATATCCGATGGAGCGAGAGTTCGCATTATTACTGGCCGGCACCCATGAAGAGCTATGAGACAAAAATACAAACCCATAACTATCTGCCGGGAAATAACTAACTGTTTGGGAAATAACACTGGCCATAACTTCCTTATCCAGCGGATTTTGTTCATCATAAGTAAAAAGAGTATCGGCCACTACTTTACCATTCTTCTGTTTCAATGAAATCAAGTGAGGAACGTCATTTACCATCTCACTATAAACAACCAAATTACACTTGGAATAATCAACCTCTTCCATACCCACCTTCATATCGCTAAAGTTGACTTTAAAAAGGCTTGATAACTCACTGACTCCATTATCCCCCACGATATAAACCAACACTGTACGTCCTACCTGCTCACGTGGTTCGGGTCCTTCAGGACCTTCGTTTTCATTATTCTCACAAGCTGCAAACAACGCAGCCAAACCCATGAGAAGGGATAATATTTTAATCTTTTTCATTAGATTACCAATTAGTTACGGCTGCAAAGATAAAAAAATAAGAGATGCAAACCTGCATCTCCTATCATATTAACAATTAATCTTTTACTCTTCCGGTTTTATAAAGTGGAATTTATCAGTATCAATCCGTGTTACTGTGGTATTCCTGTTCCTTTTATATTTACTCAGAATCTTCGTTGCCTCTTTCTCCAGTTTTTTCCTGTTTTCTGAGAAATAGATCATACAGGTACTATTCTGTTGCAGTCCGTTATCTTCCACATAATTCTTCAGCTGATAGCTGTACAGATCACGATGAGTCAGAAAACCTTCCTTGCTAACCTTTGCGCTATCCAATATTTGAATATCCGTAAAATACACGACTGTATCCGTAAAGGAAGCGGCAATTCCGAAGGCATAAACTGTTTTTGAGTGGTCTTTCTTTAAAGAGAAAGCCGAGCACATTGTCAACACAAGTGCCATTGCAAATAGTATTTTTACGTATTTCATATCATAAATTTTTAATTGTGGCAAAGGTAACAAAAAAGAGGAAATATCATCTATTTATCATTAAGATTTAGTATTTCTATTCATATATCCATAGCAACACAGGCTTCTTCTCGACTTTCAGCAGTGCATCGACCTTCCGCATCGCGTCATCACAGATCACAGGACATCCCTGGCTAATCCCCAATGGAAGATGCATGGGGTATATCTCCAAAGTCGGTACCGGAGTATACGAATGGAGCACAATGTAACGCTTGAAAGCATTGCTGTTGGTCGATTCCAATCCATGCAGTTTATAATGTACATTAATCCCCCATTTACTATACGAACGGATTCCTACCTTATACTTCCCCAAAGAAGAGCAATAGCTGCCTTCCACATTACTATATACCGGTTTCTTCGGCGTGCTCTCCTTACCATATCCATGAGCACACAGACTTGAATATTTGATGGAATCGCCTTTGAAATCCCAGACAAAGAAACGTTTTTTGCCGGAAGGAATGCTGAAATCTACCAGAAAGCAATAATTCGTATTAAACCCTTTCTCTACGCAATAGGTTTTCGCTGCAAGGGCTTTTTCCCGTAAGGGTTGTTCGGCTTTGGCTACGATGCCAATGTTCAGACCAACAAGCGTGAATAATATCAGAGCAGACTTCTTCATAAAATTGTGCATAGTATAGTATTGACGAATAACGGCTAAATAAAAGTCGCATAAGTACATTCTTCAGATGATTACTCCAAGAAGTGCAACTTATGCGACCCTAATTCTTTTTTTTCAGAAACTGATATTCCTCACTTATCCCAAGTAGGATTTGAGCAATTTACTACGATTACTTTGTCTTAGTCTTCTAATTGCTTTTCTTTAATCTGACGAACGCGCTCACGTGTGAGGCCAAACTTATCGCCGATTTCTTCCAATGTCATTTCTTGTTGTCCGATACCGAAAAACATCTGTATGATTTCTTTTTCGCGTTCGGTTAACGTAGAAAGAGCTCTATCAATTTCCCTCGCAAGAGACTCATTAACCAGAGAGCGGTCCGCCATAGGCGAATCGTCGTTTACCAACACATCCAACAGGCTGTTGTCTTCTCCTTCCACGAAAGGCGCATCCACCGAAATATGACGGCCGGATACCTTCAGTGTATCAGATATCTTGTCAACCGGAATTTCCAGTTCATCTGCCAACTCTTCGGGAGACGGACGCCGCTCGTTTTCCTGTTCGAACTTTGAGAAGGCTTTGCTGATCTTATTCAGCGAACCTACCTGATTCAACGGGAGACGAACAATACGCGACTGCTCTGCCAATGCTTGCAGAATAGACTGGCGAATCCACCATACGGCGTAGCTGATAAACTTGAATCCACGTGTTTCATCAAACTTTTCGGCGGCCTTGATCAGTCCTAAATTGCCTTCATTAATCAAGTCAGGCAAACTCAAACCCTGGTTCTGGTACTGCTTGGCCACAGATACGACGAAACGAAGATTGGCACGTGTCAATTTTTCCAATGCTACACGGTCACCCTTACGAATGCGCTGAGCGAGTTCCACTTCTTCCTCGACTGTTATCAGGTCCTCACGGCCGATTTCCTGCAAATACTTGTCAAGAGAAGCGCTCTCTCTGTTAGTGATACTTTTGGTAATCTTTAGTTGTCTCATTCTTTAAAAACAGATTTGGAGTGCAAAGTTACGACAAATAATTTGTTAACATACATATTTAGGCAACTTTTTCACTATATTTTCAACTAATAAAACAAAAAAGAATGCCGACAAGTTGTATGACGGCATCCTTTTTCTATTTCATTAGCTTATCCTACAATCTTCTTACCTTAATTTATAACTCATTCCTGAGTCAGGTCTACTGCAAAGTATCCGCGCTTGCCGGACGGGAATACGCCGGTCAGGAACAATACCTGATTCGGAGACTTAACAGCGGCTTTCATCACTTCTTCCAGATCACTTACTTTGCGCATCGGCTGGTCGTTAGCTTTCAGGATGATGAAACCTTTGCGAACTCCTGCATCTGACATCTTACCGGAAGAAACGCCTGTCACTTGCAGACCATAGCCGAGATTCAGCTGTTTCTTCAAGTCATCCGGCAGTTCTTTGAATGCAGCACCCAGAATTTCCATACCAGCTTCCTTCACGATCTTGGTAGTACCCTGTTCGTTCTTCAGCGTCACTTCTACTGACTTTTCTTTCTTGTCACGAACTAGTTTCACAGTTACCTTATCGCCCGGACGGTGTTTAGCCAATGCTTCCTGCAAGTCGGCAAAGTTATGTACTTTCTTGTTATCTAAACCGACAATTACGTCATCCACCTTGATATCAGCACCGGCAGCCGAACCGTTATCAACGATTTCGCGTACCCATACGCCGTCTACCACGCCAAATTCTTTCGCTTTATCACGCAGTGTAGTACCGGACTTATCGATAGGACTCTGATCTTCCATGATGCTGCTGCCCAAAGAAGCTCCCTTGATGCCAAGGAGGGCACGCTGTACTGTTCCGTATTGTTTCAGGTCGGCAACTACCTTAGTCATAATGCTGGTAGGGATAGCAAAGCCGTATCCGGCGTATGCTCCCGTAGGTGAAGACAACACGGAGTTAATACCTACCAGTTCGCCTTTCGCATTCACCAGTGCACCACCACTATTTCCCTGGTTGATGGCGGCATCTGTCTGGATGAAAGATTCAATACCGCCATTGTATACTCCCAAAGTACGGGCTTTGGCACTTACGATACCTGCTGTCACTGTAGAGTTCAGATTGAAGGGGTTTCCTACGGCGAGTACCCACTCTCCTACTTTCAGTGTTTCGGAATCTCCAACCGGAATAGTAGGCAGATCATCATCAGACTCAATCTTGATCAAAGCAAGGTCTGTGCTCGGGTCAGTACCGATCACACGTCCTCTGAACTCACGGTTATCATTCAGCTTCACACTGATCTCATCGGCACCTTCAATTACGTGATTGTTGGTTACGATATATCCGTCTTTGGAAATGATGACTCCGGAACCAAAACCAACACGAGGCTGGGATTGTACCTGACGCTGCTGTCCGCGTCCGTCTCCAAAGAAGAAATCAAAAATATCCGGCGCTTGCTGAACGGTTCTTGTTTTAGCTTCCTGAGTAGACTTTATATGTACGACAGCATGAAGCGAATTCTCCGCAGCTTGTGTCAAGTCAACCGGTTGAGCGTTTACCGCGTCAAAAGCAGCCAATTTGACATTGGGATTCTGCTGGAACATCTCATTAAAAGATGTCTCTTTGGCAGCATCATTGGATTGCAACAATTTGTAAGTTGTCAATCCTGCAACTCCTGAGCTAAGAAGAATAATAGCTCCTACTCCCAGAATGTTCTTTGTTGTCTGTTTCATGATTTATAATTCTTTAAAATGTTAATATTCGACATTGTTTTAACTTTTACGACGTTAAAATAATAACAAATATCGTTCACTTATTCTACTTGTCACTCTTTTTTGTCCTCTTTTAACAGAGAATATTTGAGGCTTAACAGCGCTTAACGACAGCAACTGACAAATTTACATTCGTTGTATGTCAGATGACTTTAACAGTCTGACATTCATTCAGTAAGATCAGATTTTCATGACACCGATTCCGGGTAAGTCATTCAAGGTGATTTTCCCCTTCACCACTTCTACCCCTTTAAAGCGATCGTTGGAGATGAGCAGGTTGCCATCGAGATCGGCAAAATCGACCGCCGGAGAAAATTGCGAGGCGGCAGATATCGCACACGAAGTCTCCGTCATGCAGCCCACCATCACGCGCATTCCCAAAGCGTGCGCCAGCGTCACCATCTTCCATGCTTCACGCATACCGGTACATTTCATCAGTTTGATGTTGATTCCCGTAAACGCGCCTTTCAAAGCGGGCACATCCTTTAAACGCTGTAACGACTCATCGGCAAACACCGGCAGAGGGCTTTGCTGTGTCACCCAGGCAATGTCATCCAATTGTTCCTTCGGCATGGGCTGCTCTATCATTACAATCCCCTTCTCTTTCAGCCAATGGATCATATCGAGCGCATATTGGCGGTCTTTCCATCCCTGGTTGGCATCTATGGCAATCGGAAGATCTGTCACCGAACGGATCGTCTCTATCATTTCCTTATCGTTGTCTCTCCCTAGCTTTACCTTTAATATATTAAACCGGTCTGCACACTCTTTTGTTTTGGCGCGCACCACATCGGGCGTATCAATACCGATCGTAAAGGTGGTGGAAGGGGTCTTTTCCTTATTCAATCCCCATATCTTATGCCACGGAGCTCCCAGCAGTTTTCCCACCAAATCATGAAGGGCAATATCTACCGCTGCCTTTGCCGCCGTGTCTTTCGGCGACAGACTGTCAACGTATGACAAAATGTCCTCTAACTGAAAAGGATCACTGAATTGCTCCAGATTTACTTTTTTAAGGAAGTTCATCACCGACTCCACCGTCTCCCCAAGATAAGGGGGCATTGACGCCTCTCCATATCCGGTCACTCCCTCATATTCGATTTCTACCTGCACATCGGGTGTGGTGGTACGCGAATAAGTGGCTACCGTAAAGACGTGCCTCAACTTTAACTCATAAGGGAAAAAAGTCATTTTCATCTTTCCTCCCATACCCTGTTTGTTTATATGAATGGTGGAAGCTATAGATTCTCCCGCCAATACCTGACTGACAGCTATTCCGGAGCCTAAAGTTGCAAAGGCGGCCGTTTTCAGGAAATCTCTTCTATTTGGCATTTGTTGAATGGATAATGGATAATTGATAATGATTAGTCATATAGATAATAGGGGTTATGGTCAGTGGTATTCATGCCTTTCTCCTTATTTATATAAGGCAGGAAGCGAGTGGCAAAAAGCAGACGGCCGGTGTTGAACTCGTCGTAGTACTCGTCTTCGGGATCAAAGCTGCTGACATGTACGTCTCCCAGGGCATGGATGAAGCGTTTGTTGCCCAGGTAGATGCCGACGTGCGAGATGCCTTCTTTGCGGTCGGCTGTGGCTTTGCGACCGAAAAAGACGAGGTCTCCGCGTTGCACGTTGGAGAAATCAGGAGCGATTTCAATGCGTTCGCCTACATAAGCCTGTTGCGACGCATCTCTCGGGATGATTATATCGTGCATAAAAAGCACTGTCCGGACCAGACCGCTGCAATCGACTCCTTTCGAAGAAGTTCCCGCCCACAGATAAGGGATTCCGATCATTGTATAGGCGGTTTGAATAATGCTTTCGACATCCTGTTTCAATGAAGCTCTCCACTTCGTTTCGGGTTGTGAAATATGTTTGGATATATATGCCTGGCGACCGTCGGGATAAGACACTTTGTAAAAGCGCCCTTTGCTCCCCTCCCACTTCAGACGGTTGCCGGCAACGACATCCGATACGGTCTGAGAGTCATCATCCGGTTTTTCGTACGTAAATCCATAATGGGAAGTCACCACGATCTTCTCAGCACGGTTCCATTCATCGTATTGCTCTTTCGACATCGGAGTAATCACCATCCGGTGTACCCATCCCGTATAGTCATCCGGAGTCTGAATCTCATACCAGCCGGTATATTGCAATACCTTGACCGGCATTCCGAGCAACGCCTGCGTACTCATCCCGGATGTAAACTTACCTTCATCGCGCATATTACAAACAGAAATGTGCACTACCCCATAAGCCGAATCAGCAGGCATGGAGCGTATTTCCTGAGCTTTCAGACTAACTACCGTTACTACCAGCAAGCAATAGAAAAAAAGGATATTTTTCTTCATTGAATCATGATTTAATGATAGCAAAGGTAGAAATTATTTCTATTTGTGACACTTTCTTTGGCTAAAACAAAATAAATGACGTACTTTTGCAGTCTAAAGCAGTTGGCCGGTCTGTCGCGTGCGCGTTTCGCGCAGGAGGAAAGTCCGGGCAACACAGAGCATCCTACTTCCTAACAGAAAGCTGTCCGCGAGGGTAGAGTAACGTAGAAGAAAATAACCGCCGCTCCTTTCGGGGAGAGGTAAGGGTGAGAAGGTAGGGTAAGAGCCTACCAGTCGTATGGTGACATACGGGCTGTACGTCTTAGGAGTTGTAAGGTCATGTAAACCGGCGTTATGAGAGCTGCTCGCTCCATGTCGGAGGGTAGACCGCTAAAGTGTCGTGGTGACACGCCACTCAGATAAATGACAGGCACCTTATATCTATAAGGTACAGAACTCGGCTTACAGGCTGACTGCTTTTTTCTTTTTAAACTGCTTTTTTAAAATTCTGAGCCATGAAGAAGAAAATCACCGATATATGGAAATTCATCACGTATGACATCTGGCGCATCACGGAAGATGAAGTGACTAGAACGAAATTCTCGCTCTACAATATTATCAAAACCATCTATCTCTGTATCAACCGATTTACTAAAGACCGGATGGCAAACAAGGCCTCAGCACTGACATACAGCACACTGCTTGCTATTGTGCCTATACTCGCCATCCTATTCGCCGTGGCCCGCGGATTCGGATTTGATAATCTGATGGAGCACCAGTTTCGAAGCGGCTTCGGGGGAAATATAGAAACGACGGAAGCTATTCTTTCTTTCGTCAACTCCTACCTCTCGCAAACCAAAGGCGGTATTTTCATTGGGGTAGGTCTGGTGATGTTGCTATGGACCGTGATCAATCTGGTGAGCAATATCGAAATCACTTTCAACCGTATTTGGGAAGTAAAGAAGGCGCGTTCCATGTACCGGAAGATTACGGACTATTTCTCCATGTTCCTGCTCATGCCGATTCTGATTGTGGTATCGGGCGGTCTTTCTCTGTTTGTGAGTACCGTGCTGAAGCAGATGGACGATTTCGTTTTACTGGCTCCCGTCATGAAGTTCATGATCCGCCTTATCCCATTTGTTTTGACTTGGCTGATGTTTACAGGGCTGTATATCTTCATGCCCAACACGAAAGTAAAATTCAAGCACGCTCTGATTGCAGGTATCCTGGCAGGTTCCGCTTATCAGGCCTTCCAGTTCCTGTATATCAACAGCCAGTTATGGGTATCGAAATACAATGCTATCTACGGTAGCTTCGCCGCCCTCCCCTTGTTTCTGCTTTGGCTGCAAATCTCATGGACCATCTGTCTGTTCGGAGCTGAATTGACGTATGCCGGACAAAATATCCGCAGCTTTAGTTTCGATCAGGATACCCGCAACATCAGCAGACGTTACCGGGACTTTATCTCTATCCTGATCATGTCGCTTATCGCCAAACGTTTCGAAAGGAATGAACCGCCCTATACAGCAGCAGAAATATCGGAAGAGCATCAAATCCCCATCCGGCTGACTAATCAGGTACTCTATCAATTACAAGAAATAGACTTGATCCACGAGGTAGTGACCGACCAAAAAAGTGAAGATATCGGCTACCAGCCCTCTATGGATATTAACCAGCTGAATGTAGCCATCTTGCTCGACCGACTGGATACTTATGGGTCCGAAAACTTCAAGATCGACAAGGATGAGGAATTTAATGACGAATGGAAAGTACTGACTGAATCCAGAGAAGAATACTATAAGAAGGCAAGTAAAGTGCTACTGAAAGACCTATAGAAATTCCCATAAACGTCTTTGTTTTTTACCAATTCTCAATTTCGAGAATCACATTCAGGCAAATATCTCATAATCAAGAGATTAAAGACTTCTACTTTTTCCTTTAAAAGAAACAGGTCGTTGGTTTTAAAGGAAAGCCTCCTTGGTTTTAAAGGAACGACCTCTTCCTTTTAAACCAACGAGGCTTTTTACTGTATATCTACTCCGGCAAGTCCAAGGAGTAATCTTTTTTCAATTAGTATTGATTATAAGAAATGACCTTTTCTTTCGGCTTCCTCATCTTCTTTCGTTTCTCTTTCACCGGATACCCGATTGCAATATCCAGCAATAAACGTTTGGAAGCAGGAATACCTGTCAATTGCTTGATCTCTTTTTCATCAAACCAGCCCAAGATGCAGGAACCCAGTCCTTCATTCTCTGCAGCCAATGTGATATGAGCAGCAGCGATTCCAATATCAATCAGCGGGAAATGCTTGCCTTTTACTTTTCCTCCAAGCAAGGATGTAATATTGGCAGACTCTTCTACAACCAGAATATGTACAGGGGCATCTTTGGCGAACTTATTCATGCCAAGTCCGGCTGCCGCCTTCCCCACTTTTGAAGCCAGCTCATGATCTGTCACGACCACAAACTTCCATGGCTGCGCATTGCAGGCAGAAGGAGCCAGACGAGCGGCTTCCATAATGCGCTCCAGCTTCTCCGCTTCTACCGGACGCTCTTTATCATACGCCCGGTCACTCTGACGAGACAATACCAACTGCAGAAAATCCATCAGACTTCTATTTTTAGTTATCTATACTGAATCATCCGGCTGATATACTTACCGATGATATCAAATTCGATATTCACTACGCTACCGATTTCAAATGTATGAAAGTTGGTATATTCGTAAGTATAAGGTATGATAGCTACCTGGAAAGTATCATCCGTCGGATTGCATACCGTCAGACTGACACCATTAACAGTCACCGAACCCTTGTCTACCGTGATATAGCCACGTTTCGCCATTTCCTTATCAAATGCATATTTAAATGTAAAATACCAGCTTCCTTCCGCATCCTTGATTTCCACACAAGTAGCCGTCTGGTCTACGTGTCCCTGCACGATATGTCCGTCCAGTCGGCCATTCATCATCATGCTGCGCTCTACATTCACCTTATCACCCACTTTCAGCAAACCAAGATTCGAACGGTCCAGCGTTTCTTTCATGGCAGTTACCGTATAGGTATCATCGGTCAGATTTACTACCGTCAGGCATACTCCGTTGTGAGAAATACTCTGATCGATCTTCAGCTCATTTACAAACGAACACTTAAATGTAAAGTGTATATTCTCCTGGTCTTTCACCAGTGCTACCAAAGTAGCGTACTCTTCTACGATTCCAGAAAACATAATATGAATTTTAAATTTTGAATTCAACTGAAGAAATACCTCTTCAATACGTCGTCAAAGATACGAATAAGGAAGGAAGTTGGAAAACTTTCTGTTTTTTTTCATATCTTGCAAAGATTAACTTGTGAATAAATTCCGCCTGTTCGTTCATTTAATTTTTTAAAGAGGAAAAATAAACGGAGTTTTGTGATAGGTTTTACTAAATAAGAAGAAAATATGAAAATCAAAACATCACAAATCAACATCCGGAAGATAGGACTTATTGTTCCTGTTCTCGCTTATTTCCTTATTTATGGAATATTCTCTATGGTATCGGTGTTAACCATGAGAATTTATTCCCATCAGTCATTTGCTTCTATAGCATACACCATTCCTTATATCAACATGATTTCATTAATATGTGCATATCTTTGCTGCCATTTATACACAAAGAAGAAAAGGTGGGGATATTTAGGTTTCATATTCTCTTTCATTCTGGTCAATGTCTTTTATTATCTGAAAAGTGACAAAGATTATGGATCTATGTTATGGGCGGACAGCTATTTCTTGTATTCATCCGTAACAGGTATCCTATTATATATACTCTACGATTGGTTCCAAAAGAAGCAGAAACAAAAAGAACTAAAAAGACAAAACCTTCAAAGTGAACTGAAACTGCTAAAAAACCAATTGAATCCGCACTTTCTATTCAACACTCTGAATAATATTGATAGCCTGATTTGTTCCTATCCGGAGAAAGCTTCGAAATCACTGGTACAGATGTCAGAAATGATGCGATATATGATCTATGAGACCAATACTCCCGAAGTTGATCTCGCACAGGAGCTAAAATATATCCACAATTACCTTGACCTGCAACAATTACAATATGATAATCCGAATTTGGTATCATATACGCTGGAAGGATCACCGGATAATATTCGTGTCGCTCCTATGCTGTTCATCGCATTTATTGAAAATGCCTTCAAGCATTGTACGGATAAGAAAGCTCCTGAGGCTATCCGCCTGTTTTTTCAGATTCAGAAATCCGAGATACATTTTGAAATATTCAATATGTTCGATCCGGCAAAGCAGATCAACAAAGATTCCTCCAGCGGTATCGGGTTGAATATTATAAGGCGACGACTGGATATCTTGTATCGGCGCAGATATGATTTGCAAATCAATCAGAAAAATGGTTACTTTGATGTTTCATTAACGATTAAGCTCACATGATTCATTGTATTATAGTAGAAGATGCGCCGCTAGCCGTAGACAAACTAAAGAACTTTATCAGCAAAGTGCCTTTATTGGATTTGGTAGGCACTTTTGATAATGGCCTGGATGCTTTCGACTTCCTGCAGTCCAATACGATAGACTTACTGTTCCTTGATATACAGATGGAACAGTTCACCGGTATTCAGTTGCTGAAAGCTCTCCATACACGCCCGCATATCATCATCACATCTGCTTATGGAGAGTATGCCGTAGAAGGATTCGAATATGACGTCACCGACTATCTACTGAAGCCTTACTCCTTTGAACGCTTTCTAAAAGCAGTGAACAAGGTGCAGACGGAAATGGCATCCAATCCCCCAGCCCAGCCACTTCCCAAAGATTATATTTTTCTTAAAACAGAATACCGGATGGTACGCATCAACCTATGCGACATCTTATATATAGAAGGAAAAGGAGCCTATCTTCATGTGATCACCGACACTACAAGAATCATGACTTTACTCAGTTTCAAAGAGATTGAGTCGCTATTACCTGCCAAGCAATTTATACGTATTCACAAGTCATATCTGATAGCTATTAATAAAATAGATAACATAGAACGTAATGTCGTAAAAATCGGAAATATGCGCATACCTATAGGGAAAAGTTATATGAAAGACTTTTATCAACGATTACAATAATCGGTTCTTAAACTCGTTCTTCAAATTGGTTCTTTCAAGGCAGAAAAGCAATAGATGTAAAGAAGAATACCCCTCTCAAACACCGTATAACACAGCTTCGTGACCTTCAGTATAGAGCAAAAAAAATGGGGCTTTTCACAAAGCTCCATTTTTCAGTTTTCAATAGGTATTTAGTTTTTTTTAAGGTAAAAAGATTGTTTTCAGGATAACGGTGCAAATATAGTCGCTTTTACTGATACTCTCCAAATTATAAAACATGTCATATAACATCTTTTTGAAATTTCTTTGGATTTATTATCATTTGACGCAAAACCGCCCATAACTTGTCCGTTACAAGGGACAAATATAGGATTATTTTCTAAGTAGCCCTAATTTTTGTTTAAAAACATGCAAAAAATTACGATTTCGGGTAGTTTTCGTCCACTTTTCCGCTATGTTTTAAGACTTTCGCATCAATAAAGAAGACTATTTCTTCGGCTATATTAGTAATATGGTCGCCCGAACGCTCCAGTTTGCGGAACACGCCAACCAAGTCAACACAAGTATGCGCCGTCTCCGGATGTTCGCGGATGTAATCTGCCAGGATGCCTGTGGCTTCCGCATTGATATCATCCAGCAGGTTATCTTTGCCGAATACCGCCGTCGCCATTTCAATGTTCTCTTCGTTCAAGGCACGTTTTGCCAGTTCCAGCATGGACAATACCTCTGCCTGCATCTCTCCCAAACGCAGACGAGTCAGCAAATCGGCATCCAGCACCGGTTCTTTACAGCGAATAACGAAACGGGCTATCCCTTCCGCAAAGTCTCCCAGACGTTCCAGATTCGTATTGATTTTCAGCATTGCCAGCACAAATCGGAGATCAATCGCCACCGGATTATACAATGCAATGATATCCTCTATATCACTGTCGATCTTCAGTTCAAAGGCATTCACCCGACGTTCGCGAACCATTACCTGTTGTGCCAGTTCCTTGTCAAGTGTCATGACTGCTTCCCCTGCACGGTCAAGCTGATTGTACACCAGTGTCCACATTTCATCCACTTCTTTCTTCAATAGAATGAGTTCCGATTCTATAAACTTTACCATAGTCTATTTATATATAAATGATTAATATTCTCGTTTTTCACAAACACTCCGGTGGCGCTTAGCCGAAACGTCCTGTGATATAATTCTGGGTAGCCTCTTTCTCAGGGTTGGTGAATATCCTTTTCGTATCACCATACTCTACCATCTCTCCCAAGTAGAAGAAAGCCGTCTTGTCACTGACACGTGCTGCCTGCTGCATATTGTGAGTTACGATCACGATTGTATAGTCCTTCTTCAGTTCATGAATCAATTCCTCTACTTTGGCTGTAGAAATAGGATCGAGCGCAGAAGCCGGTTCATCCATCAACAGTACCGAAGGAGATACCGCCATGGCACGGGCAATACAGAGACGTTGCTGCTGTCCGCCGGATAAAGCATAGGCAGACTCTTTCAGTTTATCTTTCACCTCATCCCAAAGCGCAGCCCCTTTCAGCGTCTCTTCTACCCGCTGACGGATGAAAGCGTTATCTTTCACTCCATTGACGCGAAGCCCGTAAGCGACATTCTCGAATATGCTTTTCGGGAAAGGGTTAGGCCGCTGGAAAACCATGCCCACATTCTTGCGAAGCTCGTCCACTTCCACCCCTTTGGCATAAATATTATGCCCGTCAATCCGAATTTCACCTTCCAGACGGGTAGCGGGAATCAAGTCGTTCATCCGGTTGAAAAGACGAAGGAAAGTCGATTTACCACATCCCGACGGTCCGATAAAGGCAACTACAGACTTTTCTTCAATCTCCATGCTGATCCCTTTCAAGGCATGAAAATCACCATACCAGAAGTTTACATCACGCGCATCTATTTTTATTGTATCCATATACTTATCAATTCGTTTTTACTCTTTTCTCGAAATATTTTCTCAATGCATTTGCCAGCAGATTAACCAGAAGGATAATCACAATCAGTACCAAAGCCGTACCATAAGCCAACGGCAATTGCGCTTCCATATCCGTTCCGCTGGTCGAAATCACATACAGGTGATACGGCAGCGCCATACACTGGTCCAGAATACTCGTCGGCAACTGCGGCAGGAAGTAAGCGGCACAGGTAAACAGAATCGGTGCCGTCTCGCCTGAAACACGTCCCAAAGCAAGGATTAATCCCGTAATGATGTTCGGCATCCCCATCGGAAGAATCACATGCCAGATCGTCTGCAATCTGGTAGCCCCCAATGCCCTGCTTCCTTCACGCATACTGTCGGGAATCGCTTTCAATGCCTCCTCCGTAGTACGAATAACCAAAGGTACGCAAAGTAAACCTAGCGTCAAAGAACCCGCCAGAATACTGTCACCGAAGCCCATATAATTGACAAACAGCGCCATACCGAACAGACCGAAAACGATAGAAGGAATACCGCTCAGATTGTTCGTCATCACTCGTATAAAACGTACCAGCTTCCCTTTCGGAGCATATTCATTCATGTAAATTCCACTCATCACTCCCACCGGGAAAGCGAAAAGCGCACTGCCAACCATCAGATAGAAAGTACCGACAATAGCCGGCCAGATACCTCCGCCGGTCATCCCGTCCGTAGGTGCCGAAGTGATGAACTCCCAACTGATAGCGCCCGCTCCCTTATATATAATGAAACCGAGAATCGCAAACAAAATCAACACTATGCAGAGACTCAACAACCGGAAAATTCCGAAAGCCAGCCTCTGAGAACGGTGTTTCGCTTTATTATTACTTCGTATTTCCATATCACTTGCTACGTTTTATTCCTTTAGAAGAGATATACTCCACGCTAAAGTTGATGATTAATGTTATAAAGAACAGTACGACCCCCAACAGGAACAACGCTTCGTAGTGCGGTCCTCCTGCCGGAGCTTCTCCCAGTTCCGCCGCAATCGTTGCCGGAATCGTACGGAGCGGTTCGAGAATTGTTGTCGGTATCACTGCGGCATTACCCGTTACCATCAATACTGCCATCGTCTCTCCGATAGCGCGTCCGATGCCCAACACCACGCCGGAAGTGATTCCGGAGATCGAATAGGGAATCACGACCTTATATATGGTCTGCCACTGCGAAGCTCCCAGCGCCAGACTTGCTTCCCGCATCGAACGCGGACAATTGCGCATGGCATCTTCGGTAACTGTTATGATAGTAGGCAGCGCCATGATAGCCAGGATGATACTTCCCGCCAAACCGCTCTCCCCTACCGGCAGATCAAAGAATTTCTGAATCAGCGGAACGATGACGATCAGGCCGAAAAAACCATAAACCACCGAAGGAATACCACTCAGCAGCTCAATAATCGGTTTCAGCCAGTTACGCACCTTCGGATTGGCGACCTCAGACATATAGATAGATACCGAAAGCCCGAACGGAAGTGCAAAAAGTATAGCGAACAGACTCACCCACAAGGTACCCGCTATCAACGGCAGAAACCCGAATAAGGCGGCAGGAGTCGCTGTAGGGAACCATTCGGCACCCGCAAAGACATCTTTTACCGAAATGGTATTATCCTTAATAAAATGCACTGCATCGGGCTGCACTATAAATTTCTGCGGGACAAAAGCCACGATACCGGGCGTATTCTCCACCAACTGCGTGATTCTTTCGCCGGCATACTCGTAAGCCGGCCCCAGTTCCTCCTCCGTATAATACTCCGTGATGTCTTCCAAACGAAAAACCCGGATAGGGAGATCCTCCCCACCGAGTTCTTTCCAATTCGTTATCTCCTCGTCGAAAACGTCCTTTATCTGAGCAGGACTCAGCGTATTTACCTTATTGCCTTTGTTCAAAGCCAACACGTACCCTTCTTCAATCACCTTGCTATTGAACAGCCCGAAAGCCTCCGTAAACAGGAAAAGCACGATCAGCAGGATTGTAATACTTGTTACGAAACCGCTACAAGTCAGAATTCCTTCTATTATTTTCTCAAAAATCTTCTTCATACCTATTGGTTTTCTGATGCAAAGAAAGCAACTCCTTATTAAGGAGGTGTGACTAACGTTTGAAGGAAGTATTTCAATGCTGTTACATTTGTGTTACAAACATTATTTCTCCCTTATCTGAAACAAAAATGTAATATGTGATTGTTTTATTTGCACCAACAATAAAAAGAATAATTATGAAAGTGAGAAGAAATTTATTAATCGCCCTTTCCCTTCTGTCTCTCAGCGCCAACGCACAGCGTATCAAAGGCAGCGACACCGTATTGCCTGTTGCCCAACAAACAGCAGAGCGATTTATGAATCAGCATCCGGATGCGCGGGTCACTGTCACCGGAGGAGGCACCGGGGTCGGCATCTCCGCACTGATGGATAATACGACGGATATTGCCATGGCTTCCCGTCCGATCAAATTCAGCGAAAAGATGAAAACCAAAGAAGCCGGACAAGAGGTGGACGAGGTGATCGTAGCCTACGACGCCCTTGCCGTAGTGGTGCACCCTTCCAATCCGGTGAAACAGCTCACCCGCCAGCAGCTGGAAGATATCTTCCGCGGAAAAATCACCAACTGGAAGCAAGTGGGCGGAGACGACCGCAAAATAGTTGTCTATTCCCGCGAAACCTCTTCGGGAACTTACGAATTCTTCAAGGAAAACGTGCTGAAAAACAAGAACTATATGGCAGGCAGCCTTTCCATGCCCGCCACAGGTGCTATCATCCAGTCCGTCAGCCAGACGAAGGGAGCCATCGGGTACGTCGGGCTGGCATACGTATCTCCCCGCACCAAAACGCTTTCCGTTTCATATGACGGAAGCCACTACGCCGCCCCGACAGTAGAGAACGCAACGAACAAAACTTATCCCATTGTCCGCCCCCTTTATTACTATTATAATGTGAAGAACAAAGAGCAGGTAGCTCCTCTGATCAACTTCATTCTTTCGCCCGAAGGACAGGAGATTATAAAAAAGAGCGGTTATATTCCAGTAAAATAAAAAAAATGTCCTACTTTTGTAGCCTATAAATAGAGTTAACATTTTAACGTTATGACAGATATTAAAAACGAAGACACAGGCGATAAGAAAAGCCTGAACTTTATTGAACAGGCAGTAGAGAAGGATTTGAAGGAAGGTAAAAATGGTGGAAAAGTGCAGACCCGCTTCCCGCCCGAACCGAACGGATACCTTCACATCGGTCATGCCAAAGCTATTTGCCTTGATTTCGGCATCGCTGCCAGACATGGCGGTGTATGTAACCTTCGTTTCGACGACACAAACCCGACCAAAGAGGACGTGGAATACGTAGAAGCCATCAAAGAAGATATTCAATGGCTTGGCTACCAATGGGGAAACGAATACTACGCTTCCGACTATTTCCAGCAATTATGGGACTTCGCCATCCGCCTCATCGAGGAAGGAAAAGCATATATCGACGAGCAAACAGCCGAACAGATTGCCCAGCAAAAAGGTACTCCCACGCAAGCAGGTGTGAACAGCCCGTACCGTGACCGCCCAATCGAAGAAAGCCTGGAACTCTTCAAGAAGATGAACAGCGGTGAGATAGAAGAAGGCGCTATGGTACTCCGTGCCAAAATCGACATGGCCAATCCTAATATGCACTTCCGTGACCCGATCATCTATCGTGTCGTGAAGCATCCGCACCACCGCACAGGTACTACCTGGAAGGCTTATCCGATGTACGACTTCGCCCACGGACAGAGTGACTTCTTCGAAGGAGTAACCCACTCTCTGTGTACGCTCGAATTTGTGGTACACCGTCCGCTCTATGATCTCTTCATCGACTGGCTGAAAGAAGGTAAGGATCTGAACGACAACCGTCCCCGTCAGACTGAGTTCAACAAGCTGAACCTGAGCTACACGCTGATGAGCAAACGCAACCTGCTGACGCTGGTAAAAGAAGGATTGGTGAACGGATGGGACGATCCCCGTATGCCGACCATCTGCGGCTTCCGCCGTCGTGGTTATTCTCCGGAATCTATTCATAAATTTATCGATAAAATCGGTTATACGACTTACGATGCCCTGAACGATATCGCATTGCTGGAAAGCTCCGTACGTGACGATCTGAACAGCCGTGCTACCCGCGTATCTGCTGTCATCAACCCGGTGAAACTCATCATCACCAACTATCCGGAAGGACAAGTGGAGGAACTGGAAGCTATCAACAATCCGGAAGATCCGGAAGCAGGAAGCCACATGATCGAGTTCAGCCGTGAATTATGGATGGAACGCGAAGACTTTATGGAAGACGCGCCCAAGAAATATTTCCGCATGACTCCGGGACAGGAAGTACGCCTCAAAAACGCTTACATCGTAAAATGTACCGGATGCAAGAAGAATGAGAACGGCGTAATCACAGAAGTATATTGTGAATATGACGCGAACACCCGCAGCGGTATGCCGGATGCCAACCGCAAAGTGAAAGGTACGCTCCACTGGGTAAGCTGCAACCACTGCCTGCAAGCAGAAGTACGCCTCTACGACCGTCTGTGGAAAGTAGAAAACCCACGCGACGAACTGGCTGCCATCCGTGAAGCAAAGAACTGCGAAGCTCTGGAAGCAATGAAGGAAATCATCAATCCGGATTCTTTGAAAGTTCTGCCGAATTGCTATATCGAGAAGTTTGCGGCAACCTTGCCTGTGCTCTCATACCTGCAATTCCAACGCATCGGTTATTTCAATATCGACAAAGACTCGACTCCGGAGAAACTTGTATTCAACCGCACGGTAGGATTAAAGGATACCTGGGGCAAAATCAATAAATAAAATTCAGCCCTCACAGGCTACTTAAACATAAAAAGGCAGTGCCAAAAGCCGAATAAGGAATAAATCTATGATATTATTCAGGCACGGATTACACGGATTGCACGGATTTAAAGAGTTCACGTAACTTACAAGCCGCTTCAATCTGTGTAATCCGTGCCTAAACATCTTTTTAGCGCTGCTTTATTCAAATCAAAATAAATCAGAATGGGGAGAAAAAATTCACCGTCCGCAAATAAAGAACTAAACGAGTTAATCGCTCAATATGAAACGGCAAAAGCAGAAAACCGACAACTCTATCTGGACGGAGACCAACTAGCCGACATTGCTGACCGATACGCTGCCGAACGGAAATTCGACGAAGCGCAAGAGGTCATAACTTACGGCCTCCACCTGCATCCCGACAGCACAGATCTACTGGTAGAGCAGGCCTATCTTTATCTTGATACCGGTAAAATACCTCTGGCGAAAAAAGTTGCAGAAAGCATCACAGATGATTATATTACTGATGTAAAAATGCTGAAAGCGGAACTTCTGCTGAACGAAGGACAACTGGAAGCAGCCCGAAGCACATTAGATACCATAGAAGATACGGATGAACTGGAAACAATTATTAACATCATCTATCTCTATATGGATATGGGATACCCCGAAGCCGCCAAGGAATGGTTGGATAAAGGTACCCCCCGATTCGGTAAAAAAGAAGATTTCATAGCTGTCATGGCAGACTATCTCGCAGGCACCAATGAACTCGAAGCCGCATCGACCTATTACAATCAACTGATTGATATGGACCCTTACAATGCCAGTTACTGGGTGGGACTTGCCAAATGCCGCTTTGCAGCTGAAGACAGCGAAAAAGCAATCGAAGCCTGTGACTTTGCACTGGCTGCCGACGAGACGTTTGGAGAAGCCTACGCTTACCGCGGACATTGCTATTTCTATCTGAACAATTCGGATGCCGCCATTGAGAATTATACAAAGGCGATAGAATACAAAGCCTTTCCTCCCGAAATGGGTTACATGTTTTTGGGGATGGCATATTCCAACAAAGGAGCATGGCAAGAAGCAGACGATTGCTACCAACGTGTCATCGACCGTTTTGTAGCAGACGGAGCCGGCAACTCTCCTCTATTGATAGATACTTATACCAACAAAGCTGTAGCCGCCTCCCAACTAGGCAAGCATGAGGAAGCGCATCTGTTATGTAAAAAGCCAAAAAGATCCAGCCGGATGATCCCGGTATCCATCTGACAGAAGGTAAACTCTACATGAAGGAAGGTCAGAAAAAAAAGGCAGTCAAGGCTTTTGACAAAGCACTGGTGATGGAACCGAGTGCAGAAATGTGGTATTTGGTAGCTTCGGCCTATTCGGACGCAGAGTACTTATATCAAGCCAAACTCTGTTTTGAAGAGTCATACCGGATTGATCCCAACTATGCAGACGTCACAGAGAAACTGAGTATTCTCAGTCTGATGCATAACGAGATAGACGACTTCTTCAAGTACAACAGTGAAAGTGCCCATCCGATCAGCGAGGACATCATTCTGGATCTGCTGTCCAGACCTAACCAAACGGAGGAAGGCGAACAAATGCTCAAAGAAGTCTGGAAGCGCATGAAGAAAGAGAAAGGAAATAAATAATCATATTAATAAACTTTAGCCCAAAAACACATGGAATCAGTAGCTTTTATCCAGTGGTGTCTCGAACATCTGAATTATTGGACAATCACTTTATTAATGACTATAGAAAGCTCCTTCATCCCTTTCCCATCGGAAGTGATCATCCCGCCAGCAGCATACAAAGCAGCTGTCAATGACGAGCTTAATATTTACTTGGTAGTCTTATTTGCCACCATCGGTGCAGATATCGGCGCATTAATCAACTATTATCTGGCCAAATGGCTGGGACGTCCCATTATTTATAAATTTGCCAACAGCCGCATCGGGCACATGTGTCTGATCGACGAAGCCAAAGTACAACATGCCGAATCTTATTTCGACAAGCATGGCGCACTTTCCACCTTCATCGGCCGATTGATTCCGGCAGTTCGCCAACTGATTTCCATACCGGCAGGACTTGCCCGCATGAAAATGCACACCTTCCTGTTGTATACCACTATCGGAGCCGGATTATGGAATACAATCCTCGCCATAATCGGGTATTACCTCTCGACAGTGCCCGGCATCGAAAGCGAAGAACAACTGATTGCCAAAGTAACAGAATACAGCCACGAAATCGGCTATTGCTTCATCGCAATCGGAATATTCATCGTGGGCTTCCTGGTTTATAAAGGAATGAAGAGAAATAAATAATAAGTAATAGGTAATAAGTATTAGGTATTAACCGAAGCTGCTGTGTTATTAGCTTATCCACACGGTTTAATACTTAATACTTATTACCTAATACTTATTACCTATTACTTATTACTTAAAAATTAAACTGCACTCCTACGCCCAGCACTTCTTTAAATTGCAGGCGTGATCCTTTGCTGCCGTCTTTCTGAACTATTTTGATATCATCGTCATAGACCATATTGGTAGTCAGCGTAGTGGAGAACCATTTGTTGATTGCCATATTAATCTGCACTTCCCAGTTCACATCAATATTCTGAGGTTTATGCAAGTAGTCAGAATACAAGTCCAGACGGGAATATACAGTCATGTTCTTTAAGAATTCATATTTCACCTCTCCTTTCAGATTAGCACCGAAGCTCGACAAAAGATGTTTGCCGGGATCGACACCAAAAGCGCCTTCATCAGACAAACGGTCATTTAGAACAAAGGTGCCGCGCCAAGAGGCAGGAGACAATACAACCGTGAAAATCTTTCCCGGATCATATGTGAATCCCAAACCGGTAGTCAGATATGCCGGAGACATAAATTCGGAGATAGCGACATCCTTATTGACTGAATAGTCGTATCCTGGCGAGAATTGTGTCTGGAAAGTGGTAAATGCACTTGCATACCAGTTTTTGGCGATAGAATACCCATAGTTGGTATTCATATATATTTTATCATTGGCCTTTCTCATGCCATCCTCCCCTGTCTTATTCAAGCCATAAGCCAGTTCAAGACGGTTGTTCCATATATGCTTTCCCTTTTTATAGTTAGCCTGATAAGTACCTTGCAAGTCAAAAGCGACAGAATTGTCACCTCCGGCAGACCAGTTGGTCAAACTAACCTGCGTCAGCTTGAGTCCGGCAAAACCTTCCGTTGTCCAGGGAGAAGTTTGTGTACTATCGGCCGTTTGAGCCGACAAGTGTGCAGCGCCCATACCTAACAGGGCGATGAAGAAAAATCGAATTTTGTCCATGTGGTTAAGGTTTAATGTAAAGTAATAGGTAATAGGTATTAAGTAATAAGTATTAAGTAATACTCCGCATAATTAATGCCAATAATGAAATAAGCGACCTCGGCTAATACTTATTACTTAATACCTAATACTTATTACCTATTCTTTAACTGCCGCCAATGCCTTCTCATAGTCAGGTTCCTGAGTAATCTCCGGAACAAGTTCCGTATATGCTACTTTGCCGTCTTTGCCGATTACGACTACTGCACGTGCCAGTAAGCCTGCCAACGGTCCGTCTGCCATACGCAGTCCGTAGCTCTCGTCAAAATCAGAGAAACGGAAATCTGACAATGGGATTACGTTTTCGATACCTTCCGTCGTACAGAAACGTGCATGGGCAAAAGGAAGGTCTTTGGAGATAGCCAATACTACCGTATCTTTCAGACCTGCTCCCATTTTATTAAATTTGCGTACCGATGTTGCACAGACACTGGTATCCAGGCTTGGAAAAATATTTAGAATCACATTTTTGCCGTTCAGGTCTTTCAGGGAGAAAGAAGACAAATCTGTTTTTACTAACTCAAAGTCAGGAGCGACTTTACCTACTTGTATAAATTCACCGATCAGTTTCACCGGTTGTCCTTTGAAATTTGTTGTTGCCATATTGCATTTACATTTTAAAATTACTTTATAATAAAAACAACTTATCCCCGGAATATGTTCACACGAAAACCTTTTCTAAAATCAATTTGTTATTCCTCCACAAATTCACAGAGTATTCATTTAAAATTAAAGAACGTATGGAAACTGTTTTCAATGAGATCAAACATTCAGTAAAAAACTGGTGGACCTCTCTCCTGTTAGGAATCGTGTATATTATTGTCGCCCTTTGGCTTATGTTCTCACCCCTCAGCAGCTATGTGGCACTGAGCATTGTTTTCAGCATATCGATGCTGATAAGCGGTATTCTCGAAATTATATTCTCCCTCAGCAACCGCAAGGGAGTACCGAGTTGGGGCTGGTATCTGGTAGGAGGAATTATCGACCTTATCTTAGGTATTTACCTGATTGCCTATCCGATGGTCAGCATGGAAGTGATTCCGTTTATCATCGCCTTCTGGCTCATGTTCCGGGGCTTTTCCTCTACCGGCTATTCCATCGACCTCAAACGTTACGGCACCCGTGACTGGGGCTGGTATATGGCCTTCGGTATCCTCGCCATCATCTGTGCTCTCATCATATTGTGGCAACCGGCAGTAGGTGCATTGTACGTGGTCTACATGATTTCCTTTACTTTCTTCATCATCGGACTTTTCCGCGTCATGCTTTCGTTCGAATTGAGGAATCTGCATAAAAGAAAATAAAAATCTTTCGGTAGTTACTTCGTATTTTGTTTATCTTTGTAGGCAATTTACACGAATCAATAAACTAAAAAAGAAGAAAAATTATGGCAATGCATACTTGGTTTGAGTGCAAAATCCGTTACGAGAAAACGATGGAAAACGGAATGCAGAAGAAAGTGACTGAACCTTATCTGGTAGATGCACTCAGCTTTACAGAAGCAGAAGCACGTATTATCGAGGAGATGACTCCATTTATAACAGGAGAATTTACAGTATCGGACATTAAACGTGCCAACTATAGCGAACTTTTCCCCAGCGACGAGGAAAGTGCCGACCGCTGGTTTAAGTGCAAACTTATCTTTATCACCCTTGACGAAAAAAGCGGTGCAGAGAAAAAAACTTCTACCCAAGTGTTGGTTCAGGCTGCCGACTTGCGTGACGCAGTGAAGAAGCTGGATGAAGGCATGAAAGGAACGATGGCCGATTACCAGATCGGTATGGTATCCGAGACCCCGTTGATGGATGTATATCCTTACAGTGCCGGACCGAATGACAAACCAGAGTTTGATCCGTCAAAAGCATAAGTAACCATGAGTATTGCTGACAATCTTAAGCAAGTGCTGGCCGAACTCCCACAAGGAGTCCGGCTGGTTGCTGTCTCAAAATTCCATCCCAATGAAGCGATAGAAGAGGCTTATCAGGCGGGACAGCGTATTTTCGGAGAAAGCAAAGTGCAGGAAATGACAGCTAAATACGAAACGTTGCCGAAAGACATCGAATGGCATTTTATCGGGCACTTGCAGACAAACAAGATCAAATACATGATCCCCTACGTAGCGATGATACATGGAATCGATACGTACAAACTGCTGACGGAAGTCAACAAGCAAGCTGCCAAAGCGGGACGTATCGTGAACTGTCTGTTACAAATTCACGTTGCACAGGAAGAGACCAAGTTCGGTTTCAGCCCCGAAGAATGCAAGGATATGCTGCATGCCGGCGAATGGAAAGAACTGTCTCACGTACGCATCTGCGGATTGATGGGAATGGCAAGCAACACCGATGATGTTGAACAAATTAACCGGGAATTTTGTTTACTGAATAGGCTCTTTCAGGAAATAAAAGCAAACTGGTTTGCCGATTCGGATACTTTCCGTGAATTGTCGATGGGTATGTCACATGACTATCACGAAGCAATCGCCGCAGGAAGCACTCTGGTACGGGTAGGAAGCAAGATATTCGGAGAAAGAAACTATTAATCAGTAGCCAACTACTTTAAAAAGATATAATTATGACCGATTTAAAAACTACTTTCGCAGGGCTTTCTCTCAGAAACCCAATCATTATCAGTAGTTCGGGACTGACCAACAGTGCCGGCAAAAATAAGAGACTGGCAGAAGCAGGTGCAGGTGCCATCGTACTGAAATCTCTGTTTGAGGAGCAAATCATGCTGGAAGCGGATCAACTGAAAGATCCCGCTTTTTATCCGGAAGCAAGCGATTATCTGGAAGAATATATCCGTGAACACAAATTAGCTGAATATCTCACCTTAATCAAGGAAAGCAAAAAAGAGTGTAACATCCCCATCATAGCCAGCATCAACTGCTATTCGGATGCGGAATGGATAGACTTTGCCAAACAGATACAGGAAGCCGGTGCCGATGCACTGGAAATCAATATTCTGGCATTGCAATCGGATGTACAATATACGTACGGTTCATTTGAGCAGCGTCATATCGACATCCTGCGTCATATCAAACGGACAGTAAGCATTCCGGTGATTATGAAACTGGGGGACAACCTGACAAATCCTGTAGCTCTGATCGATCAGCTGTACGCTAACGGAGCAGCTGCAGTGGTTCTCTTCAACCGTTTCTACCAGCCGGATATCAATATCGAGAATATGGAACAAATATCCGGTGCAGTATTCAGCACTTCCGCCGATCTTGCCACTCCTCTCCGTTGGATTGGAATCGCATCCTCAGTGGTAGACAAAATCGATTATGCAGCCTCCGGTGGTGTTTCCAGTCCGGAAGCAGTAGTAAAAGCAATCCTTGCCGGAGCTACTGCCGTAGAAGTTTGCAGCGCTGTCTATCAGAACACGAACGCATTCATCGGAGAATCCACCCGCTTCTTATCTGCATGGATGGAACGGAAAGGTTTCGAAAGCATCGCTCAGTTCAAAGGAAAACTGAATATTAAAGACGTTCAAGGCATCAATACGTTCGAACGTACGCAATTCCTAAAATATTTCGGTAAGAAAGAAAATTAAGAATGAAGGACTAGAAACAAAGAATAAAAAAGAAGAATGAAGAATCCGCCGGCGCATTTATACTACCGGTAATTCTTCATTCTTCTTTTTTTTAGTTCTTTATTATTTATAACAGATTACTGGCCAACTCACTCAACTGACTGCGTTCACCTTTCACCAGATTGACATGTGCAAAGATATTCTGGTCTTTCATACGGTCGATCATATATACAAGACCATTAGACTGACTATCCAGATACGGCTGGTCAATCTGCTGGATATCTCCTGTAAACACCATCTTCGTACCTTCGCCTGCACGGGTAATGATCGTTTTATTTCATTCGGGGTCAGGTTCTGCGCTTCGTCAATGATACAGTACATTTCACTCAAACTACGTCCGCGGATAAATGCCAGCGCTTCAATCACCAGTTGCTCGCTCTTCTGCATATCTTCGATACGTTTCACTTCGGTCGAGTTAGCGGCAAACTGACGTTTGATCACATTCAGGTTGTCAAACAGCGGTTGCATATATGGAGCAACTTTTTCCTGTGCGTCTCCCGGAAGGAAACCGATATCCTTGTTGGACAACGCCACCACCGGACGTGCCAACAATACTTGCTTATAATCAGTCAACTTGCCTAAAGCTGCCGCTAAAGCCAGCAATGTCTTACCCGTTCCTGCTTTTCCTGTCAATGCCACCAGTTTGACGTTCGGATCGTTCAGTATCTCGAAAGCAAAACTCTGTTCGGCATTACGAGGTTCAATACCATAGTTGCGTCCCTTCGTGACGCGGCAAATGGAATGGGTAAAAGGATTGTATCGTGCCAGTACACTGTTCCGGTCACTTTTCAGAACGAAGCATTCGTTAGGATGAATGACGTCTTTAAAGTCAAATTCACTCAGGTCGATGCCTTCTTTGGAGGAATAGATACGGTCGATTAATGCCGGATCCACGTTTTCAAAGATCTCATTGGATTTCTCGAATATATCGACATTGGATACTTTATCTGTGATATAGTCTTCGCTGGTAATGCCGATGGAACGTGCCTTCATACGCAGGTTCACATCCTTGGTCACTAAGATAGCCGGAGTCTTCGGATATTTACCCGCCAGATATTCAACGGCTGCCAATATCAGATGATCGGGTTTCTTCACCGGAAAAGATTCATGAACTTTGGGAGCATCCACATTGCCGGGGACAATGAACAGGCGTCCCAATCCTTCTCCCAGACTCACTCCTTTAGAGAAAAGTTCGTCACTTGTCAGCAAATCCAGTTCCCGGACAAACTCACGGGCATTGAAATTAATCTGCTCGTTTCCTTTCTTGAACTTGTCCAGTTCTTCCAGTACGACAAGGGGGAGATAAATATCATTTTCCTGAAAATTCTTCAAACAATTATAGTCGTGAAGAATAACATTTGTGTCAATTACAAAATTTTTCTTAGTTCCCATGATTTCTTAGATTTTAATGTTGATATTTGCAGTCTCATTCATCAATCCTCCGTTTACAGTTGGAATGATGGTTCTAAAGATAAACAATTTTGCGAGCAATAAAGATTGCCCGGAGTTAAATATTATAAAACATGGATTATCAGAACACTTTAAAGTACTTATATGAAAGTGCACCGATGTTTCAGCAAATAGGTGGTAAAGCATATAAGCCAGGTTTAGAGACAACACACAAATTGGACGAACATTTAGGTCATCCGCATCAAGAATTCAGAACGATACATATCACCGGGACAAATGGAAAAGGTTCCTGTTCGCATACGATCGCTGCCGTGCTACAAGCCGCGGGCTATAAAGTCGGGTTATTCACTTCCCCGCATCTGATTGATTTCCGCGAGCGTATCCGTATCAACGGTGAAATGATTCCCGAAGAGTATGTGGTCAACTTTGTAGAAGACCACCGTTCCTTTTTCGAACCTCTGCACCCTTCTTTCTTCGAACTTACCACGGCAATGGCATTCCGCTATTTTGCCGATCAGAAGGTAGATGTGGCAGTGATCGAGGTAGGCATGGGCGGACGTCTGGACTGTACCAATATCATCACCCCCGATCTGTGTGTTATTACCAATATCGGTTTCGACCATATGCAATATCTGGGCCACACACTGACTAAAATAGCTAAAGAAAAGGCAGGAATTATCAAAGAAGATGTTCCGGTAGTAGTGGGAAAAGTATCCGGAGCGGTGAAAAGAGTATTTACGATGAAAGCCAAGGCAATGAATACCTTCATCACCTTCTCGGAAGAATTAAAGAGTTTCACCCATGTGCAATATTTGTCATATGATAACCTGAAAGAGTCCAGAGCCGATTTGCAGGAATTATTGGAGGAGGAAATAAAACTTCAGCAGATACAGACGCTTCCAATGAAAATGATGCAATTTGTCTCTCTTATCAACCCGGCTGACGCCATACGTGCGATAGACAGAATCATGGATAAAAGAAAAGACGCAATATCCATTCATAATTCCAGTTTTATGACGGGATTATACTACGAACTGAGCGGTCTCTGTCAAACAGAAAATTGTCTCACAATCCTGGCAGCCCTGGATATTTTAAAGAACCTGGGATATGAAATCTGTAATAAAGATTACCATACCGGATTCTCTAATGTATGCGAGATGACCGGTCTGATGGGACGCTGGCAGAAACTCCAAAGCTATCCTGACCTCATCTGCGACACAGGTCACAACGCTGATGGCTTTAAAAGTATTCGCAAGCAATTGAAGTATATACACGAAAAGTTGCATCAGGAATTGCATATTGTATTCGGCATGGTCAGCGACAAGGATATCAGCAGTGTTCTGGAACTGTTGCCGAAAGACGCCACCTACTATTTCACCAAAGCGAGCGTGAAACGTGCAATGCCGGAAGATGAGCTGATGAAAATGGCTTCGGAAGCGGGACTGAAAGGCACCTCCTACCCTACCGTAGTGGATGCCGTACGGGCAGCAAAAGAAAACTGCCCCCCTAAAGACTTCATCTTCGTGGGAGGCAGCAGTTTTATTGTCGCCGATTTGTTAGCGAACCGCGATACACTCAATCTCCACTAACGCATCCTTCGGCAAAGCCTTTACGGCCACAGCCGAACGTGCCGGAAAAGCTCCGTCAAAATACGTAGCATATACGCCGTTCATTCCGGCAAAGAAAGACATATCCTGGAGAAATACAGTCGTTTTTACAATGTTTCCCATTGTCAGCCCTGTTTCTTCCAGGATGTGTTTTATATTCTCCAACGACTGGCGTGCCTGTTCTTCAATTCCTTCCGCCATCTTTCCGGTAGCCGCATCGATAGGCAACTGACCCGATACGAATACCATTCCATTGGCTTCTATCGCCTGACTATAAGGACCGATAGCTCCCGGTGCTTTTTCACTGCAAATTACTTTTTTCATATTTATCTTCTTTTTTCTGTTTACCAATCCTCAAAGGTAGTAAAAAAAATGCCTCTCGCAAAACGAATTTTGCAAGAGGCAACCATATTTCTGCTTATTAAAGACTATTCGGCTTTTTCTGTTTTTTCTTCTTCGGCAGATGCTTCAGCAGGAGTTTCTCTCGACACATTCACTGTTACATTTACAGAAGTTGGCTGCGGCTGATATGGCATACGATTCTTCGGATCTTCACCATACTGATTAGGACCTACCGTACCATCGGCAAACAACATATAGAGACTGAACACCCATCCGATGATAGGAACACAGCAAATGAGTATCAACCAACCGGACTTGTTTAAGTCATGCAACCGCTTCACGCCCTGCGCCAAAGAGAACCATATGGAAGCTATTCCCGCTACGATACCAATCAAGATACCAAACAGGGAACCACCCGCGGAACCGGCAGCCGCACCAAGAAACAAAGTAGCTAAACCGAGAGAATAGGCAACACCAAAAACGATACCACCGATAATACCAGACAGGAAATATTCGATCCTACGAATACGACCGTCAAAAGAAAAAGGAGCTTTGAACATAATTTTATTAAGTTTATGTGAATAAATAGTTGATTGTAATCTTGATATGCTAGCAAAGATATAAAATAAATTAAATAAAGAAAGCTTTTATGCAAAAAAGTATGTATCAATATTGAGTTAACCCCATCCATACATTTAAAGAAAAAAACATGTTTTTTGCCGTCATCCGTCACTTTTAGAGCCAATATATTGATATACAATCACATAACAGTAATAACAAGCAGTGATGGCAAAGTGATGGTAAAACTTCCCGGCATTTTGCCGTCACGTAAGCGTCTCCGCGATGCCATCTTTCCTTAATTTTTGTATTTTCTTACCTTTGGCTCAAAAAACATGGAAGCCAACCCCATTTACCCCTTAATTATTGCGGACTACAAGGCTCATCTTCGCGATGCTTCTATTCCTCATTTAAGTTTTCATTCTTTCTGCCGTCAGTACAAGGTAAGAATAAAAAGTGTCCGTCAATGGATGCATCGTCACGGCTTGGATGTTACCACCATGCGTTACGATGCCCTTTTGGAAGAATGCAATCATTCTCCTGAAACAGCTCTTACGCATATAAAGCGCGAATATGATTTTCCTTTGTCTCACCCGGAGATGCATTCAGACTCCTATGTTCTGCAACCATCAGAAGTAATAAAAGGAGCTTCTATTACTTTCCCCGATGGTGTGATAGTGAATATCCGCCAGACGAGTCCTCTGGGCCTAACCAGATTTATTGATTTC